>JAAXWG010000001.1 GCA_013350285.1 Candidatus Altimarinota bacterium | reverse complement strand
AAAATCCATCCTCTTTGAGCAGCAGTATCATAGTCAGAGAAAGTTTCTACTATACCAGCAGCAACACCTCCGTCTACATAATTTTTAGCCCAAACTGAGTCAGAACCAACTTTTTCAACATCAGTTGCATTCATAACCATTTTTAAAGCTTCTGCTTTTGTTACATTTCTCGCAGGAGCAAATGTAGCATTAGCTGCGATCATTCCTTCATCAACAGCTGTTTCAGCATATTTCCATGCCCAATCTGTTGAAGGAACATCACTAAATTTTCCTGCATAAGCAGTATTTAATTCAGCACTAGAAAGAAGAACAGCGATTTTCACTAATTCTCTTCTAGAGATATTATCACCAAGTCTGTAATCCGCAGGATTTGCAGATTGGTCCACTATAACTCCAACTGATGCTAATTTGTTTGCAGCATCAAGACTTGAAGAATAGGCAGCATTTACTCCAGCAACTGGTGTTACGATAGAAAAAAGAATCGCAACAGCACTCATTGCAGCAGTAAATTTTTTCAATAATTTACTCATAGTGTCCTATAAGTTAAGAAATAAAATTGCTCACTTTCGTTCGCAATAAATGGTTAAAGCCTTAACCCGCCGTTGTTTTTTGTCGACACAACTTTGGGAGAGAGTCTTTATATCTTGCGGAGCCAGAGACCGGTCGTTTGTCTCACCGACGGAGACCGGTCTTCTTAAAAAGACCGGTCTCTCTTGTGGATGATATAAAAAACTTTCTTCCAAAGTTGTAGTTCCAAAGAAACGATTTGCGAATTAAAACTTTAATTATATTAAAATTTTAATCTCATTTTTTTGATTTTTCAGGTTATTTTAATGAGCAAAATTCAATGCTCGGGCATTATATTGATTATAGAGGGTAAAGTCAAATGGTGGGGTGCAAACTTCACACATTCTTCACATAAGAAAAATGTCGTCAAATAGCCATTTTTATTGTATAATTAATTTCTTTAGATTAAGACCGGTCTTTTCATAGCGAAGACCGGTTTTTGAGTTTACCCATAACAAAAACCCCGGGGTCTTAAATACCCCGGGGTTATTAAGACCGGTCTTTGGTTTTTTTAAGACCGGTCTTGAGTGTGAGGAAGACCGGTCTTTGGTTTTTTTAAGACCGGTCTTGAGTGAGGAAGACCGGTCTTTGGTTTTTTTTAAGACCGGTCTTGAGTGAGGAAGACCGGTCTTTGGTTTTTTTAAGACCGGTCTTGAGTGAGGAAGACTGGTCTTTGTTTTTTTTAAGACCGGTCTTGAGTGAGGAAGACCGGTCTTTGTTTTTTTTAAGACCGGTCTTGAGTGAGGAAGACCGGTCTTTTTTTAATTCTTTAAGCTTGTGAAACTGTATCTGCAAGATTCATAATTGGTTGCATTATTGCTATAGCAATAAACCCTACAATGACAGCAAGAAATATAATGATAAATGGTTCAAGAAGTTTATTAAGGATTGCTACCATATTGTCTACTTGTTCATCATAAAAATCAGCAACTTTTGAGATAGTTTGATCTACTTTTGCTGTTTGTTCTCAAACTTGTATCATTTGCACCATCATATCTGGAAACATTTTGTCTGCTTCAAGAGATTCTCAAAGCTTCATTCATTGTTTTACATCTTCTACAAGTAAGAGAATTCTTTGTCTATATACTTCATTTCCTACGGCTTCTGAAACTATTCTTATTGCTTCTACGATAGATACTCCAGAGCTTAAAAGTCCTGAAAACACTCTTGCAAATTTTGAAAGAATCAGTTTTTGGTTAAGTTCGCCAAATACTGGAATTTTTAGTATAAAATCATCAAAAAAGTATTTTCCTGTAGGAAATTTTCTCCAAATATTGAAAACAAAAAAAGCTATAAATAATCAAAAAACAATAAAAAGCCGATAAGCAACAAAAAAATCTGATATTCCTATCAATACTCTTGTAGATTGTGGAAGAGCTTCTTTTGAATTAAATATACCTATAAGTCTTGGAACAACTATTGTCATCATTACAATAATAACTCCAAGCACAACGGTAAGTATCATTCATGGATAGATCATTGCTCCTCTTATTTTTCATGAAATAGAAGCAATTTTTTCTACCTGTGTCGCAAGATCAGTAAGAGTATCATTAAGTCTTCAAGTTTTTTCCCCTGCTTTTACCATCCCTATTTCAGCATCTGTAAAAGAATTTGGAAACTCTATCATTGCTTCTGAAAGATTTTTACCATCTTCAAGCATATTTCCCATAGAGAAAAATATGTTTTTTACTATTTTATTTTTTTCTTGTTTTTCAAGTATAGAAAGAGCCTTCATTACAGTAATTCCTGAATTAAGCATTGTTGCCAAAAGACGGAAAAAAATTACTTTGTCTTTTATTCTCAAACCCTGAACAGAAATAATATACTCATTTATCTTGTCAAGAAGTGTTATTTTTCTCAAATTTTTTAATTCCTCTATTTTATCTGTTTGTATATTTGCTGACATTTTTTTGTAATTAAAAAATATTATCCATTTTGTGATCTTGCAACACTATAGACTTCTTCAAGTGAAGTTTCTCCATTGAGAGCTTTCATAATACCATCTTGTTCAAGAGATATCATTCCATCAAGTATTGCTTGTTTATTTATATTAAAAGCAGATTGTCCTTGAAGAATCATAGCTTTTACTCCTGCCGTTATTTCTAATACTTCAAAGATTCACATTCTTCCTTTATAGCCAAGATTATCACATTGTGGACATCCAACAGGACCATAAAATGTAGGATTTTTTAGTTTTTCTCCTACTCTTTCTTGTAATTCTTCTTTTGGAGTAAGAGAAAGTGAATTTTTTATATTTGCAAGAGTTGTATTTCCTATTTCATTGAGAGAGAGGGCTTTTTTACAATGTGGACACAATTTTCTTACGAGTCTTTGAGCAATGATAATATTAAAAGAGGCTGGGAGTAAAAATGGCTGAACTCCCATATTGAGTACTCTTGTAATTGTTTCTGCTGCACTATTTGTATGGATTGTAGACAAGACAAGGTGTCCTGTCAAACTCGCCTCTATGGCTATATCAACGGTTTCTTTGTCTCTTATTTCCCCCACCATTATGATATCTGGATCTTGTCTAAGAGCTGTTCTCAGTCCATTTGCAAAGGAGTATCCAATATCTGGTTTTACTTGGCTTTGATTGATTCCATCTACTTGTATTTCTACTGGATCTTCAAAGGTCATTATATTTACATCTACTTGATTAAGTATAGTAAGGATAGAATACAAAGTTGCTGTTTTTCAAGACCCTGTTGGTCCACTATTGAGTATGATTCCATTTGGAAGCTCAATTGCTTCTTTTATAAGTCTGAAATTTTTTCCCTCTATTCAAAGGGTATCAAGTGTCGGAATTTTTTTTGTTTTATCTACGATTCTCATTACTACTTTTTCTCAATGAACAGTTGGAAGGGTAGAAATTCTCAAATCAAGAGGGTTTCCATCTATTGTTTGACTAATTCTTCCATCTTGAGGAATTCTTGTTTCATCTATTTTGAGATCAGAAAGAATTTTGAGTCTTGCTACAATTCAAGAATGAAGAAAATTTTGGTATTCTAATACTTCTCTTAATTCTCCGTCTACTCTATATCTCAGTCTTACAAAAGAATTAAGTGGCTCTATATGGATATCAGAAGACCCTCATAATACGGCCCCAAGTATCATATAGTCACATATTTTTTGTATATTGTCTCCTTTGTATACGAGATCTTTTAGTGCTTCTATTACTTCTTTTGCTGTCATTTTTATTTTTTATTAGCTTCTAAGTTTTCTATTATTTTTTTATTTTTTTGTAAGATAGACTCAAGTGTTTCAAAAATACTGTTAATTCTCATTGCTTCTTTATATGCTGGTTCTATGTCTGAAGCAGATTTTGTATATAGATTTCTTAGATTTTTTATTTCTGTTTCCATAACCTTTAGATCAAAATCAACACTTCTTAATCTATTAATAGTAATAATATCAGTACTTGAATCAGCTTTGAGTTTATTCATTTTTACCAAAAGTATATTACTTTCTTTTTTGAGATCATTATATTTTTCAAGAGTTGTTTTTATGAAATTTTTTATTTGATAGTCTGGCATTCATTTTACATAAAATCTCATCGCTATTTCAAAGTTAAATTTTTCATTTCCTTGAGTTGATTTTATAAAATCTTCTATACTTTGTTCTTCATTTCTAATATTTATTGCATCCGAATCAATATATTCTTGCATTCTTATATTTTCTATATCAAATACTTGATTGTTATAAATATTGTAATCCGTAGATTCTTCTTCACCAAGTTTTTGACTCAATTTTTTATCATTAAAGACTGTAAAATGACCATTTTCAATACTAATTGCTCAAACATTTTCTGCAAAATGAAGAAAATCAACAATATCTGTTTTTCTTCAAACAATTTTTAAATGAAGAGGAATATAGTAAAGTCTTGGATTAACTCCTTGTTCCATTTTTTTTGAATCTTGGCTTATATAATCATCTACCACCAAAACATCTGAAACTCCTATAGAATCTATTGAAACAAGATTAAAAGTATACAATATTGATTCTATATAATTAATAAATTTAAAATCAGTAAGAGCTTGTTCATTTTTTATAAGTGAATTTCCTGTATATTCCGGAAAAATCGTTTGTACACTTTTTTGCCTTTCTGAAACATCTCTTTCTTTTGTCTTTTTTTCAAGATATAACTCTTTACTTTTTATGAAGTCATCAAAAAGACCCTGTTTTTGAGTATTTAAAATATTTTTGTCGTAAAAATCTTTGGAAATTGTCTTAATAAGAGCCTCAAGATAAGCATCTTTAATAGGGTTTTTTGCCATAACATTAACAAATTGCTCATAATCTATTCCTCTTTCTTTTATAAGTGTAAGCTCTTTATATGTGGTATTAAGATTTTTTTTCTCTTCCTCATACAAGCTTATATTTGGAATAATATTAACAATAAGTATGATTATAAGTATAAGTAAAACAACACTATTAAATATAATAATTTGGAGAAGTGTTATTCTTTTTCTATTTGTATTTTCCATATTGTAGAAAGCTAAAGATTATAAGTTATTATCATTGTACTTTAAAGAAAGCTCAAAAATAGTTTTCTTTGTATAACTTCAATTACCAAAAAATGGCTCTGTAGAAAAGATTTTTTGTTTATTTATAATGGTGAAATCTTTTGAATTTTTATTAATGAAGTTTATAAAACTGTTTGCAAGAGTTATAGAAGTTCCATTAACAACATCTTGAGAATCCTTTGATCAAGCAAATCAAATAATAGATTTATCCCAATCTGAAGAATATGATTCACAGGTCATTCTGAAAAGATTTGTTTTTTCAATAATAATATCATAACACTGGATTCTTCATTTTTCTATTGGATCAAATTTGTTTTTTATTGCATCAAATTTTGAAATAATTTCTAAGGGTTTTACTCTATTTCTTGCTCTATCAAGAAGAAAACTTACTTCTTTTGAATAAATAAAATTTTCAAAAGAGTAGAGGTTTCCTATGACATTTGATATTTTTCAAAATTGAGATTTTTTTGTTTCTTCTAAATCTTTATTATATTCAAGTTTTGCATAATTAACTCAAGAACAAGAATTAGAAGGAGGTGTATCTCAAAGAAAAAGTCAACAAATAGGTTCCAAAAAAGCTAAACCAAGAGTTTCTGTTTTCTTTTGAATTGTTATATAAAAAAATGAAAAGGCTATAAAAATAAATAAGATTATATTTATTCCTTTTAAAAGAGAGGAGATAACATTAAGATAATAAATACTATCATGTTTTTTTGTTTTCTCCAGTTTTGTAATATCTTCGGAAAGACTTGCATCAGTAGAGAAGTCTTCAAAAATATTATGAGAAGGAGTTAAATTCTCTTTTTTTTCTTCTTCTAGCATAAAAAAGGATTATTAAATAATTACCTCCTTATTGTAACATATTGAAAGAGAGTTTTCCAAAAAAACATCTTTACTTTTTAATAAAAGTATGAAAAATTAACCTTTTATCATTTCTGTACCCATACGGGTATAAACTTCAGCAAGAATCTATTAAAATAGATAAAATTCTTTTAAAAAAACATTTTCTTCTATTTTATTTTTCAAAAAATTCTAGAATTTCCTTTGTTTTTAACTGTTTTACATTGATATCTGTAGGAAATGATTTAAAAAATTCTTTTCCCCATTTTGTAGAAAAAATTCTATCATCAAGCAGAATAATCACTCAAGTATCTGTTTTTGTTCTGATAAGTCTTCAAAATCCTTGTTTGAGTTTTATAATAGCTTTAGGAAGAGAATATTCAGAAAAAGAATCTCTGTAAAGCCTACTTCTTGCCTCAAAAATAGGGTCAGATGGAACCAAAAAAGGAAACTTATGAATAACAAGATACTGTAAATCATCTCAAGGAAGGTCTACTCATTCCCAAAAACTATCTGTTCATACAATGACACTTGTATCACTCTTTTTTTGAAAAAGATTAAGTATTTTGTATTTACTTCCAAAAATAGACTGAGCAAGAAGATGAATTCATTTTGTTTTTAGTGGGAGATTTGCCTTGAAATAAAAGTTTTTTATTGCACTCAGAGAAGTAAAAAGAATAAGCATATTTCATGATAATTTTTCAATAAGTGTCATTAAAAAATCACTTATTTGAGAAAAATTATTTTTTATACTTCATAAATCATCAGGAATAAGAAGGGTTGCTTGTTTTTGGTAATCAAAATCTGACTTAAATGAATAAAAATCAAATCAATTGTGAAGATAAAGTGAAGAAATAATATAATCAAAGTTTTCTCCTATTTTTAGAGTTGCTGAAAGAAGAAATACATTTTTTGTCCTTTCCCAAATACGGTTTTGTAAAAATTCTCCTATATTAAGATAGGTATATTCTACAGAAACTCCATATTTTTCATTGTATGACATTGTTGGAATAAATTCTTTTTTTGAATCAGGAGAAAAACAAACGAGAAATACTTGTTTTATATCTTCCAAATATCCTATTTCACTAGCTATATCAAGCTCTTTTTTTTCTTTTAATAGGAGTATAAGATTTTCTATTTTTTTTATTATTCCACTTACAATTCACAAAAAATCCTCTTGAAAAAAATAAGGGTCTTGAAGAAGAAAATAAATATAATCTCCTCGTATATTGTACTTTTTTGCAATAAAAGAAATACATACATCCTGAAAAAGTGAAAAATCTCTTTCAAGTATTTCTACTTGCTTTGTGAATGCCTCTGCATTAAGATTATTTTTTATATGCTGAGTATAAACAAAGTGAGATACGGATAAAAATCATTGGAGAGAAAATCTCTTTTTTAATGTTTCTGTAGCTACATCTTCTATACTATGTGCTTCATCTATGATGAGATTTTCCATCGTTTTTGATAACTCTCCATCTATGACAATATCCGAAAAAAGAAGTGAGTGATTGAGTATAACAATATTTGCTTCCTTGAGATTTTCTTTTATCTTATAATAAAACTCATATTTTTTGTAAGGGTTCTCTTCTGAAAGTACTCGTATATAATCTGCATTGACATTCTTGACAAAACCAAACTCATCTCAATAAAAATTAAGTTCATCAAGTTCTCAATATTCCGTTTGATAGAGCCATAAAACTATTTTGGACGAAAAAGACACTTTTTCATATTCCATAAGCCCATCAAAGAAAAAGTTTAAAAAAGAATAAACAGAAAAATAATTTTTTTTTCACTTAATCTTCACATAAGAAAAATTATAAGAAAAATATTTTTCTATTTCTTGTATATCTTTATAAAAAATCTGATCTTGGAGAGCTTTTGTCTTGGTAGAAATAAAAACTTTTTCTCATGATTTAAGAGAATGAAAAATTGCAGGAAAAAGATATGAAATTGTTTTTCCTGAACCTGTTGGTGCTTCTATCACTGTTTTTTTTGATTTTTCCATATTTTCAAAAATGATTTCCATCAATTTTTGTTGATTTTCTCTAAAGGAGAGTGTTGGTATTTTTTCAATTATGTCACTATATTTTTGGCTTTCCAAAGAGCTTAATTTTATTTCTTTTTCTTGGGGTTTTATTTTTTTGTCTAGATTGTCCAATATATTTTTTATAAAAAATTCCCTTTCTTTTGCTTTTTTTTCTCATCAAAAAAGAAAATCTCTTATGTGAAGAATGTGTGAATCAAAGGATTGTGAAAATATAAAATAAAGCATCTCTTTTTTTTCTTCATCAAGAGAATGAAAGAGTTGTATAAGTTTTTGAAAAAGAGTTATACTTGCAATTGTATCATTTAATGCTCTGTGAGAGCCCTCAAAAGGAACTCAAAAATAAGAACAAAGTGATTCAAGATTAAGTGAGTTTTCTGTAAATAAAAGGATATTTGAAAGAAAAAATGTATCTATAACCCTATTATTTTTAAGAGAAATATTATTTTCTTTTAAAAAATTTATATCAAAAAATACATTATGCCCTACAATTGGTCTTTCTCCAATAAAAGATTCTATTTTTTCCCTTAATTCAGAGAAAACAGGAGCATCTTTTACATCATCATTTGTAATTCCTGTTATATTTTCATTGAGTTCAGGAATAAGAAGAAGAGGATTTACAAAACTTGTAAAACTTTCTTTTATTGCATAAGTCTGGCTATCAAACAAAACAAGAGCTATTTCTATAATCTTGTCTTTTTTATTATCAAGCCCTGTTGTTTCCAGATCAAGAGCAATATATTCCATAAAATTTTTAATTACTTAAATACAAATGTATCATACGAATAATATTTCAAAACAAAAATAAAACTTGTAACAAAAAATATAAGGATATATAAGTTTGATCAAGAAATTGTACTTTTTAAAAATATTACAAGAAAATAATTGATAACAGAGAAAAATATAAGAAAAAAAGTATACATTCAAAAAATTCGTAAACTAAAGTTTTTCTTGAAAGTAAATTGTAAAGAAATTGTGAAGTTTATAATAGTAATAATCAAAAGAGAGCTAAAATAAGCTATTTTTTCTCAAACATTGAGCCAATCTACTAAAATATAGGTCAATCCCATATTGATAGCATAAGTTAAAAGCCCAGAGAAAAAAAATTTTGCGATTTTTTTCATTTTTTATTATTCAAACTTGATAAAAATACAATTCTTGTATAATATTTACAAGAACATAAATATACGATTAAAACAAAAAAAATGAAATGATTTTTGAAAATACTCGTGCTTATATTGGGGATAATATCTTTTTCTCATTTTTGTTTTGCTGAAAGCTTTGCAGAAATAAAAATCAGTGAAAATCCAAATGAAAAAAATACAGAAGTAAATATAAAATGAGCGAGTTTAATAGAAAAATACCTTATAAAATATACTACTGAGCTCAATGATTTTAAAAAAAATAATGGAATAAAAAATGATATTATTATAGAAAAAACTACAAGCGAAATACAAACAATAATTTTTGCTCTCAGAAAGATACAAACAGATAAAGTAGAAAAAGAAGTTGCAGAAAATGTAATGAATAGAGCAATAGCAAGAATAAAAGTAATCAATAGGGATATAAAAACCTATCTCAAAAATAAAACAATGCAAATAAAACAAGAAGCAAAAGAAAAACAGACAAAATATAGTGTTTTTGTAGAAAAAATAAGAATTCAAATGAATGCTATTATAAAAAGATTTAAAGATAATATAAAACAGGAGAGGCTTCCTTCTAAAAATGATAAAAAAATATATACCCATCTTCTTGCTTTGGAAAAAGAAAGCACAAAATTAGCAAATTTTAAAATAAGTAGTTTTGAAAATGAAAAAGAACTAAAAACAAGTCTTCTTAATATTTTGATACATATAAAAAAAGAGTTTTCAGAAATAAAAAAACTCCTTGCTCAAGAAAAATAAAAATTTGATTTATCCAAGATGTATTCAAAGCTTATCTCACAAAATACTGATTTCTTGAGAAGTAAGTGGTCTATATTGCCCTATATCAAGATTTCATAAAGCAATATTTTCTATACGAATTCTTTTGAGTTTTTTCACCTTATTTCCCACTGATTCTACCATTCTTCTAATTTGCCTATTTCTTCATTCTTTTAAGATAATAGAAAATTTTCAAGAAGCTATTCTTTTTATTTCTGTTTTTCTTGTCATTTTTCAGAGAATAAAAACTCAAGATGCCATTTTTTGCAAATCTTCATCACTAATAGTTCAAAATGTTTCCACAATATATTCTTTTTCATGTTCATATCTTGGATGCATCAAATAATTTGCAAGTCTTCCATCGTTTGTGAGTAAAAGAAGTCCTGTTGTATCTTTATCAAGCCTCCCTATAGGAAAAACTCTCTCAGGAATATCTACAATATCTATGACATTTTTTTCTCCATATTGAGCACAAGTTGTCAAAACACCTCTTGGCTTATTGATGGCATAATATACAAGCTTTTCTTGTTTTTTTATTTCTTGTTCATTCATCTCAACAATATCTTTTTCTGGATCTATAGATTGCCCTATTTTAGCAATTTCTCCGTTTATCTTTATGAGTCATTTTTCTATAAGCTCTTCTCCTTTTCTCCTTGAACAAATTCAAGACTCACTTAAATATTTTTGAATCCTCATCATCATAAAATTTTATGAAAAAATAATTCTTACTTCACTTTCAAGCTCCATATTAAATTGTTGTTTTACTTTTGTTTTTGCCAAATCTATAAGTGTTATCAAGTCTTTCCAAGTACAGTTTTCTGAAGCTATCAAAAAATTTGCATGTTTTTCACTAAAATAAGCTCCTCAAAGATGAAATCCTTTCAGTCAAACTTCTTCAAGAAGTCTTCCTGCTGAAAACTCTTTACTTGGATTTTTAAAAAAACTTCCTCCACTATTTCCTTTTGGTTGAATCGTCTCTCTAAAAATAATATTATCTACATCACTTTTATATTTTTCTTTTTTTTCTGCCAAGTCAAAAACAATTTTTATGATAAAATACTGCTCTTTTTTCTTAATAATTGAGCTTCTATAGGAAAAATCCATTTTTTCATAATTGAGTGTTTCTCTTTTCTTTGTTTTGAGATTATACACTTCTGCTTCCAAAAAATTGTTTTCTGTTTCTAGTCAAAAACATCAAGCATTTCAAAAAACTGCTCCTCCTATACTTCAAGGAAGCCCAATAAAACGATGCCAGATTTTTTGATTGTATTCAGTTTCTAGTCATGAGGCTATATCCCAAGTTTTTTCTCAAGAATATGAAAACAAAATTTTACTGTCTTCATCATAAAACCACCCCAAAAGATTATTTTTGATAATAATTCCATCAAAGATATCAAAAGCAAAAAGAAGATTTGTTCCCCCTCAAATAAACAGTGTTTTTACATTTTCTTTTTCAGCAAAATCAAAAATATCTCCCAAAAGCTCTATATCGCTTTCTTTATTTATTTCAAAGTAATATTTTGAAAATGCTTTGGTTTTAAAATTTGATAAATGACTTATATCAGTATTTTTTTGTAAAAAATCCATCATAATTATTTATTTTTTTAAATATTTTTTTATAGCATGACCTGTAAAACTTTTTTCACATTTCATCAATGCTTCCAAATCACCACTAACAACAATTTCTCATCAAGCATTTCATCCTTCTGGTCCAATGTCTATAATATAATCCGCATTCATTATGACATTCATATTATGCTCTATTACAACAACGGTATTCCCCTTATCTACGAGTCAATGAAGAAGAATAAGAAGCTTTTCTACATCTTGAAAATGAAGTCCTGTTGTTGGCTCATCAAGTACATAAATTGTTTTTGTTGTTGATCTTTTAGCAAGTTCTGTTGCGAGCTTGATTCTTTGTGCTTCTCATCAAGAAAGAGTTGTCGAAGATTGACCAAGTTTTATATATCCAAGACCAATATTTTCTAGCACCTTTAAAATTCTTAAAATCTTTGGATGACTCGCAAAAAAATCAATTGCTTCTTCTATCGTCATATCAAGAACATCTGCAATATTTTTTCCCTTATATTTTATTTCTAATGTCTCATAATTAAATCTTTTTCCATGACACTCTTCACACTCTACATAAATTGGTGGAAGAAAGTGCATTTCTATCTTTTTTACCCCATCTCATTCACAAATATTACATCTTCCATCTTTTGTATTAAAACTAAATCTTCACGGTCCATATCCTCTTATTTGAGCATCATAAGTCGCAGCAAAAACTTCTCTTATATAGGTTAAAACTCCTGTATATGTTGCTGGATTACTTCTTGGTGTTTTTCAAATGGGAGATTGATCTATAACAAGAATTTTATCAAGATATTCTAGTCATTTTATTTCTCTAAAATTTCCATAGGAATGGTTTGCTCCATTAAGTTTATTTTGAAGATAGACAGCAAGAGTATCGTTTATAAGACTTGATTTTCCTCATCCAGAAACCCCTGTAATAACTGTGAATATAGACAAAGGAATTTTTATGTCTACATTCTTGAGGTTATGATGAGTTGCTCATTTTAACTCAAGAAAATGCTCTTTTTTTCTTTCCTTTCTGTCTATTTTTATATCAATTTCTCAAGAAAGATATTTTCCAGTAAGTGTGTTTTTATCCTTTATAATTTGCTCAAATTTTCACTCAAATATTATATTTCATCAATGTATTCAGGCTCATGGACCAATATCTATAATATAATCACTTTCTCTCATAATATCCTCATCATGTTCTACTATTATCAAAGTATTTCCTATATCTCTTAATTTTTTTAAGTTTCCTATAAGCATATCATTGTCTCTTGGATGAAGTCAAATAGATGGCTCATCAAGTACATATATAATACCTTCAAGTTTTGTTCCAAGTTGTGTTGCAAGTCTAATTCTTTGAGATTCTCCTCCAGAAAGAGTATTTGATTTTCTTGCCATAGTAATATAACCAAGCCCAACTCCTGCGAGAAATTCTAATCTTTCAACTATGTTTTTAAGTATATTTTTTGATATTTTATCTTTTGATCAAGAAAGATTGAGATTTGTAAAAAAATCAAGCGATTCTTTTACCGTCTTATTGCTTAAATCTCAAATATCAATTCCTCCAACAAAAACAGTAAGACTTTCTTGTTTAAGTCTTTTTCCATTACATTCAGGACAATCTATTTCTGTTACAAAATCCATAAGTTTATTTTCTTCAAAAGTAGCCGATTCAAAAAATCTTCTATTAAGAGTGTTCATAACTCATTCAAATTTTGAATTGTAAGTATTTACTACACCATAATCATTTGTAAACTTTACTTTATATTGAGTTTCTCCTGTCCCATAGAGAGCTATTTCTTTTTCTTTTTTTGTTAATTCTTTGTAAGGAACTCTCGTTCTTAGAGGATATTTTTCACCTACCGCCTTTATAAGGGCATGAAAATAAGTTCAAAATCAAGGGACAATAACAGCTCCTTCTTCTAAAGAAAGATTAAAATTTATAATATTTTCTTCAAGAAATACGGTTTTTACCCCGAGTCAATGACAATCTGGACAAGCACCATTATGGCTATTGAAAGAAAATGATGATATATCAAGTTTTTCTGGAACATAAGAGCAGTGGGGACAAACAAAAACACTTGAATATTTATAAGTTTTTGTTTTTGTCTCCGAAATAAGAAAATCTATGTTTGCAAATCATCAAGAAATTCTAAAAGAAAGCTCAAGACTATCTTTGAGTCTCTTTATATCCGAGTCATTTTTTTCGTAATCTCAGACAACAAGTCTGTCTACAACAATGTCTACATTGTAAGAGTCTTCTTTTGTATCTACAATATCATCATTTACTGTATAAATCTTTCCATTAAGAGAAAATCTTATAAATCATAAATCAAGAATTTCTTTTTTTATCTTTTCAAGAGAAGTATTTTTTTTGTCTTTATAAAGAGGTGATTTGATGATAAATTTTGTTCCCACTTGATAGGAACTAATATCTGAAACTATATTTGAAATAGTATCTTTTTTGATAATACTTCCACATTTAAGACATTTTCTATCTCCTACATTAAGATACAATAATTTATAATAATCATAAATTTCTGTGATAGTCCCCGCTGTACTTCTTGGATTTCTGTTGGTTGTCTTTTGGTCTATACTAATCGTTGGGGAAAGGCCTGAAATTTCATCTATTTCAGCTTCTTCTTTCATTCCCCCTATGAACATCCTTGCATAACTTGAAAGACTTTCTAGGTACTTTTGTTGCCCAATAGAATAAATCGTATTAAATGCAAGACTTGATTTACCACTTCCTGAAAGTCCTGTAATAACTACCATTTTATTTTTTGGGATTTTTACATTTATATTTTTAAGATTATGGGTCTTTGCTCAGTAAACTTGTAAAAACTCTGACATAAAAATTTTTAGCATATAAAACTAAATTTCCATTGTAAGAGAAATCCAAATATATGCAAGAATGTTTTTTGATTTAATTTTTTAGCGAATTAAGTCACATCAATTTATTACTAGTAATCATCTCTCAATCTTTATTAATAAATGATGTAAAACTATTTTTAACTCATCTGTTCTTTTTTTATATATTGCTAATTCTTCTCATAAAAAAACTTTTCCATCCTGAAGTATTATCTTATCTATCTTAATATTTTCAAATGTTGTATTTGTTGTTGGATCCTCATTAGGAGAATCCCATTTTTTTATTTGTTGTTGTTTTGTTTTAAAAGATACAGACACCTCAAATTCTTTTATTTCTCAATCTTCTTTTTTGTGACGAATCATAAAGATTCCTTTATAATTTTTTCATTGTTTTATTATTTCATTTCTTTTATTTATAAGAACAAAATATTCTCAAGAAACATCTTTAGGGGAATTAAAATGTATTTGAAAACAACCTTGTATTAAAGTATTTACATTTTCTGCTACAAAATGTACTTTTCTATGATTTGGAAATAAATCTAGCTGTTCTACCACTTCCATACAATAATTTTTATTAGTATTTTTCTTATTGTATCATATTTGTCTAAGGTTTTGCAAATTAATCACTTGCTATTATAAGAGCAACGATTTTTTTGACTCAAGATTTCTTTAAAACTCTTGCTATTTCTCCTATCGTTGCTCAAGTAGAAACAACATCATCTACGATTATTATATTTTTTCATTGTATTTTTTGATTTGCATTTTTTGTAAGAGAAAAAGATGAGATAATATTTTTTTCTCTTTGTTCTTTTGTGAGATGCGATTGTTGTCTTGTGTATTTTATTTTTTTTACAAGAGAAAAATCATAAGGGATTTGTAATTTTTCTGCTATATGTTTGGCTAGAATTTCTGAATGATTATATCCTCTTTTCCATTTTTTGAGAAAATACATTGGAGGAGCTATGATTATATATTCTTCTTTGGGGAGTAAGTTGTCAAAGTGAAGAATATGTGAAGAAAGATAGTGTGCCATATCTTCTAAAATATCTTTTTTATGATTATATTTTGAGTCTTTTATAAGTTTTGCAATATAATTATCTTTATAGTGTGCCAAAATAATTATTTTTTCAAAATATTCTAAAATTGTTCCCTTTTTACAATTATAATGAAGAAGGAAGTTTTTTGATGGTTTTTTACAAATATAACATATCTCTGAATGAAGTTGTCTTTTTTGTAGACATTCTGGACACAAAAAATGTCATTCTTTTTTACAAGAATAACATTTTTTAGGAGCAATAATATCTTTTATAGTTTTTAAAATATTCATACTATAAGTCAGAGAGAATATTACTCAAACTCTCTACTCAAAATCATGTGGCTGATTGAGGATACAGTCAATATGTCTCATATCTATTTTGAACAACTCATGCTATATCTATATGGACAAATTTTTCTCATTTTGTGAGAAAATTATAAATAAAAGCTCCTCCCATACTTGGTCATGCATAAATTCATTTTGTCCGATTGTCTAAATCTGCTATCTTTGACTTAACCTTTTCTATAAAATAATCATCAAAAGGAAGTTCTACATATTTTTCAAAATTATCTTTTGAATACTCTAAAATCTTATTTATCATTTTTTTATCATCTCCAACCATTCCAGCATAACGGAATCATAAAGCAAAAAGACAAGCTCAAGTCAGGGTAGCAAGAGAAATAATACTTGTTAAATCATAATTTTTTGAAAGATATGCAACAGCATCGCCAAGAACAAGTCTCCCTTCTGCATCTGTGTTTCCTATATGTACGGTTTTTCAAGAATATGAAGTCAATATATCTGATGGTCTATAACTTTCTCAAGAAACTGAGTTTTCAGCAAGAGGAATTCAAGCAACAAGATTTACTTTTAAATCTTTTTCGTCTAGTTCTTTCATAATTCAAAAAACTGTTGCAGCCCCTCCCATATCATCTTTCATAGGATACATCCATTCTTCTGGCTTTATATCTAGTCATCCTGTATCAAAAATAATTCCTTTTCAAACAAGTCCAATTGTTGGAAGTTTTTTGTCTACTATTTTTTCTAAAATAACAAAATATGGCTTATTTATACTTCATTTTCCTACTCCATACAAAAGCCCCATTCATTTTTTTTCTACATCTTTTGGTCACAAAATTTTTACTTTTGTGTTTTTAAATTTTGTATTTTTTATTATATTTGCAAAAATCTCTGGGCTGAGGTCAGATGCTGGTGTCTCTACGAGATCTCTCGTAAAAATAATATTTTCAAGAGTTTTTAGTCTTTTTTTTACATTTTTCTTTTGTTTTTCATCCTCTAAAAGCATATAAATTTTGTCTTCTTTTTTTTCTGAAAGATATTTTTGAAACTTATATCTTCATAAAATACTTATATCAAGAAGTATTTGTATATTTTTTTCTTCGTTGGGAATGATAGTAAAATTATCTGGAAGTTCTGAGATATGTTCTCATAAAAACTCTAATATTGTCTTTTTTTCTTTTCCAGAATAATAAAAAAAGAAGAGGTTTTCAAATTGAGTATTTCATAAAAAAAACTTATATGTCTCACTTTTCTTTTCTTTTATAATTTTTTTTATTTTGTCTAATATTGGTTTTTCTAATTTTAAAAAATCAAGTTTTTTAAGACAAATAAGGGATTCTGCAAAAAAGAATATATTGGTTTTTTTTACTTTTTTTGTGTCTAAAATAAGCTCAAGCATATTATTTGTTTTGTTTATTTATAGAATTAATCTTGTAATATGTGGAAAATATTGATAAAGATAATAACAATAAGATAATTCAAAATATAAATATATCAAATCCTTTTGAAATAAAGAAATAGACAAGTCAAAATATGATTATAGAATATGAAAAAACATAAACAATAATATAATCATAAATATTTTTAAGCTGTATAAAAAAAGTAAGCCCAATACTAAAAACCTCTAAAAAAACAGTAAAAATAAGAAAAAATATATGTTTTTGTTCTCAAAAAAATAAGAAATGAAAATAAAAAGAAAACATTGCAATAAGTATTGATATGTATCAAAAAATAAATGAAATGTAGTTTTGAAATTTTTGATGAATAAAAAAATTAAATCCTCAAGAAGTAAAAAGAATAAAAAATATAAATATATTAAATCCATAAAAAACGAGATACATACAAGCACTTATTATTCACAAATAATTTAAAAAAAGAGAAACATATTTGAGTGCTCATATATTTTTTTTAAATAAATTTAGTTCTGGTAATATGTAAAAGAAAATCAAAGAAAGAAAAAAAGAAATAATACTTACAACAAAACTCAAAGAAGAAAAAAAGAAATGGGTGTTAAAAATAAGAAAGAAAAAAAGAAAAACACTAAAACAATAAATAAAAAATGAATGAAGTCGTTCCTTTTTAAAAACATACATATCTGAATAAATAACAACAATATAGAGAAAAAGAAGAAAAAAAGAGTTTATAAAATCTACGACAAAAAATCATATCTTTCATCAAAAAAGATTAAGGCTATATATTGCAATATAAATTATAGAAAAAAGTATGGTATTAACCCTAAGAAGATCCCTTATAATAAATATTTTTTTGTTTATTAAAAAAATAAATAAAACAATAGAATTAATAATAAAAATAAAATAAGAAAAATCTATAGAATAATTTTTGAGGATAATATAACTTGAAATATAAAAGAAAAGAAATCAAAAAAAGTAAATATATTTTTTAAAAAAATTTTTTATATAGGTTCATAATTGCTCAAAAAATCAAAATTCTTGCTGGTTTGATATATCTCACTTTTTTTTACTAAAATCAGAAAAAGAAAAAAAGAAAAAAATCCCCAACATAACAAAAATAAATGTTTCTATAAAAATATTTCCACTCAAAGATTCTAAACTATAAGCCGAAGATCCTTTATGAAAAAAGAAGTCTCTTCCAAGAGAAAGAGTATAAAAAAAATTAAAAATTATTCCAAAAAAAAAGGAAACAAAAAGGAGAAGATAATTCATAAAAATGAATTAAAAATTAACAACTCCTACTATAAATATAAAAGTAAAAATTACAAAATTAAAAACTAAAGAAATAAATCATTTTGATAGTTGTGTAAAAACAAGAAGAATAATAAGAAGAAGGAAATAAAAAAGTCCATTATAATTTATATTTACATCCAAAAGAGAATAATACTGAAGATTAAAAGAAATTATAAAAAAGAAGCTATAAAAAATAACTATAAAAAATAAAAACGGTTTAATTAAATAAAAATATGATAAAACAAATCAAATTATCTTATTATATCATTTTTTTACAAAAGTATAGGAATAAATTTTTCATGATTTTTTCGCTTCCAAGAGAGAAATATTTTGTTGTATCACTCTTCTTTTTAGTAAAATATGTGCTTTTTTTTCTTGATTTTTTTTAAAAGGGAGAAGGAAAAGAAAAAAATTTTTTTCTAATTCTTTACTGTTTTCTTGGAATTTTATTTTATATTTTTTTAATAAAATAACCGTTTTTAGGTAAGAGTATGAGCTTTTATCTATTTCTTCTTTTTTTTGAGTAAAAAAGTTTTTTATATCAAGAAATTTTTTAAAGGCATTATTAAAATTACTACTATATAATTCAAATAATGCTTTTATATCTTTGTTTCTTTCTATAAATTGTCTATTTGATCAGATGTTTTTTAAAAGTTTATTTGTTTCATTAAGAAGTTCTTTTGATTTTTTTGTGTTTAATTTTTCTAGGTTTTTTAATTCAATATTTCCTATTTTTAACAAAGCAAGTTCTCATATTTGTTTTAATTTTGCTGCATTTGTAGATTTTTTTATTTTAATAATATTATTATAAATATCTTGAAATTTTAATCTTTGCTCACTATCAAGATTATAAATATTTTTATCTTCTATAACATTTTTTAATTTAAATAAAACAAAGTCTATTAATTTATATGTTTCTTCTAAATCTTTTTTAAGGTGGAATTCTTGATTTAATAAAGATCTTTGATTTTTTTCTTCCTCTTTTTCTTGATCTTGTATTTTTACTCATTTTAATATATTATACTGTTCTTGAAGAGTATTAATAATTTTTATTTTTTCCTTTTCATCACTTTTTTTATCTTGTTCTGAGTATAAATATATGACATCATAAAAAAGTTCATCTCTTAATTTTAAATAAACTTTGAATATATCTTTTCAAATAACTATTCAATTTTTTATTTCCTTTTTATCTTTATCTTTTACTTGAAAAATAAATTTTTGTCCTATTAATTCCCTATCACTAAACTCTTCAACACCTAAAACAGAGTATCATTCTTTATGAATTTTTTCTTTTGCTTCATCTTCACTAAAAGCAGAAATGATTATCGTATATTTTTTCTGTCCCTTTGAGACTGATACTTTATATTTTTTCATATTTTTTATACAATATTTATCCTAAATATTTTTTAAATATATCTGTATATCATACTGAATTATTATTAACAGTATTTTCTATATAAGTATTATTTTCTTGATAATTTAAAATATATGCTTTACTTTTTTCTTGTAAAGATCAAAGTTTATTTTCTAAATTTGTTGTATTTGTATTTTCTATATTTCCCATAATCTATAAATTATTAAGTAAAAACGAAAAAGTGTTTATATCTTTCTTTTTTTCTTCTGCTTCTTTTTTTGTCATATTATTTACGGTAGCAAAGCTATTTTTTTGTATATCTTCTATTTCTTTTAATTCTATTTTTTCTGTAAAATAAGTAATATCTTGAAAAAGTTTATCTATATTTTGATCATCAAGTATATCAAGAGATTGTATATAAAGCTCTTTTATATCATCTCATACTTGGAGAGAAAAAATCATAGTTTTTAAAATTCTTATCTTAGATTCTTTCCTAGATTGTTTTTTTAAAAAATCAAAAAGCATAAGTATTTTTTTAAAAATTAATATTCACTTAATTATTGTACTATATTATTTTAAATAATACAAATATGTTATTGTTAATAATATTTAATGTTAATTTAAAGTTTCCTTATTTAATGCACCTAAAAAATATAAATAAATTTTTTTATGTAAAAACACTAAAAATAATATTTATTATAAGCCAAAAATAGTTTTTTACATTTTTTTGTAACTATAAAAAATTTTTTATTGACTTGTTTTTTATCCATTAAAACATATAGTAAATTTTGTTTAAAAAATTTTAGAATTTTTAATTTTATTTATGGAAGAAGTGAAAAAAGGGAGAAAAAATTGATACATTTTTATAATCTTTTTAACAAGTTTTGTGCTTGGGTATTTTTCTTGTTTTTTGTTTTTAAATAAGGAAAATATTAATTTAACAAAAGAAAAAAACTCTAGAGTTTTTAACAATAATAATTCTTCAGATTTAGATCTCACTTATTTTTGGGAAACCTATAATTATATAAAAGAAAATTATTATTCTTTTGATGGGATAAAAAAAGATGTTATTGTTGATGGAATGATAAAATGAATGGTTGATTCTCTTTGAGATAAACATAGTGAATTTATGACGAAAAAGGAAAGAAAACAATTTGAGGAAACATTATCTTGAGATTTTGAATGAATAGGCGCAATAGTAGAAAAAAATGAACTTTGAGTTGCTGTTGATATGGTTTTATCTGGTTCTCCAGCAAAAAAAGCATGAATTTTATCATGAGACATTATTGTAAAAGCAGGAGAAATAGAACTTAAGGATAAGGATTTATATGATGCGATTTGATTTATAAAATGACCAGCTGGATCAAAAGTAAAATTAAGTATTATAAGACAAGGAGAAAATGATTTTATAGAAAAAGAGGTAATAAGAGAAAAAATAACTATTCCCTCAGTTGATTCAAAGTATTTAGAAAAAGAAAAGATGGGATATATTATTATAAATATATTTTGAGATAACACTTATGAAGAATTTAAAAAGGCTCTTCAAGAATTAGAATCAAAAAATATAGAAGGACTTATTTTGGATTTAAGAGATAATGGATGAGGATATTTACAAAGTGCCGTAGAGATACTTTCTCTTCTTGTAGAAGATAAGGAAGTTCTTGTAAAAACAAAATATAGAGATTCATTTTTAAATAAAAATTATTATAGTATCAATGATGGAAAAATATTTGATAAAAAAATAGTTGTTTTAGTAAATGGAAATTCAGCATCTGCTTCAGAAATTACAGCTTGAGCATTAAAAGACTATGGAAAAGCAATAATTGTAGGAGAAAAAACTTATTGAAAATGATCAGTGCAAGAGCCTTTTGATGTTTTAAATGGAGGACTTTTAAAAATTACTATAGCAAAATGGTATACTCCTAAATGAATAAGTATAGAAGAAGCCGGCATTACCCCTGATATTGAAATAAAATTTAAAAAAGAAGATTATGAAAAAAAATATGATAGACAACTAGAAGAAGCAAAAAAAATTCTACAATCTTTTAAAGAAAAGAAATTATTTCAAATCACTATAGATGAGTACAAAAAAGAAAATACAAGTAAGTAATATATTTTTTAATGATGAAAAAGGCTTTCAACAAAAAATCACTCTTTTTAAAAAATGAAAAAAAGAAGATGTTTTTGTTATTTCTGATTTTGATAGAACTATTACCAAAAATTTTGTAAATGAAGAGGAGGTTCCATCAATTATATCTATTTTAAGAAAAGGAAATTTCTTATGAGTGGAATATACTAAAAAATCACTTAATCTTTTTAATACATATCATCCAATTGAAAAAGATATAGAAATAATTGAGAAGGAAAAGAAAGAAAAAATGCTTGAATGGCGGGAAAATCATTTCAAAATTTTGCAAGAATACGGCTTACAAAGAAGTATGATTGAAGAATTAGTGAAAGATAAAAGACTTCAAATTAGAGAATGAGTAAAAGAATTTTTTTCTTTCCTTGCTTCTCAAGAAATCCCTTTGATTATTTTTTCTGCAAGTGGATTAGGAGTTGATTCTTTGAGGTTTTTTCTCCAAGAAAAAAATATTGAATTTTCAAATATTTCCCTCGTTTCTAATGATTTTTGTTGGAATGAGGAAGGATTGTTGATAGAATATAAAAAACCAATTATTCATACTTGCAATAAAGAAATAAAAATACTTAGGGAAGGATTTTCTACGGTGTATGATAAAATAGAGAAAAAAAAGAATATTCTTTTGCTTTGAGATAGTCTTGGAGATGTTTGTATGGCAGAAGGTTTTCCGTATGAAAATATTATAAAAATAGGATTTTTAAATAAAGAAGATGACAAATATCTTTCCGCTTACAAAGAAATTTATGATGTTGTTATTACTTGAGATGGAGATTTTTCTTTTATTTTAGATTTGGGGAAAGAAATTTTTGGAAAATAAAATATATAATATCTTGAAATAATAAAAAGAAATTTATAATGGAGAAGTATTTTTTAATAAAATAACTATGAATTATATTTTTCCTCAAAAATTACTTGTTTAGAAATAAAGATTTTTTACTTTTCTTTATTTTTTAATTTTTATACTATGAATTTTGATAACTTAAAAAAAACAGATCCACTTTGTTATGATCTTGTGCTTAAAGAAATGGAAAGACAAGAAAATACCCTTGAGCTTATTCCGTCTGAATGTATCGCTTCTTTGTCTACTATAGAAGCACTTGGAACTCCTTTGACTAATAAATATAGTGAGGGATATGCTTGAAAAAGGTATTATGGAGGAAATGAATATATTGATGAAATAGAAAAACTTGCTATTAGTAGAGCAAAAGAATTATTTAAGGTCCCATATGTAAATGTGCAACCATATTCTGGAAGTCCTGCAAATTTTGCTGTGTATTGTGCTACTTGTGAACCATGAGATACAATAGCTGGACAAAGCCTTCTTGATGGAGGACATTTGACTCATGGATGGAGTGCAAGTATGACAGGAAAATTTTTTAATTCCGTACAATATCATGTAAAAGGGGATGGATATATTGATATAGAAAATGTGAGAAAAGTTATTTTGGAAAATAAACCAAAACTTGTTTGGATAGGAGCAAGTGCTTATCCAAGAGAATTTCCATTTAAAGAAATTGCAGAAATTGCTCATCAAGTAGGGGCTTATGTCGCTGCTGATATTGCCCATATTTCTTGACTTGTTGTTTCTTGAGTTCATCCTTCACCAAATCCTTATGTGCATATTATTACAACAACAACCCATAAAACACTTCGTTGACCAAGAGGGGGGATGATTATGGTAACAGATTTATGACTACAAAAAGATCCTGACTTGTGAAAAAAAATAGATAAAGCTGTATTTCCATGACTTCAATGATGACCACATAATCATCAAACTCTTGCTATTGCTGTTGCTCTCTGAGAAGCACTTTCTCCAAGCTTTGTAGAACAAAATTTTCAAATTGTGAGAAATGCAAAATTTTTGGCAGAAAAATTACAAGAAAAAGGTTTTAGGCTTATAAGCTGAGGAACAGATAATCATCTCATCTTGCTTGATGTTGGACCATGAAGAGGAATATTTTTACAAGAAGCCCTTGATAAGGCATGAATTACTCTTAATAAAAACACTATTCCTGAAGAGCCAGTGAGTGCTTTTTTTCCAAGTGGTATAAGGCTCGGAACTCCTATAATGACAATGAGAGGAATGAAAGAGCACGAAATGAAGAAAGTTGCCGACTTTATTTATCGTGTTTCTGAAGAAATAAAAGAATTTTCTTATCTTGATACAAAAGAGGAAAGACTTGAGCAAATGAAAAAATTTAAAGAATATATAGAAAAAAATGATAGCTTACTAAAAATAAAAAAAGAAGTAGCTGAGCTTTGTTCAAATTTCCCTATTTATAGATAAATTAATTAACATATTTTTATGAAAGATATAATTGTTTTATTTTTTCTTTCGCTTCTTTTTTCTTGGGTGCTTATTTTTGTTTTTTCAAAATTGTTTTATAGGCTTAATTTTCTTGATAATCCTAAAAAATATGGATTAAAAAGATCGGCTATTCCTTATAGTATGGGAGTTGTTTTTTTTATAAATTTTTTTGTTCTTTCCTCTTTTTTTGTGGATTATAATTACAAGCTCATGATAATGATTGTTTTTGGCTTTATTATAACAATACTTTCTTTTCTTGATGATTTTTTTGATATAAATCCAAAAATAAGGCTTTTTTTTCAAATATTGATAGGTTTTGTGATAGCTCTCAGTTCAATAAAAATAGGCTATGTAAGTAATATTTTTTGATGAATTATAGACCTGCAAACACATTATTTAGATATTTTCTCTTATAGGATTTATTATATTCCTATTTTGTTTAGTGTTTTTTGGTATGTGCTTATTTTTAATGCTCTTAATTGGAGTGATTGAGTTCCGTGACTCACATCAGGACTTTCTTTTATTTCTTTTTTTATTATTTTTCTTCTTGGGTTAAAGCTTTATTTTGTAGATGATTATGAAGGAGGAATAAAAAATGCTTACTTTATTATGCAGGTTTCTGTTATTCTTCTTGCAAGTCTCTGAGTGTTTTGGTTTTTTGATAGTCGAGAAAAGTTTCTTATGTGAGATAGTGGAACAATGTTTCTTGGTTTTATGCTTGCGACAATTGCGATAGTTTCATGAGGAAAAATAGCAACAGTCGCAGTAGTTTTTTGAATTTATCTTATAGATGCTTTTTATGTTATATTGAAGAGAATTATTAACAAAAAAAATCCTTTAAAAAAAGATTTTACTCATATGCATCATAGGCTTGAAAAGGTTTGACTTGAAAGAAAACAAATTCTTATACTTCTCTATTCTCTTTCTGCTTTTTTTTGATTAGCCTCTTTATTTCTTGATAAAATGGGAAAAATTTTTGTTTTTATACTTCTTATTTTTATAGTTGTTTTTATTAATATCTTATTAGATAAAATAAAGTTTGGAAAAAAATAATATGCTCTCAAAATCTGCTTTCACATTTATTGAAATTATAGTTGTTATAAGTATTATAAGCATTGTAAGCTTTACAAGTGTTTTTTACTTTAATAATTTTATTGATTCGCAAGAAATGAAAGGTATTTTACATAATTTTTCTTCACAAATAGAATTATTTGATTCTCAAACAGAGCAAGGAAAAATATATGATTATGAGGTTTTTTTATGAAAAGGGTCCTTTTTTGCCTATTCTCTTAATAATTATAAAAAAGAAAGAGTAATTTTCTCAAGCTTAGACTATAATTCTTCAAATATAAGCCTAAAAACAAATTGAGGAGCCTGAAATCCTTGGATTTTAAAAGTGTATGGAGATGAGAAAATTCAAGAAAATCAATATTTAGATGTAATAAATATTTATACAAAAGATATTTCAAAATTTCAAAATTATAAACTTGATTCAAGTCTTTCTTGAGAGATTGTTAATAAGCTTTGAATATCATATTATTCAGTTGATAATATTTCAAATAAAGAAGAAAAAAAGATAATACTTTCTTTTATAAATTCAGAAGAAAATAAAGGAGGAACAAGTTTTTCTTGAGTTATTATAAAAAATAAGAATAATACAAAAGAGATATTTTGAGATGGACAAAAACTAGAAACAGTATTTCTTTTTTTTAGAAGATGAGAAAAAGAATCATATTTAGAAATTAATACTTGAGAATAATGAAAATAGCTTTTTTTGGAAGTGGGGAGTTTTCTAAAAATATATTTGAATCAATACTTATTTACAAAGATGTAAATATTGTTCTTGTTGTGAGTACACCAGACAAAATGGTCGGAAGAAAACAAATTCTTGAAATGACTCCACTTAAAAGATCAGCACAAAAAAAAGAAATACAAATCCTTCAGCCAGAAAAAATACGAAAAAATGAAGTATTTTTTAAAACATTAAATGAGCTTGATTTAGATTTTATAATTGTTGTTGCTTATGGAAAAATCATTCCTAAAGAAATTTTAGGGATTCCAAAGTTTTGATGTATAAATATTCATGGAAGTCTTCTCCCTCTTTATCGTTGAGCAAGCCCTATTCAAGAATCACTTAAAAATGGAGATAAAAAGACATGATTGACAATTATGTATATGTCTGAAGGAATGGATGAGTGAGATATCCTTGCACAAAAGGAAGTTAAAATAGACATTGTGGACAAGGCGATAGATATTTTTAAAAAATTTGAAGAAATAGCTCCAGAGCTTCTTTATAATACTTTACACAAAATTATTAAAAAAGAAATTATTCCAAAAAAACAAGAAGAGGCTAGGGCAAATTATTGTTCTAAAATAAATAAAGAAGATTGAAAAATAGATTTTCATACTATGAAAGCAGGAGATATTTATAACCTTTTTCGTGCATATTTTCCATGGCCATGAATTTACACTTATTATGAGAAAAAAAAGTTTGATATAGAGAATTGTTATTTTCATGATACTCGAGAAGTTGAAAAAAGTTTTTCAGAAGAACAACTTCTTCCTTGAAAAGTCCTAAAAATAGATAAAAGAACTATAGGAATAGTCTGTGCTGATAAGAAAATTTTGATTTTAAATCAAGTAAAACTTGAATGAAAGAAAAGTATGGATATAGTATCTTTTATAAATGGAAACAAAAATTTTTTAGATTATAATTTTTAACATTTATGGAAGATAATAATAAGCCAAGATATACTTCTGATAATGCACTTGAATATGCTAGGAAAAATAGAAATTTAACTTCTCCTGAAAGATTAGAGCCCCTTTTTTTAAATGAAAAAAGGACCAATTTATGCAGTTCAATTAAAGGGAAAATAAAAATTTTTTTTGAAAGATTATAATTTAATTATTTTTACTATGTGGAATATTGCACTTAATACTTTTAAGGAAATTGTAAGGAATAAATTTCTTTACATGATACTTTTTTTTGCCTTTATTTTTATAATTTTTTCTATTACTCTTTGAAAATTAACTATAGGAGATGATAATAAGGTAATTGTAGATTTTTGACTTGCTATGATAGAATTTTTTTGACTTATAGGAGTTCTTTTTGTTTGAAGCCAGCTTCTTTTTAAAGAGATAGAATGAAAAACAATTTTTCTTATCCTTTCAAAACCAATAAAAAGATGGGAATTTATTCTTTGAAAATTTTTTTGATTTTCTCTTTCGGTTTTGCTTATAATCCTTTTTCAATGAATAAGTTTTCTCCTTGTACTCTTTTTTAAAAAAATAGAAATAGATTCTCTTATTCTTTTTTCTATATTTTTTACTTTTTTGAAGCTTGAAACACTTCTTTCTCTTGTCTTTTTCTTTTCTACATTTATGTCAAATATTCTTACTATTCTTGTTTCTATGATGATGTATTTTATCAGCCATTCTTTTTCTCTTATGATTGATCTTATGAAACAGACCAAAAATGAAATTCTTCTCTTTATTATATCGGGACTTCAGCTTCTTTTTCCCCCTTTTGAGGCACTAAATATAAAAGACTTTATAGGAAGCTTTAAAGAATTTTCATATCAATATTTTCTTTTTAATAGCCTTTATTCTTTTTTGTATATATTTATCATACTTTTCTTTACCATTCTTATTTTTAATAAAAAAAGTTTTGAAAGATAGTTGCTCTAAATTTTAAACTCCAGCCTTTGAAAAAAAGTATATTTATAAAAAATATGATTGAAAAATATCATATACCCCCTTCTTCCCTTGAAAAAATAATAATAAAATATCTTTGATGAAATTCAAAAAATTTGTTTTTACAAGAGGATATTTCATTTATTTATGAAATAGAAGAAGATGTAAAAAAACTTACTCATTGATATCCTCTTGCCTATATTCTTTGACAAGCTGAATTCTATGGACTCTCTTTTTTTGTAGATGAAAATACACTTATCCCAAGAATTGATACAGAAGTTCTTGTAAGATCTGTTTTGGATTATTGTTGAGAGAAAAAAACAAAATTTTTTCTTTTTGATATAGGAACCTGAACTTGATGTATCCCCCTTAGTCTTAATTTTTATTCTCCTGAATTTTTTAAAAATACTATCGGAATAGATATATCAGCAAATGCTTTAAAAATAGCAAAAAAAAATAAAGAAAATCTTGTAAAAAATAAAAAAATATCTTTTCTTTTGCTTGATTTTCATTATTTGGAGAGTATAATCCAAGAAATTGATTACAAAAACAAAAATCTTATTTTTACAGCAAATCTACCATATATAAAAAATTGAGATGAAGCTCTTGAAAAAAATGTAGAAGTATATGAGCCACAAGCAGCATTATTTTGAGGGAAAGATACAGGATTTGAAATGTATGAAGACTTGATAAAAAAACTTATAGTTATAAAAAAAGAAAAAAAAATAAAAAATATAGACCTTTTTATAGAAATATGATATAATCAAGCAGAATGTTCAAAAAGCTTTTTAGAAGAAAAAAAACTTAGTTATAGACAAATATTTGATACCAATAAAATCTTAAGGACACTTTTTATAAAAATTTAAAAACCCTTGTTTTATATATTTTAATTTTCTTGTTTATATGCCTCTTGATGAAATAGATTCTTTCGAGTCAGGTGATGCTGGGGCGGATAATTCTCCCGAGATCTCTGAAAAATTTAAAGAGGCTGCAAAAAAAGCTGCAGCCGGAGTAAAATGAACAAAAAGAGATGAAGCAAAAGCTAAAAAATATGATTTTCTTCTTTCTGCTTTTTTGGTAAAAATAATTTTAGACAAAAAATATGATTCCCTATTAAAGCAAATTTTTTCTGTTATGGATAAGGGGTATCCAAGTAATTTTATTCTTTGAATCCTTTCCCTTGTGTATGAACCGATTAGTTTAAAAATGAGAGAAGTTTTGACCGCAAAAGAGCTATATAGTCTTCAAATACCAAAAAATACAGAAAAATTAGAACTCCATAACTCAGACTTAAGTGATGATATAAAAAAAAGAATAAATTATTGGATAGAGGATATTATAGATACTATTGTTTTGGAGCCATCTTCAGTGTATACAAAAAGAATATTGTGACTTATAAATGATGACGAGGAGGTGGAAAAATTTATTTCAGATATCTTTGTTTTCTTTTTTGAGGATTTAAATTTTATAGTAAGTGAAAAAAGAGCAAATTCTTTTGCAAAATTTATTGTTTGAGAAGTAAAAAAAGTTATTTTTTCTTTGGAGATTGAAGAAATTTAAAAAATTTGACTTATCAAATCTTTTATATAAAATCTCCGCACAAAAATCAAAAATATATAAAAATAAAAACAGAAAAATAAATTTACTTATTTTATAATTATTTATTATGTCAAATAAACATGCTCCTCTCAATAAAGTGAGAAATATAGGAATTATTGCTCATATTGATGCAGGAAAAACTACTACTACTGAGAGAATTCTTTTTTATACTGGAAAAACTCATAAAATTTGAGAAGTTCATGATGGTGCTGCAACTATGGACTGGATGGAACAAGAAAAAGAAAGAGGTATTACTATTACTTCAGCTGCTACAACAGCTTTTTGGAAAGACTATCAAATTAATATTATTGACACTCCATGACATGTTGATTTTACTATTGAAGTAGAAAGATCGCTTCGTGTACTTGATTGAGGGGTTGCTGTTTTTGATGGATCTCAATGAGTAGAACCACAATCTGAAACAGTATGGAAACAAGCTGATAAATATCATGTTCCAAGAATTGCTTTTGTAAATAAAATGGATAAAACTTGAGCTGATTTTTATATGACAATTGAATCAATCAAAAAAAGACTTGCTGGAAATAAGGTAGTTGCTATACAACTTCCAATTGGTGCAGAAGATACTTTTTCTTGAATTGTAGATTTAGTAGAAATGAAGGCTTATAAATTTGAAGGAAAATGAGGAGAAACAATTATAGAAATAGAAATTCCATCTGCATTAAAAGAAAAAGTAGAAACATATAGATTAGAACTTATGGAAAAAGTAGCAGAACAAGATGAAGGACTTATGAATACATACTTTGAAAATGGAGAACTTTCTATTGATGAAATTAAGCAATGATTGAGAATAGGAGTATGTGCAAATAATCTTTATGCAGTTGCTTGTGGTTCTGCTCTTCAGAATGTATGAGTACAAATGGTAATAGATGCGGCTTGTGCATATTTACCAAGTCCTCTTGATGTAAATAATGGAATCTTGAAAGTAATGGATCCAGATGATAAAGAAAAAACAGAAGAAATTAAAGTAGAGGTAAACTCTCCTTTAGCTGCTCTTGCTTTTAAAATAGCGACTGACCCATTTGTAGGAAAACTTTGTTTTGTTAGAGTTTATGCAGGAACACTTAAATCTTGAAGTTATGTTTATAATGCAACATCAGGAGAAAAGGAAAGAGTTGGAAGATTACTACAAATGCATGCAAATTCAAGAGAAGAAATTGAAGAAATTCCAGCTGGTCATATAGGAGCTATTGTTGGTTTAAAAGACACAAAAACATGAGATACTATTTGTGATGTAAATAAAAAACTTTTGGTTGAATCAATAGAATTTCCAGAACCGGTTATTCATATTTCTGTTGAGCCAAAATCAAAAGCTGATCAGGAAAAAATGGGAGTTGCTCTCGGAAAACTTGCTGAAGAAGATCCTTCTTTTAAAGTAAGAGTAGATGAAGAAAGTGGACAAACAATTATTTCATGAATGGGAGAACTTCATCTTGATATTATTGTAGATAGAATGAGAAGAGAATTTAAAGTTGAATGTAATGTTGGTGCTCCACAAGTTGCTTACAGAGAAACAATTAAAAATGTAGCAAAAGATGTTGAACATAAATATTCAAAACAAACTTGAGGAAGAGGACAATATGGACATGTTATTATTACTTTTGAACCATATAAGGAAGCAGATGAAGATGATAATGGAATTAAAAAAATTAATAAATTTATAAATAAAATCGTTGGTTGAGTTATCCCAAAAGAATATATTCCATGAGTTGAAAAAGGTTTAAATGAGGCTTATAAAAGAGGATACCTTGCCGGTTTCCCTATGGTAGATATAAAAGCAACTTTGACCTTTGGATCATTTCATGAAGTAGACTCTTCAGAACTTTCTTTTAAAATAGCTGCTTCAAAAGCATTTAGAGATGCTTGTAAAAAAGCAACTCCAGTACTTTTGGAACCAATAATGAAAGTAGAAGTAAATACACCAGAAGAATATATGGGTGATGTACTCGGACAAATCAATAGTAAAAGAGGAAGAATTGAAGAAATGGGACAAAGAGGACAAGCAAAAATAATTACTGCTTATGTACCACTTTCAGAAATGTTTGGATATGCTACAGAGCTAAGAAGTGCTTCTCAATGAAGAGCAAGTTATGCAATGGAATTTCATCATTATGAAGATGTACCAACAAATCTTGCAATGAAAATCAGAGAAGAAAGAGGATTCAAACTTGAAGATGATGAAGATTAAAAAAAATAAAAAAACACACAAAAAAGTGTGTTTTTTTAAAACTAATTTTTCTTAGTTTTGACTTTTTAAAAAAATTATTACAATAGACTTGCTTACTTTTTGAAAAGAGTAAGTTTATATTCAGAATAGAGAGAGTTTTTATACAACACAACATCATCCACACATAAAAACTTAATGCTTTCAAACTATTTCATTTTACATTTTTAATCTGATAAACTATGGATATTTTTAGTATAGTTTTGGGTGTCGTTTTTTGATGAGCCCTCGCATTTATTTTCGTATATATTTGGGAAAATCGTAAATCATCAAAAGCAAGATTTAAATACGAAGAACTTCTTAAAGAAGCAACAACAAAAAAAGAAGAAATTCTTGATAAGGCAAGAAAAGAATCAGAAGATTTTTTAAAACAAAAAAAGCTTGAAGCAGAAGAGTCTCTTAAACAAGCAAAACAAGAAAGTACTCTTATTATGGAAAAGGTAACAAAAACAGAACAAAGAGTTTTAGAAAGAGAAGAAAAATTTCAACAAAGACTTGATGAAATAGATAAAAAACAAGAATTACTTCTAAAAAAAGAAGAAGAATTAAAGGAAAAAAAGCAAGAATTAAATAATAAAATAGAGGAATTTGATTGAAAAATAGCAGAAATGTCAAAATTAACAGAGGAACAAGCAAAGGAATTATTTCTTGCTCAAATTTCTGAAAAGTATGGTGATGAAGGGATGGAAATAATAGAAAAATATAAAAAGAAAATAGAAGATAAAAAGAAAGAAACAGCGAGAGAAATACTTATAAAGGCTGTTCAGCAGTATTCGTCTGATGTTACTAATGAAGTAACAACAACAGTAATAGAAATTCCAAGTGATGATATAAAAGGGAAGCTTATAGGAAAAGAAGGAAGAAATATTACCACTTTTGAAAAAGCAACTTGAGTTTCTCTTATTATTGATGATACTCCAGATTCAGTTTTTATATCTTCTTTTGATTTATACAGAAGATATATTGCAAAAAAATCTCTTGAAAAACTTATAGAAGATGGAAGAATACAACCAGCGAGAATTGAAGAAATTGTTGAAAAAACTTATGAAGAGGGAGATATTCTTCTCAAAGAACTTGGAACAAAAACAATAGAAGAAATGGGAATTTCAGACATTCCAGAAGATATAATTCCTATTATTGGAAAACTAAGATTTAGAACAAGCTATGGTCAAAATATATTAAAGCATAGCAAAGAAGTAGCCTATATTGCTGAGGCTCTTGCAAGAGAATTATGAGTTGATCAAAATCTTGTGAAAAAATGAGGATTGCTTCATGATATAGGAAAAGCTCTTGATCATGATATAGAGGGGACTCATCCAGAAATAGGAGGAAAACTTGCAAGAAAATATAATATGAATCCTAAAATAATTGATATTATTGAAAATCATCATGAGGAATCTTATTCTATCAGTATAGAGGCTGCTATTGTTCAAATTGCTGATGCAATAAGCTCAGTAAGACCATGAGCAAGAAGAGAAGTTATAGAACAATATTTAAAAAGAATTCAAGAAATGGAGGCTCTTGTACAAAGCTTTAGTTGAGTAAATAAGGCTTATGCAATAAGTGCATGAAGAGAAGTAAGAGTTTTTGTTGATGCCGATACAGTTTCTGATTTACAAGCTCAAGAAATGGCAAGAAATATAGCAATAGGTATTCATAACGAACTTGCTTATCCATGAGAAGTAAAAGTAAGTCTTATAAGAGAAATGAGAGTTATAGAATATGCAAAATAATAAGAGAGTATTTTCTAAAATTCAAAAATATAAAAAATATATAATTTGATTTTTTAAAAGTTGGAGTATAATAGCTTCAACTTTTATTTTTTAGAAAAAATAATTATGACTGATACACAGATCATCTGTCCAAAGTGTGGTTTCAAATTTTCTCTCAGTGATGCTCATAAACAAGAAATAGATGATATAGTTCGTAGACGAGAAAAAGAATTGGAAAATAGTTTTTTAGAAGAACAAAAAAAACGAGAGGAAAAATTTTTGGAAGAACAAATAAAAAAGGAGGAAGATATAAAAAAGGAAATGTGGATTAAGGCTCAATCTGTATCTCAAAAACAACTTGAAGAAAAACTTAAAAGCATAGATCAAGAAGCGAAAGGAAAAGAAATTGAGCTTGAAAATCTTCGTAAACGAGATGAAGAATCTCGTAAAAAAGAACTTGAGTTTTTGAGAGAAAAAGATGCTCTTGAGCAGAAACAAAAAGATTGGGAAATAGAAAAAGAAAAAGCAATTATTGCAGAAAGAAAAAAGACGGAAGAGGAATTTTCTAAACAATCTCAGGAAAAATTTGAAATAGAGTTTGAAAAAAAACAACTTGAATATGAAAAGAAAATGCAAGAAAAAGAAAAACAGATGGAAGCACTAAAAAAATCTCTTGATGAAGCAACAAGAAAAGCAAATCAGTGATCTATGCAAATACAATGAGAAATTCAAGAAGATGCTTTAAAAAACATTTTAAAGGCAAATTTTCCTATAGATGATGTGAGAGATGTAGAAAAATGAATAAAAGGAGCTGATATTATTCAAATTGTGAAAAATAAGTTCTGACAAGATTCGTGAATAATTGTTTGGGAATCAAAAAACACAAAAGCTTGGAGTGATTCTTGGGTTGAAAAACTAAGAGAGGATAGAACTTTGGTAAAAGCTTCTCTTGCTATTATTGTTACAAATACTCTTCCAGAAGGAATAAAACATTTTGCTTTATATAAAGATATTTGGGTAACTTCTTGGGAATATGTAATTCCACTTACTTTTACCTTGAGAGAAAATATCATTGCCCTTGAGCATATGAAAAATTCACTTGCAGGGAAAGATGAAAAAATGGAAATTATTTATAATTATCTTACTTCATCTGAATTTAAGGCAAAAATTGAAAATATAATAGAGGCATTTAGTGGATTAAAGGATGAATTAGAAAGAGAAAAAAGAGCAATGGAAAAAATATGGGCATCAAGAGAAAAACAACTTGATAGAGTTTTATCAAATACTTCAAGACTGTATGGTGATATGCAAGGACTTATTGGTTCTAATTTTCAAAAAATAGAAACTCTTGAGCTTCCTTTTTCGGAGTAGATTTTTGTAAGAGAACTTGATTTTTTAATATTTTCTCTACAATTAGCTCTTGATTTTTATTCTTAAATTATATATATGCTTCAGGCAACAGAATTAAAAGTATGAAGAAAGGTTATTTTTAAATGAGCACCTTATGAAATTGTTTCTTATGATCAAAAGGTTGTAGGAAGAGGAGGGAGTATTGTTAATGTAAAAATGAAAAATTTACTTACTTGATGAACTATTCCAGAAACTTTTTGAGATAGTGATATATTTGAAGAAGCTGATATAGTAACAAAAACTTATGATTATCTCTATAATGATGGAGAAAATTATTATTTTATGGATATTAATAATTATGAACAAGTATCTCTTGGGCTTGATATTATATGAGATTCAAAATATTTTCTCTCTGATGGAGATAAAGTAATGCTTCAAGAATTTAATGGAAAACCTATAAATATAAATTTAGAACCAAGTGTTGTTTTGGAGGTTATGGAAACACCTCCATGAGAAAGGTGAGATACGGCAACAGGATGAAAAAAACCAGCAACTCTTTCTACAGGGCTTGTTATTCAAGTACCTCTTTTTGTTGCTATTGGAGATAAATTAAAGGTTGATACAAGAACAAAAATATATCTTTGAAGGGCTTAAAAATATGTTTTGATTTTTTCTCTTTTTTTAATACAATAAAAAAAAGTAATTTACTTTATAAATAGATATTGTGTATCCATTTTTTGAAATTTTTGACGGTTTTATAATTTATACTTTTTGACTTACTCTTACTCTTTGTTTCTTTTTTTTCTTGTGGATGCTAAAAAAGCTTTCTATGAGACTTGGATTTGATTTTCTTTTGTTTCGTCAAAATATTATATGGTTTTTTCTTTCAGTTTTTGTTTTTTCTCGTCTTTTTTATGTTTTTTCTCAATGGAGTCATCTTAAATATACATTTGAAAGTCTAATAGAATTTTTTATAATGAATGATTATAACTTTTCTCTTTTTTGAGCTTTATTTGGTTTTTTTCTTGTTCTTTTCTTGAGACTTAAATCTTCTAAAGAAAATATAAATAAGTATATAGATGGAGTTGTTCTTTCTTTTATATTTGTTCTTTTTATAGGATATATAGGGTCTTTTTTATGAGGACAGGTGTATGGAAAAGAAACACATATAGGAATAGAGATTATGTATAATACTCCTTATAATGTTGTTCCATATCAGGTTCCTGTTTTCCCTCTTCCTATTATATATGCCATTGTCTTTTTTATATTATTTTGGGTCCTTTATATCCTGTCTTTATTTATCCATATTAAATGATTTATAGGCTATGTTTGACTTATTGCTTTCTCAAGCTGTATACTTATTTTTGATTTTTTTAGTGGAAAAAATGATGTTTTAAGCAATTATTTCAGTTTTAATTTTAATCAAATTTTTGCTCTTATACTTCTTTGATTTGGAATAAAAGGGCTTTATAAAATTACAAAAAATAAATCAGTAGATAATAAAATAATTATTCAGTAAGAAAAAAGTGTCAAAACATATCCTTTTTATTTCTAGTCTTATTGCATTTATTGTTTGAGTTTTTCTCAATAACATTTTTGTTTATCCTTATATTTCCTTAATAATTCTCCTTTTTTTTTCACTATTTTTCATAAATTATATTCTTTTTTCTCATATTCGTTTTTTTATAATATATCCTTTTCTTCTTTCTTTTTTTCTTTTAGGAGTTTTTATTTCTTATAAAGAATATCAGGAAAATTCTCTCAAATATGAGCAAATACAAAAAAATTTTTATACAGATACAAATAAAATTGAATGAGAAATACAAAAACTTGATACTTACAATGATTATTCAAAAAATTACATTATAAAACTAAAAAAAATAAATGACAAAATCATAGAAAATCCTATTTTTTGAATTGTAGAAAGTCCTTATAATTACACATTTTTTTCTTGAGATAATGTTTTTTTTGAATCAAAAATATATCCATTTCAAAACTTCTCTTCTTTTAATTACGAAAAATATATGCTTTCTAAAAATTTATATTTTAAGGCATACCCTTGGAGTATTTCTTTTCTTTGAGGTAAAGAAAAAAATAAATATATTACTTATTTAGAGAAATTAAGAATCAATATACTTTCTTCTATCCATTTTCTTTATCCTCAAGAAGAAGCTATTTTTCTTTGAGGAATTCTTCTCGGGGCAAGAGAAAATATTTCTAAAGACTTAAAAGACGATTTTAATAATTCATGACTTACTCATCTTATAGCCGTAAGTGGTTTTAATATAACAATACTTATTCTTTTCTTTTCATTTTTCTTTTCATTTTTTCCACCATTTTTGAAAATTGTATTGATTAGTTTTTTTGTTATATTTTTCACTTTTTTGGTAGGATATAGTGCTCCTGTTTTGAGAGCCTCTCTTATGGGATTATTGTGATTTTATATAGTATCTCTTTGAAGAAAGGCTTCATTTGAGTTTTTATTTTTCTCTAGCCTTTTTTTGATGATACTTTTTAATCCCTTATCACTGAATTATGATATTAGTCTTCAACTTAGTTTTTTTTCGGTGCTTGGGATAGTATATTTACAAAAGCCATTAGAAAGAATTTTGTATTTTGTACCTTCCTTTTTTGCGATAAAAGAAAGTCTTGTTTTGAGTATATCAGCACTTCTGTTTACTCTTCCTCTTATCATTATTAATTTTTGACAGATGTCTATTATATCACCCCTTTCTAATATAGTAGTAGCTCCAACAATTCCTTTTGCTATGCTATTTTGATTTTTGTCTATAATCCTTTTCCCTTTGTCTACAATATTAGGACAAATATTTTGATATATCACCTATATTTTTTTAAGATTTGATATATATATGGTCCATTTTTTTTGAAGTTTGAAAATATCTCTTTTGCAAATAGATTTTTGATTTTTATCCTCTTATTTTTTAATTATTTATTATTTACTTATTTTTTTGTTTTTATCAAAACAAAAAAAATATTATTCACCACTATAACTTGATTCAATATTTTTACATTCCGTAATTATTTCTCCCAGCCTTTCAGGAGATAATTTATTTTTATTTTTTGTTAGTTCTTTTTCAAATCATTCAATAATTTCTTTATGTTCTTTTTTTAATTCAGGAATTTCTATTAATCTTGAAACTATATTTATAGCATCAGAAAGAAGTTTTTGGTTTCATATATTTTTTTCTGCATTTTCTCTTGCCTTTTTTAAAAATTCTTGAATTTTTTTATAATGTTGAGAATTTCAATTTTCTTGTCATTTTGTTGTAGCTCATTTTGATTTTATTCATTCTTGTTTATTTACTTCTTCATTAATAGAATTAAGAGCAGTAAATCTCTCTTTAATAGATTTATTTGGATTTTTAATTATTTTTACACTGAGGTCAAAGGATTCATTTCTTTCTATTTGTTTTCCATAAATTACTTCATTGAGTGATTTTTCAAAAGCTATATTGAGTGATTTTTGTTGTTCATCTTTATTTTCAAGTTTATCTTTTGCTATAAAATAATTTCATCAAAGAATTTCATAAGTATTTTTTAAAATACTTCCTTCTTCAAACTCTTTTTGATTTTGTGATAAGAGGCTTCTTTTTATATCTTTTCAAAAATGTTTTTCAAGATTTTCTTTATTTTGAGATTTCGTTTCACCTTTTTCCAAAAAAGAAAGAACCTTTATAAGATTTTGTTTTTTTTCGTGAGGAAGTTTTGTTTCTTTTAAAGTATTTTCAAAAAAATCTTTTATACTTCATTCGTTTTCTGAATCATGAGGAATTTTTTGAGAATCTATTGCTTTTTTTGCCTCATTTGCTTCTTCTTGTGTTAGATTTCATTTTTTTACTAAATCATTTATTATTGGAGAAAAAGGATTTTCTTCAATATTTTGTTCATTGGTATTTTCATTATTTTCTTGAAGAGAATTATTTTTTTCTCCTTCTCAATTATTATTTGAATCCTCTTTTTTTTCTGTAAAAGAATCCTGAAGGAGTATTATAACTTTTTCTGTTTCTTCTTTTGACATCTTTAAACCAAGACTTTTTGTTTCATTTTCATTTTGAAAGGTCTTATTTATTGCTTGGGAAATTTTTTCATTCTCAGAAATATCTCATTCTATGTAACTATAATTTGTGGCAATTCTATGAAAAACTCAAATATTTTCTTCTCAAAGAGCTTTTTTAAGAGCATCTCAATACTTTTCTTTAAAAAAATTTTCTCTTTTTCTGCATTGTTCTTGAAATTCTACCGTTGCCTCTCACTTAGGGTTTTCAAAATTTTTATTTTTTTGGTCTTGTTGAGTCATAATTGTAAATAAAAAAATAATCTCTTTTATTGTATCATAAAGAGATTATCTTTGCAAAAAACTGAATTTTTTTAATCTTCAAAATTAGGAGGTATCATCATATCTTTCCAAGGAGTATTTTTTTCATAAACAGAAGCAATTTCAAAAAGTCTTTCTTCTGTCAATCTTGGAGTCAAAATTTGAAGACCAACAGGAAGATTTTCTTTTTCTCCATCTTCGCTTTCTGCAAATCCACACGGAATACAAATTCAAGGAAGTCCCGCCATACTTGCAGGAATAGTGTAGGCATCAGAGAGGTACATTTTTATAGGATCTTCACTTTTTTCTCCTATTTTCCAAGCAACACTTGGACTTGCAGGACATACAATTGCATCTACTTTATCAAAAGCTTGTTCAAAATCTTGGATAATAAGGGTTCTTACTTGGCTTGCTTTTTTGAAGTAAGCATCATAAAATCAAGCAGAAAGTACATAGCTTCAAAGAATTGTTCTTCTTTTTACCTCTGCTCAAAGTCCTTCCCCACGATTATTTATATAAAATTCTTCCAAATTTTCATGTGCCTTATCACTTGAATGCCCATACCTAATTCCATCAAGTCTTGCAAGATTTGTACTCACTTCGGCAGGAACAATGATATAATAAGCTGCCATAGCATATTTTGTCATAGGAAGAGAAATTTCTATTATTTCTGCCCCCATATTTTTTATATCTTCAATAGCTTTTTCAATAACAGTTCTTACATTTTTATCAAGCCCTTCTTCAAAATACTCTTTTGGAATCCCTATTTTTTTTCATTGTAAATCAGATTTTTCCCAAATATGAGGATTAATTGTATCTTTTCAAGGAAGAGTTGTATTTTCATTTTTATCTTCTCCATTCATAATTTCATACAGAAGACCTGCATCTTTCACTGTTTTTGTTAAAGTTCATGGACAATCAAGACTTGATGCCATAGGCATAACTCAAAAACGACTATTTCTTCAATAGCTTGGTTTAAATCCAACAATACCACAAAGACTTGCAGGTTGCCTAATACTTCATCAAGTATCTGTTCCAAGCGATGCTGGAATAAGTCAGGCTGCAACAGAAGCTGCACTTCCTCCACTTGATCCTCAAGGAATTCTGTTTTTTCCCCATGGATTTATAGTTTTTTTAAAGGCTGATGTTTCTGTACTTGATCCCATAGCAAATTCATCCATATTGAGTTTTCAAATAGAGCTCATTCAGGCATTTTTGAGTTTTATAATAACACTTGCATCATAAGGTGGGACAAAATTTTCAAGCATTTTTGAAGCTCCTGTTGTAGGAATTCATTTTTCACAAAAAATATCTTTTATTCAGATAGGAACTCAATACAATCATTCATTTTTTTCATTGAAACCATTTTTATTTATATAATTAAATGCTTGAATTTTTTGGTCAAATTTTTCTATTCTTCAAAGAAAATAGTCAAAAACTGCCTTTGATGAAATATCTCATTTTTTTATAAGATTTATTATTTCTTCCAAACTTTTAAATGCTAATTTCATAATTCTTTTACTTTTAAAAATAATATAAAAATGATTATATTCAAAAAAGAAAAATCCAAAAGATTTTTCTTTTGGATTTTTTTAAAGGAACTATTTTTTTACTTCTTTTAGTTTTGCTGCTTTTCCTGTAAGCTCTCTGATAAATTTAATAGATTTTCTTTTTACTTTAAATTGTCTAATTATTTCTATATTTTCAACACTTGGAGAATGAATAGGAAATATTTTTTCAATACCAAAAGGTCCAACTTTTTTTCTTACAGTAATAGTTTTTTCAAGAAGAGATTTTCCAGAAGTGCTTACAATAATACCTTTAAATTTTTGGATTCTTTCTTTGTTTCCTTCTTTTATTTTTTGGCTTACCTCTATCTCCATACCAGTTCTTAACTCTGGTCTTTCTCCTTGTAAAAATTCAGATTGAATTTTTTTAATTAAATCAACATTAGTCATTTTTTATTTGTTAGTTTTTAAAACTCGCATATCATATAAAAAAAAATTAAAAAAGCAAGTTTTTTTGATTATATTTGAAATATTTTCTTTTTAATAGTATAATAACTGAGAAAAATAAGAATTTTTAAAATTCTTGATTTCAGCAAAAAGAAAAATATAATAGAAAACAATATAATTAAAAAAAATACTTATGGAATTTTCACTTTTAGAAATACTTTATTTTGTTCTTATAGTTTTTACTCTTATTATAGGCACACTTCTCAGTATTGTTTTATTTAGAGTGCTTCAAATACTCAATATTATATGAGAGATAACTTGATATTATAAAAGAGTGAAAAGAGTCGTAGCAATGTATAATAATATCCCCAATATGGTCAAAGAAAAAATAAAATCATTTTTTTAGAAAAAAAAGAAAAATAGAGCAAAGTATTTTGCTCTATTTTTTATGAAAAAGAATATATAATAAAATATCTCAATACAAATTTGAAAATCTTACAAAAATAAACATAATTATCTAAATTAACACTATCTAAAAAGTATAAAAATTATGACAAAAATTATAAGTCTTCCAAAAAATCTTAGTAATCAAATTGCTGCTTGAGAAGTAGTAGAAAGACCATCATCCGTTATAAAAGAATTGGTAGAAAATGCCATAGATGCAAAAGCAACTTATATAAAGGTAGAAATAAGAGAATCTTGATTAAAAGAAATTATTGTAAGTGATAATGGAGAAGGAATTCAAGAGGAAGATTTTCCTCTTTTGGCAGAAAAATATTCTACATCAAAGATACAATCACTAGAAGATTTGTATAATGTTGAGAGTTTTTGATTTCGCTGAGAGGCACTTGCTTCTATTTCGTCTGTATCAGAATTTTCTCTTGTCTCAAAAACCGAACAAGGAAATATGGGGAAAAAACTTTTTTTTGAAGAAGATAAAAAACTTATTAGTGATTTTCCAGCAGAACAATGAACAAAAATAAGAGTAAAAAATCTTTTTTATAACACTCCTGCGAGGCTCAATTATATAAAAAGTGAAAAAACAGAATATGCTCATATTCTTGAATTTCTTCAAAATATAAGCATTATTTATTCTCATATTTGATTTACTTTTATTTCAGATGATAAAATTATTTTTAATTATGGACAAAAAGAAGACAAGAAAACAAGAATTTATAATATTTATTGAGCAAGTTTTGTAGACAGTATTTTAGATATTGATTTTTCTTTTTCAGGAATACATATAGAAGGATTTATTAGTCATCCTAAAAAAAGCTTTTCTAATAAAAATAGACAAATACTTTTTGTAAATAAGAGGATTGTAAAATCTCCTATTATTTATAAAGCCATATCTGATGCTTATAATAGATTTATTCCACATGGAAGCTTTCCTGCTTATATTTTATCTCTTAGTCTTGATCCAAGTTCTGTAGATGTAAATGTCCATCCGAGAAAAATGGAGATTCGTTTTGCTGATGAACAAACTCTTTTTAGAGCAGTTTATAATTGAATTTTTTGAATTTTGGAAAAATTGAGCTTAGAAAATAAAGATGAAAAAGACACTTTTCAAGAAATTTCTTGAAAGAAAGAAGCACATTTTCATACAGGGACTGGTAAAAATTTTAATAACTATTCTCCCTATAAGGACATAAAAATAAATCCAAATCAGACAAAAATCCAAAATGGACTAGATTTTACAAAAACAATTCTTTCTTCTCAAAATATTTCGTTTGAAGAAGTTTGACAAGAATGAGAAAAAAATGAAAAAGATTTTGATATTAAAGAAACTTATTTATGAAGAATTATAGGACAAATTTTTAATAGTTATATTTTGCTTGAATGAGAAAAATCTCTTAAAATTATAGACCAACATGCACTTGCTGAGAGAATTTTATATGAAAAACTTTTACAAAAAAAAGAAGACTCTGCACAAAAACTTCTTTTTCAAACTTCTTTTCAACTTACTCCGAAAGAACAAACAATTTTAGAAGAAAATAAAGAAACCTTTGAAGAAATGGGATTTGATTTTGAATTTTTATCTTCCGGAATTGTTTTATTAAACCAAGTACCAAGCTTTTTGGAAAAAGAAAATATAGAGCAAATTTTTTTGTGAATTATAGAAGATATCGCTGAATATAATTCTTGAAAAAGCACAAACCTAGAAGAAGTAAAAAAGAAAATCCTTGCTTTTACCGCTTGTAGATCAGCAATAAAATTTTGAAATAGACTTTCTTTTTTCGAAATGAATAAACTTATAGAAGAATCTCAAAATTTTTATTCTTTTACCTGTCCTCATGGAAGACCTGTTATTTTTGAAATGAGTTTGGAGGATTTAAAAAATCTTTTTGAAAGATAGTTTATTTGTATATCCAAGGAGCAACTATATTAAGAATGACTCAAGAAAGAAGAAGGAGAATTATTCATATTAATCCTTGAGTAATTCTTTTTTTTATTTCTCATTTTGCTGATCATTCAAGTCCAGACATAGAAAGAAGAATACCATTTATGACAATATAAAGAACTCATCAAAGTCCTGCAAAAAATGTAAAATATTTTATAAGAATTCCCATAATTTGTAAAATACCATTGAATCATTTTGGAACCTTACATTTTATTGTACAATTTTCAGTACCAGCACTACATTTTTCAGTTGTTCATGACATCGTTCAAGAACAGTCCATTCATGGAATTTCTTCCGTTACCTCTACTTCTACATATTCTTCATTGGATGCTCAAAAACTAAGAGGGGTAATAAAAAGAAAACAAATTCCTATAAAAACAATAAAAATTTTTCAAATATTTTTCATAAATAAGTATTTTAATATTTAAAGAGTAGCTAAATCAAGTAAGAATGTATAAGAAGCAAGAAGTATTAAAGTTGCAAGAATAGTATTTACAACAATACTTTTTGCTTTTTTTACTCTTTCTTCTTTTCCATTAGAAGTAATATAATAATATCCTGCGATTGTCAAGAAAAATATAGCAACAGGTCAGGCAAAAAATAATGCAAGATTTGCAAAAGTTTCAAAAAGATTTACCCCATCACTAATATTTCCACTAAATGCAACAGTTTTCCATGCTTCTATAAATCAAAGAAAAATAAGAGCAAGAATAGAATAAATAATTTTTTCTTTTCCCTCTGATATCCTTTCTTTTCTTTCTCTTGAAGTCATAATTTCTATTCAGGCATAAGTTATCATAAAGACAGCAATTCCAAAAATAAGAACTTTGAGAAATCATAGAATGTTATCATTAAATGTTTCTCAAAAACTGAAATAATTTATAAAAATATTATTATCATTATCAGAACTTTCAAAAGCAGTTTTTCCTATATATCAACCAAGAGAAGTAGAAGAATTTGTATCTTTATGAAAAGCATCATAAAGAGTTCATGGAATATTTATAAAAAGAAGTCATATAAGGGAGTACATTATTTGTTTTTTTGCATTTCAAAGTTGTTTATCATCTCCCATAGATATAATCATTTGCACTCATACATACACTAAAAACAATATCAAAAGTCATTGAAGTATTACTTTTACCGTTTGTAATATACTAAATCATAAATCATTTAGAGTTCAAGTAATATCACTACTTCAAGAATATTTAATAGAAACATTTGATAAACTTGTTTGTTTTGGAATATCTATTGCTCAGGCAAATGAATTTTCATAATATAATCATACTCCTATAATGCTAAGAAAAAGAAATATTATTTTTATAAATTTTTTGTACATAGTTTTATAGTTAATAATGTATTTATATAATCCTTTCAGGAATAATAAAAAATGTTAAAATAAGGTAATTTGTAACAAGAATAAGAATTCATATAAAAATATACATAAGTGATGTTCTTGCTTTTTTAAGAGCATCTTCTTTTCCTCAAGAAATAAAAACTTGAAATCATGCAAATATAATCATAATGACAACAATTATTCCCACAAGACTATTTGCCCAATTTATTACTTGTACAACTATTGCAGAAAGTCAAGACAAATTAGCTTCTTCTACACATCAACTTCATGTAAAGGTTATAAATCAATTCAAAATTTGGTTACAGTTGAGTCTTCCATAGGTTGCTTCTACTATAAGTCTTGCAAATTTTATAATAGCAAATCATGTAATTGCTTCTATAATACCTTTTTTAGCCTGATTTGCTTTTTCTTCTTCACCATTTGCTGTAACGAGTCTATAAAACGAATAAAAGGCAATTCCCATAAAGAAAAGAGAAGCAATAGTCTCAATAAGTTTTATTAAAGGATTTATTAGATTTTCTACAAGATTGAAAGCAAGTCATTCGGATACTCATCCATCATAAAGAATTCGAGCAAGTACATAAGCAAGTTGCATTACTATAAGACCAAGAGTAATCCAAATAATTCCCTTTTTAAAATGATTGACAGCATCTTGAGTCTTTCATGCGAAAAGTACCTGAAAAACCATAATAAAAAAATATATACTTGCAAGAATAAAAAATAAGTTTTTTAAATCTCTTGCTACTCTTACAAGTGTAAAAAAAACAGCTCTTTCTCAATTTCAAGAAAGTGAAAAAAAATTATCACTTCAAAAAGCACTAAGTTTATCATTTGTCTGACTTCCTCATGACTTATAATTTCCTATATTTACATTATCTGTTGCATAACTTATAGGAATGGAAAAACTAAGTCAAAGAACAAGAATTAAGAGACTAAATATCTGGAGAAATTTTGTTTTCATAAAAGAAAATTAAAAATTAAGTATTTATTTCTGTAGTTCCTTCATCTTCAGAAAGATTTGTATTTATGCCATTTGTAGAATTTATTTCATCTTCTGTACTTGACATAATTCAGAGTCTTGCTTCTATTTCTAAATCAACATATTTCTTTTTTCTTCCATATTTTTTTCTTGAATACTCTTTTATTATTGCTGCTGCTTTTTCATTTTTATAGTTTGTATCCCATAATGTTTTTAGATCAAAAGGACGAGATGTGGCATTATCTATATTAAGCTTACAATAACTTGTATAATTTGCTATTCCTATAATATCTTGTTGAGAAAGTAAAGGAGCATATTCTTTTTCTAAATATTCAGCATCTTCAGCACCAACCTTAAAACTCATTATGGTTCATACATTTCAGAATACGGCATCTTTAATTGCAGGTTTTCAAGAATTGTTTTTATATTTTTCTCCACTTCCTCAAATCTGTGCTATAAATTGGTGAGCCATAATAAGAGAAAGATGATATTTTCTTGCTTCTGAAAGTATCTCTCAAAAAGTATCAGTTGCAAAATTTTGAAACTCATCAACATAAAGGAAAAAATCTTTTCTTTCAGATTCTGGTATATCAGCTCTACTCATTGCTCCCATATTTGCTTTTGCGACAAATATAAGTCAGAGCAACTGAGCATTAAGAGCTCCTATTTTTCATTTTGAAAGACTTACAAGAAGTATTTTTTTATTATCCATTATTTCTCTTATATTAAATGCAGACTTTGGTTGTCCTATAATATTTCTAATTGTTGTATTCGTTATAAAAGGACCAAATTTTGCAGAAAAATATGGTATCATTTCTTGTTTTTCTCTTTCTCAAGTACTTGCATATTCATGTTCCCAAAAAGATTTTACTACAGGATTTTTTATTTTCGATGTTTTATATTTCATAAAAGCATCATCTACAAAAAGTCTTGGAACATCAATCAAGGTTCCTCATTCTTCCTCATCTTCCATAAGGGTGAGACACCCGTTTCTAAAATAATGCTGTATTCTTGGTCCAAATATCTCATCACCAAAAATTTTTATAAATATTTCAGTCGCATCAAGAGCAGCTCTATCCATTTCTCTTTTTCTTGCATCAGGATCAGTACTTATTACTTCAAGCATATTGAGTCCCATAGGTCTTTCATCATCGGCAGGGTCAAATAATACAACATCTTTTGCTCTTTCTTTTGGAATATATGATAGTATATCTGTTATAAGGTCTCCATGAGGATCAATTACACAAACACCATCACCATTCCGTATATCTTGTCTTGCAAGGTATCACAAAAATACAGATTTACCTCCTCAAGATTTTCAGATTATATAATGATGTCTTCCTCTATCATTTCTAGAAAAATAGACAGGATTTTTTTTATTTCTATATTCATTCCATCCCAAAAGAACAGCATCTTTATATATGGGAAACCCTCACAATTTTCTATGAACAGATTTCACGATTCCTGTTGTATCTTTTTCATCCAAAATAGTAGGAATAGAAGGAGTTTTAATATTTGAAGGAAGTGGAAGTTTTTTGTAATCAAGCCAATTAATAATAGGTGATTTATTATAATTTATATCAGGAAGATGAAAAATGGTAGAAAGTTCATCAGTAGAAAACATAGATTTATTTTGAAAAAATCATACAAGTTTGAATTTATATCAAAAATATCTAATAGGAGTGAAAATAAAAGAAAAAGCATCTTCCCAAAGTTGAGGATTATCAAGAGCATTATTATACTCATCTATAAACATAGAAGATGCAGCAATAATAGAATGAACTCCATTTTCTGTACTTTTTTGTTCCTTACTTGCAACAAGGACTCTTATAGAAGCCTTAAAGGCTGGTTGAGCCGCAGTTTCTCACATTACTTTTTGAGCCTCTGTTTCAGCTTGATTAAAGATTTTATATGAATCTCAAGAACTTGCTCATGGAGCAAGATTATTATCCTTTACCATATTTTCTGGTCAAGAAAAAATTGCTACAATAGGGTTCCGAAAAATATCAAGAAATGGTATTTTTTTCCTTTTTTTGTATTCTCATTTTGCAACAAGCCTTGCGGCTTTGAGAGCTTTTTTATTCCAACCAGATTTAAGGGGTTTTATAACCACTTGAAAAACAGCTTTATCATCTTTATTTAATCCTCAAAAAACATTAGAAAAGTTATTGAGAGGATCATCTTCTAAATATTTATAACTTTTTATTGGATATACATCATCATGTTCTTTTCAAAGAGATGCTGCTCTCATAAAATAGTTTCTTTGCTTTAGTTCTATATAATCTTTTTTAGGATTTATTACGAGAACTTCAGCATCGGTATAAATAGAAGTTATATGCTGACTGATGACATCAACATATGATTTATAGGTAACCATATAAAAATTTACTTTTCCTTGGTCATAAACAAGCTCAAGACTTATTTTTGTATTATCAAAAAACCAGTTGAGTAAAGTATCTTTAAATCCAACCTCACTTAGTTTGTGAATAGCTTTATAAAACATAGACATCATTCCTATTTTTTCTTTGAAATCTTTTTTTGTTTCATGCTCTTTATCAAGTTTTGAATCATTTCTTGGGAGAGTGATTTTGAGATAAATGAGATTTTTTTGATAATAAAGTTCAAAAAATATTCTTATAATCTTTACTATTAAAACAAAGAAAATAAAAATAAGAAATAAACTAAGAATAATATCAAGAAATCAATAAAAATTCTCACTCATTCAAGAAAAAATACCAACATCTTCCGTTGGAATACTTTCAGTTGCCGAATATAATTCTCTTCAAGATTCTTTTAATGCTGCTGAAACAGGAGTAGAAAAATAGAGGAAAACACTGCTTCAGAATAAGATTTTTTTCATTTTGTTTTTATATTACATTTAATCTTGTATTCATTTTAACACAAATTTATCCTTCTATCAAAATAAATAATTTGACAAAGGGGTTAGTATATTTTTAATAATCTCTTGAAATTCGCTTTAAAATCATTATTTTTAATAAGTTATTTATTTAATAAAAATTTATGGATTACTCAAATGAATCTCTTGATAGAAAGGATAAAATAAGAAAATTAAAAGAAGCCTGAGTTATTGTGTATGCAAACAACTATAGAGGAAAAGAAAATATTGCTTTTGTACAAAAACAAGAAGATAAAATAAAAGATTTAGAAATTCTTCTTTCAGAATGAATACAAAAAGATTTTCAAACCGCATGAAGACTTATGAGTATGAAAAGTCATGGAAAACTTATGTTTTCTAAAATTATTGATAATACGGGCGGATTACAAATTTGTTTTATGAAAGATATTTGTGAATTTCATACGGGGCATAAAGTTGTGAAAAAAATGCTTATTGATGGAGAAGAAAAAGATGCTTATAAAATTTCTGAAAAATTTTTAAATATAGGAGATTATGTTGGAGTGAAAGGAGATTTATTTTTTACAAAACATGGAGAGCTTACACTTCTGGTAAAAGAATTCCAAATTCTCTCAAAAGCGATTCGTTCACTTCCAGAAAAATTTCATGGAATTACTGATCAAGAAACACTTTATAGACAAAGATATCTTGATCTTATAATGAATGATGAGAGCTATCAAAGATTTCTCTTGAGAAGTAAATTTATACAAGCAATACGAGAGTTTTATATAAAAAATGATTTCATAGAAATAGAAACTCCTATTTTATGAAATTCGGCATCTTGAGCAGCGGCAAAGCCATTTATTACACATCATAATGATTTTTGAGAAGATTTTTTCCTCAGAATTGCACCAGAAACATCTCTTAAAAAAGCAACGGTTGGAAGATTTGAAAAAGTTTTTGAAATAGGAAAGAATTTTAGAAATGAAGGCTCAGATCCAAGTCATATGCAAGAGTTTTCTGTTGTAGAACATTATACTGCTTGGTGGAATTTTGAAGATAATATGCAGTTTACAGAGTCTCTTTTTGATTATATTTTTTCTTCTCTCAAACTTTCAAAAATTGTTCCTATAAAAGATAAGGAATGAAATATAAAAAAAGTAGACTTCACGACTCCATGGGAAAGAATTAATTATATACAGTGAGTAGAAGAAGTGAGTTGAATTAATGTCGAGAATTATTGAATAGAAGATGAAGAAAAATTAAGAAATGATATACAAAAAGCAGGTTATACTTGGGTTGGTATAGAAAAACAATGACTGACAACAATGATAGATTATTTGTATAAAAAAGTTTTGAGACCAAAAATTATAGGTCCAGCATTTATTTACAATTATCCAAAAACAATGCAACCACTTGCAAGGCAATCAGATATGGATGAAAATATTGTTGAGCAATTTCAAGTACTTGTAAATGGATGGGAAGTTATAAAGGCTTATAGTGAACTTGTTGATCCAGAAATACAAAAAACTAATTTTGATACTCAGTCTTGAGCGATAGAAAGAGGAGATGAAGAAGCAACAAGTGGGGATGATGATTTTTTACTTGCTATGGAATATGCAATGCCCCCACAGTCAGGTTTTGGAATGGGCTTAGACAGAATTTTTTCTTTGCTAACAGAACAAGAAAACTTAAGAGATGTTGTTTTATTTCCACTTATGAGAGATGAAAATAAGAAAAAAATAGAGGAGATTTCTTTAAATTGAGAAGATATGAAGGAAGAAAGAAAAAATTTACAATGAGAAGAAAATAATTATGAAAACTTAAAACTTCCGAGTATAGAAGAGGTTATGAATTTAATAGATAAATATGCTCCTCAAACAAGACAACATCTTATTTCTGTTTGATGTGCAATGAAATATTTTGCAAAAAAGCTTGGAAAAAATGAACAGGCTTGGCAACTTGTTGGACTTCTTCATGACATTGATTGGGATTATATAGAAAAAGATGGAACAAAGCATTGCAAAGAAGATTTAGAAAAAATTGTTGCAGAAATACATCTTCCTAAAGAGCTTATTGAAGATATAAAATCACATTGATATTTTATTACAAATGTAGAACCAAATACTTTGATTAGAAAATATATTTGTTCTGTTGATGAATTAACTTGATTTATTACCGCTGTTTGAAAAATGATGCCAAATAAAAAAATAGAAGAAATAAAAATCACATCTATTTTAAAAAAAGTAAAAGATAAGGCTTTTGCTTCTTGAGTCAGTCGTGAAGAAATAAAAAATTGTGAAAAAATGCTTGGGAAGAATTTTGAAGAATTTGTAGAAGAGTTGCTTGAAGGATTAAAAGAATATGCAAATGAATTTGGAATGTAAATTTTATTTATGATACAAATCTTAAAAAGAAATATTTGATTTTTTTTCAGAGCTTTTATTTGAATAAAAGACAATTTTTTTGATAATCCAAAACTGCAAGATACAATCAAATGAGAAAGTTTTTCTATTTGAAAAACATATATGTGAGAAGAAATTATGACTTATCATTTCTGAGGATGAAAAGAAAAAATATTGTATTTTTGATGAATTCATGGAAATGAAGTAGGGACAGTAAAGCTTATGATACATTGGATTAATTTTCTTAATAATCAAATAGGGGGAGATGTAGATTTTCTAAAAAATAAAGAAATCTTTAATATTCCTTGCCTTAATCTTGATGGATATAAAATAGCTCTTAACGATTCTGATTATTTTAGAGGATGAAATAAGGGAAAAACAAATGCAAAAAATGTAGATCTCAATAGAAATTTTCCGACTTCAAATTGGAAAAAGGAATCAAAAATGTTTATTTCTTGAGAATATTTTGATATTTCTGCTTGAGATAAACCCGCAAGTGAGTTAGAAATACAAGCCTTGCTTAACTTTATAAATAAGGAAAATATAAAAACCATCTATACTTTTCATAATTGTTGGGGAACTGTTTTTTCTCTTGGAGAAGAAATAAGCCAAAAAAGAGTATCAAATTATGCTCAAAATTCTTGATATACAATATTTTCACAAGATTCTTGGGATAAACTTAGAGAAGAGCAAAAGCAGGGGCATATGATGATTTGGGGAAAAGAAAATAATATTGATGTGATAGAAGTAGAACTTAAAACAAGATGGGGGAGTGAGTGGGAAATAAATAAAAAAGCTCTTATTGAGAGCCTTTTTATGTAGAGTGTAAAATTTAGACTTTATTTTTTTTCTTCTTCTTCAATGTAAGAACTATGTTTGATTATTGTTCTATTATATATATTTATAGTAAATGACTCTTTTCAAATTGTAAGGTCAAAAGAAATCCCATCCCCTTGATTTATGTTTATAATATCTCATCATTTTATTTTTGGATAAAAATTATCTTCATTTATTTTTGATAAAAAAATACTTCTTAGGAGGGGGTTATTTCAAATATTTTCAAAAGCTTTTCTTCCTATTAATTCTGGAATTATAGAAAAAAGAGTTTCTGTTCAATCGCTTTTTTGAGCTTTATAAGATCAATCTTCTTGGAATCCTTCCTCAATATAGTGTTTTTCTTGAGGTTTTTCTTGAAATTCTTGTTTTAATTCATTAGTGTTAGTCATAGTTTTATTTATTAGAGATTAAAGGCGATTATTTAATATTACTTTTTGGATAAAACCAACAATAGTATATTTTTCTGATAAGGAAAATTTAGCTTTTGCTAATAATGTATTACTTTCATCTATTTTTTTCTTTTTTTTAATTGCTATTATTCATTCGGCAATAATATCAATTATTTTTTTGAATTTATTTTTGTCAAAATTTCATATAAAAAGACTTTCATCTCAACATACTATTGAATATAAAGGAGTTTCATTTTTTGAATAATCTGTATTAATTTTAAATTTTAAATTAATACCTTCCTGAATTAATTCAGTGTTTAGGTTTAAAATAAGATTAAATAAATATTGTTCTATTTGTTTTTTATTTTTTTCTTCTATAATTATTTCAGTTTTAGATTTTTGTGTTTTTTTTCAATCATTGAGTTTATTATAAAGTGGATCTAAAAATTTTTCTCAACTTATCTCACTTATAAAATTTCAAATTTTAGACCTATCATATTTTTCTAATTCTCTTTTTCCCATAATAGGTTTTCATAAGAATCATTCAAATAAAACTTGAAAAAATATACCTAACTCAGTTACTTTCAATCATATATCCAAAGCATTTTCTCAAAAAATAATATAATAAAGTCATGTTTTTTTATCAACAGCAATATCAATATCATATTTTTTTCATATTCCTTCAAATATTTTTTCATATTTTTCTGCAATTAAAAGAGCTTCTTTATTTGATATATATCTTTTAGATTTTTCTTTTAACTGAGTTGCCTCAGTATCAATTATTTCTATATATTTAACTCCATTTATTTGTTCTATATTTACCATAAAATTTAAAAATTACTAAATATTTTTAATAATTCTATCATATAATTTTTTAAAAAACAAAAAAATATGATTTTTTTTGCATATAAATGATTTTTTTATAGAATATAGTTTCTATATTATTTTATAAAAAATTATAAAAAATATGTTTTATAAAAGAAATAAAAAGGCTTTTACTCTTGTTGAACTTGTAGTAGTAGTATCAATATTAGCAATACTTAGTACTATATGATTTGTTTCTTATAGTAATTATATTGTGTGAGTAAGAGATACTAATAGAATAAGTAATATAAAAGCTATGTCAGATGGGCTAGAAATGTATAGTACAAAGCATGGTCTTCCTCTTCCAGAGGATAATGTTGAAGTAAAAGCAAATGGTGAAATAATAGCACGGCAGTGATATGCTTGAAAAAGTGTATTAGATGAGTTAGAATTTAGTAAATGATGAAAAGATTCAAAGGATGATACTTATTATAGTTATTATCTTACAAAAGATAGGAGTAATTTTCAATTAATGGTGTTTTTGGAGGAAAAAAATAATGCTGATAGTGTTTCGGATATTAATTTTATTACAAAAACTTATGCTGAAGTTGATTATTCTTCTAGATACCCTATTGTATATGGAAAAGGTTTGTGAATTTTAACTGATATGAATAACACCCCTATTCAAGAGATAGAGACTATAAAGTCTCGTTGAGAAGTAGATCTTGGTACTATTGATGCAAATACATGATTTAAGGCTTACATAAAATGAAAAAAAGTATATTCCTTTTCTTGAAGTATACTTAATCATAAACTTTATACTTTATCAAAACCATTATTATATTGAGCTCCTAAATGATGCCCAGAATGATTTGTTTGAGTTCCATGAGATTCTAATTTTAATCAAAAATGATTTTGTTTATCAGCTTATGAAATGTCTTATAATGAAAAAGATCCATTAGTTTTAGCATGAGTTTCTTGATTAAGTAGCATAGATACAGATTGGAATGTTTACGATTATTTCTCTTGAAAAAATATTGCTTCTAGAAGAGGGGGGTATCCAATAACAAGTATAACCCAGTGAGAAGCAATAGAAGCATGTAAAAGTATGGGGGAATGATATCATCTTGTAACAGAAAACGAGTGGATGGCAATGGCTAGAAATGTTGAATTAGAATGAGAGAATTGGACTGGGGGAGAGGTTTTAGATTGATATATAACAAATTGAAATAGTAATGATTCTAGTCATGGATGTTCTATTGATTTAAGTAATCCAAGTGATCCTGAGTATACATGAAGAAGGTGGGCAGCACCAGTATGATTTAAGTCAAACGATTCTTGTAATGAAACAAGAAAGTATGTTTTGTCAAATTCTTCAGTTTTACGGGATATATGATGAAATGTTAGTGAGCATGTAAATAAAGCAAATACTGTTGATGGAAGTAATTATAATTTTTGAGATTTATCATTGTGATCTTCTACTTCCACTGTTGCTTGGAATGATTCTGATATTGTGTCAGCAAGAAGTTTACATGGTCCTCTTTTAGCTTTAAATTGACTCTCTCACTGAATATGAAATGTATGATATCCAGCAGGAGTTTCAAATAATGTTATTATTCGTTGAGGATGATGTATGCCTTGTTGAGCAGAAGATACATGATTGTATTGATTAGAACTTAATCATGATGAAAATACTGAATGAGTTAGTTTTTGATTTCGTTGTGCTTATATAGAAAATGAATAATATCTATTTTAAAAAATAGAAAAATTGGATATTTTGAAATAATTTTATAGAATACAATTATTCTATTTTTAAAAATTAAAATTACTACAAGAAATGAATTTTGTGCATCTTCATAATCATAGCCATTATTCTATACTTGAATGACTTCCAAAGCCTGCTGATTATGTAAAAAAAGCTCTTGAATTTGAAATGAAATGAGTTGCTCTTACTGATACAGGAAATATTTATGGATGCCATGAGTTTTATAAATCAGCAAAAGATTCTTGAGTGAAGCCTATTCTATGAGCAGAAATTTTTGTAGAATCTCCTTTTGATACAAAACTCTCTCATAAACTTGTATTATTGGCAAAAAATTATGATGGTTATAAAAATATTATAGAGCTTATAACTTATTCAAATATTTATAGTCAATCATGAGCAAGAGTAAATTTTGAAACACTAAAAAGCTTTTCTCATAATATTATTTGTCTCAGTTGACCAATATCTTGAGAGATAGCATATTTTATTTTAATGGGAAAAAGTGATGATGACATAGGTAAAAGAATACAGTGGTATCAAAGTGTATTTTGAGTGGAAAATTATTTTCTTGAAATTTTGGAACACAAAGATATTCCTAAACAAGATCTCGTATCTTCAAGAATTATCGAACTTCATAAAAAATATCATATTCCTCTTGTTGCTACGAATAATTGTTATTATATAGAAAAGGAAGACAAAACGACTCAAGATATTATTATGAGTTTATGAACAGGTCATGAGGTAGAAAATCCTGATAGAAACACTCTGATGAATTGAGACTATTCTTTTTTATCTTCTTCAGAAATGGCAAAAATATTTTGACACATTCCTGAAAGTCTTGAAAATACTTTAAAAATTCTTGATAGTATTGATATAAAAATAGATACAGGAAAAAGTCTTATGCCTGTTTTTGAGCTTGGAGAAAAAGAAAAAAATATGTATGAAGAATTTAAGGAAAAAATCTCAAAAGAAAAAGATATAAGAAAAATAAGTAGTGATGAATTTTTTCTCCGTTATCTTTGTTTTTCTTGAATGTATTATCGTTATGATATAAAATTTTCTGAAGATGAAATTTTTGAATTTGTAAAAAAAACAAATGTAAAATGACTTGAAAAAGAGCTTCAGGATACAGAACCAGATGAATTAAGAATTATACCAAAAAAATATTTTACTCAAAAGAAAAAAAGTTTTTTAGAAAAATATGATGCTCATACGATTGATATTATAGATAGATTAGAATATGAGCTTTTTGTTGTTCATAAAATGGGATTTGATGCTTATTTTCTTATAGTATCAGACTATATAAATTGGGCAAAAACAAATTGAATTCCTGTCGGACCATGAAGATGATCAGCGGCATGATCAATACTTGCTTATTTATCGTGAATTACTGATTTAGATCCCCTACAGTATGATTTACTTTTTGAGAGGTTTTTGAATCCTGCAAGAATTTCAATGCCTGATATTGATACAGATTTTAGTGATGATGGGAGAGATAGAGTTGTTGATTATTGTAGAAAAAAATATGGAGAAGATAGAGTTGTACAAATTTGTACTTTTTGAACATTTGCAGCAAGAGCCGCAGTAAAAGATGTTGGAAGGGTTATGTGAGTTGCTTTTTCTGAAATGAATGAGATAGCAAAGCTTATACCAGAAAAACCATGAACAAAACTTAAATGAGCACTTGAAAGCTCTCCTGAATTTAAGAATTTGTATGATAAGGATGAAAAAGTAAAAAAAATTATATCAGAAGCCCTTAAAATAGAAGGAAATGTAAGACAAATTTGAGTACATGCTTGTGCAGTTATTATTGCTCCAGAAAAACTTACTCATTTTACAGCACTTCAGTATCCTCCAAAAGATAATTCTACGATTATTACTCAGTATTCAGCTTATCCTCTAGAGGATTTATGACTTTTGAAAATGGATTTTCTCGGACTGAGAAATCTTACTATCGTAAAAAGAGCATTGAAAATAATAAAAAGAGTAAAAGAAGTAGAATTTGATATATTAAAAATTCCCCTTGATGATTCAAATGTATTTCAAGTATTTGCACAGGGTGATACTACTTGAGTATTTCAATTTGAGTCTTCTGGAATGAGGAGCTGGTTAAAAATACTAAAACCAACGGATATAAATGATATTATTGCTATGGTATCACTATATAGACCTTGACCAATGCAGTTTATTCAAAATTATATTGATAGAAAATATGGGAAAGAAAAAATACATTATATGTATGAAGAATTAGAGGAAATTTTGAGAAAAAAATATGGAGAGGCTACTGTAGAAGATGAAAAAAGAAAGCTTCATGAGGACTTAAGTCCATTTATGGACATTACTTATGGAATTGCTGTCTATCAAGAACAACTTATGAGACTTGTACAAGCAATGGCTTGATTTTCACTTGCTGAGGCGGATATGCTTCGTAGATGAGTAGGAAAAAAGAAAAAAGATGTTATAAAAAAAATAAAAATAGAGTTTATTAAAAAAGCAGAAGAATATAGAGGCTATAAACCGGAAACATCAGAAATGATTTACGAAAAAATGATTACACCAGCTTCAGATTACTCTTTTAATAAATCTCATGCTGCCTGTTATGCTTTTATTGCTTATGAAACGGCTTACTTAAAGGCTTATTATCAAACAGAATTTTTGACGAGCCTTATGGTAAGTGATGAAGAAAATACGGATAGGATTGCTTTGGAGGTTCAAGAAGTAAAATCAAAAAATATTAATATACTTCCTCCTTCTGTTCAAGAATCTTTAAAGCATTTTACTTATATAGATGATAAAAATATAAGATTTTGATTAAAGGCAATAAAGTGATTATGAGATACCCCTATTGAAAAAATTATAAGTGTAAGAAATAATTTAGAATGAAAAACTTTTTCAAATATTGAAGAATTTATTTTGCTTACATGAAAAGAGGTAATAAATAAAAAATCTTTAGAGGCTCTTATAAAGTCATGAAGTCTTGATGAACTTTGAGATAGGTGAATTTTACTTTCAAATATTGATGAAATCATACGATTTATGCGAGCAAGTGAAAATAAAAAAGAAGTTTTGCAAATCGGTCTTTTTGATATGGATGAATCATATAAAGATATATTGATGTTTAAAAATACAAAAACGATGACTTATGAAGAGAAGCTTTTTTGAGAAAAAGAAGTACTTGGTTTTATGGTTTCTGGTCATCCTCTTGATGGATTAAAGAGATATATAGAAAAAAGATCAAATTATAATAAAATGTTTAAATTTTCTTTTGATAAAATTAAGGAACTTGAATTTAAAATAAAAAATGAAAAAGAAAAGAAAAATTTTGATGATTCTTTAAAATGATTTTCTATTTTTATTTGAGTTGTTGTTGATATAAGGAAAATAATTACAAAAACTGGGAAAAATATGGCATTTATACTATGTGAATCCTTTGAGTTTGATTTTGAAGGAGTTTTGTATGAAAAAGAATATAATGAATTTTTTCATCAAATAAAACTTGGAAATATTATTATGCTAGAAGGATTTGCGAGTATAGATATACAATATGAGAAAAAAACAATTCAGATAAAAAAGATGAAAATTATGACTTTAAGTCAAATAAGAGAACAGGCAAAAGAAACAAATTTATATGATAACTCTGCTCGTAAACTTTTTAGTGAAAAAGTAGATTTGGCTCAGGAATGAGAAAAAATAATTATGGACAATATAGACAAATGACAAAAAATAATGTCTTGAATGGAGCAAAATGAAGAAGTAATTCTTTTGCAAGAAGAAGAAAGTTTTACCATTAATATTCCTCTTTCTTCAAGCAAAAAAGATTTACTTGACTTAAAAGAATTTTTGTATTCTGAAAAAGAATGACAAATAAAAATTTATATAAACTTTAAATGACAAGAAATTGATACAAAAACATCAATTTCTTCCCTCAATAATCTAAAAAAATGGATTATAGACAGATGGAATATTGAATAATCTTTAGAAATCCCTTCTTGTTCAAGAAAAGTAAACAAATTTTTTGAAAAAAAAAAGTTTTTCACTATTATGTTAAAAACTTATTTTAAATATATTGTTCAGGCTAAAAACAAAAAATATGAAACACACCTCTTGGCAAAAAATAATATCTTGATTTTTAATCTTTTTCTTACTTTTTTCTATAAGCTTTAGACTTCCTTTTTTTGAATTCTTTTTTAGAGCTTTTGCATGAGATTTAAAATATTATGATATTGTTTCTATTTTGGTAGAAGAAGATATATATTGAAGAGTAAAATCAAAAATAGAAAGATATGCCCAAGATATAGAAGGAGTGCTAGAAAATACGAGAGTAGTTATTCTTCCTATTCCAAGTGATGCTTCTGCTTTTAAAATAGCATCTTTAAATGAATCCCTTTATTTTGAATGATATAAAAGTTTAGAAAATGTTAATTTTGAGTCAAGGCTTGTTTGAAGTGTTTTTGTTTGAAATATTCCTCTTCCTATAGCTTTTGATAATGGAAAGTTTTCAAAGACAATATTCCCTTTTACAGATTTTGAAGATAAGGGATATATCTATAACAATGAAACAAGTGTTTATGAAAAAGATGCAACTCTATCAAGCGAAATGAAAGCAGATATATGGCATGGTTTTATTTCTCCAAATACGGGAAATAAATGAAATGATATACAGGCAATAAATGATTATTTTGATAAAAATCATGATTTTTATACTGGAAAAGGAAATTTTTCCTCTTCTCTTTGAGTTATTAATGGAAATAAAGATGATGAAATTCCCAAGGATTATAAACCCTATGTTTTTTATTATGATCAAATAAGAGAAAATCAGGCAATAGATGTTTCAAAATATCAGGGATATCTTGCTTACAATGATAATTTAGAGGATATTGTTTATAAAAGATATTCAAAAGAGCTTGCTGAAAAGCTTAAAGAATATATTATTACATGAAATGATGAAGAAGTGACTAGTCTTATTAAAAAACTTTGATGAGATGTTACTAGTTCTAGTACACCAGATCTTACAAATAGTTCTGATATATTAAGTCGTTATGTAAGTGATGCAACAACAAAAAATTTCCTTGAAATATTTAATGAAGGGACAATATCAGATTTTAGAACTTTTGTTCACAATGCAGGAAGATATAATTGAACAGGATCACAAGTAAATGCTGATTTGATTCCTTTTCTTGTTACAGTTCTTGATTTGGTGAGTGCTCAAGTAGTAAAAGATGCAAATACAAGGGTAGAGGATTATATAGATAGTCTTATTACAAATAATAATTCAAGAAAGATAGCAATACCAACTCGTATTGAAAGTAATGATGTTTTACCGACTTCATTGCTTTGAAATTGCGGATGAATTTATGTTAATTTTCTTTATTGAAAGGAGGCAGAAAAAATTACAAAAGCCTCAGATTGTAGTATATATAGAGGTTCTATTGCAAATTCTTGAACTCTTGTAGAAGCAAATAGAGCTTATAATATTGATAATGCACAGGCTGATTTGACACTTTGTTCAAATGATAGGAATAGCGATGGAAAAGTAGATACAAGTTGATATTGGTGATGAAACAGTCCTTTAAATCTAAATACAAATGGTTTTTCTGAAGGAAAATTTTTTATTAGTTCAAGAAATAATAAACTTTCTCTTACACCACTTTTAGATATTGCTTGATCACAACAAATTACAGATGTATCAAACACACCTTCTCCTTTACAATGTTATGAGAATAATTTTCTTCTTTGAGAAAGAAGAGAATCTTTTATTTTTTGATCTTGTCAAACAACTTATAGGATTCCTAATATTTGAAAAGCGGTAAACTGGAATTGTGCAACAAATAATATAACATATAATTATACAGAAAAATTTGATGATTTATATAAAAAATTTTCTCATTTATCTCTTCCTCTTTGTACGAGACATAATCTTTGGCTTGATGGAAAAATAATAAAAACAGAAGAAAATGTTGATGAAACTTGTCTTTGATTGACAAAAATAGTTGATTATAAATATAAAAGTATTTCTTCTCCTATTGTTCATAAATCTCCAACGGCAGAAGAACTTTGAACACAGATAAACTCTATGATTACCCCCTCTCTTCCTATAGACAAGGTAAGATATATAGATTATATTGCACCAGATGGATCATATCAAAAAATAAATTATCCTCAGATTTTTTCTTTTGATTGAAAAGATGATATAGAAACCTATAAAGATAATTTAAAAAAAGAATTAGATAGCTTTTCTTCTCGTTATAACACTATTATAAAAAATACAGATCCAAACAAACTTTCTTGACAAAATAAAGAAATTTATACCCTTCTAAAATCTTGAAATTTTGATACTACACAAATTGATATATATGATTATTTGGAGGCAGAAAAAGATTCTAAATATACAAAAGAAGGAGATACCAAAAGCTCAAATTATATTGATAGCCTTGCATTTTCTCTTTATTGGAAAAATCTAAATTCATCTAGTGCAAAATATAAATTTATATTTGAAAATTATTTAAGTGATGAATTTTGATGAAATGATTTTAATTTTCATCTTCCTAAAAATAAAAAATCTTATGAAATAGCATATCTATGAGCTCCATGAGACTCTCAAAACATGTATATCAAACTTGATCCAGAGGAAAAAATTACAAATCCTTACTCTCAAGTCATCGCAAATAATACAATACTTAATACAAGCCTTTTATCTTATAATATTACAACATCTGATAATGATAATGATGAAGAGGATTCATTTAAATGTTCTCCTCCAGATGGAGTTCCTATTTGGGAATGGGTACCTGCTGTTATTTGTCGGTTAAAAGATATGCTTCCTCCAAAAATATCAATATCAGACTGAGAATGTTGAGAAAACCTTCTTTCAGAAGAGGAGATAGAAGAACTTGATGAATGTGATGGAGATATAAATAAAAATGCAGTAAATGATTGTATTGAAACAAGATTAAAGGCAGGAAGTCTTAATTTGGAAAGTGATAGTAATCGTTATTACTATAATAAATCATGAACATTAAGGGCGAGCATAAAAGATAAAAATTGAAAACAAGCAACTTTTGATAATTCTACCCAAGTTAAATTTCAACTTCAACAAATTATTGTTCCAGAGAGTTCCAAAGAAGAATTTTCCGAAACTAATAGTAAGATAGTATATGAAAGTGAAAACGAAACTCCACAGACAAGAAAAGAGGTTTCAAAATATATAAATTTTAAAAATCTTACTATAAAATCAGATTCTTGAGAGGCAGATATGCTTTTTAGTACAAAAGGAAAAGATGCTGATTTATATTTTCAAGCATTTGTTGATATAAAAGACAAAGATTGAAAAAGTGAAGTTTTTTTGGAATCAGAAAAAATAAAAGTAGAGATACGAGGGGATAGGCTTTTTGTGAATACTTATACATTAGAAAAACAGGATTCTTTTTATAATGTTTCTTCTTGAAAAAATTCAATTATAGCATCAGGAAATACAAATATTTATCTTGTAGATGGAAATAAAACAAGTATAAATGATAATTCAACAGCTCTACAAAATAATTCTCTTGCTTCTGAAAAAATGGTATTTTCTCTTTTTAATTATTCAAAGGAGGGAAATAATTTACAAATATCATATCCAATTAGTATTGAGCTTTTTAAAGATAATGATACTTTGGTATGAAATAAAATCATTATTGAAAAATGACAAATAGATGCTTTTAAATGACTTTTTACCCTTTCGGAAGCAAATGATTATACTATAAAAATAACAGATAGTTTTCATAACACCTTTAAAAAGAATTTTTCTATTCTTCCTTCACAAGCTGTTAAAGCTCAATTTACTCTTTGAACAAGTATTCTTGAACAGGGAGGAGTAATTTCTACGAATGCGATTACTCTTTTAGATGCATTTGATAATCCGACAATTTGAGAATTATATTCTATAGAGGCTACAATAAATTGAAATTCACTTGTTTTTAATGAAAATGAAAAAGAGAAATTAGAATTTCAAACAGTAGAGTGATATAGAGCATTTAGACTAAAGTCAAAAAATTCTAGTGGAACAAACACTCTTCAATTTAATGTAAAAGATAATACAAAGAAAAGTCTTTTTTCTCAAAATATTAATATAGAGGTTTTAAAAGAAATAAAACTTGATATTCAGCCTCTTCAATCAGAAGTAAAGGTATGATGAGAAAAATATGCTTATAAAATAATAGCAAGAGATTCAAGCTGAAATAAGCTTTCTTGACTTAATTCTCGTGCATATATTGTCGTTGATCCAATGTATGGGACACTTGATAATGCTTATACTGAGATAAAAAATGGAGAAGCAGTTGTTTATTTTAAAACAAAAAATCTTGCAGGGCAAAATGTAAAACTAGAGTTTCAAGTAGAATGAGTTAAACTTATAGTGAAAAAATATATTGATATTCTTCCAGAAAAGCCAGTTAAGATAGATATATCACTTTCAAAAAATAAGATGGAGGCTTCAAAAGATGAATTTTCTCTTGCAAGTATAACTTTGAAAGACAGATATGGAAATACTGTTTTTACTGATAATACAAGTCAAATAAAAATAGAGCTTCTTGATAAATATAAGGATATTATTCGTTTTGATGATTTAAATAAATGAGTTAAAAAAGGGAAAGCAGATTTTAAAATTTATTGAACAGATATTCCTTGAAGGGCTTATTTTAAAGCCTCTGTCTCTCCAAGTATTAGCGGAAATACTTTTGAAATTGTTTGACAATGACCTTTTTTAAAAGAACTTCTTGTTATTCCTTGATTTACAAATAATGGAACTCTAACAAGTGTTTGAACTAAGTTTTTTGAAGAAGTATCAAGTACTCTTTATAAATCTAAGTTTTCATCACTCTCTTCTCTTCAATCAAGTCAAGCTTATAAAAATATTTCTTCTTCTCTTCAAAGTGAATTAAGTGATTTTTGGCAAGAGACAAATAAAATAATTATTGTTCCTCTTTCAGAAAATGCATCATCTTTGGAAACTTTTTATTTTTGGAATAAAGATAAAATAGAAGGAAATAAGTATAATGGTATTTATACAACTCTTTTATGAGCCTCTTATTGAGATATTACAGAAGAAAATTATCTTGCCTCTTCTCTTCTTTTTGATAAAGAAAACAGATCTCTTGCAGTAACAAGTCTTCTTAATAATCCTTATAAATATAGTGATATTGTTTCTTTTGCGAGTAATTGAGCAATACAAAAAGTCTATGATACACAAGATTTATCTCAAAATATAAAATCAAGTGTTTCAATAGATAATGATGGATTGTTAAAGCTATCTTTTCAAAATAGTGCTCTATGAACTTTTGTAGCAGAGACTTATTTTAATTTTGATAAAAATCATACTTTTTTAAAAAAATGTGTTGGAGAAGAATCTAACTTTAATACTTGTGAATTTTCAAAAAAAGAAACAAGTATTGTTTTAAAATCTTTGGATAAAAATTATGAAGCAAATGGAGACTGAGGAAAAATAAGTTTAAAAAATAGTTATGGGCAAGAAATTTTTTCTATGGATAAAGAAGGAAAAATAATAAATAATAGTGATATTTATTTTATACTTGATGAGTCAAACAAAAAACTAACTCAATTTCTTATAAAAACATCTGATAAAACTATTTGAATTCTTTGAATTAATTTTGTAGATATGCAGGTTGCAAAATTAAAAGATAACTCTCTCGTTTCAAGCTATAAAAATTCTTTAAAAAATGGTATTATTTTTGTTATTTACTCAAATCTTTATTCAATACGAGAAATTTCTAATTGAAAAGACATCTCTTATTTTATTTATTATAATGATCCTTTTGCGAATAATTTTACACTTGATACTTTTTCTTCTGATAATTTAAGCTCTTATGAAAATTTTTCAGAAGATTCTGGTGTTTGATGGAAAGAATGAAATAAAACACTTCTTTCTTTTGCTTCGTGAAAATCTGTTTGAGAAGCAACAAAAGACTATCAAAGTTTTTCTCTTATAAATCTCTGAGATCCTGTAATTGCTCTTAAGGATATAAAAAAATCCCTTCCTTGAACAAATAAGGAAAGAAGTTTTGATTCAACAATTTGAAAGCTTGTAACAGCAGGGTGAAATGTAATTACATACAAAATCCTTGATTATAATTTTGATGATAGACAAGATTTGGTTGTTTATAAAAAAGATTGATATGTTGATTTATATGAAAATGAAAAAACAGAATCTCGTTTTAAAAAATTAGGACATCTTGCTTATCTTGGAGATTCTGTAGGAAAAAATATTTTTGAAACATGAGACTTTACAGGGGATGGATATGATGATATATTTTTTGTTAATAATGCCTGAAAAGCCTTTCTTCTCAATAATGTTTCTAAGGATTTTTCTCGTTTTTCTCTTGAAAGTAATTTTTCTCTTTCTTGAAATATTATACGAGTGAGAGTTTTTGATATGGATAATGATGGAAAGGATGATATTGTAACCCTTGATGATAGTGGTGAAATACATATATTTTATGGTTGAGGAAGCTCTACAAGCCCAAGATTTACAAAATTACTTGTCGGAAATGGTTATGGCCTTGAATTAAATAATGAAGTAAAAAATAATGGAGGACTTATCTATTTTAGCTCTCTTTATCAAATGCCACAAACTCCAGATAACTCTTCACTTCTTGCAAGTAATGATGCTTATCTTGCTCAGTTGCAAAAAAATATATCATCTTGAGGTGATACAACAAATATTTACACCATCAATGAATCATATTTAGATAATCTTATTTTCAATCAAGTTTCTTATACTCCAGTTTCTCTTCGTAATACAAAAACAAATCTTTGAGCTATAAATCAAAGCGATGTATCAGCTTCTTATGAAGAATCAATTAATTCCTTGGATACATTTATAAACTCAAATGATAATTATATTTGATATACAGATTATTATAATAGTAATCAAAATACAACTTTTATAAAAAGTGAATATGCAGAAAGTCAGTGAGTTCAGGTTCAAAAAAAATATAGTGATAAAAATGGTGGAACATTAAAAGTTGGTGACAAGGTAAAGGTAGATGTAACTCTTACAAATATTTCTTGAAGAAATTTATCTGATTTTGCTTATATAGAAAATATTGAATCTCCATTTGCTTTAGAAGCTGATTTTAAATTTAGTTCTGAAGATTGATTAAAGGCAACAAGTGCTCCAGCTTGATATGATTTTATTGTAGAAAACTTTAATATTTCACCATCTTCTTCAATTCACTTTAGTTATGAAATGAATACTCTTTCAATGAAGTTTTTGTATCTTCAGGTTGGTTTATTTGAGGAAGGAGAAACTTGAGATGATGAATATGGGGATATTATAATAAAAGCAAATGAAAAAAATTGTTGAGGAATGGTTGATATTTATAGGTCAATCGCACAGAGAAGTTATCAAAAATGACAAAAATCAGCAACTTGTGATTCTCAACAAACAACAACTGGTGATTATGCAGATACAGATAATAATGGGGTTCCAGATTATATAGATAAACTTATTAGTTGAGATCAACAGAGTATAAATGATTATGCAAATGAAAGTAAAAACACAATTTCTGAAGATGGTGATGATGATTGAATTCCTGATAGTGAAGATGATCTTGATGATTATAATGATGAAGATGGGCTTGATTCACTTGGAGCTCTTTCTGAAGCAGTTGATGAAATTTCTTCACAAATGGATACTATTATAGAATGATTTGGTTGTGGTTTTTGATGAGGTTCTTGTTTTGCTAGTCCTATCAATTGGGCACCTCTTGCTCCATGAAATGACCCTACCCTTATGGGAATGCCTATTGGTGATGGGCTGAGAGTAAATGAGTGAATTCCTGTTTTTTCTGCCCTTACTTGATTGCAAATGATGTGTTGAGACAGCCCTTGTTGTATACCAGTTGTTTATCCTGTTTCCCCTCTTGCTTATGTTCCATGACCAAAATGTTGAAAACCATCGGCTTGATGATATCTTGGTACTTGGGCTCCAACAAATTATGTAAGGCTTTTTGTTACTCCTACTTTGACTTGATGAGTTGGAACAGCAATTTGTTTTGGTTGACCTGCTATGGCTTCTTGATATGCAAATCCTCCATGACTTCATCCAGTTGTTCCATGATGAAATTGTGTTGTTGCCGCTATGCCACTTTTGTGATGTGAAGATGATGGATCAGATGGAGATGTATGATCACAATGATTTAGCCAAACAAGTGCAAATGGTAGTTATGACATTATTCATTGAAATTGTGAAGAAACAGATTCAAATTCATCAGTAAAATCAAATACTTGAAGCTCTTCACTTGATACAAGTCTTGTAAGAGACTATGTGACTTATAAAAAAACTTGAGTAAAGTCTAAAACTTTAGAAGAAAGAATAGAAGAAATGTTTTCTACTGTTGCTGACAATGATTCAAGTTATACAAGTTATTGAAATGATGCTCTTATAAACCTTGAAGGAGGAGGAAGTGATGATATGAGTTTATCTTTAGATATAAATACAGATGCTCTTGCAAGTTGAAATATTTCAGATGTTGTTCAATTTAGTATGAAAAGAGTTTGGGCCTTTCCTGATTTTCTTATGGAATGGGTAACAAGACAAATAGAAGAAATAGTAACAAAACTTACAGATTTTCCTACACTTTTTGTTATTCTTCCTGATTTCTCTGGAATTATGGACTCTTCTTGGGAAAATCTTACTGAAAAAGTAAGTGATGCTTTTAATGAATGAAAAGAAAAACAAGAAGCAATTGATAAAAAAAATCAATCGTCTTTGGAAAAAGAAAAAGCAAACAAAGAAAAATATTGTTCTTGAGAAACAAGAGATGATGTAAAATGCTCACAGGCAAAATCTAAAATATCAAGATTACAAAAGAAAAATACTTTTTCTTCACAAACAATTTCTTGAATAAGTGAAGTATATCAGTTTCTTTCACAAATGCCACTCGTTGCTATTGAACCGGAAATTGTTTCTATAAGTATTCCTTGGATAGATCAAACAAGTATTGATAAAGCTTTGATTGAATGGAGAATTACTCGTGATAACTGGCAAGAAGAAATAGATACAGCAAAAGAATCTTGGTCTATGGGAGCATTGTGTAATCAAGAAGTTGAATCGGAAAGACAAGAATGTCAAGAAGATAATGCTGCAAAAAATAAAATTATTTTAAAAGCAGATGCTCTTATTACTTCTCTTGATAGAAATATAGAGGTACTTGAAGATTACAAGGATTTTCCTGAAAAATTAAATGAACTTATAAGTAAAAAAGAAGAACGGCTTGAACAAATACTTTGTAATATTGATTCTATTTCTCAAATGACATGATGACGGATAGAAAAAAATGGAAAAAGATTTAAAACTTGGGTAGAGCTTTATATTCTTATTAAAGCAGTTCTCAAATCGTGGCAACTTCTTGTAGATGTATTTATTGATTATGATGCTTCTTGTCATCAGTGTAAAAATGAAAGAGATGATTTACTTTATTATGCTTTCAAGATTATTAATATGGTTATTCCTAAAATTCCTGTTATTCAGTTTCCAAAATGGCCAGATATAATTCTTGATCTTCATAATATAAGAGCCTGAATGGTTATATATATGCCAGAATTTAAATTTAATACTCGTCCTTTTGTTATTCCATCTCTTCCTCATTTGAGTCTTCCAACAACTCCAAATGTAAATATAAGTTTACCAAGTTTACCAATACTTCCAACTTTTGAAATTCCTGAACTTCCAGATTTACCAAGTTTGCCAAAAATAGAGCTTCCTGATTTACCACCACCGCCAAAACTTCCAAAACTTTTCTCATCACTTGAGGGAATTATTGATATACTTAAACTTGTAACGAAAGCAATGTGTATTTTAAAAAGTAGTCCTTTTGTTCCAGAATGGAGAGCTTGAGATCAGATAGCATTTATTACAGAAAGAAATGGTTATTTATCAACAGATTTTCTTGATTTATCTCTTCCTCAATTTTCTTATCCTTTTGTTGATGCAATAAAAGTAACTACTTATGTTAATCTTGAATTTGATAATGAATTTATTGTAGAAATGGTAAGGCAAATACTAACTCCACTTAATAGTATGACAAATAACATTGTTAATTTAACCGATTGGAATATATCAAATCTTAATTTTTCTGACCAAACTCCTCAAGATATTAACATTGATGTAAATCTTGATACAAAAGCAAAAATAAATCAAGAAAAGATTTCAACTTATTGAGAAAAATTTATTCAAAATTTTGCCTATAATAGTGTAAAAAATATAGTTTCTCTTGTAAAAATTCTTGATAGTGAAAAAAATAAGGAATTAACAGCAAGTGATTTTAAATATGTTATAGCTCAAGAGTTAGCAAAAGACACTATAAAAAATGATCCAAAACTTGAAAAAATAAGAACTCTTTGGCAAGAAACTCTTAGTTATGATTTTGCTCAGGAAGATGAAATAATAAAAAATCTTAAACAAGAAAATAAGGAAAAATTTGCAACAATAAAAGGTATCATAAAAGAAGAAAAAGATAAAACAAAAGCAGAAATGAAAGAATTAAAAAATTTAGGAATTGGAAGTCCTATAAAAAAAGTTGTTTCTTCTGATAAAAAAACAACTATTACATCATATCAAGATAGATTACAAAAATACAATTATAAATTTTTAAGTCATGCAAATAATCTTCTTGAACAAAATAATACTGAAGCAAATCAAATGAAAAAAGATGCTGAAAAAATGCTTTCTACAGTAAAATGATGAATATCTTCTTTTCAAGAAAAATATCAAGTTTCCTCTTCTTCTAAAAAACTTCTTTCCGCTTCTATCACAAATTCTTCTACAAACACAAACTCATCATCAACAAATAGTTGTGTTACAACAGGAGCCAAGGGACAAAAATATACTTATAAAGGATTATATGTAGTAGAAGAGGGGGTAAGTTATAAACTTTTTGATTATACTGATCAATTAAAATGAGATGAAGAAGTAACGAGTATTGACTATGATAATGACTGAGATGAAGATCTTTTATATATGGTGAACGGAGAAATATTTTTAAAAACAAATACAAAAAAGTCTTGAACAAAAGAATATATAGATAATTCAGCCTTTCATATAAATGTATGAGATAATAAATTTTTTGATAACAAAGGAGAGTTTATAGAGTCTGTAAATGGTTTTAAAGAAACAGAAGTAACAGATGGGTATATAAATCTTGTTTTTTCTCCCCCAAAATGAAAGGATATATCTGCATTTAGAGTAAATTTTTATGATAAAGTTGATAAGTATACAAATTTACTAGATAATACTTATGCTCCAGAAAATACAAAAAGGTATGTTGTAGATGCTTTTGCTTGAATAGATGAAATTCTCAAGAAGGAAGAAACAGAGACTTACACAAAATATAATAATTTATGAAGAATAAGCTATATGGGAAGGGCTCCTTGAATTACAATGCAAACAAAAGAATTTGTAAATATAGGAGAAGATATAGCACAAAATAAAGTGATAAATATAAGTAGTCAGACAAAAATTTATTCTTGAAAAGATTGAGTGAGAATAACTTATGTTGAGTCTGGACAAGATATTACAAAAAGTGAAAATTATAAACATATATATTTAGAAAAATATTCTTCATTACAGTTTAAAAATCTTATAAGAGTTATTTCTTTGGATGGAGATGCTTATATACAGACAGGGAAAATGATAGAATACCAAGAACAAAGTATAGTAAATTTTATAGGAATGCCTCTTTTGCCTGATACAAAAATATATGTAAGTGATAATACACGATTATGAGATGCTTCTACAAATTTGGATATTACTTATTACGATGACACAAAACTTTCTCTTGATTGGAGAGATGTTATTTCTTATGAAATATATAACCTTGGAGCTATTTCTGATAGTTATCTTATACAACTAGAAAAACCAAATGATTATTATTATGCTGATATTTATAATCTAAGAAATGATATTATTTGAAATTATTCAAAACAAATTCTTCTTGCTCCATCAAGAGAATCTGATACTTATGCTCCTGAAATAAAACTTAATTCAGCTATTAGAATTCCTGTATATCAAAAACAAACATTTGATTTGACTTCCTCTATTTATGAAAATACTTGAATAAAAGGAATAAAAGATTTTTATATTGATTTTGATCTTACAAAAGATAATAATGGAGATGGAAATCTAAAAAATGATAGAGATACAGATAAAATAAATATAATAAAAACTATAAATAGCATAAAAGTAGAATTTGGAGCTTATGATACCTTATTTAAAAAGAAAATAACACTCATCGCAAAAGATCAAAATGACAATACTTGATATAAGGAAGTTGATTTTGAAGTCTATAGTCCTATTCCAAGTATCAAAAATCAACAATCTTGAGTAATAAACTGATTTATCAACGAAAAACTCAATCAAGAACCGGTGAATATTTATAGGTATAGAGGAGGAATTATTTCTAAACTTCTTGATACTTCATGACAACAAAAAGTTCAGACTTTTTCTTGAGGACTTTATGATTTTACACCAAGCTTATCTGAAGGACTTGCATTGAAAATAGATGGAAAAGAAGTAGCAACAATAAATGAATATACTTGATACATAGCACTAAAAAATCCATGATATAGTTTTTCTGTTACTCCATCTTCTGATACAAATATTTATCCAAAGATTAGTGTACAAAATAGCAATGGAGAAATTTATTATGAATATATACAACTCTCACAAGAAGAAAATATAGAGGTAGTAGATAGTTTTGAAACAATTACAAATAAGGGAATTTATGTTAATTTTATAAATAAATGAGATTATAATTATTATAAAGTTCCAGCAGGTGTACCTATAAATCCTGAAGCTATGGTAATTTATGGTATAGATAAATGAAGAAATATTCCATTGTTTACCATTCTCAAAGATGGAAGAATTTATACTTATAGTAGTGCTTATAAGCTTGAATATACAAGTTATGACAAGAATATAGTTTTTAAACTTATTGACTCAGGAAAATGAAATGAAGTAGCAAGAGTGATGTATGTAATAAATGGTAATTTTATGATACAATAATTTATTTATAAAAAAATACTTATGGGAAGTTATATAGAACTTAATGATACTTTACAAATAACACAGGAACAGGGTTTTCCCAAGGAACTTGTGTATGAAAAACATTTAGAAAAAGCATTTACTGCTGAAGATTTTGAAGGAAAAATTTTTGAATTTAAGGAAAAACCAAATATAAGGGTATACCATATGCCTCCTGTTCGTAATCTTTTGGTACAAAACATCAATGGAAAATGGCTTTATTGGTGACTTATACATATTCTTGAAGTTACTCATAATACTCTCAAAAAAACAACTTCATGAAAATTTAAAATCATCTATATTTATACTCCTGAAGAGATGAAATATGCTCACAGATTGGTAGATAGAAACAAAGAGACAGATTTTTTTGAAATAAAAAATTAAGAAATATTATTCTATTCAAAAATATTTTCTTTCATACTCTTCTATTGCCTTTTTGCCGTAAGGACTCATTTGAGGGAGTTTATCAAGTGTAAACCAAGCGATTTCTTCGTGTTTTTCTTCTTCATTAAGCTTTACTTCACCACTTTCATAATGAGCAAAGTAATTAAAAGATATCCAATGCCCCCAAGATGAAGTAAACATTTCTTCCATTCCGAGTAAATGTATTCAACTTATTTTTATATTTGCTTCTTCTTGTATTTCTCTTTTGAGACATTCTATAAGAGTTTCTCCTACTTCTAATTTTCCTCAAGGAGTTTCCCAAAATTCCCTTCATCTTTTTCGTATGAGAAGGACCTCATTATTTTCATTGATAATCACTCACCAACAACAAAGTCCTACAAAGTCTTTTCAATGAATCATATTTTTTTATTAAAGTTTTATACTTTTTCCTCCACTATCAAAAAACATATCATAAATAAGCTCTTTTTTATCGTTTGCAAAATGAGCTCTGAGAGAATCTTTTTGAGTCATTCACATTTTTTCATAAAAATGATGAGCTTTTTCATTTTTTTCTCAAGTTTTTAGATAAAGTTTTCTTAAAAAAAATCATTTTGAGATATACATTTTTTTCACTTCACTTACAAGTGTCTCAAAAAGAATTTTTCCAATTCACTTTCCTTGAGCTTCAGAATCAACTCCTATATGATAGAGTTCATAAAGTCAGTGTCTTGGTCTTCCTTCCGTTTTTCATGAAATAAATCAAAGTATTTTTCCTGATTCATCTTTTGCTATAATATAATTATCTCATTTTTTCATTTCTTCTTCTATATTTTCAGAACCTTCTTCTATTGTTTTTGTAATACCACTTTTAAAAAATACTCCTGCGATTTCATTTATATCTTTTTTTTGAGCAAAAGATGTTTGTATTGTCATACTAAAAATAGTAAAAAAATAATTTATTTTTTTATCTCACTAATAAAATTTCTAAAATAATCTTTATATTTATGATAATAATATTGCAAGTCATAAGTAAATATTTGAGGAAATCTATTGAGTTCATCTTCTAACTCTTCCAAAGAATAAAAAAGAATCCCTTTTGCTTCTCTATCAACATTTTTTACAGATCACTCATAAATTCATATATAAAGATGTGTTTTATTTCCGATAGAAATTTCTTTTCCATTAATAATTTTTTTTAAGCTTGTTATTTCACTTCAAATATATTTTACTACTGCTGTAGTAGCCATATAATCTTTTAGAAGTTTATGTATTTTTCTGAAATCTTCATCATTACTTGCAACAATAGAAGGTACTTGGAGTTCTTGAATTGTCTCAAGCATAACAGTAAAATGAGGAGTATCTCAATGAACAATATGTCCACCAACAGCCTTGTCCATTAAATCAGGATTATGAGCCTTTGAACTTGCTCTTTTTTGTATTATCATTTGTCATGCTTCATTGAAAAGAAAGACATTTACTAATTCTACTGCCTTTGTTGGTTTTCAAGTTTTTTCGTAAATTTCAGTTTGTTCTTTATAAAAAGAAGCTCTTTCCATAGGAAAAACCAAATTTGGATTATCAAGTGCTATAACATTTACTATTTCAGACATAATTATTTTTTTAATTACTAAAATTTAAATCCCATTTTTATCCTTTCAAGCCAATGAACTTCAGGAAGAGGAAGTCCATATTTCATCAAAAAATCATATTCCATCGGAACAATTTTATAATAATTTCCATCATTATCAACAATTACTTTTTTTAATATTTCTGGATTTATTTTCCAATTTCTGTTTTCGTCGAAGCCTTGATAATCTGAAAGAACTCCCTCTGCCTTCGCTCCGCTTTGGCTGTCCCCCTTAATAAGGGGGATGTACGATAGGACTGGGGGATTTTTTGCATAAATAATCTCAGCTCATTCAGGAATATCAACTTTTATTTTTTCATCTCTCCACATAAATCCTTCTTTTTCTACTTCTTCTTTTGTAAAACTATCATCAATTAAGTAAGCCATAGTATCATTGAAATAAAAAGGATTGAGTTCTCAAGGGAAAAAATCTCACAAGATTCAATCTTTTTCCATAGAAGCAAATATTTTATCGGCGAGTTCATACCATTCTTCTTTTGAATATTGTTTATTGAGGATACAAAAATGTTTATTTTGTAATCAAATACATCCTATGAGAAAAGAACATCCTCACGAACAAGCATGAGAATAAAAAAGATGTTGTCCTCAACTTATTCAAAAAGAATTATAGATATTTTCTGCCATCAGTCAGCATCAAATTCATCCATAACATTCTGATTTTGCTCCACAAAAAAGAGAAGTATAAATATTTTCCATTCCATAATTATATCCTGAAAGCAAGATATTTTTTCCATTTTTTACTTGATAAATCATTGCTCCATTTTCTACATTTTCAGAGTGAATTATAAAATTTCCATTTACTTTTGTGCTTCAATAATTTTTCCCTCTTTTTTCAAGTTTTTCAAAATAAGAATAAAATTCATTTTTTTTCTTTAAAATATTTTCTTTTTCTTTGAAATAAGTTTCTTTATCAAATTCTTTATTTTCTATACAGTAGTTTTTATTTTGTAATCATTCACAAAAAATACATTCGCTACAGCCCATCAAATTACTTGAAAACCATATATTATTTGAATCAGAAATATATCTTGAATAAAATATTTTAAATGATTTTATAATTCCAACAGAATTAAACACAATTTCTGAATTATCCCAAACCATTACACTATTCAATGTATCTTTTATATGGTCTTTCACTCCAAGACTATACAAAATATTTTCATTTCATTTTGTTACATTAAAGCTGAGATAGACATTTTTTGAAGAGGAAATCGTGTCTGCAAAATCTGTATTTTCACTTTTTCCTGATATTTCAAAAGTTTTTCAAAGAGGAATACTAAGAAATAGTTCTTGAAAATTCATAAAGAAATTTTTTCAAAAATCATATTCTCTTCCATATTTTGTATGTGCATCTATATTTTCATCAAAAGTTTTATTTTCTACAATTTGTGGTGATCTTTTTGTTTCTGGATACCTTGAAATTCATATTTTTCTTTTATTAAAAACAAGAGGATACCAAGAAGCTCTTGTTTCTATAAATTGTTTCCAAGAACTTGCTTTTATTTTATTTTTAATTTTTTCTTCCCAAATTTTTAAATCTTGCATAAAAAGTAAAAATTAATATTACTAAAATTAAAACCCCATTTTTATCCTCTCAAGCCAGTGGATTTCAGGCAAAGGAAGTCCATATTTCATCAAAAAGTCATATTCCATCGGAACAATTTTATAATAATTTCCATCATTATCAATAATTACTTTTTTTAATATTTCAGGATTTATTTTCCAGTTTCCGTTTTCGTCAAAGCCTTGATAATCTGAAAGAACTCCCCCTTTAGTCCCCCTCGATTGAGGGGGAAGCGAGGAACGAGCAGGGGGAGTAGAATACACAATCTCAGCTCCTTCAGGAATATCAACTTTTATTTTTTCATCTCTCCACATAAATCCTTCTTTTCCTACTTCTTCTTTGGTGAAACTATCATCTATCAAATAAGCCATCGTATCATTAAAATAAAAAGGATTGAGTTCTCAAGGGAAAAAATCTCACAAAATTCAATCTTTTTCCATAGAAGCAAATATTTTATTTGCTAATTCATACCATTCTTCTTTTGAATACTCTTTATTGAGGATACAAAAAGATTTATTTTTGAGTCAGATACACCCAAGACAAAAGGAGCAATTTCACATAAAATAAGAATAATAAATATGAGAAGAAGAACTTGCATTTGCTCCTATGTACATATTATCTGATCATTGACCACATCACATCCAACCATATCCTTCATCTAAATGAGTTATATCAAAACAATCATATATATTTGATGATAAAGGATTTCCATCTGAAAAGGATACATTTCTTCAATTTGATATTCTTTCTATTATATAACCATTTTCAATATTTTCAGAAAAACTAACCCCTTGTCATATACAATTTTCTGATGATAAATTTTTAGAAATTTTTGGATATTTTTTATAAAAATTAATAAATTTTTCTTTTTGTTTCAAAATTTCTTTTTTTAATTTAAAATATTCCTCTTTTTCATAAACTTTATTTTCTATACAATATTTTTGATTTTCTAAATCATCACAAAAAATACATTCACTACAGCCAATGAGATTGCTTGAAAACCATATATTACTTGAGTTTGCTATATTTTTGCTATAAAAAATATTGAAACTTCTAGATACTTGAAAACAAAAATAAATATTCTCTGAATTGAGAGTTATATGAACGGAATTAAGAACATTTTTTACATTTATATAAGCAAGAGCAGAATATAGTATATTTTCAGCTTTTTCTCCTATACAAATACTGAGATAGCTATTGCTTGCTCAAAAGGTAGTATCTGTATAATCGCAATTTTCATTATTTCCATATTTTATGGTTGCCATTTTTGGGATATTCACAAATACTTTTTTAAAGTTTTCAAAAAAGTTTTGAGAAAAATCATACTCAATACCATTTACTCAATCACCATATTTTTGATTATAGGTATTAACCTCAACTATATTTTTTATTTTTTGACTTTCTGGAAAACGAGAAATAAGTCCATCATTTTTGTAAAACATAATTTGAAACCAGCTCGAAACCGATTTTAAAAAATCTCTAAAATCTGTATTTCTTCTTTTATCTTTTATTTTATCTTCCCAAATTTTGAGTGATTGCATAGGTATTTTTTACTCAAGTATTATACTTTCTTCTCTCATATCTTGTAATAATTCTTCCAAAGAAATACTTGTTTTAGGAACTTCTATGATACTGCTTTTATTTTCTTGTTTTATATTATAATTGAGATTATATTTCATCTCTCATACTTCTTTTTCTTCATATGAAAAGTTCATAAATCATTCATAATTTTCTTGATTTGAATCTTTAGTTTTTATATTGATGGACATATTTTTTTGTCCATTTGTGTAGAGTGTATTTATTCACATTCAGTTTATTGTATTGTATGTCCAAGATCAAGAGAAAATATCATTTGGACTAAAAATAGCCTTTCAAGTAAAATCACTTTTAAAATTACTTATCCTTCATTTTTCATCAATATTTCAGTAAAAATTTATGTGAATTTTTTCTTTATTACTTTCTTTTATAGATATATTTCCAGAGAGAATTTTTTCTTTTATTTCAAAACTTCCCTCTACAAAATCACTTTTTATATTTCCATTTCACGATCTTATTTGATTATTTTCATCAAGAGAGAGTAAAATATTTCAATCAATTTTTCCATTTTCAGCATTAAGAGAAATATGGAGTTTTTCTCTTTTTTTATAATGAAAAGAAAATCATTCTGAAGGAAAAATCTTTTGATTTGGCATCATTTCTATTTGAATAAGCTCTATATCATCTGATGAAAATATCATATGAGATTCTATATCTAGATTTTTTTCTTTTCAATACAGCGAAAGGGTATTTGTATTTCCATTTATTTTTATTTGAAGATTAAATGTTCCATCAATAAAAGGTTTTATGAGTTCAAAAAGTTCATTTTCGCTACAAGTTTCTTCTTTATTTTGTAATCATTTTAAACTTTCACATAATTCTTGTGTTGGAATAAGCTTATAAGTATTTGCATCTTCTTTTTTTATAGCTTCAAAAAATGCTTTTTCTCAAAAAATAAAAGATAAAGAATTTCTTTTATTCAAATTTTTTGTTAAATTATTTATATTATTTTCAATCAAACTTTTATTTTGTTCTTGTCTAATATACATATTTTTTTCATCTATTTTTTTGAGAATATCTATATAGGGCTTACTTTCTTCACTTTCTTTTTTTACATCAAGTTTATCTAAAGTATAGTAGATAATTCAATCTTTTAATAAAGATTCAAAAGAAGTAAAAAGAACTGTCTCTTTTCCATTATTATTTATATTTATATCAATATTTGAACTAAATTTTAAGTCATTTTCTTGAATTTGAAGAAGAAAATCTTCAAAACTCACACTTCCACTATAAGCATATTTTTGAGAAAAATTATTAAAAAAAGAAAATGAAATCTTTCCTGAGCTACTCAATTTATCTTGATTTACTTTATCTATTCATAATTTTTTTTGTTTTTCATTTATTATTTTTTCTATTTGAATTATGGCTCTTTTCACTTCTTTTTTGTCAGCTTCACCTATCTTCATTTTTTGATTTTTAATATTTTCTTTTTCAACAACTATATTTTTTTCTTTTAAATTTTCTTTTAGTTGGATATTTATATATTCCAAAATAAGGTATTCTAAAGAAGTTTTTTTACGAAAAAGTTTATTTTCTTCTATTTTTTTTATTATTATTTCTTCATTTCCATTAATTTTTACTACAATCTTATCAAGTTTTATTTTATATTTCCCCCATTTTTCTTTTCAAATAAGAGAGCTTATTTTTTTCTCTGTTGCTAATGATTCTGTTGTTTCAAAATAAGATCAAAACGAATTTCAAAAGTTAAAAACAAGAAAAACAAAAAGAACAATTTTTATAGCGAGTTTCATATTATATAAGTTAGTAATTAAATTTATAAATTAATACTTTTTCTCAATTAAGAGTGAGCATTTTTACAAACTCAAGGTTTTGATATTTTATATCTTTATTCAACAAAACAGATAAATCTTTTCTATAAGTTTTAAAATCAAGAGAGTCAACTACAAGTAAATCTATTTTATTATATTGTGCATATTCTATTAGATTACTTATTTTTGATGTATAAGGAGTAAGCCATCGTTCTTTTGTTCCTGCATAATAGGTCATTATAGGAAATCTTTCCATAATTTTTAATTCGCTTGGGTCTTTTTTACCTAATCCTTTTATATTTTCTTGTATCCATTCTCCTGCCACTTTTTTGACTTCATATTTTGAATTATTAAGATTTTGAGAAAAAAATAATATTCCCATATAATAAACAAATACAAAAATTCAGAGACTTGCTATATATTTTCCTACTTCAAACTTCTCAAAAGAAGTAAGAAATTCTTGAGCTCAATAAATCATAATAAGAAACATAAGAGGAAGAAAGATTATGAAATATCTTTCTAAAACGAAAAAGAGAGTAAAAAAGATACTTCAAACAAGAAAAAGAGAAAGAAAAATAGGCATAAAAAGAGAATTTTTCTTAAAGAGAAGATTGAGTCAACCGAGTATAAAAAAAACAAGAGGAATAAATATAATTATGAGAATAAGAAAATTATCATAAAAAATAAATCAAGGGTCTTTATAGAGTTTTAAGATATCTCCCAAAAGCATTTTTGGGAGAGTTTGACTATAAAGTTTTTTTTGATTTGTTAAAAATCTTTTTAGGGTAGATTTTTTATCCTGAAGGAGAAAATTAGAGATGCTATAATTTTCACTTGGTTTATCATATTTTAATCATCATACAAAACCAGCAATAAGGTGATGATTATCAGAACTAAGTTCTCCAACAGCTTTTTCAAACCCTTCATCATCCATTTTTTCTGTTCCCCTCATCATCGCTTGCCTGATGTTACTTGAGCCCTTATTGGTAAGTCCCCACTCTCATGTAATAGTATGAAGATAATACACATAAGGAGCAATAATTATAAAAAAACTAAGAATTATAGTCATACTATATTTTATAAACTCTTTTCATAAAAGAAGTTTTCTTTTTAAAAATATAAGACCAATAATTCCAAGAGAAAGGATATATATAAATGATTCTGATCGTGTGAAGTAAAGAAAAGCACAAATAATTCCTATCATTAAAGCATTAAAAAAATTACTATTTTCTCAAATTCTTTGTAAAAAGAGAAATAAAAGTAAAAAGAGAGGTATAAAGAGATTTTCAGAAAGAATATTTATATTATAGTTGAGTAAAGCAGAAGAAAGAAAATAAATAAGAATAAGAACTATATTGTAATGGATATTTAAATACCTTTTTCCTATAAAAAATAATATAACCCCTCCAATATTAAAGAGAATAAGATTTATAATCTGTCATGCAAAAAAATCATTTTCTACAAAAAGGTTTCAAAAAGCAACACAAGCACTATATAAAAAACCAAACCAGCCTGTTCAAAATCATTCTAAAAGTCAATTTTTAAGAAAATAACTCATTTGTAGATAAGCGAAACTATCCGCATTTGTAAGTATTGTATTGAGATGAATAACAGAAAGGTGAAAAAGACTTCAAAGAAAAAATACACTTATAAGAAAAATATGAGGAAGCAACATATTTTATTTTTTAAATTTTAAATTGTTACTAATATATGCTCAAATAATTAAAAACAAAGTATAACTTGTTGCCGATTCCTCAAAACTGTGTGTAAATAATCACATAAATACAATACAAGCAAAAGCCGTAAAGATTCCTATACTTAAAAAAGTTTTTTCTTTTTTTACGATTTGGAAAAGATAATATCCTATAAGAAAAAGAAGTCAAGAAAATACAATTAGTCCCATAATTCATTGTTCAAGAAGTATTTGAACAAACCAATTTTCTGGAAGAAATTTACTGACATTATAGGGGCTTGCTGTTGATATTTCCCATCATCATGCTGACTCTATACTTCTTCCTATTTGTGTTGCTGGTCATGCTATACCGAGTCCATATCCGATAGGATTATAAAAAAACATTTCTATAGATTTTCAAAGATTATCAAGTCTGTTTATCATAGAACCAAGATGAAGAAAAAGATCTCTTTTAATATACATAACTATGAGTAATAAAAATGCAAAAGCTGAACTTAATCCTATAATATATTTTTTTTCTAGATTTTTATGGTAAAAAAACTTGTTTATAAAATATCAAAATATGATTCCTCCGAAAATAAGTCCAAGAAATGAAGTTTTTGAGTAAGAAAAAAATATAGAAATTAAAACAAAAATACTTGGAATAATAAGAGCAAAATACTTTTTCTTTTTGTCTTTTATTTTTAAATCAAGAATATATCCAAGATAAATAAGATAAACAATAACAAGATAAACAGAAAAACGAATAGGTCATCAAAAAGTTGCTTGAAATCTATTGTGCCCATCTACATTTTGAGAAAAACTTAGACATTCATTTGATTCATAAAAAGAAACTTTATCAGAATAACCAAAAATTTTTGTCGTACTTTTTATATCTCATGACATATACCAAGGAAGAAATACAACAAGAATAAGAGCCGTGCTTATAAAAATACTTTTGTAGATAAAATTGAGATTTTCTTTTATACTCGTGAGATAAAAGCCAATAATAAGACAAAAAAAGAAAAAAGTATCATATTTAAATCCGAGAAGACTTGACGGTTTTATCTCTAGGTAAGGAAAAAATATGTAAATTAAAGAAAAGATAATAAATATAGTTGTTACACCTATAAGATTATTTCATTTATAAATTTTTCCCAAACTCCCATGATTTTCTTTTAAAACTTTTATAAAAGTAATAATAAGAAAAAATACAACAAATATTTCTTTCCAAAATCGTAATATACTTGTACTTACTCAGAGTTTACATTGAAAAAAAGTTACTATAAGTGCATGCAGAGGCAGAAGAAAGACAAAAATTCAAAAAGCCCATTTTGTAATTTTTTTTGTATTTAATTTCATAAAAAGTTCATTAAAATATATTTTTTAATATTGTATAGTTTTCTTATTTTTTTCAAAAACAATTTTTATTTTTTTGTATTTTATTTTTCTATAAATTGAAAAATGTTTTCCTCAAAAACCACTTCACTATATTTCTCTGCTTCTTTTTGTATGAGTTCTTCTTTAAAAACTCCATCTTCAATATTTTTTCTGAAAATTTCAAAATTTTCTAGAAAATCACTCCCATCTTTTTTTGTAAAAAAATTCCCACTGATATTTTCTTGTATTGTTTCAAGAAGTCATCCTCATTTATAAGCAAAAACTGGTTTTCAAGCGGACATAGTTTCTATAGGCACAATTCAAAAATCTTCCTCTCAAGGAAAAATCATTCCATTACTATTTTGTACAAGCTCTACTAAATCTTCTCAATATTTTGCTCAGAGAAATACTATATTGTTATTGTTTCATTTTAGATTTTCTAGATTTTTTCTTTCTTTTCATTCTCAGACTATAACAAGCTTATCTTCTGAAATATTAAAATTTTTAATGGCAATATCTATTTTTTTAAATTCCGTGAGAGCAGATACTATGATAAAATAAGAGTTTTTTTCTATTCAAAATCGTGTTTGAAAACCCTCTTTTTCTATCATTTTTCCAAATCTTTCTGTTTCAATAGGAGGATAAACAACAAAAGCATCTTTTTTATAATATTTTTTTATTCTCTGTTGCACATTGCGACTGTTTGCAAGATGTATATCGCTTCTTTGAGATGCTATATAGTCCCATTGTCTTATTTTAAGAAAAAAAGAATTAAACAAAAAAGCCTTTATTCAAGTATTTGCTCCTATGTCTTTTTTGTATTCATTTGTCCAATCCCAAAGATATCTTGCAGGAGAATGATAGTAAACGATAAATTTTGTTTCTGGCTTAGTAATTGCTCCATGAGCAAATCCAGAAGAACTTGCAATGACAATATCATAATTTGAAAAATCAAGACTTTCAATTGCTTTTGCCATAAACGGAAGACAAAATCTTTGATTTCAGGTAAGCTCATATACTTTTTGAGTAGTATAGGCTATTTTTTTTATTTTTTCTTTTGGAAAAATATTTCCTACTTTTTTTTCATCATATATAAGGGTGTATAAATCAGCCTGAGGAAAGATATTACATAGCCTTTCAACAACTTTTTCAGCCCCCCCAAGTTTAATAAACATTTCGTGAATAATCGCAATTTTCATAGTTTATTTTGTTATAAAAATATTTATCTTATTGTAAATGAAAAAATTTTTTTGTAAAAATAAAAAAAAATGATACTATTTTATAAATATTTTCAAAAATTTTTTATGAAAAAAATACTTTTAAATCTTTTTATACTTTCTTTTACATTTTTTTGAATGTTTTTTTGAATTGTATATGGAGCAGATACTTCTTGAAAAAGAGCATGTGATTCTGATAATAGTTGTCTTGATCAGGCTGATTTTGAAATAGATACTTCTACTTTTTCTCCTTGAGGAACAGAATTTTTATGACAATGAACAGCAAAAGAAACAATAAATCTTGTTCTTGGAACGATTGTAAGAAGACTCATTGTTGCTCTTTGAATTATATCTTTGCTTATAATGAGTATTGGGGCTTGATTTATGATACTTTATTGAGGAAAGGATGAGAATCTTACAAAATGAAAAACAATATTAAAAATGTGATTTGTTGCTCTTTTTATTGCTCTTTCTTCTTATACGATTATAAGTATTGTTATTTTTATTCTTTATCATTAATATATTTATGAAAAAATTTTTTCTTTCTTTGTTTGTGTTTTTTCATTTTTGTTTGAATGCATTTGCAACAAAAACTCCACCAGTAAATTGTGCATGACTTCCGTGATGTCCAGAGGATGATGTTGTATCAACACCAAGCTCTTCTAATGTTTCAACGGCGAAAGAAGCAACAGAATTTTTAGCAGCATCAACAGCAACACTTATAAAATATGTAGCCGTTATTGCAGTTATTTCATTGATGATGGGATGAATTATGTATATGCTTTCTGCTGGAAAAGATGATAAAATAAAAAAAGCAAAATCTTGGATTATTTGGTCTTTGGTAGGAGTTTTCTTTTCAGTATCTGCTTGGTTTATTATTAATACTATCAATCAATTTAGAATTCCTTAATTTATTTATTATACACAAGAATATATGAGATATTTTTTATTTTTATTTGTAGTGTTTCCATCTTTTTTTGCTTTTGCAGATTTAAGAGATGATATGATGCCATGATGAAATGGGATAGGGGGAATAATGGAGGAAGAATCTTGAATGTGAATGATTGATACATTACTTGAATTTACTAGAGATTCTATATTTTCTCTTCTTGCACTTATTGCTATAGGAATGTTTATATTTATAGGATCAAAACTTATTGTAGCAAGAGGAAATCAAGAAGAATTTAAAAAGGCAATGATGATGTTTTTGTACACTATTATTGGACTTTTTATTGTGGGAGCTTCTTTTGTGGCAGTAAGATTGATAGCATCATTAAGTCTTTAATTTTTATATATTATGAAAAAAATAATTTTGTTTCTTGTATTTTTTCTTTCTTTTTTTGTTTTTTCTTCAACTTTTGCAACTTGTACTTTTTGAACAGATATTTCTTCTTCTCTTGAAAATTGTTTTTCTAGCTCTAATACTAAAATTGTTACAACAGATGAGACTCTTTGAGTAGAAGATGGACTTAAGGTTATTATTGCAAATTGGGTAAAAAATATTTCTATTATTTTATCTTTTGTAGCTGTTTTATATATTGTTGTAGGTGCTTTTAAGCTTGTTACAAGTGCATGAAATGATGATAAAGTAAAGAAGTGAAAGGAGACTATAAAATGGGCATCACTATGATTTCTCGCTCTTATATCCCTTAGTAGTCTTATAGCACTTGTTATTAATTATATGTTTAAGTAGTGAAAAAGTTTCAATTATTCTTTATGAAAAGAAAAAAACTACTCCAAGTTCTTGTCTATACTTTTCTCTTTTTTATCTTTATTTTTATTTTTGATACTTTCTTTTTTGAGCAAGATAAAAAACAATATAGTGAAGAGGAGTTTATAGACATATCTTCATATGAAGATATGGAGGAAGAAAAATTCTCAGATATTGGAATTATAAATAAAGAAGATAAAAAAAAATATTATTCTATAATAAGTAATTTTTTTGAAGAAAAAGAAAATGTGTCTTATACTTGAGAAAAACTTGATACAAATGAAAATATTTTGGATAAACAAGAAGAAAAAAAGTTAGAAAAAGAAGTATTAAATAAGGAAAAACAATACAAAATCACATATACCCCAGAGAATTTTTCACAGGAAGCATTTTCTTATACAGACTCAATAATATATTTTCTTGATTTAGACTTTGTTTCTGAAAAAATTTCTTCTCTTCTTATAGAGCTTAATAAGGAAATATATGATGTAAGAGGTAAATTCAAAGACAAGACTATAAAAATGTTTTGAGTAAAAAATATGAATAATGACGAATTTCTTTCTGTTTTTATCCATGAGTTTGGACATTATGTAGATTTATATTTTCTTGTTTCTTGAGATACTTCCGATGTAAGTAATTATTTTTACAATGTATCTTGGACAGGAACAAAAATTATAAAATCATGAGAAAAACAAGGAGATTTTGTTTCTTGATATGCTATGACAAATAAGTATGAAGATTTTGCAGAGAGTTTTACTTATTATATTCTTCATAATGAAGATTTTTTTAAAAAGGCTCAAGAAAGTACAAGCTTAATGGAAAAATATAGTTTTTTTTGAAAATATGTTTTTGATGCTTGAGAATTTAAAAAAACAAATTTTTGAGATGGGTTAAAAATAGAGCCATATTATTGGGATATAACTAAAATAGATATAAATTTAGAAAAATTGTTGCAGTTTTTTTAAAATTAAATATAATGTCAAGCGAGTAATTTTAAAAATCATTTCGGTTTTTTCAAAAATCTTTATAGATATTATAGAGTTAGGGCGAAACTATATACTTCTTTTTTGTCTTAAAGTTATTTTATTTGTAAATATTTTTCAATTTTATTTTTTAATTTTTTAATTTTTTATGCAAGATTTTTTAGATGAACTTGATGTGGAGCTTTTAGGAAAAGATTTATGAGAAGAAAATCCTTCTAAATTCAGTTTTTCAAGCGAAACAAAAAACACAAATCCTCAAGAAGAAAAAATTTCTTGAGTTGAGGGGGAAGAGCTTATTTTAGATGAAAAATGACAAAAAACTCTTTCTAAATGAATAAATGGATGAGTAAGAACAAATGTTTTTTCAAAATTTCCAGAAACAAAATTTTACCTTCCTACTTTGAGAGAAGGATATACGAGAGTTATTCCAATCGGATGAAATAATGAAACATGAGCAAAAAATATGGATATGTTTCAATATGGGGAAGAAATACTTCTTGCCGATTGCTGACTTCAATTTGCTGAGCCAGACATGCTTTGAGCAAGTTATTCTATACCGGATGTTTCTTTTTTGATACAATACAAAGATAATATAAAAGGAATTATTATTACTCATGCTCATCTTGATCATTTTTGATCATTAAAACATATTTTACCAGCACTTTGAATGCCAACGATTTTTGGAACAAAGCTAACGATTGGTATGATAAAAAAGCAATTTGAGGAAGCAAAAATAATTTCACAAGCAACATTCGTTGAAGTAAACGGTGATAGTAAAGAAAAAATAAAAATAGGTTCACATTTTTCTGTTGAATTTTTTAGGGTCAATCATTCTGTTCCTGATTGTGTTGGCTTTTGTCTTGAAACTCCTAAGTGAGCGAGAATTGTTCATACAGGAGATTTTAAAATAGATTTTACTCCTGCTATTGATAAGCCAGCAGATTTATGAAGAATTGAAGAAATAGGGAAAAGAGGAATTACTCTTTTACTTTCAGATTCTACAGGATCAATAAGAAAATGATTTTCTACATCAGAAAAAGAAATAGGAGAAACTTTAGAACAAATTATTGCTCATCATCATAAAGGAAGGCTTATTATTACGATTTTTTCTTCTTGGATATCGAGAGTGCAACAAATAATTGATGCTTGTGAAAAGCATGGAAAATTTGTTTTTTTGAGTGGAAGAAGTATGGTAGAAAATGTTGCTTTATCAAAAGAACTTTGATACCTTAAAATAAAACCACATATTTTAAGAAAAATGTCTCCAAAAACGACCGAAGGTATTCCTTATGAAAAACAAGTTATCATTACAACATGAAGTCAATGAGAAGAATTTTCTGCTCTCACAAGAATGGCAGAATGAAAACATAATAGTATAGAAATTATTTCTTGAGATACTATTATTTTCTCTTCATCTGTTGTTCCTTGAAATGAAAAGTTTGTTATAGGGGTTATAAATAAACTTATAAGATTAGGGGCAAATGTTGTAACAAAAGATGATAGAGAAGTACATACGGGAGGACATGCTTTTCAGGAAGAACAAAAAATTATGATTAATCTTGTAAATCCGAAATATTTTATGCCAGTTTATGGAGATTTATATTTTAGACATCTTCATAAAATGACAGCACTTAGTGTAGGAATGAAAGAAGAAAATGTTTTGATGCTTGATAATGGAAATATTGTTGATTTTGCTCCTGATAATACTGTTTTTAAATCAAGAATTAAGGCTCCTATTCAAGATTTAATTATAGACGGTCATGGAATAGGAACAGCAACAAGTCATGTAATAAAAGCAAGAGAAAAAATGATGAATTCTTGAGTTTTGGTAATTCTTTTTAAAGTAGATTCAAAAACAAAAGCAATAATGGGGCATATAAAACTTGAAACAAGAGGACTCGTTTATGTTGATGAAGTGAGACTTATTCATAGAATGATTATAAAAAAAGCAAAAGATGTATATGAAAATACAGTAAAAGATATTCCAGATATAGATGAAAAAGATCTTCTTAAAATTATAAAAACAGATATGGAGGCTTTTCTTCTTCAAAAAATTGATAGAGAACCGATGATTATTCCTATGGTTTTGGAGGTTTAAAAAAATAGAGATACTTTTGAAAAAAAGTATCTCTATTTTTTCTTTTGAACTCTGAGAAAATATTTATATAATTTTTCTGTTATATTTTCTAAAAAAATTTTATGAAAAAAATAATTATATTTCTTTTTCTTTTTTTTCTTACTTCTTGTTTTTGATGAAATAAAGAAGAAACTTTAAATCAGGGTAATGAAAAAAATATATCTCAAACAGCTTCTGGAGATTTGATTGAAAATACTAACCAAAATGAATCTGAAAAAAAAGATGATAAAGCATTTTTTCGTGTAGAAAATTTAGATGAGAAAAATTTTATATCAATTCTTCCTATGGATGAAAGTGAAATAAAAGGAGATGAAATAGAAATTCTTTGACAAAGCCTTTCTTCAGATATAGATAAAATAGAAGTTTCTTTTCAAAATAAAGATTCCTCTTTTCCCTCAGATAGATATACTCTTAAAACTTTTTCTCCTTGAGATAAAAGTTTTCGTTATATAGCTTCAGCATGATTTAGAGTTTTAGATTTTTGATTAAATGAGTACACCTTTATTGCTTATAGCGGAGAAGATAAATCTGAAGTGAAAGTAAGTATTTTCCTTCCAGAAGAAAGTAATGGAGAAAAAGTAAATGATAATTTTTCTTCCGATGAAATACTAGAAGCTCTTCCTCAGGGGTGAGATTTTTGAGATGTTATTTTAAAATGAGATACTTTTACTTATTCAAATATAGAAAACCTTGAGATAAAAAAAGAATCCCTAGCTTCTCTTGTTTGTAGTGAAAGTGATACAATAACAGATTTCCTTGTAGAAAGATATTCTTGGGTATATTGGAACAGTTGTAGGGAGTTAGTAAAATGAAAAGGACTTTCTTTAAATATTTTGAGACTTAAATGAGAAGAATATTTGTATGAAAAACATTATTTTGATTTTATTCATAATCTTCACTTTATTTATTTACTTGAAAAATGAACCTGAATAGATAAAGAATGATTAGCTGATAAAAACACAGAACTTAAAGAAAAAGAGTTTTCGTTTTCTTTGGTAGAAAATTTATTTAAACAAGTTATTAATAAATAATTAAAAAGTATGGAATTGATGAAAAAAAAGATTTTAATAAAAATTTCTTGAGAATCGCTTCAATGAGAAAAAGATCATGGAATTGATTCAAGTTTTATGAAAAAACTTGCACAAGATATAAAAGAGATTCATGATAAAAATATTGCAATTGCCATTGTTTTGTGAGCAGGAAATATTTTTAGAGGAATTGCTTGAGCAGAAAATTGAATGGAAAGAACCGCTTGAGATTATATGTGAATGCTTGGAACAATTATAAATGGTATTGCTATGCAAGATGCTTTGGAATGAATAGGATGTGAGACAAGACTTATGAGTGCTCTTGATATTCCAGAAGTTTGAGAAAAATATATTAAAAGAAAATGAGTGAGACATATGGAGAAATGAAGAATTGTTATTTGTGTTGCAGGAACTTGAAATCCTTATTTTACAACAGATACAGCTTGAGTTTTAAGAGCTTTGGAACTTGAATGTGATATAATGATAAAAGCGACAAAAGTAGATGGAGTCTATGATAAAGATCCAAAAAAATATACTGATGCCATACTTATAGAACATGCGAGTTATGAAAGTGTGATAAAAAATGATATAAAAGTTATGGATCAAACAGGAATTGCTCTCGCAAAAGAATGAAATTTAAAACTCAAGGTTGTAAATCTTTATAAAAAAGGAGCAATATTGAGAGCTTGTCTTGATGAAAAAGAAGGAACAACGATTTGATAAAAAAATTTTGACATTTCATAAAAATACAATAAAATCTGTTGGCTTTAAAAGTTAAAAATCAAAAAATGTTAGGGAAATTAAAGAAAAGAAAAAGATTAAGAGTTCACGGATTTCTTAAGAGAAGCTCTACAGTTGGAGGGAAAAAGGTTCTCCAAGCAAGAAGAAGAAAAGGAAGACACCAATTGACGGTAAGTTATCCAAAGAGATTTCAAGAAATTAATGGAAAGGCAAAACTTCATATTATTGCTTGAGGAACAGCAAAAAAATCACCTTTTGATGGAAAAGGAAATTATATTGCTTAGTTTTTTTAATGATATCTAAGAAATTTAGACTGAGTGAAAAAGAGGTAAAAAAGGTTTTGAGAATATGAAAACCTTTTTTTTCATATGGACTCGTATTAAATTTTTTACCTAATAAATTAGCTTATAATAGGTATTCTATTGTGATTTGATGAAAAAGTGTTCATTCTTCTGTAGAAAGAAATTTTTTTAGAAGAAGATTTTTTGATGAAGTAAAAGATTCTATTTTTTCTTGATGATGAAAGTACAATGATTTTGTTTTTGTTGTAAAAAAAGAAAATAAGCTTGATAAAAAAGATAAAAAAAATATAAATGCTTATAAGAGAGATATTTTTTTTCTCTCATCTAAAATAATTTCTAAATAAAAAAATGAAAGATAAAATTTTAAATTTTTTGTTTATTTTTTTCTTTGTTTTTCTTTTACTAAATGTTTTTAATAAACAACAAGATAAAGAAGGTCTACAAGAAGGGCTTTCAGTAAAAATAGAAAAAAGTTCCTATACTATTCCTACATCTATAAATATCTTACTAGAAAATAATAATTCACAAAAAATAAAATTGAATACTTGTGAGAGTATTCATATTCTTTACAATGGTGAAATACAAGAACTTCCAAAAGATTTTTGTGAAGATTATACACTTCAAGCAAAGGAAAAAAAGACCATTTCTCTTTGAAAAATTTATACGAAATTTATGCAAACTTGAAATTATACTTTTGATATCCAAATAGAGGGTAAAAAATATGTTTCTCAAATAGATGTATCAAATAAATGAGCAATATCAAAAATTTTTGTTTATTTTTTCTATGCTCCAATATATAACCTTATGGTTTTTCTGACAAAAATCTTTTGATATTCTCTTGGTTGGGCAATTATTTGAATTACTATAATTATTAGGTTTATACTTATATATCCTCAGCATCAAATGCTTATTTCTCAAAAAAGAATGCAAGCCATTCAGCCAAAAATAAAAGAAATCCAAGAAAAATATAAATGAGATAGTCAAACTCTTTGAGTTGAGCTTATGAATCTTTATAAAAAAGAAAATGTAAATCCTATGGGGTCTTGTTGACTTTTACTTATACAAATGCCAATATTACTTGTATTATATAATGTTGTAATGGGAGTAGAAAATGCAACAAATTATTATTATCTTTATTCTTTTTTGAAACCATTTACTATAGAAAGCATAGGGACTAACTTTTTTGGTATGGATCTTTTGTGAAAATGATGAACTGTTTGAATATTTCTTGCTCTTTTTGTTTGAATTGTTCAATTTATACAAGTTAAACTTTCACTTTCTTTTAATAAGAAAAAAGATAATCCTCTCGTGCTAGAAAAGAAGAAATGAGGAGATGCCTATACAAGTATGATGCCAGATGCAGAATCTATGAATAAAGTAATGCTTTATGTTATGCCAGTTATGGTTTGATTTTTTACTTATTCACTTTTTGCAGGGATTGGTATCTATTGGTGAATTTGAACAATTTTTTGAATCTTTCAACAAATAATAGTAAATAAAGTAATAAAAAAGTAAAGTATAAAAAAACTAAAATAATAATATATTTTTTTGACACTACCCCTATTTTTTATTACAATAAGCCTATTAATTTTAATTTTTTATTTTTAGCCAATGAAAACAAACAAAATTTTAATTTCTCTTTTATGAGTAAGTCTTTTGTGAATGTTTCAATTTGCTTGAGCTTATGAAGAAGTAGAATGTACTACAAATCCTATTTTTTCAGCAAATTCTTGTAATCAATGTTTTGAGTGAGGGAGTAAGTCCGAAGGAGATAATATAGGCCTTATGAGTGATGATTGGATAAATGATACGAACCTAAAACAGATTGTGTATAAAGAGGAACAAAAACTTCCATTTATGGTGAATTTAAGTGAAGGACTTGTTTCTTGGTCTCAGACTCCATCTTCGGAAGATTTTTGGGAATATACTCAAGAATTTGAAGATAAACTTGATGCAAAAGAAGAAGGATATGTTCTTGATCCTCAAGAAAAAGTAACTTGGCTAAAATCAAAACTTGGATATGCTTTTTCTCTTGATAAAAATCAAGCTCCAGTAGGAGATCCTGTTGGACTTCTTGTATATTCTATCAAACCACATAATATTATGGAGGATGGTGAAATAACCGTAGAAGATACAGAACATAGAGAATGTGTACTTTTTAGTTCAGGAAAAAAAGAAACAGTAACTCCACCAGTACAACCACAAGAACCAAAACAACTTCCAAAAACTGGACCAGAGCATATTTTTATAGCTCTCCTTGCTCTTGCACTTCTTGCATGATTTGGGGTTTCAAAAATGACAAAAAAAATATAATACAAAAAATAAAAAGCACTCATTTGAGTGCTTTTTATTTTCTTAATTTTTATAATTTTAATTATGCTTACTATCAATCAGTCTCCATTTTTTATTTATACAGATACTGATAAAAATTGATATACAAATAAATTTTTTTATTATCTTCTTTGATTTCAGCCAACTCTTGGATATATACTTTTTGATAAAAAATTTTTTTTTGTGATTTTGGATGCAAGGTATTTTAAAAAGTTAAATAAAAGAAAAAAAGAATTTATACAAAAAAGAATTGGATTAAAGTGGGATATTCATTTTATAGAATTAAAAAAAGATATAAGTACTTATATTAAAGATATTGTATGAAACAATACTTTGTATATTGAAAATTCTATGAGTCTTGAATTTTTTGAGCAATTAAAAGAAAAAGGAATTGATTTACAGATTTGAAAAGATTTTTTTAAAGAAAAAAGATTGATAAAAAATGAATATGAAATAGATAATATAGAAAAAGCAATAAAGATAATAAAAAAAGTTTGGAAACAAATAGAAAGACTTAATAAAAAAGGAGAACTTTTTGGAAAGACAGAATTATGGTTAAGATGATTTATTATACGAAAAATAATTGAATTTGGTTGAGAATGAGAAAGTTTTCCATCTATTGTTGCATTTTGAAAAAATTCAGCCACTCCTCATCATAATTCGTGAAAAACAAAAATATGAATTTGACCACTTCTTGTAGATATGGGAGCTATTTATAGATGATATATGTCTGATTTTACAAGAACTTTATGGGTGAATCATTATTCACTTTCATCTACTAAAAAATGAAAGATATACAAAGATTTTAAGATGATACAAAAAATTGTAAAATGAGCTCATGATAGTTGTTTAGATATTCTTATTTCTTGAATAAAATGTAGTGATATTGATAAAAAAGTAAGAGATTATATCATTATATCAGGGTATTGAAAGTACTTTACTCACTCTACAGGACACTGAGTAGGTCTTGATATTCATGAATCTCCAACTATAAGTCAAAAAAATGATAAAATACTAGAAAAATGAATGACTTGTACCATAGAACCATGAATTTATATTCCTTGATATTTTTGACTACGATATGAAAATTTATATTTAATTAAATAAAATTATAATATAGTCAATATAATTTTATTGCCTTTTTAATAAAATATATGTTATTATTTGGATGTTATCTTTAAAAACAAAAATACATTATTTATTAAAAAAGGAATTTATGTTACAAATATATAAACAAAATAAAAAGCTTTTTCTTACTCTTATTGAAAAATCTTTTACTGAGAGACCATCTCCTTTAGAAATAAGAGAAGAAGATAAATATTTAGAAAAAGAGACTCTTGAAAAATTAAAGAGAGAAGAAATAGATGAAATGGTAGAAGCAGATATAAATAATTTTATTTCCTCTCTTGATGGAGATTATGAAGATGCTCTTGTGGATAAGAATATAGACACAAAGAGAAAAGAGCAATTACAAATCCTTATTAATTATATAAATGCATCAACAGCAATACAAGAAAAATTTGCTACTGATTATACAAAGATAGATATTCAAAAACTTTGATCTGCTTTTAATATAGTTAGGGAAGCAAGAAAAAAAACTCAAGAAGTAAAAAAAGATGTTTCTAATAAAAATAAACTAATATCAGAAGCATTATCAGATGCAAAAAATGAAAAAAATCCTCAAGAGAAAGTTTTTAAAGAAAATGCTATTTTAGCAAAAATTTGATATTTAAAATTAGAAAATAATACCCTTAATGTATCAAAAAGTGACAGAGAAATAGCAATAAAATCTTTTCAAAAGAATTTATGAATAAAAGAAACAGGAATTTTTGATGAACAAACCTATAAAATTTTTGAAGAAACTTTTAATCCTTCTGAAGTTTGAAAAACTCCAGAGATTAAATCTAATCAAGCTCCAGCAAATCCAATCCAAAATGGAGAAAAACCACAAGAAACAAATAATAATCAAGAAACAAATAATATTGTAAAATTTATCACAGAATTTAATCTTAAAAAAGCAAAAAAAGAGGATATAATAAATTTACAAAAAGCACTTAATACTTATTTATGATTATCTAATCCACTAAAAGAAGATTGAATAATTTGAAAATATACAAAAGATGCTTTAAGGCAAGCAAAAACAAATATTTCATCAGGAATAAGTATAAGTAAACAAGGTCTTCCAATAGTAGGAACAGGAGATTATGAAAAAACTATTAAACAAGTTGATAAGACAAAAGAATCAGTAAATTATTTAAAATTACTTTTAGAAAAGACAGATGAACTTAATGAAAGATTAGTAAAATATAGTTATGAAAATAAAGAAGGATACTCTCTTGAAAAGCTTTTTGAAGGAGTTTTATGAAAAGATGCTCTTGATAAATTACTAAATAAAGAACAACAATCTAAATATGATAATCTCCTTGATAAGGGTGAAAATAAAGAGAGGCTTGAAAGGGCAGTAATGTTTCTTTCTAGTGATTATAAAGATGTAGAATGAGAAAAACAGCAATTAAATAAAAAATGAGAGTGAGTATTAACTACTATCAAAAAAGCTCTTCCTTGGCTTGGTTGAATTTATCTTCTTGATATTCCATTATCTCTTACAAAAACTCTTATTCCTTGAGCTGATATAAATAAATCTGTTGCTTTTGAGAAATGGATAAATGCTGGTATGCAAGGAGAATTTAAAGAATATTATACTCAAAATAAACAAGAGGTAGATGTTGTACAAAATCAAAATATTCTTATTAGAATGCTTTCAGAATTGAAACTTTCAGAAGAAGAAAAAGCAAAAGTGTTGAATGGTAAATTAAGTGAACTTAGTCAAGAAACACAAGATCTTATGAAAACATATATTGCAAAAAGACTTATTCCTGATTTAAAGATTTTGCAAAGAAAATCTTATGATGCATTTGAAAGAAAAACATGGTATACTTTAGGATGATTGTTTTGAATTTTTTGAGATAAAAAATATAGTAAATGAAAAGAAATTATAAAACTTATGGAAGAATGATTAAAAACAGGGAAAACTGATTTTGAGATGGCTGATGAGGTTTTAGAGCTTCTTACACAAGAAAATTCAAAAAAAGTACAATGAGTTCTTTTAAGTACAAAAGAGAGAAATGAATATTTAAATAAGGTAAAAGAAAAAGGAAAAGTTATAGAATATATTAATTGGCTTACTTCTCTAGGAGTAGATTTTCAAAATTTAAGTATACTTTTTTATGTAAAAGATATTTATAAAATTGCTGAATTTTGATTAGCAGAAGAAGATAAAAAATTCTTTATAGAGTTCTTTGATAAAATTTTGAAAAAAGATGAAGCATGACTTAAAAAAATATATCAAGAAAAAGATGCAAAAAAAAGAATTCAAACAATTATTGATCAACTTTTTAGATGAGGATCAAAATCTTACCTTCTTTCTCAAATTAAAAATCAGGATTGACTTGAATATGTAAAAGTTTGAAAGGCTCAACATGGACCAAGTATAAAATGATTAAATGGTGAAAAAGTATATGAAAAACTTTCAAAAACTACAACTGAGAAAAATTGAAAAACTCCAAGTCTTGGAAATGTTTACAAAACATTTGTAGAAAATGGTTTTGTTTCACTTTCATATAGTGAATTTTGAAAAGCAATACAATGAGGAAAACAAGTTCCTATTGATGAAGTAAAACAAAAAATAAACAATAATCCACTTATTAATACTGCTAAAAATAAAGGAAATTGAAAACTTACAACTCTAAATACCCTTGCTGAAAAATGAGATAAAGAGGTTTTTGCACTTGCACCTATCCAAAAAACTTATACTTATTATAGAGATTGAAAAGAAATAACAGCAACAGTAAATTATAATCTTTACCTTAGATCTGACTGTTCTAATCCACTTATTGTTCCAGCAGATGTGAAAGTAGTAGAAAAAATAAGTGATATTAAATTTAATTCTCATACTTATGCACTTGTAAATGGAAGACTCCCGATAGTTATACCATGGTTTGTTCTTTTTAATAAAAAGCCACCTGTTCCTGAAGAAAAAAACTCTAAAATTACAACAACTCCTTCAGGATGAGAAGCTTGAGAAGTTCCATTAAGTAGTATGGATACACTTCCTTGACATACTTGATGAGTATGATGAAATATAACATGACAGGCATCAAATTTAGGTCAAGAGGTAGTTCAAAGCGGTAGCGGATTTTAAAATATTTTTTAATTATAGGAAAAATGAAAAAAAACTTGACAATTATAATATTATTATTAATATTTATTTCTTCTTGCTTTAGAAGTAATCAGGAAGAAAGTGAAAAGAAACTTCTTCAAAAGGAAGTATGAAATATAGCTATTTGAGGAGTTTCTGATTTATCATGAACAATTAATACTTCTGAGGCACAACAAAATTTTTAATTTATTTATTTATTTTAATATGAAAAAGACTTTTATCAATATATTTGCTTTTTTCTTCTTTTTTTCATTTATATCATGAGTATTTGCTACAGGAGATAGTTGTGATCAAAATTTTTATTTTACATTAAGGCAAGGAAAAACATATAATTTTTGGGATGATATCAAAAATACAGGTTCTGTAGCTATAAAAATAAAATGATATAAAATCACTTCTAAAGAAGAATGGGATTATAATAATAGTCCTACTTTTCCAACATATGTTTATACAAGTTGGATAACTTGAAAAGCTTGAATAATTAACCCAAATGAAAGTGGAAGATTATTAGAAACAACATCTACTTATCCAATAATATATCATCCTCAAACAAGAAGTTATAATAATCTTAAGATAGTATATGCTATTGAAAGAGTTGATATGTCTTGAGGACAAGAAGTAGGATCAATAAAAACTCATACTGAATGTGCTAATTATGAAATTTCTTGGTGTTGAGATGGAGTGCTTGATACAAACTATGGAGAGACTTGTGATCCAAATGATCTAAGTAAAAAATGATGGTGAGACGGTTGATGTGATGCTACTTGTAAGCCAATAGAAACAACTCCAAGTTGTAATAGTTTAACAGTAAATCCAGCTTCTTGAGATGCTCCTGTAAGTTCAAGTGTTGTTTGTACTTGATATAAAGTAAACACATTTAAAATAGATTGTTGAAATGGAGAAGTATTTACATGAAATGGTTCAGGAAAATGAATAGAATCACTTACAAAAACTTGTACTTATTCAAATGCAGGGACATATACTCCTACTTGTTATATAAATGATACTATTACAAATAATAGTTGTAAAAAAACAGTAAATATAGGCTGTGCAACAAATCCAGCTATAAAAATTGATAAAAGTGATTTTAATCTTGATGACAAAGATGGAGTAGTGTGAAATGATAAACAAACAGTTAATAAATGAGCAAAAGCAGTATTTAAAATAAGAGTAACAAATACAGGAACAGAATCTTTAAAAGAAATAAAAATAACTGATACCGTAGCACCAAAATGTGCTTGAAATGTAACACTTCCATGAACTTATCCAAGTACTTGGTCAAATTTTCAAACAGGATGAACAGGAAATAAGACAGACACCATCCTTGAACCATGAGAATTCTTTGAATATACTTGTGAAAAAGAAGATACTCAATCAATGTATGTAAATACAGCTGATGTAGAGTGAACTTGAGTAGGAAGTCGGAAAAAAGTAACTGATTCAGATGATACTTGTGTTGATGTATATTCTTCTTGAACAACTCCAGCTATACAAATTGATAAAACAGATTCAAATTCAGGTGATTTAGACGATGTAGTATGAAATGATAGACAAACAGTTAATAAATGAGCAAAAGCAGTATTTAAAATAAGAGTAACAAATACAGGAACAGAATCTTTAAAAGAAATAAAAATAACTGATACCGTAGCACCAAAATGTGCTTGAAATGTAACACTTCCATGAACTTATCCAAGTACTTGGTCAAATTTTACAACTTGAGGAAATGGAAATAAAACAGATACTATTCTTGAACCATGAGAATATTTTGAATATACTTGTGAAAAAGAAGATACTCAAGCAAAATATATAAATACAGCTGATGTAGAGGGAACTTGAGTAGATAGTGATAAAAAAGTAACTGATTCAGATGATACTTGTGTGGAAGTAAAAGATATTTCTTGAATGAGTTGTGATAATTTAAGTGTATCACCAACAACGGGAACGAATACTCTTACTTCTCAAGCTATTTGTACAGGAACAAAGGTAAATGCATTTAGAATAGATTGTGGAAATGGACAAATTTTTACTTGAACATGAGCATGAGTATGACAATCAAGTTTTTCAGGGACTTGTAGTTATTCTTCAAAATGAACATATAATCCTATTTGTTATGTAAATACTGATATTACGAGTGATGCTTGTAAAAAATCAGTTAGTGTAACAGGAAGTCCTTCTTCTTCAAGTTCTTCTTCAAGTTCTTCTTCTGGATGACCTTCTTGTACAAAAATAGAAATAAATAAAAATACTTCTACTTGAACTGGTCTTACTACACAACTTACTTGTTATGGAAATACAAAAGCGAGAAGATTTAGGATAGATTGTGGAAATGGACAAGAAATAATTGGAGAATGAGAATTAGAATCTTGACTTTATGGAACAAAATTTTCTGCAACTTGTAGTTATTCTTCAAATTCTAGTGCTTTTTATCTTCCAAAGTGTTATGTAGGAACTCTTTCTACCGATAATCCATATACAAGTAGTTATGCCTGTACAACAAAAGTAACATTAGGATGAGGTGGTGGAGGATGATCATATTGTTGAGATTGAGTTCTTCAAAGACCAAATAGTGCTGGACAATATGAGCAATGTGAAAAAGCTCTTGATGCAAATGGAAAAGTTGGAGTATTCCCATCATTTTGTACAAATGATTGTAAGGTAAGATTTACTACAATTCCTTCGTCTTGTAAGACAAAATCTTGTGTTATTACTATACCAAATGAATGAGAAATCATTTTTTGACCAACAGATAGGATAATTATAGGAAATGCAATGAACCCTTTTAAAGCAATAGTAACAACACCATATATAAAGAGCGAATCAAGTTATGATTTATATCTTGATAAACTTTGTGTCTTCAAAAAAACTTGAAATACTCTTGATTGAGCAAAACAATGTACTTCTATAGGAACATTATATCCAGGCTCAATTGTGAAATTTCCAACATATCCTGATTTTAAATGAAATACTTCTACTATTCCTGCATGAAATAGCTATGCTGATAATATGCTTATAACAACTATAGAGCATGATGGAACACTATATGAAAATGCTTATTTTGCTCAAGAATTAGAGGTAAGAGTTGCTAAACCTTCAGTAGTAACAACAGGATGAGGAACAAGTTATGTAAAAGATAGCTCAAAAATAGCAGATGTATCAAATATATCATATGATGAAAACAAAAATGATAATAAAAACTTTGTTGGAACATCTGTTTCTTGATTATCAAGTTATTCAAAAGATAAAGTTGATACAAGTGTAAAAGACAAAATTCAAAAAGAAGCAGAAAAATATTCTCAATCTACAAATAAGCTTGTTTCAGGAAATACTTGAGTTTGAACAATTACTGGTTTAGTAAATGTAACAAAGAAATATAATGGAATAAAGAATGTATTTATTCTTAAATGACAAAATCTCAGTATCTCTACTATTCCAAATACAATTTCTTGACCAAGAACTTATATTATAGAAGATGGTGATCTTATAATAAATGGAAATCTTGATTACAAAGATAACATTGCATTTGTAGTAAAATGAGGAAATATTATAATAAAAGATACTGTCACTGAATTAGATGGAGTATATATAAGTATAGCAAAATCATGAATAGGATGAGCAATAAAATGAAATTGAGTTTCTACAAATGAAAAATTACTTGTAAATGGTTCACTTTACTGAGATATAAGCTCTCTTGTAGATGAAAGAACCTATGTAAAAAGTAGCTCTAATGGACAACTTAATGTTGGAACAATTGTAAGTTTTGCTTCTGGATTATTTAGAAAACCAGCACCTCTTGTTTCACAATTTATAGAAGAATATATGGATTCACAAAAAATAGCAAAATAGTTTCAAAACTCAAAAAAGACTCTTCCATTTGGAAGAGTCTTTTTAATAAACATTAGGTATAAATCTATAGGGAACTTCTTTTTTATATTGCTCATAATCACTATCTCGTGAAAGATGTCTTTCTTCTGTTATAGCTCTCATAAAATAGAGAAAAGTCCAAAAACTCATACAGAAAATTACTATAAAAAAAAGTTTCCAGTTTCATATTTGAAAAGAGTCAATTAAAACCGGTAAACATCCTATCCACCAAGCAGTATTTTTTGCTATATAAGCAGGATGCCTTACATATTTATATATTCAATTTTTTACAATTCCTCTATTTGTGAGATTACTTGCTTTCCATCATAGGGCAAATGATGCTGAAGAATAAATTGCCATACAAATAAGAAGAAGAGAATTAAAAAATATATGAAGTGAGTGATGAGAAAATTCTGGAAAATCACTTGAATACCAAGGGATAATATTCCCAATCATTCCATTAAAAGGAGGATAACATGCAAGAGCAACAAACCATCATAAAAAAGTAGGTTCCACACTTTTTATTGTATTTTTCAAAAAAGGAGATTCTATTAAATATCAACAGGTAAAGAAAAAAACATCAAAAAAGAGGATAAAGCTAAAAGCTGTCCAAAAAAGATTTTGATTAAAAAAATCATAAAAATTATGAGAAAATAAAGTTCTGTTTCAGTAAGTAAGATACAAATTATTTATCATCGTACTTATATGTCCAGAAAACCAAAATATCATCAAAGGAGCATAAAAGAGTTTTACTCCCCAAGCAAGTATACTTAGCTTTTCTTGATGATTTATTTTGTAAGAAAAATTTTTTATTTTTTTTATTATGTATTCTATGACTATAAGAGCCTTTCCTTTTTCAGAGTGAAATATATAAAAAGGAATAAGAAGTATTGCATAAGAAAGCACAATAAAGATAAAGAGATCTTCACTTTTAAGAGAAAAATTTGGAAAAAAAATAAGAGAAAATTCTCCATGGAAAAAATTTTGATAATAAGGAATATGGGTGTAAAATAAATATCAAAGTAATATAAAACTCATAGTTGAAAAATAGTTTTTTATCTTGGTATCCATAATATTTTTTTAATTTTATTTTTCTTATGATATAAAATAAGTAATAATTGTAAAATTATAGATTGCAAAATATCAAAATTTCATTATGTTAAGGGCATTATTTTGAAAAAATATATGTATGAGAATTTTAACTTGACTGAGGTGTAGCTCCGATGGGCTTCATATTTGAAATTATCTTTGAGCATTTAAACCACTTTTAGATATTTCTAAAAAATGAGAAACTTTTCTTATGCTTGCTGATTTTCACTCGCTTACCACTGTGCATGATGGAAAACTTTTATCTCATTATAAAAAATCTGTTTTATTAAATTATTTTTCTTTATTACCAGATGATTTAGAAAATATTTTTGTTTTTGAACAATCTAAAATTGAAAAATTGATGAATATTGTATGGATTTTATCATCTGTAACTCCCTATAGTCTCATTCTTCGTTCTCATGCTTTCAAGGATAGTCAGGCAAAAAATAGTGATATCAATATGGCAGTTTTTAATTATTCTATTTTGATGGCAGCAGATATCATTAGTTATGATATTGATAAAGTTCCTGTTGGGAAAGACCAAAAACAGCATATAGAATTTGCAAGAGATATAGCAGAATTTTTTAATAAAACTTATAACACAGATATTTTTAAACTTCCAGAAGCGGTTATTAGTGAAGAAATTGGTATTATTCCATGACTTGATGGAAGAAAAATGAGTAAAAGTTATAACAATTATATTGGACTTTTTGATGATGAAAAAATCCTCAAGAAAAAAATAATGTCTATTCCTACGGATGATACTCCACTTGAAGCTCCAAAAAATCCGGATACTTGTAATGTTTTTTCTTTGATAAAATTCTTTGCATCAGAAGAAAGAAAAGAAGAAATAAGAAAAAAATATTGTGCAGGAAATTATGGATATTGACATGCAAAACTAGAACTTTTAGAAATACTTCTTGACTACCTCAAGCCATTTAGAGATAAAAGACAAAAACTTGAAAATAATTTTTCTTACATAGAAGAAGTTCTCAAAAAATGAAACAAAAAAGCAAATGAAATCGTTGATGCAAAATACGAAGCAATTATGAAAATTATTTGATTAGCATAAAAACTACTATGAAAAAAGGACATATTTATTTTATTATGGGAATATCATGAGCAGGAAAATGAACCCTTGCTCATAATGTAAAAAATCTCAATCTGTGAGATAATTTTGTATTTCCGCTTTCTTATACAACAAGAGAGAGAAGAGTCGGGGAAATACAAGGAGAGCATTATTCTTTTATTTCAAGAGAGGATTTTATATACTCTATTGATAAGTGAGAATTTTTAGAATATGCTCTTGTTCACGAAAGAGATTATTATGGGACAAAATATCAAGATGTAATGGAAGATGGAGTAGAAGAGTGAAAAATAGTTATTAAAGAGCTTGATTTGAATGGCTTAAAAAAATTAAAACAAGAAAGACCAGAACTTGACGAATTTTATTCAGCGATATTTCTCAATATTCCAAAAGAAATGCTTCGTAGTAGGATAGAAGTCAGAGGAGTATTTATGAGTGATGAAGAATATGAAAAAAGATTCAATAGTTCTATTTTTGAAGAAGAAGAATTAATGAAATATTGTGATTATGTGATTGATGCGACTTTGAGTCCTGAAGAAGTTGTGGAGAGTTTTTTGGAAATTGTAGAAAGAGAGAGATAAAAATATATTATAGTAGTGTATAAAGCCCCTTTGATCCGCCATATATATAATCTAGAGAATGATTACTTAGACTTGGTAAAATATTTTTTTTCCATACTTTCCCCATAAGTTCTAAAGCTTGATGTACAGTGCGAGAGATTCAAAGAGTTTGAGTGATTAAAGCTATAAGATAATTTATTGTTTTAAGCTTTCATTTTAATTCATTTAATTTTGCAATTTTTATAGAATTTTCAAGATTATCATTATCATTTACATTCACTTTTTCTTTTTGTTGTTCATTGATAGCATTTTCAAGAGCTTCTTTTATTTTAAATAAATAAATTCAAGGCATCAAATAATTTTGAAATAGTTTTTTTAAATCCTCTTTATCTTGAGAATTATCACCTATCAAATCATAATGAGTATAATCTTTTCAAGGTTTTAAGTTGTTATAAAATATATTTTTTGGTCAAAAAACATTATATTTTGCTTGTCCCCAACTTGCTGATAATTCATCTAAATAATAAAGCTGATTTTCATAAGAATCATAATCTTTCGTTTTATTTGCTGGGTGATTGGATAAAAGTTGTACTTGTCTTCAAAATAATTCTGAAATTATTTCTGTATTTTCTGTTCCAATAAATTCACTTTTACTACGATATCATAAAGGAGGATCTTGACTTCTATCAGCACCAGAAAATAGTATATCTTTATTATTTTGTAATAATAAATCTGCAAGTAAAGTATTTAGATGGTGTTGTAACTCATGATGAAGTGATATTGTTGGTGATACTCAATCTTTCCTTTTTTCTTTATTACAATCTATTCAGATTAAGGAAAATTTATTTCAATTATAATTTCTTGTATTTCTTGTTCATCTATCTTTTTCATCTTTAAAAATAAAAGGTTTTTCTTTTGAAGAATCATATATGTAAATAAGAGCTCCCAACACAATAAAACAATCACTATATCACTTATTTGTATTTTTATTACTTTCAAAAAAAGCAAGGGCAGAACTATTCATTGAATTTATTAACTTACCTTTTTCATACAAATTGTTTATTTTGTCAATCTTTCACCTATCAACTCTTCAATTTTTTATTGAAAGATTATTTCTTATTGCAACTTGTAAAGGAGTTAAGGAATAAATTAAGTCTAAAAAAATAGTATTAATTGAATTTACAGTATTTTTTTGTTCTATTTGATTATGTTGCAGATCTTCTCTATTTCAAAAATTCAATTTATTCATATTTTTGTTTATTTTTATTTTCTTAATTTTAACATTTATTTCATTTTTTTTCAATAATAATTATGATATAAATGAGTATAAATAATTTTTTTTATGAAAATCCATATTATTAGTATGTTTCCTGATGCTTTTGAGTCTTATTTTGAAAGCAGTATTATTGGCAGAGCAAAAGAAAATAATCTTTTTGAAGTCTTTTTTTATAAAATCAATGATTTTTCAACAAAAAAGTTTAAGCAAGCTGATGATAAAGCCTATGGAATGCACGGACAAGTTATTTCTCCAGAACCAGTAGCAAAAGCGATAGAATTTGTTTTTGAGTATATTTGAAAAAAAGTTCCTATTATTTATATGACACCGAGAGGAAAAATCTTAACACAAGAACAAGTAGAAAATTTTTATAAAACCTCCGATGAATATATTATTCTTTGTGGACATTATGAAGGAATTGACCAAAGAATAATAGACTTATATGTCAATTATGAAGTGTCTATTTGAGAATATATTCTTTCAAGTGGAGAGCTTTCTGCTATGGTTTTGATAGATAGTTTAATTAGACATATTCCTTGAGTTCTTGGCAACAAGATAAGTTTAGAAGAAGAGAGTTTTTCTCAAAAATTAAATAGACAAAAAGAGTATCCTGTGTATACTCGTCCCCAAGAATTTATGGAAAAAAAAGTTCCTGAAGTGCTTATGAGTTGAAATCATAAGGAAATAGAACAATGGAAAAAGAAAAACCTCTCTTAGAGAATTTCCAAAAAATTGTTATTTTAACCAAGGTGGATAAATCTTTTAATTTAAAGGGGTAGATTCAATTTAAAATAACAAAAAATATTTTTTAATTTTATGGAAAAATGACTTGATTATTAGATACAGTGAGTTCATGAAATATAAATATAATTGCCTCTTATTTATGGCAAAATGTTACACTTCAAACTTTTGTACAATTTGTTATTTTTTATTTTGTTGTAATTTGGATTTCTCTTATTGTATGGGTTGGAAGAGATATTTCAAATAGGACAAATAGCATTTTTCTTCAGGTAATTTCTATACTTATTGTTCTTTTTCTTACTCCTCTTGGAATATTTGCATATTTCCTTATTCGTCCTTGAAAGACTCTTTTTGAAAAATATTATGCAGAAATAGAAGGAAATCTAGATATTCTTGCTGAAAGTATTACAAATAATCTCGTTATTTGTCCTTCTTGTTGAACTCAAGTAAATCTCCATTTTAAAAATTGTCCAAATTGTAGTTTTGAGCTTCAAAAAGAATGTCAGGATTGTAAAAAACTTATTTTTCATGAGTGGAATATTTGTCCATATTGTGGAAAAAAACAAGAAAAAGAAAAGCTTGTAAAAAAGGGAAAAATTGAAAAAAAGAAAGAAGAAAAGTTTGTGAAAAAAGAAATAAAATAAAATATATAACTTATTAAAAAAGAGGAATAAAAAAATCCGAAACTTTAGTTTCGGATTTTTTAGTTACTTCTTTATTCTTCAAAGAAACTATCTATTAATTTTCTATATCCAATTCTTTGTTTGAGTTCTTCATAATATTTTGTTCATGGAATATAGAGCCCCTCAAGTCTTTTCTTTACTTCTTCACTTTCAAATCTTTTCATTACATCAGCTATTTCTTGTTTTATTTCATCTTCTGTTATTTCTAGGTTTTCTAATTCTTTTAATCTATGAAGAATTAACTCTCCTTTGAGTCTTTTTTCAGCAATTGGTTTTACTGTTTTTTCTTTATATTCTTCTTCGCTCATTTTGAGAGATTCGAGATAATCTTGGATTCTTACATTATCTTTTCCAAGATTTTCTCTTATTTCAGCAAATACATTTTTTACTTGGTTTTCAAGCATATGAGTTCCTATTTCCATTTTTGTAAGTTTTTCAAGTTCATCTATGAGTTTGTGTTCATCATCAAGTCTTACATTCATTTCTTTCGTTTCTTTAATTTCTTCTTTTATTAATTCTTTAAATCCATCAATATCTACATCTTTTCCTCTTAAATTTTTTATAAATTCTTTTGTAAATTCTGGTTTTACTGCTTTTTCTATTTTTTTAATATTTACCTTAAAAATAGTTTTTTTACCAGCAAAATCAGCACTGTGATAATCAGCAGGGAAAGCGATATCAAGACTTATTTCTTCTCAAGAAGTTTTACCAATAAGTCATTCTTCAAATCATGGAACAAGCATTTTTGAACCAATAACAATAGGATATTCTTGCATATTTGTACCGAGAAGAGGAATATTTTTTTCATCAAACCCTTCAGTATCAATACTTACTCTATCTCAGAGAGCTATTTTATAATCTTTTTCCTGAGTTTCAAATTGAGTAAATCTTGTTTGAATATCATGAAGAGCATTTTCTACTTCATCATCACTTACTTCAATTTTTTGTTTTTTGAGTTTTATTTTTTTATATTTATTATCTATTTCTATACTTGGAAATACTTCTATATGAAGTTTTATTTTTATAGGATTTTGGCTCATTACTTCAAGTATTTCAGCTTGAGTAACAGGAAGAAGTTTTTCTTTTTTGAGAGCATCTTGATACATAAAATCAATTGCATATTCGACAGCAATACTATTGATATAATCTTCTCCATATTGTTTTATGATAACATTATCTGGAATATTTGCTCATGGTCTAAATCATTTAATTTTTGTATTTTTTCTCAAGTTATCAAGAGCAGTTTTTTTGTATTTTACGATTTTATTTATATCTTCTTCTTCAAGAATAAGTTCTATAACTGATCAAGGAAGAATTTTCTTTTCTATTTTCATTGGTCATTTTTTAAAATTTAAAGCCAACAAATTATATGAAAAGAAAGAATATTTTCAAATTTTTAATTATTTAATTAATAATTTCCCATTTCATAATCAAATTTTTGAGTATCAGGATTGTATTGGTAGATTATACCATAATCACCATATTGTTGAAAATCAGTAGGAAGAAATTCTAAATATCATTCTTCAAAAAGAGCTTGAGCATTTCTTGCACTGAGTCCATTATTTTTTTGTTTAAATTTCTCATTTGCTTTCTCAATATAAAGAAGATTGATTTCTCTTATTGTTTTATTTACATAGTTACTACATTTTGCATCATCAAGAAATTCTTTTTCTCTCTTTTCGTTAAATTTTCAAAAAGATTTGTTTCTTGTTTTTTCTATAGATTCAATAAGTTTTGCATCAAGACGAATGGATTTGTTAATTATTCATACTCCTATATTCCCAAGTTGGTCAGCAAGTGCTTGACATTTTTTATTTTCTTTTTCACTTTCTTTTGCCATAGAAAGAAACATAAAAATAGACTTTTCCCTATCTCAAGATTTTCATTGCATAATAGCAGACATTACTTTTGCTCCCTCTATACTATCTTTGTTTGCACTTGTTACTTTGTAGTAATAAGCAGAAGTTTCAGGATCTTTTTTGTGAAAATAATAGACGAAAGCAAGATGAAAAGGAACTTTGTAGCTTTTACAAGGATTTGTATATACTTCTTCTGTCCATATTTTTTTGAGATCAAATTCATTTTTTATCTTTTCCAATTTTTCTTCATCACAAAAGTTTTTTACTCCTTTAAGTCCTATTTTTTCTCCTTGAATTATATAATTTTCTTGTTCTTTTTTATCTAAATTTTCATACCTATAATTGTAATCTGGAAGAAGCAATTGCCCAATAATATAGGGATTTTCAAAATAAGGATTAAGTTCCGTAATAAGATCAAGAATCGTATAGAGATATTTTTTATATTCTGCATGAATAACATTTCCCCCTATATATTGAATAGTTTCAAGCCGATATATATCAGCCTTTATATTTTTAAATCAAAAAGTTGTTAATCTAGCCATCTCTTTTGTTGGAAGATTTTCTGGATGCTTTACTATGTTTTCTTTTATTTGGCTTATTTTTTTATAATTTTCTTGATTTACTCTGTAAAAGAAACTTAAAATAAGAGAAAAAATAAAAAATAAAAATACCCAATAAAAGTATATCTTTCTATTTTTCATTGAAATCTAATTTATTAAATATCACTTCCTTCTATATCAATAGTAATTTTCTCATCTTTTTTACAGATATAGAGAAATCTTTCATTTCATTCCCCCTCACTTTTTGTATAAATTTTAGGATTATTTATATCTGCAACAAAAGAATGAACAAGTTTTCTTTCATATCAAGAAAGATAAGGAAGTCTTAGGTCTTTTCCTGTTTTTATAACTATTTCTATTTTTGATTTTACCATACTAAAAAGTCTTTCTTCTTTTGATTCAAGATAGTCATTTATTTCCAAATTTATATTTACACTTTTTTCAAGCATATTTGCGAGAAGAAGCCTTAAAATAATCTTTATGTATTCTAGGTTTTTTCCTTTTGGTCCTATAATAATTCCAGAATCTTCTGTTTTAATTTTTATATAATAAAGATTATTATCTCTTTCTTCTACCTCTAGTTGAGAAAAATTTAATCAAAGTTTTCAAAAAAATCCCTCAACGATTTTTATTACTAATTCCTTTTCCACTGGGCAAGTATTATAAATTAAAAAATCTGCAAAATAGATTAATAAAAATTCATATTTTTACAAGTTTTTATATTTTTTTGACAAAAGAAGAAAAAAATTTATATTTCTCTCGTGCAAAAAGCCTTTTTAAACTCTAACAAAATCAATGGCAGATAAAAAACAAGTAGTAGATGACTATTACTCAAGTATTTCTCATACTTGAGACAAATCTGAGGAATGAGACTCAGGGAAGAAAAAAATAAAATTGAAATCAAAGCCATGAACTTTGGTAAATGAAACAAAAGAAGAAACTATCGTTTGAAGCGAAGAGCTTCTTTCTTGTGAAGAAACTCATAAAAAAATAAAAATTAAAAAGCCAACTTCCTCTTTTGTAGAAAAAGTTAAATTTGAGGAAAAAGAAGAAAAAAAAGAAGAGTTTGATGAAATAGAGGAAAAAAAAGTATATGATGATGAAAAAGAGAAAGAGTTTAATGATAGTGAAAAAGAAGATAGTGATGTTGTTCCTGAAAGAAAAGTTTTTAAATTTACTTCTGCTGAAAATCAAAAATCCGACTTTGTAAAAAGAGATTGATTTAGTAAAGAAGATCATAAGCCTCAAAACTTAAAAAAGAAGAAAACTTTTTCCCAACAGGAAGAAGTTACTGATGGCGGTGAAAAAAACTGGAAAAAGAAGAAAAAATGAACATTTGTTGATTTTAAAAGAAAAAATATTAATGATTTAATAGAAGGAAAAGATGAAAATGTTTTTATAAGGTCAAGTAAAGTAAATAAGAAAAAAGAAGAAAAAAAAGCAGAAGATATTGTACAAAATCTTGTTTCACATTCAGGTGAAACTATCGTGATAGGAGATGTTTTGAGTGTAAAAGAACTTTCAGAAAAATTAGGAATTCCACTTACGAAGCTTATAGCAGAATTTATGAAAAATGGAATGCTTGTAAATATTAATTCAAAAATAGATTTTGATTCAGCGAGTATTATAGCAGAAATATTTGATATAAAACTTGAAAAAGATAATTCTTCAGGGATTAGTGTTCAAGATTTGTTGCATGGAAATATTTTAGAAATGTTAAAAGAAGAAGATAGCTCAAAACTTGAGGAAAGACCTCCTGTTATAAGTATTATGGGGCATGTAGATCATGGAAAAACTTCTTTACTTGATTATATAAGAAATGCAAAAGTAGTACAAGGAGAGGCATGATGAATTACACAGAGTATAGGAGCTTATCAGGTTGTACACAATGAAAAAAGAATTACTTTTCTTGATACTCCATGACATGAGGCTTTTACAGTTATGAGAGCGAGATGAGCAAAATCTACTGATATTGCAATACTTGTAGTTGCAGCAGATGAATGAGTAAAACCACAAACAATAGAAAGTATAAATCATGCAAAAGAAGCCTGAATTCCTGTTGTTGTTGCAATAAATAAAATGGATAAAGAGGGGGCAAATCCAGATTTTGTAAAAAATCAACTTTCAGAAAATTGATTAATTCCAGAAGATTGGGGGGGAGATACTCCTATGATTCCTGTTTCTGCAAAAACTTGATTTTGAATTGATACTCTTTTAGAAATAATTCTTCTTGTTGCAGAGATGAAAAATCTTAAAGCAAACCCTACAAGACTTTGAGTTGCGACAGTAATAGAGTCTCATCTTGATAATAAGCTTTGACCTGTAGCGACAATTTTGGTAAATACTTGAACAATAAATCAATGAGATAATATTGTTTGTAAAGATACTTATGGAAAGATAAAAATACTTAAAGATTATGCTCATAAAAATATAAAAACATCAGCTCCATGAGACCCTGTACTTGTTATAGGATTAGAAAAAGTTGTTGAGGGAGGAGATATTTTACAAGTTCTTCCAAGTATAGAACAGGCAAGACAAAGGGCTATTGAATACAAGGATATTCTTGCTCATGTGAAATCAAAAAGTATTTCTAGTCTTGATAATATTATGTCAAAGATAAAGGCTTGAAACCTTAAACAATTAAAACTTCTTATTAAGGCAGATACAAACTGAAGCTTAGAGGCAATAAAATGATCTTTGATTAAACTTTCTACTGAAGAAACAACAGTAACAATTATCCATTCTTGAGTAGGAAATATTACAGAATCTGATATTGCTATGTGTCAATGAAGCTCAGCAATACTTATTTGATTTAGGGTTTCAGTTATTCAAAATGCAAAAAATCTTATACAAGAACTTTGAGTGGAGCTTATTAGTAGTGAAGTTATTTATCATATTACAGAAAAAATAGAAAAAATTGTTACCTGAATGCTTGATACAAAAGAAGTTGAAATTATACTTTGACAAGCGGTTGTTGGATGAATTTTTTATAATTCAAAAGATTTTATGATTATTGGTTTAAAATTAAAAGATGAATCTATTATAGAGAAAAAAGCAAAAATAAGAATTATAAAAGGAGACAAAATTCTTTGATATGGAGAAGTATCTTCGTTAAAACAAGGAGTTGAGGAAATAAACAAATTTGAATGACCATGAGAATGTGGAATAAAATATGTTTGAAATCATAAACCAGAAATGGGGGATATGCTTGAATTTTACAAAATAAGTTCTAAATAATATTTTTTAATAAATTTTTTATGACTTTTCTTGATACAGTAGAAATTCTCTCTCCTCTTACAAAGGAAGAAAAACAAAAACTTTCTGATTTTTGCCAAGAAAGAGCAGTAAGTGCTTGAGAAGTTATTTTTAACGAATGAGATGAAGCAAATGCTATGTATATACTTAAAACATGATCTATAGGAGTATATAAAGAAATAGAAGGGGTAAAAATTTATTTATGAACAGTACATGCTGAAGAAATACTTTGAGAAATGGCTATTTTTAATAATAATTGAATTAGGATGGCTCAAGCAGTTGCTATGGAGGATTCTATAATTGTTACGATTTTATCATTTTCTATACAAGAATTAACAAAAACAAATCCTATAATTATGAACAAAATTCATCAAATTATAGAGGAAAGAATGACACAAAATAAGATATTAGAAAATAAATTTAGAAAAAAGTAAAAATAAATTTGCATTTTCTTTTTTTTTCAATACACTGAGCGAGCTTTTTAATAAAAGACAAATAAATATGTCAAAAAATGATGATAAAATAGAGGTTGAGTGAGTTATTACTAAAACACTCCCCGGTTTGGTTTTTGATGTTCAATTACCAGATGATTTTTGATGACAACAAGTAAAGTGATACCTAAGTTGAAAAATGAAGAAAAATTTTATTAAATTGATAGAGTGAGATAGGGTACTTATAGAATTAAGTCCTTATGATTTAACAAAATGAAGAATAGTATTTAGAAAAAAATAATTAATTTTTAACAATATTTATTATGAAAGTAAGAAGTTCTGTAAAGCCAATTTGTGATAATTGTAAGAAAATAAGAAGAAATGGAATATTGAGAGTTATTTGTAAAAATCCAAAACATAAGCAAAGACAAGGATAATATTATTTTATTTTAAATTTTAAAAAAATATGGCAAGAATCGCTTGAGTAAATCTACCAAATGGTAAACATGTAGAAATAGCATTAACTTATATTTATTGAATTTGAAGACCAACTTCTAATATAATTTTAGAAAAACTTGGAATAGAAAAAACAAGAAAAATTGAAAGTCTTTCTGAGGATGAACTTGATAGAGTGAGAGCGGAAATAAAAGAATTTCTTGTAGAATGAGATTTAAGAAGATTTGTTTCTTTGAATATAAAAAGACTTCAAGAAATTAATTGTTATAGGGGGCAAAGACATAAGAAGAGGCTTCCAGTAAGATGACAAAGAACGAAAACAAATGCAAAAACAAGAAAAGGAAAGGCTACCGCAGTAGCAGGGAAGAAAAAATAGTTTAGATTATAATTTTTATTAACTTAATTAATTTATGGCAAAAGTTGTAAAGAAGACTAAAAAAACAAGACAGGTTATTCCTCATGGGCAAGTTCATATTATGGCTGCTTTTAATAATACCATAATAAGTATTACTGATGAAAAAGGAAATGTTCTTGTATGGGCAAGTGGTGGTTCATCTGGATTTAAATGAGCAAGAGAGGCTACTCCATATGCTGCCCAAATGGCTGCTGAAAATGCTGCTTCAAAAGCAAAAACTCTCCATTCTTTAGAAACGGCGGATGTGTATTTAAAATGAATTTGAGTAGGAAGAGAACAAGCAATAAGAGGACTTATAGGAGCTTGAATAGATATAAAAGGAATTTTTGATATCACTCCAATTCCTCATAATGGATGTAGAAAAAAGAAAGTGAGAAAACTTTAATATAATATTTAGTTTTTAATAGTTAATTAATTATGCATTATACTTGACCAAAGAAAAAGTTGTGTAGAAGAGAAGGTATTAACCTTTTTGGTACCGAAAAGTATGATTTAAGTAAGTCAAAAAGAGGTCCTTTGAAAACAAGGAAAACTTGAGAATTTGGACAACAATTAAGAAAAAAACAACTTGCAAAAAGAATGTTTTGACTTTCTGAAAAACAATTTGCTTCATATTATAAAAAAGCAATAAAGTCTTCATGAGAGTGAACAACTTGAGAAAAAATGTTAAGGCTTCTTGAATTAAGATTAGATAATGTTTTATATAGAGCTTGATTTGCAAGAACAAGAATGCAATCAAGACAATTTGCTTCTCATGCTCATTTTAAATTAAATGGTGTGAATGTATCTATTCCTTCTATATCTCTAAAAATAGGAGATGTACTTGAATTAAGAGATAAATTAAAAGAAAGTCACCTCTATAAATCTCTTTTAGAAGAATTAGAGGAATTTTCTAAGCAAAATAAAGGAAAAGTAACGAATTGTAATTGGATAGATGTTGATGTAAAAAATTTGAAGATTATTGTAAAAGCACTTCCTGAAAAACAAGATTTTGAACAAATTATTGATATACAAAAAATTATAGAATTCTATTCTAAATAGTTTTAATGTTATTTCATAACTCTTAGAAAAATGCATATTATTCACAACACTATTTGAGTTCCTAAGGTTTCTCAAAAAGATATCGCTGAAAATACTTCCGTATTTAATATTTGACCTCTTCCAAGAGGCTATGGAATTACTCTTGGAAATTCTCTGAGAAGAGTGCTTCTCTCTACTATTCCATGAACAAAGATAACAGGAATAAAAGTAAAAGGAATAAGTCATGAATATTCGACACTTCCTTGAATAAAAGATAGTATAATTGATATTATGTTAAATCTTAAAGATTTGATTATAGATAAAAAAGATGATTCTATTGAATGGTTAAAATTAAATAAGAAAAAAGCTGGAGTTGTAAGTGCTCAAGATATAAAACTTCCTGCTTGAGTTGAAATAATGAACAAAGATCTCTATATAACAGAAATTGATAAAGATGGTTTAGAACTTGATATTGAGATAAGAATAGAAAAAGGAGTTGGATATATAAGTGTTGAAGAATTAAAGAAAAGAGAAGAAGATGTAAATGTTCTCCTTATAGATGCTAATTTTTCTCCAGTAGTAAATGTAAAATATGAGATAGAAAATACAAGATTTTGAGATATAACAAGTCTTGATTCTCTTGAAATGACTGTTGCAACAAATGGAATTATTTCTCCAGCTGAAGCTGTAAAATTTTCTTGAGATATGTTGAAATCATATTTTTCACTCTTTAATGAAGAGGGATTACAAATTGAAGGAAAATTTATAGGAAATATAAAAGATTTAATAAATAAAGAAAAAGAGGAAGTAAAGGAGGAACTTGAGAAAGAAAGTTATACTCCTATTGAGATAATGGGACTTTCTCCAAGAACTTTGAATGCTCTTATCAATGGAAATATTCTTTCTATTGAACAACTAACAAAATGTACAGAAACAAAACTTTCTTCTATAAAATGATTTGGGAAGAAAGCAATGACAGAAATAAGACAAGCTCTTTGAGAGAGAGGTCTAAAACTTTTATGAGATGACTAATATATAATTTATAACTATTAAAATTCTATTATGAGACATAGAGTAAGAAAATTTTTGAAATTTAATAATAAAGATTTCCAACATAGAAAAGCAATGGAGAGAAATCTTTTAACGAGTTTTTTTATTCACAAATCTATAAAGACGACTGAAAAAAAAGCAAGAGCTATTGTACCTATGATTGATAAACTTATCAATGTAGTAAATACAAAAGACGAAATGAATGCAATTAGATATGCTATGATGTATCTTTATACAAAACAATCTTCTCTTGAATTATTTAAAAATGTAGCTCCAAAATACAAAGAAAAAAAGACTTCTTGATTTACAAGAATTGTCCCAATTAAATATAGAGATGGAGACAATGCAAAACTTGTATTACTTGAATTAATTTAATTTTTTAAAAAGAGTGTTGATTATGAAAACGATTATTCCTAAAAAAGCTCAAGCACCAGAAAGAAAATGGTATGTGATAGATGCAAAATGACAAAATCTTTGAAGACTTTCTACAAAAATTGCAGGAATCCTAAGAGGAAAAAATAAAGTTGATTTTGTACCATTTTTTGATAATGGAGATTATGTTGTTGTTTTGAATTGTGATCAGTTTGAAACGACAGGAAAGAAAATGGAAGATAAAATGTATTATAGACATACAGGATATCTTGGTGGATTAAAGTCTACAAACCTCGCTAAACTTTTAGTGAAAAAACCAGCAAAACCTTTGGAATTAGCTGTTGTTGGAATGCTTCCAAAAAATAAACTAAAAAAGGATATGCTTGCAAGACTGAAACTTTTTACTGGAAATGAGCATACCTATATTGCCCAAAAACCTGAACTTATAAACTTATAATTTAAAATTATTCTAATATTATGGAAAATAAGTATAATTTTTCTGTTGGAAGAAGAAAAACAGCAACTGCTCAAGTAAGACTTTTTGAATGAGCTTGAGAAAGTATGATTAATGGAAAAAAAGTAGGAGAATATATCACAAGAAAGGATTTATTTGATAATGTTTTTTCTCCACTTAGAATTACAAAACTAAAAGATAAATTTTACTTTGAAGTAAAAGTAAGTGGATCTTGAGAAAGTGCTCAATCAGAAGCTATTATGTATGCTATTTCAAAAGCAATAGGAGAAAAAGATGAAACTTTGAAAAAAATCTTAAAATCAGCTGGACTTATTACTTCTGATGGAAGACAAGTAGAAAGAAAGAAACCATGAAGACATAAAGCGAGAAAATCTATTCAATGGTCAAAACGTTAAAAAATATTTTTTGACAAAAATGGAATTGTTTATATAATCCCACAAAAATTATTAATTTTACACTATTTTTTAAGAAAAAATTATGCCTACTATTAATCAACTTGTAAAGAATAAAAGACAAGATCAAAAAAGAAAAAGTAAAGCTCCTGCTTTACAAGTTACAAAAAATTCTATTAGGTCAAAAATAGTAGAACTTAGAAAATGAGCACCTCAAAAAAGAGGAGTTTGTACAAAAGTTACTACGATGACTCCTAAGAAACCAAACTCTGCCTTGAGAAAAGTAGCAAGAGTAAGACTTACAAATGGATATGAAGTAAATGCTTATATTGGAGGAGAAGGTCATAACCTTCAAGAACACTCTGTTGTTGCTATAAGAGGAGGAAGAGTAAAAGATCTTCCATGAGTAAGATACCATATCGTAAGAGGATTACTTGATACAGAAGGAGTAAAAAATAGAAAACAAGGAAGAAGTCTCTATGGAGCAAAAAGACCAAAAAAATAAAAAATGATTTTTATGGAGTAAGCCTAACAATTGCTGAAAAATAAATACCATAAAATTATTAATTTTTAATTGTTAAGTATATAGTATGGAAAAACAACTTGGGCTATTGGAGAAATTTACAAATTATGTAATGCTTCAATGAAAAAAAAGCCTTGCAAAAGAGCTTATGGAAGATACTTTTGAACAAATAAAGTCAAGAGGACAAAAAGATCCAAAAGCGATTTTTAATAAAGCACTAGAAAATGTAATGCCAAAAATAGAGGTAAGACCAAAAAGAGTAGGAGGTTCTATTTATCAAGTACCACAAGAAGTAAATCCAAAAAGACAATTATTTCTTGCAGCAAAATGGCTTATCGGAGCAGCGAGAGCAAAAAAATGAGGAGCATTCCCAAAATTTTTAGCATCAGAATTAATTGATGCAGCAAATGAAACAGGTGATGCAGTAAAGAAAAAATTAGATGTATATAAAATGGCAGAAGCAAATAAGGCATTTGCAAGATTTGCAAATAGATAAAAAATATAAATTTAAAATTTAATAAAGAAATATGGCTCACAAGAAAGCACAATGATCTACCAATAATGGTCGTGATTCCAATGCCCAGAGACTTTGAGTAAAAGTATATGGGGGACAGAAAGTTGTTTCTGGAAATATAATTGTAAGACAAAAATGAAATAAATTTTGGCCAGCTAATTGAGTTGGGCAATGAAATGATTTTACTTTGTATGCTCAAGCTGAAGGAACTGTAAGATTTTATGAAAGAAAAAGAAAAAGATTTGATGGAAGAATTTATGTAGACACTTATGTTACTGTTGAATAATATAACTCATAAAAAGACCAGTCTTTATTAATAAAGACTGGTCTTTTTCAAATTTTGCCGTTGTAGCTCAGTTGGTAGAGCACACCCATGGTAAGGGTGGGGTCACGGGTTCGACTCCCGTCAATGGCTCCATAAGAAAAAATATTAAAATATAAAATTGTAGATGATATTGTGTTTACCTGAGCAATTATAGAAAAAAATAGCTAAAAGACTGAAAAAAATTGAATCAAAAAAATAATTACTTTCATAATAGTAAGTGAGTAATTTGCAAAAACCTAGAAATATATGATACAATAATAAAAATACTAAAATAAATCTTATTGTATCAAAAATGAATATACAAAAGGTATTGATTAAACACCATAATCAAAAATATATAAACTTAATTATTTCTAAATATTATAAAAACCAGTGTTTTTGATATATTAAAACATTATGATTAATAAATGGATAATTATCAACAAATGGATCAAAAAATCAAAAACTTAAAAAAATGGTTTGGTTGAAAAAATTGGAAAGAATGAGAAGATTATATTATTCTTTCTTATAGAGAAGTAGATAAACATTTAGATCCAAAAAAGAAAATACCAGTAGAGTCAAGATTATTTGCAGTAAGTGTACACGAAAGTAAATATAAAGAATTTAAAGAATATTTGGAAAATTATATCAAGGAATTAAATATAAAACATAAACCAGAATACGAGTGACAGAAAGCTTGAGAAATTTGATATAGCTGGCAATGAAGAGTATATGTTGCTGAATGAAATACTCATTTTGAAACCACTATCATGACTGATATAAAAACTTTAGAGTTTAATTCATATCATAATCGATTCAAAAAATTTTTCAAAAAACAGACTGGATTAATTTTTCCTTCAGCAGAAAAAATTAACTGAATAATAGTACATATTTATAGTAAATGACTTGATCTTTATGAGAATAGTTTGTCAAAACTTGAGTCTTTAAGAAAAAAAATAGCTCTTACTAATAATAAAAAATGGCAATTAGATAAATATATTTCTTGAATGAAATTATATATTCAGATTATAAAATGAGTTTGAGAAGATTGAAATAAAATAGTAGAAATGCCAGAGAAAATAAAAAATTGAAAATTTAGCTCAGAAATGATGAGATTTAATGATTTAACCTATAATGCATATCATCTTATTGATTTATCAGAAGTTATGAAAGAAACTGGTATCAGTATTCCATCTGAATTTAGAATTGATAAGTTGTTTGGAGAAAAATTTGATTTTAAGAATATGAAACAAATAGTAAAAGATTTTTCTGACAAAATAATGGAAGATTTGGATAAAAAATATTGAGACTAGAAAATATAAATATAACTGGAATTCATAGTATAGTTTAAAATAAATTACCTATTATAAGCGAAGAAAAACTATTTTACTTATAAAAATTTCCCTCCTTTTCAATCCTTTCCAAATCCTCTAAGCTGGTTATATCAATAAATTTTTCTTGAAGACGAATTATTTGTATTGGTGATTTTTTTGCAAGAGAATTTATAGCATCGGTAAGCTCATATTCTCATCGTGAAGAAAGTTTAATTTTTTTGACTTCTTCAAGGAGTTTTTCATCAGCTTTTATACAGCCAGTATTTGCGAGATTTCCTATAAAATCTTGAGGTTTTTCAATAATTTCTATAAGATTTCCATTTTTATCTATTGAACAAATTCCATATTTTTTTGGACTATTTACTTCCATTGTGAGAAGAGTAGGGTTTTTACTCATTAAAATATTTTGTATATCACTATCACTTAAAAGCATATCAGCAAAAAGTATGATAAATTCATCTTTTATTTCTATTCCCATAATTGCTCCACCTGTTCATTTTTTTGTTATATTCTGATAATGGTAGGAAATTTTTACTCCAGCATAATTATCTCAAAATTTTTCAATTATTTTTTCTTTTTTATAAGCAATAACAATAATTATCTCATCAACAAATTTATAAATTTTTTCAAGATTGTGCTCTAAAAGAGATTTTCAATACACTTCTACAAGTGCTTTTGGTATGTCATTTGTAAGGGGTTTGAGTCGTACTCATTCTCAAGCGGCAAGGATTATTGCTTTCATTTTTATTGTAAAATAATTTTAATGATTCAAAATATATGTTTTTTTGTTTTTTTTACAAGAAATAAAAAGCAAATTTTACTCATTTTCTCTTGTAAATATGACAAATAAAAGTATACTCTCAAGCGAAAATATTTCTTAAAAAATTATTATCATGAGTGATGAAAATCTAAATGACGAAATTCTAGACAATGATGAACAGAATAATGATGAAAATGAGAATACAAAGGAAGAACAAAATAATGAAAACCAAAGTGATGAAACCCAAGAAGAACTTTTCCCAGATTCTACAAAAATAACTTATGCTTGAGATTCACTCAGAGACATAAAAGAAGAAATGGAAGTATGTTATCTTGATTATGCGATGAGTGTTATAGCTCAAAGAGCCTTACCTGATACAAGAGATGGACTTAAGCCAGTACATAGGAGAATATTGTATGCAATGCATGATATTGGATTAAAGGCTTCTGCAAAATATAGAAAATCAGCAACCGTTGTCTGAGATGTGCTTTGAAAATATCATCCACATGGAGATAGTTCTGTATATGAAGCAATGGTAAGAATGGCTCAAGATTTTTCTATGAGATATCCACTTGTTGATGGTCAAGGAAACTTTGGTTCTATGGATGGTGATAGTGCTGCTGCAATGAGGTATACCGAGGCAAAAATGACGAAACTTGCTGAATATATGCTTGCAGATATAGATAAAGATACAATTGATTGGAGAGATAACTATGATGCGACAAGACAAGAACCAACCGTTCTTCCGACAAGAATTCCTGATCTTTTAATGAATGGAGTTATGGGAATTGCTGTTTGAATGGCTACAAATATCCCTTCTCATAATCTTATAGAATTGATAGATGCTATAGAATACCTTATCAAAGTTCCTGATATAAATGAAGTAACAGTAAGTGATTTGATGAATTATATCCAATGACCAGATTTTCCAACATGAGGAATTGTTTATGATAGAGAAGCACTTTTGAGTGCTTATTCTACAGGAAGATGATCAGTTATTGTGAGAGGAGTTGCAAATATAGAAGAAAATAAGAAATGAAAAAAATATATAAATATTTCAGAACTTCCATATGGACTGAATAAAGCAAATTTTGTTATGAAAATAGCAGATTTGGTAAGAGATAAAAAAATAATAGGTATAAGTGATATAAGAGATGAATCAAATAGAGAAAGTGTAAGGGTTATCGTTGAGCTAAAAAAAGATGCTTTTCCAAAAAAAATACTCAATCAACTCTATAAACTTACACCACTTCAAACAAGTTTTTGATATAATATGATATCTCTTTGAGAAAGAGGAAAACAACCAAAACTTTATAATCTTAAAGAAATTTTAGAAGATTTTATAGAACATAGAAAGGAAGTAGTAAAGAGGAGGACTCAATATGAACTTGGAGTGGCGGAAGCAAGAGCCCATATTTTAGAATGATTAAAAATAGCTCTTGATAATATTGATGAAATTATAGCAACAATTAGGAGCTCTTATGATGATGCAGAAGAAAGGCTTATGGAAAAATTTAATCTTTCAGAAAAACAAGCAGAAGCGATAGTTGAGATGAAATTAAGAAGACTTCAAGGACTTGAAAGACAAAAAATAGAAGATGAACTCAATGAAAAACTTGCTTTAATAGCAGATTTAAAAGATATTCTTGCTAAACCAGAAAGAATTGTACAAATTATTATAGAAGAACTTGATTTTATAAAAGAAAATTTTTGAGATGAAAGAAGAACAAAAGTAAATTCAGGAAAAGTTTGAGAATTTAGTGCAAAAGATACAATTCCAAATGAAGATATTGTCATAGTATTAACAAAAAACAATTATCTCAAAAGAATAAAAGCAAATGCTTTTCGTGTCCAGAGAAGATGAGGAGTAGGAATTACAACAGCAACAAAAGAAGATGATGAAATTAGTCAAATTATTCCAACAAGAAATCATAATGATTTACTTTTCTTTAGTTCTAAATGAAGAGTTTTTAGTCTTCCTGCTTATGAAATACCAGAAACAACAAGAATTGCAAAAGGACAACCAGCAATTAATCTTATTTCTCTTCAAAAAGATGAAGAAATTGCTGCAATTTTGGATATAACAGAGGAAAAAAATAAATTTTTATTCTTTGTAACAACTCTTGGAACAGTAAAAAAACTTGATATGAAAGAGGTAAAAAATATTCGTTCAAGTGGACTTATTGTTCTCAAAATTAGAGAAGGAGAAGATCTTGCTTGGGTAAGAACAACTTCATGAGCAAATAATATATTAATTGCAACAAGAGAAGGAAAAGCAATTCAATTTAAAGAAACGGATGTAAGACCAATGGGAAGAGCTGCTTCATGAGTAAGAGGAATCAAGCTTAAGGGAGAGGATTCTGTTGTAGAAGTAGGAATTGTATCTGATTTAGATAAATATTTAATTGTCGTGACAGAAAGAGGAATGGGAAAAATTACAGAAACCGATGCTTATAGAAATCAGACAAGATGATGAACGGGAGTAAAAGCAATGGCAGTGACAATAAAAACAGGAAAACTTGTAGGAGCAACCACTGTGAGTGAAGAAGATTTAGAAATAGCAAATTTGATACTTATAAGTAAAGATGGACAAACTATAAAACTTCCACTCAAAGGTATAAGAGTTACAGGAAGAGTAACACAAGGGGTTATACTTACAAAAATAAAATGAGAAGGAGATGTCTTGATGAGAGCTTCTGTCGTGAGACAAGTTGAGGAAGAAGAAATATAAAAAAATAAAAAGAGCTAATTAGCTCTTTTTTTGTTGACTATTTAAAATTTCTTGAAATTTTATTGTATTAAATGAACCATCAAGTCTTAAAACTCAATTATTTCTTAGTAATTCAGCAAATTTATCTTCACCTTTTGAATTTCTCGCTCTTTTATCAAGAATATGATTTGATAATGAAAAATTTTTGAAAGTTTCTCACAATTCACGAGGATTATGAGCTTCTTGTAAATTTCCTCATCAAGATTTATTTATGAAGCTAATAATTGTGTTTCAAAGCCTCAAAAATTCAGCTTCATTAAGAAAGTCATCATCTTTATTTATTCCTACTTTATCTATTGCATGAATGAGTTCATTTCTATATTTCCAAACAGATCAAAGATTTATAAAATTATAAAAACGATGAAATCTTAGTATATTTCCTCATGCTTCAGGATTTTTTTTAATTAACTCTCCTTCTTTTTTAGTTAGTTCTTTATTTATAACTCTTCCTCTATAAAATAAAGTATATCAACCATTAGCCTCTTCTTTGAGATAAACATTTATATTTCTTCCTCTCATATTTATTTGTATTTTTTCTCATTTCTCATATTTGAGGGGTAATTCTTTTTCTCATCATTTTTTTACTTGAGGAGAATTAGGAATAGTATTTTTTCATTTTTCTTGTGGTTTTTGAGAAAATGTTTTTCAAGCACGAATTTCATTTTCATTATAATTTTCTCCTATATTTTTTTGAATATATTGTAATCCTTCATCTAGTTTCTTTCTAGTCTGATTTAAGGATTGATTATGTTTTTCCCAAGCTTTTTCAATTGTAAAAGCTTTACCAGATTTATAATTTTGCTCAAATTTTGATAAGCTTTCTTTTGTAATAATAGGATTATTAAATTTTTTTATAAAATCGTTATTAAAATATCATTTAGATTTTAAATATTGTATATAATTATAGAGTCATCTACCATTTAATTCTTGTATATTTTTGACTCAGCTAATTTTTTTTTCAAATGTTGATATATCAATAATAGTATTTCAACCTTTTTTATTGTATAAATGAAGCTTACCATTTCAAAATCAACTATTTATACTTCATAATTGAACTTTTACTAAAGCCTCACTTCATATATTTTCTACTCTTTCAACTTGTTTTTCAATTGTAAAAGCTTTACCAGATTTATAATTTTGCTCAAATTTTGATAAGTTTTCTTTTGTAATAATAGGATTATTAAATTTTTGTATAAAATTATTATTAAAATATCATTTAGATTTTAAATACTGTATATAGTTATATAATCATCTATTATTTAATTCTTGTATACTTTCTATTTTCTCCATTTGTTTTTCAAATGTTGATATTTTTATTACATTATTTTTATTTCCTCTATATAAATGAAGCTTACCATTTCAGTATCAATTTAGACTTCCTAATTCACCTTTAATCCATATTTCATCCCATATATTTTTTCCCTTTTCAAGCAAATTAACTTCTTTCTGTTCTTGTTTTTTAACATTTCTTTCTAATAAAAACATTTCTTTATATTCCCTAATAATTTTATTTCTCTCAGCTATACTGATACTTTTATCTTTTTCTACAGCTTGTTTTATATTTTCTACTAAATTATCATAATTTTTTCTAAATCTACTGTAAAGAGGAGTTCATTTTACTTTCCCCAAAATTTCCCATGCTTTATTTAGAGAATTTTTTAAATCTCTTTTTCATTGTTCTTTATCTTTATCAGAAGAAGATTGCTCTACTTTAGAATTTTCAATTTGTTGAATAAGACTTTCACTCATCTTTTTGTTTTTATTTTGTAATCTGTAAAATAATAACATAATTTCTTTTTTTAGGCAAAAAACAGCTTGAAAAAAAAAGCTTTTTTCATACTATGAGAAGGATTTATTTAAAATAATTATTATATGACTATAAAAAGCCAAGAAATACGAGAAAAATTCTTAGAATTTTTTAAGGAAAAAAATCATGCTATTATTCCAAGTGCATCTCTTATCCCAGAAAATGACCCTACTGTTTTATTTAATACAGCTTGAATGCAACCACTTGTTCCTTATTTACTTGGAGAAAGACACCCTCTAGGAAAAAGACTTGCTGATTGCCAAAAATGTGTAAGGACGGGAGATTTGGATGAAGTAGGAGATAATACTCATCTTACTTTTTTTGAAATGCTTGGAAACTGGAGTCTTGGGGATTATTTTAAAAAATGATCTATAGAAATGTCCTATGAACTTCTCACAAGTCCAAAATGGTTCGCAATAGATAAAAAATATTTAGCAGTAACCGTTTTTGAGTGAGATGAAAATGCACCAAGAGATGAAGAATCGGCGAGTATTTGGAAATCGCTTTGAATTCCACCAGAAAGAGTTAGTTATATGGGAGCGGATGATAACTGGTGGGCAGCTTGACCAACTTGACCATGTGGACCTGATACAGAGATATTTTACTGGGTAGGAGAGTGAGAACCGAGTCCGGACTCAAATGTAAAAAATGATGAAAAAAATTGGATGGAGATTTGGAATAATGTATTTATGGAATTTAATAGACTTGAAGATGGAAAACTCATAAATCTTCCTGCACAAAATGTGGACACAGGTATGGGACTTGAGAGAATTACAACAACACTTAATAAGAAAAAATCAGTATATGATACCGATATTTTTGAAGATATTTTACTAAAAATACAAGAAATTGTTGGAAGTGAAAATTATAATATAAGAAGTGCAAGAATTATAGCAGATCATTTGAGAACCGCAACTCATATGATTGCTGATGGAGTTGTGCCAAAAAATATTGACCAAGGATATATTTTAAGGAGACTTGTGAGAAGAGCAATAAGAGAATTTTATAAAATGGGATATGAAAAAGCAATTATTTCAGAAATTGCAGAAATATATATAAAAAAATTTGAAAATATTTATGAATCCGTAAAAAATAATAAAGAAAAAATTATTGATGAACTAAATAAAGAAGAAGAAAGATTTGGAAAAACGATAAAAGATTGAATGAGAATTCTGGAAAAAAAGTTTGAGAGCATTGTTGCAACTTGATCACTATTAGTTTGAGAAAAAGAATCGTGGTGAATTGACTGAAAAGATGTATTTGATTTATTTCAAACAAATTGATTTCCTCTTGAAATGACTTTAGAAGTACTTGTAGATTTATCAAAACAAAAATGAATTGATGTAGATTTGGATAGAATAACTAAAGAGTTTGATGAAGAAATGAAAAAACACCAAGAACTTTCTCGTACAGCATCAGAAGGAAAATTTAAGTGAGGACTTGCTGGTGATGGAGAGATGGAAACAAAATACCACAGTGCTACCCATATACTTCTTGCAGGACTTCGTAAAATTCTTGGTCCTCATGTTTATCAGGCTTGATCAAATATCACGGCGGAGAGACTCAGATTTGACTTTACTCACGGAGAAAAAATGACAGCAGACCAATTACAGCAAGTAGAAGATTTTGTGAATCAAGTAATACAGTCAAATGCCGTGATGATAATGAATGAGATGAAAAAAGATGAAGCAAAAGCAAAATGAATTGTCGGAAGTTTTTGGGAAAAATATCCAGATATTGTAAAAATTTATACTCTTGTTTGAGTTGACGGAGTGATATATTCACAAGAACTTTGTGGATGACCACATGTAGAAACAACGGAAAATATGGGAAAATTTAAAATCATCAAAGAAGAAGCAAGCTCATCATGAGTCAGAAGAATAAAGGCAGTTTTGGAGAAATAGCCCTCCCCTTAATCCCCTCCCTAGCAGGAGGGGAAAGTAAAATTCCTCCCCTGTTAGGGGGAGGCTAGGTGGGGGATTAATTTAATAAATTATGTGAAAAATTTTACAAAATATTCCAGCCCTAAAACAAACAAGAAAAGTTCTGAGAAAAAATCAGACAAAACCAGAGGAAATATTTTGGAATAAAGTAAGAAATAAACAATTTTTATGATGGAAATTTAGGAGACAACATTCAATTTGAAGATATATTATGGATTTTTATTGTAAAGAATTAAATCTGTGTATTGAAATAGACGGAGATAATCACTTTGAAAATGAACAAAAAGAATATGATGAGATAAGAACAGAATTTTTAAAAACTGCTTGAATAAAAGTTTGTAGATTTACAAATAAAGAAATTATGGAGAATAGTGATTGAGTTCTAGCTACTTTGGAGGAAATAATTGATAAAATAAAATTATTGGAAGATTATTTTGATATATAAATAACTCGTATGCTTAGATTAGAATTTCCAAATATATCTCATAAAGATTCCTATGAAAGGCTTATAAAAGAATGGGGAAAATTTGAAAAAACTCCTTCTTCTCCCTCTAAACTTTTTGTATGAAAAGATTTTGAAGATTTTTTAGAAAGAGTAATTTCTGATATTACACATAATGAAAAATGAGTAAATTCTCATCTTTTCTTTCTTATTGATGATAGTGAAATTTTGGGATGAATTCAAATTCGTCATCATATAAATCACCCAAACCTTATAGAATTGGGAGGACATATTTGATATGGGATTGCTCCAAAATATCGAAAAAAATGATATGCAACAGTTATGTTGCAACTTGGTTTAGAGGAAGCAAAAAAACTTTGACTCAAAAAAGTTCTCCTTACTTGTGATATTGGAAATATTTGATCCAACAAAGTTATACAAAAAAATGGATGAGTTTTTGAAAGAAAAACCAATGACTGAGCAAAAAATAGATATTGGATAGAAATAAAGAAATAGGAAAATATTTTTCATTTGATTTTTCATTTTTATTTTATAAAATTCACTCCATTATTTTAAACAAAAATTAAGCATTTTTTTATGTCTATTTCAATAGAATTGGTACAATATATTTTTGATTTTTTTCAAATTAAAGAAGAGATATTAAGTGTAAAGGCTTATGGAAAGTGACAATTAAATTATACTTTTTTGATTACTTGCACAAACAATAAAAGGTATATTTTGCAGAAGATAAATACTCTTTTTAATATTGCTTGAGTTATGAAAAATATTGATACGATTCATAATCATCTTCTCAAGAAACAAGCAGAGGGATTGTGGGATAATGGATATAAAATACTTACTCCTATAAAAAACGAAAAAGGAGAAAATTATGTAGAGTTTGAAGATAATTCTTGGAGAATATATGATTATATTGAAGATACTCTTACTCAAGATTATGTTTATTATTCTTTTCAAGCCGAAAAAGTAGGAGAACTTATAGGACAATTTCATCTTTGTTTATCTGATTTAGAGGGAAAATTGTATAATCCACTTCCTTGATTTCATAATACTCCAAATTATTATAAAAACTTTCAAGAAGCAATCAAAAATACCAAAGTATCAAAAAGAGATTATCAAATAGAAAAATGGATAGAATCACAAAAATCATCTATTGATTATTTTTTTCATCTCATAGAAACAAAACAGATACAAGTAAGGACAACTCATAATGACACAAAAGCAAATAATATTTTGTTTGATAAAAATACTTGAAATCCGGTGGTTATCATAGATTGGGATACTATTTCAAATGAACTTCCTCTTTGGGTAGATATTGGTGATATGTGTCGTTCTATGTGTAGTAATACTTTGGAAGAATGAGATGATTTCGCTTTGGTAGATTTTAGGGAAGATATTTTTGAAAGTTTAATGAAAGGCTATCTCAAAAAAGGAAATGATTTTCTTACAGAAATAGAAAAAAAACATATAGTTTTTTCTGTTTGATTTATTATATTTGAGCTTTCTATGAGATTTTATACTGATTATCTTGATGGAAATAAATATTTTATTGTCAGATATCCGCTTCAAAATCTTGAAAAAGCAAAAAAGCTTTATTTTCTCTGGAAAAGTTTTGAAGGAAAAAAAGAATTATTACAAAAGATAATTGATAAATATATCTAATAGAGACATAAAAAACACATTAATTATAATAATGTGTTTTTTATAATTAGGAAAATTTTATCTTACCCATATATCTGCAGATTCTGATCAACCATTTCCATTAAAATAGGGGGTTGATTCTATTGTTCCAAATCAAAAATAATAATCAGCTTCATTATTATTAGTATTTGCATCTGCTGATAAGAGTATACAAGTATCTTCTCCTCAATTATAGTTTGCACTTGTTCAAAAATCAGAAGCTTTCCATACACAATTTCATCTACTATTATAAAAACCTCATAAAGAACTACTATATAAAGTAGTAGAATAAGCAGAATTTGTATAATTCCAAGGAATAGTATCAAATTGATATTTTAAAGTATGATTTGAGTAATACATATCACAAATTCAGGCATAAGTTCAAATTTTAAATCTAACTTTTGAAGCATTAATATTAGAAATTATATTATTTGTTACAAAAGTTGATGGAGTAAGAGAACTTGATGTTTTTAATGCATAAGTCCAACCTCATCAATCATTAGTCATATCACAAGTAACTTGAAAAGAAGATAAAGAAGGATTTACTCAATCAGGATCTATCCAATAAGTTCAATTTCAAATACTTCATCATTTATCAAGAATATCTTTACAAGATAATCATGGGCTTGTACTTACGGATCAAGGTCTTATTGTACAATCTCAGAAATCAGGAATATATCAAGAATTACAAGTGAAATAACAAGGAGAATTACTGTCATTATTTTGCCAAATCTGATTTACTTGATTTGGTATTCATATTGATAAAGTAGCATTTGTTGGGGATGAAGATATACATGAATAATTTAGAGTTAAACTTCAAGTATTAGTATTACCAAATAGGCCTCAAATATTATTTTCTATATAATTATTTACAAGAGTTATTGCTCAATCAGCATTATTTATTGTATTTATATTCATTATATCATTATATGTTCTGTCAGTAGCCAATATTGTTCATTGATATACTTGTTTTAGATTATTTATAAAAGATAATTTATTTGGATCTTGAGTTATTGAATTAATACTTCCGCTATAAATTACAGGATTTCATGCTGGAATGAAATCAAATCATCCCGTCATAGTATATCCTTTATTATTATAACTTGATGGAAGATTTTGAAAACCATTATATACAAGCTCTTTTTTATTTATAATTGTTATTAAATCTGTATCATTCATATTTACATTTACTATACTTGGAGTTGCTATTATATAATCTATTCATCAGGTTTGTACTTTTATAAATTTTTGATTATATGTTCCTCAAATTATTGCCAAAGCTTTTTTAGTAGTATCAGCATTTGCTTGAGGAATAAGTCAGTTTTCCATTCATATAATTTCTCATCATTCACTTATCATTGATATTTCATATTCTGTTTTTAAAGAAGTTATGCTATAAGTATATTCATTCCCTGTAAGAGGATCGGTTGGTTTTTTATTTAATTTTCAAATGTTTGTTATCATGGAGTCTCATATAGTTCATTGTCCCCAAGCAATTCATCAACTATAAGTTATTTCTATATTGTTATCTGGGACTGGATAAAATGATTTTTCTGTTATAAATAATTCTAAACTCTTTTTTAAATTATTCATATCTGTTATTCTTACCCCATCTCTAGAATTTTTATTGTATCATTGAAAACTTATAAAAGCAATACTCCCTAAAATTGTTAAAATTGTTATTACTACAATTAGTTCAACTAAAGTAAAGGCAAAAAGACTTTTATTTTTATTCATTTATATATTTTTATTAAGATAATTAAATAAGATTAAATTTAATCTTATTTAATTATCTTTCCTCAAACTACTTTTGCAAGTATTTCTTTATTGCTATTTATTTTTTTTTATTTTTTATATTTTTTATCTAGTATCTCTTTTATTTATAAAGAGCTATTTTAAAAATATATAAAAATGATAATTTTATTTTCACTTGAAAGGAGCTTATTTTCAATATAATTAGCTAGATTTATTTTTTCATAGATTTTGATATGGAATTTTTTATTACAGAACTTACTCTTTCTTTGCTCAAAGAAAAATTTGAAAGTTTTTGTCATTCTATGGCTTGACTAAAAGTTGTAGAAAATCCAAATTTAGAAAAATTTATAAATACTTTTGAGGCATCAAAATCGTATAGCAAGACTTTTGTTGTTATAGAAAAAGAATCTTGAGATATTGTAGGGAGTGTAAGAGGACTTCTTGATTATAAATTTTTGAGAGGAGGAAGTATTTGATGAAGAATTGAAGAAGTGAGTGTTAATCCAAAATATCAGTGAAATTGACTTGGCTCTCTTTTGATGCAATATGTTCTTGAGTATCTTAATTGAGAGTGATGTTATAAGATAGAACTTGCTTGTGACCAAAAACTTGCCCCTTTTTATGAAAAATTTTGATTTCAAGGATTAGAAGTTGAGATGAAGATGTATACTTAAAAATATTATGAATTCTATGAGTCTAAAATATGAAAAAATACTTTAGACTTTTTTATAGTGTTGATTTCTTACATTTTTTACTTGTTTTTTTGGCTTTTAATTCAATAGAAAAATTTTTTCTGATTTTTTTGTGCTGATTTTTGACATTATAAAAAAAGAATAGTAAAATATTAGAGTATAAAAATACAATTTTTAATATTTTTAATTTTAATGATTATGACTAATTTAGAAAAACCGAAAAATGTAATAAATATCAATCAACAAAGCAACAAAAAGATTACGGCTAATTTAGAAAAACAATTAGATAATACTATTACAATAGCGAGAACTTCTTCAAATAATGAAGAAATAGATAAAATTCCTTCTTCAGATTATTTTAAAAAACGAGTAGAGTTATTTATGTCTATGGTAGAAAAAATAAAAAAATATGAGAATTTTTCTTTAAAAGACTTTTATAGTTTTTTTAAAAATAGTAAAAGTATTAAAATTTTTCAAGAACTAGTTTTAAATATGGATACTCAAAATTATTATTGAAAATCTGGAAAAGATAGGAAAACAAAATATCAAGGTAGAGACATAATTATAAAAAATGGTTCGTATGAAGCTAAATTTATACAAGTAATGCTTATTATATGAGAATATAATATTGATAAAGAAAATTTCAAGAAACTTACATATCATATAGATTGAAATATTTGAATGGAAACAGCAAGAACAATAGTTGATTATAAAAAGGATTTTCAGAATCTTAGTTCGGCAAAAAAATATAGTGATAAGACTATTTATAGTCATGAAAAACAGGAAACTCTTAATTATATAAAAGGACAACTTGGTGATTTAATAAATGAAATAGAACTAACTAATATAGATACTAAAAAAAGTAGGAAGTCTGAAAGAAATCTAAAAATAAATATTGTTTGAAATAATTTAGAAATTTCATCTTATGGTAATAGTAAATCAACTATTGATTTAGGAAAAGGTAAAGGTAATGTAAAAATATTATGAAAATATGATTTTCCTTATCGTCTTAATCTCCAATATTCAGATAATGGAGAGATATTGAAAAATGAGACAAATAAAACAAATATTACAAATATGATACAACTTATTAATATTGTTCATAGTATAATTTATGATTACATATATTCATTAAGTGGAGAAAAAATTAGAAATAAATTAGATCCTTTTTACCTTAGTATAGATAGAAATATATATGTAGATACAGGCATTATAGATGATACTACATTGATAAGTAACTCTGTTATAAATAAAGTTCTAAAGGATAGTATGGGATGATATAAAAATGTTAATTTTTTAGTAAATTTTCTCAATACTATCTATAGAGATATGAAAAGGGAAACACCAAAAATAAAAGAAGTATCTGGAAGTAGAACTATTTAACAAAAAACCTCTTCAATAAACTGCCCCCAATAAAGTAGAATGTAAAAAAACACATTCTACTTTTTTTGTTAGTTGAATATACTAGAGAAAAAGAATTTTGTCTATTTAATAGATTCCTGCCTTCGCAGGAATGACAAAAAGTTAGTTTTTCAGACTTTCCTTAATAGAGAATAAAATTTTAAAATCCCTATTCTCTTATTATTTTTTAATAATGCTATTTTTTTTAATAGGAAAGTTTTTATAAAAATTCACAAAAAAAACTTGCAATTTTTTTAAAAGCAATGACACAAGAAGAAGCCCCTTATTTAAAATCCAATAAAATAAAAAATCAATAAAATCAAGTGGATTTATTTTTATTTTTTTGACATTCGTAACACTATATATAGTATTGTTTTTACAATTTTAATACCATATATAGTAAATTATGAACTTTTTTAAAATAAAAAAAAGAAACGGGAGTTTTGTTACTTTTGATAAAAATAAGATAGAAAAAGCTATCAAAAAAGCGATAGAATCAGTTGGTGGAGAAGACTTTAGTGAAGTTTCACAACTGACAAAAATAGCTATTGATATAGCAATGAAAAAATTGGGAAAATGAATTCCTTCAGTTGAAGATATTCAAGATTCTGTGGAAGAAGCTCTTATTAAGGCTTGACATGACAAGGTTGCAAAAAGTTATATTATTTACAGACAAAAAAGAAGTGAAGGCAGAAATGATAGAAGTGTCGTTGTAGAGGTTATAGATACAATGAATGAATATCTTGATAAATCAGATTGGAGAATCAATGCAAATGCAAATTCCGGATATTCTCTTTGAGGACTTATTTTGAATGTATCTGGAAAAGTTACAGCAAATTATTGGCTTTCTCATGTATATCCAGCTGAAATAGGAAATGCTCATAGAAATGGAGATGTTCATATTCATGATCTTGATATGCTTTGTTGATATTGTGCTTGATGGAGTTTAAGACAACTTCTTGAAGAAGGGTTTAATGGTGTTCCAGCAAGAATTGATTCTTCTCCTGCAAAAAATTTACAAGCAGCAGTAAATCAAATGATAAATTTTCTTGGAACTCTTCAAAATGAATGGGCTGGAGCTCAAGCATTTTCATCATTTGATACTTATCTTGCTCCATTTGTCCACAAACATAAAACAGAATTAAGAAATGAGTTAGTTAAACTCAAAGCTCATTTTGATTCAGAAGAAGCAAAAGAACAATATATTTATGATGAAACTTATAAATATGTCTATCAACAAATGCAAAATTTTGTTTTTGGACTTAATGTTCCAAGTAGATGGGGAACACAAACTCCGTTTACAAATATTACTCTTGATTGGGTATGTCCAGAAGATTTAAAAGAAAAAGCTCTTCTTCTCTGAGGAATAGAACAAGGATATTATGAAAAGAAATATAGTGAGCTTGAAGATGAAATGAGAATTATTAACAAAGCAATTATAGAAGTCTATACAAAATGAGATAATAAATGAAGAGTTTTTACTTTTCCTATTCCTACTTACAATATTACAGAAGACTTTCCTTGGGAAGACCCTCTCGTAGAAGATTTATTTGAAATGACAGCAAAATATGGATTACCATATTTTCAAAATTTTGTTGGAAGTCAGTATAAAAGAGTGAAAAATAAAAGTGGAGAATTTGAGACAATAAGAAACGAAGATGCTTATACACCATGAGCAGTAAGAAGTATGTGTTGTAGACTTCAACTTAACTTAAAAGAACTAGAAAAAAGAGGAAATGGACTTTTTGGTTCTGCAGAAATGACAGGAAGTATTTGAGTAGTAACGATTAATATGGCAAGAATAGGATACAATAATAAAGGAGATTTAGAAGGATTTAAAAAACAAATTTCTTATTTGATGGAGCTTGGAAAAACTTCTCTTGAACTCAAAAGAAAAACAGTTTCAAAATGGCTTGAAAAATGACTTTATCCATATACCTATAGATATTTAAGAAGTTTTAGAAATCATTTTTCTACGATTGGACTCAATGGAATGAATGAAGCAATTTTAAATTTTACGGATGGAAAAGAAGATATATCAACTCCTAAATGAGAAGCATTTGCTATAGAAATTCTTGACTTTATGAGAGAAAAATTAAAAGCATTTCAAGAAGAAACAGGAAATCTCTACAATCTTGAAGCAACTCCTGCAGAAGGGACAACTTATAGATTTGCAAGAGAAGATAAAAAACAAATTCATGATATTATCCAGTCAGGAACTGAATCAGCTCCTTATTATACCAACTCAAGTCAACTTCCTGTTGGGTTTACAAATGATGCTTTTGAAGCTCTTGATAAACAAAATGAACTTCAATGTAAGTATACAGGATGAACCGTTCTCCACCTTTATCTTTGAGAAAGACTAGAAACATCTCAAATATGTAGAGATTTTGTAAGAAAAGTAATATCAAATTATCAACTTCCTTATATTACTATTAGTCCAACTTTTTCTATTTGTCCAAAACATGGATATATTGCCTGAGAACATGATTATTGTCCAAAATGTGATGCTGAACTTGGTTATAAAGGAACAAAATTTGATATGCAAACAAGAGCAAAATATACAGATGATGCTCAAAAGATGGATGATTTAGAAAATATAAAAATGTAATTTAATTTTTAATTTTATTATTATGGAACCACAAATTTTTATAAATGAAAATGGTGTAGAAGTACAAAGAACTCCTTGTGAGATTTATACAAGAGTTATGGGATATCATAGACCAGTAACACATTTTAATATAGGAAAAAAATCAGAGTTTTATAGTAGAAAATATTTTAAAACTACAAATTGTTGTTTTATAGAAGAATATAAATAAACACTATGCAAATAGCTGGTATTCAAAAATTTTCGCTTATTGATTATCCAGGGAAAATAGCAACCGTGATTTTTACTCTTGGATGCAATTTTCGTTGCCCTTATTGCCATAATCCTGAATTTGTCAGTGAAAAATATAAAGAAGAAATAATAAAAAATATAATACCTGAAGAAATATTTTTTCGTTTTTTAGAAAAAAGAAAGGGCTTACTTGATGGAGTTTCTATTTGTTGATGAGAACCAACTCTTCAAAAAAATCTCTCTAATTTTTGTAAAAAAATAAAAGAGCTAGGATTTTTTGTCAAACTTGATACCAATGGGACAAATCCGAAGATTTTAAAAAGTTTGATAGATGATAAACTTCTTGATTATATTGCAATGGATATAAAAAATCCTTTGGAAAAATATGGAGAAATTACTTGATTTAAGGAAAATCTTGAAGGAATAAACGAATCTATTGAACTTATAAAAAACTCATCACTTGAATATGAATTTCGCACAACTTGTGTTGCCTGATTTCATAATCAAGAAGATATAGAAAAAATAGTAAAAAGTATTGCCTGAGCAAAGCTTTATTATCTCCAAAATTATAAGCCTTGAAATACTTTAGAAAAAGATTTTTCTTGAAAAAGTTTTTCTATCAAAGAATTACAAATTTTTCAAGATATTGCTCAGAAATATGTAGAAAAATGTTTTATTCGTAGTTAATATATAAACCTATGTTTTGCCCACAATGTTGAAATCCTCTGACAAAAGTAATAGACTCTCGTATAAATGAAAATGGGACAAATATACGAAGAAGAAGAGAATGTGAAAAATGCGGAAGGAGATTTACGACTTTTGAACAAATAGAGCTTGTAAATATCAATGTGATAAAATCAGATAATGAGCTTGAAAGATATGATAGACAAAAGCTAGAAGAAAGTATACTTATAGCTTGTAATAAGAGAAATGTGGAGAGAGAACTTATAACTCATATGCTTAATAAATTAGAAAATTCTTGGTGATGAATAAAAGAAATCAGCACCAAGGAAATAGGAAAAGAAGTACTAAATGAATTAAAAAATATTGATCAAGTGGCTTATATACGATATGCTTCAGTTCATCTCAAGTTTGAAGATATAAAAGATTTTTTAGAATTTATCCAAAAAGAATTTTTTTAATATGATAAAAGCGATTATTTTTGATTTTGATGGAGTTATTGTTGATAGTTTTCATTTTCATTTTGAGAAAGTAAAAGCTTTTTCTTGAGTAGATATTTCAGATGAACAGTTTCGTTCTCTCCATTATGGAAATTTTTTTGAACATAATTTAGAAGCAATAAAGAATATTGAATGGGAAAAATATAGAGATTATGTGTATACTGAGCAAAGAGAAATTTCTGTTGATGAGAATATAAAAAGAGATATAGAAAAATTATCACAAAATTACCATATTTTTATTATTTCTTCTTGATGAGAGAGAAATATTTTTGCTTGTCTTGAAACAAATAATATACATCATCATTTTCAAAAAATTATGTGACTTGAAACTTGTCAGTCTAAACAAGAGAAATTTGAAAATTTAATACAGGAATATTGATTAAAAAAAGAAGAAATACTTTTTGTTACTGATACTTTGGGGGATATAAAAGAAGCAAATAATGTAGGAATAAAGACAATAGCGATTGTATGAAACTATAGTAAAAAAGAAATTTTAGAGATATGAAATCCTCTTTTGATTATTCATAATTTTGAAGAATTACTTCCTTTTTTGGAAAAGCTACAAAAATAATTATTAATATATATTTGATGTGAGAAAGAGAAGGAGAAAGAGATGAAATAAAAAATAACTATACAATCAAAATAAATTGAATTTATAAAGGAGATACATTAGTGTATTCTTCTTCGCCTTCTATAATACATTTATCTCAAGCTAGAGATTATGTTTTTATTTTTAGAGATACTGAAAACATAATAAATAATACCATAAAACCACTTGTTATTTTAAAGTGGAATCAGCAAAATGAAAGCTTTGAAGAAACTATTATTCCTTTAGAATGAAAAATAAAAAAACTAGCTATTGATGAAAAATGAAATTATACTTATGTTTTTACAAAAGAAAGTGGATTTCATTTTTTATATACCAAATTTGGTGAATATGAACTTTGATGAAAAGATATTTCAGCTATCTCTCATCTTCTTATTAATGGAGAAAAAATAACTATTACTTATACTGATAACTCAGAAGAAATAACAAAAGAAATAACAAAAGAAAGTATAAAAGAACAAATATCTTTGAGAGAAAAAGAAGTTTTAACTATTTTATGACCAACAAGAAGAAATGTAGCTTTATCTAAAGAAGAAGAAAAAGAAAAATTAGAAAAAGCAAAAGAAAAGGTAGAAATATTAAAACAAGAAATTTGAGATCTGGAAAAACAATTAGAAAAAAAAGAGAATGAATTTATATGATTAAAACAAACAGTCGCTAAAAAATTAGGAATTTCTTACAATGCAGAAGAACAAGAGAAAAAAAGAGAAGAAGTTATTTCAGAAGATGATATTTATCAACAAATTGATATATTAGAAGAAAAAAATAAAAAAATAAAAGATTTTATAAGCAAAAAAGAAGAGGAAATACAGCAATTTAAGACAAATTTGGGAGTTATTATAAAAGGATTAAAAAAGCCTACTTTTTGAAATTCAAAAAAAATACTTTTGGAAGATTTTCAAAGATTAAAAGAATTGTGATTTTCATGAGAAAAAAAGAAAGCGAAACTTTCTAAAAAATTATATGATGAAATATGTGAACTTCTTTGAATTGATACAAAATTAACAAGTTTTATTTAAAAATATAAATAAAAAATTATTCAAAAGCTTCATCTATCTGGTTTTCAAGTTTTTTTATTTCTTCATCACTTTGTTCCAAATCTCCTGCTTCTTTCATTTTTTTTATTTTTTCTTTCGCAATTTTTTGAGCCTGTTTCATATTTTTGATGTATTTTTTTACTTGAGATCTTGTCATTTTTGGCTTTCATCAAGAAGGCATAAGTTCTCCTTCACTCATAAGTATTTTTGTTAAAAAATAATTATTTTAGTTCTTTTCTTTCTTTTAAAGCATTAATTATAGTGATGTTGTCAGCAAATTCTATATATCATGAGCTGAGTCATCTCGATAATCTACTCAAAAAAGTTTTGTGTTTTAGTTTTCTTTTTTCTATTTCTTCTTTTATGTAAGAGCTTGTCGCTTCTCATTCTATATTTGGATTGGTCGCAAGGATAATTTCTACTTTATCATCAGCATTTTCAATCCTATTAAAAAGACTTTCAAAATTGAGATCTCCTATAAAAATTCAATTAATTGGAGAAATGGCTCATCATAAGATATGATAGACTCCATCATAGCCTCCAGCTTGCTCAATTGTCAGCATATCAAGATATTCTTCTACGACACAGATAGTATTTTTGTTTCTTGTTTGTTTTTCGCAAATAGTGCAAAAATCTTTTCCAGCATCGGTGATAGCATGACAGGTTTTACAATATTGTATTTTTTCTTTTATTCAAGATAAATTATTTTTGAAATCATTTATAAAATTATTATTGGTGCTGAGTAAAAAAAGTGCAATTCTTGTCGCTGTTTTTTCTCAGATTCACGGCAAAAGATTTATATTTTGTATCAGTTTTTTGAGAGCTTCCGGCATAAAAAGTTTTTTAAAAAAAGAAAATATTGCATAAGTATATTGATTTTTGATGATGAGGCAAGGGAAGCGAGAAAATTTTTATTAAATAATTCATTCCATTGCACTTTTTGTACATTTTCATATTATACCTAAGCTAATTTGTTTTTCCTAAAACATCCCCCAATCCCCAAGGGAGAAATGGAGTTAACGGAAAACCAATTTGTATCAGGTATATTGTGGACAAGCATAAAAATTAATACAAAAAAATGACAAGAGTAAATTTGGTTCCAGTGAAAGAATTGTATGATCAGCATTTATTGGCAGAACATAGGGAAATAAAAAGAATTCCTAATCTTATAAAACAATGAAAATATAATTTTGTATGACAACCAAAAAAGTACACACTTTGAAGTGGGCATGTTAAATTTTTTTATGATAAAATGGAGTTTTTAAGGCTGAGGTACTCAGAGCTTTATGATGAATGCCTCAAAAGAGGATTTAAGGTACAAAATTATTGAGAGAATTTTTTGTGATTAGCCTGAGAATTTTACAATAATTATTTTCCAGATGATGAGGCGATAGAGATAAGTAAAGCAAGACTAAAAGAAAAATATAAACCAAATTTTTACAAGTATTATTGAAAAGATGTGTAGGGATTATCCTGAGAATTTTACAATAATTATTTTCCAGATGATGGAATTGGTAGCATGTGGGTCTCAAAAACCCATTTCTTCACGGGAGTTCGGGTTCGATTCCCGCTCTGGGTAAGAAAAAAAATTAAAAAAGTTTTTTATTTTTTGAAATACATATAATAATAATATTTGTATTTTAAAAGTAAATTCAATACTATGAAAAAATGTCCCTATTGTGCTGAAGAAATTCAGGATGAAGCAATAAAATGCAAACATTGCTGAGAGATAATAAAAACTAAGGAATATGAAGAGAATAAATTGTTTTTAGAAAAGCAAGAAAAGGATTTATGAAACTGATATTATAGGCATAAAGATTATATTACATACAATAATAAAAAGTTAGAATGAATTGATATTGATTCATTTGAGATTATCAATGATTTATTTACCAAAGATAAAAATAATGTTTATTACTCCAATTCTAAAATAGAATGAGCAGATCCCGAGACTTTTGAATTTATAGAGAAAGATTTCAGTAGAAGTTATGGAAAAATATTTTTTAGGGCATCTGAAATAGTGGTCAATAATGATACTTTTCAAGTACTAAATAAAGATTACTCAAAAGATAAATATTTCATTTATTATCACTGGCGGAGAATGGAATGAGTATCTCCACAAGATTTTAGTATTGATAATTATGAAAACTTAAATTTCTACTGCAATAAAGATACAAATTATGTTTATTATAGATGAGAAAAGATAATGTGAGCAGATCTAGCAACTTTTGAAATTATTAATAAAGATTATGCAAAAGATAGAAGTTCTGTTTATTATGGTTGAAAAAAAATATACTTATATTCTAAAATATACTTAAATTCTTCAGGTTATTATTCTTTTCCTATTAATGATTCTTTTCCAGAAACTTTTGAGATTATTAATGATTTTTATTCAAGAGATATTTCTAATATTTATTACTTAAAGGATGAAAATGATAGGTTTCAAGGGTGGGAAAAGATAGAATGAGTAGATTTAGAAACTTTTGAAATTATTAACAGCGAATATGCAAAAGATAAAAACAATGTTTATTATAAATGAGAAAAGATAGAATGAGTAGATTTAGAAACTTTTGAAATTATTAACAGCGAATATGCAAAAGATAAAAACAATGTTTATTATAAATGAGAAAAGATAGAATGAGTAGATTTAGAAACTTTTGAAATTATTAACAGTGAATATGCAAAAGATAAAAACAATGTTTATTTTGATTGAGAAAAGATAGAATGTGCTGATTCAGGCACTTTTGAAATTATTGATAGTGAGTATGCAAAAGATAAAAACAATGTTTATTTTGATTGAGAAAAGATAGAATGTGCTGATTCAGGCACTTTTGAAATTATTGATAGTGAGTATGCAAAAGATAAAAACAATGTTTATTTTGATTGAGAAAAGATAGAATGTGCTGATTCAGGCACTTTTGAAATTATTGATAGTGAGTATGCAAAAGATAAAAACAATGTTTATTATAAAGGTGAGATAGTGGGGCCATATTTATTTTTTATTTTTAAGTATGCAAAGTATAAAATTGAAGATATGTATCCTAAAATAACTAGGAGGATTGCTTATGAAAAAAAACGAAGAGCTTATTACAAAGGTAACGATTATGAAAATTCTTTAAGGCTAAAATACCGACAGATAGGAGCTCAAATACAATATTGAAATAAAGCAAGAGAAAGTCTTTCTCCTGAAGTAAAAGAATGAGCTATTAATAAATTAAATGATTATAATAATTTATTAAATAAAATTAGTAAGTATCTTCGTGAAGCTAATAAATATACAGATAAACAAAAAAGGGAGTTAAATAAAGATTGGATTAATAGTATGACCAAATGATATAAAAAATTTAAGGATAAAGATTTTTCTTATAAGGAGTCAATAAAAACTTCTTCTGAAAAAGATAGAGCCGAATGAGAAAAGGTAGAATGATCAGAGGAACAAACTTTCGAAGAAATTAATAATTCTAATCTTGAATCAAAATCTAGCCCTTACTTAAAAGATGAGAATTCTGTTTATTACAATGGTGAAAAAATAATATGAGTAGATATAGAAACTTTTAAAGTTATTTATGGAAATTATGCAAAAGATAAAAATTATGTTTATGAAAATTGAAAAAGAGTTGATGATGGGAAAAATATGTGAGAAAATGATGCAGAAACTATTACTGAGAGTAATATAATTGCTGACATAATTGAGAAAGAAGATGAGGTTATTCAATGAGCATTGAAGCTTATTATTTTGGATACGGAAACCCATGATTTAGAAAATCCTATTTTGATACAATTAGCTTATAAGAATAATATAAATTGAAAATATTTTAATAATTTTTATTCAACTTGATGAGTTCCTATAAGTTCATCAGCTAAATGAGTCCATCATATAACTGAAGAAATGCTTGAATGAAAAAAGACTTTTGAAGAGTCAGATAATGATAGGAAAAAATTACAATCTTTGTTAGATGATTGAGTTTTAGTTGCACATAATGTTGAGTTTGATAGTGGAGTTTTGAGAGCATATAATATAAAACCAGAAAAATATATCTGTACACTAAGAGTTGCAAGGTATTTGTTTCCCCAAATAGAAAATCATAAATTACAAACTTTGAGATATGAACTTGATTTAAAATTTGATTTTGAGATAAATCCTCACGATGCTTTGAGTGATATTTATGTACTTGAAAAATTATTTGAAAAGTTATTTAAAGAATTAAAAAATAGGGAAAATATAAAAACTGATGATGAAATAATAGAAAAGATGCTTTCTATTACAAAAAATCCAATGCTTTTGTATAAATGTACTTTTTGAAAACATAAATGAGAGTTGTGGAAAAATATTCCTAAAGATTATCTTGATCGGATAATTAACAAATCCGATATAAATGATAAAGATATTCGTTATACAGCCAATTACTATCTAAATAATAATTCATGGTTCAAAAAAATATTTTCATAGATAAATATAAGGAAATTCCTTATTTTGCTTGTCCTCATTGTAATACTTGAAGATTGGAGTTTTTAAAAAGTGATATTATTGAAAAGGAATCTTGATTAAATCAAAATTTGAGGGATAATTCTTCTTGGGAATTTGATGAATTTTTAATGAAGTTCATTTTAATTGCAAACTGCCAAAATCGTGATTGTTGAGAAAATGCAGTAATAAGCTGAGAAAAGTTTCCAGAAAGAAATTACAAACCTTCTTTTGATTCAGAAGATTGAGAAGAAAGGTTTAAAAATTGAATAAATTATATAAATGAAAACTATTATAAAATAAAGTATATTTTTCCGGCTCCATTTATCATAACTATACCAATAGAAATTTATGATTTATATAAAGATCGAGCTTGTTGACCTAAATGTGAAATCGTGGAAAATCTCATAAAATCATTTGAATTATTTTGGATTGATGAGCATTCTTGTGCAAATAAAATGAGAATTATTATTGAATTGATTATGGATTATGAATGAATTCCAAAGGAAAGTAAAAATAAAAAAGGAGAGAATTATAGGTTATCTTTGGGGGACAGAATAAATCGTTACAAAGAAAATAATGAGGAACAATCTGAAAGATTACTCGCAATTAAATGGATATGAAACGATTGAAGTCATTCTAGTTGTAAATTACATAAAGAAGAATTATTAGAAGTTTATGAAATTTTAGAATCTATTTTAGAAAAAGTTTTTAGTAAAAAAGAAGAAAGAATTAATAAAAAAGTTAGTGAAATTAATAAGAATAAGTGAATTTCATAAATAGAATTTTTAATTAGTACTGATAATTTAAAAAAATCTATAATTCTTCAAAAGATTTTTATTTGAAATATTTTAATCTCTCTTATATTTTTATGACTTTGAAAATTCAAAATTTCAAGCACAAAAAAACTGTCTTTTAAAGACAGTTTTTTAATTATTATAAACATATTGGACTCCTTCTTTTATCACGAGGTAATCAGGATCTTCTATCTTTTCCATTCCTTTTGTATCCTCTTCTTTCAGGATATTTCCCAGACTTTCTAGTTCTGCTATTTTTACATCGAGGAGATCTTTTTGGAGAAGGAGATTATTTTTTTCTATTTCAAGTTGTCTTATATTGTATCCTTGTGTTGCATTGACATTGAGAATCCATACATAATAAATAAGAAGGCATCAAATAAGAGCAACAAGAACAGTATAAGTTGAATTAAATCAAAACTCTATACTTTCTTTTTCTTTTTTTCTCTCCGAAAAAAAATTTTTACTAGACTCTTTTAATACTACTTTTGGATTCATACTTTAATTTTTGGGGAAGATTAAACAAAATAATTTTATATTTTTTCTCCGATTCTTGCCTTAGCACTTCTTGATCGAGGATTATTTTTTATTTCTTCATTACGAGGAATGATTGGTTTTTTTGTTAGTATTTTTATATTTTTTTTGTGTTTACAGGTGCATATAAGCTCACTACAGATACAATCTTTACTTTCATCTCTCAGGATATTTTTTACTATTCTATCTTCAAGAGAATGGAAGGTAATTACAAATATCTTCCCTCATTTTTTTAGAAATTTTATAGCATCACGAATAGATATTTTTATATTTTCTAATTCATTATTTACCTCTATTCGTATTGCTTGAAAAATTCTTGCTTTTGTTTTTGCATCTCATTTTATAGACTCTATGAGAGATGAGAGTTCTTTTGTTGTTGTTATTTTTTTCTTTTTTCTTTCTGTTTCTATTTTTTCGGCAATTCTTCTTGCCATATTTTCTTCCCCATATTCTTTAAATATTTTTATTAGTTTTTCTTTTTCATAAAAATTTACAACTTCATAGGCAGATTTCCCTTTTGTTTTATCAAATCGCATATCAAGAGGTCAATCATTTTTAAAACTAAAACCTCTTTCTCACTCATCTATTTGCATACTTGAAATTCCTAAGTCATAATAAATAAAAGAAAGAGAATCAATATTTCTTTTTTCTAACTCTTCTTTTAGTTGAACAAAATTAGAGTGTATAAATACTGCTTCTATTTGTTTTTCTTGAACCAAATGCTTAAGATTATCTTTTGCAAGATTGAGATTTTTTTCATCTGCATCAAATCAAATAAACATATCTCATTTTTTCATCTTTCTTATTGTTTCTTTTGCATGCCCTCAAAAACCAAGGGTGCAATCAACAACAATATCTTTTTTAGAAGGAGATAAGGAAATTGTATCAACGAGCTCATGTAAAAGAACAGATATATGTTTTTCTTGTGTTTTTTCCAACATCGGTTTTTTCGCCTTTTTGTTAAAAACTAGTTAATAATTGATTTTTTTTGTTTTTATTTAGCTATTTTGTATAAGTATTTTTATTCTTTTTTTCTTGTATGTCAAAACTATCTTACTATAAATAGATAGACAATTATAAAAAAATGTGTTATTGACTAAATAAGGGTTAAAGTTTAGTTTTTAACATTTTGTTAACAAAGCAAAAATACTTTCTTTTATTTGATTTTCATTAAAATATTACTAAAATAGTAATGTTTTAAATTATTTTCAAAAATATACTATGTTGGAATTTAAAAATATATTTGTAAAAGTAGAAGAAAAAGAAATAGTAAAGTGAATAAATATTGCCTTTGAGAAAGGAAAAAATTATGCAATCCTTTGAGAAAATGGAAGTGGGAAATCAAGTATGAGTCTTACTCTTGCTTGAAGTCCAAGATATACAATAAGTTCTTGAGAAATATGGCTTGATGGTAAAAATATTAGTCATCTTTCACCTGATGAAAAAAGTAAACTCTGAATTTTTCTTTCTTTTCAAAATGTTCCAGAAATTCCTTGAATATTTTTATGAGAATATTTAAGGACGATTTATAATTCTTCTCTTGCATATAAGGCAGGGCAAAAAAATCAAGATTTTCGTCCACTGAGTCCTTTTTTATTTTCTCGTTTTATAAAAAAATACTTACTTGAGCTTGGGATAAATGAGGATTTTTTGCAAAGAGAACTTAATGTTGGTTTTAGTGGTGGAGAAAAAAGAAAAATAGAAATTTTACAGATGAAACTTCTTGCTCCGACTTATATTATTTTGGATGAAATTGATTCAGGACTTGATCTTGATGCCTTTAAGAGTGTTCTTTCTTTTCTTACTTCTCTGAAGACAGAAGAAATAAGTTTTATTATTGTAAGTCATTATTTTGCTATTTTTGATTCTCTTTGAATAGATAAAGTATTTGTAATGAAGGGGGGAAGAATTGTAGAAGAATGAGGAAATGAACTTATTGAAAAGGTAAAAAAAGAATGATTTAAAAATTTCTAATATTTTTGTATGCAAAAAGAAAATAAAAAATGTGAGAAAAATTTTTTGCTTGAAAATGATACAGTAGTATATAAATGAAAACTTCAAGTATGAATGAGTGAAGATATCGTAAGAAAAATTTCTCTTGAGCATGATGAGCCTGAATGGATGCTTAATCTTCGTCTTCAGGCACTTAAAATTTATTTTTCAAAGCAGATGCCAAAATGGTGACCAAATCTTGAAAACCTCTCAGAACAAGAAATTATTTATTTTGCACAAGTATCTTGATCTGGTGAAAATAAAAGTTGGGAAGAAGTTCCTGAAAATATAAAAAATACTTTTGAAAAGCTCGGAATTCCAGAGGCTGAAAAAAAAGCTCTTGCTGGAGTAGGAGCTCAATATGACAGCGAAAGTGTGTATCATAATATAAAAGATTCGCTCAAGGAACAATGAGTTTTGTTTGAAGATTTATGAACGGCTCTCAAAAAATATCCAAATATTGTAAAAAAATATTTTTCTTCTTGTATTTCTCTAGGCTATCATAAATTTTCAGCTCTTCATTATGCAGTTTGGAGTGGAGGGACTTTTCTTTACATTCCTTCCTGAGTAAAAATTAAAGAACCACTTCAGTCCTATTTTCGTATGAATGTGCAATCTGGATGACAATTTGAACATACTCTTATTATTTTGGAAGAGTGAGCAGAGGCTCATTATATAGAAGGATGTAGTGCCCCAAAATATGGGACAAATTCACTTCATGCTGGATGAGTGGAAATATTTGTCTGAAAAAATGCAAGGTTTCGTTATAGTTCTGTTGAAAACTGGAGTTTAGATACCTATAATCTCAATACAAAAAAAGCCATCATAGAAGAAAATGCTTCTATAGAATGGGTTTGAGGAAATCTCGGTTCTCAGGTAACAATGCTTTATCCGTGTAGTGTCTTGAAAGGAGACAATGCAAGTGCCGAACATCTTGGTATTGCTCTTGCTTCTTGAGGACAAAATCAAGATACGGGAGCAAAAATTATCCATATAGGAAAAAATACAAAAAGTAAAATCATGTCAAAATCAATTAGTAAGGATGGGGGAAAAAATACTTATAGAGGACTTGTTCATATACTTCCTCAAGCAACTTGAAGTATATCAAGAATAGATTGTGATGGGCTTATTTTAGATGATATTTCATCTTCTGATAGTATTCCAAATATTATTGTAGAAAATACCTCAACAACTCTTGCACATGAGGCAAGTGCTGGAAAAATAAATGAAGAATATTTGTTTTATCTCCAATCAAGAGGAATGGATGAAGAACAGGCAAAAACAATGATCGTGAATGGATTTATTAGCCCCATAGTAAAAGAACTTCCGCTTGAATATGCTTCTGAGCTCAATGTGCTTATCGGAATGGAAATGAAAGAAAATAGAGAATAACTTTATACAATATGAAAATACAAAAATCTGGCTATTATGACATTACAAATAATGAAGAATTAATAGAAATAGAAGACAATATACATGTTACTCTTTTTGATGAGGGAGAGAATATAAAAAAAATAATAGTTGGAAAAGGAGTTTCTCTTTTTTTTCTTTGATATTCTTTTCTTCCTTCTTTTGATAAACATATTTTTATAGGGCAAGAAGGATCTGAAGTCAAAGTGAAAATTCTTAATTTTTCAAAAAATATAAATTGTAATATACAAATTTTTGGTGATATGCAAGCAAGTTATTCTTCTTTTTCTCTTGATATTTATTCTCTTCTTGCTTGAGAAGGAAGGCTTGATATAAATGCTTTTGCAAAAATAGATAAAAAAAGAGAGAAATCAAAAATATCTCTTCTCCAAAAAAATATTTTTCTTCATGATAGTGCTTCTTTTTCATGAGTTCCTCGTCTTTGTGTAGAAAGCCTTGATGTAGAAGCTCATCATGCTTGTCAAATTGAAAAAATAAACAAAGAAAAAATATTTTATTTGCGAAGCCGAGGTATTCCTAAAAGAAAGGCTTTTTGTATGATAATAGAAGCTTATATTGAAAATATTTTTGCACATTTAAAAGAAAAAAATAGTGAAAAATATGAAGAAATTTTTAGAGAGATTATGAAGCATTTAGATTTTAATTCTTAATTTATTCCTATGAATTTTAAAAAAGATTTCCCCATTTTTGATAATAATCCTGGACTTATTTACCTTGATAGTACGGCAACAAGCCAAAAACCGAGCTTTGTTATTGATGGGATAAAAGAGTATCTTGAAAATGATTATGCCAATATTCATAGAGGAAGTTATAGTCTTTCTGAAAGATCAGAGGAAATGTACAAAAAAAGTAAGGAAATAACAGCAAAATTTATCTGATCCACCGATTATAGAGAAATTATTTATACTTATAATGCAAATTATGCCCTCAATCTTCTTTCGGCTTCTCTTAAAAGAAGTCAATTATTAAAGAAGGGTGATAAGGTGCTTATCAGTGTTGTAGAGCATCATTCTAATATTGTCCCTTGGCTTATCCTCAAAGAAGAAATCGGGATAGAAATAGACTATGTAAATATAGATGAAAATTTTTGAATTGATTTTGAGGATTTTGAGAAAAAATTCACTGCCGATGTAAAGCTTGTTTCTTTTACGGCTGTTTCAAATGTGACGGGAGAAATATTTAATCTGGAAAAACTGGGAACTCTTATAAAAAAGAAAAATAAAGATATTCTTTTTGTGGTTGATGCTTCTCAAAGTGTTCCGCATATCCCACTTGATGTTAAAAAGGTTCAATGTGATTTTACTTTTTTTACAGGACATAAACTTATGGCAGATACAGGAATAGGAATAATTTGGTGAAAAAAGGAAATTCTTAATACGATGAAACCAGCTTTTTCTTGATGAGGAGCGATTTCAAAAGTTTTGAAAGATTGTTTTTATGATGCTCCTTTGCCAGATAGATTTGAAGCCGGAACTCCAAATTTGAGTTGAGCGGTGAGTCTTCTGAAAGCATTTGAATATATAGAGAAAATAGGAGGCTATGAAACTTTGATTACTCACGAGCAAGAATTGATAGAATATACTCTCAAAAAATTTGAATCTATTCCTTGAGTAAAACTTATTTGATGAAAAAATAAAGAGTCAAAAGTCGGAGTTTTTAGCTTTATTATAGAAGGGATTCACTCTATTGATATTTCTGAATATCTTGCGACGAAGAATATTTGTATTAGAGCTGGGCAACATTGTGCTGAACCATTTCTTACTTCTCTTGGACTTGCTCATACCTGTAGAATGAGTCTTTATATTTATAATACGATGGAAGATATAGATATATTTTTTGAGGAATTAAAAAATGCTATTATTACTTTACAATAAATTATGAAAATTCAAGTCGGTCATTCTCGTGATTTTGATTATCAAAATGAACTTTATATTCCTCTCAAAGAAAACTTTAAATCCTGAGATATTGAGTGGATTTTTTCTCATGAATGAGAAAATAATTGAAGGCTTTCAGAAGAGACTTTGAAATGAGTAGATATATTTTTGGCAGAAGTAAGTTATCCGGCAACAGGGCTTGGGATTGAGCTTGGTTTTGCTTATCTTTATAAAAAACGAATTGTTTGTATTTCTCAGTCTTGAATAAAAATTTCAAGTTCTTTGAAAAATATTTGCGAAGATTTTATAGAATATGTTGATTTGGAAGATTTATCGTTTAAACTAAGGAAGTATTTTAAAGATTTTTACAAGTAATGATTCTGAAATAAGTTCAGAATGACAAAAGTATTTAATTTATAAAAAAATTTCTTATGTACAATGAAACAATAACTTTTTACTCAAAAACTCCCCCAAATAAATGAATTTTGGAAAAATATGATATTTCTTATTGGGAAGAAAATAGAGTGTGCTGAGATGACTTAAAAGTTTATATAAAAATTCAAGACAATATTATTCAAGATTGGTCGTTTGAAGGAGATACAGCAATTATTACGACGGCTTGTGCTTCAGTTTTTTGAGAAAGTATTCTTGGAATGAATATAGAAGAAATATTTACTCTTGATTATGATTATATAGAAAAATTGGTTGGGATGGAAATATCACCGAGGAGAAGACAAGCATCTGTTCTTGGTCTTTTATCTACGAGAAATGCTCTTCATAAATATTTGAATGATGGACAAAAAGATGATTTTATTGACTTAATCCATTCTTAATATGATTCATCTTTCAGAAACTTGATATTATGCACTTAATGCAATTTTATTTATTGCAAAGAGCAAAAAAAATCTTGTAAAAATAAAAGATATAGCCAGTGGTGAAAAAATAAGCGAATCGCTTCTCAGAAGAATTATTGCAAAGCTTGAATGAGTAGGAATTATAAAGACAATACGAGGAAGAAATGGATGAGTAAGTCTTGCAAAAAAAGAAGATCAAATTTCTTTTTATGATATATTGGAAGCAGTAGGAGAAGATTTGTTTATACGAAATTGTGTTGGATGAACTTATTGTTCAAAACAAAAAGATTGTCATACAAGTGAGGCTTTTATAAGTTTACAAAAAGGATTTAATTCACTTTTGAAAATGTATACTATAGATAAACTCATAAAATAAAAGAAACCAAGCAATTTGCTTGGTTTCTTTTGAAAAGTTTACTATTTTGTGAGATCTAGTTTTATACCAGGTCACATAGCATTACATACATAAATAGTATTTATGTATTTTCCTTTTGCTCCACTTGGTTTTACATCTTGAATAGTTTGTAAAAAGTGATTTAAGTTATCTTTTAGTTTTGTAGCCCCAAAAGAAAGTTTTCCAAATAAAGAATGAATATTTCCTTGTTTATCTGTTTTAAATTCAAATTTTCAAGCTGCAATTTCTTTTACGATTGCTACTAAATCTTCTCCTACAGTTCAAGTTTTTGGATTTGGCATAAGACCTTTTGGTCAAAGTACTCTTGCTATTTTTCAAAGATTCCTCATCATTGAAGGAGTAGCAATACATACATCAAAGTCAAGAGCTTGTTTTCATGTACTTATATCTTCTATAAGTTCTTCATTACCAACAACATCAGCTCCAAGATTTTTTAATTCATCAGCAGATGCTGAATCATTAAAAACACAAATTTTTGGTTTTTTTCCTGTTCCATGAGGAAGAGTAATAGTTGTTCTAATCATTTGATCTTGATATTTTGGATCAAGATTAAGATTGAAATGTATTTCTACTGTTGGGTCAAATTTTACAGTATTTGTTTTTTCAAGAAGCTCTATAGCTTCATCTACTGAGTAAGCCATATCAGGATTTATAAACTCAATAGCTTTGTTATATTTTTTTCCTCTTTTTGCCATGTGTATAAATTTTAAAAAAATAAAGGTACAATCGGATTTTTTACATCCTTCCTTTTTAAGGCGAAAGAATTATAGTAAAAAAAAAGAAAAAGTAAAATTTTTTCAAAAAAAAATGAAAATAAAAATTGTTTTATTTTTTCTTTTCAATTTTTCTTTTAATTTTTGTTATTTGTGCTTGTATAATTTTCCATTGAGTAATTATTCTTCCTCATTTACTATCATCACTTATGCTAAAATTATTATTAGGATCATATTTTTCTATATCTTCATTATTAGCTATGCGAATTTTTTTGCTTATTACTTCATTATCTTCAGGAATTACATTATTATTAATATCTGTAAATGTTGTAATTTGTATTAATTGAATATATTGACCTATTTCTCTAAAAGCTTCTTTTGAAACCCAAGATCTTTCATCTTCAGGGTTAATTTTTTGATTATTATAAAAATTAAATCTTAGGTCGTTATTAAAATCAAATACATTTTTATACCATGTCTCTTTTAATTTACAAGGGACTTTGATTTCAATATGTGTTCAGTTAGGGGCCTCAATAGTTTGTATTTCATTACAAACATAAGCACTATTAATAGTATCATACTCTGCTTTTCTTTTATTATATTCTTTTTCATTTTCTAGTGTTTCTATTCTCTTTCTTTTTTTCTCTTCATCTGCCATTCATTGAAAAGAATGTATTCACGATCAAATTGAACCCAACAATCCTGAGAATATTAAAATAGTATATACTATTGATCGAACCCTACTTATCTCTTTTTTAGTTTTCGGACTCCCTTCTTCTTCTCAATCACTACTTATTTTTGGGTTAATATCAGAATCTGATTCCATTAAAGTCATATTTATATAAATTAGATAATAATAACTTTATTATTATTATCTTTTTTTTACAAGTGTCAAAAATATTTTAAAATTTTTTTACTTTTTCTTCTCCACTGGATCATATCATCATTTTCCCCATGGCATACATCTTAAAATTCTTCAAATTCATTTTGTTATTCAGATAATAACTCATTTTTTTTCAATCGCTTCTATCATATATTCGCTACAACTGGGAATATGTTTACAATATGGTGGCTTATTCATAGCTTTTGCCCAAAAAGAATGATCAGGAGAAAGAGCTTTTTGATAGAGTTTTACAAGGGAAATAAGGATTTTTTTTATAATCATAAAGTGGCTTTTATATTTTTACTTTTGTAGGAATTATAGAATAAGGGAAAAAAGAAAAAAAGAAAGTTTTTGAAATGAATTTACAATGAAGATATTCTTTAAAATCAATAAAAAAAGAACGAGTAATCGTTCTTTTTATTCTTATTTTACAAATGCTACTATTTTTTTGAATACTTCAGAATTTGAAATAGCCAAGTTTGATAATACTTTTCTGTTAAGACTTACTTTTTTTAAGTACATCTTATTGATAAAGTTAGAATAATTTAATCATTCTTCTCTTACTGCATTATTAATTCTTATTGTCCAAAGTCTTCTGAAATCTCTTTTCTTTCTTCTTCTTCCAATATAAGCATTGAGTCATGCTTTCATCCAAGCATTTTTTGCTCTACTGAAAACTCTAGAATTAAGCATTCTATACCCAGTTGTTGCTTTTAGTATTTTTTTATGTCTCTTTTTTGTCATGAGACTTCTTTTTACTCTTACCATATTTACAAATTTAAATTAAATAAAGATATTCAAAAATACAAAACTATCCAGCAAATGGAAGTTGTATTTTAATTTTTTTTGTTTCAGTTGCATCTACCACAACTCCATATTTATTTCTTCCTTTTGCTTTCTTTGTCTTATCACTGAGTAAATGTTTTTTTCCAGCATGCTCAAGAATAAATTTTCAAGTTCAAGTTACTTTTACTCTTTTTTTTACACCACTTCTTGTTTTTAACATAGTATAATTGTTAAGAATTTAAAATTATTTTATTGTCTTTAAGTTTACAACGAGATTATTCCCATTTTGTACTATATCTTTTTCTATTTTGTAAACTCAATCAAGTGATATTACAAAATTTCTCATTTTTTCACGAGCTATATCAATATATTGATTTTCTCTTCCTTTCATTACCAAGATAACCTTTAATGGATGCCCTTCAATTGCAAATTTTTCTGCTTGATTTTTTCTTATTTCTAAATCATGTTCTCCAATACGAAATGTAATTCTAATAGTTTTTAATTCTGGGACTTTTCCTTTTTGCTTTTGCTTTTGTTCTTGCTTTTTCTGTTTATAAATAAACTTTCAAAAATTGAGCATTTTTACAATAGCAACATTATCTTTTCTTCCTATTTCCATCAAGTCTAAATTATCTTCTTCTGCTTTTAAAAGAGCTTCTTGGAGACTCATTTCTCATAAGTTTTCACCTTTTTCATCTATTACTTGGACTTGAGATGCTTTTATCTCATGATTGAGAGGCTTTTTATTTTCTTTCATTAAGTAAGATAAATGATTAAGACTTTTTAGATAACTCAAGCTCTTTTAGTTTTTTTGCAAAAAGAGATTTTTTTCTTGAACCATTATTTTTTTCTATAATGTTCTTTTTAACGAGTTTATCAATACAAGACTGAAGACCATTTGTATTTTTTCCTTCAGGTGTTTTTTCTCAAACAAAAACTTTTTTAGCAGTTTCTAAATCTTGAGCTTTTATAGCTTTTTCAAAAGCAACTCTTGATTCTCTATAAAGGTTTTTAAAGTGATCGTTTCTTGATTTTTTCTTAGCATTTTGTTTTAAAGCTTTTTTTGCAGATTTTATTATAGGCATTGAACAAAAATTTAATAATTAATATAGTTCGGGGCTTAGCTTAATTTAAAGCTAGGGGATTATATAATTAATTTTAAAATAGTCAAAAGATTTTTTATATATTTATTTTTCATCTATTCAAAAATTTAAACACAAAAAATCATTGATTAAAAAATTTCAGACCATGCTATTGATATATTTGTGCCATGATTTCGTACCAAACTCACAAAGAAGAAAGCAAAAACTGAAAAAAAGTATAAACAGCCAAAAACGAGAGTTCGGTACCGGTGCTGAGAAAAAAGAGACCGGTCTCAAAAAAAGAGACCGGTCTCAGGTTTGAGGATAAACAGCTAATCCTTCATACACCTCACAGAAAATCCGTACGACTGGGTATTGAAATTGTGAATCACTGTGGAACCATACCAACCCAAATGCCTGCTGTAAGCATCAACATCACTTGGAGTACTTGACCAAAGGTATGTATTGAAGCCACGATAGTAGAATGTAGAACCATCAGTATCGCGGTAGCCTGCGAGAGGGATTTTGAGAGCATTTGATAAATTATTTGTATTTGTTTTAGTATTGTGGGACATCCATCCAATATTAGCATCGTCTCCATTTTGAGTTGTTATATAGTTTTCAAGTGTTGTCCACTCTGTATCACTTGGGAGGTGCCGTCAAGTCGGACAAGCACTTGGTGCATTAGTCCAAGTATAGAGTTTTCACCAGATAGTATCATATTCACTATCGCCATAAGTAGTTATTCCATCGGTTTGCATCGCATTAAAAAAAGTTATTGCACTTACATTGCTTGCCATAGATGCTCCTCATATAGGACAATTTGCAATATTATTTGTTCCATCATAATTATAACAAGCTCCTATAGTTCCATTTGTTCCATTATCTTGTTTTCACCATTCAAATCAAGTTCAGAGAGTCGAGTTACATCCTGCCCAAGTTTGTGTTCAGACTACTATATCATTTATACCACAATTTGGATCAAGGGTTCTCCAGCCTGTTCATCATTCACTTGAACTACTACTACTTGATGTGGTTGTATTTGTTCAAAATAGAGTATTTTCTTCACTTCCACTCTGTGTTTCCGTTTCCGTGTTATTTTCAAGATTTATTGCCCCTGTTTGTGTTTCATCTATTTTTTGTTCAGCTTTGTTAAAAGAACAAGATGCTAAAACAAATAATAAAGAAATGATTGTAAGTATTTTTTTCATAGATTATTTTTAAGAAAGTATAGTATTTATTCTATTTTAGAGTTTTTTAGGATTTGTAAAGTTTTTTAGCTTCTTAATTTTCCTCCTGCTTTTTCCACATTTTTTATTATTTTTTCTATCAGTTCATTTTTTACCGTATCTCCAAGGGTTTCTTCATCGGATTGGATATAAATAGTAAAACTGAGGCTTCTTTTTCAAGGAAGTTTTTCTTCATTTTCATAGATATCAAAAAGGCTGACTTTTTTTATAAGTTTTGGATTTGTTTTTATGATAGCTTTTTCTATTTCTTTTCCAGATTTTTCTTTATCAATAAGAAAACTCAAGTCAAAATTGTTTTCTTGAAAAGAAGAAAGATCGGTTGCTTTTTTTGTATTATAGGCAAGAGAAGCAAGCTTATCAGCATTTATTTCAAAAAATCAAATTCTTTCTTGTATATCAAAATTTTCTCCAATAAGGGGATGTATTTCTCAGATTATTCATAGAGATTGTCCTCTTACAATAATTTGAGCGGTTCTTCCTGCATGAGCAAAGCTTGGGTAATTTTCTGATTTTTTATATTCATACTTATCTACTCCTATTTTTTTAAAAAAGAGGGTCAATATATTTTGTATATCATAATAAACTTTTTCTTTTTTTGATACCATAACTCCTCAAAGGGAATAATTTTCATTAACACTAGAGTTTGTTTTGTGGAAAATTTTTTCTATTTCAAAAAGTTTGAGTTTTTCAAAATCCCTTCTATTTTCTTCAAGACTTTGAAGAAGATGAGGAATAAGACTGTTTTTGAGGTGAGTAAGTTCTTCTGAGAGATAATTTTTCATTTCTATACAATGAGTTATTTCTCATCAAGTTTTTTTCATCAAATCTTCATTTACAAATGAATAACTATACATATCAAAAAAACCTTTATCTGTAAAAAACTTTCTTGTATCTTCTTTGAGTTTATAAATATTTTCTTGTTTTATTGCTCAAAGATTAATGTCAGTTATTGTCGAAATTATCTTATCATAGCCATCTATTCTTGCTATTTCTTCAGCAATATCCGCTTTAAATTTTATATCACTTCTCCAAAATGGTACGAATAATTTTGAATCTTGTTTTTCTATACCAAGTCTTTTGAGTATTGCAACAACTCTCTCTTCTTTATATGAAGCTCAAATAAGTTTATTTATAAACTTTATATCATAGTCTACTTTTATTTGTTCTTGTCTTTTTGGATAAGATTCTCCATAACTTTCTATACTTGCTTTGGGAAAAATATCTTTTAATGTTTTATAGATAAGACTTACTCAATGAAGAGCAAAAGAAGCAGGAATATTTTTTTCAAAAAGATTGAGGGCATCAGTTCTGATCCCAAGTTTTCTTCCTGTATGTCTCAAAATATCTCATGGAAAGTTTGCACCTTCAATAATTATACTTTTTGTTGTCTCTGAAACAGATGATTCTTTTCCTCCTATAATTCACCCAAGAGCAAGAATTTTTTCATTATCAGCAATAACAATATCTTTTTCATCAAGTTCATATTCTTTGTTATCAAGAGCAAGAAATTTTTCTCAAGATTTTGCAAATCTTATTACAATAGCACCTTTTACTTTATCTTTATCAAAACAATGGGTTGGTTGTCAGTAAAAAGAAAGAGAATAATTTGTAATATCAACAAGGATTCATTTTGAATTATTTCAAATAGCTTCTATAAACTCTTTTATTTCTTTTGGAGATTCACTATTTTCTACATTATTTACACAAAGAGCAATATATCTTTTTACAAGCTCTGGAATTTGATTTTCAAGCATATATTTTTTTTCTCCAGAAAAATCAATTTCTTCATATAGAAGAGAAAAATCTTTTTCATATATAGTTGCAAGTTCTCTCATCACTCCTATATGACTAAACATATCAGGTCTGTGATTGATAGCTTTGTTATCTATTTCAAGGATAGTGTCTATATTTCACCCACTCATTATTTCTATTGCAGGAACTCCAAGAGGAGTATTTCCTGAAAAACGAATGAGTCATTCAGTCGTATATGATGTTCCAAGTTCTTCATCAGCACAAACCATTCCTTCACTGCTGACACCGAGCATCTTTGTTTTTTTGATTTCTATTCAAGTTGGAAGTATTGTAGGAGCAAGAGCAACAGGATAAACTTCTCAAATTTTAAGTCAAAAAACAGATCCAAAAATAATTTGTTTTTTCCCCTCATTTCAAAAATCAAATTGTCATACATTGAGTTTATCACTTCCATTTACTTTTTCATAATTAAGAAGTTTTCAAGTAAGAACTCTCTTAAGTGTATCAAGTTTTGAATATATATCTTCTACTTCTGCTGTATGCATAATCAAATCTTCCGCAGTTTTTTCAGGAGACTCTAAATAAGGAAGATATTTTTTTAGGACATTATATGATATTTTCATAATTGCTTGTTATTTTTATAAGTTTCTAGAAATATAAGAAAAAAGCAAAAAAAGGCAAGGGAGAGTGGGAAAAAAGGAATTAAAAATTATTTTCAAGGTATGATTTTACTTTTTCAAATATTTTTTTATGTCATAGAGTGTTTGGATGGAGTCAATCTAATAAATCAGTTTCAAGCATAATTCAGAATAAATCAATATATTCTAATCAGTATTTTTTAGAAATATTTTTTATGACTTGATTATATTTTTTGATTTCATTGTTTTTATAAAAAATTTCTTCTCAAGATGCAAGATTAGTTTTTAATTCATCAATATTTGTATTTGTGAGAAATATAATTTTAGAAATAAGAGAATTATCTTTTGATATTTGTATTTGTGAGAAATATAATTTTAGAAATAAGAGAATTATCTTTTGATATTTGTATAAGTTTTTCTATATTTTTTTTAAATTCATCAATATTTATGTCATTATTTCAATTTTTAAGTAATAAACTATCATTCATTCAAAACGAAAAAATAATAATAGATTTATTTTGATATTTATGATTATAAGCCTTTTGAAAAGATTCAAATCTTTTCAAAATATCTTCTGAATTATCTCATGATATTCATAAATTTGTTACCCGAAATTTTGCTCACTTTTTCCAAAAGTAAATTTTCAACATATTTATCCACCCTCACATTTCATAATCACAAAATCATTCTGTAATACTGTCTCAGAAAATTAAGATTCTCATAAATTATTAATTAAAAGTTTAATTAATAGTGAGTATAAGTTCAATAAATTAAAAATCAAGAGGGAGTGGAAAGAAAAAGAGAAGGAAAAAATTGTATAGAATAAAAAAATATGTTATAATCTAGTTATTAAATATGACCTAAATTAATATGGTTTTAAAAGGTGGAGATGGTAACAAATTTGAAATTACAAGATGACCATGAATTCCTAACAATACAGGACTTTCTCAAAATACTACTAAAATAATAAAATTTGTACAACAAATTATTGAAAGACTTGTTCCTCTCAATTGAAATACAATAAAATTTTTTAAACAAACTGATTGAAATAGTTGTGGATATGCGATGCTTGCGAATATGTTATCATACTATGATTTTTTGTGACACCAAGAAAATCCAGACACTATTTATCGAGAAATTAATTTTCAAAGATGACATAATCAAAAAGAAAAAAAATGAAGACAAAAAAATCTAACTTCTGTGGATCTTAATAATTATTTACAAAATAAAAATTTTAGTATTACTCCAATTGAAAACATTAATCAATTAAAAGAGCATTTAAGTAGAAAAAATTTTAGTTTTTTATATATGATGTTTGATGAAAATTCATGAGACCATTATACTTGAGTGATTTTTATAAATTGAAGATATTATTTATTTGATTCATTAAAAGATCAACCAGAACCTATAACAGAAGAAAATTTAATAAGCAGGGTTCAAAAAAATTTAGATTTAAAAAAAGCAGTTTGAATTGCTTATAAAAGTAAAAAGATGAGGGTAATAAAAAAAGAGAGTTTTTAAACTCTCTTTTTTTATTACAAACTATTTCTAATTACTTCTTCTATCTCTTTTGCAAGTTTTTCATTTTCTCTGAGGAAATTTTTTGCATTTTCTCTTCCTTGTCCGAGTTTTGTCTCTCAGTAGCTATAAAAAGCTCATGATTTTTTAATCACTCAGGTTTCACTTCCTATATCAAGAATTTCCCCAATTTTACTAATTCCTTCATTATACATTACATCAAATTCAGCTTCTCTAAAAGGAGGAGCAACTTTATTTTTTATTACTTTTACTTTTGTTCTGTTTCCACTTATTTCTTTATCATCTCCAGCTCATGATTCTATCTTATCTTTTCTTCTTACATCTAGTCTTTGAGAAGCATAAAATTTAAGAGCATTTCCTCCAGTTGTTGTTTCTGGATTTCCAAACATTACTCCTATCTTACTTCTTATCTGATTGATAAAAATAACACTACATTTTGATTTACTAATTGCTCCTGTTATTTTTCTTAAAGCTTGGCTCATAAGTCTTGCTTGGAGTCCCATATGAGAATCTCCCATTTCTCATTCTATTTCTGCTTTTGGAGTAAGTGCTGCAACCGAATCAACAACAATTAAATCAATTGCTCCTGATCTTACAAGAGAATCTACGATTTCAAGAGCTTGTTCTCCATAGTCTGGCTGTGAAACGATAAGATTATCTACATCTACTCCTATTTTTCTTGCATATTCTGGATCAAGAGCATGTTCTGCATCTATAAAAGCAGCGGTTCCTCAAGTTCTTTGTATTTCTGCAATTGCATGGAGGGTGAGAGTGGTTTTTCCACTTGATTCTGGTCAATAAATTTCTATTACTCTTCCTCTTGCATATCATCAACCAAGAGCAAGATCAAGTGCAAGTGAACCAGATGGAGTTGTCTCAACTTTTTGTCCTCCTTCTGTATCTCCAAGTCTCATAATAGATCCTTTTCAAAATTGTTTCTCTATATTAGCAAGAGCTTGGTTTAATGCTTCTTTTTTATCCATAAATTAAATAATTAGTATATAAAATATAAACTAAGTATATAAACAATATACATAGATGCAAATCTTTTTTAAAAAAAGTCTTTTTATTTGATTCTGTAGGCATCTTTTATACCTTCTTTTGTCCCTATAGCTATATTTTTTCCACCACATTCTTTACATACAAAAACATATCCTGTTGGATTTGGTCTTTCTACTTCTACAATTTTTTTACAATCTTTACAATAAAAACATACATCTCCTCTTTCTTCATTAAATTCTGTTTTTTTATTTCCCAGCTCTTCTACATTTACGAGATCATTATAATTACTCATAGATTTCATTATTTATAATTTAAAATAAAGACATAAGAATTTCTTTTTTTGGAGCGACTTTTATTATTTCTTGTTGTTGGAGTTCTATAAAACATCTCAAGGTTGCTTCTACATCAACGAGAGCATCATGAGCTCAAGTAAAATATTCCCCAAAAATATGTTTATGAAGTTCACCAAGTTTTGGATATTTAAATCTTTCCCCATTTCCTTTTATTTGGCAAAAATTTACTGTATTTTTCATAGTACAACATATTTGTTTTGGTCTGTAATCATGTTCTCTTCCAAGTCTCTTTAATTCTAGTTTTATCATATCTTCATCATATTCTATATTGTGTCCAACAATAATATCAGGAGTATTTATATAATGAAGAATTGTATCAATAATATCTTCTATAAAAGGAGCATCTTTTACATCTATATCATAAATATGATGAATTTGACTTGATTCATAAGGAATAGTTTTTTTTGGATTTATTAGTATATTTACTTTTTCTAAATCTTTCCAATTTTTTTCTTCATCTATTTCTCATAAAATTCCTGCGAATTGAATAATAGATGGCTGAAGATTTACATTATTTTCTTTTTTGTTTATAAAACCAGTTGTTTCTGTATCAAAGACAAATACTTTCATTTTGTTTAATAAATTATTTATAAAAGAAAATCGGTCTATAGAATAATTATTTTTCTCAAAATATCAAAATAAAAAAGGAAAAGATGTATACTTTTCCTTTTTTATGTAATTTTATTTTATGCTTTGACTTGATAATAATTTCTTCCGACTCTCTCAATTACTTTTTTATTTTGTAAATTCATATAAATTGTCGTTTTTTTAACATTTCTTACCTTGAGTACTTTTGCTACGATTGATTCAGTACTCATAGGACCATTATTTTTTTTCATTACTTCTACGATGACATCAAGTACTGTTCCTGGTTTGAATCCCCATTCTTTTAGAGCATATATACCTCTTCCAATAAGTACAAATTCTTCATTTCTAATAAGTTCATTATGGATAGTATTTACTTTTACTTTATCCCCAAGATAACTAGTAATTTTATTTGAAATTTCTATAAAATGCATTGGAATTCTTTCTTTTTTCATTACATAGATAGCTTTATCTTTGAGAGTTTTAGGATTAAGTATTTTCCATTTTGTAAGCCCTATAAGAGTTTCTTCTCATTTTATAATATCTTCAAATATATCAAGAACAGAATCTATAAGAATTGCATTTATTGTTGTAAATTTAGCCTTTAATTCATCACTAATAAGAGTATAAAGTTGTTCTCTTTCTATAACATCTTTTTTTCTATTAAGAAATTTCATAGCTTCCTTATGAATAGGATCAAGTGCTTTTCTATTTAATTCAGGAAGACAAAAATAAGTTTTTACACCAAGTTTTGGTTTTGATTTTGCTATATCATAATCAGACTGAACAATAATCTCTATAATTGATTGATTTATAGTATCACTAATCTCAAGTTCTTTTATTATAGCATTTACAAGTTTTTCTTTTGTCATAATTCCTCCATGCATTTTTATAAGTTCGTGAGCTTTTTCTTGAATTGCAATAAGTTCTGTTGCTTTTACTATTCTTCAAATTTTTTTAATACCAGCATCTTCTATTTGTCTTACTCTTTCTCTGGTAATAGCAGGAGAAAAAGAATTTCCTATACTTTGTAGGGTTTCCTTTTGCCCATTTACTCAAATTCTTCTTTCAATTACTTTTTTTTCTTTATCAGAAAGTGATGTAAGTACATCAAAGAATAAATTTTCAATTTTACTTGTAGGAATTGTTTGCATTTCTTTTTTGGTTAAAAAAATATTATATTTTTTCTTTTCTATTCTTTTATACTGCTAAATATAACTATTCTATTTTAAAAGTCAAATTATTTTTAAAAAGGAAGTTTCATATTATTTTCTTCTTCTTTTTGTTCTTCTTCTTCAATGAGTTCATTTGTATAGATAGAGTATTTTTCGCTTTTCTTTTCTTTTCTTGTGATAATTCCTCAGATAACTATAACAATAGCTCAGGTAATACTTAGAATAACTCCATTTCCACAAATTATAGTGCTAGAAAATCTTTGTAATCAAGTAACAAAACTAAAAATATTAAAAGAAAGAAATATATTAAATATTCATCATAAAATTATTATAGTAGAATCCTTAAAGTGAATATCTGAATAAAGTTTGAGTTTTTCTTTTCTTGAATGAGAAAAAAGTATAAAAATTAAAAAAAGAAGAACAATGAGCATTATATATCCTACTGATCAAGCGAGACTTGAAAAAGCAGTTCATTTTTCTTCTCAAGAAGCAGAATCAACCCAGATAAAAAAAAGAGAAATTAGACTCAAAAATATTCAAACAACACTTATTTTTTCTCAATTACTCAAGTTGAGTCATTTAAATTTAAGAATATTTGCAAGAGAAAGAACATTTCTCTTGAGTCTTCTATTTTTTGCTCTATTTCTATATTCCATATTAAAAAATTTACAAATTAATCTTATACATATTTTTAATTAAAAGTAAAGTTTATTCTAGTTTACTTTTAATACATATAAATTATAATCACCTGTAAGTATTATAAATATTTTTTATGAAAGAAAAAGAAAAAAAAATTATTCACAATAACTTTTTTGATTTAATCGCTTTTTTATTGAGTTTTTTGCTTTCTTTTTTTAGGAGTATTTTTATTTTCTTTAGTTCTCGTAAAATAAAAGCAAGAAATTATTTTTTTGATTTTTTTGATTTTAGTTTTAGAATTTGGGGAAAATATTTTTGGGAAAATCCTACTTGGTATAAAATAGGAAGTTTTTTTTGAGACTTAATTCATTTTATTTTTAAAAAAAGATAATAATGCTTCATAAAAAGAAAAAATGATTTACTTTGGTTGAGATTCTTATAGGAATTATTATAGTAGTATCTGTAATAATTACTTGATTTTATGCTCTTACTCATATCAATATTGGAAAAATAAAGCTTATTGAAGAAACGAGTATAGAAAAAGAAGCTTTTTATTTTTCTGAAAAATTATTTGAATTTATAAAAAAGGGGTGAGTTATTGATTATGAAGAATATTTTAATAGACAAAATGTTGGAATTTGAAGCTTTATAGATTGACATTATTCTCTTCTTACTTGATTTTGAAATCTTGAAGATGAATTTTATTATTGTAGAAGCTGAAATGCTAATTCTATGGGAACATGAGGATGTGTAAATACCATCTATAATACATCTTGAGTTTCTTTATTATCAAATCCTCTTATTTTTTGACAATATGCTTATCAATTTATTGATTATAACTCTAATGCAGATGATGATTTGGGTGATGAGGACTGAGATGGAAATATTCAAAGAGATGATGATGATGAATATTTATGATTTTGACCAGAGGCATTTATCTGACCAATGGTAGATGAACTCTATCTTATAAATGGAAGTAAGACGAAAAGGACTTTTTTGAGATGGAATGTTGCCTTTGATCCCAATGCTCCAACTGGAGCAACTTGTGATGGACTTATATGAAATCCTAGTAGTATTACTTGAAGTGGATGTCTATGAAATATCCAATTTTTAAAATTGGAATGAATGGATTGGTGAAATGATCATAATGAAATAACTCAAGATGATACTCAATATGATTGAATTATTGATACTTGGATATTTGATAGGGAAGTTTATGGTTTGACAAATGCTGTTGTTGCTGATTCAAATCCATGATCTGATGTATATGATCATGATAGTGAAAACTATTGGATTAATCTTTTTCCAAATACTATAAATATAGAAAATATAAATTTCTTTCTTTATCCAACAAAAGATATTCACTTAGCTTGGAAAGAAACAAATCCTGATATAAATATAGCTCCTTATCTAAGAATAGATATTACTCTTACTCCAAGTTGGAGAAAAAGAGCAGGGATAAATGGAAGACCACCAGAATTTAACTTTTCTACGACACTTTCTTTGAGTGATATATTTGCTAAATAGTTTTTTATATGAAAAAAAATACAAGAGGTTTTTCTATTATTATAGCTCTTTGAATAGTCTTAATTATTACACTTATTGCCTTTTATATACTTGAATATATTATTCCCTTTTCAAGAAATGTGAAAGGGATAGAAAATGCAACAAAGTCATATTACCTTGCTTTATCCTGACAAGAAAATGCTCTTTTTTTTATTCGTGAAAATGGTATATGAGTATGAGATACAAAAGTTTTTTCTTGAACATCTAGCTCTGCTTATAATATTATCTCAACAGGAACAACTCTTCCTCTTGAATGATTTTGAACAAGTGATTTTGATAAAGATTGGTCAAAAATAAGTCCTTCTCAATCAGTGCAGGTTTTTCTTCCAACAGGTATAAATTGGGCAAATGTTAATATCTATTTTAGAGTTCCTTATTTTTCGGATAATTTGGAAATGAGTTCTACTTGAGATATAGTAAATTGGCAAATATTAGGAAAAACAGATGTTTTGAATGCAGATGATGGACAAAGATTTTCCTCTTGAGATATTTGTAATTCTTCTCTGACTTGAGCATGAATTTGTCCATGAACTGTTTTAAATTCACTAAAAACTTGATTTTTACTTGATAACACATCTTCAGATATTCCAAATTTTTATAATAATAATTGTAATTCAAACAACTATGATTGTATTTTAAAGCTTTCAATTATTAGTGATTTAATTGCTGAAAGATGAATAGAAGAAGGGAAAAAGATACCTTATCTTGAATATAGGATTGACTTTGATGATCAAGCAATTCCGACAAATATTATACAAATAGAAATTTGAGGATTATCCTATGGTTTTAGAAAAGATTTTACTCTTTACTATCCTTTGGATTCACTTATAGATGCTTATGACTTTACCGTATTTCAATAAATTATGAAGATATTTTTTATAGGAGCAGATGATGCAAATCAGAGACTTGATAAATTTTTAAAAAAATTATTTCCTCAGGCAACAAGAGGACTTATTTATAAAATTAATAGAAAATGAAAAATAAAAATTAGTATTGATGGAATTAATTTTTTAAAACAAGACAATGAGTATAAACTTCCTCTTAATTCTCAGGTAAAAATTTTTCTAAGTGATACAGACTTTTCTCTTCTTCAAGCGAAAAAAGAGGAAAATAAAATAATGTATTGAGAAAAAAATATTCTCAAAAAAGAAGACATTGTGTATGAAGATGGAAGTATTTTGCTTATCAATAAAAATCCATGAATTAATGTACATCCTTGAGAAAATAAATCAAAGGAGGCTTCATTAATAGAGCTTGTTCATGATTATTTTTGAGAAACTTTGACGAGTCTTACTTTTCGTCCTTCTCTTGTGCATAGACTTGATAGAGATACTTCTTGAATTGTTGTCATTGCGAAAAAAAAAGATATGCTGACTCGTTTGGTAAATGATTTTAAAACACATAATAGTATAAAAAAAATTTATTTTGCACTTGTTTTATGAAAATTACCATCTAAAGAATGAAAAATAGAAGAAAATTTGACTCGTATAGAAAATGCAACAAAAGAAAATAAAGTAAAAATTGATAAAAATGGGAAAAATGCTCTTACTTATTACAAGGTTTTAAATGAATATATTTTGGAAACAAAAAATGGAAAAGAAATTATTTCAGAATTAGAAATAGAAATCCAAACAGGGAGAATGCATCAAATACGAGTCCATCTTGCTTATATTTGAAATCCTATTATTGGTGATAAACTGTATTGAAACAAATCATTTAATCATTATATTTGCCAAGAATTTGGTTTTTGTAGACAAGCTCTTCATGCTTGGAAATTAGAGTTTTTTCACTATGAGAGAAATAAAAAAATTTTACTAGAAGCAAGATTAAAAGAAGATATGAAAAATTTTATAGATAAATTAAAATAATTATGAAAATCCTTGCCTTTGAAACAAGTTGTGATGATACTTCTGTAGCTCTTTTTGAAGATAAAAATCTTCTTTTTATGTCTACTTTGTCTCAGATAAAAGTTCATGAAATAACGGCTTGAGTTGTCCCTGAGGTCGCTGCAAGAGAACATGCAAATAATATATTTATTGCTTTAAAAGAAGTTTTAGATACTGCTTGATTTTCTCTCAAACAGATTGATTATATAGCGGTTACAACAAATCCTTGACTTATTCCTTCTTTACTTACAGGAGTAAGTGTTGCTTCTACTTTATCGCAAATTCTTTCTTGTCCAATTATTCCTATTCATCATATAGAAGCTCATATTTTTTCTAATTTTCTTAAAAGAGAAGAGTCAGAAATTAGTTTTCCAGCTGTTTGTCTTACAGTTTCTGGTGGACATACAGATATTTATTTTTTGTCTGATATGTGGAGTCTAGAAAAAATCGGTGCTACGATAGATGATGCAGCAGGGGAAGCTTACGACAAAGTTGCAAAAATGTTGGGACTCGGGTATCCTTGAGGACCAATTATTTCAGAATTTGCGAATAATTGGAAAGAGAAAAGAAAAGCTTGAGAAAAAGGAAAAAATATTTTTCCTCGTGTGTGGCTTGAAAAAAAAGAATTAAATTTTAGTTTTTCTGGAATAAAAAGTGCAGTAAAAAGAGAAATAGATATGAGAAAATTGCAAAAATGAGACCTTTCTATTGAAGATAAGGAAGAAATTGCCTTTGAATTTCAAGAAGCGGTCAATGAAGTTCTTGTTTGAAAACTTCTTCTTGCTTGAAAGATTTTTTGAGTAAAAACTCTTATGCTTGCTGGAGGAGTCAGTGCAAATGATAATCTCAGAGAAAAGCTTTTATTGCAAACTGAAAATAATTTCAAAATAATTCATCCAATCAAAAAAATATACTCTATGGATAATGCCTGAATGGTCTGAATAAATGCCTACTATAAAATAAAGTATGGCAAATTTGAAAAATATATTGGTACTCTCAGTGTATAAAAATTTTTCTAGTGTATTTTATCCATCACCTTCAGTGTATCTTTGAGAAAAATATTTCCTTTTTGATTGAGAATATTTGAAATCAGTTTATCTCCGTATTTTATCCTGTTGTAAAAATCTTCTGTTGTGATGATAGCATATTTTATTTTTCTATTATAAAATATATGAGCTAAAAAATCATTAAAATCATCTTTATCTATTTCTCCTATAAGAAAAATATCTAAAATACTTTTTCCTGGATCTATAAGTTTATATCGTATATCCTCATTGACCAAAATTAACTCAAGAGTATTTATACTTCTAAAGAATTTTTTAATTTTATCAAGCGGATCATAACTTTTGAGAAAAATATCTTTGAATTCATTGATAAGAATAAAATTTTCATTGATAAAAAATATCTTTTTTTTCAAATCCATTTTATATCTCAAAAATCATATATCATAAAGATTATCTAATTCTCTTTTTACTGAATTAATTTGCTCATCAAGGTCTCTTGCAACAGCCCTCATATGAAGACCTTCATTATTTCCTGATTCATATTCAAGAAAAAATTTTTCAAGTATTTTTGCCCTACATTTTGATCAAAACACTTTTGATAAGTCTATTGTTTTCATTTCTTTTAGATATTTTATACTTTGCTAAAATTTACCAAAAATAGGTTTCTTCATTTATTTGCTTACAATTATAAAAAAGTCTCTTAAAATACAAAATAATTTTTTGATTTTAAAATTTTTTTGTATACTTTCTTGTAAAATATTATCTTTTTAAGAAAAATTTGTATGACAAGCCTAAAAAAAGAGCTTCAAGAAAGAGGATTTATTTATCAAATATCAGACGAAAAAGTATTTGAAAAACTTGAAAAAGGATGAATATCTTTTTATTGTTGATTTGATCCAACTTCAGACTCTCTTCATCTTGGAAATTTTATCGGATTTATGTGTGCTGTCCATTTGATGTTAAAGGGAAATACTTATTATGCTCTTGTCTGAGGGGCAACAGGAATGATTGGTGATCCTGGAGGAAAAGAAAATGAAAGAACTTTTCTTTCAGAAGAAAATCTCAAGAAAAATGAAAAAGCAATTGGGGAACAATTTAAAAATATTCTTGTTTGATTAGAAAGAAGCACATGAAAAAAACTTCCTTTCAAGCTTGTCAATAATCTTGATTTTTATACTGGTCTTTCTTATCTTGATTTTTTGAGAGAAGTCGGAAAATACCATACAGTCAATCAGATGATGGCAAAAGATACGGTAAAAAAGAGGATTGAAGATCCGAGTAAATCTATTTCCTATACAGAATTTTCATATATGCTTTTACAGGGCTATGATTTTTATAAACTTTTTAGCGAAAATAATGTGCAAGTAGAAATCGGCGGACAAGACCAATGGGGAAATCTTGTTACCTGAATTGAGCTGGTTCGTAAAAAAACAGAAGCAGAAGTATATGCTTTTACTTGGCCATTGATGCTTGATGCAAGTGGAAAAAAATTTGGAAAATCAGAAGGAAATGCTCTTTTTCTTGATAAAAATAAAACTTCCGCTTACAAGATCTATCAATATTTTCTCAATACTGCCGATGAAGATGTAGAAAAATTTCTCAAAATCTTGACATTACTTGATTTAGAAAAAATAGAAAACATTATAAAGACACATAAAGCTTGTCCAGAAGACAGGTATGGGCAAAATATGTTGGCATATAAGGTAGTTGAGATAATTCATTGAGAAAAATCAGCAATATTTTCATTTCATTTATCAAGTGTTATATTTTGATGGTGAAATTCTTTTGTTCAAAAATATTCAAAGTCTTTTAAAGACTTCAATTTATCTCAAATAGAAAAAAATGTTCCTCAAAGTGTAATAGAATTACTTTCTAACTCTGATGATGAAGCTATTTTTGAAACATATAATGAGATTTGATGAGTTGAATACAAAGAGCAAAATCTTTTTGAGCTTTTTGTTTCTTCTGGGCTTGAGCAAAGTAATTCTACGGCAAGAAAAACTTTTCAATCGGGCGGAATGTTTATCAATGAAAAAAAGATAGAAGATGCAAAATATGACTTTTCCGCTGATTTTGTAAATGGAAAATTTTTGGTCTTGAGAAAAGGGAAGAAAAATTATAAAATAGTGATAAAAAAATAATAAAATATGAAAGTTATTAATAGGACAGAATGAATAAACGAATATATGTATCATAGAAGTTCTTCCTATGAGTACTGAAAATATTTAGAATTTCTTTGAATCAAGATTATAGAAATTGGGAAACAATATGGATGGATGAAACATATATTTTGAGGATTATTTCAAATAGTAAAATATGAAAGAATTGATGAAGAACCAAATGTTGAAGATTTAAGAAAAAAATGATTTAAACGATGAATGCTTATTTGGGTTCCAAAATTGACAACAAATATACCAAAATGATGGAAAAAAATGTGGATAAATTTTGAATTCACTCTTACTTGATTTAGTGTTATTGAAGATGAAAACTATTATAAAAAATGGAAAACAAGAGGAAAGCGAGCAAGAAAAAAATATTTAGAAAATCCAGATCTTTCTATTCAACAAGTAAATGAAGAAATATTTCAAAAATATTATAAAGAATTAAAAATCAAACAAGTTTTGAAAAGAAATTTTATAGAATATCATCATAATATATCTCAAATAGATAAAAGATGAGTTATAAGAAATTTTATTTGTTTTTATGATGATGAAGCAATTGCATGACTTTCAGTTCTTGATTATAATGAAACTTCTTCTGTTCATCTTGTTTCATTTATCACAAAAAAATGAAAACAATATCAAGCAGGAACAGGGCTTATTGATTATTGGTTTAATGATAGTTTGAAAAAATGAATAAAGTATATAAATTTTGATCATTTAAGAGATAAATATATGAGTTTTGACCAAAAATGATATAGTGACTTTAAAGAAAATTTTATGGATTACAAAATAAGTTTCAAAGATGCTTATTTTAAATTTATTTAAAGGGAAAACACGGATAATTTGTCATTTAGAATGAAGTGAGAAATTCTTCTTATAATATATTATTATAATTTTAACACTTTTGAAATCCGGACTTTTTCCCTTTAAGTCGAGATTTTTATTACTAAAATTAAGTTAGATTACTATAATAATAATTGGCTATATAAAAGTTCTAAAAAAATAAAAAAAGTGGGGAAAAAGATTTCTCCCTCTCGGTCTAAATGGCAGATTTTTTGGGTAAAATTTTTGTTTCTCATAGAAAAAATTACAAAACAATAAAAAAATAATCCTTAAGGGATTATTTTTTCGCATTACATTTTTTCCTTTTAATCTTTTTTATTGTTTTGGAAGATTGACTTCCACGACTTCGGCTACTTTTATATTTTTAATATGAGTAATTTTATTGACATTATCATTATCATACTGGTTGAATATAATTGCCCATATATCGCCTTCTTTTGCTGGTCAATTAATTATTTTTTTATCATCTAAAAAACAAGGTTTTTCACCTTCGTTCTCTTTTTGATCATTATTCGCATCTCCATAAGTACGAATATTAGCTAATTCAACCCAATCTCATTTTTTATACAGACGAGCAATATCAGAAGATATAGGTATCTTTATTTGTCCTTCTTCCCCTTCAATTTGAAGTATAACTGAGGCATTTTTTCTATCATTTTCTATAGAAGGAATTATTCTTATTGTTTCCCCTGTTTCTATACTATCAATAACAGTAAGTACATTTTTTTTGCCATTTAATCTAGTAGAAATTATCGTATCTTCTTGGGGTTTATAATTTAGATATATTTTATAGTTAGGATGATTTCTTCAATAAAAAGGATGCATATAATTAGCACTTGGCTCATTTTTTTGAAGTATTCAATCTTCATTTAAATCTTCCCCAGTCCTGGTTTTAGCAATATATACATATTTTCCTAGTTTAACTTCTTCCGCTTCATTTCATGGAATTTCTAATATACGACAGACTTTTCCGACTTGAGCCTTTACCAAAACATTTGATGGTTTATCTGCACATCAACTTCCTAATGCCATTGTTCCTGCAAAAACAATTGGAAAAAGAATTTTTTCTCTTAATCACATATTTTTATAAATTAAATTATTAAATAATAAATTTTATTATAATATTATTATTACAAATGTCAAAGTTTTTTATAAAAAAATATTCACACCAAGTTAGTGTGAATATTGAGGGAAAAGTAAAAATTTTTATTTACTCTCTTCCAAGATTTTCTTCTAGTCTTCTTATGATTTCTTTATTGATTTTGTTTTCATCATTATTTATCATTTCTATAAGATTATCAAGACTAAGAACAATTACTTCTAAATCCGTCATAGCTTCTACTGTTGCTGTTCTTTTTTCTTCATTCAAGAGTGCGATTTCTCAGAAAATATCTCCTTCCCCAAGTTCAGCAATAGTCTCATCTTTCATCTTTACCTTTACTTTTCAAGATTCTATAATATATCCTTTCCCATCTGAATCCATTCATTCTATCAAAAGGATACTTCCTTCGTCAAAATGAGCCTTTGGAGCTACTTCTATGATTTTTTTTACTGTTTCTTCATCAATTCAGCTAAAAATTTTTAAGTCTAATATGTTTGTCATTTTTAGTTTTTTTAGTTATTAACTCACTTATTGTATCCCATTTTTTCTTGAAATACAAAATTTTTAGTTTTTTTTAAGAAGAAATTTCTGTTTAAAATTTGTATTTTTTTATGACTTTCAAAAATTCTTCTTTCTTATCTTGATCCATTGGGCAAAGAGGAAGTCTAAAAGTTTCTTTTATAATTCATTTTTCTGCAAGAAAAGTTTTTGCTGGAAGTGGATTTGTCTGAATAAAAAGTTTTTCAAAAAATTCTTGGTATTTTTCATTTAATTTACTTGCTTTTTCTCATCACTTAAAACAAGTGTCAACAAAAATTTTCATTTTCTCAGGAATACAATTTGAAGCGACAGAAATTACCCCATCTCCATCATTTTGAATAAGCTCATAAGTCAGTCCATCATCTCCAGAAAATACAAGAAAATGGTCTCAAGTTTGTTCTATAACTTCCTTCATTTGTATCATATCTCCACTTGCTTCTTTTACTCCAATGACATTTGGACATTCAGAAATAATATCAATAAGAGTATTTGTTTCAAGATTTACACCCGTTCTTCCTTTTATATTATAGAGAATAATTGGTTTTTTTGTTGCTTTTGCAAGAGTTGTAAAATGCTGAAAAAGTCCTGTTTGAGTTGGCTTATTATAATATGGATTAACTACAAGAAAGGCATCAATAGCTTTGAATTTATTGTATTTTTTTATATTTTCTTTACTTGTTTTTGTACAATAAGTTCAGATATTTACCATAATTTTTGTTTTTCATTTGAGGATTTTAACTGCAAATTTTACTATTTTTTCTGCTTCTTTTTTTTCAAGAGTTGGGTTTTCTGCCGTTGTTCCAAGAAGAAGAACTCCTGTAACTTTTGCTTCTATTTGCATTTCAAGGAGTTTTTTTAGAGCTTTGTAATCTACTTTGTTATCAAGTCCATTGCCTGATTTAAAAGGAGTAACAAGAGCAGTCCAAAGTCATCTGAAAGATTTTGTTTCCATAGTAAAATTTTAAAAAATAAAAATTATTTTATACATCAAGATATTTCATAAAATCACCAATTTCAAAATAGCCATTTTTATCTTGTATCCATTCGGCACAAATAACTGAACCAAGAGCAAATCCATCACGACTTCTTGCAGAATGTTCTATCTTGATAGTATCAAAAGGAGAATCAAAATAGACAGAGTGAATTCAAGGAATATTTCCACCTCTGGTAGAAGAAAAATGAAGTTCTTCTGGTTTTATTGCTCTATCACTCAGTTCTTCTGTGATAAGTGTTTTTTTTCTTTCTACATTTTCAAGAATAATATGAGCTGTATTTATTGCAGTTCCACTTGGAGAATCTGCTTTTTTATTGTGATGAAATTCATGTCCAAAAACATCATAATTATCAAATTTATTGATAATTTTTGAAGCTTGTTCTATGATTTTCCAAAAAATATGAACACCAAGAGAAAAATTTCCAGACCAAAGGAGAGCTCATTTTGAATTATTAAAAAGAGATTTTATTTCTTCTATATGATTATACCAACCAGTTGTTGCCATAATTACTTTCATATCATTTTTTGCATAAAATTTCATATTTTCAAGAGCTATTTCAGGAAGAGAAAATTCAACAATAGCATCAAAATCAATAGTGAGTAAATCCTCTTTTTTTGTTCCTTTTTTTGGATCAATAATTATAGCAATTTCGTGTCATCTTTCTTTTGTATATTTTTCTACTAATTCGCCCATTCTTCCATATCAGACAATAGCTATTTTCATAATTTTTTGATAAAAAATTAAATTTTTCTTACTTTTCAACCTTTTTTATTGTATTTTTCCAAAAAGGCAATAGTTTCGTGTCATATTTTATTTTTTTTCCATTCTTCATAATGTTCGCAAAAATTTTTTAGTGGAAAAGGAGAGCATTTCTCTTTTCTACATCCGAGAAAATTTTGTAGCACTTGGAGGCTTCCTCTTTTTCATTCTTTGTTTTCTATCAGCATTTTTTCTCAAGAATTAAGTTCTATTTCTACAGAAAAATCTTTGAGTGGTTTTTGTGTTGCTAAAAAATCTTTGAAATTCATATTTTCTTTTAAGAATAAGAAATATTTATTTTTTTGAGAGCTTCTCTCAGTATTTTTACTTTTTCTTCATCAAGAGCATTATAACAAGCAGAATATCTGATGAATTGTTCTTTTTTTCAACTTATTTCACTTCCAACAAAAGGAACTCCGACAAGTCAAATTGCTTCAATCATTTTTTGATTAAATTGTTCTGATGTTTCTATTTTTTCTCCATTCAGCATTGTTGGACAATGAAAAAGCATAAAAAATCCAGCATCACATGGACAGGCTAACTTAAATCAAGCTCATTCAAAAATTGGCACGAGAATATCAAGTCTTTTTTTATACATTTCTTGAGCAAGTCTTGCTTCTTTTCTCACATCATCTGTTTTGAGATATTTTGCAAGTCCAACAATAAGTGGACCAAATCCTCCAGAATCAGAATTTCCTTTTATTTTTGTAAACTCAGCAATAAAATCTTTACTTCCGACAGCAACTCCAAGTCTCCATCCACAAGCACTAAAAGTTTTTGAAATAGAAAAAAGTTCTATCCACTCAAGTTCTTTGTAATCTTTTGCTACTGCTGAAAGTGGTACATGATTTTTATGTACAACTCCCGTATAAGCTCCGTCATTTACGAGACGAATTTTGTTTTTTATACAATATTTTATAATTTCTTCCCATTCTTCTTTACTTGCTCCTACAGGAGTAGGATTTCACGGTTTTACTGTCATAATCATTCTTGGCTTTTTTCATTGAGGAAGATTTTCTACTTTGAGGCGAAAATTTTCGTGGCTATAAATAGACCAAATATCTGATTCTTCTCATAAATACTCTGACCAAGTTCCAACTAAGTCATAGGATGGAGCGGTTCTAATATAGCCAACATTATCAACTGGTAAATCATTTCTATTTGCTCCACAAGCAATAAGTAAAAGTCCTATCATAGATTTTTCTCATGGAAGAAGCAAAGTTGCAAGATGTTCTTCTCCTCTTATATCAACACCACTGGTTATTTCTATCAAATTTTCATTCAGTTCTCAAGTTGTTCTATTGTCCCAATAAGTATGATTTGCATTATCATCTCTCATCACTTCTTCTGCGACAAATTTTCTAAGTAATTCTGGTGGATTTGTATCTGGTTCCCCAACAGCAATATTTATACTACTTCCTTTTCCGTTTACTTCCTCATAGTGTCTTATAAGTCTTTTCATTCTCTGAAATAAATTTTCTCACGATTCCGGCAAGTATTTCATAAAAAATAATTAAAAAATAAATAATTTTTAAACTTATCAAATAGTATCAAAAAAATAAAAAAAATAAAGAAAAAGATAAAAATTTTCTTGAAAAATAAAAATATATGTATAGTCTATATTAAAATAGTACTTTATTAAATTAATAGTATGGAAGAGGATATTTTTTCTTGTATTTGAGAAGAAGATATATTTTATAATAATGATAATCAAGTTTTTCAAGAAAAGTTGAAAAAATATAGTGATTATGAAGAGTTATTCATAAAACGGGCTACACATAATAAAACTCGTGAAAAAATTAAATTAATAATAAACGAATCTTATAAAAAATGTAAAAAATACTTAGATAAAAATTTTATAAGTATTTTTCCTAAAAAATGAGAATTTTATTGAAGATTATGGGAAATATTTTTATGTGATTTTTTAATTACAAAAAAGTTTAATTTAATTGAAAAAACAAAGAAACAAGAAAATTGAACACCTGATTTTTTGGTAGAGTATGAGTGAAAAAAAATTCGGATAGAAGCAAGAACTCCAGCGGAACATTCCTTTATTGAAAACTTGTGAAATAAAACTTATAATTTACTTGATATTTCAATTCCTAGGTATAAGAGATTAAATAAGGGCTTCTGCGATAAAGCTAATCATTGGGAAAAAGTATATAGAAAAAATTGATGCTCTGAAAATGATATTTTTATAATTGCAATTGACTGAAATCAAGTTGATTCTTGGTCTACAGATAAAGGTATATTATCAATATTGTATTGAATTTGATTAACCCAAATTGATATTCATGGCAATATATCTTATCAAAAGTTATCAAAAATATGAGACAATATAGATGTTTGATATTTCACAAACTCTTCATATTCTCATATAAGTTGAGTAATTTATTTAGAATGAGAAATAAATTTTTTAGATAATGATAATATGTTTGTAGAAAATAATAGTTTTCAATTTATTCCAAATATAACGGCTAAAAATCCTGTTCCAGAATTATTTATAAAACAATTGGGATTATATATCCCTATTAATTTTGATTAATTATTTATATCTCAAGATTATAAATTCAAAGAAAAATATAACCAAAAATCAAACAGGTTGCAAGATTATGATTATTCGTCTGGTTGAGCATATTTTATCACGATTTGTACAAAAAATAGAGAAAATTATTTTGGAGAAATTGCGGATTGAGCAATGGTTTTGAATGAATGGGGAAAAATTGTTTTTGATGGAATAAAAAATATAGAAAATTACAATGAATTTTCATCTGTTGATGAATTTGTTGTCATGCCGAACCATTTGCATTTGATTATTATGGTGTCATATCGTAGAGACAATTCATGAATTGTCTCTACAGAACAGAATGTGTGAATTGTTTCTACAACAACGATGAAAACGGCAGAAAATAGAAATAATCGCAGAAATATGCTGATACCAAAAATTGTATGAAAATTTAAAATGATAACTGCAAAACAGATAAATATCTTGAAAAATTCAGTGTGAAATAAATTATGGCAATCAAATTATTATGATAGAATTATCAGAAATGAAGATGAATTACAAAGAATACGAAAATATATTATTGAAAATCCTTTAAAATGGGAATTTGATAAAAACAATACAGAAAATTTATTTATGTAATTCTTTATTTTTTATACATTCTTGTAATATTTCTACGGCATTGAGAGCCGCTCCTCTGAGAAGCTGATCTCAAGAAACAAAAAGTTCCACTCCATACTCTCAAAAAACAAGATTTTTTCTAATTCTTCCGACTTCTACATCATATTTTTTTGTGGCATTTTGTGGCATAGGATATTTTTTATTTGTGATATCATCTACAAGCTCTACTCAAGGAGCATTTTTAAGTATTTCTTTAATATCCTCTATATCTACTTTTTCTTTTGTTTCAAGGACAATAGATTCACTATGTGCTCTCAGAGTTGGTATTCTTACTGCCGTACAACTTATTGCAATATTATCATCTCAAAAAATTTTATGTGTTTCCCAAGCAACTTTCATTTCTTCTTTTGTATAGCCATTTTCTTGAAAAGTATCAATATGAGGAATAAGATTAAAGGCAATGTTATAAGCAAAATTTTCTACTTTTGCTTCTTGTCCGTCAAAATACCTTTTTGTATTTTCGAGAAGTTCTTGCATTCCTTTTGCTCATGCTCAACTTGTTGCTTGGTAGGTTGACATAATTATTTTTTTGAGACCATATTTTTTATAGATAGGATAGAGAGCAACAACGGCAATAGCAGTAGTACAGTTTGGATTGGCAATAAGTTTTGCATTTCAGATAGTGTTTGCATTTATTTGAGGAACGACAAGGGGAATATTTTCATCATAACGAAAAGCCGAAGAATTATCTATGACAATTACTCATTTTTCTATTGCAATAGGAGCATATTTTTTTGAATTATCTCCTCAAGCAGAAAAAAGAGCAAAATCAAGTCATTCAAAAAAATCGTCATTAACTTCTTGGATTATTTTTTCTCAAAAAGGAGTCCTCATAATTTTTCCTGCTGATTTTTCAGAAGCTCAGAGACGAAGCTCATTTACTGGAATATGCAAATCAAAAAGACAAGCAATCATTTCAATTCCTACAGCTCAGCTTGCTCAAACAATTCAAATGTTATACATAATTTAAAGATTTAAAAAATAAAAGTAAAAAAGAATAAAAATTATTTTTGAAAAATTTTTTTATGGAGGGTCTGGATAAGCCTTTTAGAATCATTTGTTTTTACAAAAAGAGTAAGAGATTTTCCATAAGCTCATTTTGACATCATTACAATCTCTCATACATCTCTTAAAATATCATATTCATTTATATGAGTTCAAATAAGGGATATTTTTGTTATATTTTCAAGAACTTCAAGATGAAAAAATTCTTTTATTTTTTCTAATTCCTCAAGAAGTTTTTCTGTATAATCTTTTTTTCTGAGAGAAAGAGAAAAAGAAGTTTCAGTTGTTGCAATAGCATCAAGAGAAATTTTTAGACTACTAAAAACCTTTACAACTTCTGATATATATCCAATAGATCCTATCATTGCAGGGTCTATAAAAGAAAGTATTACTTGATTATCATCTATATGAATTCCTTTTATTCATTCACTTTTATTGCTACAAATTTTTGTTCAAGGAGCTTTGGGATTAAATGTATTTTTTATAACGATAGCTATTTCTTTTCTTTGTACCGGAGAAATTGTTTTTGGATGTAATACTTTTGCTCCAGCAATAGCAAATTCTGCACAGATAGAATAATCAAGTTCTTCCCATAAAATAGGAGTTTCTACTATTCTTGGATCAGCAGACATTATTCCGTCTACATCAGTCCATATTTCTATGCTACTTGCTTGTCAAAATCTTCCAAGTAAAGTTGCCACATAATCACTTCCACCTCTATCAAAAAGATAAATATTTCCTTCTTCATCTCCTCATCAAAATCAAGTAATAACAGGAATTTCTTTTTCAAGATCTTTATTTTTTAGAAAATCAGTAATTTTTTCCTCAGAACTTTTATAATTACAATCTCAATCAATAAATTTTCAGGAACATATAAGTAAATCTCTTGAAAAATAATTTTTTGAAGGATATCAAGCTTGGCTTATTGCAAGAGATACAAGTAATGAAGATAAGATTTCTCAAAAATAAAGTATCTTTGCTTTTCATTTATCAGAAAGTTGTTTTAGTAAAGAGACTCATTTTAAAATATCTTCTAATTGGATAATATATTTATTTATTTCATTGGTAAAAAATATATCACAGTTATTATTACATAATGCTTGAGCTACTTGAATATGTTTTTCTTTGATACTCTCAAGAAGAGGAAAAAATGTTTCTTGTTTTCAATTTTTAGCAAGTTCACATATTTCTATGAGAGTATTGGTTATACCACTCATTGCTGAAACAACAACAATGATAGAATCTTCTTTTTTTGCATCCACAACAATTTTTGCTGTTTTTTCTATCATTTCTTTACTTCAAACGGAAGTTCCACCAAATTTTAAGATTTTCATATTTTTTTATAAAATGATAATTATCCTTTTATTTATATTCATAATTTTAAAACTCGCAAAATATTTTGTATAATTTTTTTCTTTTCTCCAAGAGAAAAAACTATATAAAATCATTTGCATTTTTTTATGTTTAAAATATAATCCAAGCTGTTTTAAAAATAAATAATTAAAGATGGAGGAATTTTTACCAGCATTTTTGGATGTTTATAAATTTTCTTGAGTGTTTAATGGACTTCTTTTGGAATTAGGAATAGTTCTTATTCTTATCATTTCTTTTAATGTTTTTAAAAATTCAGGATTTGTTACTTTTTTTGATATGCTTTTTGAAAAAGCTTATGATTTTTTTGAAGAACTTTTATGAGTTGAAGAAAAAAGAGGTCCAAAACTTTTTATAATTTCACTTTTTTTTGTTATCCTTTTTTCTAATTTATTGTGAATACTTCTTGAATTTTTTGTTCCTATTTTTGGTCATGAAATGGAACATTATATCAAAATCCCTACTTCAGATATAAATTTTAATTTATGAATGGCTATTTGTGCAATTTTTTATATGCTTTTCCAACAAATGAGTCATCTTTGATTTGGACATTTTGTATATGAGTATTTTCCTCTTCTTTGAAAAAATTATATTCCTTTTGAAAGAGGAAAACTTCCTATTTTTGTAGATATTCCTCTTTTTATACTTATAAAAGCTTTTGATATTGTTATTTCAGTATTTTTATGACTTCTTGAAATAATAGGAATTTTGGCAAAAATAATTTCATTATCTTTTAGGCTTTTTGGAAATATTACTTCGTGATGAGCTCTTCTTATGATGATATTTACAATACTTTCTTGAATGACGATGAGTTTAGTTAAGTTTGAGTTCCCTATAATTATACCAATTATTGTTTATATACAAGAATTAATGGTGGCTTTTATACAAGCCTTTGTATTCCCACTTCTTGTAGCGATATTTATAAAGGTAGCAAAATTACATTAATTGGGAAATAGGGAATTTGTTTTTATTTTTTAATATTTATTTTTATGAATTTAATATATTTATGTGCCGCTTTAGCAATAATCTTACCATGAGTATGAGTTTCTATAGGGCAAGCAAATCTTGTAAGAACTTCTATAACACTTATGGGAAAAAATCCAAGTTTATCTAATTTTTTCCTTGTTGTTACAATTCTTTGACTTGCAATAATTGAATCAATTGCTATTTATGGTCTTCTTATTGCTTTAAATATTTTATGACAAACAGGACTTGATCCTTCAAAGGCACTCAGTGCAGCTCTTACTATTTGAATAACTTGATTTTGAGTAGGATTCCTTGAATGACCAGTTGTTTCGGTTGCATTAGAAGCAATGAATAGAAATCCTGCAACAAAAGGTTCAGTACTTGCATTTATGATATTATTTCTTGCTCTTATTGAAGTAGTTGCTATTTATGGTCTTATTATTGCTAATAAGATATTAGCATAATTATTTTTGTAATTTAAGAAAAAGAACTTTATTCGTTTTATTTATTTAAAAAATATGGAAGAAATAAGCATAGGAGTCGTTGTAGCTCAAATAATTAATTTTTCACTTCTTGTATTTTTATTTAAACATTTTCTTTGAAAGAAAATAGTTCTTTTAATAGAAGAAAGAAGAAAAAAATTAAAAAATATTAATGAAAGTGAGAGAGTTGCAAAAGATAAAATAGAGTCGGCTGAAAAAGAGGCAAGTGATATAGTTCTTGAATCAAGAAATCAAGCAGAGGAAATGAAAAGAGAATCTGAAGTAATCGCAAAAAGAACGAGAGAAAAAATTCTCTCTGAAGCTGAAAGAGATGCTCAAGCTCTTGTAGATGGAGCAAAAGAAGATGTTGAGAAAATGAGAAATACAATGCTTGAATCTATGAAATCAAAAATTATAGACCTTTCACTTCAACTTAATAAACAATTGTTTGATAAAGAAATTGTAAATAGAGATTTTATGGAAAAACAAATTAGTTCTATAAAAAATTAAAACTTAAAAAAAGAAAAGAATGAATTCTATTAAAGAATTAGAAATCTCTGAGTTAAAAAATCTTTTAGTTGGAATACGAGAGTATATGGACTTAAAGAAAAAACTTTGAAAAAGATGAGCAAAATACTTTAAGAAAAATATTCTTTGAAAAAAGGATTATATTGTTGAATACTATCCAAGTCTTTCTAAACAAGTTGTTTTAGATGAAGCCTTGAGAATTTTTGAATCAGTATTTAATGAAAATCCACAAAAAGAAGAAATTGTTCTTATTGCTAAGGAAAATTTATGAGGAGGAATAAAAATTTATAGAGATGATGAATTGATTGATATAAGTTTTAGTAATATTGAGAAAAAAATAAGAAAATAATATTAATTTTTAAAAGTTAAATCCTATGTCAAACGATATTTTAATAAACCTGATTAAGGATATAGAAACCCATATAGATTCAGCTGATTTTAATCCTGAAATTGAAAATGTTGGAGAGGTTTTTTATCTTTGAGATGGAGTTGCAAATGTTTCAGGTCTTACAAAAGTTGCTTACAATGAGGTAGTAAATTTTGAGTCAGGAGCTGTTTGAGTAGCTCTTAATCTTGAAGAACATTTTGTGGGAATTGTTATTCTTAATGGTTTTAACACTATTAAAGAATGAGATAAGGTAACAGCAACAAAAAAAATTCTTGAAGTTCCTGTAGGAGACAATCTTATTTGAAGAGTTGTTGATGCTCTTTGAAATCCAATAGATGGACTTGGAGATATTCAAGCAAGTGACCATTATCCTATAGAAAGAGTTGCTTCATGAGTTATGACGAGAAAATCTGTTCATGAACCAATGGAAACAGGTATAAAAGCAATAGATTCACTTGTACCAATTGGAAGAGGACAAAGAGAATTAATCATCTGAGATAGACAAACAGGTAAAACTCAAGTAGCAATTGATGCTATTTTGAATCAAAAAGGAAAAAAAATGATTTGTGTCTATGTAGCAATTGGACAAAAAGATTGAAAAGTTTCAAGAATTGTTGAAGAGTTAAGGAAAAGAGGAGCAATGGAATATACTATTGTAGTAAGTGCCTGAGCAAGTGCTCCAGCTTCTATGCAATATCTTGCACCATATTCATGATGTTCTATGGCCGAATATTTTATGTTCAATGGTCGCCATGCTCTTATTATTTATGATGATTTAAGTAAACAAGCAAATGCATATAGAGAAATGTCGCTTCTTCTTAGAAGACCACCATGAAGAGAAGCTTATCCTTGAGATGTATTCTATCTTCACTCAAGACTTCTTGAAAGATCTGCAAAACTCAATGATGAACTTGGTGCTTGAAGTATGACAGCTTTGCCAATTATTGAGACACAAGCTTGAGATGTATCTGCTTATATTCCGACAAATGTAATTTCTATCACTGATGGACAAATATTTTTGGAATCAGATTTATTTAATAGTGGACAAAAACCAGCAATCAATGTTTGATTGTCTGTATCGAGAGTTTGAGGATCTGCACAGATAAAAGCTATGAAAAAAGTAGCTTGAACTTTAAAGCTTGATCTTGCTCAATATAGAGAACTTGCTGCATTTTCTCAATTTGCTTCTGATCTTGATGAAGCAACAAGAAAACAACTTGAAAGAGGAAAAAGAATGATGGAAATATTAAAACAAGGAGTATATGCTCCAGTATCTGTAGCAAAACAAGTTTGTGCTTTATATGCAGGAGGAAATGGTTTCTTTGATGAAATAGATGTTACAAAAATAGGAAAACTAGAATCAGATTTTTATACTTCTCTTGAAGAAGAAAAAACTATTTTGAATTCAATAGAAACAGAAAAGGCAATGAATGATGAAACAGAAAAAAATTTAAAAGATCTTATAGAAAAGGTAGTTCAATTATATAAATAATTATAAATTATTTTAAAATAAAATGGCATCAGCAAAAGAAATTAAGAGAAAAATTAACTCTATAAAAAATACTTGAAAAATAACGAAAGCAATGGAGCTTATTTCAACGGTAAAGATGAAAAAAGCACAAGATAAAGCACTTAGTAAAAAAGATTTTGTTTTTGAAATCTTAAAGGTATTTTTTCGTATCCATAATTCTCTTCCAAATCATCCATTTTTTGTTTGAAAAGAAGAGACTCCTAGAGATAAGGTTCTTTGAATTATCATTACTTCCAATAAGGGATTATGTTGATGATATAATATCAATGTAATGAAAAAAGTAAGTAATTATATAAAAGAAAATTTATGAGAAAATATGGATTTTATTACTATGGGAAAGAGGGGTGCCAAGTTTGTTGCTAAAACAGGTCATAATTTAATTGCGGATTATTCTTCTATTTTTAGTGATCATATTGAGCCGGTTATGATGAAAACAGTTTCAAAAGATTTAAGAGACGAATATTTATCTGGAAAATACAAAAAAGTTGTTATTTTTTATAATCATTATATAAATACAATTAAACAAGTTCCAACAATGAGACCTTTTTTGCCAATTATTCCAGAAGAAATAAAAGATTATCTTCTCACAATTGTTGGAGAAGATATAGATTTAGAAAAAGAGTTATTGATTGGAAGTGATTTTTCAGAATATAAGATAGAACCAAACAAAGAAGAAATACTTGATGAAATTATTCCACTTATACTTGATTTGATGTTTTATGAAATAATTCTTGAAGCAAAAGCTTCAGAACATAGTGCGAGAATGGTGGCAATGAAAAGTGCAAAAGATAATGCAAGTAAAATAGCATGAGCCTTGACTTTGAAATATAATAAAGCAAGACAGGCAATGATTACAAAAGAGGTTTCTGAAATAACTTGATGAGTAGAAGCCTTAAAAGACATATAGTTTTACTTTTTTAAAAAAACTATTAAAATCCATATATTATAACTTAATAAAAATAGTATGAAAGATTTTCCTATAGTTGCTAAACTTATTCTTAATATAATTCTTTTTGTTGTATATTGGGTTTTGTTTAGTCTCGTTTTATGAGTTTTGTATTGATTTTGAGGTCAAATTTTTTGATATGAAGTAGCACCAACATGAGATTCTGTTTATAACAAATTTGCTCTTATTCTTCTCCTTCTTATCTTTGTACTTACAATTGTTTTTAGAAAATATTTTTATGTTGGATTTTGAGCTCATGAGGAAAAAATAAGTAAAAATGAAGAAAAGGATAATTTTGATACAACAATATAATTATGAAGTTGTCTATTTTTACTGATGGAGGAAGTAGAGGAAATCCCTGAGAATCCTGAATAGGAGTTGTAATTATTGATGAAAATGAAAAAATTTTAGAAAGAAGATATAGTTACTTATGAATTTGTACAAATAATTTTGCTGAATATAGTGCTGTACTTTTTTGAATAAAACGAGCAATAGAGCTTGAAGCAAAACAAGTAGAAATGTTTATGGATTCAAAACTTGTTGCGAGTCAATTATCTTGAGTATGGAAAGTAAAAAATGATGATTTGAAATGAATTTATTTTGAAATAAAAGATATAATAAATAAAAATAAAATAAAAATTGTATTTTCTTGGATACCAAGAGAAAAAAACAAAGAAGCTGATAGACTTGCAAACAAAGCAATGGATGTAAAACAATAAAAAATAACTTAATTTTTAATATCTATTTATGAATATTGGAAAAATTACAAAGATAGCCTGAGTTGTCATAGATGTTGCTTTTGGTGATGGATATGTTCCAGCTATTTATGAAGCACTTGAGGTGTTAGGACACAATGAAGTCGTTACCCTAGAAGTTCAACAACAACTTTGAGATAATGTCGTAAGAACAATTGCTATGAATCCTGTTGATGGACTCAAAAGAGGTCTTGAAGTAAAGGCTTCTTGAAGTCCTATTAAAGTACCCGTAGGAGAAAAAGTTCTCGGAAGAATGTTTAATGTTCTTGGACATCCTATAGATGGTGGTGAAATGCCGAAAACAGAGTATATGGATCCTATCCATAGAGCTTCTCCTGATTTTAAAAACCTCTCTACAAAAGCAGAAGTTTTTGAAACTTGAATAAAGGTTATTGATCTTATTGCTCCAATGTTAAAATGAGGAAAAGTAGGACTTTTTGGATGAGCTTGAGTAGGAAAAACAGTTATTATGCAAGAACTTATTCATAATATAGCATCAGAACATTGATGATATTCTGTAGTTGCTTGAGTAGGAGAAAGAACAAGAGAAGGAAATGATTTGTATCATGAAATGAAAGATTCTTGAGTATTAAGTAAAACAGCAATGGTGTTTTGACAGATGAATGAAGCTCCTGGACCAAGAGCAAGAGTTGCTCTTACAGGACTTGCTATGGCTGAGCATTTTAGAGATAGAGAAAAAAGAGATGTTCTTCTTTTTATTGATAATATATTTAGGTTTACTCAAGCAGGTTCTGAAATATCAGCACTTCTTTGAAGAATTCCATCAGCAGTAGGATATCAACCAACTCTTGCTACAGATATGGGAGCATTACAAGAAAGAATTACTTCAACAAAAGATGGTTCTATTACTTCAGTACAAGCGGTATATGTCCCAGCAGATGATTTGACAGATCCAGCACCAGCAACTACTTTTGCTCATCTTGATTCAACAATCGTTCTCAATAGATCTATTGCAGAGCTTTGAATTTATCCAGCAGTAGATCCTCTTGACAGTACTTCTACTGTTCTTGATGCAAATATTGTTGGAGAAGAACATTATGCTATAGCAAGAGAAGTACAAAGAATTCTTCAAAAATATAAAGAGCTTCAAGATATTATTGCTATTCTTGGTATGGATGAGCTTTCAGAAGAAGATAAACTTACTGTTGCAAGAGCGAGAAGAATACAAAAATTTCTTTCTCAACCTTTTTTTGTAGCAGAACAATTTACTTGAACTCCTTGAGTATATGCAAAACTTTCTGATACGGTTTCTTGATTTAAAAGAATTATAGAAGGAGAATTTGATACTATTCCTGAAAAATATTTTATGTACAAAGCTTCTGTAGATGATGTAGTAAAGGCTTATGAAAAAGAAAAAAACAGTTAATTAACTTATAAAGAAAATATAATTATTATGAATGTAAAAATACTTTCATTTAATGGGGAAGCATTTGTGTCAAATAATGTTATTTCTTTGTCTCTTATGACAGGACTTTGAGAGATAACTATATTAGAAAAACATGCACCACTTATTACCTCTATTCGTCCAAGCACGATGTATCTTATTATTCGTGATGAAAATGGAGTTGAAAGAAGAGATGATTTTGCGATAGGATCATGAGTTGTTGAAGTAAAAGATTCTCAAGTAAAGATAATGTCTGATATGCTTATAGATATTGAAGATGTAAGCATACATGAAGCGGAACATGCAAGAACATTTGCTTTAGAACTTATGCAAAGATATAAAGATTCTAGTGATAGAATGGATATGGAAAGGTTTATAGAAGCTGAAGATATGCTTCTCAAATCTATTGCTCAGTTGAAACTCTATGATTTAAAAAAATAAAAACTCCAATTGGAGTTTTTATTTTTTTAAATATTATAAACAAGAAATTAATATAAAAATTATGATAGACCAAATAAAAAAAATATTTAAAAAAAACTACCAAAGTATCAATAGAATAGAAATTGATACAAAAAAGCTTTGTAGTAATTTTGAATATTTACAATCACTTCAAAAAGATGCAATACTTTTTCCAGTCTTGAAATCGAATGCTTATGGACACGGACTTCAAGGAATAGCTAAAATGATAAATAAATTGAACACTCCTATGGTAGCAATAGATTCTTTTGTAGAATATCAATATATAAAAAAATATTCGCATAAAAAAGTTCTTGTTTTATCAGAGATGTTTAAGGAAAATTATAGATTTTTTGATTTTCATATAAGCTCTTTTTGTATCTATAATTTTTCTACTTTGCAATATTTTTGTCAATTAAAGAAGAAAATAAAAATTCATCTTTTTCTCAATACTTGAATGAATAGAGAAGGAGTTGATGAAAAAGATTTGAGAGAAATTCTTGAATTACTAAAAAATAATTCGAAAATTACTCTTGAATGAGTATGTAGTCATCTTGCTGGAGCGGATGAAAGTGATGGAAAATCTATGGAAGCACAAATACAAAAATTTAAAAATCTCTACGAAAAAATAAAAGAAGCTTGATTTTCGCCACAATATAGACATATAGGAGCAAGTGCAGGACTTCTCAAAATACGAGATAATTTTTTTAATGCCTATCGTCCATGAATTGCTTTTTATTGATATAATCCACTTGAGAAGGATGATAAATTTTATGCTTTTGGAGAAAAACTTCAACCAGTATTATCTGTTTACTCTCATATTGTAAGTATTCATAAAAATCTTTTTATATGAGAAAAAGTAGGATACAATGGAACTTTTTTACTTGAAAAAAAATCAAATATTGCAAGTATTCCTTTTGGATATTTTGAAGGATTGGATAGAAGGCTTTCAAATAATGGATTTGTGAAATATAAATGAACATATATTTCTTATGTTGGGAGAATTTCTATGAATATTTCAAGTTTTGATTTTTGAGAGAGAGAAGTTTTTGTTTGAGATGAAATTGAAATTATTTCAACAAACAAAGAAGATAAAAATAGTATTGAAAATATTGCAAAAAATATTGGAACAATTAGTTATGAGATTCTTGTAAGATTTCAAACACAAATTAAAAGAGTTTATAAGTAAATAGAAAAAAGAGAAAAATATTTGAAAATTTGGTAAAAAATATATACTTATTAGGATTTTAATTTTTTAATGTAATTTATGGCAAATATAAATATTAAGCCAAGTAAATATATGCTTAATCTTCTTCATGTACTTCCAGCATTTGTTTCAGAAGAAGAATGAATAATAAATGCAATAGTTGAAAATAATGCAAAACTTATAAATAAATATGAGCTTATTACAGAAACCTGAACTCTGAAGCTCGATAGAGTTGGGTATTCTTCTCTTGCATATCCATTTTCCTATGGAGCAATTCCATCTACTTGGGATTTGGATAATGATCCACTTGATGTAGAAATTATAAATCTTACAGAAGACATACTTCCGTGAACACTTGTTGAGCTTCGTATTATTGGAGTGATGAAATTTGTTGATGGGGGAGAAGTAGATGATAAGATAATAGCAGTTGTTAATGATGATAAAAGACAAGATCATATCACAGATATTGCTCAACTTTGAGAATATTGGCAAAAAGAAACAACACATTTTTGGGAATATTATAAATATCTTAAAAAACCTTGAACAGGAAAAGTGGAATGATTTTTTTGAAAAGAAGAAGCAGTAAAAATTATAAAAGAGTGTGAGGAAAGATATAGAGAAGAATATCTTCCAAAGTTTGATTAATATTTTTTAATTATATAGGTATGGAATCTTTTTTAAAAGAAGTAATTGAGTGAAATAAATTTGAACTTCTCATTGATACAAATATTTTTTCTCAAAATATCGTTTTAAAGGCAGCTTATAATTTTCTTAATAGAGCTTATTTTTTCTTTAAACTTGACACGGATGGAAATATTATACTTCAATGTACAAAGAAGGAACAAGAAGAAAATATAGAAACAATTCTTGCAGATTTTAGTGATGAAATACTTTCTGTATATTTGAGAGATACACTTGAAAAAGATAATAAAGAAATAAGAGAAAAAATAGTTGGAGCAGCAATTGCAAATAGTCTTGATATGAATAATTTTATTCAAATAGACACAGAAAAAAGACAAGAAGAAAGAAATGAAATTGATTTTGATAAAGATATTGATGAAATTTTAAGAGAAATAGAAAATGATCCTGATTTAAAAATAGATGAAGAGGAAATACAAAGAATATTGAAAGAAATAGAAGAAGAAACAGAAGGAGAGATAAATTTTTCTTCTTGAGAGCAAGAACCACAAATTCATTTAGATATTAATGCAATAGAAAATGTGAAAAAAAAATTTCAAAATAGAGATTAGTTTATATCCAATTGATATTATCAATAAGGCAATAGAAGATTTTAGTGATTATGATATTACTTATGATAATTGACAAGTTTTTATATTTTGAGAAAACGAACAAGAACAAGAAGAAATTTTTAATGAATTTATGAATTATGTTCTTGCCTTATATAATGAAAGTTTGTAATTAACCTTATTTTTATGCTATCTATAGAAAAAATTAAAAATTTAAGAAGTGAAAAAATAGCTTTTTTCCGCTTTAAAAAATTTGATGAAAATACTTATCTTATAACCAATGATATTGGAAAATATAGTTTCCTCACAAAAGAAGAATTTTCTCTTTTTATTGAAGGGAAAATTGAGTCTTGAGAAAAATATGAAGAATTATTAAAAAATTGATTTATAAAAAAAGAAGGGTTTGAAAATGATATGGCACAAGCTTATGCTACAAAAAATCATTTCCTTGCTTATGGACCGTCTCTTCATATTATTGTAACGACTCTTAGATGTAATCATAAGTGTCAATATTGTCATGCGGCGGTTGCTCCTATGGAAGCTCATGATATGGATATGACAAAAGAAACGGCTGATGGAGTTCTTGATACCATTTTTCATACTTCATCACCGTGAATAACAATAGAATTTCAATGAGGGGAATCTCTTGCTAATTGGGAAGTGACAAAATATATAGTAGAACAAGCTCAGATACGATCTTTTCATTTATGAAAAAAGGTATTTTTTTCATTAGTGACAAATCTTACTCTTATGAATGAAGATAAATTAGATTTTTTGATACAAAATAATATTTCTATTTCTTCATCTTTAGATTGAGATGAAGAAATTCATAATTATAATAGAGTTTTTTTATGAGGAAATAGTTTTGAACAAGTTACTTATTGGATAAAAAGAATTAATGAGGAATATAAAAAAAGGGGATTTGATAAAAAAATGTGAGCACTTTTAACTGTTACAAAAAAAGCACTTCCAAAATATAAAGAAATTATAGATACTTATGTGGAACTTGGACTTGATAGTATATTTATTCGTTCACTTAATCCTTATGGATTTGCAGAAGTTGATTTAAAAAATCTTTGATATTCTTCGGAAGATTTTTTTGATTTTTATAAAAATTCAATGGAATATATTATAGAACTTAATAAAAACGGAGTATTATTTTGTGAGCAATTGACAAATATTTACCTTGCAAAAATATTTCATCCTAAAGATCCTAATTTTATGGATAATAGAAGTCCTTGTGGTGCTTGTATAGGGCAAGTTGCTTATAATTATGATGGAAAGATTTATAGTTGTGATGAAGGAAGAATGCTTGGAAGAATGGGGGATGATAATTTTATGATGGCAAAATTACAAGAAACATGAAGTGATACTTATAAAGTAATGATAGAAAGTGAAACAACAAAAATTATGGTTCAGGCATCAACTCTTGACGGACTTCCTTGATATAATGAAAATGTTTATAAATCTTATATTGGAGTTTGTCCTATAAATTCTTATAAAGTAAATGGAAGCTTATATCCAAATTTTATGAAAGATGAAAAAAGAAAACTTGATAGCATGATACTTGATTTTATTTTTGGTAATATGAGAGATAAAGAAGTAAAAAAAGTTTTTGAAAATTGGACAAATTGAATAAAATGAGGGCTATTAAATTGAGAATGTTCTAATCCTTCTTAAAATAATTTATTTTTAATATTCTTATTTATGACAAAAAAAATATTTCCAAAAATCACAAAAAAGATTAAAGGTTTTCTTACAGATGAAAGTGGAAAAATTAGTAAAAAAGATGCATTAGGATTATCTGTTTGATGATTATTGTTATCTTCAATAGATTTGGTTAATGCTGTACATGCTAATTCTTGACATACAAATGGTTGACATTGTAGTTCAACTTGACCAGCTTGATGACATGTTAATTATGCTCCTTCTCATAGTAATCATTGAAGTCATGATAATAATGCTCGATGATGACATAGTAGTGTTGATCCATGACACTATAATGGTGAATGTATATGGAATGGGTGACATGCAAATGGCACATTAACAAGCCATAGTAGTTGATTAGTAAATTGACATTATAGTTGAACTCCTAATTGAGGAACTATTGATGTTGCTAGATTGGCTAATTGGCATGCGAGTGCTGATCCTTGACATTCTAGTCATGGAAGTCATGGAAGTCATGGAAGTCATGGAAGTCATGGAAGTCATGGAAGTCATGGACAACGGTAATACATCTTATTAATATTATTAAATTATGAAAAAATTATATTGATTATTTGTTTTTATTTTCTTATTTATAGCTTTAATAATTATTATTTCTATTTCTTTTAGAAATAGAAATAATTCAAGATTAGAACGATTATCAACTTGAAGTGTTGTTATTTCTAAATCTAATACTTGAAGTTTTGATTCAACTTGATTTTTAATAATAGAAAAAGAAAAAGAATTTACTCAAGAAGATTTAGAGAGAGAATGTCAAAATATTATAAAATGAAATAAATCAAAATATTTAGATGAAAATGAGTGAAATCTAGTTAATGAATATAAAAATGCATTGTTAGTTATTGAGAAAAATGAATATACTGTATTAGTTAATTTAAAACAGTGATTATGTGATAAATTTGAAAAAGTAGAAGAAAAATTTTTTTGTGAAGCTTATAAACAGAAAGATATAAAATTAGCAAAAGTGGATAAAAATTCATTTAATTATATTTTATTAGATTCTTTTATAAATTGAAAAAATAAATGTAAGAGTTTAGGACAATTAGAATCAATAGAAGACTGTAATAGTACTTTTGAATTATTTATACATGAATCTACTTGATCTTCTTTATCAGAAGATATATTTAAAATAGGTGCTATAGAGCGAGGTAAATTATTATTAAATTTATGAGAAGAAGGATATAAAAAGAAGGTGAATAAATTATTTTTAGAAAAATGTTATAATCTATAAATATGAATATTAAATTTTTTGAAGAAATTTTTATTTATATAACTAAAGATTGTAATTTATCTTGTTCTTATTGTTCACAAAAGCATACAAAATGATATTTTATATCAGAGGCAATAATAGATTCTTTTTTTTCTAAATTAGGAGATTATATATTAAATAATTTTTATAGTATTAACATTTATTGATGAGAACCTTTTTTATATAAAGATAGATTATTATATCTTCTTAATAAAATATCATCTTTAATTATTTTTAAGAAGAAATTTTTTAAAGTTGATATTTCTACTAATGGAATACTTTTAAATAAATCTTTTATAGAAAAAATATTGAATTTACTTCAAAATAATCCATATTTATTTATAAATATAACTATTAGTCTGGATTGAGATTTTAATAATAATTTTATAAATAGAAAAATGCTTAATTCAGATTTTAATAAAATAGTTGAAAATATTTTTTTATTAAAATTTTATCAAAAAGAATACTTAAATTTATGAATTTCTCTTTCTTCAGTTATTCCTCTTACATATGAAAATATTAATTATTTTGATTCACTTTCCTTTTTATTTAAGTTATGATTAAAGAATATAACATTTATTTTAGAACAAGATGTAAATGGAAATTTTGATTTTATAGATAAAGAAAAAAAAATTAATTTATTTAAAAATACAATGGAAAGGATAAAATTATTAAAAACTTTTATTAAAAACTTTTATTGAGATTTTTTAGTTCAAATAGTTGATATTTGAGTTACCCCTGTTATATCTCTTAAACCTAATTGAGATATATATAACATTGTGTGTCCAGATTTTTTTAACCTATCGGATATAAAGGATGAGTTTTTTATTTCAAATATAAATATTTTAGAGAGTTATTTGGATATAGAAAAATATATATTTGATAAAAATTTATTTTCCACTTGGAATAAAAATTATAGAGAAAAGATAATAAAAAGATTATTTTATAATAAAAAAGAAATTTTACATAAAGAATTCTTATCTCTTAGGGATATTTGTAGTTTATATGAAGACCCATTTCATTTATATATAAAAGGATTAGAAATTAATTAAAAAATATGTCTACTATTATATCTTTAAACCAACTTAATGTTAAATATATAGGTAATTTATCATATTATCTTTCTTCTGAAGATGATTCTCTTATAAAAAAAGAGTTAAAGAAAGTAAAAAATGTATGAAAAAATATTCATATTTCTTGATGAAATACTTATATATGATGATGTGAGGACTATATATTATTGAAGAAAAGCAATTATTTTGAACAAGTATTTATAATATATGAGAACCCAAAAAATATTATAAAATCCTATCAAAAAAATGTACTAGTTTATAAAAATAATTTTAATATAGAGAATAATATTATAGTATTATTTCATATATTTGATAATTCTATTTTAGAAAAAGATTTCTCAAAAATAGAATCTTTTTTCTTTAGTGAGGATTTTTTATACCAATTAGATAATAATTTAATTGTTGCGATTTTAAAAAAAAATAAATATCTATTTTTTAAAATACTAGAATATTTAGATTTTGAAATAGAAAAGAATAAAAGGTGGTTGAAATGAATTATTTATGATAATAATATAATTTGAGAAGAGACTTATTTTTTATGACTTGATATAAAAGCACCAATTGATTTTTATGATATAGCAATACTATATAATATAAAGTGAGAAAATTATGTAAAAAATATTTTAAAAAATATTTACCCTAGAAGATTAAAATTTCTAATGAATTTGAAGAAAAAATTTATATCAATTTTAAATCTAGATATTTCAAATTTTATTTTGAAATATAAGAATAAAATAGAAATACATAGTTTTTTAAACTCTTTTTATGCTGGAAAAGGACTTTCTGAACAATATCCATATGATTCTTATTTACAAGAAAAATATAATATTACGGATAGTAAATTAGTTGATATAGTTAATTCTAAAAACAATTATTCTACCCAACTTTATTTTCATTTTCCTTTTTGTTTTAGTAAGTGTAATTTTTGTTATATATACTCAAATATTTGAACTTCTAAGGAAACTATAAATAATTATATTCATTGATTAAAAATGGATTTTGAAAATAATAAATCTTTAATTGATAACTATAATATTGATAATATTTATCTTTGATGAGGTACTTGGAACTTAAATCATTTTCTTTTATTAGATTTTATAGATTTTATAAATAGTAATTTAAATAAAGGTGTAAAAGAATTTACAATTGAATTATTTCCTCATAATGGATTATCAAAATCTATATTAGAGAAAATGATAGATTCTTGAGTAAATTGTTTTTTATTTTGAATCCAGACATTTGATAATAATTATAATAAAAAATACCTAAACAGATTTCAAAATAAAAAAGATGTATATAGAATAATAAGTGATATGTATGTTCTTTCTAAAGAAAAAGAAAAGAATATTACCCTTGAACTTGATTTTTTACGGTGATTTCCTTTTTGATATTGAGAAAATATTTTTCTAAATGATATAAAAGAATTTTCTGATATATTAAAGAAATACAATAATTCTTTTATGAAAATATTTATTCAAGAGAATAATTATAGACCTTTCTTTAATGATTGATTTATAAAAAAATATTGAATGAATGATGTTTTTGATAATTTATTACTTAAAAATAAGTATTTTTCTAATATTATAGAGAAAAATAGAGATGTTTTAGAAACAAGTGATGATTCTAAATATATAATTGAATTTAGAAAGAAAGAAAATTCTAATATAATTGCCTTTTGAGAATCTTGAATAGGATATATAGATAGTCATATAATTTATAAAATTAAAAAATCAAAAATATATTATTATTTTATAAATTCTAAGGATAATTATTTTAAATATTTAATAAATAATTATTCCAAATTATGATTTTTTAGTAATGATATCAAGGCATCTTCTTTTTCAAATGTATTAAATCTTTACTTAAATTGATTTTATATGAATGAAAATTTTATTAATGATATTAATTTATCTTATCTTAAAATTTATTAAAAGGAAATAAAATTAAATAAAATGAATAAAACTTTAAATATATTTAGAAAGATACTATGAAGAGATAATATGTACCCTCCAATGGAAATATATTTTCCTATTAAAAAGAAAGAAATTTATAGTTATTGGAATGATTATATAGAATCTTGAGTTGATAATAAAATATGACTTTATATTCATATTCCTTTTTGTAGAACGAAATGTAATTTTTGTCATTGTAATAGTCTTATTGCTAGTAATGAAAAAATAAATGCTTATTTAAATGATTTAAAAAAAGAAATACTTTATTTTTCTCCATTATTTAAAAATAAGAAGATTTCTAATATTTACTTTTGATGAGGAACTCCCTCAATATTATCGAATACTCAATTAAAAGATTTTCTATGGTTTTTATTTTGAGAGTTTAACTTTATGATAAAAGTTCCTTTTTGTTTTGAAGCAATGCCAGAAACTTTAGATTATGAAAAAATAGATATTCTCAAAAATTTTTGAGTTTCTAGATTGTCACTTTGAGTTCAAAGTCTTAATTCTTGAGTTCTTGTTAATAATAATAGAATACAAGATGAAAATAATTTATATGAAATAATATATTATGTAAAAAATAATATAGATTTTCTTAATATTGATATTGTTTGTTGATTAGAGTGAGAAACTTTTGAAAGTTTTTCTACTTGATTGAAAAAAATAATTTTACTCAATCCTGATATAATTCACCTGTATCGCTTTAATCCTTCTGAAACGACAAATTTTTCTAAACTATGAAAGAAATACACTCAATATGATATTGATTTAAGAGAAAAAATGTATCAATATGGAATAAAAATTTTATTAAAGAGTTGAAGAAAAAAGTTAAGAAATGATGATTTTTGATTTTCTATGGATGCGAGAAATATGACAATAGTTGAAAGAATAGAAAATGCAAGTTCTAATATTGGATTTTGATATACGGCAAGAAGCAATATTTTTTGAAAAATATCTTATGTTAATTCTTGAGTATACAATGAGAATATATATACTAATTCTTCATATATATGATATTCTTATGATTTAATTGAAGAAAAACATAGATATGTTTTGCAAAATTTAATAGATTGATTATCCTTTAAGCAGTATAAAAATATATTTTGAAGTGATTTTTTATGTGATTATGGAAATAAAATAAAAATTCTTATAAATAAATTTTGAAAAGAATGTATTATTGTTTCGGATGAAGAAATTAAAATAAACTTTGAAAAAATAGATAATATAATATTAAATACTATATTTTTTTCAAGAAATGTAATGAATAAAATAAAAGAGAAATATGGAAATAAATCTTAATAAATTGGCTTTCATTTGTTTACATACATCATGATGAAATATATATCCTCCTCAAGATATAGCAAGAAATATTTCTAAAAGTATTGTTTCTAAAAATTGGAAAAATTATATAGAAAATGATTATTTCATACATAAGAAATTATGATTTTATCTTCATACTCCATTTTGTGAATCAAAATGTCTTTTTTGTAGTTGTTGAAGTGAAAAGGTAGTATGATGAACTACTTTAGATATTTATATTTCTAGAATTATAAAAGAATTTACTTATTTTTCAGCAATTTTTAGTAATATTAAGTTAAATCATGCCTATTTTTGATGATGAACTCCGTCAATATATAATACAGAACAACTAAAAAAAATTTTATCAAGTATTAGAAAATTATATTCTTTTGAAGAAAAAGCTCAGTGGAATTTTGAAATAAGTCCTCACACAATGACAGAGGAAAAAGTAAAAATTCTTAAAAATTATTGAGTTTCTAGGGTAACTATTTGAATTCAAACAATGACTTTAGAGTCATTAAGGGTTAATGGTAGATTTCAGACATGGGATAAACTTGAAAATATATTTTCTTGGATAAGAAAGTATTGAATAGAAAATATAAATATTGATTTGATGCCTTGAATTCCTTGAGAAAATTTAAAAAATTTTTTATTAAATCTTAGAAGAATTATTCAGATGAATCCTGATATGATTCATCTTTATCCTTTTAGACCATCGGAAGATACATTATTTTATAAAAAATGATTTATTTATACAGAAAATGATATAAAAAACAGAGATTTAATGTATGAGCTATGAGTGAAATTGATAGAGAAATATTGATATTATTGAGTAGAGAATGATTCTTGGTGAAAGAATGATAGTGCAAGAAATGAACAAGAAGTTGATAAAATAATTAATAATTGTTCTATACTATGATTTTGATACCCTACAAGGTCATATATACATAAAAATCTTATGTATTTTACATGATATGATATGTATAATGAATCTAATACTGTATATATGTGAATTAAATTAGAAACAAAAGATTATATATCAAGATATATTATTTCACATTTTAGAGATGGTTTTGATATAAAAATTTTAAATGAGAAATTTTGAATTGATTTCCTAGAATTATATAAATTTGAAATTAAATTTTTAGAAGTAAATAATATCTTAGAAATAAGAGGTAATTATTTTAAAACAAAAATTAATAATGTTTTCGAAAAATTACTTTTTTCAAAAATATTTTATTCAGAAGAAAATATAAAAGTGATTTTAGATAAATTTTCATATAATGAAGATAAAGATTATGTTAAAGAATTTAAAGATACTTTATCTATTGTTTATAAATAATCATAATATAGTTAATTTTATTTTATAAGGTACTATTTTAAAGTAAAAAATATTTAATTCAAAATATAAGAAAAAGAAATTTATTTTTAAAAATACTAGAGTAGAATGAAACATGTAGAATTAAACTTAGGACTTTCTTGTAATCATAAATGTATTTTTTGTATGTCTTGAATTACAAGAGAAAAAATAAGAGGATTTGAATCTAAAGAACTTATAGAAAAGGAGATAAGTTTACTTTCAAGCAAATGATATAATTCTATAGGATTTCTTTGATGAGAACCAACTATTCATCCATATTTTCTTGATCTTCTTTTTTATGCAAAGGAAAATAATTTTCAAAATATTGAAGTAATTTCTAATGCATCTACTTTTCATAATAAAAAATTTTTATTGCAAGCTATAAAAGATTGATTAACAAGAATTTCTCTTTCTATACATTCCCATATTTCAAAAAAGGAAGAATTTTTATCGTGAGGAATTATATGAATATTAGATAAAAAAATACAATCTCTAGAAAATATAATCAATCTTTATAAAAATTGATTTCTCAAAAGGGAACTTTCTGTTAATATGGTTATAAGTAAAATTAATTTCAGAGAAATAAAAGATACAATATTATTTTTATATAAAAAATGAGTAAGATCATTCCGTATAAATTTTATTCAACTTGAGTGAACAAGTACAAAAAATTATTCTATATTAGCATTAAGATATGAAGAATTTCTTCCATATTTAAAGGATATATTAAATCTAGCGAATCAACATAATGATATAAGAATAAATTTTGAGTCTATTCCTTGGTGTTTTTCTTGACTCGATTATTTTGATTTTTTGAAATACTCTGAACAAAGCATAGATAAGGAAAAATATAAGTTATCAAGAGATGATATTGATTTTATAACAAGAGATATTATTAGTCAAAAATGGGATAGATGAAGAGTGAAGGATTATATATCAAAATGTAATTATTGTTTTTTAAAATGAGATTGTGAAGGAATATGGAACAGATACATTGATTATTATAAAATTAAATAAAATTATGAATAATATTCGTTCATATTTGATTAGGCTTAATATAGCTTGTAATGAAAAATGTTCTTTTTGTAATGTAACACAAGAAACAGAGCCAAATTTTAAAGAAAAGAGTATTTTTGAAATACTTTTTTTGGTAAAGCAAATTATAAAAAGAGAAGGAAAAAAAGACATAAAGATAAGTCTATCTTGAGGTGAGCCATTATTAAGAAAAGATATTGAACTTATTGTTTTATGAATAAAAAAATTATGAGTAAATTCAATAGAAATGCAGACAAATGCTAGTCTTTTATTTAATGATAGAGCAGAAAAATTAATAAAAAATGGAATAAATAAGTTTTTTATTTCATTTCATTCACATAAACAAGAAATATTTGAAAACTATGTTTGATTGAAATGAATTTTTCCTAAGGTAGTAAGTAATATAAAAAATCTTTGAAAATATAAAAATATAGAAGTTATATTAAATCCAGTAATCAGTAAAAAAAATTATAAAGAATTAAAAGACTATTTTGATTTTGTAAAAGAAGAATTTCCTTTTGTAAAATATATTTCCCTATCATTTATTCAGCCACATGGAAAAGCAAAAAAAAATATTAATTTGATGCTTGATTATGAAACCATAAACAAGGATTTGTTTTGAATTTTGGATTATGTTTATAATTTATGATTTGTTGTAAATAATCCTTATTGTTGATTACCAATTTGTATTATGTGATGGGATAAATATAATGTAAATTGCATTGAAGTGATTGAAAATAAAATGTTAATAGATTCTTGAATTATTAAGAAAGATAATAATAAAATATATATTAAAGAATGTGAGAAGTGTATTTATAAATGACTTTGTAACTGAATTTGGAAAGAATATAAAGAACTCTATGGAAGTAAATGAATCAATTGTATTAATAGTTATTAAAAAATGAAAAGATTAGAATTTCACATCTCATATATTTGTTCCCATAATTGTATCTTTTGTAGTGAATATGAAAGAATGGATAAATTTAAAATATATCCACTTTCTTTTTCAGAAATAAAAATTATATTAATTGATAGGAAGAAAAAAGGATTTAATCATATTAATTTTACTTGATGAGAGCCAACAATTATTCCATGATTTTTAGATTTACTTCTATTTACAAAAAATCTTGGTTATAAGATATATATTTGAACCAATTGAACGATGTTTTCTTCAGAAAAATTTACTCAAGAAGCTTTAAAATATATAGATGAACTTTCTTTATCAGTACATTGGTATAGTGAAGAAACTTGTGAGAAACAAGTTTGACTAAAATATCATTATAGAAATTTTCAAAAAATAGTAGTAAATATAGAAAAGTATAAAAAAAATAATAATCTTTTTTTCTTAAATATAGTAATAAATAAATATAATTACTTTGATATTGAAAATATAATAAGATTTGTAATGGAACAAGGTTATAGTTTTAAGCAAGTACTTGTTTCTATTTTAGCTCCTGAATGAAGAGCAGAAATTAATTATAAAAAACTTGTTTTTAATTTGGAAGAATTTAAATTATATATTCCAAAAATTGTAAAATTATGTAACGAAAAACAAAAGGTATTAAGATTTTTTTGATTACCACTTTGTATTTTATGAGATAATTTAGTAGACTATTCAAATGATTCACATTGGGAAAAAAGAAATACAATAGAGAGATTGAAAACGAAAGATGGAAAAATTATTTTAAAAGATGTGTATAGTTTTAATAATTCAAGAGCAAGGTGTTTTGTCTGAAAATGTGAAGGATGTAAATGGAAAATGAGACCTTGTACTTGAGTTTTTTATAAATATTTAGATTATTATAAATTTTAGGATGAATATTATTTATATACTTACTTATGATTGTAATTTTCGTTGTAAATATTGTGATGTTTATAAACATAATAATAATATTTCAATAGATGTAATTAATCAAAGTTTTATTTTTTTTGAAAGAAATAATTTTTTAATAAATAAAATAAAATTTTTTGGGGGAGAACCATTATTAAAAAAAGATTTTATAAAATTTATAATAAATAATTTTCCTAAAAAGTATAATACAAATTTTTATATAACTACAAATTCTACTCTAATAGATAATGATTTTATGATTTTTGCTAGAGAAAATAATATAGAGATAACTTTTAGTATAGATTGAGATTTAGACACGAATAGAGAAAATAGGATTTTAGCTCATGGAGATAACTTATCAGAACAGATAATAAATAATACAAAAATATATTCTAATTTTGTGAAAATAAATCAAGTAATTACACCAAAGAATTCAATTAATTTTTTCAAAAATTTCACATATATATATGATTTATGAGTAAGAAAATTTAATTTTTTACCAGCCTACTATATAAAATGGACTAAGAATTGACTTGTAAATTTGAAAAAATGATTTGATGAAATATATGATTTTTATAAAAAATGAAATGATTTTGAGCTTATAAATTTGGAAAATTATAGTGATATTTCTTTTTTTAACCTAGGTATTATAATTGATACAGATTGAAATATATATTGAACAAATTTGATATTATCTTGAAAATTTAAAAAGTATAAAAAAGACTTAAAAATTTGAGATGTTTTTAATTGATTAATATTTGATATTCAAAATAATGTTTTTATAAAGGATTATATAAATAAAATTTCATCAATTTTAGAAATAGAATATAATAAAAGTGTTTTAGTATCTGTAAAATATATAGATTTATTATTAAATAATTTTTGTAATGAATTTAAAACACATAGAAATTAATATTTGAAAAGCTTGTAATAATAAATGTAAGTTTTGTATGAGTTCCCAAGCAAAAAAATCTGATAAAATTTTTGTTAAAAAGGAATTACTAAAAAAAAAGGTAGATTTTTATGAAGAAAATTGATATAAATCAATTTGATTTTTATGATGAGATATTTCTATATATCCTGACTTGGAAGAAATAATTTTATATTGTAGAGAAAAAAATTTTAGAAGTATAAATATTATTTCTAATAGTATGCGATTTGATGATATTGGTTTTCTTACAAAGATAGTAAAAGCAGGATCAACAAGATTTAATATTTCCATACATTCTCATATCAATACTATAGAAGATTATCTCACTTCTGTTCCTTGAGGCCTAAAAAGAAAATTAAAAGCAATTGATAATTTAAATATATTAATACAGAATTGACTTCTTAATTCTCCTCTTTCAATAAATATGGTTATAAATAAAATAAATTATGAAACAATTACTGAATCTGTTTTATATTTTTTTTATAAAAAAAATATAAAGGATATAAGAATCAATTTTATTTGGTTATCTGAAGATATAGAGGATAATCGGGATAAGTTAAAAATTTCTTATACAGAGTTTCTTCCCTATTTAAAGAAATTAATTTATATTTCTTTTAAAAAAGACATACGAATAACTTTTGATGCAATTCCTCTATGTATTTTTTTTAAATTATGAATTCAAGATATGGAAAGCATAATAAAAAAATTTGTATGAGAAGATAAAGATTATATTACAAGTGTTGATAATATAAATACTTCAGATGAATTTAATTGGGTGGAGAGAAAAAAAAATGAATTAAAAACAAAATTAAAAGTTTGTGAGTCTTGTAAATATAATCATTCTTGTCAATGAGTATGGAAAGAATATAAAGAGATTTATTGAGATTGAGAATTTTGAATATAATTATTTAAATATTAAAATATGTTAACAAATAAAGAATTAATTATTTTAAAAAGAGATTTGGTATATTTTGATAAATTTTTAAATAAATTAGATCATTATGATATTCTTTATCTTACTCGTTCAAAAGTTAAAAATGTATTTTCTTCCTTTGATATATATAGAGAATGGGAAAGAATCTGAGAAGATATAAAAAAATGAATTACTTCAAATAAATTAGAAATGTATATACATATTCCTTTTTGTGAAGAATTTTGTGATTTTTGTGTTTATTATAAGCAACTTTTAATAAAGAACAAAGAGGAAATATTGGAAAAATATATTAATTATCTTATAAAACAAATGGAATTTTATGCTCCAGCTTTTAATTGATCTATATTTAAATGTTTATCTGTTTGATGATGAACTCCAAGTATATTATCAGCCCAACAAATTGAAAAACTTTTTTGAAAATTATTTTCTCTGTTTGAATTTGATGATTTTTCTTATAAAGGAATAGAGTTTCGACCAAGTAGTACTAATGAAGATAAATTAAGAGCAATAAAAAAAGTATGATTTGAAACAATTCATTTTTGAGTACAATCTCTTGATAATGAAGTTTTAGATAATATGAATAGAGCACTTGATACTGAAGATAAATTGAGAGAAGCAATTCAATTGGTGAAAAAATATGATTTTGATGATTTAATTATTCATTTAATAAGATGACTAAGATGAGATACTATAGAAAAATTTTCTTATACTTTAGAAACTTTATGTAGTTTATGAGTTTCAAAAATTAATATATATGGTTTAATAACAAATGAATATTATTTAAAAAAACATTATGGAATTAATAAAAATGAATTTTATAATTGATGGTATACCCAATTCTCAGGTTTATTAAAAAAAATTATTCCCCCAATAGCTGGAAGATATAATTTCACTTATCTTAATAAATTAGATATTTATGATCATGCTTGGACTTTGAAAAATAATATTTATGTCAAAAGTAGGCAAAAATATTGATATTGAGATATTACCGAGGAAAGCATTAATTTGTTTTGATTTTGACCAACAGCAAGAAGTTATAGAGAAGGAAAAATAATTTACGAATGAGAAAAAAAAATTATTTATGATTTTTTTCCTAATGATAAAATATATTTATGAAGTAGATTAACTAAAAGAGATGAAATGGAAAAAACTATCCTTACCTCTTTTAGAGATTGTGATAAAATTTCTAGAAAATATTTTTATCATTTATACTGAATTGATATATTAAATGAATTTCAAAAAGAATTAGATATTTTGTTGTTTCTGAAAAAAATAATAATAGAGGAGGATTTTATTATTTTTCTAGAGACAAATAAAAAAATGAGAATGCTCTATTGTATGTTTATTGTTTGAAGAAATAAAATAAGAAGTAGTATTGAAAGTAATCATTGGGAAAAAGATATTAAATGGTAATAGAAAAATAAATGAATATAAATAAAAAATTATGATTATTAAGAACCCTTCTTTCTCTTAAAGAGTTTAATAATAAAAAATTAGCATATTCTTGAGTTGATATAATAAAGATTTTTTGTTTATATGAAAAATTTAAAAATGATGTTTTTATAGAAAATTATTTTAATTATTTCAATTTCAGTAATACTCATTTATTTATAGAATGAAATAATCGTTCGGTATATTTTCCTCAAGATAATAAAATTTATCTTGAAATATTAAAGAATATAGCACTTGATATAGAATTTATTCCTAAGAAAAATTTTTGAGAAATAATATCCTTAAATTGAATTAATATTTTTAGATTTGATATCAGTCTTTCTAAAGATATATCTTCCTTGAAAAATATAAGTAATTTAATATCAAATATAGAAAAAGATTTTGTAAAAGATTTTTATGAGATAATCAAACTAATAAATAGATTTCAAAATTTAAAGATATCTTATAATTCATATATAAATGAGTATAAAAATGAACTTAAATTAAGAGAATATCTCAAAAAAATAGAAAATGAAGAATATAAATTTTTACTAATTAATAGAAATAGTTATAATATTCTTTTACTTAGGAGTAAATTAAGATTAATTAAGATACTCTTAGATAAATGATATAATACTATTTGAAACTTGCTAGATTCTAGTAAAAATAATATTGATGTAATTTATTTTAAAAAAGAATTTAATACCAATAAAGAAAATATTATTTTCTTAGGATATCAAGAATCTATTTTAGATAAAAATTATGAAGAAACTTGGATTTGAAAAAAAAGAGTTCTTATAACAAAAGATTTTAATATTAATAATATTAATAAAATTTTAGAATTTGATTTAATAATTTCCACTTCAAATTCAGAATTAAGTCATACAGCTATAATAGCAAAAGAAATGGGAATTCCATTTATATTGTGAGCAGATAAAACTATTTTATGAATATGAAATTTAGTTAAATTAAAAATTAATTATGACAAAAAAAGAATTATGATATTGAAATAAATATGATAAAATTCTCTTATTAGAAAAAAAATGATTTAATATTCCTAAATTTTATATATATAGTGATAAAGAAAAATATAAAATAAATTTACAGTTTCCTCTTATTCTTAGAAGTTCTTTTTCTTGAGAAGATGGAGATAAATATTCTTTTGCTGGAATTTTCCATTCATATTATCCTATAAATAGTAAAAAAGATCTAAAATCAATAATAAAAAATAAGAAACTATGTCCAGATTGAAAAAAACTTGATATTTATAAACCAAAAGAATTAGCTTCTGCAAATATTATACATAATTATATAATTCAAGAATTTATAGTTTGAGATATTAGTTGAGTTATATTTTCAAAATATGAAAAAAAATATATAAGAATAGAATTTATTCCTTGATTAAATTTCCCTCTTACAGATTGAATAGTCTCTCCAAATATATATTTATTTGATAGAAATAATTTTGATAATTTTATTATTGATGATATTTATATAGAGAATTTTAGTTTTTTTCTTAATAATGAATGAAAGATATTAAAAAAATATATAATTATAGATTATGAATCTAAATTTATGGAAATAAAAAATAATTTATTGAAAATGACTTTAGATATAGAAAAAATTTTTTGATATCCTCAAGATATAGAATTTACAGTTAAAAATAATGATATATATATATTACAAACTAGAAATATAACAACAAATGGAAAATAATGAAATACTTCTTTTTAAAGAAAAAGCAGTAAAACAAAATCGTGTATGGGTAAGAATAAGCAATGTTTGTAATAATAATTGTATTTTTTGTCTTGATTCCTATTCTCATAATGGTACTTTTGTAGAAGAAAAGCTTATAAAAAAACAGATAAAAGACGGATTTAAATCTTGATATGAAAATAGAGTTATTATTTCTTGATGAGAAGCAAGTATTAATCCATTTTTTTCCGAATATATAGGATATGCAAAAGAAATTGGATATGATAGAGTTCAGACTATTACAAATTGAGTGATGTTTTGAAATCAAGAATTTGTAAAAAAAGTTATAGATGCTTGACTTGAAGAAATAACTTTTTCTTTTCACGGACATAATGAAACTTTACATGACTATCTTGTAGCAACTCCTTGAGCTTTTAAAAAATCGCTTTCTTGACTTATTCATATCAAGAAAAATTTCCCTAAAATTATTATAAATATAGATATAGTTGTAAATAAAATAAATGTAGTTTTTCTTCCAGATATTATAAAGTTTTTCCTAAAATTAGGAGTATATGAATTTGATATTCTTCAAATTATTCCTTTTGGGAGAGCATTTTTTCCACAAAATAAAAAGAGACTTTTTTATAATATAAAAGAAAATATAGCTTATTTAAGAGAAACTTGGAAGCTTTCACGAATTTCATGAATGTATATGTGGACAAATAGATTTCCAGCAGAAGCATTTGAATGATATGAAGATTTAATACAAGATCCAAAAAAAATAAAATCAGAGGTAATGTGAGAATGAAGAGAGGTATTTGATATATTTATTTCTTCAAAATGAAAACAAAAACCACAATGTTTTTGAGATACTTGTGAATATTGTTTTCAAAAAGATTATTGCCATAATTTTTTAAAATATAAAGGAATAAAAAATATAAAAGATAAAAAATCAGATAACAGATTAGTTTTTATAAAATCAAAAAATTTTGTGAGTGATATTTATAAAGAATTTTGAGAAAATAAAGAAAATTTTATAACTTTTTTAAAACAAGAGAAAGAAAAATGAAATATACTTATAAATATTCCGAAATGTCTTTTTTGAAGTTGAATGTATCAAACTTATGATGATATGGATTGAAATTATACTTTAGAAGATTATACAGAAAAATATATAACAAATCTTTATAGAAAAAAATCTTTATCTTGTAAGGATTGCAAATATAATAATGAATGTGAATGAATTCATATAAATTTTATACGAGCTTATTGATTTAGTATTTTAAAAGCAATTAAATAAAATTTCTTATGGCAAATATTTGATATATTCAAGTAAATAGATATTGTAATAATAAATGCCATTTTTGTTCTAATCCTTCAAATGGTGCTGATATTACTTATGAAAGAGGAATTGAGCTTATAGATGATTTTCTGTCTAAAAACTATGATGGAGTTATATTTACTTGATGAGAACCAACTCTTTCACCAAATCTTTCTTTATGGATAAAATATTCCAATAAAAAATGATTAGAATGTCGTGTTATTTCAAATGGAATGATGTGTGCAGATTGTGAATATATGCAAAAATTAAAAGATGTATGACTTTCTTTGATTCATTTTTCTCTCTATTCCTATATTCCTAAAATTCATGATTTTCTTACAGATACTCCTTGAAGTTATAAAAAAGTTTTATTAGCTATTCAAAATGCTTTGAGCTTATGAATAAATGTACAAATTAATAGTGTTATTAATAAATATAATCAAAATCATCTTGATAAAACCACAAAATTTATTGTAAAAAATTTTCCAAATATTACACATTTTGTCTGGAATAATCTTGATCCACTTATGATGAGACAGACAAAAATAGCTCTTTCTACACTTCCAGATTTTGATATTGCTTCTCTAAGTCTTATCCATGCTATGAAATTCTTAGAATTATCATGAAGGACCTTTAGAGTAGAAAGATTTCCTCTTTGTTTTATGCGAGGATATGAATATGCTTCTACAGAGACGAGGAAAATAATAAAAAATGAAGAAAGACTTGTTTATTTTCTTGATTTTAGAGAAACTATAAATGATAAATGAGCTGATTTTATACATGATAAATTTCTAGAATGTAATAATTGTGATTTAAATTCTATTTGTGCTTGAGTATATGAAAAAGATAAGTATTATAATTATATAAAAGTAGTTCCTCAAAAAATAAATAAGGATGAAAAAGAAAATATTATAAAAAAAATTAAAGCTTAATATATGAAAAAATTAGATTTAAAGATTTGATATATTTGTAATAATAATTGTGATTTTTGTATCCAATGAGAAGAGAAGAGAAAAAAATATATTCCAAGGACTTTAGATGAAATAAAAAATATTTTATATAATGAATTTCAAAAAAAGGCTAGATTTCTTACTATTACAGGATGAGAGCCAACTCTCCATAATACACTTATTCCTACGATTAGATATGCAAAATCACTTTGATATTTATCAATTAATATACAATCTAATGGTCAAAATTTTTCAAATATTAATTTATGTAAGGCATTAGTATCTGCATGAGCTAATTTATTTGAACCATCTATTCATTGATTTAAAAAAGAAACACATGACTTTCTTGTTAAAACTTCTTGAGCTTGGGAAAAAGTAGTATTATGAATAATGAATTTAAAAAAATTATGACAAAAAGTTATTATAAATTCTGTTATTACCAAACAAAATTATAAAGAAATTCCTAAATTAGCTTTATTTTTAGTAAAATTAAAAGTAAATTATTTTCAATTTGCTTTTCCTCATATATGAGGGAGTGCAATGAAAAATTGGAGAGAAATTATTCCAACAAAAACAGAAGTAATGCCTTATATAAAGATGTGATTGGATATTGCAAGGGAAGCATGAATAGAAGCTAGAACAGAGGCGATACCTTTTTGTTTTATGCAATGATATGAATATGCTCTTACGGAACAATATTTAGTAGAAACATCAGTTTTTGATGAAGCTTATATTTTGAATAGTTTTAATGATTATAGAAAAAATCAAGGGAAAAGAAAGCAAGAAAAATGTAAAACATGTATAATGTTTTATAAATGTGAAGGTCCTTGGAAGGAATATCCAGATTTATTTTGATGGGACGAATTTATACCTATAAATTAATAATTTATGAAAAGAGCAGATATAAAAGTAGGTTTTGCTTGTAATAATCATTGTAAGTTTTGTGTCCAATGAGATAAAAGACTGCATTATAAACAAAGAAGTTTTGAAGAAATAAAAAAAATCCTTGAGAATGAGTATAAAAATGGCTGTAAGTGAGTCGTTTTTACATGATGAGAACCAACTCTTCATAAAGATTTAATAGCATCTGTTTTATATGCGAGAAATCTTTGATATAATATTCTACAAATTCAGTCAAATGGAAGAAATTTTTCAAATAAAGAGTATGTTAAAGAGTTAATACATGCATGAGTAACAGAATTTTGACCTTCTATTCATGGTTTTAAAAAGGAAACTCACGATATACTTGTTGGTTCACCATGAGCTTGGGAACAAGTGATACAAGGAATTAAAAACTTAAGAGAACTAAAACAAAATATAATTATAAACTCTGTAATTACAAAGCAAAATTACACGGAAATTCCAGCTCTTGCTCTCCTTCTTTGCAAACTTTGAGTAAGTCAATTTCAGTTTGCCTTTGTTCATATTTTAGGAAGTGCAGAAAAAAATAAAAAAGAAATAGTTCCAACAAAAACAGAAATTATTCCTTACATAAAAAAGGCTCTTGATATTGGTAAAAAATATAATGTTATTTGTATGACAGAAGCAATCCCTTTTTGTCTTATGCAGTGATATGAATGGGCTATTGCTGAATATAATTTTATGCCCGAAACAACAGTGATAGATGCAGAATATAGAACTGAAAGTTATAATGATTATAGATGGAGTGAAGGAAAAGCGAAATGAGAAAACTGTAAAAAGTGTCTTAAAAACAAAGTTTGCGAAGGTCCTTGGAAAGAATATCCAGAACTTTATGGATGGGATGAATTTATTCCTATTAATGATGAATAAAATGAATGAAAATATTTCAAAAGTATTGTATAATAATTCAAATCAAATCACCAAAAATTATAGTAAGTAAAAATCAAGCAAATATATATGGTCAAAATGCAAAAGTTTTCAGTATTTTAATAGCTTCTAATTTGGAAAAATTAGGAGTTTTATTTTTTTTATGATAGTTATTTGTTATAGAATAAAATTTTTTTATAAGTTTCACTCCTTCTTCATCAATAGGATTTTCTATACTTTGTATTTTTTCTCATGGATTTGGGAAGAGAAGTCATTTTTTTTGCTCATATCATAAACAAGCCTGAGTTCAAAATATATTTATTAGGTAAACTTTATCTATTATTTCTCATTCTTTTAGTTTTTCTATAGGAATAAATATTTGTTCTCAAATTTGAAAAGTAATCTTGTAACTATAAAAAAGTATTTTTACAATTAAATTTAATCATAGATAAGTTGTTAAAATAATTTCAATTTTATGAAATACCTCATAACCATTTCTTATATAGTCAAAAACTATAATAAAAATAAGCAAAAAAAGAGAAATAAGTATATTAGAAATTTTAAGTATTTCTTCATTTATAATTTTGAGAATTTTCTTTTTAAAAATTTCCTTTAATAAATGCTTAATTTTACTAAAAATAAATTTATAAATATAAAAAACCATAAAACTTAGAATACCTACTCATGCAAAAAAATAACTTTTTGTATTACTTATATTATTTTTTATAAAATCTACTTCTTTTAATTCATTTATTATATCTAAACGAAAAAGTCTTAATGATATAAAGAAAATAAGAAAATAAAGTACTTGTTTTAATATTTTTATAATACTTGATATTTTTTCTATTTTTCAAGAAATTGGATGTTTAAGAAAAATTATTATTTTATCTTTTTGTTCTTTCCATATCTTTTCCCAAAGAGATTTTCTATAATTTTTGTTAAAAATAACTTTTATATAAAAATATATAAAATAAATAAATAAATATATTATTGTTATAACAGCTATATTTCCTATAAAAGGAATGACTCAAACTTCTTTCAAAAAAAGACTTAAGACAAGTAAATATTTAGCATCTCATGCTGACCAAATTCAAAAATAATAAAGAATAAACGATATAATAATGCTTATAAGCAGTTGCATAAAAAAAAGAAAAGAAAAAGGATTTCACAAATATATTTCAAAAATTACATAAAAAGGAAAAAGAAAAAGAATAAAAAAAAGAATTTTATTAGGAATCCTTTTTGCTTTTATATCAAAATAAAGAATAAAAAGATTTAAGAATAAAAAAATGGAATAAAATATAAGTTTTGATAAAAACATTTTCTTGTCTTCTAGAAGATTATAAATTATAGAAATTATAAAAAAAAGGACAAATTTTGCAATTTTATAAAAAATATGATGTAATTATGTATGGATTATTTTCTTTTTTATAATTATGTTTAAAAAAATTATACTTTTTTCTCTTTTTTTCTTTTTTTCAAGTTCTTTTGCTTATGGAGCAAATTATACTGTATCAAGTTGATTAGTAAATTGTTCCGAATATCCAATAATTAGTAATGTTAATGGGCATAAATTTATTTTAAGCTCAATAAATACATCGGCTTCAACATCATGAAGTTTTACTTGTGAAGAGCATTGATATTGGTCATGATATCGGTCTTCTTGGATAAGTCTTAATACTCATTTTTCTTGTCCTAATGATGAATATGCATCACAAATAGAATATTCTTGATCAAATTATAGGATTTTTTGTAAATATAGAGATGATACCCCTCCAACAGAATGAGATCTGATTATAAATCCAACTAGTTGAACAGGTCTTCTTGCTAATAATAGTCAAAACTTTCAAATTAATATATGAAATAATGGAGGGGCTCCTATAAATTATATAGAAACGAGATTTGAGAATTGGAATACTATAAATTCCCTTTTGGCTTGAAATTTTATCTCTCTTTCACCAGTTTTGAATATGACTGTTTCGACTCAAAATGTTGATAATGATAGACAAGCAAATGGCTCAAGAGAATATACTTTAGATTTTATAAATGTTTGTGATGAGGCATGAAATTGTACAAATACTCTTAGCGATAGAAATTATCCAATCTATGCTAACTCTACTAATTTATGAGTAGCAGATGTAACTACAAATGAGATTGATGATTTAAATAATGTAGCTGACTGAAGTACGAGAGATTTTACTATAACCTTGAAAGATGTTTATTGAAATAATATTGTTCTAGCAACAGGTATAAATAGAACAATTGACTTTAACTTTAATACTAATAATACTCTATACCTTAACCAATATACAAGAAGTTGAGATTCTTCAGTATTTACAAGTATACCAAATTCTTGAACTTTTTCTAATAGATTTCCATTAGGAAATGGTATTATAACATCTTTTAATTGACAAAACTCATCAAATTGAAATTATAATTTTTGATTTAATGTTTATACTCCAACTTATCAGACATATATGGCTGACCCTAATGGTAGATTTGATATTAATTCAATTTCATCTGATATAAATTGAATACTTGGTGCAAATTCTTGAATTTCTATTAATAACTCATCTACACAAGCAAGATTTAATCCTCTTTATAATACTACATTTTCATGAGAATTAGTTACTTATTGATTTATGGAATGAACAGTACAAAGATCTCAAGTTGGAGTTTCTAAAAATGCTTTTTCATTAAATAATTGAAATTTAAGGGAAATTTATCTTGAATATGGTTCCTGAGCAAGAGAATCTGTTCCTAGATTAAAAATGTCATATTCTCAGTCTTGAAATCCAACAAATACTATGTGAGAATGAAATCCAAATTATACTCAATTTATCTCTCCTAGTTTTTCTGTACAAGATTATCCTCTAAGGACAAAAATCATCCAAGGAACTTGAAGTATTTCAGATCTAAATAAAACTTATCTTTCAAGCCATATAAGATATGAACTAGATTGACATGATGTTATTTATAATTCTGATATTATATGAAAATGAAATTATTGGGAAGATTTAGTTGCAAATAACAATACTTATCAAGTAGGATTAAAAATTTTATGAATAGGTTCTTCAAAAAATAATTGAGAAATTATAACAGATCAATTTGCTAATGATTTAAAAATATTAGGAAATATATATAAATCATCACTTAAAAAAGATGTTACAACAAATGCATATTCCACTATAAAATCAGTTACTCCTATTAATTGAACCAGTCCATATCAAATAAATGAATTAAATGACTTCTCTCTTAATTCAGATTGAACAAAGCTTAAAAATAATTCAATACTTTATTTTTGAAATATTAATTGAGCAAGAGTTGATTTATGAGATGGAAATGAAACAGCATCTGGGTCTAAAACTATTATAATTGAAGGAGGAAATCTCTATATAAGAAACAATATACGATATGCAAATTCAAATAGTATACTTGGAATTATAGTATTAAAAGATGCTAATGGAAATGGGTGAAATATTTACATAGATCCAAGTGTAACTCGTATAGATGCTACAATATTTACAGAAAGATCTATAGTAAGTTATGATGGAACAAATATTATTGATTGAGATGCTGATGCAGATGTATTAAATAATCAATTATTTATATTTGGAACAGTATTTAGTGAAAATACAATAGGTTGATCAAGAACAGATCCACTTAAGTGTCCATATTATATAAGTTCACTTTCTTGTACTGTCACAAATGCTCAAATATATGATTTAAATTATTTGAGAAGATATTATATTTATGATTCTGATTGAGATGGGGATGTTGATAATTCAGATGTTGCTGCAAATGGCGGAATAAATTATGCAGGGACTTTTAATGTAACATCTTATCCATATGCAAGGTATCCTGTTGTTATAAATTATAACCCTCTTCTTGCATCTTTTCCTCCCCCACTCTTTACTAAATAAACTAAAAAATAAATCAAAGAATTTCCTTTGATTTATTTTTTGTATTTTTTTACTTTTGGTGTAGGTAATTCTTTATAAGTTATTTGTATAAGTTCACTTAACCATTCACTTTCTTCAAGATTTTCTTCTATAAGAAAACTTGGTTTTGCTCATGGATATGCAGGAGAAAAAAGAGGTTTTCCTATAAAAATTTCTCCTTTATTAGTTGGTTTTACAAAAAGTTTATTATCACAAATAAGAGCAACAACTTTTTCATTACAATAAAGGACATATTCACCAAACATTTTTCTATATCGTATTTTTCATATAGAGACTATTTGATCAACAATAAATTCTACAAAATCTTTACTCGATGACATTTTAAATTTATAATTTAAAAAAATCTTATTTTGTCAGCATTTGGATGTTCTTTAAGTTTTTCAAGAGTTTTTGCTTCTATTTGTCTTATTCTTTCTCTTGTTACTCAAAATTCTTTTCCTACTTCTTCAAGAGTATGGAGGTCTCATCCATCAAGTCAAAATCTCATAATAATTATTTTTCTTTCTCTTGGAGTGAGAAAATCAAGCATTTCATAAAGATTTTCTTTGAGGAGATTCATATTTGTTTGTTCATCTGGAGCAGGAGTCTTATCATCTTCTATAAAATCTCATAAAGAAGTATCTTCTTCGCTTCCTACAGGAGCATCAAGACTGAGTATATCTTGGCTAATTCTCATTATTTGTCTTACTTTTCTTATATCCATATCAAGTTCTGTTGCAAGTTCTTCCATAAGTGGTTCTCTTGTAAGTTCTTGAGTGAGTCTTCTATAAGTATGAGTAAATTTATTGATAGTTTCTATCATATGGACCGGAACCCTAATTGTACGAGCCTGATCAGCGATAGCTCTTGTAACTCATTGTCTAATCCACCAAGTTGCATAAGTAGAAAACTTAAATCATTTTTCTGGATCAAATTTATCAACTGCTCTAAAAAGTCCAACATTTCCTTCTTGTATAAGATCAAGGAGTCAAAGTCCTCTTCCCATATATTTTTTTGCAATACTTACGACAAGTCTAAGATTTGCCGCTGCAAGTTTTTTTCTTGCCTCTTGGTCTCCTCTTTTTATTTTTTTACCAAGATCTATTTCTTCTTCAGAAGTAAGAAGAGCAACTCTTCCTATTTCATTGAGGTACATTCTTATAGAATCATCACTAATTTCTGAGAGAGAAATAAAATCTTTTGTTGCATCTTCTTCTTCTTCATCTTTTTTTCAAAAAAGCTTATCTTTATCAAGACTATCAACAATATCTATATTAAGTTGGAGAAATCTTGTATAAATTTCATCAAGCATATCAATATCTTCTTCTGCATTTGGGAGAGCAGTCATAAGCTCTTCTTGAGTTATTTTTCCTTCTTCTTTCCCCTTTTTCATTAATTCTTGGATTTCTTCACTCATACCATCAAGCATAGCTTGAGGAACCTCATTATCTATAAATTTTTTGAGTCATTTCCCCATTCTTCTTTTATCTTCTGACCTATCAATAGGCATTCTTTTTAATCCCTTTTCTTTCTTGTTTTTTTCTTTATCAACAAGAAGTATTTCATCATCTTCAAATAAATCATCATTTTCTTCTTCAAATAAGTCTTCGCTTTCCTCTTCTTCTTCGTAACTATTTTCCTCAAAATCAAGATCATTTAAATCTACTTCTTGGATTTTTTTTATTTTCTCTTCTTGTTGAGCTCATTTTTTTGCTTTTTTTTCTCCCATAATTTTTTATTTAGAAATGATTAAAAAACGATAAAAATTTATTTTATGAACATCTCAATTATATAAAAATATATTTTTTTTCAAGTTTCATTATGTTTTTATTTTATATTTCTTTGCTTTTATGAGAAGTTCGTTATATTGTGTAAGTGTATTTATGTCGTTTTTATCTTTTTGCATCAAGCTTTTTAGGCGAGAACTTTCCTCTTTAAAAAGGGAAATATTTATTTTTTCTATTATTTTTTCTATTGAATTTATAATCATCTCTTCATTTGAATTTTTGTTTTTTTCCTCTATCTCAAAACTTAATCCTCTCAAAAGTTCTTTTTCTTCAAGAGGAAGACTTTCTGTATTTTTTTCATTTGTGAGTATTTGAGAAAAACTTGGAGGCATTTTATGGAGAAATAATATTTTTTCTTGCCAAATATTTTTATATTGAGGATAAGCAAGAATATAAGCAATGGCTACTTGTTCATATGAATAATTTTGTGAATTTATTGCATCATTTCCTTCTTCTTTTTTAAATCTCAGTTTATTAAATTCATCATAAACAATTTTAATATTTATATCAAGTTTTGTTGCAATTTCTTTGATATAAAAATCTTTTTCTACATTATCAGAATAGCTTTTTAATACTTCTAAAACTTCTTTTAAAAAGATTTTTTTCTCTTCTAGACTTTTGAGATTAGTTTTGTTATTTTGTATAAGAAAACCAATAGGGGAAAGAGCATTATCTATAAATTCTTGAAAATTTATTCAATTTTTTATTATCTCATCTGGATCTTTCCCGTTTTCTAGTTTTATAATTTTTACTTCAATCCCTTTGTTTTTTAGATTCTCAATAGAAAGCCTTGTTGCCTTTTCTCAAGCATCATCATTATCAAAGCAAAGATAAAATTTGTGTGTCAGTCTTTTTAAAATTTCAATTTGTTTTTCAGTAAGGGCTGTTCCACTGACACAGACAGTATTTTTATATCCAGCTTGGTGAAGACTTATTACATCCATATATCCCTCACAAATAATCACAAAATCTTTTTCAATAATTTCTTTTTTTCCTTGATATAATCCATATAAAATAGCACTTTTATCATATATTTTTGTCGCTGGAGAATTCAAATATTTTGGTTCTCATACTTTTATAATCCTTCCAGCAAAACCGACAAAATCACCTCTTAAATTTTGTATAGGGAAAATAAGTCTTCAAAGAAATTTATCTTTTCTTGTTTTTAGATCAGAAAATATTTTTGCTTCTTCTATGAGAGTTTCTTTATAATTTTTTTCTTCCAGATGTCTATAAAGATTATGCCCACTATCGGCAAAACCAATATTAAATATTTTCATCTGTTCTTCTTTCATTCCTCTTTCTTCCAAATATTTGAGAATTTCTTTATTTTCGAAAAGAGCTTTTTTATAATAGTTGACTATATCTTGATGAAGTGAAAATATATCTTTTTCATTTTCTATTTCTTTTTTTGAGTTACCAAACTTTATATCTTTTCTTCCACTTATTTGAGCAAGTATATCAACCGCTTCTTTAAATTCACAATTTTCTATATCCATAATAAACTTAAGGGGTCATCCTCCACGATGACAACCAAAACAATAAGCAATTTGTTTTCATGGACTGACAACAAAAGAAGGGGTCTTTTCATTGTGTCATGGAAAAGGACAAAGAGCCTTGTAATTTGCTCAAGTTTTTTTGAGTTTAGCATATTTGGAGACAAGTTCCACAATATCTATAGAATCTTCAAGTTCTTGGATAATAGACAAGCGAGGCAAAAGATAAAAAATAAAAATTTCTTACATTGTAAGAAATTTTTTTGTCTTGTAAAGGAAGAAGGAGGAGATTATTGTATATTACTTGAAAAAGAAGCTTCTAATTTTTGTAATATTTCTTCCTTAATTCTTCAATTTTTCTAGTTCTTTTATGTTCAGGTAAATTTAATATGTAGTTTACTTTGCTAGGATACTCTAAAGCAAGAAGATAGTATACATCACTATCTATAGTATATTTTTTTTCTATCTTTTGCATTTTTTCATGTTGAGCTTTAAGTCCTTCTATAGCGATTATTTTTTCTTCTAAAGATAATTTTTTTATTGTTTCAATTAATTCTTCACTTATAGCTATTTTTGTATTTTCTACAAATAAGAAATAAACTAGGTTGTAAAAATAGCTTATATATTCTATGGACATAAATTGAAGTATTATATATTCAGCATCGTTTATAATTCATGCTATGTCAATTTTTTTTAAGTTTTCTATTATTTGAGGTATTCATTCTCAAAATTCTTCATTAAATGAAATTAAAGACATTTTTTAATATTAAAATTTATTAGATTTTTTTATTTATAGTTGGCTACCTTTATTATCTAAAATAGTATAAAAAAGAAAAGGTATAAAGAAAGTTTTTGTAATTTTAATAAAATTTAGATACTATTATTAATTTTATCTAAATTTGATTGAGATTTTCCAACATAATCATTAACTTTATTTTCTTCAAAAACTTCTCTATCAAAATTTTTATTTTGAACTATAAAATAATTTAACCTTTTATGATATTCTTTTTCTAGAGCTAAAATTTCTTTGTAGTATAATTTTGCTATTACTCTTTTTCATTTTTTTTCTTCCCTTTCAGCTAATAAATATAATATTTTTATTAAATTTTTTATATCTTTTATTATTTTTTCTTGATTTTTAGCTGTATTTTCTCAATTTTTTTCTTGATTTATATAATTTTTTTTCTACTTTATTAAAGTTTTCTTCTATGTCTTTAATACTGTTTTCTAAACCATCTCCTATTTTTTCACTCATAATTTTTTTAAATACAAAAATAAAATTTATTAGATTTTTTTTCTTTCTTTTATATACTTTAACATAAATATTTTTTAATAGCAAAATTTCCTATGTTTGTAGTTATTGATTGAATAGATTGAGCAGGAAAATGAACACAAGTCAAACTTGTTGCTGAATATCTTGAAATGCAGGGGAAAAAAGTAAAAATAATAGATTTTCCAAGATATGGAGAAAAATCTGCTTTTTTTGTAGAAAAATATCTCAATGGTGAATATGGAAATTTTGTAAAACCAAAATTAGCCTCTCTTTTTTATGCTCTTGATAGATTTGATGCTTCAAAAGAGTTAAAAGAGGACTTAAATCAATATGATTACATAATTTCTAATCGTTATGTTTCTGCAAGTATGATTCATCAATCATGAAAAATAGTAAAAAAAGAAGAAGTAGACACCTATCTTGAATGGCTTGATGATTTAGAATATACAATATTTTCTATTCCAAGACCAGATATAACTCTTTTTTTGGATGTATCTCCAGAGATTTCTAGTCAATTAATAGGAAAAAAAGAACAAAGAGAGTATATAAAATGATGAGAAAATAAAGATATTCATGAAAAAGATGAAAATCATTTAAGAGATGCTTATAATATGGCTCATTATGTAGCTAAAAAGTTTGATTGGAAAATTATAGATTGTGTAGAGGGAGGAAATATTTTAACAAAAGAGAAAATTACTCAAAAAATATTATCTTGTATTCTCTAGAGTATGAAGAAACTTTGAGATCAGGCTGAAATAAAAGCCATAGAATATTTAAAACAACAAGGATATACTATTATTGATACAAATTTTAAATATTGAAGGTTTGGCGAAATAGACATAATAGGGAAAAAGGAAAAAAAAGTATATTTTTTTGAAGTAAAATATAGGAAAAATGATTTTTTTTGAATTCCTGAAGAAAGTATTACAAAAGCAAAAAAGAGAAAACTTTTTTATTCTCTTGAATTTTATTGTCTAAAAAATATGATAGATAGAGAAAATATAGAAGTACATATTATTACTTTTTTATGAGATTTATCAAAAAAAGATTGTATTGTTCATCATTATAAAAATGTAGATATTTGATTTTAAAAAATAAAAAATGGGTTTGCAAAAAAAAATAAAAATAGGAATAGATGAAGCAGGAAGATGACCTTGGTTTTGACCAGTTGTTGCCGCTTGTTTTTGTTTAAATCCTGAAAAAATTCCTTCAAAAGAATTTATCTCAAAGCTTCAAGATTCAAAAAAACTTACAAGTAAACAAAGAGAAAAAATATTTTCTCAAATTGTTACACTTGCGAATGAAGAAATTCCTTCAATTTTTTTTGGAATAGGAGTTGTGGATAATTTTGTTATTGATAGTATCAATATTCGTCAAGCAAATAAAGAAGCGATGAGGAGGGCACTTCTTGAGATTTTGAGGAAAATAAATCAGGATGATATAGATTCTGTCGTGATTGATGGAAAAGATAATTATAGTTTTGATGAACTTAAAAAGAAACCTTTGTATATTATTTGATGAGATGCAAAAGTTGCAGAAATAGCATGAGCCTCTATCATAGCAAAAGTTTTTAGGGATAAAATTATTGATACTTATGCTTGTTTGTATCCAAAAATGTCTCTTGAAAATCATAAATGATATGGAACAAAAAAACATAATGATTTTTTGGAGACAAAAGCAAATATTAGCTCATTTCATCGTTTGACTTATGCTCCAGTAAAAAAAATTCTTGAGCATAAACCAAAGCTTCTTCTTCATGTTTGTTGTTGACCTGATGCAACAATTCCAATTGTAACTTTAAAAGAAAAATATGATATTATTTGTTTTTGGTATGATCCAAATATTCACCCAAAATCTGAATATGATAGAAGATTAAAGGCTTTTAAAAAAGTGTGTGAAATAGAAAAAATTCCTTATATAGAGGGAGAATATGATATAAAAACTTTTTTTTCAAAAATAAAAGGTTTTGAAAAATGTAAAGAAAAATGAGAAAGGTGTCAAAAATGTTATGATTTTCGTCTTGAAAAGACAGCATTTTTGGCTTCAGAGCTTAATATAAATTATTGGACAACAAGTCTTACTATTTCCCCTCACAAAGATATAAAAAAAATATTTGAAATAGGAGAAAAGTATAATCTAGAAAATATAAAATCTCAATTTCTTGCTTTTGATTTTCGTAAAGATAATGGTTTTGTAAAAAGTGTAGAATATACAAAAAAGAATAACATTTATAGACAAAATTATTGTGGTTGTATGTATAGTGAGAATTTTTTGTGAAATGGGAAGGAAGGATAAGGAAAAAGTATTTTTTTCTTATTTTAAATTTTTGTCATTTTTTTAAATTGATATTAATCAATCTTTACAATTTCTTTTTACCTTTTTTAATTTTTCCTCTAATACACCTCCTTATTATAACACTCTTCACAATACACAATTTCTGGTCTTTCAGGAGCATAAGTTGTCTGAATATCTTTTTTACAATTATCGCAAATTCTAGCAAATAATTTTCTTGGATTTCTTAAACTCATCCTATTAAGATGTCTTTGATCTGGGTGCCTTCTTGGTATAGGAAGATTATGTTTTCTATAAAAAGCGAGTTCTTCTTTTATTATTCTAAAAGGTTTTTTCGTAACTTCACACTCAATAGCCCAGTTCAAAATATCATCAGGAATATCTGCAATATTTTCAGGAAGCTTACTTGCAGGAATAATTTTTTCTACCTTAGGAAAAGGAGCTTCATAATTACTCCATTTAAAGACCGGTCTTTTTCAAGCTTCTTGCAAAGTTTTATAAGTATTTCATTCTCTATCAATATAATTTATTTTTCACTCAAGACCGGTCTCAGAAGAAATGTTTTCATTTTCATAGATTCCTGCCTTCGCAGGAATGACATCTCTACGAGTAAGAGGATAATATTCTTGAGCAACGGTTTCATTGTAACCAAAAGGAGAGAGAGAACTAGGAAAAAATTCTCCCCATTCTCAAGTTTTCATCATATGTTCTATAATTTTAGGAATAAGAACTTCATATTCACTTTTCGTATATTGTTTATTGAGGATGCAATAGGATTTGTTTTTGAGTCAAATGCATCAAAAAAGATGAGAGGAATTATGTACATCAAAACAATAATAAACAAAATTAGAAGTCCATCATCCTATTGTAAATAAACTATTTATACTATTATATCAAATACTCATTCATTCATATCAAAAAAATTGTTCTGTAGTATTTGTAACATCCATTATTTTTTTTGTTTTGAAGGAAGCATAAGTATAACTTGCATCTTCAGTATTTGTAGTATCAAAACATTTTTTACAATTTTTTGATGAAAATATATTATTTCAAATACAATTTTCTGAATTAATAATAGTGGATGATTTATGAATTGATTTTTTGAGTAAATCTATCATCATTTTTCTCAAATCATTTTGAGAAAGTATTTTTTTCTTCTCATTTTTATATTCTTCTTTTGAGAATTGTTTGTTAAAAATATTATATTTTTTTCAAACTAAATTATTACAAAATAAGCAATCACTACAAGATTCACATTCATATAAATAATCTGAAAAAGAACAATTTTTACAATTTTGAGAAAAAAATAAATTATTACAATTTTCTACATTTATACAATGATAGAGTAAAGACGAGTTTGATATTTCAACATTATCAATACAATTCTTACTATTGATAATTCTTGAACAATAAAGGCAATCTTCATTATATTCTCAAGCAAAAACTAAGTAACAATTTTTATTATATCAGCTTAAATGAACATAAAGACTATTTTCATTATTTATAGTATTTAAGTTTATAAGAGGCACTTCTTTCATCAACTCTTCAAACTGATCAAAAAAACTTTTACCAAAATCAAAATCTTTTCAATAATCCAGAGCATCCCATCTATCACTCCACCAAAAATCTTGATTATAAACTTTATATGGTTTATCTGGAGAATAAATAGAAATAATATCTTCTCCTGTTGCATCACATTTTCTTTTATAAAGTTTTCTTTCATTACGAAAGGATAATCTTCTTTGTTGTCTGCAATCAGGACAAAGTGTAGGAGAGGGGATAAGGTATTTTACTTTTCCGTTTCAGAGATCTTTAAATCCGGACTCAAAAAAAGAGTCCGGACTTTTCTCTCAATTAAGACCGGTCTCATGAAAAGAGACCGGTCTTTGAGATACTGCCTCTTTTATTCCCCCTCAATTAAGAGAAATATTTTCTTTTACTCCTTTCTCCCTTGGGGGGAAAGATTGTTTTAACCTCGGGGTTGAAAAAGAAACCCCGGGGTTTGGGAATACTGGACTTACTTTTTCATAAAATTCCAAATCTTTGTCAGTAATATCAAAACTTGCTCCACAATGTATACAAATACGAGTTTCTATGATTTTTTCCATAAATTTATTATTTTAAAATTATTTTTTTAAATTTTTGAAACTTTTTCTTTTGATTTTCTTAAACTCATCCTATCAAGATGTCTTTGGTCTGGATGTCTTTTTGGTATGGGAAGATTATGCTTTCTATAAAAAGCGAGTTCTTCTTTTATTATTCTAAAAGGTTTCTTAGTTACTTCACACTCAATAGCCCAGTTCAAAATATCATCAGGAATATCTGCAATATTTTCAGGAAGCTTACTTGCAGGAATAATTTTTTCTACCTTAGGAAAAGGAGCTTCATAAGTAGACCAGTTAAAAGTCCCCCTATCTGCCTTTCAGGCATCTTTCCCCCCAATGGAGAAAGAAAAAAGACAGGAATTATTCCCTTTCTCCTTTTGGGGGATAGGGGGAGTATTTATTGGATAATATTCTTGAGCAACGGTTTCATTGTATCCAAAAGGAGAGAGAGAACTTGGAAAGAATTCTCACCACTCCCCTTGCTTCACTATCGCTCAGCTTTCCCCCTCAATTGAGGGGGATTTAGGGGGAGTCATCATATGCTCTATTATTTTAGGAACAAGAGCTTCATATTCACTTTTCGTATATTGTTTATTGAGGATACAATATTCTTTATTTCTGAGTCAAATACAGCCAAAACAATTTGAACAAGCATGACAACTATCTGAATAAAATACTTTATAAGAACCATTAAAGCAACCAGAGAGAACAATGCTTGATTTTGAATCTTGATTTCCAAGAGTTTCTAAATTCATTTCACTATTATCTATACCACAAAAACAATCATCATAACAATTTTTTGCATGATATGAGTCAAGTAAATATTTTGAATCCTCTGATCCTACATTTCCAAATGAAAGATAACATTTTTTAGAATTTTTTTGAAATGCTCAACTACAATCTTCACAATTGATAAACATATTTATTTCTGAATTTTTAAGCATTTCTTTATAATCAAAAATATTTTCCAATGCTCTATTTTTGTATTTAAAAAGTTCTTTTTCATAATCTTCTTTTGAGTAGAGTCTATTTTTTATCATATATTTTTGATTTTCAATATTGTGACACAAAAAACAATCTGTACAGTTATGACAATTTACACAATATCCTAAGTTAGCACTATTAAAACAATTAAAGCTATAAATAGATTTATAAATATTAAAGCTATTTATACATTCATAACAGTTTTGACAATTTGCAATATAAAGACTATCAAATACATTGTTTGACTCATAAATTGTACGGGAATAAAAGCATTTTTCTGAATATCAAATATCAAAAGAAAGATAGCAAGATTTATTAAAAGCGGCACAGTTTATATAATCACTTTCTTCTGGATTGACATTTATAAGTGTATTTCTTGGAACATCTTTCATCAACTCTTCAAACTGATCAAAAAAACTTTTACCAAAATCAAAATCTTTTCAATAATCAGTCGCCTCCCATCTATCACTCCACCAAAAATCTTGATTATAAACTTTATATGGTTTATCTGGAGAATAAATAGAAATAATATCTTCTCCTGTTGCATCACATTTTCTTTTATAAAGTTTTCTTTCATTTCTAAAACTTAGTCTTCTTTGCTGTCTGCAATCGGGACAAAGAGTAGGGGAAGGAATGAGATACTTTATTTTTCCGTTTCAGAGATTCAAAACTCCCCCTTTTATTCCCCCTCAATTGAGGGGGATATTTTCTTCTACTCCTTTCTCACTTGGGGGGAAAGGTTGTTTTAACCCCGGGGTTGAAAAAGAAACCCCAGGTTTTGGGAATATTGGACTTACTTTTTCATAAAAATCTAAATCTTTATCAGTGATATCAAAACTTGCTTCACAATGTTTGCAAGTTTTTGTTTCTACTATTTTTTCCATAGAGCTATTATTATAAATAATGTCAAGAGTATAATAAAAAAATTTTGACTTTTTTAAAGAAATAATGTATAAATAGTGTGAATACCTAATGCACAACTTTTATGGAAAAAAATAAAATATTACAGATTTTTCAAAGGTTTTGATTAACTCAAAAACAAGGAGAGATATTTCTTTTTTTATATCAATATGGAAAAAATCCAGCATCAATAGTTGCTAAGTGAGTATGAATGGAAAGAACAAATACTTATAAATCCTTAAAAAAACTTGTTTATAAATGAATTATTGCTGAATTAAGCATAAAGTGAATAAAATATTTTTTTATTTCTGATAAAAAAATATTTTCTCATAAAATTGAAGAAGAAAAGAAAAATCTACAAGAAAAACAAAAACATCTTCCTTTACTTGAAAGCGAATTTATAAAATTGGATAAAAATGAGACCTCTCCTTTACCAAGTATGAGATTTTTTCAAGGAAAAGAAGAAATGAAATATTTTTTTGAAGATATTTATAATACAGTAAGAGAATCTTGATATGTTATGATTAAAATGTTTGCTTCAAATACCTTAGAAAATAAGACAACAAATTCAAGTATTTTCCTTGATTATTCTTGAGATTTTATAAAAAAACTTAAAAAAAATAAAATTAATATAGAAGTCTATCTTGGAAATGGTATTCTAAATCTAGAGAGTATTATAAAAAGTTATAATATTGACGAATTGGAAAATCTTCCAGCATCAAGCTCTGCAATACAAATGTATTTGTTTTGAGATTTTATTTATATTGCTATTTTCAAAAGTGTTCCATTTTGAATAAAAATAGAAAGCCAAGAATTTGCACAAATGCTCCATTTTCTTTTTAAAAATATACATACAAAAAATTAATAAAAATCTTATTAATGAAAGTCTGAAAAACTTAGTTTTTGTTATTCCTGCGAAAGCAGGAATCTGTTAAAATAGACAAAATTATTTCCAGACCTTTCTTAATACACCTCTTTATTATAACACTCTTCACAATACACAATTTCTGGTCTTTCAGGAGCATAAGTTGTCTGTATTTCTTTTCCACACTTATCACAGTTTCTTGTATAAAGATATCTTGGATTTCTTAAACTCATCCTATCAAGATGTCTTTGGTCTGGATGTCTTCTTGGAATGGGAAGATTATGTTTTCTATAAAAAGCGAGTTCTTCTTTTATTATTTTAAAAGGTTTCTTAGTAACTTCACACTCAATAGCCCAGTTCAAAATATCATCAGGAATATCTGCAATATTTTCAGGAAGCTTACTTGCAGGAATAATTTTATCTACCTTAGGAAAAGGAGCTTCATAAGTAGACCAGTTAAAAGTCCCCCTATCTGCCTTTCAGGCATCTTTCCCCCCAAGGGAGAAAGAAAAAAGACAGGAATTATTCCCTTTCTCCTTTTGGGGGATAGGGTGAGGAATAGGGGGAGTATTTATCGGATAATATTCATTTGCAACCGTTTCATTATATCCAAAAGGAGAGAGAGAACTAGGAAAAAATTCTCACCATTCTTGCTCCCCCTGCTTCACTATCGCTCAGCTTTCCCCCTCAATTGAGGGGGATTTAGGGGGAGTCATCATATGCTCTATAATTTTTGGCACCAATTTTTCATATTCTTCTTTTGTATATTGTTTGTTAAGGATACAGTAGGATTTATTACGGAGTCAAACACATCAAAAACAATTTGAACAATTATTTATATCAAATGAATAAAAGATATATTTTGAATTTTCTCTAACAATAGAAGAAAATATTACATTATAAAGTTGTATACTTCAAGTCATTACTTCATATATATTTTCTAAATTAATACCACTTCAAAAACAATCACATACATTTTTTATTTCTTTTATAATAGTATTTGAATATTTTATATTTTCTCCTCAATCTATATTAAAAGAATTAATTGCGAAGTTAGAGTTATAAATATAATCTCAAAAACAATTTTCTGAATTTACTATACGACTATACAATATAGGTATGTTTTTTATAAAATTATTCATTTCTAAAATTACTTCCTTTTTTAGAGGAAAGAGATTTTTTATGATTGTTTCAAATTCTTCTTTTGAAGATTTTTTATTGAAAATATAATAATCTTTATTACTTAATCAATAACAAAAGAAACAATTTTTACAACCATTACAACTATCTAAAAAATAACTATGAGAACACTCATTACAATTATCTGAAAAAAACAATTTATAACAATTTTTTGAATGACTTATCTCATAAGAATTTTCACAGTTTGTTGAAAAAAATACTTCCATAGAGTCTTTACAACTCACTGGAAGTGAAGAATAATGGACATTTTCAGAATATCCTCCTCAAAAACAAAAATAACAATTTTTTGATTGTACAAAGTAGTTTGTATAGGGGCAATTTTCATTTGATGTATGAGAATGAAAATTAATTTTTGGTACTTTTCTTATCAGTTCTTCATATTGTTCAAAAAATCATCTACTAAAATCAAAATCTTTCCCATAATCAAGTGCCTCCCATTTATCACCCCACCATATTTTTTGTTCATAGACTTTATAGGGTTTATCAGGAGAATAGATTGAAATAATATCTTTCCCACTAAAATCACATTTTCTTTTATAGAGTTTTCTTTCATTTCTAAAACTGAGTCTTCTTTGTTGTCTGCAATCAGGACAAAGGGTAGGAGGAGGGATAAGATATTTTATTTTTCCGTTTCATAAGAACAAAACTCCCCCTTTTGTTCCCCCTCAATTGAGGAGAATATCTTCTTCTACTCCTTTCTCCCTTGGGGGGAAAGGTTGGGATAGGGGGAATACTGGACTTACTTTTTCATAAAATTCTAGGTCTTTGTCTGTGATATCAAAATTTGCTCTACAATGCCTACAAATACGAGTTTCTACTATTTTTTCATCTTGGAACATATAAGCGAAGAATAAAAAGTCTAAATTTTTTAACTTTGTTTTAAAAAATCTTGTATTTCATTATTTGTTTTCAATTCAGCGATAGAATGTCTTAAATATTTAAGAGTACTTTCATGTTGTTCAAAATCATAAGCTTCTATACAATCAAGACCTACAATAACTTTATAATCATATTGATAGGCATCAATAGCACTCATACGAACACAACTCATCGTATTTACTCAAGCAATAATAAGTGTATCACTTTCTAGTTTATCAAGGATATATTTTAAGTTTGTTTTAAAAAAAGCACTATATCTTTTTTTCATTATTTCAAAATCTGTATTTTCTCTTATAAGTTCTCACAAAAAATTAGCTCATTCAGTTCATTCTATTGTTATTTTTTTTCCAGTTTTTTTATTGTAAAGAGGAGCATCACTTAAATCTTCTTTAAATTCTTGTCTCACCCAAATAATAGGGATATGATTTCTTCTTCCCATTTTTGTAAGCTCATTTACATTTTTTACTATAATATCTTTTTTGTATTTTAAATATCCTTCTTCAAAAAAGTCTTGAAGCATATCAATTATTACGATTGCTACTTTCATAATTTTTTTATTAAATACTAATTAATTTACTCTACACTTTGAAAAATATATCTACAAATCAATAAAATAAAAGATTTTTTATTAAAATCATATTTTAAAGTAAATAAGAAGCCACTAACTCAGAGTTTTAATTTGACTTATTTTATAAGCAAGTAATATAATCATATATTTTTTAATTTGTTTAAAAAGATGAAAAAAGAGGAATTAAAGAAAAAACTAAAGGAAAATATTCCAGATTTACAATTTTTTTATAAAGAGGAGAATTTATCATTTGCTCCTCAATTTTTGGAAGAATTATTACAAGAAGAAAAAGAAGATTTTTTTAAAAAAGAAGAAATGAAAGAAGAGGAAATTAATTTTGAAGCATTCCATGAATTTTCTTATTTAGATGTTTATTTTTCTTTTCTTGATCATCTAGATAGTGTGAAATCAAATGATAGAGTAAGAAAGGTAATTGAAGATTTTGAACCAAAATATATAGAATTTTCTAATGAAGTTGCTTATTCAAAAAAATATTATTTAAAGCTCCTTTTTTGTCTTGAAAGATGTAATCTTGATGGTGACCAAAAAAGAGTAATAGAACAAGCCCTTAAATATTATCACAACAGAGGAATTCATTTGGATACTGAAAAACAAGAAAAAATTAAGAAAATTAATCAGGAACTTTCAAAAATGTCTCAAGATTTTGAACATAATGTTCTTGATGATGAGCTTGAATTTGAATATTTTTTCACTGATGAAGCACTTCTTTGAGAAATGCCAGAAGATGATATAAAAATTGCACATTTAAGAGCAAAGGAAAAAGGAAAAGAATGATATTTTTTTGATTTATCATATTCATCTTATCCTCTTGTACTTGCTTATTGTGTTGATAGTGAAATAAGAAGATATTTTTATAATTCCAAAAATAATAAAGCATCAAAGTGAAAATATGATAATAGTGAAATTATATTAAAAACATTACAATTAAGAAGGGAAAAAGCTCTTCTTCTTGGTTATAATAATTATGCAGAATATTCTCTTTCTCTCAAAATGGCAGAATCTCCAGAAAAACTAAAAAATATGATAGAAGAAATACAAAAAAAAGTAGAAATAAAAGCACAAGAAGAAATAAAAATTCTCAAAGAATTCTTTTCATTGCAAGAAATAAATACTTGGGATACTTGATATTATCTCAAAAAGTATAAAAAAGAAAAATATGGATTTGAAGCAAAGGTATTAAAAAAATATTTTGAGTTTGAATCAGTTCTTTCTGGACTTTGGAAAATAGTAAAAAAATTATATGATATTGATGTTATCCCAATTATATGAGAGGAAAAAGTAAATTATGGAGAAGATATACGACTCTATGAAGTAAAAAAAGAAGGAAAATTAATTGCTTATTTTATGGGAGATTATTTTTATAGAGAAGGAAAAAGAGGATGAGCATGGGAAAATGATTTAAGAAATAAGTTTATTTCTTGAAAAGAAACTATTTTTCCTTTTGTAACAAATACTTGTTCATTTCAAAAAAATAAAGAATGAAATACTCTTTTATCTCTCGGTGATGTAGAAACTATTTTTCATGAGTTTTGACATGCTTTACACGAAATGTCTTTAAAAAGTCCTTATGGTGATTTATCAATTTGATCTTTGGAATGGGATTTTGTAGAGCTTCCTTCTCAGCTTATGGAAAATTGGTGTAGAGAATTTGATGCACTAAAAGAATTTGCCTATGATATAAATACTTGAGAACAAATACCAAAAAATATTATAGATTTAATGGAAGAATCTGAAAATTTTTGACAGGGAATTATGCTTTTGAGACAAATAGAATTTACACTTTTAGATTTATTTTTTCACATGATGGATCTTCCTCAAACTTATACAAAACTTGAAGAAAATATAAATGACTTTTTAAAAAATTATTCTCTTCTAAAAAAAGATAAAGAGTTTTATAAACCCTATTTAAGCTTTCGTCATATATTTGCAGGAGCTTATAGTGCTTGATATTATAGTTATATGTGGGCTGAAATAATAGAAGCTCAGGTTTTTGCTCAGTTTAAAAAACATGGAATATTTGATACTTCAGTTTCTTCAAAATTTTATAATTCTATTCTTTCTGAGGGAAGTAGAAAAGATGCAGATATTTTATTGTATAATTTTCTTTGAGAAAATATAGATATTGGCTTTTATCTCAAAAAATATAAAATAAATTAAAATCCTTCACACAATCTTCACACAAATAAAGTTTACTTTCATTTTTTTACAGTATAATGTAAGTTGTCTCTTTATTTTAAACATTCTTTTCTTTATAAAGAGAAAATTTATTTTTTAACTTTATAATTATGAAAAAAAATAAACTTTTCTTACTTTTTCTTCCTTTTTTATTTTTCACTTCCATCACTTTTTGAGCAACTGAAGATACTCAAATAATAAACGAAATAAATAAAAATAATACTTCTATAAATGATCCAAAATTTGAACTTAAAACATTCAAAAGTTGTGATGATATGAAAAGTGTTATGTCAAATTTTCTTAAGGAATATTATAAGAATAATCCTATTCGTAGATATGACTATGATGATCAACTACTTTGATGAATGGAAAAAGCCGTAACAAGTGATGCTTTAGTTTGAGAAACTACATCAACAGAAAGCTCAAATGAGCTCTGAGGAGGTTCTGAAACTCCTGATTATTCTCAAACTAATATACAAGTAGCCTGAGTAGATGAAGCAGATATAGTAAAAACAGATGGAAAATATATCTATTTCTTTTCAGAATCTTATAATAATGCTTCTCAAAAAAATGAAAAATATGTATATATAGCGAAAGCTTATCCATCAAGCGAGTTAGAAGTTGTAAAAAAAATACAAATCCCAGAAACATTTTATAATGGGGAAATATTTATAGATGCATGAAGACTTGCTATAGTTGCGACTTGATATGTTCAATATGATTATTCGTATTATTGGATAAATAGAAATACAAAAACTTATGTGATTGTTTATAATACTACAGATATACAAAACCTTAAATTAGAAAAAATATATTCAGTAGATGGTGATTACACAAAATCAAGAAAAATAGGAGATTATCTTTATATTATTAGTAATAATTATATAAATTTCCCCTACTATAGTTATGACTCAAAATGAATAGTTCCAGAGTTTGATTTAAGTAAGAGTCTTCCAAAAGATATTGATATTACAAAAACAAGTGATATAAATGATCAAAACCTTGTAGTAAAATGAAAAAAATTTCCTTATAATGTAAAAACATGAACAGCTATTGCTTGTAATGAGATTGAATATATACTTCCTGATGCTGATACTATGAAGCAATATTCTTTTAATCCAAGCTACAATATTATTTCTATTATCAATATAAAAGATACTTCAAAAGAAGTAAAAAATAAAGTGGTTTTTGGAAATACGGGAGAGATTTATATGAGTCTTGATAATTTATATCTTACAAGCCATATATATAGTCCTTCAAAATATAGTTGTCCTGCATGAGCTCGTTGTATAATGCCTTGGTTTCCAGCTTGAGAAAATACACTTATACATAAATTAAATGTTGATGAAAATAAATTAAAATATCAAAATACAACAATGGTTCCATGAAGTCCACTCAATCAATATAGTATGGATGAATATGAATCAAATTTTAGAATTATTACAACTCAGTGGTCCCCTCAAAGACAAACAAACCTCTTTATTCTTGATAAAGATTTGAAAAAACTTTCTTCTTTAGAATGAATTGCAAAATGAGAAAATTTTCAATCTTCAAGGTATATAGGAGACAAATTATTTCTCGTAACTTTTGAGCAGATTGACCCACTTTTTGTTATAGATTTAGCAAATGTAACTCATCCTAAAATAATAGGAGAACTAAAAATTCCTTGATACTCTACATACCTTCATCCTTATGATGAAAATCATCTTATAGGACTTGGATATGATACAAGTATAAATCAATGGGGAGGAACAACAAATGGGGGGTTAAAAGTAGATTTATACGAAATAAATTATGATAAAAAAGCAGAAAGTTCTTCTCTTGACTGTACAAGTTATAGTTTTGATGCTTGTCCAAATTCTTGTGTAAAAAATGAATGTGCAAGTGCTTGTCCTCCATGAGCTGAAATTTGTACTCTTCAATGTGTACGAAAATGTGAAAATCCATCAAGCAGTGCTTCTTGATATATAGATGTAAAACAATTACAATCACTCGTTTTATGAGATTCATGAAGTTATAGTGAGGCTCTTAATAATCCAAGAATGTTTATATGGAATGCAAGTAAAAAACTTCTTCTCCTTCCCGCACAACTTTATTATAATTACCCAAATGAGACTTATAAAAGAAAAGATTTTTTCCAAGGACTTATTGCTATAAATATAGATAAGATAGGGATAAAAGAGAAAAAAAGAATAAGTCATATAGATACGACAGGACTTGAACAAAAAAGAATAGAAGAGTGTAAAAAATATACTGTTCCCAAAGAAAGTGAGACAACATGTAAAGAATTACTTGATGGGACAATATATTGTCCTCCTAAAGAAACATATTATGTCCCAGAATATTGTTATAAAGAAAGCACTATAGGATCTTATCTTGCATCTCAATCATGGAATTTTAGTCAATATTTTATAAAAAGAGCTCTTTACATAGGGGATACTATGTATAGTATTTCTGATAAGAAAATTCAGACAACAGATATTAATAATTTTACTGACAAAGAAAGTTTAGAGTTAAAATAAAATGCACTAAAAAAGATAATAATTTGCTGTCAATAAAAAAACGAAATAATCTATTTCGTTTTTTTATTTTTTTCATTACTATTACAAATAATTTTATATTTAAAATTTTTCTATGAAATCAAAAAATAAAGGATTTACACTTATAGAATTGATAGTAGTAATAACAATTTTAGCAATACTTTGAACAATATCATTTATAGCCTTTTTATGATATACGAAAAATGCAAGAGACAGTGTAAGGATTTCAGATATTAATAGTATGATTAAATCACTTGAAATTTATCATATTATGGTTTGAGAATTTCCAGAGCCAAGTAATAAATATTCTATAACTTATAGTGGAAGTCTAGTTTGGAATCAGGGAACTTTTTGAGATTCTGTTTTTACAAATGTAAGAGAATTAAGTAAAAAACCAATAGATCCTCTGACAGGAAATGAATATACCTATTCTCTGACGAACACAAAACAGGAGTTTCAAATAGCTGCTATGTATGAGTGAAACCTAATAAGCTTTTCAAATATTCTTTATTCTCAGGCTTATGCTGATAATAATTGAAAAACAAAATCTATTGTAAAAGGAAATTATAATTGAAAATTTATAAAAACAGAAGTATCTTGAACAAATTATATTCTTGGAGTTCCAAGTATAATTACAAGTGAGATAACAAGTGTTGATATAGAAAATATTTTAAATAATAAAACTTTTGTTTTTTCATGATATCAAAATTTACCAGCATCATATAAGGATTCTTGATATACTATGACAGGAGGATTTGATTTTTCACCTACAAGAAGTATTATCCTTTATCAGTGAGATGTTAATCAATTATGAACTCAAACAGGAAAACTTTCTTTTGCAGATAATATTGATAAGTATTATACAAATACGACACTTTCTTGAGAACCAGATTTTAAAGAAATTATTGATATAGATATAACTAATGATGAAGAGTGAGCAGTTAATTTAATATCAAGTTTTTTACAAAAAAATATTTGAGGAATATATTCAAATATCATTTCTTCTAATCAAAGTTCACAACCAGAAACAATAACTTTTCAAAGTGATATTTATGCTTTGTGAGATGAGCAATTAAAACAAATCTTTGCTACAAGTGGAGTATATACTGAAAATTGGTCAACAAATACTTGTAATTTAAGCAATCTTACAATTGATACAACTACATTTATCTGATGAACTCAGAATATAAATCCTATGTCCTTGAATGCAAATACAATATATAAAATTCCAAATGGATTATATAATATTATTGGAACTTCAGACTCTAATGGACATATAAAATTTTGATGAAATTGTATAGCTTTGATTTGACAAAGTAGAGATGGAGTAATATTCCAAAATAATCTAAGCTGAGGAGGTGCTAAGTATAATACTTGAATATTTTTTATAAATGATATAAAAAATATTATTGTTTCTTGAATAAGTGTAGATGGATATAAAGATAATACGAATAAATATTGATATAATATTTATTTCCGTTCTTCTTCCAATAATGCACAGATAGCAAGTACGGTTAATAATGTAAAAATTTATAATTCATATTCTTATGGGCTTTATTTTTATAATACTTGAAATACGACTTCAAATAATGTTATCGTGTATGATTCAGGAATTATGTTTTGAAATGCAGGAAATAATATTTTATCAAACATAGAGACTTATAGTAATGCTAATGGAATTCGTTTTAGCTCATCAAGCTCTTGAAATAATAAACTTTCAAATATAAAATCATATAATAATACTTGGGGATTACAGATAGATTCTTGAGCAAATAGAAATTTAGTACAAAATATAGAAATATATAATTCAAGATTTGGAATAGAATTAAGTAATTCTTCTCAGAATGTTATTAATAATGCACAAATATATAATAATAATGATGGATGATTGAATCTTTCATACAATTCAAATAATAATATTTTTAATAATATGCAAATTTATAATAACAATACAACCTGAATTAAATTTACTTCAACTTTTTCTTCTGATAATAATACATTCAATAATATGCAAATATATAACAATGTTTGATGAATAAGTGTAGTTTCTTGAAGTTCTACTTGAAATAAATACTATTGAAATAATATAATTTTTTGAAATACAACGGATATATTATGAACAACTTGAAATGATGTTATACTTTCCCCTTGAATTGCTTCTCAAAACATTCCAAGTGCATCACAACTTGCTTCAAGTATTGATTTCTGAGATTGAGTTTTAAATACAACTTGAACAATGGCTTGTAGTTACCATACTCAAGCAAATCTCCTCATTTCTTGGGGGACAAATTGTTCTGATAAAGGGCAAAAATATTCTTGACTTACACTTCCTGTTACATCATATAACTACTGAATAAATATATCAAAACAAGTCCAACCTATAAAATTTAATACCACAAATTCTCTTTTTGAACTTTATGGAATAAATAATAATGAATATTCAACGAGCAAATTTATTTGACAGTGGTAGAAGTAGATGAAGGAGTTCCAAAAATATTTTCCAAAAATATTTTTGAATATTTTACAAATTCGTTTATTTTTTCATCTATATTAGCAAAAAAATCAGAACACATATTATTAATATATTCATCTATTTTATCTTCATCTGTTATTCTATTTTTATTACATATACCAGCATTTTTTATTTTTTCTTCAAATACAAACTTTAAAGTTTGTATTATTTTTTTTCTTTTTCTTCTTCTTCTGGTGGTAATACTTTTACAACTCTTCCTGTAACACTATTACTGACAAATCCTTTTTCAACATAGTCCCCTGTATCATCTATAGTTGTTTCCGTAGGTTCTCAAATTTCTCCAATTCCTGGTTTATATGGACCCACTTCTATTATTTTCTCACTTGGATTTCCATCATTTGGTTGAAAAACACCATTACCATCCCAATCTTCAAAATTAGTTACTTGAATTAAGTGAAGGGGATCACCTACTTCATGGGCTCAATGAGGACCTTCAGTTGTAATACTAGTAATTTCCCCCGCTTTTGTTTTTATTTCTACCACTAATGTATCGGTTTCTTTTGGTTTTGGTCATCAACAACCTGAACCTGTAAGCATTCCTGCTGTTGCTAATCAAGCAACAAAAATATTTTTTAAACTTTTCATAATTATAATATTTAAAAGATAAAGTAATATTATTATACTTTATTTATTTTAAAAGTCAAAAAATTATTTCTCTCCTCTTATCTTTGTCTCATATCATTTTTCTGTATCTTTTGTTTTGTCTGAAAATATGACAATATTTTTTATTCCAAGAAGTTCTGCATCTCCCATTTTTTGACCAAATCAAATTTTTTTCCCCATCCTATCGTCAAAAATTACTTTTTTTCCTTCTTTTTCAAGATTTTTTGCATATGAAGAAGCTCTTTGTAAATTCTCTTCTCAAAGAACAATGATATAATAATAAGCAGGAGCAATATTTTCTGGCCAAGCAATACCATTTTTATCCATATAATATTCAGCAATAACTCCCATAAGTCTTGAAATTCCTATTCCATAACATCCCATAAGAGGAATTTTTTCTTGATTATTTTCATCAAGATATTTTACTCCGAGAGCAAGAGAAAATTTTGTTTCAAGAGGAAAAATATTTCCTACTTCACATCACTTAAAAACCTCATAAATTTCTCAAGTATTTGGGTTTTTATCTCAAATTTTTGCTTCTTTGAAATCATAAAATTTTTTAGGTTCTAGAATATCTTTTCAAAAATTTACATTTTTACTATGATATCATGTTTTATTTGTTCCTGTTTCAAAATTTGTAAGTCATACAAGAGAATCATCAAGATAAAGCTCAATTCATGAAGCTGGAAGATTATAAATACCAGCATATCCTACTTCTGCTCCTGTCATTTGTTTTATTTTTTCTTCTTGTGCAAGAGAGAGTCATTTACATCCAATAATTTTTTGGAGTTTTAAGGTATTTATATCATAATCTCCTCTTACAGAAGCAACGATAAATTTACCATCATTTGTTTCAAACATCATTGTTTTTGTAGCCTTATGAGCAGGAACTCCAAGAGTTTTGGTAAGTGCTTCTACTCCTATAACTCAAGGAGCATAGATATCCTCTCTTTCAAGAAGTATTGCATCACTTTTATTTGGAGTGGAAATCATACTGGGAGTAACTTCTTTATTAAAACATTCTTTTGAAAGAGGATCAAGAAATATAAGATCTTCTCCTATTTCAAGTTTTACTTGAAATTCATGAGAATATTTATCAGTAAAAGTTCCTCCATCAGCTTGAGCTATATAAATATCATTTCCAAGTCAAAGTCTTTCAAAAATTTTTAAATATACTTTTTTCATTCCTTCATAATATTCTTTAAATTCTTCATCAGAACTATGAAAACTATAAGCATCTTTCATAATAAATTCTCTTCCTCTTAGAAGTCAAGATTTTGCTCTTTTTTCATTTCTAAATTTATTTTGTATCTGATAAGCACAGACAGGTAAATCTTTATAGGATTGAATAAATTCTCATAACAAAGGAGTAATAATTTCTTCATGAGTTGAATTGAGTCAATATTCTTTATCATTTGTTACAGGAATATGAAAAAATACATCTATTGAATCCCATCTTCAAGTTTTTTCCCAAGCATCACGAGGAGAAAGAGCAGGCATAAGAGTTTCAAAACAATCATAATTATTCATTTCTTCCCTGACTATATTTTCTATATTTTTTAGCACTTGAAGTCAAAGGGTGGTATAAGTATACACTCAAGCCATAACTTGTCGTATCATTCCAGATTGGAGAAGAAGTCCAGTGGAAATATTATCACTTCCATTTGGAGTAGATTTCATTGTTTTAAAAGGAAATTTAGAAAGTTGTATCATAAAAACTATTTTTTTAATAAATAAAAACTATCTTCTCAATAAAAAAATCTTTAATTTCTTCTCTCAAGTAAAAAGAAATTAAAGATTTTGATTATACAAAAAACTCTTCTTTTTTTAAGACTTGAGAAATAAAAAGCTTTGAGGGGGGAATTTTTTTATTTCTTTTAGCATAATTTTTTGTAATTTTTTAACTGTATGCTTACTATATTCTTTTTTTTAGAAACTGCAAATTAAGAATTTTGTTTTTTATAAAAAGTATTGACTTTTATTTTAAATAAATAATAATAAATATTATTATTTAACTTTTATATTTAATATGAATCCTAATCAAAAAATTATTACTATTCCATGAGAAAATTTTTCTTACCCTATTAAATACTGAGAGGCAAATTGACAACATGTTAAAAAAATTATTGATATATTATGATTTTCAAAAAGGAGAATAGCTCTAATTACAGATAGTAATGTAAAAAAATTAAAAATAACTTGAGCATTAATCGAATGACTTTGATTACAAAATAATCAAATATTTGTATTTTCTGCTGGAGAACCATCAAAAAATCGTGATACTTATAATTTTCTTCAAGATTGATTACTTGAAAAAAGATATTGAAGAGATAGTTTAGTCATTGCTCTTTGATGATGAGTTGTATGAGATATGGCTTGATATGTTGCTGATACACATAATAGGTGAGTTCCATTAATACAAATACCTACAACTGTTTTATCTCAGGCTGATTCTTCTATCTGATGAAAAGTTGGAATTGATGTTTGAAATTTAAAAAATGCAATATGAGCATTTAAACAACCAAATGCTGTTATAGTTGATGTTTGATGGCTAAATACTTTAACTGATGAACACTATAGAAATGGTATGGCGGAAACAGTAAAACATTGAGTATTAGGAGATAAAGACTTTTTTGATTGGTTGGTTGATAATGTTTCAGATATAGCAACAAGGAATTTAAATAATGAAAGAGAAACATATATTGCTCAAAAAAACTGTAAAATAAAATGAAATGTTGTTATGCAAGATCCTGAAGAACAATGAAGAAGAAAAACTTTAAATTATTGACATACCGTATGACATGCCGTTGAGTCGGCATCAAATTATACTCTTCCTCACTGATATTGTGTTGCAATCTGAATGCAAGTTGCAGGAAGAGTAGCTACTTTACTAAAAACCGGATTTACTAATTGTGATTTAGATAATCAGGAAAAATTACTAAAGAAATTATGACTTCCTACTACTATACCAGAATGACAAAATATTGAAGAATTAATTCAAATAATGATATGAGATAAGAAAAATATTAGGTGAGAAATAAGATTTACACTACCAAAACATATCTGAGGAATGTCTGATTTTTGATGAGAATGGGTGACTTCTGTAAATAAAGAAGTTATAATGGAAGCTATGCAATAATATCTAATTTTATATAATTATTTTTCCACTTTGAGAGAAATATTTTCTTCTTTTTTCTTTATTTCTTTTGCTTTTCTAAACATTCATTTTATTTTTCAAAAAAGATTTATAATAATTTTTCAGATATCAAAAAAGAAAGCAAGTTTGTAGTTTTCTTTTGTTTCTAAAAAAGCAATTCCATAAAAAAGTGGAAAAACAAGAAGGAGTTGATAAACATTTTCTATTCATAAAATTAACCAAGAAAAGAGAATTACAAGAGAAATTCATAAAGCATTTACTATATGAAAATATTTTTTTGTGTGTAATTTTCCTAAAAGTAGGAGATTAAAAACAGGAAAATATATTAATTTTTCATTAAAAGGAAAATTTTTTAAATCTTGAAGTAAATTGATTTCTCTTTCTTCTTCAATCTTTCTTTTTTCTTCTTTTTCATTTCTGAGACTTGAAAAATCTTTAAATTTTTCTTTTCAAAAATAAGTTTTTAGGTATGAAAATATATCTTTTAAAAAATTATATAGTGCAAAAGGATGAAATATTTTTCTCATATTTATAGTTATCATTTCTCATTGTGCCATAATCATAATAGAAGAAAAAACAATAAAAATTATATAAAAGAGGAAAAAAATATTTGCTACTTCTTTATTCCCAGAAACATAAATAAGAGAAATAAAAAAACTTACAAAAATATTGAATTTAGAAATATTTTCAATAGTTGAATCTTTGTAATTTTTTCCATAAATAAATATTCAAATGAGAGGAATAGAGGAAAGTATAAGAGTTAATTTATCTTCTTCATTGAGGTTTTCTTTTTTTTCTCAAGAAATAAATCATTTTTCTCAAGAAGATATTTTTATCATATCTCAAATTCAAAAAATCTCTCATTTATGAGCTTTTTCAGAAGCAAAAATCAAGGCTCAAAAAAGAAAAAGAAAAAACATACTTGCAAATATATAATTGAGTCTATAAGAAAGAAATGAGAAGTGTACCATAAATGCAAATTGAATAAAAATGAGATAAACGATAAGAAATAGTAAATGTATAAAGCTTGCTGTTTTTACATGTCATCTTACAAAGGGGTGATTGATATTTGTATCTCAAGAAAAAAGAAATGCAATACTTACAATGGGCATAAAGTAACTTGATTGAGCATTTGCAATTACTTTTTTATTGAGTTCATTTTCGTATTTCATAAATAAAAGTTTATTTTAAATTAATTATATGTATTATACCGTATATTTAAAAATTAAACAAATTTTAAAAAAATGAAAATAAAAGAAGTAAAATTTTATAAATCAGTTGACACGATTGATGAAAAAGTTTTTTTTGATGAAAGAAAAGAAATAGTTTTTATAGGAAGGTCAAATGTAGGAAAATCAAGCTTGATGAATGCAATTTTTAATACAAAAGATTTAGTGCATACGAGCTCAAAACCGTGAAAAACAAGGAGGGCAAATATTTTTCTTGTAAATAATAAATATTATTTTACAGATTTACCATGATATGGTTTTGCAAAAATGGGAAAAGAAAAAATGGAAAAAATAGATGGACTTATAAGTTGGTATTTAGAAGAAAGAAAGTTTACAATAAAACAAGTCGTTTTGATTATTGATTCCAAAATATGAGCTCAGGAATCAGATATTGCAATGTATAAGTTTTTGGAAGACTTAGAGCTTCCTAAATGTATTATTTTGAGTAAAGTAGATAGGCTTTCAAATAATGAAATAAAAAAATCTCTAGAACATAGTGAAGAGATTTTTTTCTGACAAAAGATTACCCCCATTTCTACACAAAAAAATATTTGAATAAGGGAACTTTTATTGTTACTTGGAGAAACTCTCAAAAATTAATTATAATTATATTTTGAGAGGCATAATAATATGTCTAAAATTTCATTTTTCTTTTTTGTTTTCTTCAAGAGGAGTGATAAGTACAGGAGCAAGAGGATTTTCAAAACTTATACTTATATGGGTAGTATCTATAACACCTAAAACCTCAAGAAAATAAGTTGAATTAATTCAAATAATATTGTTTTCACCTTCTATATCTCATTTAAGTCTTACTTCACCTTCTCCGATTTGAGTTTCAGAAGTTTCAAGAAGTATTCCATTTTCAGCACTAAAACTCATCTTTATAGAATAATTATTTTCACGACTAATCAGATTTATCTTTTTGAGTCCTTGAATGAGATCATACTTATTAATCTCAGCTTTTGTAGAAAAATTACTTGGAAAAAAATTATGATAATCAGGGAATTTTCCATTAAGAAGTCTTGAATACACTTTTATATTTCAAAAGAAAAAACCAATTTGATTTTCTCCAGAAACAATATTTATTTCATCTTCATCTTTTATAATACTTTTTATTTCAAAAGCAGTTTTACTTGGGATTATTTGAGAAAAATTATTATCTGTTTTTTTAGAAAGTTTATTTTTGTATTCAGAAAGTCTAAAACTATCAGTTGATGCAAAAATTGCTTCATCGTCTTTTATCTGTACAAAAATTCAAGCAAGAGTTGGTCTTATATTTCATTCCGCTGATGAAAAAAGAGTTTTTTCTATAGATTTTTTTAGGATTCCTCCGTTAATTTGCATATTTATCTCTTCTTTGATTTTTGGTATAAGAGGAAAATCATCAGCAATTTTTCATTTAATTTTTGTTTTTCCAGAGTTTGTTTTTATCTGAAGACTCTCATGAGACATAAGTTCTATTTCTATTTCATCTTCTTCTATAAGATTTATATAGCTAGAAAAAAGTCTACTTGGAATAGAAAAACTTCATTCAGAGTTTATTTTTATCCCCTCTGTAATGATATATTCAATAGCCATTTCAAGATTATTTGAAACAAGCAAAATATTAGAAAAATTTACCTTTATAAGAATATTTTCAAGTATAGGAGTCGTTGTAATTCAGGCTGTTGCATGGCTTACGACATCAAGTCCTTCTTTGAGTGATTTTTTGTTTATTGTAAACTTCATAGGAATAAAAATAAATAAAAATAAAGTATTTTTTTTATTATCTTATTTTTTTTTGTTTAATCAAATTTAGTCTTTCCTTTTCTGTTAAAAACTATTTTTTAAGGAAAGTTTCGAAAAACTAACTTTTTGTCATTCCTGCGAATGCAGGAATCTATTAAATAGACAAAATTCTTTTCCTCTATTCAAAAATAGCAATGAGATTTTTATTTCTCATAATTTCCTCTTTTATATTTTCAATAAGATTTCTATTATTTTCTCATTTTATTATTATTTGATAATGAAATTGATTATATTTTTTCCTTGGCTCGGGAGAGAGAATAATTTCATATTTTTGCTCTTTGTTGAGTAAATCAAGTTTATTTTTTATTTTTTTTATGAAATCAAAAGCTTTTTCTTTGTTTACATCTCTATATTCAAGCCTTGTAAAATCATAAAAAGGAGGATAATGAAAAAGTTTTCTTTCTTTTAGACTTTTTTGAAAAAAGTCATTATAATTTTTTTCACAAATACTTTCTACAATATCATTTTCTGGAATAAAGGTTTGGATGAGTATTTCTGTTTTTCATCCAAGTCTTTCTCCTCTTCCAATAAGCTGTTTTATATTTTGATAGACCTTTTCCTCTTGTTTATAATGAGAAAGAGAAAGTTCTTGTTCTAATAAAATAATACCTATAAGAGTAATATTTTGTAAATCAAATCAAGTACTAATCATTTTTGTCCCAATAACAATATCTGCTTCTTTTATTTTTTGTAAAGCTTCTTTTTTTTCACCAACATTTTTTATACTATCAAAATCAAATCGTAAGATTTTAGCTTCATTAAAAAGTTTTTTTATATCTCTTTCTATTTGTTCTGTCCCTACTCATATATTTTCTAGATTGACAGATTGGCAAAAAGGACAACGAAGAAAAATTTCTCTTTTATATCAACAAGTATGACACATCATAAGAGGAGGATTTTTGTGTATACTGAGAGAAATATCACAATTTGGGCATTTGAAATTTTTTTGACAATCTTTACAGACGAGAGAGCTATATTCTCACCTTTTATTAATATAAAGAATTATTTTTTCTTTTCTTTTTAAGCTTTCTTCTATTTTTTTGAGAAGAGTATTGGAGAGAAATCTATTTATTTTGTTTCCATCTTGGCTTAAATTTATTATGTAGTACATAAAGAAAAAAGGAAAAAAATATTTTTTATAATGATATTTATTTTTTCTTTTTTCTCAAGAAATAAATCTTTCTTCATTTTTTGCAAAAATTTTTTTAATATGATATTCTCAATATGTGTATATTTATTTAATTTTTTTTATGAAAATATATAAATCAAAATTTTGATTTACATTTGTAGAACTCATAGTTATTAGTTCTATACTTGTTATTCTTGCAACTATTTGATTTTATAGTTATTCAAAACATATTAATACTTCAAGGGATACAAAAAGAAAAGAAGTTATTTCATCTCTGAAATCAGATTTAGAAATATATAAAAAAGAAAAATGAGCATTCCCAAAACCATGAGATGCTTTTATGCTTCAAAATGAAAGTGAACTTGTTGCTTTTCAAGGAAAGTTTAATGAAGGTGTTTTTAAAAAATATCCACTTGATCCATTACTAAAAATTCCTTATTTATATGGAGTTTCAAAAAATAGATGAGAGTTTCAATTGGCAGGAACTTTGGAAAATAATGGAAGCCCTACAAGTATTGTAGAATGAAATTATTCAAGTGTAGCAAAGTATACTCTTCCAAGTCTTCTCATTGCATACGAGTGAAATGGTGCTATAAATATTGCAACGGAACCTTATAGAAATATGTTTATTCTCAACAATGCAAAAGCAAATATTCCTTATAGTTTTGATACAAAAAAACCACAAAGTTTAACTTGAACATTACTTAGTTCTCTCCTTGACAATCCGACAACAAAACTTTGGCAAAATACTGATTATACAAATTGTGAAGAAATATGTAAAGCTGGAAAATATATAGGACAATGAACTTATCAAATACTTAGTTCTACAGGAGGATGACTTATAGATACAAATTGTGCTTTTTCTGCATGATGTGATGCCATAGAATTTACTGCTGGATATAGTTGTGGTTTAACTCCAAGCTATTCTAATGCTACTTTTACTGCATGAAGCCCAACAATGCATAATCAACTTTGGCAAAATACAAATACAACAGCTCCTTGTTATTTTACTTGTAATACAAACTATACTTGGAATGGTGGAACAAATACTTGTGATCCAGCAACTCAACAAGCAAATTGTAGTGGAACTATTCCAACATATGCTACTGCAACGACAGGAACATGATTTACTCAAACATGGAATGGAGGCTCTTGGATTCCATCAAGTATGACTTGGGGAGAAAATAAAACGGAATGTGATTTTGATTGTGATACTAATTATACTTGGGAAGGATCTGCTTGTATTGCAAGTACTCAAACTTGAACTTGTACTGGACTTCCTACTACTAATGCAAGTTGGAATACTGTAAGTAGTATAACTCAAACTTGGAATGGTTCTACTTGGACTCCTTCTACTACTTGAACTTATAATGCCTCAGCGAGTACTTCTGAATGTAGGTTTAAATGTACTACTTGATACACATGGAATGGAAGTAGTTGTGTAAATTTAGCTTGTATTTTTTGAACTTGAGTTTTTTGAATTTGCATATTTTAATAATAATATTTATTTTTTAATTTTTAATTTTTATGAAAACTTTTTTAAAAACACTTTTACAAAAGTTAAAAACATTTACAAAAGAAGTTTGATGAAATATCAAGCAGTGATTTTTTATAGGAATATCTTTTTTGTGAACAATTTTAATTATAGGCTGAGTATATGCCTACACATGGATAGCTCCTGTAAGTGTAAATAATGGAGATACCCTTACTGCAACTGCTTGGAATAATATGGTAAATGATTTGAATTATTTGAAAGATGAAGTTACTGCAATAAGCACAGGAGCACTTTTAAATTCAGTATATCCTATTTGATCTATTTATACATCGGTATCCTCTACTAATCCATCTACTCTCTTTTGAGGGACTTGGGTTGCTTTTTGAGCTTGAAGAGTTCTTGTAGGAAGAGATTCTGGTCAAACAGAATTTGATGTAATAGAGGAAACATGAGGAGAAAAAACTCATTTATTAACTGCTTCGGAAAGTTGATTACCAGTGCATAATCATTGAGTAAATGATCCATGACATAGTCATAATAGAATACAGGCCTCTGTTACATCAAGAAATTCATGAAGTATTTGGATATTTGACTCAGGTATGAAAAACATAGATTCTATTATTAATACTTCTATTGTTGGAATGAGTACGAATTCTCCTAAAAATATATCTTATTTACTTTCTTCTGATAATACTTATTTTTGAACTAATTCAAATATAACATGAGTTTCAATAAATAATAATACAGAGACAAATGCTTCATCATCTCATAATAATCTCCAACCTTATATTGTTGTCTATATGTGGAAAAGAACAGGATAATATTAAAGATAAATTCCCAATTTAAAAATCTTCTTTTTCTCAAAAAAAATTCTTTTGAAAAATCTGTCTTTTTCATTATAGTGAGGCAGATTTTTATTTTCTAAAATAATTTTTGATGTCAGGAAAAGATTATTATGCAATATTATGAGTACAAAAAAATGCAACAGAAGAAGATATAAAAAAAGCTTATAGAAAGCTTGCAATGCAATATCATCCTGATAGAAATGGAGGAGATAAGGAGTCAGAGAAAAAATTTAAAGAAATTTGAGAAGCTTATGGAATTCTCTCTGATGCTCAAAAAAGAAAGCAATATGATACATTTTGAACAACTTGAAATAATGGATTTTCTTGAGGATTTACAGGAGATGTAGACTTAGGAGATATTTTTGAATCGTTTTTTGGATGAGGATTTTCTTCATCTTCAAAAACAAGAAAAAGATCATCTGAACAAAGAGGAGAAGACTTAGAATATACTATAAAAATTGACTTAAAAACAAGTATTTATGGGGGAAAAGAAAAAATAAAGATAGATTATCTTCAAACTTGTGAAACTTGTAAATGAGATGGCGGTTCATGAAAAAAAACTTGTGATAAATGTAGAGGAAGTGGTTATGTTAAATATAGACAGGAAAGTTTTTTTGGTGTGATAGAGCATACAGGAGTATGTGATGCTTGTAATGGAACTGGAGAAATTCTTGAAGAGCTTTGTCATACTTGTCATGGAAAAAAGAGGATAAAAAAGACAAAAGAAATTGATATAGATATTCCAGCATGAATAGAAAACGGGATGATTATCAAGCTTACATGAGAGGGAAATGATGGAGTCGGAACAAGTGCAAAGTGAGATTTGTATGTGAGATTTCAAGCAAGTAATGAAGAAAAATGATTAGAAAGAAAAGGAAATGATTTGTCCTATACAATCGAAATAGATGTAATTGAAGCAATTCTTGGAACAGAAAAAGAAATACATATTCCTATAATAGGAAAAAGAAAAATAAAAATAGCTTCCTCTACACAATTTTGAACAATTATAAAACTTGCTTGAGATGGAGTAAAACATATTCAAAGTGATAAAAAAGGAGATTTATTTATTTATCTTGATATAAAAATTCCAAAAAAGTTTGGAAAAAAAGAAAAAGAACTTTATGAAGCAATAGCAATTGAAAAAAAATTGGATGTTTGAGAAACTTGAGTTTTTTCAAAAATCTTTTCTTAAAGTCAATAGAAATGAAAAAAAATCTTACTCAAAATCTTATAGGAATACTTGTTTTTAGTATATTTTTTTGACTCTCAAGTTATTTTTTTTCTTGAGAATATCTTGATTTTCATAAGCAAAAACAAGAACAAGGTAAAACTTATTCTCAATTAAGAGAAAATTTAAAAAATTTCAAAGAAGAAGAATTAAAAGAAATACAAGAAATTGAAATTTTTGATACTCCTGATATGAGCCTTATAAAGAAAATTACAGATAAAATAGATACAGCTAAAAAAAAAGTATACTTAAATACTTATATTTATACAGAAAAAAATATAAGAGCATCTCTCATAAAAGCAAAAAAAAGAGGAATTGATGTAAAAATCATTTTAGAAAAAAATGTCTATATGGCTCCAAATCTCAATAAAAAAGCATTTGAAGAAGCCCAACAAGCAGGAATTGCTATTGTTTGGTCAAATCCAAAAAATTATACTTTTAATCATGCAAAATATTTGCTTGTAGATAATGAACTTATTCTCTCAACAGGAAATATTTCTTACACGAATTTTAAAAGTAATAAAGATATATTTTTGTTTATAAAAGATGATGAAATATGCAAAAAAGGAGAAGAAATTTTTAAAAGAGATTTTGCTTGAGAAGAAAGAATTATCTATCATCCAAATCTTCTCGTAAGCCCATATTCATCAAGAGAAAAAATAGAATATATGCTAAAAAATGCAGGAAAAAGTCTCAAATTATATGTTCCTTATTTGGCAGATGAAACTCTATTTTTTCTCTTAAAAGAGAGTGTAAAAGCTTGAGTTTTCGTTACAATAATAACGAGTGATACAGAAGGAGAAAAATTAAAAGAACTTAAAAATTTGGGAGCAAATATTATATACTCAAAAAGAAAAATTCATGCAAAAGCAATACTTAAAGACGATACTTTATTGTTTGTTTGAAGTATAAATTTTTCAAACACAAGTATGGATGAAAATATGGAGCTTGGAATCCTTATACAAAACAAAAAAATAATAGATGATTTTTCTCTTTTTTTTGAAAAAGAATTATAAATAAAAAATGAAGTTTTTCAATACTATAAAAATTGAAATTTTATAGTAAAATCATATTATGCTAAAAGCATTTAAAAAGCTAATTTATAAACAATTTTATGCAAAAATTTTCACAATTTTTTCTTTGAATTATTACTGTTTTTATCTTGGGAATTTTGATTTTTTATACTTTTTTTCTTCCAAAAAGCGAAAGTGAAAAAGAATTTTTTTTAATCCCAAAAGAATGAAAATTTTCTCTTTTACTAAAAAACTGAATATACAAAGAAGAAGAAGGAGAAAAATCTCAATTTCTTTTGGAAAGAATAAGCCCTTTGAATGAAATTTTTTTCTCAAAAGAATCTTCATATAGTGTAAAAAAAATTTGAGAAAAAACTGAAATTGAACTAAAAAAGTGAGATTTTTCTTTTTCTTTGTATGATTTTTCTTCTCTTCCAACTATAAAATGACCATGATTGAATATACAAATAAAATGAAAAGGGAAATTTTTTGTGCATATAGGAGAGAGAAATCACTCTCTTGTTTCTGAAAATTCTCTTCTTCATATAATATTCACAGATGAGTGAGGAAAACAAAATTATACGGATGTATTTTTGTTTCCACATAGTTTTATTCATTATGATTCATTAAAAACAAAATATCTAAAAAATGCTGATAGAATAAGAGTATACTCTGTATCAAATCTATGATACATTGAAAATTCTTTTTGATGAGATACTAAGATAGTAGGAGAAAAAATTTCTTCACTTGGATTTTCTCATAATTTTATAGAAAGTGATATTGCTTATACAAAACAAAAACAAAATGATTACCAAAAACAATATGAAAAAATCACACAAGAAAAATGAAATTTTTATTTTCCTTGAATATATTATATCAATAAATATAAAAACTTATTTTTTAACAATACAAAAAAACTTTCTTATTATCAAAAATATTTTGAAAAAAATTTAAAAACTATCTTTGCATCAAAAAAATATAATACTTCTCTTGTAAAAGATACTTATGCTCATCTTGAGCTTATAAAATCTCTTCATAAAGAGTCTTATGAGGAAAGTAGCTATCTTGTTTATTTTTATTATAAGACCCTTTTGTTGTCTTATTGATGAGAAAATATAGAAGCAAAAAAAATGTATTTTGATATCCTTGATAAGCTTCATAATATTTCTTCTGAAGATAAAAATATGAGCAATATTTTTTCTCTTCTCTCTTATATAAATACTTATGATTATGTAAAAAAAGAAGATTTTTATAATAATATCTATTTTTTTCTTAATGATTATTTTGCAAACATTTCTTTAGAAAAACAATTTGATAAAAAAGAGGAGAAGCTTTATTTTGATTATTTTTCTTTTTATATTGAAAGTATTCTTGTCTCAAATTTTCAATTGGGAAATTCTTATTTGGAGGATATTATAAAAATATTATGAGAGTATGTAGAAATAAATAAATATACTTATGGAAATGGTGATGAAACAAGAAAAAAGACTTGAATATATATAAATCTTGAACTTCTAAAAAATATACAAGCCTATTTGAGAGGAATATTTTTTGAACTAGAAAGAATAGAAGGAGCATTACTTAAAATGAAAGAAGCAGATACATCACTTTATTTAAAAAATGCAGATGAACTTAAAAAATCAGTAGAAGTGATGAAAAAATTTTTTGTAGAAAATGAAGTTCTTCTTGATGAAACAAATGCAAAAGATAAAATTCTTATAGATGAATATGAAGCACTTATGGATTTGTATGAAGAATATTTTCTCGCTCTCGAAGATTATGACAAATATGTCCTTACTTATGATGAATTTAAAAGACAACTTCTTTCTACAAAAATATATAAAACTCAAGAAAATAATACTCTTAGTCAAGAATCTTTTATAGCTTATATGAATCAGTTTAGTCAAATAGATATGACAAATATGACTCTCAATATAAAAGAAAATATGTATTATGAAGTAAAGGATATATTTATTTGATGATCAAATTTTTCTTTTAGTTTGTACCCTTCAAATGATTATGAAATTTCAAATATTATCATAAATGGACAAAAAAAATCATTTTCTTATAAACTTAATATCATAAAAGAAGAATGGTGAGAAAAAAATAAAAAAAGTGAAAATTGAGAAAATAATTTTAATAATTTCTTTATTTATACTTTCTTTACATTAGAAGGAAAAAAAGTAGAAAATTTTGAAAAAACAATTCAAACTTCCTCTGAAGATAAAGTAGTAAGAGTTTTTAAATCAACAAAACTTCTCTGAGAAAAATGAGAGTTTTCTACACTTTCGTCTTTTTTAAATATTCCATATAATACTCTTTTTGTTCAACAGAAGGCTGGAAAATATAATATAACACTTTCTTGAAGTATTTTAAATATTAGTCCTCAAAATTTTTGAGTTCCTGATACATTGAGTGCTGAAGTATTTTCTCGCTATACAATGACAGAAAAAGAACATTATTTTTCTGATATGAAGCTTAGGTTTTATAAAGGAAATAATTATCTTCTCAAATGAAATCTTCTTACTATAATTGGAAAAATTGATTTAGCTTCTTTTGCTCCAAAAATAAATCTTCCACTCAAAGATTTAAAAGATGTTGATTTTGTTTGTGAAGCAATTGAGAGAATTCTTTGAGTAGAAAAAATTGATATTGAATATACTCTTGCATCAGCAAGAACTGTAATAAAATTTGATTTTTGAGGGAATATTACTAATATATTCGTCGCTCACTGAAAAGTAAGTGCAATTATGTTTGGTTCAAAAAATATTCTACCAAAAGCAGTTTTGGTTAATGAAGTAGGAAAATATTTAGATACATTAAAAAAATAATATATGGCAAATAGGGAAACAAAAGCAAAAATTATGGCAATTATTGCTCTTCTAGCAATAGTTTGATCAATTGTTTGAACAGGTTTAACAATAATTTTTTCTTCTCTTACAGAGGATAATTCTTCTTTAAATAGAGAACAAATAACTTCTTCTTGAGAAATGTCAAATGCAACTTGATCTCAAACTCTCACTTGAATAGAAATAAAATAATACTAAATACTATAAAAATGAAATTAAATATTAGGGTTGCTGGGGCAGCTTGATTATGAATGAATTCAACAGCAGATATTATTGCTGATGTTTTTGCTTCACTTTGATATAATATACTCTGAGATATAGAGTATATTTCTGTAATAAAATGAGGAACAAATTATTTTGATATCAATATAAGTGATACAGAAGTTTCTTTATCAAAATATGCAGATATACTTATTGCTCTTGATGATAAAAATCTTGAAGCAAATATCAAAGATTTAAAATTATGAAAAGAATCATTTATCATAGCCAATAATAAATGGATACAAAAATTACAAGATGAAAAAAATATTTCTTTTGATGAATATAATCTTCTCCCAGTAGAAATAAATGATACATATGACAATACTTATCTTATTGCAGTATTTGCAAAATTTCTTGGTCTTCCAATACATATTTTACAAGAACATATAGAACAGGTATTTAAGAAAAAATGAGAAGAAGTAATAGAAAAAAATAAACAAATTTTTACTCATATTTTTGATAATTATATACTTCCTTTTTCAAGTCCTTTTGGTGAAATACAGAAAAGGAAAAAAAAGTCAGTAAGTTATGGAAATAAATTGTTGGCTTACGGAGCAATAGATAATGGACTTGCCTATTATAGTGCCTATCCGATGACACCTTCTTCTACAATTTTAACTGAAATTATCAATTCCAAAAAAATAAATTATCTTCAAGCAGAAGATGAAATAGCAGTAGTAAACTCAGCACTTTGAGCAAGTTTTACTTGAGTTCGTGCAATGGTGGGAACTTCTGGTGGGGGATTTGCTCTGATGACAGAAGCAATTTCTTTTGCTATACAAGCAGAAATTCCTCTTACAATGGTACTTGTGGCAAGAGCTTGACCAAGTACTTGAACTCCAACTTTTGGGGAACAATGAGACTTAAATTTTGCTCTTTCTCCTTCATTTTGAGATTTTGATCATATTGTTCTTTGTCCTTCTTCTTTAGAAAATGGCTATTATCTTGCTTCTCAAGCTCTTAATCTTGCAGAAAAATATCAAACAGTAGTAATAATTCTTACTGATAAGCAATTTGCAGAAGGAAAGGGAAGTATAGGAGAACTCAAAAAAGCACTATATGAAAGAGGAAAATTTGTAGAAAATCCAGCAAATGATTATGCAAGATATGCTTTGAGCGAAGATGGAATCTCTCCAATGGTAGAAATAGGGAAAAAGTGAGGAGAATTTATAGCAACAAGTTATGAGCATGATGAATATGGAGCAACAACAGAAGATTCTCTTGTGAAGAAAAAAATGACGGAAAAAAGATGGAAAAAACTAGAAAATTTTTATAAAAAAGAAGGAATACAGGGCTATGAAATGATAAATCAAGATGCAAAAAAAATGATTATTACAACAAGCTTTATTAGTTATACTGCTCGTGAATTTGTAAAAAATAATCCAGAATTTGGTGTAATAATTATTCATTTCTTAAAACCGCTTGATGCAAGACTTTTAGAAGAATTAAAAGGAAAAGAAGAAGTAATTTTTGTAGAATATAATTACAGCTGACAACTTGAAAATTATATCGTAAAAGAGCTTTGACTAAAATTTGTAGATGGACTGAAAATATCACATATGAGAAAATATGATTTGATGCCATTTTATTATGAGGATTTTGAAGAAGAATTACTAAAATAAAAGAAAAAAACAAAAATAAATTCTTTGTCATTCCTGCAAAGGCAGAAATCTATAAAAACAGTTTTATTCCTATCCATACTTTTGACATCAAAAGTATGCAAAAGGATTTAGCAAGGGATTCGAATTTTAGCTAGGGAGATTTTGAGGCTTACGAAATGTTCTCACTATTATCTCGCCCCATAAGACTCCAGATTTTCTAAATGATTTTATGGAAAAAGAAAGAAAAAATATTTTAGCTTATAATTTAAAATTATGAGAAGCGGATTAAAAAATATACAGCGGTGTCCATGATGTGGAAATTTTCTTATTATTGCAGCAATAAAAAGTGCTTTTGAAGAGCTTGGGATTGAGTCTCATCAGAGAGTGCTTGTTTCTGGTATTGGTTGTAGTGGAAAAGCTCCGCAATATATAGATGGATATGCAGCAGAAACTCTTCATGGAAGGGCTTTGCCATTTGCAACTTGAGTAAAACTTGCTCGTCCAGATATGACGGTCATGGCTATGGGATGAGATGGGGATGGCTATGGAATAGGAATGGGGCATTTTATTCATGCTTGTAGAAAAAATCTTGATATTACTTATCTTGTTTTTGATAATGAAAATTATGCTCTTACGACAGGGCAAGCAAGTCCGATGACTTCACTCGGAGCAAAGACAAAAACAACTCCAGAAGGGAATACAACACCTCCTTTTCGTCCACTTGAACTTGCTCGTGAAGCAGGATGTCAATTTGCAAAACAATGATTTTCAAAAGATTTAAAATGATTAAAAGAACTTATAAAAGAAGCAATTCTTCACCCATGATTTGCACTTTTGGATATTGTTCAAGATTGTCCAAGTTTCAAGAGGTGGTAGGAGAGGAAATTTATCTTCTATAATTTTAATTATGAAATTTTATCTTTGATGATGATGGAATCCTGATAAATGAGAAGAAGCATTGGATGCTTTTTACCGTTGTATAGAAAAAATTTTTAAAGGGGAGGGAATAAAGCAAATATTACATATTCCATTTGCAAGAACAGGAATTATGAAGAAAAATAGAACTAATTTTTTACCGCATAAATTTTGACCATATATTAGAAAACTTGGAATACAATACCTCAATGCTCAGTATATTGAAGATATTAAAAAATTTTCTGGAGATACTATTTATATCAATGGTGGAAATGATAATGAATTTTTACTTAAGATGTGCAAAGAAGATATTCTTTTTTCTGCTTTACAAAAGGCAAAAATAATTATTTGAGAATCAGCAGGAGCGATGATACTATGAGCTTATCTTAGAAATAATGATGAAAATGATTGGATACAATGACTTTGATATATAGAGAATACTCTTATAGAGCCACATTTTACTGAAATTAATAGTCAAGAAATCCTCAAAAAATGAATAAAAAAAATGCAAGTACAATTTGGATTAGGAATTGATGAAAATACTTTTGTATTATACAAAAATGGAATTTATGGAAAAATAATCTGAACCTGAAAAATTTTTCATAAAGAAAATTTGTTATAGAGACACATTGCAATGTATCTCTATATTTTAGCTTCAAGGTGTTTTTAGACTTGTATTTACTAAATTAATGGTATCATTTCATCATTTTTGGTGAATAACAGGGTCTTCTAGTATTTTATCTAAAGTTTTTTCAAGAATTAATTTTCATTCTTCTGTCTTTTTTCTTGTCGTCAATAATTGTTCCATAATATTTGCACTTGTTCATTTAAAGTTATAGGAGTTTATCAAGTTTCTATTATTACTATATTGTTTTAGAAAAAATATAAGAAATACTGATAATGTTGCAATTGAAGGTAATGTTGATAAAATAGTTTCTCATTTTTTGTAAATATTAAATATTGAGAAAGAGATAATTAATACTCAAGTTACAATTGATAATATTATCCAGTCTGTATTCTTCCATTCAAATTTGTTTTTTATAAAGAAAAGAACATTTTTATAATTAGTCTTATTCAATATTTTTCCTTGTTCGGTATAAAAATCTCATATTTTTCCTATTTGATCTTTTGTAATATTTTTCTCAAAACTTAAGAAACTTTCCATTTTCTTTTCAATTTCTGGAAATTTTTCATCAATTGATTTTATCTTTTCTAATAGGTCTGATATTTTTTCTAAATTTTCTGAGGAAATATTTTCTTTCTTTTCATTTTCTAATTTTATCAGTCTAATAACTGAGTTCAATTTTTCTATATTTGCATCTAAAAATTTTTTATTAATAATACTATTGAAAGTTTCTCTAAAATAATATTTATCCAATTCAATATAGAAATTCTCAAGAATACCCTCTATATATACTGAATTTATTTTTATATTTTTAGGATTATTGATTAAATTAATAATTCAATCTAATAAATAAATTCAATTATTTTTTATTATTTCACTATCAATTTCACTTATTTCTAAATATTCATTATTTTTTAGATATTTTTTAAGTTCATTTAATTCCTTATCTAAAGTAAATACTTTTTTAATTCTTTCTTCAAAATCTTTAATTTCATTTTCACTAATTTGGAGTTGTATTCATCTTATACTATTTATTTTTTCTTTCCATACTTCTGAAAAATTTTTTTCTGGAAATTCTTTTAATAATTCACTTACTTTCATAAAAAATTTTTTAAAATCTAAAAAACCGCCACTTTTGTGGCGGTTATAAATATACTATTTTTCTACTTCTCCTTCTTGTACTCCATCATCACTCATACATTTTCCATCTTCGCAAGGATCTGCTGGAGGAGTTTGTCCTCCTTGTGAGTAAATCTTTTGTCCGATTTTCATCATTACATCTTGGAGTGATTTTGTAGCACTATCAAGTTCTTCTTTACTTGCATTTGCATTTCCTACTACATTTTTTAGCTCTTGTATTTTATCTTCTGCTTCTTTTTTATCATCTTCTTCTACTTTATCTTTGTTGTCAGTCAAAGTTTTTTCTGCTTGGTAGATAGCTGAATCAGCCATATTATGAGCCTCTATTTTTTCTTTTCTTTTTTTATCTTCATCTTTTTTTGCTTCCGCTTCTTTTACGAGCTTATCTACTTCACTATCATCCATACCAGTGGAACCTTGGATAGTGATATGTTGTTCTTTTCCTGTTCCTTTGTCTTTTGCTTTTACATGGAGAACTCCATTTGCATCAATATCAAAGCTTACTTCTATTTGAGGCATTCCTCTTGGAGCTGGAGCGATACCATCAAGGATAAATCTACCAAGAGATTTATTATCACTTGCCATTTCTCTTTCTCCTTGGAGGACATGGATTTCTACACTTGGTTGATTGTCAGCAGCTGTAGAAAAAGTTTCTGTTTTACTTGAAGGAATAGTTGTATTTCTTGTAATCATTGGAGTTCTTACTCCTCCCATAGTTTCTATACCAAGAGTAAGTGGAGTAACATCAAGAAGAAGTACATCTGTTACATCACCTCCAATAATACCGGCTTGAACGGCAGCTCCCATAGCAACGGCTTCATCTGGGTTTACTGAATTATTTGGTTTTTTTCCAAAAAATTCTTCTACTTTTGTCTGTACAAGAGGAACTCTTGTTGATCATCCTACCATAATTATTTGGTGAAGTTCACTTGCTTTTAATCCTGAGTCAGCAAGAACTTTTTTACAAGGCTCAATACTTCTTTGTACAAGATCTCCAACAAGACTTTCAAATTTTGCTCTTGAAAGAGTCATCATAAGATTTTTTGGTCCACTGCTATCCACGGTAATATATGGAAGATTTATTTCATATTCTGTTGTGCTTGAAAGTTCTTTTTTTGCTTTTTCTGCTTCATCTCTTACTCTTTGAAGGGCCATAGGATCATTTCTCAGGTCAAGAGCTTGTTCTTTTTTAAATTCATCTACTATCCAGTCAACGATTCTTTTATCAAAATCATCTCCTCCGAGGTGAGTATCTCCGTTTGTTGCCAATACTTCAAAAGTTCCTTCTTCTGAAAGCTCAAGAATAGAAATATCAAAAGTTCCCCCTCCGAGATCATATACAGCAATTTTTTCATTTTTTCCTTTTCCAGCTCCGTATGCGAGAGCAGCAGCTGTTGGTTCATTTACAATTCTTTTAACTTCAAGTCCTGCTATTTTACCAGCATTGATAGTTGCTTGTCTTTGATCATCATTGAAATAAGCAGGAACTGTGATAACCGCTTCTGTTACTTTTTGTCCGAGGTATCTTTCTGCATCTTCTTTAAGTTTCATAAGTACATGGGCTCCAATTTGTTCTGGTCTCATTTCTTTTCCATCAAATTTGATAAGAGCTTCTCCATCACGACCTTTAACAACTTCAAATGGTACATTTTTTATTTCTTCTGCTACTTCTTCAAATTTTCTTCCGATAAATCTTTTTGCTGAATAAATAGTATTTTTTGGATTTGTAATTGATTGTCTTTTTGCAGGAGTTCCGACAATTATGTTTCCATCTTTTACTGCAACAATACTTGGAGTCGTTCTATTTCCTTCTACATTTGGTATAACTTTTGCTTCTCCTCATTCCATAAAGGCAACACAAGAGTTTGTCGTACCGAGATCTATACCAATAATTTTTCCCATATATATAAATTTAAAAGATAAAAAGTTTAAAAGTAGAAAAGTAATACTTAAGAAAAATTTATTTATTTTTACTTACACTTTTTTACTATGAAAATAGTTTATTCTTTATTTTTATTTTGTCAAAATATTTTTAGCACTTTTTTATTTTAGGTGCTAGAAATAGATTTTTAATCCTTTACAAGAAAAGAAATTGTAAAATAATGTATGAAAAACTTGCAAATTTATGAAAATATTATTATAATATACTTGTTAATTATTTAATATGCTTTCTATGGGTGCAGATATATATGATATTTCTTGAAAAAGGCTGAATTCTTCTTGAAGTGGGGATATATCTGTTAAATTATTACAACAACAACAAAATACTTCTTCAAATATAATTTTTTCCTTACTTTGAATTAATTCAATGTCTCCAGATGAAATGATTGAATATCTTGCAACACAAAGAAAAATTATAGATGCTTTACGAGATTCAAAGAATCAAATAATGCAACATATTCCAGAACAACAATGAGAGGCAAACATTATTCCGCTTAATCTAGAATCAGACCAAAAATATAAAAAAGTAGCCTAAAAAAATTTGACTTATTTATAAAAATATCTACAATATGATGAATTTATTTTGTAGATATTTTTTGTTTTTATGGGTGATAAAAGTGAAGAAAAAAATAATAACTCTTTAGAACATGGTATTGTAAAATTATTGAATTGAGTAAGTGATTTATTTCAATGATTTTGAGAAGTGCAAAAACAGGTTATGGATACAATATGTGAAATTGTAGAAAAAAAATGAAAATATGATAGGGAACTCTTAGAAAATATTTTAACATGAATTTTTTCGTGAAAAAAAGAGGAAGAAACAACGGAAAAACAAGAAAAGCCTAAAAATATATTAGAACCAGTTTTTGCAGAAGGAAGAAATGAAGTCGCTCAAAATGTAATTTTACTTGAAGGAGAAGTTTCAGCTCTTGTAGAAAAGGAAATAGCTCATTTACTTACTCTTAAAAATCATAAAGGGAAAGATGATTTATATAATTGAAAAAAGGATGAAGTAGTAAAAATAATACATAATTTTATAGTAGAAAGTTGATGAATTCCTCTCTATACAAAGACTCTTGAAAATTGAGAATTAGAAAGAGATGAAGAACTTGAAAATGCACAAAAATGCTATCATATCATTGCTTGGACACAACTCCTTTTAAAAGAAGAAAAAACTCCTCTTCGTATTGATAATCCATTTCAAACACTCTATCCTGCAGAACCAAATTATCCTATTAATTTTGCAAATGAAAATCTTAATGAAAAATCTTATAAAAAAATTATTGAAGATTTATTAGTTAAAAATATAGATGAAATAATTCCTCTGTTTTTAGGTATAGCTGAAGAAATAATAGAAATTTTAAAGCAAGGAAATATTTTAGAAATTTCAAATCATAGTTCTTGGTTCAATGCTCCTTTTATAGCAACTATGCTTATTAATTATTGCAAGGTTCATCCAGAGCAAATTTTTATCGTTCTTTGACCTGCTCTTGTTACTGGTGAATTCTGAAAAGCTTGACCAATAAAAGTTTGAAATTTACTAAAAACTTGGCCACAAACACTCAATTGGGCGAATATTCCAGAATTAAAAAAATTAGAAAAGATAGTAAAAAAATCTTTTGGTGAAAATATAAAGAAATATTTTTTATGAAATATTATTTGAAATATTTTACTTATGTTTCCATCAGGAACAACCGATAGTTTTGATAAAGAAACTAAAAAAATTCAGCTTGCACCTTTTTCAAAAGGAACAAGAACTCTTATAAAGATGATACTTAAAAATCCTCAAAATTTCCTCCATTTTATAGCAGTAAACGATAGAAAAACTATGCCAACTCCTACACAATTTGTAAGAGAAGATGTATATGTTACAATGTTAGAAGAATTTAAAAAATCTTTAACACAACAAGATATTGATATTATATTAGATTCTCTTCCAGAATATATTATTTGAAAATGAGAGGAAAAAGTTTGAATTTGGTTAGAAGAAGATAAAGAACATGTGTAGAATATCCTACAAAAACCTAATTTCCATATCTTTTATCACAATTCATATTTTTTTTAACTTTATTTGAGTTTCATTTTTGATTGTATCTTGAATATTGAGAAGTTCATAATTAATCATGGGTTTACTGGTTTTTACAAATATGACACTTCCACGAAAAGTGATAGATATGATAAAATCAGTAATATCTATTGCTTTTTTTTCTTTAAAAATATCAACTATTGTTTTCCAAATAAGTGATTTTATGACGAGAGTTTCTCTATTTTTCCTCCTTATTGAATCTCCTATATGCATATTAAAAGATGATTACAAATTCTCATTTTTGCTTTTCTTTATTTTGAAAGTATTTATACATCTCTCAAAAATTTCCTCTTTTTATTTCTTCAAATTTTTTTGTCAATTCTCTTCCAACGACAGCTTGATGATTTTCTCAAAAAATTTCTTTTAATTCAGAGAGTGTTTTTTCTATTCTATGAACAGATTCATAAATAATAACAGGATGTTCTTTTTGTTTGAGTTTTTCAAGCAGTGTTTTTCTCCCTTTTTTGATGGGCAAAAAACCAAGATAAGTAAAATGATTTGCTTGCATTCAAGAAGCTTGAAGACAGGTCAAAAAAGCAGAGGCTCAGGGAATAGGAATAATTTCAATATTTTCTTCTATGGCTTTTTGTATGAGAGGATAGCCTGGATCACTAATTCAAGGAGTTCCAGCATCTGAGACAAGAGCAATACTATTTCAACTTTTCAAAAGTTCAATAATTTTTTCTCCTTTCATTTCTCAAGAATGTGAATGATAACTTATAAGCTTTTTTTTAAGATTAAAATGAGCAAGGAGTATTCAGGTTTTTCTCGTATCTTCACAAGCAACAAAATCAACATTTTCAAGAATTTTTAAAGCTCTCAATGTAATATCATCAAGATTTCCTATAGGAGTGGATACGATATAAAGCATATTTTTTGGTATAAATTATAATTTTTCTTTGATTATTTTTAATTCTTCTTTGATTTGAGAGAGAATAATTTCATTTTTTTCTTGAGCTTGTTTGTTTTCTTTTTGTATTGATTCAATAACTACTTGAAAATTTGCTTCTTGCCCTTCTTGTAATTTTGCTTTTGTTTTATTGAGTTCTTCTTCTAATTTTTTATTCTTTATATGAAAAAATATATCAGAAAATTTGAGGAGTCACCAAATAATGATAATATAAAGAGAAAAAAAGAGAGTTGTAAGTGAAATAAAGGGAAATTCTCTTATATGAAATATCCAAAAAATATTTATATCACTTTTTGAAACAAGTAAATCAGTGTTGAGAATAATAATAAGGAGATAAAAGAAAAGAGGGAAGAAAAATATATAAGGAATAAGTTTTTTCATAATTAGGAAATTTTTAGAAATTAATATTTTGATAAGCAAGAAGGGTATAGATAATACAATCTTTTTCTTCTAGGTTTCCAATGAGTGTATATCTTGCTTCTATTACATCATTTAGCTCTATTTTTCCTTTGTGTCTTTTTTCTCAAAAAATTTCTTTTTTTATCAAAATTTCTAGTTTTTGAAAAAAATCTTTATTTTGAAGAATTTCTCAAAGGGAAGAGTGTTTTTTTAAGAATTTTTTAAAACAAAAAACATAAGGAGAAAAATATTTTTTTTCTTTTAACTCTTTTAATATTCAAAAAAGCCTTCCTATAGAAAGAGAATATCACTTTTCTACAACAAGAAAAAGACTTTTTTCAAGAGGATTTTCTTCCTCTAGTGTATTCAATCCTTGTTTTATTGCAAATTTTCTAAACTCTTTTGTTATGCTTTCTTCTATGAGAAAATCAAGATTTTTTTGGTATCACAAAAGAATAATCATACCATCTATATGGATATCTTTTTGCATCTGATAAAAACTTATTTCACTTGAAATAATATTATCAATAAATTCTTCATTGAGATTGATAAGAAGAATTTCTGAAAAAAAAGTATTTATTTTTTTTTGTATATGAATAGCAAGGTCTTCAAAAGAATCATTTTCTATTTCTATTTTCCTTTCTTTTACTTCTTTTTTCATCCAGTCTTTTGCTACTTCAAGTTTTTGAGCGAGAGCTTTATTTTTTTCTTCAAGGATTTGTATATAACTTTTTTCGTCCATTTTTCTTTTTTTAAAAAGTTCCTATTCTATACTCTATTTCTTTTCTTACAAATTCTCTATCTCTTCCATATTTGAGTCTTGAAAGTTCATAAAAAGCCTTGGCAATATTATTATCTCCTTTTATAAGATATGGATTTTCAGGAATAATAGAAAAAGGAATACTTGGTTGATTATCAATAGCTATTTTTATAGTTGCTTTGAATTTATCCATATTAATGAGATCTTGTTCACTAAAAGTTGGGGTATAATATTTTGCCAAAAATTCTCCATCATCCGGTCCAACTTTATAACTCATTATAGTTCCTACATTTCAAAAAATTGCATTTTTAAGATTGAGGCTAGATTTTGTAAGAGCATCAGATTTTTCAAGCTGACCAAGATATTGGTGAGCAAGAATCATCCCGAGACGATATTTTCTCGCTTCTGATAAAATACTTTCAATACTTGGAGTAATATAGTTTTGAAATTCATCAATGTACATAAAAAAATCAGCTCTCTTGTCCTTTTCTATTTTTTGTCTTCTCATTGCTGCTATTTGTATTTTACTTACGAGTACAAGCCCAAGAAGTTCAGAGTTTATATCTCCTATCGTTCCTTTACTCAAGTTTATCATCAAAATCTTTTTTGTTTGCATTGCATCAAATACATCAAAGCTACTTTTTGTCTGTCCGATGATATTTCTCATTGTTGAGTTGGTAATAAAGGCACTAAATTTTGCAGCAAAATATGGGATAATTTCAGCTTTTTCTCTATCCCCCATACTTGCATAAGTTTTGTCCCACCAAGCTTTTACAACAGGATTTTTTACATGTCTTATATGCTCATTTTTAAAATCATTGTTGGTAAAAAGACTTACAACATCTGTCAAAGCTCATCCTCAAGGATATTCCATAAGAGTGAGACAGGCATTTCTAAAATAATCTTGAAGTCTTGGTCAAAAAATTTCGTTTCAAAAAAGTTTTATCATTATATTTGTTGCATCAAGAGTTACAAGCTCTTTTTCTTCTTCAGTATTTGCTTCCAAAATATTGAGTCAAATCGGTCTTTCTGTATCACTTGGATCAAAAATAATCACATCATCGGCTCTGTTTCTTGGAATAAAGGGAATAATATCTTTTACGAGATCTCCATGTGGATCAATCACAGCAAGTCAATTTCAGAGACTCAAATCTTGTCTTGCCATTACTTGTAAAATACTTGATTTTCATGTACCTGTTTGTCAAATTACATAAAAGTGTCTAAATCTGTCTTCATTTTTAAGTCTTACTTCTTTTTTTATACCCCTGTAGATATTATGTCAAAGGAGAATTCACTCTTTTGGAAGATTTGCTGGAGCTTTTACAATCTTGAAATTTTGCCATTTTATTTCAGGAGTTTTATTGTATTTTGAATGAGGAAAATGGAAAATAGAAGCAATTTCTTCAGTATTGAGAATCATTTGAGTCGTCAAAATAAATGGTCTTTTAAAGTATCTATAAATATAGTTTTTTACAAGTCTATTTTTTGAATGGTATCTTGAATATACAATTTTATTAAAATCAGGATGACTAAACTGAGAAAAACTTGAAACAATATTTGTAAGCTCGGAATGGATTAAATCTTTGTTATTTCCTGCGGTTACAATTCTTATAATTGTATCATATCCAGTTTTGTCTCATTTTTCATCAACAGTTTTTGCTCTTTCTTGAGTAAGAGCTGAAGTATCACCATTTCCAGTTTTTTGATTATTTTCGTGAGCCTCTGTCAAAAATCGCACCATTCCTACAATTAATTTTATAGGATTGAGTGTAAATCCGTGCTTTTTTCATTGGAGTATTTTTGCTGAAATACGAGCTGATTTATGTTGCCAATCATCATCAATTGGCTTGAGAAGAATTTGAAGTACTGCAGATTCATCTTCTTCTAACTTTGAAAAAGCATTAGTAATATTATTTATTGGATCTGATTCCAATTTTTGATAAGTTTTTATAGGATACCAAGATTCTTTTTTTGTATAAAGATACACTCCATCATAATATTTTTTATTTTTAAAAATATTTGGCTCAAGGGTTTCTTCTATAATTGCATCTGGATAAAATCAGGTAATTTGTTTTTCTATAAGGTCTTTATATTTTTTTGGAGTGACAACATAAAAATAAATTTCACTATCATAAACAATATATTCAAGACTTATAAGATCTTGACCGAGAAATTTTCTTTCTATCCTATGAGAATAAATACTTTTCATAGAAGAAAGGAATTGTTCCATAATAGAAACCATTTCTTTAAAATCTTTGAGAGTTTCTTTTTTTTCATCAAGATCAGAATCTTTTTTTGGAAGACTTACTTTTAAAAAACAAAGAGAAAGAGTTCTTTTATAGTTTTCTCTCAATACAAATATTCTTCTTATTATAAAGAAAATAATGCTTAAGAGGACGAGGATTTGAAAATAAAAAAATATTTGTGTTTCCATAGTTTTGCTAAAAGTAAAAAAGTTTTACATATTATACTATAATTTTCCTTTTCTTGGAATAGATAATCATATAAAAATATTGAAAAAAAATTTTTTTCTCGTATAAAGATAAAAATAACAATCTTTTATGAAGGAAAAAATTATTCTTCTCGACTCACTTCGTTCTCTCCAGAATGTGTGAGCAATATTTAGAAATGCTGATGGAGCTTGATTTACCAAGCTTATTTTATGCGGACATACTCCAACACCACCGAGAAGTGATATTGCAAAAACAGCTCTTGGAGCAGAAAAAACGATTGATTGGGAATATTTTAAAGATGGAGAGAAAATTATACAAAAATTGAAAAACGATTGATATAAAATATTTGCTCTTGAGACAGGCGAAAATGCAAAAGATTTCCGAGAATATCAAAATAAAAATTTTGAGAAAGTTTGTGTTGTTGTTTGAAATGAGGTAAAAGGAGTTGATGAAAAAATACTTTGAATTTGTGATGAAATCATTATGATACCGATGATGTGAAAAAAATCTTCACTCAATGTTTCTGTCGCAGCAGGAATTATAATGTATACTTTTTTGTAATTGATATATATCACAGTTTTTTTTAAAATAGGGGATTTTGAAATTATATTTATAGTTTAAATTTATTTTTATGGATAATATAAATACTTATAATCTTTGGAATTTAGTAATAGATTTTTGAATACTCATTTCTGCTATTGTATTATGAATTTTTCAATATAAGATAAATAAGAGACTTTGAGATTTAGATGATGTTGTAGAAGTATATGCTACTTATGGAGTTGGTTTAATTCAAAAAAACTGAGAAAATTTTAGTACCCCATTTATTCATATACAAAATGTATGAACTAGATTGATATATTTTGATAAATATATATTTAATTGAAAGATATATGAATTAAATAGTATAGTTCGTCCTTCTGTTTACTCACAAGCACAGAATAATTATTATTGCATAGATTTACCTACAAATTGAGAAAATCATGTTTCAGTAGAAATATATTATACTGATATTGATAAAAGAAAATGGAAGAGTAAAATTGTTTGCAATTTAGAAAATTCATTTTGGAAAATTAATACATATCCTAGAGAAAAAGTTAGAGACTATATAAAGAATTAACTTCTAAATAAATTTTTATAATTTTTTTACTATAATTATTGATTATCCAATGAAGATACAAATCTGAATTTATGAACATTATAAATGAAAACAATATGAAGTAATGGGAGAAGCTTTTGATAGTGAAAATTTATGAAAAATGGTTGTGTATAAAGCCTTATATACTTCTTCTGAATTTTGAGAAAATGCTTTATGGGTAAGGCCAAAAAATGATTTTTTTGATATGGTAGATATTGATGAAAAAAAAATTCCAAGATTTCGTTTTATTTCTTCTCTTTAAATAAAAATTTATGAAAAAAATATTTTTATCACTTTTTTCTTTCTTTTTTCTTTTTTCTCCAGCTTTTGCAGAGACAATTATTCCTGTTGAAGATATTTTTTCTGATATAAATAAAGATTATAAATATTACAAAGAAGTGCAAGAGCTCTATAATAGAGGAATGATTTTTCCTGATGAAAATGGAAAACTTAATCCAGAAAAACTTCTTGCAAGAGATGAATTTGTTGGGATCAGTATAGAAGTTATTTGTAAAAAATGTATTCAACCAAATACGGCTCTTGATTTACTTGAGTCATATACAGGCAAAGATATATATTTTGATATAAATGAAAAAAATAAATATTTTTATTGTGTTGCTGAAGCTGATGCAAAGGATTATGTAAGAGGATATGTTGCTTGAGATAAATGTGAAGATGGAACTTACAAAATATGAGAAAGACCTTTTTGTTCAAATAACACTATTACGAGAGAAGAGGCTTATGCGGTAATACTCAGAAATTCAAAGATTCTTACAATAGAGGAAAATGAAAAAATCCTCCAAGAAATTAAAAATGGAACAATTACAGAAAGTCTCTCTCAAGATGTGATAGCTCAAAATCTTGATAAGACCCCTTATACATTTTATGGATATTTTAAAAAGGCCCTTGAATATGAGCTTGTAGAGTATGATAATTTATGAAATAAAAAAATTTATAAACTACTTGAAAAAAAAGATAATAAGATATACCCTAAAAAAGCAGTAACAAAAGAGGAATTTATTTATATGGCTTATATTGCACTTAGGGCAAATAATTGTAAAGAAGATGTAGTAAAAAATGATATTGCTCTCAAAATGAAAATCTATGATAAATCTTGCACAAATTCTTCTCAAAACTGTAATCTATCAAATTTAAAAGATTCAAACAATACTTATGATTTTAAAGCACTTGTTGAAACAACTTGTGAAAAATGAGTAAAAGATAAAGAATGATATATTTGGAGGTTTTATAATACAAGCTCATGAGAAAAAATTATAAAATATGGAAGTTATATTGATAATTATAGTTTTCTTACAAATGGAACTTGGGAGGTATACTTAAGAGTTATTGATAATTGTTGAAATACGGCAGAAGTTTTTTCTACTATTGTTGTTTCTTCTTTTGATAAAAAAGAAAATGATAATGCTCTCAATGTTTCAGTAGATGCAAATCCTATCAATTGATATGCTCCATTATTGGTAGATTTTGATTCAATCGTGAGCTGATGAGATGGAAAATATGAATACACTTGGGATTTTTGAGATGGGACGAAATGATATGGTAAAAATATAGATCATATTTTTCAAAATCCATGAGTATATGAAGTGATACTTATTGTAAAGGATGGTTCTTGAAAAGTTGGAAAAGCATCAGTCATTATTCATGTATTACCAAAAAATTGTCTCAATGATAGTGATAAAGATGGAATTGGTGATTGCGATGATCTTTGCCCACTTGTATTTGGAGAAGAAATAAATAAATGATGCCCTGTATTATTAAAAAAATGTGATAAAAATTGTGCTTGTCCAACAGGATATAAGTGTAATCTTAGTGATACAAACATTTGCCCTTCACAATGAATATGTCAACTTATATCAAATCTTAATACTGGAGATTGTCTCTATGATAGTGGAAAGGATACAATTATTTGAAATGTGGCTTGTAACACTTGTCCTTGTAGCAATTTTGTAGATTTTATTTCAAGTATTAGAAAATGCGATGTTTTATTTCCTGCTATTACTTCACCTGATTCAACAGAAATATATTCAAGAGGAAAAACATATACTGTAAAATAAAAGAAAAAATATTTTCTAAAAAATTGTATGTTTGAAAATGAAAAAGTGCTAGAAACAAAAATTTGTAAACATTGTGGAGTAAATTTTGATATCACAGACAAAGATTTGGAATTTTATGAAAAAGTAAGTCCAGTATTCCCAAACCCCGGGGTTTCTTTTTCAACCCCGGGGGTGAAGTTGCTTGAAAACGGAAAAATTAAATACCTTATCCCCTCTCCTACACTTTGTCCTGATTGCAGACAGCAAAGAAGGTTAAGTTTTAGAAATGAAAAAACTATAACTTTTAGAACCTGTGATCTTACATGAAAAAGAATATTTTCTATGTATTCACCAGATAAGCCTTATAAAGTATATCATTATGAAGATTGGTTTAGTGATAAATGGAATCCTTTTAATTATGCTCGTGATTTTGATTTTTCAAGGAGTTTTTTTGAGCAATTTCATGATCTAGATATATCTGTTCCTAAAATGTCCCTTTCAAATTTAAAAGTTGAAAATAGTGATTTTGTCAGTCAAGTGTGATATTGTAAAAATTGCTATTTGATATTTAATGCAGAAGAAGATGAAAATTGTTACTATGGAAAAGATGTATTTTTTTCTAGATATTGTGTAGATAGTTTTTGAGTTTGAGAAAGTGAGCAATGTTATTATTGCATACGATGTATTCAGTGTTTTTATGTAGAATATTGAATGTATTCTTATAATTGTAGGGAATGTAAATATATTTTTTCTTGTATTTGATGTAAAAATTGTATTTGATGTGTAAATCTAAATAATAGTGAATATTGTATATTTAATAAAAGGTATTCAAAAGAAGAATATTTTTTAAAAATAGAGACTTTATCATCAAATCAAATAAAAAAATGATATGATGAGTTATTACAAAAATCTCCTAGAAACTACCTATTAGATGTAAAAAATTCAGAAAATATTCTCTGAGATTTAATATCTTGATCAAAAAATATTTATCAATGTTTTCAAGTAGCTGGTTCAAAAGATATACGATATTCTACAAATATTGTTAATTCAGAAGATATAATGGATGTGAATTATTTTTGAATAAATTTACAAAAATCATATGAATCATCTGTTGTAGGTCATGGAAACAATCTAAATTTTTGTTTTGATTGTTGGGATAATGTAAGTAATTTAATATATTGTTTTTTTTGTATTAATTGAGTAAAAAATTGTTTTGGGTGTGTTTGACTTCATAGTAATGAACAATATTGTATACTCAATAAACAATATACAAAAGAAGAGTATGAAAAATTGGTGCCAAAAATTATAGAACATATGATGACTCCCCCTCAGTCCCCCTCAATTGAGGGGGAAAGCTGAGCGATAGTGAAGCAGGGGGAGCAAGAGTGGTGAGAATTTTTTCCTAGTTCTCTCTCTCCTTTTGGATATAATGAAACCGTTGCTCAAGAATATTATCCAATAAATCCTGAGGTTTCTAAGACCGGTCTTGAGTGAGAAATAAATTATATTGATAGAGAATGAAATATTTATAATACTCTTGAAGAAGCTTGAAAAAGACCGGTCTTTAAATACAGCACTTACGAAGCCCCTTTTCCAAAAGTAGAAAAAATAATTCCTGCAAGTAAGCTTCCTGAAAATATTGCAGATATTCCTGATAATATTTTGAACTGGGCTATTGAATGTGAAGTTACTAAAAAACCTTTTAGAATAATAAAAGAAGAACTCTCTTTTTATAGAAAACATAATCTTCCTATACCAAGAAGACATCCAGACCAAAGACATCTTGATAGGATGAGTTTAAGAAATCCAAGAAAATTATTTGAAAGAATTTGTGATTGTCTTACTTGCGAAGAAAATCATAAAAACATATGAAAATATAAAGAAGAAGAATTTGAAATCAATATAAAAACTTGAAAAAAATGAAAAAAGATACAGACAACTTATGCTCCTGAAAGAGAAGAAATTGTGTATTGTGAGGAGTGTTATAATAAGGAAGTGTATTAGTGAATAGAGAATAATGAATAGAGAATAGTGAAAAAGATTAAAAGAAAAAAAGATTTGTAGAGATTAATTGTTATAAATTTAAAAAAATGACAAAAAAAGAAAAAATAAGACAAATGAAAAAAAGTCTTTTTAGCCTTTATCCAAATGCTCTTACAGAATTATATTATAATACAGAATTTCAGCTTCTTGTTGCTATTATTATGTCTGCTCAATCAACAGATAAACAAGTAAATAAAATAAATAAATATTTTTTTGAAGTACTAAAAAATCCTCTTGATGGAGTAAATTTATGAGAAAAGAAAATTAAAGAATTTATAAAAAGTATTTCTTTTTTTAATAATAAATCACATCATATTTTTGAGACATCTAGACTTCTTATAGAGAAATATAATTCTAAAATTCCCTCTACACTCTCTGAGCTTGTAAATCTTCCATGAGTGGGAATAAAGACTGCAAAAGTATTTCTTTCTATTATTTATAGGGCTCCTTATTTAGCAGTAGATACTCATGTACATAGAGTTCTTAATCGTATAGGTATCGTAAAAACAAAAACTCCACTTGCTACCAATAATGCCATTGAAAAAATATTTACAGCAGGAGATAATGTAGACCTTCATCATAGTTTGGTACTTTTTGGGAGGTATCATTGTATTGCAAGAAAACCAAAATGTTTGACTTGTCAATTAAATAAGATTTGTGATTTTTATAAAAAAAATATCTTTCCAGAAAAGAAAGATAAATCTAAGTAAGTATTTTTTTAGTTGAGAAAGCCATTATAATCTAATTCTGGAGTATGAGAAAGAGCATCTCAAATTTTTCTATTTTTGTCAGCAATAAATTCTTGTACAAAAGGATCTTCTACAGTGGAAACATTTTCAGAGACAAGAGATAAAAGTTCATTTCTATATCTATTAAATTGCTCAATAAAAAAGGGAGAGATTTGATATTCTAACTTACTAAGAGAAGCTTTTAACTCTTCAAAATATCATGTATTCTTTTTTTTCTTAAAATGGTTTTCAAGTGTAGTGCTAGACATTTTGTTTTTATTTTTATTGTATATTATTTTTTTAATTTTGTTTGTTCTATTATTTGTTTTATTTCATTTATTGTTTCTCCGATTAATATATCTTTTTCTTCTTTTAATTGTTTTTGAAATTTCTTTACTTTTTTTATAAAAATTTCAAAATCTTTTATAAGTCTTTGTTTTTTTTCTTCGCTTAGAAAATTGTACATTTGACCTATTTCATATCTATCTTTTTCGGATACATCGTGTTGTTCAAAAAGTCTTAAAAGAACAGTATTCATTTTTTCTATTGATATGGATTAATTGTATCATAAAAATAATCATTTAACAAATATTTTCAAGTTAATTATTATTTCAAAGTACAGAAATAACTTCTTCTAAGCTTGTATCTCAAAGTACTACCTTTAATAAAGCATCTTCTTTGATAGGAATCATTCAATCACCAAGTGCTTGTATCTCAAGTTGTGTCTTACTTCCTTGTTTCATTATAAGATTTTCCATTTTTTCACTTATTTCAAGAATTTCAAAAAATCAGATTCTTCCATTGTAGCCTGTATGATTACAAGAATCACATCACTCAAGATTAGCTTTGTATAAATTTATTTCCTCTTTATTTTTGAGATATTTTCCTACTTTTCATACAATATAATTTTTTATTTTTTCATCAGGATTATACTTTATTTTACATTTTGGGCAGAGTTTTCTTCCAAGTCTTTGGGAAATAATCATTCGTATAGAAGAAGTGATGAGAAGAGGATCAATTCATAAATTTGTAAGTCTTTGTATTGTATGTACTGCACTATTTGTATGGAGAGTAGAAAAAACAATATGTCCTGTAATAGATGCTTCCACAGCAAGTTTTGCAGTTTCCTCATCTCTGATTTCTCCTACCATTATGATATCTGGATCTTGTCTCAATAGAGACCTAAGTCATGTAGCAAAAGAAAAGTTTATTGCAGGGAAAATTTGAGTATGATTTACTCAAGGAATTCTATATTCTACTGGATCTTCTAGGGTAGAAATATTATTTTCTTCTGGATTAAATCTTGATAAAAGACTAAAAAGGGTTGTTGATTTCCCACTTCAAGTTGGTCATACTACAAGTATCATTCCATAACTATCTTTGAGATGTTCTTGAATTTTTATCATATTATAAGGCATAATACCAAGTGTTTTTAATTCAGGTGGTTTTTCATCTTTTTTTAGTATTCTGAGTACACATTTTTCTCAATAAATTGTTGGCATAATAGAAACCCTTACATCTACTATTTTATCTCAAAAAAGTCTATAATTTATTTTTCCATCTTGAGGAAGTCTGTGTTCGTCTATTCTAAGAGATGACATAATTTTTATCCTTGCAATAATAGAATCTCTTTTTGTAAGTTCTAAACTTTTATAAGGAATAAAGTGTCCATCTACTCTAAATCTGATACGAAAATCCTTATCTCTTGGTTCTAGATGAATATCGGATGCTTTATAACGAAAAGCTTCTAAGAATATATCATTTATAAGAGTGATTATACTACTATCTTGATTTTTTGTTCAATAATTTCCCAAGTAGAGATCAGAATTATTTACTTCTGTCTTATTGTTTCAATTTTTGATTCCTGATGAATTTCAAATACTAAAAAGATCATCTACTTTTTCATTAGATTTTTCTTTTTTTTCTTGAGAGATATTTCATTTGTTTTTTGGAATAAGGTCAATTAGATTCACAAGAATTGTACTAAGAAATATATTGTTTAAATTTTATCATATATTTCTTTTGTTTTCTAATAATCTCGCTTGACAAGAAGAGTTTTTATGAAAAATGGATTAAAATATTTTATCTTCATATTTACGAAACCAAGTGAGTTGTCTTTTTGCATAATTTCTTGAGTTTTTTTGAATAAGCTCTTTGGCTTCTTGGAGAGAAAAAATTCAATCTAAAAAAGAAATTATTTCACTATATCCAATAGTTTGCAGTCAAAAATCAGTTGTTTTGTATCATTTTCCCAAAATATTTTTTATTTCTTCAATAAGTCATTCTTCAAGCATATTTTCTACTCTTGAATTTATATTTTCATAAAGTTTCTCTCTTTCACCATTATAGGGGGTAAGAAAAAGAGTATCATAATTGAGGACTTTTTCTTTTTTAAATTCTCCTTTTGATTTTCCACTAAGAAGCTTTATTTCAAGAGCTCTTATGACATAATTGAGATTATTGGGATGAAGAGTTTGTGCAAAATCACTATCAATTTCGCAAAGTTTTTTGTATACAAAATCATTTCAAAAATCATGAGCTTCTTGTGTAAGTTTTTTTCTCAAAATCTCATCAGCAGGAACTTGAGGAATATCAAAATCATAGATGAGACTATCAATATAAAGTCAAGTTCATCAAACAAGAATTGGAATTTTTTTTTGAGAATGAAGATTTTGTATAATTTTTTCAGCTTCTTTTTTATATTCTCCTACAGAATATTTTTCATTTGGAAAAATAATATCTATCATATGGTGTTTTATCGCTCTTTTCTCACTTTGTTTTATTTTTCAGGTTCCTATATTTAAATATTTAAATATCTGTCTACTATCAGTAGAAATAATCTCTGTATTGAGAAATTCAGCAATATCAAGAGACATCTTTGTTTTACCACAAGCTGTCGGTCAATAAATCACGATTATTTTTTGTTTTTCTCAATCTTGCTTAAGAAAATTTTGTAATTTTTCTTGGGAGTACATATAATTTAACTTATTTTTAAATAATTATATACAAAAAAAGAAGAAAGTAAAAAAAATGAAAAAACTTCAAAAAAAAATTGACAACAAAAACTTTTTTTATAATATGTTTCTCGCTTTCAAAAAAAGTAAAAAGATGAGAAAATTTAAGCCACTTTAGCTCAGCTGGTAGAGCACTCGCCTTGTAAGCGAATGGTCGTCGGTTCAAATCCGACAAGTGGCTCCATTAAAATAGAACTTGGGGCTTAGAACTTAGAACTTAGAAAAAAAGTAAATACTAAGGTCTAAAATCTAGTTTCTGAGTTCTTTTTTGGGCAGATTCCAGAGCGGTCAAATGGGGTGGACTGTAAATCCACTGGTTACACCTTCGGGGGTTCGAATCCCTCTCTGCCCACCATTTACATTTTATGCCCAGATGGTGGAATTGGTAGACACGCTGGTCTTAGAAGCCAGTGCCTCTGGTGTGAGAGTTCGAGTCTCTCTCTGGGCACCATTTACTTTATATATTTGCTTCGTACTTGGCGGGCAAGATTATCTACAAACACTATGAAAAAAGATATTCATCCAAAAGTAAAAAAAGTGAAAGCTATTTGCTCTTGTGGTTCTGAATTTGAAACTATTTCTACTTTAAAAGAAGACTCTATAAGAGTTGAAATCTGCTCAAAATGTCATCCTTTTTATACAGGAGAACAAAAACTTGTAAAAACAGGTTCTGTGGACAAATTTTACGAGAGATTGAAAAAAACTCAATCAATGGGACAAAAATAAAAAAAATTCAAAAAAGAGGCAAAATGAAATGCCTCTTTTTTTGTTTTTATTTTTCAATAAAAATAAATATAATTATTTAAAATTATTTAAAATAAAAAATATGGCAAAAAGTGAAAGAGAGTTAGAGCAACAGCAACAAAAAATTGAATATAGCAACAAGGAATTAAAAGTTTTTATAGCAGATGTAATTCCTTTTGATTGTTGTAAAAGAGAAAATATGGATGATAGAATGCTTGAGATGGAAAATCTTGTTCATACTTATGGAGGAGTAGTTATACTAAAACATATTCAAAAAAGAGGAACTCCTGATTATAATACTTATATTTGAGAAGGAAAACTTGATGAAATAATTGAAGAAATGGAAAGGTTTTGAGCTAAGATTTTGATTTTTTGAAATGCTCTCAAATCTCATCAAATGTATAAAATCAATGAAAAATTAAGGAAGATTTGAGCAAAAGCTTGGGATAGAATAGATTTAATCCTCAAAATTTTTGAAAAAAATGCAAAAACAATAGAATCGAGATTACAAATAGAACTTGCTTCTATTCATCATATGGGACCAAGAATTTTTGGTATGGGAATGGAACTTTCTAGACAATGATGAGGATCAAAACTTGCAAGAGGAAAAGGGGAAACAAATACTGAAATAATGAAAAGACACTTAAGAAAAATGGAAGAAACAATAAAAAAGGAATTAGAAAAATATAAAAAAGTAAGAAAAGAACATAGAAAACACAGAGAAAGACTTGGATTTTTTACAGTGGGAATTGTGGGTTATACCAATGCATGAAAATCAAGTCTTCTCAATACACTCACAAAGAAATGAGTTTTATCGGAAGACAAACTCTTTGCAACTCTTGGAACTTCAGTCTGAAAACTATTTATTCCCTATGAAGAGATGAAACTTGATGATATTGATACATTTCAAAATCTTTGAAATACTTGAATAGAGATACTTTTAAGTGATACAATAGGATTTATACGAGATTTGCCACCAAATTTGATAGAGGCTTTTTCTTCTACTCTGGAAGACAGTATTGAGTCTGATATTTTACTTCATGTTGTTGATAGCACGGATACGAAAATAGATGAAAAAATGAGAGTTGTTGAAGATATACTTGCAAGTATTGGAGCAAATCAAAAAAGACTTTTTGTCTTTAATAAGATAGATTTACTTTCTGCTGAAGAGATTGAAGTCTTAAAAAATAAATATAGTGATATAAATCCTATTTTTGTAAGTTCCTATAAGAAAAAAGGATTTGATGATTTAAAACAGGCAATAATTTCGTCTCTTGCTTAATTGGTGAAGGATTTTTTGTTATAGTAATCTAACTTGATTTTCGTAATAAAAATCCGGACTTTTTCTTTTCAAGTCCGGATTTCAAAGTGTTAAAATTGGATGTAAATTTTTTACCAATTTTTTTCTCTCTATTTTTCCAAAATTTCTCTCAATTTATCCACGACTGCTTTTTCCCATGCTTTCATTGCAAACCAGCCAATAAGTGGCTTAGCAATAATTCGTAACCATTTTTTATGAATATCAACTTCGTAAACATAGTTGATTTTTGTTCCACTCTCTACTTTTTCCAACAAAAGCTCCTCATGTCCTGATGTGCCAAATTTTGGACTCTCATTATCAGAAATAAAGCCTCTTTGTGGGAGAATTTTGGTTTTCATTTTGACAAGAAAAGTGCTACCAAAAGATTTTACTTGAGCTTCAATTTCCAAGTTATTTCCTTCTTGTTTTGTAATGATGAGCGACTCGGCAACTTGAGGAAAGTTTTTTGGCATATTTTCAAAATCAGTGATGATGCTGAAAACCTCCTCAAGAGGAGCTTTTATTATCCATGAATTTTCTAAATGAATATGTTTCATAATTTATGGGTAAAAAATATAAAATTCTAAAAAATTTGTTAAAGATAATGTTTAAGGATATGAGAAGTTTTGAAAAATTCCTTTAAAATTATAACAGTGTTTCCAAAATTTGAGAGAGATGATTTTTGCAATCCTTTGAAATCTAATTGAGCAAAAATCATAGAACCCTATATACCGTGTTATGTTATATTGTAAAAACTAACATACAAAATTTCCATTACACATAACACCCAATAAATACAAAGATAAAGCAAAAAAAATAATGCTCAATAATGGTGATAAAGCTACTATCAGAGAAATGTTATATTTTTGGAATTTGTAAAAAATTCCTGAAAAAGGAATTGATAATATAATCAACAAAGGGAAAGATACTACACTACTAAATAACAGTATTGTATAAGTAGAATTTTCAGAACCAGGAGCATCAAACATCATACCTGACATAGCAGAAATGAATAATGATGGAAGGAGTAAAAGTACAAAAATAATATTACAAATCATTACTCCTATTTTAGTTTTTTTTGCTTTGTCCATAGTTTTAAAATTAAAAATAAAAAAGTTTTTACAATTTCATATAATGCCCCGCGGCTATGCGAAGTATTTTGCCACAAAATTGAAAATTTTAGGAGCAAAATATTTTGTATAGCCGTGAGTTGCACGATGTCCAAGAATGGAGCGAAGTGGAGCTTTAGCATATTTTGATGGCATTTTTATAAAAAAAAACTTTTATTTCAATAATTCCTCAACAGTTGCATCAGCAAATATTTTCATTGTGTCGAATATCTTTAAGGTTGGGTGTTGAGGAATTAATAATTGGAGGTCTGTACATGCTAACACGACACAATCAACATTTTTCTTGTCAAAATCTGAAATAATTTGAATAAGTTCTTCTCTATCTTTATTATTCTGCATTCCAGTAACAAGATTAAGAATAAATTTGCCCATTTTCGCTTGTTGAAAATCGTCTGGAGTTTCGTAACCAATTTTGTTTTCAGCGAAGGCATTCTCGTATAATTTATTCTTAATCGTCGCGGAAGTAGAAACTATTCCAACCTTATTCAAATTATTTTTCTTAAGGAATTTTACCGTTTCGTCTACAATGCTTAAAACTGGAATATCGACAGCACCCCTGATCTCTTTGATAAAAACATGTAGAGAATTACAGGGCATAACAATAAAATCAGCACCAGCTTTTTCTAGCCTCTTTGCCTCTTCAATTAAAAAAGGAGGTATTCTTTCAAATCCTAGGTTTTTAGCAATAGCTTCCTCTTCAATTTTGTAAGGCAAAGGGACGCTGGCGATTATGATTGAAGGCCTATGAGTTTTGTCTTTCTTCTGACACGAAAAAACTACATCTAGGTAAAATTCCGATGTCGTTTCTGGTCCAAGACCTCCAATTATTCCTACTGTTTTCATAATAATATTGTATCTTAATAAAAGTTTTGTGTAGTGAAACGAAACAAAACTGAGCCTCCTGAGAGAGCGAAGCGATTTCGTGCTAACTACTCTTTATCTGAACTTAAATTTGTTTTTATTCCATAAAAGCATAAAATACGAAATTAGTATATTAATTATATTTATTATACAAAAATATCAATATTTTCTTCCTAATTACTCTGTGGTCTCTCCAGCTCCAAAATCTCTTTTTTTTCGCCTTCTACTTCCGCTATTTTTGTAATATCTTTATCAATTTTATAAAATTCTTTGTAGGCAGTATTGTAGTGATTGACACTCACTCCGAGACTATTTCCAAGTTTTTTGATATATTCCTCGTATGCATTAAGATGCTTTCAGAGAATAATGACTTGTCTTTGTATATCTTTTGCTGCTTCTTCTATTTGAAGAGCTTTCAGACCTTGTAAAACGGTTTGTAAGTAAGCATAAAAACTGGTCGGAGAAACGATAATAACTCTTTTTTCTTTGAAAGCATATTCTATCAAATCAGCCGTATTTGTTGCAAGTGTTCAAACTTTGTTTATCAATATATCATAATAAATTCACTCACTGGGGATAAACATAAAAGCAAAATCCATCGTTCCTTCTTCGGGACGAATATATTTACTCGTTTCATCAATTCTTTTTTTGAGGTCATTTCTGAGTTCTTTTTGGTATTTTTCTTTTTCAGTATCTGTTTTTGCTCCTATAAATTTATTGTAATTTTCAAGACTAAATTTTGAATCTATAGGGATAATATTTTTTTTGATAAAAATAACAGCATCAACAATTTCTCCATTTTTAAATCCATATTGAAATTTGTAATTTTCAGGAGGAAGAATATTTTTTAAAACCGTTTCTAGGAAATATTCTCACAAAATCCCTCTTTGTTTTGGATTTTTTAAGATATTTTCCAGTCATTCTAGTTGATTTCCTATATCTTTTATTTGCTTGTTTGTCTCATCAAGTTCTCAGAGTTTTTTTGTAATATCTTCTATTCTTTTATTGGAATCTTCACTGATTTTACTATTGGTAGCAAAAGTTTTTTGGAGATTATCTACAATCATTTTATTACTTTCAGAAAGACGATAATCAAGATTTTTATTGGTTTCTGATATTTTTGATTCCATCATTTTTGTCAGCTCAAAAATATGCTTTTGGAGGAGATTTACATCTTTTCCATCACCTCATTTTTGTTTGAGAGCGAGATAAATAATAGCTCAAATAAGAAATATAATCACAAAGAATAAAAAGACAATGATTTCGTTTGTTTGCATATATTTTTGATTAAAAATTTGTCATAGTTTGGGTTGTGATTTGATAGATGATATAATCTTTTTCGTTAAATTCTTTTTCTTCTAATTTTTCTTTTATCATAGGGATAAAATCAGATCCAGTAAGAAGTTTTGCTGCAATATTTGGGAGGATGACAGCAAGTTTTTCATAATCTCTTTTTATACAGATAATTCCAAATTTTACTGGGTCAAGCTCAAGCATTTTTCATTCTTCTAAAATATGCCTTTCTTTTATGAGGTCAACTCTTATTTTTATATCTTTGGCTTCTTCCATAGTAATAGGAGAAAATCTTTTATCAAGAGTGAGAGCAGTAATCGTATTTTTTATAGTTTCATCTACGATATTTTTTTCTATTTCTTTTACATTTCCTCAAGCTCCTCTTATTTCTCAGTTTTTATACAAAGTAACAAAAGTACATCATGGTATACCAAGAAGGCTTTCATTTTGTATCTTTAAATCACTTGGAGAAGGTTCTCTCAAATATTTAAAATAGTATTCTATTGTTTGGCTAATTATTTCTAACATAATGTATTATTTTTAAAGGATTAAATAGTATCTTTTTCTATTGCTTCTTGGAAGTCTTGTTTTTCTTGAATTTCTATCTGGTAGAAAATATCACCAAGCTGATCAAGATTGCTAAAATGGTTATATTTATAATACATAAGCTCAAATAATTGCTTAAAAAAAGTAGTTGTTGTACTGATAAGGGGAAGAAGAAAGAGAAGAGAAATAAGCTTTGCATATCAAGTGCTAAGGTAGAAAAATATCATTACAGTGAGTATAATACTGATAAAAAGTCCTATAAAACTTCCATACAATCCTGTCAAAATATATCTATAATTATTAAGAACTTCTATAATAATACTTGTTCAAAAAATATTTATAAGAGTATGTCCCAAAAATACAATCATAATATTTCCATACGACATATTTCATGCAAAAATATAAAGGGGAGTGATAAAAATATAGGAAAGTACTATAAAAAAAGCTATTTGTCCTGTAATGATTGTATTTTTTTTATATCTTTCAGGGCTTGTAAGACGAAGAAATATATAATTTAAAAACATTGTTGTGCTTGTCCCAATAAGTCCAATAATAGAAAGAACAAAAGGGAACATATTGTTGGTTGTTGTTCCAAGATTTTCGTCTATGATTTTTCCAGAGATATTAAAAGTATTTCAAAAAATAAGCATTATTATAATAATTATAAGGCTTCCTATAATTCCTGCAATAAAGCTTCCAAGAGAGTTAAGAAACAATTCTTGCATATTTATTTTTCTTGGTCCAAATGGATTTTCTTGGCTCATAATAAAATTTTATAGAGGTAAAGTGCTACTCATAAACTTATGTAAATATCAGCAAAATTAAAAACACTAAAATATTTTATTCCGATAAAATCTATAACTTCTCCAACAAAGATTCTTTCATAAGCATTTCATAAAGCTCAAGAAAGAATCAAAATAAAGCTCATATCTATATATTTATCTTCTTTTTTTTGCTCTTCTTTTATATAATAATAAACTATCCCAAAAATCAAAATTATAGTCATAATTTTTAAAAAAAGAGTGGGGATTGTAATAGAAAATGCTATTCATGGATTTTTTACAAACTCAAGAAAAAATAGATCTTTGATAATATTTATTTGAATATCAAGAAAATTTTTTGCTATAAATTTAGTGAATAAATCAAGAAAAATAAGAAATAATGATGAAAAAATTATTATAAAAAAGCGAAGCGAAAAAAAATCTACTCATTTTTTTTTGCTTGATAGTTTATTATTTTCTTTCACATTTAAGGAAAACTTACTTTTTGTATTTTTTCTTTCCATTAGATAAGAGTTCAAGTTATAATAGTATTTTTTTTCACTTCTCAGTTTTTGATTACAAAATTTTTCTCATTTATTTCTATATAGTTTTCAGTCCATCCTTCAAATTTTTCTTTTGCAACTTTTTCTACAAGGACATTAAATTCTTTTCATTTTTGACTTTGTATAAATTCGTTTCTTATTTTTTCTGCAAGACTAAGAAGTCGTTTTTGTCTTTCATTTTTTATTTTTTCATTTACTTGGTCTGGAAAAAATGATGCAGGAACTGTTTCTCAAAAATTATGTGCAGAAAAAGGAAAACAATGGACTTTATTGATAGTATATTTTTGAATAAGCTCACAAGTTTCTATAAAATCATCTTCTGTTTCTCAAGGAAATCATACAATAATATCTGCTCAAATACTTATTTTTACTCTATCTTCTCTTTGTATTTTTGTGATTTTTTGGAGGAGAGTTTCAATATATTTTTTATCATAGTGTCTTGCCATACTTTTGAGTATTGTATCAGAAGAAGACTGAAGAGAAAGATGAAAATGAGGATAAATCCTTTTTTTTGCAAAAATTTCTAACACGGTATCATCAATAAATTCTGGTCAAAGTGAACTGATTCGTATTCGTGGAATACTCGTATTTTCAAGAATATAGTGGAGTAATTCTCATAATCTTGATTTTCAGATATCATTTGTTGAAGCCATTCCCCAAGCTGAAAGATTTATCCCCGTTAAGACAACTTCTTTTCCTCATCTTTTTTCAAATGCAAGAATATCTTTGAGTATTGCTTCTTTTTGTCTTGAAAAATGTGCTCCTCTTTTTTGAACAGTAAGACAAAAAGTACAAAAACTATCACATCATCCTTGGATTACAATAAATTTTTTTGTAAGAGCAAGGCTTTTATTTTCTTGTTTTTCTTCTTCTTTTTGCTCTTCTTTTGGAGCTTCTCACAAAAGAACTATTTTTTCTCTCCAATCATTAAGTTCATTATATGTTTCAAAAAATAATTCATCTTTTTCTCATTTTTTGAGGGCTCCACATCCACTTATAAATATCTTTTCATCTTCTTGAAGTTTTGAAATATTTTGTTTTACAAATTTTATCCACTTCTTTTTTGCTTTATCAGTCACAACACAAGAAGCAATAAAAATACCCCTTTTATCTTTTAAAAAATCACTTTTAAGCCATAAATCAGTATAATATTTATTTACTTTACATCAAAAAACTTTTGTTTCCAAATTTGGTATGTATGAAAAAATATTTTTGTTATTGTATAAAAAATGAGAAATTTGTAAAAAAATTATTTTCTTACAAACTTTGTAGGAATAAGGCTTTTTAGTTTCGTATTTTTTATTTTTCCTATTCAAGCAGGAGTATTATCTACAAGAAGTTGATAGTATCCATCTTTTTCTTGAGTTTCTATTTCATATCCTTGCATAAGAAGAGAAAAATCTTTTTCTTGTATTGAGAGAGTTCATTTTTTAAATTTTTCCAAAGTTCATGCAAAAAAATTTGCTTCAAATATTCAGTTATTTATTGCTCAAATTTGAACTCATATCTTATAAAAAAATAAATCATTCCAAAGTTTTTCTCCGCTTTTAGAAGTCATATAAATATTTCCCATATATGAAAAAAAATATTTTTCTCTCACATCATATCAAAAAGTATTTTCAAAAAAATCTTCTATCATTTTGCTTGTTTTTGAGCTGAGTTTTTCTATATTTTGTATTACTTTTTCAATCTTTTTTTCTTTTTTTATTTCTCTATTTTTGATTTTTTTTATTTTTGCGACAAAAAATCAACCAGTGTTTTCTCTATGGGGCCAATTTCTTTTAAATTTTTCTTTTGATGAAAGAGGAATAATTTCAATACATTTTCCATATTCTGAAATTATTTTTTCTATCACACCTTCATTTTCTATGGTATTTAAGGTACAAGTAGAATAGACAATTTCTCCTCAAACTTTAAGTGATATAAGAGCTGATTCAAGTAATTTGTATTGAAGTTTTGCGATATTTTTAATATTTTTAATATTCCGATATTTGAGAGCATCATCTGTTTTAAATGCTGTCCCTTCACCACTACAAGGAGCATCAAGGAGAATTTTATCAAAAATTTCGCTGTGATTTTGAAAAAATCTTCCATCATAATTTGTAATAATTACATTTTCGTTTCCCATTCTGTCTGTATTTTCAAAAAGAGTTTTGAGTCTTTTTTTATCAAGTTCATTTGCAACAATAAGAGAGTTTGGGTAATATTCACATAAACTACTTGTTTTTCCTCAAGGACTCGCACTCATATCAAGAATAATATACTCCTGAGTATCTATTGTATCTCATGAGAGAAAAAAAGGAGCACTTGAAGCCGCAAGTTCTTGGATATAAAAATATCCATTGAGATGCTCCAAAGTGTTTCAAAGAGGAATATCAAGATCAGAGCTTCTATCAATATAAAACATATTTTTTCCATAGTTTGTTTCGGATAAAATCCATCATTTTTTTGAAGCAATTTTTTTAAAATTTTCTATGGAGATTTTATTGGTATTGATACGAATAGTTTTTTTTAATCCTTGAGAAAGTGATTTTTCAAATTTTTCCATTTCTTCTTTTGAGAACTCAAATTCTTTTTCTATATAATTCAAAAAATCTTTTTTCATCTATTTTTCTTATTTTTTAAAGCTTTCTAATATTTCATGGGCAACTTCTCTTCCTCCAAGTCAAAATGCAATAGCACAAGCGAGAGAGATAGATCAAACAAAGCCTATAATAAAAGTATTAATAATAAATTGATCAACTATTTTTATATAATGAAGCACAAGCATCGTAGTAAAAAAGAGAATAATAATTTTTGCAAGCATTGCTATCACTTTTCCTGTTTTTTGCTTTGCTATCTGGAGAGCATGAAAGATTACATCATAGACGGTATCAGCAAATCGTATACCAAAAAATCCAATAACTATTCCTATAAAGAGACTTGGGAGATAATTGAGCACATCACTTAAAAAATTTTCTATTTCTGTTACACCAATTGCAATGATAGAAAATCTAAAAAATACAAGAAAAATATAATAAGCAAAAGATTTTCCGACAATTTTATCAAGCTCAAGTTTTTCTGTAATATTTATTTTTTTTATTCTTTTTACTTTTTTTGTAGTAGCTCATTCTTTTAGTTCTTCCTCTTTTTTAAGAGGGCTCATATCTATCTTATTGATAAAATCTCCTATCTTAAATTTTTCAAAAAGATAAAGAGTCATTTTATAGATAGTGATAGAAATGATAATTCAAAAAAGAAGTATAATAAGAGCAAAAAATACTTTTGGAGTATAATATTCAAGACGAGAAAATATTTCATACGAAATATCATTTGTAAATTGCTCAAAATTAATATTTCCATTCATAATTGATATATTATTTTTTAAAACTCTTTCATTATATGGAAGTTTATTTATTTTTAAAGAGATTTTATACAGATTTTTGATTTTTAGGAAAATATATGTTAATCTTAAGGCAAGATATTAATTTTTTAAAAAAATGAAATGACCGAAGTTATAAATCCAAATCTAAATAAAGATAAAATTTACTCTCTTTCTTCTTTAAAAAGTGAGTTAGAGTGACTCAAACAACAATGGGAAAAAATGAAAAAAGAAATGTTGTGAATAAGTCATTGAATTTCAGAAGATGATACATGAAATTATAAAAAATTACAAGAAATGACTAAAAAACTTCAAGATTCAGAAAAGAAGCTCCAAAATTTTATAAATGAGATGGGATGAGCAAGTATTGATATAAGTTCTATTCAAGAACAGATTTCTTCACTAAAACAAGAAATGTTAAGAAAAATAAGCCCAAAGGATAGATATAAATTTTTGGAAGAAATTATGCAATGAAAAACAAAAATAAATCCTATAAAAAACCTCAAATGAAAATCAAAAGAGGCAGTAAATGAAGTTCTCAGAAAATGACCAAATAACATTTCAGCAGGAGATGTTTATATGATGAAAAAAGAAGGAGTTGATCTTGCTCAAGTTTTCCTTCTTTCAGAAGATGGAAAACAAGTTTCAAAAGAAAATATACAAAAATGACAAAGTTTTATTACCAATTTTTGAAAAAATAAGGATGTAAATAATACTATAGGAGCCTGAGATATTCTTCCAATAGATAAAATTTCTCGTGTAAAAATTAATGGAGTAGAATGAGTAAGAGGATATATACCAAGACCTTGATACTATATAGCTGATTCACAAGGAAAGCCAACTTGAGATTATATCAGGATATATGATGGATATACTATAGAAATACTTGATGAAAAACCATTAGAACAAAATGAAAAAGATGATTTCTTACAAGCAGAAAATTATAGATACGAAAAAATAAGAACTTGAGATATTGAAAATATCATTAGAGAAGCAAGGTCAAGCGATACAGAAATAAAAATTGATTATAAAAGTCCTGCAGATTTAAAAATACTTTCAGATTTATTTACGACTAAATATAATGGAGAAATAGAAGTGGATAAAGATAAAATAAAAACAAAAAATGGAAAAACATTTGGACAAATATATGAATGAAAAATTGAGTTTGATAAAGATTATAATGAATCATATGAATGAAAATGATGACCATTTGTTTCTATGAGTGATGCACAAGCAGATAGAGAGAAATGAAAAAACTCTTATTGGTGTGCTTATATAGCTCGTATGAATGCAAAAAATCAATTTGAAATTAATCTTCAAAGTGGTGATGCTGATGTGGCAATGAATAGTTATAATAATTGAGCAATAGATAATTCTTATAAATGAAAGTCTCAACAATTAGATTTTTTAAATACCCCTTGAGTAGATTTTGTAGATTTATTTTATACTTGAAAAGGAAAAGTATGAAAAATGCTTGAAAAAAGAGGTGGAGCATGACATAGAGTTGTAGGGTATAAGTGGGGATGAGAATGGTTTGTTATAGATGCCTATGCAAATAAATGAAAACCTATTCCTCTTACAAGATATGCTCAGGCAACTGGAAGAAAAATGGTAAGAGCTGCATTTTTTGATTCTTCAAGGATTTCTCCTGAACAATCAGATAAAGCAGAAATTATAGCAAGAACAAAACTTGAAAAATCAGAAGCCTTTATGGAAAAATTGAGAAATATTTGTAGTGAGATAGGATGTTCTACTAATAATATGCTTACTGTTATGCAAGCAGAATCATGAATAAGTACAAGCAAGGAAAATCCTAAAGGGGCTATAGGACTTATTCAATTTATGCCAAATACAGCAAAGGCTCTTGGTACGAGTAAAGAGGCTTTGGCAAAAATGTCTTGAATAGAACAATTAGATTATGTTAGGAAATATTATCTTCCATATAAATGAAAATTAAAAAGAATAGAGGATTTATATCTTGTAACTTTTCACCCTGCCTCTCTTAATAAATCAGAAGATACAAGGATAGGGGTAGATATTTGAAAATGAACGGATAATAATCCTGATTATCTTAAAATTTATAAACAAAATCCCGCAATTGCAGAATTTGCTTGAGGAAAATGATATATTACAGTAGGGGATTTTTATGAATATGTGCAAGCAAAAAAACTAAACCATATATAGTTTTATAAAAAAATATTTTTAATTATTAATTTTATATTTTATGGCAAATTGATGAGAAGTACATACAAATGTTTTAGATAAAATACAAAAACAAGTAGAAGAAGTTCAAAAAAGATTAGCTAAACTTAAAGAAGATATGTCAGATAAAGCAAGGGGTAAAAAAGCAAAACTTGAATTACTTCTTACTGATTTAGAAAGACAAAAAAAATATATTATTTTTGATACAAAAAGAGCAACAAGAAATAAATTAAATGTTGAAGAGGAAAAACAATTTGAAACAATGACAAATAAAGAATTTTTAAAGCTTCCGAGAGAACAAAGATTAAAATATGTGAATATTTGAAATATTGATTATAAAGATGTAGAAGAAGGTAAAGAAGATAATATACAAATTTCTTTTACTTTTAATTCAAAATTTAATGGAGGGCTTTATTTGAAAACAACAGCATGACAACTTTTACCTCCCAATGTTCAAGAAGTAGAAGTATTATGAGAAAAATGGAAAAGAAATTGATATTATTGAGAATTTTTTAATACATCATGACAGAGGCTTATTATCCATGAATGAACAGAAATAAAAATTATAAGGAGAGCAAAAAGTGAAGAATTAAAAAAATTTCTTGAAATCTCAACTAAGACAGCAGAAAAATATAATGGATCAGAAAAGGAAATTGTATTATTTGGTTTACAAAGATGATTAGATGCTAATATGGCTATAAATTTATTTGCTTTTCATAAAGATTTATCTCAGATGTCAGAAGCAGATAAAAAAGTAGAAATAGAGTATATGATTACTGAATTTGAAAGAGCAAAAGATTATTTTCTTGATACATTTCCACAAGAATCTGTTTTGAAAGAGGGAAAAATCTCAAAGGAGTTTTTATCATTTTTTCTTAATTATTTTGAACAAGATGTACAAAAAAGAAAAGATATATTAAAAAATCTTTGATTTAATGAAGATGATATGAAAAAATACCAAAATTTTACAAGGGAAAAAGTTCTAAAATCAAGATGATATAGATGAATGGAAGAAATAAGTCCTGAAGACTTAAATGAAATAGATGTAAATCTTTTAGATAAATTTAAAAAAGAAAAATTTTGATATCAATTTGTACCTTGAGCAAAAGAAACTCAGCAGCTTTTTACTTATGCGGCAATTATGTCTTGATTACCAAAGGATTGGTGAAAAAATGAATCATTTCATATTCTTCTTGAAAAAGAGTCTGGTTGAATAGTAGGGAATTTGAATTATGAGTTTTTTAAGAGAGGAAGAAAAGAGACAACAAAAGGATTTAAAGAAAAAATTACAACTTGAGATTTTGCAACTACAAGAGCAGATGAATTATCTCCAGAAATGGGGATAGTATCAAATGCTTCTTGATTGGGACAATTACTTGTTTCTAATGTAGAATTATATTATCCAAGTGGAAGAGAATGAATTGGAGTACCATTAGAAGAAGCAGTAGGTATGTTAAGATATATAAAAAAAAGACATAAAACTCCTGAACAAGCATTAAATTTCCACTTTTCTCATAATTGGTATTAAAAAAAATCAAACAAAAAAACCAAAAAATATTCATTTTTTGGTTTTTTTGTTTGATTTAAATCTATAAGTAGTACAATAAAGAAAAATTTTATAAGAAAATTATTTTTTTATGCAAACGATACATCTTCCTTGATCTAAATCAATTAGCAATAGAGATTTTATCCTTGCTTCACTTGTGAGAGGGGTGACAATACTGGAATGAATTTTGTTGAGTGATGATACTCAGTCTATGATAAATGCTTTAAAAAATATTGGTATAGAAATAGTATTTAAGTGAAATACTACAACAATACATTGATGAATAGAAAAAATAAGATGAGATAATAAAGAGTTATACTTGTGACAGTCAGGAACTTGTATGCGATTTTTGACGGCTTTTGCAATTTTAAACAAGGTTTGAACCATTACTTTGACAGGGGAACAAAGACTTTTACAAAGACCGATGTGAGATTTGCTTGATGCCTTGAAACAATTATGAGTACAATTTGAATCAAATGGAGATTATCCACCGATAAAAATATATCCAAGTGAATTAACGACAAACAAGATAGAAATGAACGGAACTATATCAAGTCAGTTTTTTACTGCTTTTTTGCAAATTGCTCCATTTTTTGAAAAATGACTAGAAATAGAAGTACTTGGTGATTTGGTGAGTAAGCCATATATTGATATAACTATCAATGAAATAAAAAAATTTTGAGGAGAAGTGATAAATGAAAATTATAAAAAATTTATTGTGCCTCCTTGAAAATATAATGCTCAGAAATTAGTTGTAGAATGAGATGCTTCGGCTTTGTCGTATATTGCTTGTTTTTATGCTCTTCATTGAGGAAAAATAAAGATAGGAAATCTCGGAAGTGATACAAAACAATGAGATTACAAGTTTTTGAAAGTGATGAAAATTTTTTGACTTGAGTTTGAAAGTGATGGGGAAACGACAATAATACAAGCTCCTTGAATAAAAAATATTGATTTGAGTCAATATAGAGATTATCAAATTGATTTTGAAAATATGCCAGATGTCAGTCTGAGTTTTATGATTATGAGTCTGTTTTTACCTTGAAACACTTATATTACTTGACTTCAGACACTTAATCTCAAAGAATCAAAGAGAATAGATGCGATGAAAAATGAACTGAAGAAAATTTGAGTGCAAGTGCAAAGTGATGAGAAAAGTATAGAAATTGGCGAAATAACTGCTTCCTCACCCCTAGCCCCTCTCCTAAAGAGAGAGGGGAAAACTGAAAAAGGAGAAACAATAAATATTGAAACCTACAATGACCATAGAATTGCAATGTGTTTCGGAATTTTGGAAACATATATCGGAAATCTCAATATTCTTAATCCAAATTGTGTAAACAAAACTTATCCAAATTTTTGGAAAGATTTGAAAATAATGAATAATAAGTAGATCTTTTCCACTTTTTAATTTTTATACTTTTAACATTTTTCCCTATGAACACCCACGGAACGATTTTTAAAATCACTACTTTTTGAGAATCTCATTGAGGAGCTCTCGGAGTTGTGATAGATGGATTGCCATCAAATTTTGAAATAGATTTAGCAAATATTGCTCATGAACTGGGGAGGAGAAAACCCTGACAAAGTGCTATTACGACAGCAAGAAAAGAAAATGATGAAAATTTTGAGATACTTTCTTGAGTATTTGAGGGGAAATCTACAGGACATCCAATAACTATAATTGTGAGAAATGAAGACCAAAAATCACAAGATTATGAAAATATAAAAGATATTTATAGACCCAATCATGCCGATTTAACTTACGATTTAAAATATGGGATACGAGATTATAGAGGCGGAGGAAGAAGTAGTGGAAGGGAAACGGTATCAAGAGTAATTGCCTGAGCAATAGCAAAGCAATATTTAAAAGAAAAATTTTGAGTAGAAATAAAAGCCTTTACAAAGCAGGTAGGAGAATACAAAGCAGAAAATGTAAATTATGATTTTATAGAAAAAAATATTCTCAGAACAGCTGATGAAGGAGTAGCACAAAAAATGATAGAATATGTGGAAAAAATAAAAAATGACGGAGATAGTATTGGTGGAATAATAGAATGCCATATAAAAAATTCTCCTAGCTGACTGGGAGAGCCAGTTTTTGATAAAGTAAAAGCAAGACTTGCATGAAGTATGCTTTCAATTGGCTGAGTTTTGGGATTTGAATATGGAGCTTGATTTGATACAGTACATCTCACTTGAAAAATGTATAATGAGTGATTTATAAGCTCACCTCTCCTACAAGGCGAGGAGAACAAAAAGAATAAAAAGGATTTTATTCATTCTCCACACAATAAATATGGATGAATTTTAGGCTGAATTACGACCGGAGAAGATATAATTTTTAGAGTTGCAGTGAAGCCGACTTCCAGTATTTATTGTCCGCAAAAAACCGTTGATAAATATTGAAATGAAGTAGATTTCAAAATAGAGTGAAGGCATGATGCTTGTATACTACCGAGAGTTGTCCCAGTGATTGAGGCAATGAGTGCCATAGATATACTTGATTTTGTTCTTATAAATAATGCAAAAAAGTAATTATTTTCTTGTTTTCAAGTTTCTATATTCTTATTTTTATGTCATTGTAAATGAATGAAACACTCTAAAAAATATTGCAAAATACTCTAAAAAATCAAAAAGTAAAACTTTTTTTGATTTTTTACTTGACTCAAACAAATAAAAGTATTAAAATAGAGGAGTTAAATATTTTGTTAATTCTTTTATTTTATGGTTAATAAGCTAGCGGCATGAGTTGCATTATTAGGAGCTCTGCAGAGTAATCCACAAGGTGCTGAAGCAGAAGTTTTAGACCCAAAGGTAGTAAGAGTAACAGAACAAGTATCAAGATTATCAACAAATGTTGCAACACATGGAGCATTACTTGCACTTAATGATGAAATTAAAAAATGAGAAAAATGAGATTTTCGCCCTAAAGATGTAAAAGAAATTGATGGAAAGGTGGCAAATATAACTGAAGATTTTTTTATTAATTTAGAAGATAATTATGGTATAAAATTAAACCCAAAACAAGAATCTTCGGTGGCGAGTAGAATAGAAAATGTATTGAAGGGGGTTGAAATAGGTAATTTAGAAAGGGGGTTAAGGCTAGTAAGAATTCCTGAGGATCAAATAAAAAGTATAATTGCTGAATTTCAAAAGAAAATACCTTCATTTAGAAAATATTTAGATCAAAAAGGACAAGAAATAGTGATAGCTTATCGTGATATTACAGAAGAAGAAGCAAAGATAGATAAAAGATTACAAGAGTTGGAGGCAGAAAAAGAAAGGCTTCAAAAAGAAATAGCTAGTTATAAAGAAAAATTAGTAGATGATAAAGCAAAATTAGCAGATGATAAAGCAAAATTAGCAGATGATAAAGCAAAATTAGCAGATGATAAAGCAAAATTAGCAGAATTAGGGGATCTTCATAATGTATTGCAAGAAACACAGAAAATATTGCAATGACTTATATTGCAGGAAGAACAATTGAAAAAAGAAAAACAAGACTTAAAAAGACAACAATGACCAATGAGAGTCTAGATTTGTGATTATTTTTATTATATGTTACAATAGAGTTATAAATTTATATTATAGCTCTATTTTTTATGTCACTAAAGTGAGAAATACTAAATTCAGAGTATTTATGACCTCAGGAAAGTAATGAATCAAAAGTTTCTCCTCCTTTTTTCAAGCTTCAAGAAAGTAATAAGCAGATACATAATATAAGAGAGCAAGAAAAATGGGATAGAGTTTTTGAATCATACGAAAAATATGAGGGAATAGACAATTTTAAAAAGATATTTTTAAGCTTATCTCAAGAAAAAAAAGATTTCCTATATACTCTTATACAAGAATGAAAGCTAAAGAAATATATAGATGAGACACTATGATGACAAATGCATCCTGATAAAGAGACATTAGATGATTTTTTATTAGAAGAATTAAAATTAGTTGAAAATAATATTATAAATATTGATTTAAGAGGTAAAGATTTACAATATCTCAACTTACTTGTTTATCAGATAGAAGAATTAATAACTAGAAATTCTTCTAATAAAGAGGCATTAATAAAAAAACTATATGATATAAAATTAATGAGAAGTGAACTGAAGAAAAAACAGCAAAAAGAGGTTTCTGAATGACTTTTATGATTAAATCAAGATAAACAGTCTATATGAACAGAGATAAAATCTATATGAACAGAGATAAAATCTATATGAACAGAGATAAAATCTATATGAACAGAGATAAAATCTATATGAACAGAGATAAAATCTATATGAACAGAGATAAAAATAGATAAGCAAAATATAAAATCTTTTATAGAATACATAAAACAACAAAAATTTTGAAAAAACACTAAAATAAGCCTATTTATAAATAAACTTGAAAAATGAATACAAGAACAAAATATAGAAAAAATAAAGCTTTTAAATCAAGAACTTTTTACTTTTCTTAATCAATGACAAAACTTAAAAGATATCCTCAAAGAATCAAAATGAAAATCAAAAGAAGCCTATAAAAAAGTTTATACATTTGTAGAATCTCTTGCAAGACAATCTCCGAATAGTTTTGAAAGCCAAGAAATACTTGTAAAACTTCATCAATTTGAAGCTGAAAATCCTTTTGATAAAGAAGCTCTTCCAAATAAATCTACCATCTATGAGGCTCAAGCAAAAGCATTTTTTTGAGCAGATGAAGCAAAAAAAGATGGAGAACAATATATAAATTGAGACAAGATGTTGGATTTTTCTGCCATGCCACCGAGAGCCTATATACTCTGAGCTGATTGAGAATACAAGCTTGAGACAGATTTACCACAATTACCAAATACAGAAGATATATTATCAAAAAGAAGAGAATTACAAGAAATAAGATTTAAACTTCAAGAAGACCAAAAACAAAAAAATGATTTTATCCAAAAATATGGACAAGAATATAATTCTCTTTTTTCTAAAACAGATAAAACTCCTGAAGAACAAAAAAGACTTGATGAATTAAAAAATATAATAGACTCTATACAAGAAGAAATAACAAAACTTGTAAAAAGAGCAAAAGAATTAAGAAAAGCTCTTTTAAATACTGATTTTGATCCAAAAGAAAAAGTGAAGCTTACTGAAAAACAACAAAAACAAGAAAAAACTCTTTCTCTTCTTCACTCCACTTGATTTGATAGCATTCCTCAATCTATTACTGACAAAGTCATAGAAGAAGTAAATTTTAGTAAAAGGGGAATTATTGATTTATGATGAGGAAAAAAATTACAAGAAAATATCAATATAAAAGAAGGGAAATTTTGAAATGGTATGCTTGAAAATGAGGAAGAAATATTTATCAGATTTTTTAATAAAATGATAAGTGGAAGTCCAACGGAACCACTGAATATAGAGAATTATAAAAATAAAGAAAAAAATCCAGAACAATTTACAAGAGAACAAATACTTCAAGAATTTAAAAAATGATGAATTTTAGATATTAATGGAGATTATAAATTTCAAAAAATGATGGATAATCTCTCAAAACCTTTGTGATGAGAATGAAAGTAGAAAAAAATATTTATTAAGAGCCTCAAATTTTGAGGTTTTTTTGTTGAGTATTGATTTTTTTAAAAATATTTGACAAAAATGTAATTAATTTTATATTTATTATTATTATTATTTACTTTTTAATAAATATTTCTATGAAAAAAATAAATATATCCAATAAAACTCCACATGTAATAAGATGAGTAGAAGATTTTAAATATAAAGTTTGAGATAGGGTTGTAAATTGTTTAACTGGTATGAGACCAAGTGGGAGACTCCATCTATGACACTTTAAATGAGCACTAGAAAATTGGCTATTAATGCAAGATACCCAAAATATTAAAAATAATTTTTTAATAGCAGATTATCAAGTTTTGTGAGATCATTTATGAGATACAGAAAGATTAAGGAGTGCTGTAGTAAATATGGTTATTGACTGGCTATCTGTATGACTAGATCCAAAAAAATCAAACTTCGTCGTTCAAAGTTATGTTCCAGAATTTGCTGAACTTTTCAATTTACTCACTATGTTTACTCCATATAGTGTTGCCACAAATAATCCAACTCTTAAAGATGAAATGAAAAAAATTGAAAATAGATGAGAATGAGAGAATAGTTCAGTTTCACTTTGATTTATCAATTATCCCGTTAGTCAAGTTGCAGATATTATGCTACCAAAATGAGAAATAGTTCCAGTATGAGAAGACCAAATTCCGCATATAGAATTAGCAAGAAAGATAATCAAAAAAGTAAATACTATGTACGGGACAAGCTTTCCTTTACCAATGGCTCTGATTTCAGAAACTCCAAGACTGGTAGGAACTGATGGAAATGATAAAATGAGTAAAAGCCTATGAAATACTATTTATTTGACAGCGACATTAAATGAAATCAAAAAATGAGTGAATAGTATGTATACTGATTCATGAAAAACTTCAGTCTCAGCTCCTTGAAATATAGAAAATCATGTAGTATTTAAATATTTAGATATATTTTATAGTGATAAAGTGCATCTTGAAGAACTCAAAAAAAGATATATTGAAGGTTGAGAAAATAGTGTTTGAGATTGAGAATTAAAAAAACTTTTAGTAAAAATTTTAGATGAATTGATATCTCCTATCAGAGAAAAAAGAGAATATTATAAAAATAATATGGATTTAGTGATTTCATCTATTGAAGAAGGTAGTGAGAATGTAAGAAAAATTTGACAAGAATTATTACAAGAATTAAAGGAAAAAATGTGAATTATTTGATATTGAAAAAGTTAAAAAAATTTATATATAACCTTTTGATATTAATATTAAATATATTTTTTAAAATAAAAAATATGGAATTAAAAAACGCTTTAGAGTTAGTGTCTGAAATTATATTAAAGATAGAAACAAAAGAGGATTTATGCGATTTGATAAAAGATTTATTTACACCTGATGAAATAATAGATGTTTGAGCAAGAATTCAAATATTAAGGTATTTAAAAAAATGACTTACACAAAGAGAGATTTCTGAAAAACTAAGAATATCTTTAACAACAGTAAGTAGATGAAGTAGACTTTATACATACGAAAAAAAAATTATACATAAATTATTATAATTATAGAGTTTTATACTGTTACAGTGTAGTATATTACTATAACATTGTTGTAGAAACTTTATTTTGTTATTCATGATTTTATAATTATATATAATATTGGAAATAAATAAATTATTCTTAATTTTAAAATCATGGATGAAAGATTGTTTCAAGTTTGAATTTTACTAAATAGTGAAAATCAAGAAGATTTAAAAAAAGCAAGAGAACTCACAAGAGAACTTCTTACTGAAATGACTTCAAAAATAGCATCTATATTTTTAGATAGATTAATACTTATGTGACAAATTGCATCTTCAAAAAGAAAATCAGAAGCAATTTTACAGCTTGATAGAGAATATGATTTAATAATGAAGTTTTCTGAAATTGCTAAAAATTCTTGAGAAGATGAAAGAATGATGCAAATGCTTATTTGGTTAATAACTGCTGCTTGAAAAGAAAAACAAAGACAAATATTAGATAGAAAGAATATTTTTGTTAAAGAAGAAATTACACAAGAGGAACTTAGAAGAAATTTATTATCTTTAACAAGTGAAGTTGCTGAAAATTATAGTGATTATTGAGATTGATTTAATGCTACTAAATTAGCTAGAAGTATGGAATTAGGTTTATTAAAAGAAAACCTACCTGAAAATAAATGAGTAGCTATAGATTTATGATGTGCAAATTGAGATATTACAAGATTTTTATCTTCAGAATGATTTTTTAAAGTAAATTGATATGATGTTTCTCCAGATATGATTAGAGAAGCTAAAAAATTAAATTGATGATATAATATTTGATACATAGAATCTGATTTAGTTGAATGAATTCCAGAAAAAAACAATTCAATTGATTTAGTTGTTGCAAATTTCTGATCTGCTAGTGAAATAAATGATGGTATTATTAATGAAGTAAATAGGATATTAAAAAAATGATGAAAAGCATTTTTATCATTTTATAATAGTGAATCTTTAATGGATAAATGGTGGCAACCATGGCAATCTTCTATGGAAACTGTTATAAATACAGAAAATGATTTTATAGAAATACCAATAATTAAGAGAGATTGAACTCATAAAGTATTTAAAGTTTATGCAAAGGCAAGAGGTTATGATGATATCTTAGCTGAATTAAATTGAACTGAATTAAAAGTTGATTGAACTTATAGTCATTCATTTATTACCTCTATGATGCCACCCATATTTTTTGACAATGAAGATAGAGTAAATCAAGCTATTGATTATGAAAAAGCTCATTGTAAGCATAAACCTTATTTATGACATTATTTAGTATTTGTTTTAAGTAAGTAGTTAATCATGAAAAGATTAATAAAATATTTTAAATGTTAATTTTTAAATTTATGTCTTTAAATACTTTGTGAAATTCATTATGATTTTGAATAAAAAAAGAATATTCTCAACAATCACCTTGAATATCTGATGCTGTTAAAAATTTAGTAGAACAAAATAATATTACTATAGAAGTTTATAATCCTAGTGATTTTCCTGAATATGAAATGCAAGAAGTTATTAATGTTATTAGGTCAGGATTTGGAGTAAAAGTTTGAGATAATGATATAAAATCTCATATATTTAAAAGTACTCACATATACATAATAAAAAATAATTGAATAATAATTTGATTTTCATCTATTATAATTATTAATTGATTTGTATATAGATTTTGAACTTCTATAAGTAAAGAACAACAATGAAAATGATTATATAAAATACTTTGAGAAAAAATATGAAATGATTGAAAATATTTTCTAAGAACTCAAAATCAAAATATAATAAATTCTTTAAAAAAACAATGATTTACAGTTTTACTTTGAGAAGATGCTTATGATTTTTTACTAAATAATTGAATGATTGAAGAAGAGTTAAATTATTTCTTTACTAATTTAGATTGATGAAAAAAATGTTTAGAAAAAGGATTATTTAAATGAGTATATTGATGACCTATGTGAAATAAACAAAATGTAAGATTTGTTGATGAAAATTTTTATCCTTGATTTAATTATGAAAATTGAGACTCTTTATTAGTAGCTTACTACAAAAATGAAAAATATGTATAATTTTGTTAAAAACACTCACAAAAATATTTCTTGAATTACTATAATTGATTCTTGAAAACCTGGGGAAAATATATGACTTATTGCAATTACTCATTGAAATGAACCAGTATGATTAAAGATATTTGAATATCTAGTTAATGAATTTAAAATAAATGAAAAATTAAAATGATGAAAAATTTATTTAATTGCAAATAATATTGAGGCATATATAAAATATTCAAAATCTGAAGATAAAAATAAGTTTAGGTTTATAGATGATAATATGAATCGTGTATCAAATAAAAAATTTAAAAATTGAAGTTATGAGCATAAAAGATTTTATGAATTAAAACAAATATTTGATGAAATTGATTTTGTAATAGATATCCATAGTGTATCAAAATGAAATGACTTAATATGAATTAGTGATACAAAATATAAAGATAAAGCAGAAAAATTCTTTGATGTAGAAACTATTTTAATTGATGAAATATGAAATACATGATCTATTATTTGAGAATTTATAAGAAAATGAAAAGAAGCTTATTGAATAGAATGCTGAAACCATGTTGATGATATTTGATTTAAAAATTGAGTTATAAATATCTTAAATTTTTTAGTATATTATTGATTTATAAATTGAAGAATAGATAAAAAACATGACAATATAAAAATTTTTGAATTTATAGAAGAAATAAAAGTTAAAACTGATAATTTTAAATTTATTAGTGATTTTATAAATTTTACTAAAATATGAGAAAATGAAATATTTGCTATTGATGAATATAATGAATTGAAACATAATTTATGAACTGATATATATTTATGAATAATTGCAAAAAATCCAAAAAAATGAGACTGAGCTTGATTTTTATTTAGAAAATTAAAATAATATGAAAACACTTTTTATCTGTTCAGCTAATGTATGAAGGAGTCAAATGGCAGAGTGATATTATAACCATTTTACTAATTCACGAGATTGAACTAGTGTTGCTTTAATAGAGGATAGAATTAATCTATTACCAGAAATAGATAATGAATCCATGATAATAAACAAAAGAATAAGAGAATACTGATGAAAACCTTCATCAATGATACAAGATATTATGAGAGAAGATGGAATAGATATATCTTTTCAAGAGATAAAGTTATTAACAAAAGAAATTTGCGATGAAGCTGATAGGATAATATTATTATTGTGGCTAAATTTAGAACAAGATTCAGAATTTAGGGTAAAATGAGAAAATCCAACTAAGTTTTTATTGAAAAACTATAGTGATAAAATTCAAATAAAAGTTGTTGATGATCCAGCTTGAGAATGAATTGAAAAATCAAGAATTATAAGAGATGAAATAAAACTAATTGTTAAATCATTATTATAAGATGTTATACCTATACCCAATTTTCTCAATACTATCTTGGTGACTTGCTCCAATATTATTGAAATATTTTCTTTGAGACATTGACATACTAATACTTTTTGTATTTATATTGTTTTTTGCATGACTTCCTTGAATATTTAACAAAAATATTTTTTCATTACTAAAAAGTAAGATATTTTTATTAAATATTCTTATAATTTCATTTTTAACAATAATTCATTATTTAGGAAATTTTTACTGAATAATTTTTTGAAATATCATATTAGCAACTTTAATAATCAAAAATTCTCCTTTTTTTCAAAATATTATTTATTCAATTTTGTATAAAAAAGAATTTAAAAAATACAATTATTTTATATGAATATTACTTATTTTATGAGTAAGTTTACTTAGTTATACAGATAACTGAATAACTATAAATTTTTTATATATCATAATTCCGCTCTGTAGTTCAATAGCTTGGGCTTTTTTGATGATTTTTTCATCAAAAATAAAAAATGAAAATGAAGTATTTTCACTATGAAATCTGTTTTCATCTCTTTTAGTTTTTTTATTATTGATTGGATTATGAAATATTAATTTAGAAGTAATTAAAGATATAACCCTATTTCAATATTTTATATTATTCATATTATGATTAATTCCAACTTTTATAGCTCCAATACTTTGGGCTAAATCAATAAAAAAATTATGAAATAAAATAATCTTTTTTGATTATATAACCCCCATAATTACTATCATATTTTCAATATTTTTATTTGATTTAATTTTAAATACTTATAATTATATTTGAATGTTTTTAATTTTAGTTACTTTGTTTATTTATACTTTTTTAAATAAAAAATATGAAAGTAATAATAATTGATAATTATGATTCTTTCACTTATAATATATATAATTTTATATGTATTATTTTTAAAAAACATAAAATTTCTATTAATGATATTTTAGTAATAAAAAACAATGAAAAAACTCTTAAAGAAATAATTCAGACAAATCCTACTCATATTATTTTTTGACCATGACAATGAACTGTATATAGAAAAGAAGATATTTGAATATCTGAGGAGTTACTTGATTATTTTAAAGATAAAATAAAAATACTTTGAATATGTTTATGACATCAATTGATTTATAAATATTTTTGATGAAATGTAATCGTTGCTAATGAAATAATGCACTGAAAAGAAGATTTTGCAATTATAAATAATGAAAGTATTATATTTAAGTGATTAAAAGATAATATAAAAATAATGAGATACCATTCTCAAATTTGAGAAAATATATCTTTACCAAATAATCTTGAAATAATCGCAAAAACAAATAATATAATTATGTGAATAAAACATAAAAAATATGATATTTGGGGAGTTCAATTTCATCCAGAAAGTATAGGAACTCCTGATTGATTAAAGATATTAAAAAATTTTTTATTTAACTAAAATGGTATGAATATAGAATTATTACCAGAAATACAAAATATAAAAAAATATAAAAAAAAGTGAAATTTTTTGCCTGTTTATACTGAAATTTCTTCTTGAATATGAACTCCTATAAATTGTTTAGAAAATCTTATTTCAGAAAATGTGAATTATCCATTTTTATTTGAAAGTTTAGATAGTGCATCTAATACATCTAGATATACTATTATATGATTTAATCCAAGAAAAACTTTTTTATTTCAAGATGAAAAAACTTGTTTAGTTAAAGATTATAAGTTTGATAAAGAAGAAAAAATAATTTATAAAAATCCATTTGATATTTTAAAAGAAGAAACTAAAAAATTTAAATCTATTAAAAACGATAATTTACCCCCCTTGACAAGTGGGCTTATTTGATATATGTGATATGACAATATTGAGTCTCTTTATAAAATATCTAAACATAAAAATATAGATCAAAATTATCCATATTGATTTTTCTGATTATATAAAGATTTTGTAATTTTTGATAATTTTAAACAATGAAAAATTCAAATAATATCAAATATATTTTTGAATGACAATATAAATCAAATAGAATTTGAAAGTAAAAGAAAAAAAGTAGAAATTAATATCAGAAATATTTTAAAAATAATATCAAAACATTCTAAAAATACCCCTTTAATATTATCTTGAAATAAAAAAAATGTAGAGATGAATATAAAATCAAATTTATCTGATACACAATATAGAAATATTTTAAATGAACTAAAAAGGGATTTAACAGATGGTGATGTATTTCAAACAGTTATAAGTGAAACTTATTCTTTTGATTTATGAAATATTTCAAAATCAAAAAATATATCTTGAATAGATGTTTATAAGTGATTAAGGCATATAAATCCTGCAAGTTATATGTTTTATTTTAATTTTAAGGATTTTGAACTTATATGATCAGTTCCTGAGACTTTTGTAAGAATAAATTGAAGTAAAGTTCTAACAAGGCCACTTGCTTGAACAAGGTGAGTTTGAAAAACTCTGCAAGACTTTAAAAGGCTAAAGCATGAATTACAAAATAATCCAAAAGAAAAAGCTGAACATACAATGTTAATAGATTTAATTAGAAATGATTTATCAAAAAATTGTGAACCATGAAGTATTAAAGTTACAAAAAAAATGTATATTAAAAAATATAATCATCTAATACATATAGTATCTAATGTAGTTTGAAAAATAGCTAAATGAAAAGATTATTTTGATATATTTTCTTGAATTTTTCCACACTGAAATGTTACATGAGCTCCAAAAATCAAGGCAATGAAACTTATAAGTAAATATGAAATAACCAATAGAGGTATTTATAGTTGAGCAATAGGATATTTTTGATTTAATGGAAATGCTGATTTTGCTGTAATAATTAGAACTATTATTAAAAAATGAAATATACTTTATAATCAAGTTTGATCAGGAATAGTAATTGATTTTGTAGCTGAAGATGAAATAAAAGAGCATAAAAATAAGAATAAAAGTTTTATTGAAATATTGAATTTGTTATATTATAATTATCATTTAGAAAATGATGAATTTTAGATATTAATGGAGATTATAAATTTCAAAAAATGATGGATAATCTCTCAAAACCTTTGTGATGAGATTGAAAGTAGAAAAAAATATTTATTAAGAGCCTCAAATTTTGAGGTTTTTTTGTTGAGTATTGATTTTTTAAAAAAAAGTTGTATAAAAAATTTGACAAAATAAATTTTAAACTTATTATCTAAAATGTTTTTACTTTTTAATAAAATATTTTATGTTTGAAAAATTTTTAGGTTCTAATAATAAAAATAATAAAAATAATAAAAAACTTGCAGAAATGTCTAGTTTTGAAAGGGGGCTAGAAGATATTAAAAATGATTTTTTAGGATATGTTAAATTAATATTATTGTGAGGGTCTTTGTTTTGAGGACCAAAAGATGTTTCTGCTACTGAGAAAGGAAAAGTAGTTTCTGATTATAATAATATTTCATGATGAATTTGATATAGTGATGATTTAAAAAGATATGTTCAATGAAGATATACACATATTGATAATTCTTGAAGATTTTGAATTCAGGCTACTCCAATAATTTGAGAAAATTGAGCTTCTGTAAATTTATCAATTGCTCAATTATTGGATGAAAATCTTGTAAATATTTATGGCTGAGTAGCTACAAAAGATATAAATAATCCTTACTCTCAAGATATTTGACCAAAAAATATAGATGCTATATCTTTTAATTGGTGAACAGAAATAAATCATCAATTTGAAAATGGATTAATTGCTTGAGCTTTTTATGAAGGAGGAATATCTCCAAATGGAAAGATTTATGATAAACATACAGAAAATACTTGGTATAGTGATGAAGGATGACAATGGACTGAATATAAAGATGAAAGCTTACAATATAAATGAAAAGAATGGCATAAAATGGGAGTTGATACTAAAATTCCTTTTAAAAAATGACAAATCTGAGTATCTCCATATTATTTTAAAGAAGGAAAAAAATCTTGAGCATGATTTGATTTAACATGAATATTAGAAATAGCTGATAATACAAAGGTTTTTTGATCTTTTGATATTTCTCAATGAAGAGAAGCTAATTGGTCAGCAGGAATTAATTATAAAAATATTGAAGTTGTAGGAGGAAAAAATGAGTTTCTTTGAACTTATATCAAAGGAGGATATAATGTTCTTTTGGGTGATAATTCTTATATAGAGCAAAACAAGAGAATAAAAGAAATTAATAGAAAATCATCAAGTCATGATATTTCTTATTGAACACAAGAATTACTTCCTGGTACAGGGGTAGAAACATCTCAAGAAATGAAACAAATAACGGAACTTATGAAGAAATTTTTAGCTGATAAAAATAATCTTCCATGAGATGTTTATAAGCAAAATAGACAAGAATTATCTGATTTTCAAAAAGGAAAAAAAGATATAAATTTGGTTTGGAATAATTTTATACAAACACTTAAAGAAGGTAAAGAATCTCAAAAGCTTATTTCTTCTTTGATAAATATAGAAAATCCAGAAGAAAAAAAAGAAATTTTAATGTTAGCTAGATGGTATTATATGCAAACATCAGTTATTGATATTTCGGATGGAAAAGCTATATTAAAATCAAATATTAATGAATACAATCAAACAACTTGAAGACAAAAATTATTTAAAGAGACTATAGAAAGAGAATTTTCTGGTGATTATTCTCTCATAAATGCTTTAAATGAAGCAATGGATAGATTTTATACTAAGATTGCTGAAAAAAAAGAATTTGATACTGTAAAAATACAAGAAGTAATGGATGAGGCTTTTATTATAACACCAAATGGTCTTATTCCTTATAGTAATTGAAATCTTATAAAAGATAGTATAGAACCTCTTAAATGATTAAAGTCTCCAATATTAATAGATAAACTTCCTGAAGATTTTCTTGAAAAAATATGAAAAAAAATAAATTCTTTATTACCAAATAGTGATAAACTCAAGACAAAAGAAGATATTAAAAAATTTATAAATAGTGAATGAAATGAATTATTAAAAATTTCTTATACTATTTATGCAGTAAATTGAGATGTATGTTTAAATCCATGATTAGGTATTGAATTTGATTTTGAAAGAATAAAACAAGAAAGAATGATTTTTTTAAATGATTTTAAAGAGTGAGATTTTAGATTTTGAAATATTAAATATGAAAAAACTATAGATTTATGATATACTCCGCCAGTTACACCACCATGTGAAGAAGAGCCGATATTTACACCACCATGTGAAAAAGAAAAAAAATGGTATGAAAAATCAAAAGAAGAATGGACCGAAAAAGATTGGGAAGAACGGGAAGAAAGTAAAAAAAAGAAATGGTATGAAAAACCAGAAGTAGAATGGACCGAAAAAGATAGGGAAGAACGGGAAGAAAGTAAAAAAGATGGAGTAGTTTCTGTGCCTTCTTGTGATTATTGAAAAGTAATTCCATGTAAAGTAAAAGATAATTGTAAACCAAATAAATAAAAAATACTTATTTTTTACTATTATTAAATTATAAAAAATAAAAAAAGACAAATTTTTGTCTTTTTTTATTTTTTATGCTACTATTAATATGTTATAAAACAAAAATAAATTATTTTTTTAAAAAACAAATTATGCTACAGGTATACAAACAGACAAAAAGTCTTTTTTTAAATTTATGTACTTTATCTTTTGATGAAGGATGATCTTTTTGAGATAATCAAAAAGAAAATTTAATAAAAAAAGAATTAGGTGATCTAAAAGCAGGATTAGGATTAGGATTAAACAACTGAAAAGATCCATATGGAAAAGTTGAAATAGCAAATTCTTCGAAAGATTGGGCATATCTTCTTAGTTTAACTTGAAGTGAAAGAATAAGAGAGATATGGGTAAAATATGGGCATAGACTTGGTGGAAGATTTGATCTTGCCGTTGAGGCAAATTATCTTATGTCAAAACAAAAGTTTGATTTTACAAAATATGGAAGTGTAGACACATTTCTCTCTCAAATAGGAGTTGCTTGAGAATTAAACTATAAAAAAGAAGGAACAAATATAAGTCTTACAGTTGAGTATGTAAAAGCTTTTAGAAAGAAATTTGCTGAAAAGACAAAAACTTGGGAAGATGCTGATTATACTTATGTAGAAACTCTTTTTGCTTGATTTACTGGAGCTGAAAGATGGAAATTTGTACTAGAATTAGAAAAAGCTATTGGTTCTTGAACAGTAGTAAAAGGATGAATTCTTTATAGTATCTTAAAAGAACCAGCTATGTATGATTTTAAATGAAATCAAAAATCAGCTCTTGGTTTTAAAGCATCTATAGAACAAGTTCTTAGTGAATCTGTGAAAATAAGTGCTTGAATAGAAAAAAATACTACAGGAACTCAATATGTAGGGAAAATTACACATAATGGGAAAGACTATTCTATATATATAGAATGAGCTTATCTTACAAGATCAGATTCACAACTTAAAAATGATTGGAGAGTATGAGTTTGAGTACAAATTCCTTTTTGATGAGATAAATTAAGTAAACAAGAACAAAAAATAGCAGAATTTGATAGAAAATTTAAAGAAATGGAGAATGGAAAAATTTTACAATATGTTCAAAGTAACCCAGCTCTCTTAAAGTGAGCTGACAATAATTGAAATTTAGTTTTAAAGCCTCGTAATCTCCCTGAGAATTATGTTATTTGATGAAGATTTGCACAAGGAAGTCAAGTTAAAGAAACTGAAAAACCAAAAGAAGATGCAGAAACAAGTAACAATGCTCCGACAGTATCAGATATCACTGAGACAAGTGTAAAAGCATATAATAATATAAGTGATACCGATGGTATACAAAATGTAATATATTATCTTCTTGATGCAAATGGAAATCCAATAAGTCAAAATGACACAGGAATTTTTACATGACTTACAGCAAAAACTACATATAAAGTAAAAACAAGTGCAGAAGTAAAAAATGGAGCAACAGGACAATTTACACAAATAATATCACCATATACAAGATTTGAAACTTCTGAAGCACCAAACCAAGCACCAGTAACAACTGCAGACACTTATACAACAGCTTATAATACAGCAAAGACACTTAATCCACTTGCAAATGATAGTGATCCAGAATGAGAAACATTGACACTTGTATCAGTAACTGGAACAAATGGATGAACATTTACAAAAAATGGAAATCAAGTAGATTTTGTACCAACACCATGATTTGTATGACTAGCAACAGCAACATATACAGTTTCAGATGGAGTAAATCAAAAAACTGAAAATATATCAGTAACAGTAGAAGCAGAACCAGTAGTAGCTCCAACAGCAGAAAATTTTTCACTTAATGATAAATTATCTCCTCTTACTATTGATATGACAGCTCATACAACTTGAGCAACAAGTATAACAATCATTTCACATCTTGATCCTAGTTTTACTATCACAGTAAGTGGTATGAATATCAATGTAACGATTCCACGTGGTTATAATGGTGATGATAGGATAACTTACCAAGCAACTTGACCATGAGGTACAACTCAATGAGATATTACAATAATGAATTTTTATGCAGAATAAAAAGAAAGAAGAAGTTTTACTTCTTCTTTCTTTTTAATTTTTTTTGTATATTTTGAAATTTTTTATTGTTCATAACCAAGGATAGCTAGAACCATTATAATTTCAAATAAATATTGCTCAAGTAAGGTTACTTGTTACAGTTCAAGTATTCTTTATAATCTCTTTATCATCTTTTATAATACGAAGCATTTTATTGCTTCATTGTTTTATAAATTGTACTTGATAAAATTTCTCATTTTCAATCACATTTTTATAGTTATCTTGGTTTATAGCTATAAACGGGTATGCTCCTCATTTTAAATTACTTCAAAAAGAAGCTACATTAAGAAAAATACTTGTTCAAGAATTATATAAAATATAATAATTACTGCCGTCACCTCTTTTCAAATCACTTCCTTTGACTTCTGCTTCTATCGCAAAATTGTCTCATAGATTGAGAGTATTTATATTATATTGTAAACTTTCTCAAGTACCGACAAGTACTCCACCATCTTGGAAACTCAGACTTCCACTTAGGGTTCATCCTGTACTTGTTGTATTTTTATCACTATCTGTATAATAAAGAGTTGTATTTGTGTCAAAAGGAGCATATCCTATAAGAGTCCATCATTTACTTGCAAGTCAGTTATAGATACATTCACCATCAAGGACAAAGCTATAAGGACAAGGAAGAGATGATAATGAGTCTTGTCAGCTTGGTGATGCAACTCCAATTGCATCTTCTTCTATAAAAGTATCCTCTATGGATTCAGAGTTTACACTTCCGTGATATATATTTACTCATTCAGAATTTCCTCAAGGAAAAACTTCTATATAAGTTTCTGTTATAGCTCATTCACCATTAGTTAAATTATCTATATTTGGATTTGTCATATAAATAGGATTTTTATTCACATTTCCTTGTGATACTTGACGAGATAATGTGTTAAAATCATATACTCCATAATTTTGGCTTATATCTACTTTTCCTATTGTAACAGTAATATTTGTCTCTCAAGTTTCTATTTTTTGTACTCAAAATATAGTCCCTCTTACTGCCGCAGTACTATCAGTTGTATATATTTCAAATTCTGAATCTTCTCTTAATTTGGCTGCTTTTGTCCAAATTGTTCCAGTTTTGAGTGCAAGTTTTACTTTTGTAACGAGATTATTTTCTTGAGGGTATTGCATACTTGCAAAGGCAAGTTCTGTATCTCTCATACTATCTCAGAGAGTGGAAGTGCTTCCATCTGAATAATAAATATTTGCATATCATCAAGTTGAAACTTTTAGTTTATCTCATTCTTTAAATATAAAGGTAAGTATTTCTCAGCTTGAAGTTTTTGGCTCATCATTTATTGTAATTGCTCAACTGTAAGAGCTTATATGAGCTGTGATAACTCTTTCATCAGGATTATAAGGAAAATGAATAGTTGATTTATCTTCTACAAAGTCAGGACCATTATACTCTCTTATAAGGTTATAAGGTCATCATTCTCCACTATAATCTCCTAACACTTTTGATATATATTTTCCATCTTCTTTCAAAACTCCAGCAATTTCAAAAAAATTATCTTTTATAGTTTTACCATAAGCATAATATTGGTTTGTTCTCGGATCAAGAGGATGAAAACTCATATATTTTTTTTCAATGGTTTGTTCTTCTATTGCTCCATAGACTCAAAAAGCATTTGTTTCGTCATGACTATAGAGTCAATTTGTCGTAAAAAAATTGATATTTCCTCATGGAAAAGGAAGGGTTTTGATTTCTTGTTTGTATTGAGTGAGAGAATTTTTAAGAGTTTCTAGATCAGAGCTTATTTTAGTATTTTTACTTTTTTCTTGAAATTGGGAATTAACAGAGACTCAAATTACACTTAAGAGAACAATAAGAGAAACGACAATAATTATTTCTACAAAAGAAAAGGCTTTTTTATTTTTATTCATCTTTTAAATATTAAGAATAAAATCTCCCTCATTGTATAGAAACTTCAAAAAAACAAAAATCTTTTTTTATGTCTTAATATTTTCTTATGTAGAGAGTTTTTGTTGTTGTTCCAATAAATTCAAAAATATCTGAAGGAGGAACGATTTCTAAATCATTTTCTATAAGAAATTTTATAGTTTCATCTTCTACAAAAGGAAGTTCATCTTTTTTGTAAATTTCTGTTTCTCCTCCTATATTTGCAGAAGTCAGGAAAAACGGACCTATCATATTAATGAGATTTTTTTGAATTTCTTTATTTGCAATACGAAAAGCTATTTTTTTATAGCAATTTTTATTGGGAAGGGATTCGCTTAAAAAGTTTGTTTTTGTATTGAGCAAGATGGTAAAAGGTCTTTTGTAGTTTTTTAAAAACTCTTTTTGAGAAGGAGTTAAAAATGTATGTTTTTCTAAAAAATCATAGCTTTCTACCATAATAGCAAGAGGTTTTGAAAATGGTCTTTTTTTGAGGGTATATATTTTTTTATAATCATCTACATTGTGTATAGAACATCAAATTCAAAAACAAGTATCAGTAGGGAGTATGTAAATCATAAAAAAAATTGGATTTTAATAATAAATTATTTTCTTATTCTAGTAATTTTTTCTTTCCATTTCTCGGTTTATCACCTGTTATACCCAAGTAAAATTGTTTTTCCGCTAACTCCATTTCTCCCTTTGGGGGAAAGGGTTTGGGGATTGGTGGGATGTTTTAGGAAAACTAATTTAGCTTGGGTATATTTTCTTAATCTGTTAATTTGTAATTTGTTAATCTTTTCATCTTTTCTTTCCAATATTGTAAAATAAATTTTTATAAATCAAAATATTTCATACAATTATGGAAAATAATGAAAAGATTAAAGGAAAATAATTTTATTATTTTAAAATACCTTTTTTATGAAAAAAATAGAATTTATACAATACCTTGAAGAATATTTAAAAATAAAAGACTTTGATGATAATTCACAAAATGGTCTACAAGTAGATAATGAAAAAGAAGAAATTTCAAAAATTGGATATAGTGTAGATGCAACAGCTTATATATTTGAAAAAGCTCGTGATGAAAAAGTAGATTTAGTGCTTTGTCATCATTGACTTTTTTGGGGACAAGAGGAAGTTATCACTTGAGTAGTATTTAAGAGAATACAAACCCTTATCCAAAATAATATCGCACTTTTTGCATGTCATCTTCCTCTTGATGCTCATAATGAACTCGGAAATAATATTTGATTATTACAAGCATTTATTCGTATTTTTAAGTTGCAAGAATATGAAATAGAAACTTTTTGAGAATATCATGGACAAACAATTGGGTATGGAATACGATTTAAAGAAGATATTTATATAGATACTCTTATCACTCTTTTTGCAGAACAAGTAGGACTTGAGAAAAAATTGTATAATTTTTGAAAAAAAGATTGTATTCATTCCATTGCTTTTATGAGTGGAGCAGGTGGAAGTGATATAAAAGAAGCCAGTGAAAAAGACTATGATGCTTTTTTGACGGGAGAGGCGAAACACTCTGAAATTTGTCTTGCAAAAGATTTATGATTGAGTGTATGTATATGATGACATCGGGAGACAGAGACAATTTGACCAAAACTTCTTGCAGAGCATTTGAGAGAAAAATTTGGAATTGAAATTGTCTTTCTTGATGAGAAGTATTAAAAAAGAGTAGGGATTGATTGTTATCAATCCAAGAAAATAAAGATTGATAGCAATCGTTTCAAAAAAAAAATTTTGTCATTTCAAATAAAGTGAAACGAAATTGAAAAATCTTTCTCACAAAATTTGTAAAAATATTGATTTGCCATATCTTTTGTTTTAAGAAAATTATAAAAAATTAAAAATCTAAATAAAGAAAATATGAAAAAAGTAAGAAAATGTATTATCCCAGCAGCATGACTTTGAACAAGATTTCTTCCTGCGACAAAAGCTTTACCTAAAGAAATGTTTCCTATTATAGATAAGCCTGTTATGCAGTATCTTGTAGAAGAAGCTGTTTCTGCAGGATGTGAAGATATTATTATCATTACCTGAAGAAATAAGAGAGCCATAGAAGATCATTTTGATTCAAATTATGAACTTGAAGAGGCTTTAAAAAGAGATAATAAGCTAGAAAGTCTTGAAAAAGTAAGAGGGGTATCAAATCTTGCAAATATTTATTATGTAAGACAACCTTATCCACGATGAGATGGGGATGCACTTCTGAGAGCAAAAAATTTTATAGGAGATGAGCCATTTCTTGTACTTTTTGGTGATGATATCATTGTAGGAGAAAAATCAGCTTCTTCTAAACTTATAGAAGCTTATGAACAAAAAAATGCTCCTATAATATCAGTAGAAAAAGTGAAACAAGAAGAAGTAAGTGCTTATGGAATTGTAGAATCAAAAAATTATGAAGATGAAATTGTAAAAGTAAGTAGTTTTCTTGAGAAACCAGTGTATTGAACAACAGATTCTCGTCTTGGAGTTATAGGAAAATATGTTTTAACTCCAGATATATTTGATTACTTGGAACAAGTAAGGGAATCAAAAAAAACTTGAGAAATACGACTTGCTGATGCTTTTGCTCTTATGTTGCAAGAAAGAGATATTTTTGCTCTGGATACAAAATGATTGCGATTTGATACAGGAAGTAAGCTTGGTTTTCTCAAAGCAACTTTATATTATGCTTGGGAAAGACCAGAATTAAGAGAAGAAATAAAAAAATTTATACAAAATTTAGGGTAAACTCCAACGAAAAAACCAAGTTTAGAATAATCTTAAAAATAAAAAATTAAATTAAAACTTTATTTACAATTTATGAAAAAAATTGTTACTATTGGAGGAGGAAATGGACATTCACATATTCTTTCAGCTTTGTATGAAGGGATGAGAGAAGAAAAAGTTTCTCTTCAGGCAGTTGTTTCTATGAGTGATGATGGGAGAACAACAGGAAAATTAATGCGACTTTTTGATCAAAGTTTTTCTCTTTATCTTCCCCCAACTTGAGATATTAGAAGGTGTATGTATTCACTTTCTTCTCTGAAAAATAAAGAAATTATTTCTCTCCTCTTTGAAAAAAGTTTTTATAATGAAAATGATATATCAAAATTTAATCTTGGAGAACTTTCAAGAATCATAGTAGAAGAATTGTATCAAGAAAATAAAGGATTATTTGGGGACAAAGATGAAGAAAAACTTTTTAAGAAAAAAGAAAAATTGCTAAAAACTATGAAAGAGCTTTTTTGAGATACAAAAGATTTTATTCTTCCACTTGATGAAAGTCTTCTTGGGCACAAATTTGGAAATATTGTTCTTGCTTCTTTGTTTTATAATTTTTGAGATTATCAAAAAATGCTTGATTTTATGCACGAGTTTTTTGATACTTGGGGAAAAGTTATTCCGGTTACATTTGATAAAGCGACAATTCAAGCAGTTTTGGAAAGTGGTGAAATTATTTGTACACAAGATGCTATCAGTAATGTAGTAGAATACAATGAAAAAATCGCTTACCTTGAGCTTTCTCCTGATTCTTGTGAAGCTTATCATACAGAAGATATAAAGAAATGTATTTCAGAAGCTGATTATATTTTTATCACTCCTTGAGATTTGTATACTTCTACGATTTCAAATCTCATTATTTGATGAATAAAAGAGCTTATCAGAGATTCCAAGGCTTCTCTCATTTATGCTGTAAATAATACCAATAAATGAGGAGAAACAACCGGATATAAAGTCATGGATTTTGTATGAGAAGTAGAAAAATATCTTGGAAAAAGTATAAATATGCTTATCGTAAACAACAAGGTTCCTGAAATAGATAGAGAAGAATTAGAAAATCTCAAACAAAATATCAGTGTAAAATGAGGAGAGTTTATTTATCTCACAGATGAAGAAAGAATTTTACTCAAAAAGAGAGGAGTAACTATTTATGAAGATGATTTTATAGACAAAGATGTTCTCTATAAACACAATAAAAAGAATATAGTAAAGGTTTTGAAAAAGGTGATTTTTTAGATTAATTATCAAAATAATATTTCAAGAAAACTTTTTTTCTTTTTTCTTATTTTGATTTCTTCATTAATCTTCTCATTGTTTTCTTCTTTAATTTTTAGATACCTTAGTCTTTCAGTAAATATATCTCAATGTTTAAGTATTTTATTTCTTTCTCTACTTGGAAGAGTCCTTATAGTATCTTTTAATGATTGAAAATTATAAGGTCTTTTTCTTGCTAAAAGTTCTAGAGTTTCGTTTCTTGCAATATCTCATAATCGTAACTGATTTTTATAGGAATAATCTCTTCTAATTTGTTTTAGAAATTGGTATAGTTCAATATCACTTGGACTTTCAATATTAAAATGATTGTCATATAGTTTTAGTATTAATTGGTTATCACAAAAACATTTTCTAATTTCTTTTTGTCATTCATTTTTAAGAATTTCATCTTTAAATTTTTCTAAAGGATAGATTTCTTGTAATTTATAAATATCATAAAAATCTATTGTCTTTATTCATTTTTCTTTTCAAAAAATTTTTGCTTTATCTGTAAATTTTGAAGTTGTAATATAAAATATTTCAATATTATCTTTCAAATTAATTACTTTATCAATTATCTTTCAATAAAAATTAGCTATAAGGTCTTCTGTAATATCTTTTATGGAAAATTTTTTACATTGAACAATTAGGAATTTATTTTTTCAATTTTCGTATTTTACTCACTTTAAATCTATTCAGTGGTCAAATTCATTTGTTTTTGGATTTCAGATTTTGTAATTTCTATATTTTTGAAAATAATATTGCATATATTTTTCAAATCAATGAGCTGTAAGACTATGTTTTATTTCAAATATTTTTCTTGCCTTTTCTTCAGGATTTTCTACTCATAAAAACAAAAAGTCGCTTATAGTTTTTGTTAAATCTAAAGTATTGATTTTCATACTCTATATTTTAATATTAAATACTTATAATAATATTAAAATATAAAATAAATAAAAAGTCAATAAAATTATATGATTTTAATTTTCTCTACACATTTTTCCAATTTGGATATTCTCCTTGTCCTGAAAAAACGAGATAAATGTGATATGGACTTTGAAGAACTCACTTTCCGATTTTGTAGAGAGTGAGGATAATTTCTTCACAAGAATTTGCTGTCCCTATACAAATTCAGGTGATTTGGTCAGAGATATTTTGAGGATTTATTGCTCTGGAAATCATCTTTTCTGGTAATATTTTTGCACTTACATATTTTTTTGCTTGAGTTACAGAAGCAGGAAGATTTTCTTTGAAAAATTCTATATCTTTATGACTCATTTCACTGAGAATTTGTTTCGCTCATTTGAGAGTGTAATAAAGTTCTTCTACTTCTTTTTCACTCAAGAGAGGAACATCTACTTCTTTTCCTTCTGAATCTTCTTTTATTTTTTTGTAAGTTTTTTTAAAGTTTTCAAGAGAACTTCTTGTTTCTTCCTTAAAAAGCAGAGTAATTGTTTCTTTTTTGAGTCAATAATTTGTTCCTATTTCTTTTGCAAGCTCATCAAGAAGAATGCTTGGATTTTTTTTTAAATACTCTTTAAGTTTTTCTTTTTCTGAAAGCATAATATTGTTTGTTGTTTTATAAATTATTTTTGACTTATCCTATTTATTTCTCTCAGAGCTTGTTTTCCAAACTCACCTTCTTTGTCTTTTTTAATTGTTTTTTTAAAATAAACAATAGCTTTTTTTTCTTCTCCTTTTGCTATTTCTAGATACCCCATATTGAGATTTGAAAGAGCATTTTGAGGATCAATTTCAAGTCATTTTTTGAGATTTTCAGAAGCTTTTTCTAGTTCGTTTTTATCCTTGTATATCCATCCCATATAAGCATAAATATTTGCATCATCTGGGAATTTTTGAAGTCCTATTTTTGCTAATTCTAAAGCAGTATCTTTTTTGTTGTATACAATATGATAATAAATAGAAAGATATATATCTTCTTTTTCAACAGCTTCATTTCTCACAAGACTTTCAAATTCTTTGAGCATATTTTCTATTTGTGCGAGTTCAAAATAATTATAAATAAGCCTTCTTTTTACATTTGTTTTTGGCTCATATCCAAGTTCAAGAGCCTTATTGAGAAATATATTACTGAGAATATATTCATGTAATTTGAGATTTATTACTCCCAGCATATAGATAATTTCTTTATTGTCTTTTTCTATTTTGTTATAAAGTCCAAGGTAGATTTTTGATCCTTGCATATTTCCTAATTCAAAATAACTTTGAGCAATAAGTTTTAATATTGGTTTATAATCTTCTTTTTCTTTTAGTATATCTTTTCAAAGAAGGACACTTATAGGAAACATTTTATTCTTGAAAAAAGCTCAAACAATAAGAGCATCTTTGTAATAAATATCTTCTAGTTGAGTATTTTGAGCTGTTGCTTTATAGGTTCTATAAGAATCAAATGCCATTTTTATATTTTTTAGTTCATCTATTTTTAATTCTTTATTTTCAGCAAAAATATAATTTGAAAGATTTGTCTTACAGCTATGAAAATCATCTAAGCATTCAAGACTTGAGATATAATAAAATTTTTTTTCTTCATCAAGTTCAAGACTAAGAATTTCTTTTTTTGCATCTTCTCTTTTTCACTTATCTTTAAGTTCAGCATTATAAAGATATGAAAAAATTATTTTATCTTTGATTTCAGGAGAAAGTTCTCATGGAATTTTTTTATAATATTTATAAGCAAGCATATATTTGTTCATCTTCATATAAATATCTCCGATTTGTTCTGCAATGATTGGATCTTCATTTGTACTTTTAAATGCTTGTAAAAATTTTTTTAAAGCAAGAGCATATTGGTCATTATTAAGATAACTTTCTCATTCTATTATAAGTCATCTTATAGCAAACTTATCTCTTAACTCTTTCATCTTATCTTCCGTTTTTTCTTCTCCTCAAGAGTTACTTTTACTTATTTCTTGGTTTTTAGAAGGAGAATTTATAGTCTCTTTTTTTGTGATAATAATATCATCATTTAAAATAAATTCGTTTATTATTATTCCTCATATCACAAAAAACGAGAGAATAACAAGGAATATTAAAAGGTATTTTTTCATTTATATAATTTATTTTGTATTTTATTCATTTTATATTATATTTTTTACACTTTTTTCAAAGCAAAAATGAATTGTTTTTGATTGCAAAAGATTATTTTAGAGTTTTAATATATTAAAAATTGATAAAAAAAATAGCAACCAATACTTTTTCTCAAATTATGTCCAAGGCATCTACGGCTCTTATATCTATATTTTTGCTTTCTATTCTTACGAATTATTTGAGTGTAGAGCTTTTTTGATTGTATAATAAGGTGTATAATTATTTATGAATATTTTCTTTTTTGGCAGATCTTTGACTTTATACTATAGCAATTAGAGAAATTACAAATAATCCAAATGATTCTGAAAAAATACTAGGAAATGTAATGAGTTTGAGACTTATTTTAGGTATTGCTATTATTGTTCTTTCTCTTTTTGTATGATTTTTTCTTCCGTGATACAATTCAACACTCGCTCTTTTTTCTATTTTTATAGTTTCTATCTTCACTCTTTTTTGACTGATGAATTCTTCTTTGTTAGCTCTTATGCAGGCAAATATGAAAGTAGAATTTAATTTTGTTTCTACAACTTTTTGAAAAATTATTAACCTTATTTCTATTGCTCTTATTGCTTTTTTCTTTTTTCCAAAGACAAATACTCTGTCTTTTGATATTCCATTTCTTTGTATTATGGGAGCCTGACTTCTGGGAATCGTTATAAATACTATTATGAATTATAGCTATGCATCCAAAATTTGTCGTATTAGGTTTTTGTTTGATAAAGAATATATGCTTCATATTTTTAAAATATCTCTTCCGTATGGACTTGCACTTTTTTTAAGTGTCGTGTATTTTAAAGTGGATATTATCCTTCTTTCTCTTTTCGAACCAAGAGAGCAGGCAGATGTTTCAATTGCACTTTATAGTCTTCCTATGAAAATTATAGAGGTTCTTATGATTGTTGTTGGTTTTTATCTTAATTCTATTCTTCCTTCACTTTCTCAATTTTTTGATAAAAAGGAGATAGAAAAAGCAAAAAAACTTCTTGCCTTTTCTTCAGAATTTCTTTTTTCTCTCGGACTAATAATTTTTACTCTCGGAATATTGTTAAGGGATACGATTATTTTACTTGTTGCAAATAAGGATTATCTTTCTTCTGCTCATCAGTACACTTCTTCTGATGCTTTTTTGATAGTGCTTCTTGTCGTTTTATTTTATTTTATTTCTTCTGTTTTTAATTATATTTTTATTGCATCAAATCATCAATCAAGACTCCTAAAAATCAATACCATTGTCAGTATTTTTAATATTATTTGAAATATTATTTTAATTCCAAAACTTTCTTTTATAGGTTCATGAATAATTACTGCTTGTAGTCAGATTATACTTCTTGTGCTTTGATATTATTATACGAGAGATATTATTCGTTTTAAAGTAAATTATAAAACCATATTTACTTCAATAATTTTTGCTTTGTTTGTTTTTTTTATGGGACTTTATCTCAAATGACTTTCTGAAATTTCTTTGTTTCTTGATTTGATTGTGAGGGGAGGGGGATTATTTTTAATCTATTTTTTATGAGTCTATTTTTTTTCTTATCACAAAAAAAGAAAGGTCTAATTTATGACTTCTATTACTCAGTTGATTGAGTTTATAATAATTGTCTTTTCAAAATCTCTGTATTTTGTTCTTAATTCAAGGATTCTGAAGCTATCATCCGAACATCAAAATATTTTTACTTCTTCTTTTTCAAATTTAATGCTTCCTGTAGTTGTTATATTTTCACTTATGCTTCAGCTTCAAAAATTTCTACAAGTGATTCTTCTTATCTCTTCCCCCATTCCTAAAGGAAGTGAAAATTCATTATTTACAACAACTATTCCTCAAGAATTTTCGTAACTTGTTATAATTGTTTTTCCAGTTCAATAAGGAATATCTATAGTCCGAGAAGATGGAATTTCTCATCAAGGAATTCATTTTCATAATAGAGAATTATTTCTTATGGTTTCTAATATAGAAACAATTCTATTTGTAAAAATAATTCCCATTTGTCTATCAGAAATAGCTTTGTAATTTATTCGAGAAAATCATAAAGCGAGAATTCCTATTATAGCTATTACTACTAATATTTCTACAAGAGTAAATCAAAATTTATTATTTTTCATAAAAAAATTTGTAAATTAAATTAAATTGATACAATAAATTTATTCTTAATAATATACGAAAATATAAGAATACAAACTTTATATGATTAAAATAAATATAAATTATGAAAAAGCTATTATTTTTTGTTTTATTTTTTCTTCTTTCTTTTTCTCAAGTGGCTTTTGCTTTGAGCTTGATTTCTGCTCCGGAACTTAAGGAAGCAAAAAGTGATTCTTTGGAGATTGTTTGGGAAAAAGTAGATAATTCTATGGGATATTATGTTTATTACTGAAAAGAATCTGTAGAGGGAAAAACAAAGGAAGAAAAAGCATATCAATCACAACTTTCTGAATTTATAGAATCAACTTGAGCAACTATAACAGATCTTGAAGCGAATACTCAATATTATGTTGCTATTACTGCTGTTGATGAAAATGGTGAAGAATGACCTTATTCAAAAGAAGGAATATTTACTACAGAAAAATGAGCTTCTCAAACGAGTCTTTGACTTTCAAAAGTAGATGTAATAGGAGAAAATCAAATTAAATTATCTTTTAATGGTGAACTTGATAATTCTTCTGATGCTTCAAGAGAATTTAGAATTATAGAAGAATCAACAAAAAAAGAATTAAAACTAAAAACAATTGATTTAGTTGGAACAAAAAATCTTTTACTCACTTTTGATGAAAATTTAAATGTTTCCACAAAATATAAATTAACTATTTTATCACTTCTTGATAAAGATTGAAAAAATATAGAGCAGGGAATTGATGGTTTATCAAGCTTTTCTACTCCATCTTCATTTAGTGCTGAGGAAGAAAATCTTAATTCAGCTCTTCCTATTGTAAATATTTCAGATAGTGGAAAAAATGCTTGAGAAAATATATCTCAAGGAGATGAAGAAACTACCCTTAATGCTGCTTCAGAAACTGATAATCTTCCAAAAACTTGACCAGAGCATTTTGTTCTTTTTATCTTTGCACTAATTGTTTGATTTTTTGTTTATCAATACCAAAAAAAGAAAATAGAAAATTCATAAAAAAAAGCTTCTCACTTGTGAGAAGCTTTTTTTTATGAGAATTATATTTCAGATATATTCTCAAATGGCATCATAAGACCTATTATAAAAATCTTATCAACAAAAAGAAGAGAATTATATTTTTTTGATATTAGTTTATAGAGATTTATTCCTTTTGATATATCTAAACTTTTTTCAATAAGAAGTTCTCTTAGATAAATAAATTTCCCTTCTTTTAGAAGTTTAGGATGTTTATTACATACTTTAAAGATGAAATTAAGCTCATGATGTATTTGGCTTTCAATTTCTATTATTTTCAAAAAATTAAGACTCGTTTCATTCCCAAAAAATTCATTTTTTCTTAAAATGAGAATTTCTTTAAATATTTCATCATGTTTTATGAGAAAAGGTTTTGAAACTTCATAAATAGCAGGGAGAAGATTTGTCCTTTGCTTAAAAGATGCTCTTATTTTATATTCTAGTTTTTTCAGTTTTTTAGCTAAACTAAAGAGAAAAATATTGAATAATACAAGAGTAAAACCAAGAAATAAAAAGAAATAATTCATTTTAATTTTTATATAAAATAAAATCAACTATATCCATTGTAGCAAATAAATCTAATTTCGTCAAAAATTCTTTTTGACTTTCAGGATAAAGACTATATAATCTCCGTTGACAAATGTTGCAGGATAGAAGAATGTATACTGTAGCATTTTTTATTTTATAAAAATTTAATATGATTAAATTTTTTAAGGATTCTTGGAGAGAGCTGAAACATGTAGTATGGCCTACAAAAGAAGAGACAAGAAAGTACTTTTTGATAGTGATTACTCTTCTTTTTCTTTTTGGTATTTACCTTTTTATATTTAATTACTTTTTTTCTGAAGGATTATTTTTTCTTAAAGATATAGTAAAAATTAATTTTTAATTGTAATTTTTTTATGGAAAATAAAAAAGTAGAATGGTATGTCATTCAAGTAATTTCTTGAACTGAGGAAAATGTAAAACAATCCCTTTTCCAAAGAAGAGAGAGTTTTTGACTTGAAGAATATATTCTCGATGTATTTGTTCCAACTCATGATGTTGTCAATGTGAGAGCTTGAGGAGTAAAAGTTAAAAGAAAGAAAAATATTTTACCAGGTTATATTTTAGTACAAATGGTTGTTACCAATGAAAGCTGGTATATAGTCAGAAATACTCCAAATGTAACAGGATTTTTAGGAGCCTGAAATGTCCCTGTTCCTGTTTCTAGTGCTGAATTTGAACAATTAAGAGGAAAAGTAGAACAAAATGCTGAAACATTCGCTACGAAATATAAGCTTTGAGATAGAGCATTAATCGTAAAATGACCTTTTGAAGGAAATGAAGGAGTTATCACTGATATAAATGATAAAAAATGATTTGTAAAAGTAAATATAAATCTTCTTGGAAGAGATACTCCTATAGAGCTTGATTTTTCTCAGATAAAAATAAAATAATTCTAATTTTTAATTCTTTTGACTCATGTCTTCAAGAAAAATAATATACTTTTTATTTTTTATATTATTTATTTTTGTTGTAAATATTGTTTTATTTTATGGAAACAAAGATTATAAAGATTTTTTATATTCTATAAAATTGGGAACTCAAAAAGAACAAGAATTAAATGTTTCTGATGAATATGTCTATAGTCCAAAACCAGAAGATGTACGATATGTAAATTCGACTTGATGACAAAGCTCTTGAACAGGATGAAAAACTCAATCTTGAGCATTGAAAGAAAATAAAAAAATTCCAGAACTTGTTATGAGTGATGAAGATGATAATTTTTTGAAATTATTTTCTTCTTATCAACTAAAAAGAATATTTATTCATCCAAGTCTTTTTGATCTTACGACAGAATATCCAGATGAATATTTTGAATATTCAAATGGAAGTCTTTCGCTTTACTTTTTTGCAACAAAAAATTATGATGAAGTTCTTGATATATTTAATGCTTTATCTAAGACTCTTCCTTTTACTTTGAATTCAACAAATAGTTTTTGAGAAAGGTCTTTTTATATAAATCTTGGAAAAGATTTTGTAGATGATAATATAAGAATAATAATAGAAAATAAAAAAAGAGTTTTTTGATTGAAAATAAAAAAAGATATGTATAATCAAGTTAAGCAAATACTTGAAAATCTAAAAAAAATTTAATTTACTAATTTATTAACTATGGCAGACAAAGATGTAATTTATCTTACTGAGGAATGACTTAAGCATCTCAAAGAAGAACTTCAAAACTTAAAAGAAGTAAGAAGGGTAGAAATAGCTGAAAAACTCAAAGAAGCGATTAGTTTTTGAGATCTTTCAGAAAATGCTGAGTATGAAGAAGCAAGAAATGAACAAGCTCAAGTAGAAATAAGAATTAATGATATTGAGGAACAATTGAAAAAAGTTAAGATTATTAAAGAAGATGGAAAATCTGATGATAAAATTAATATGGGATCAGTTGTAACTATCCTTAATGTGACTGAAAATGAAACTCAAACTTATAAAATTGTCGGTTCGGCTGAAGCAACAATTCTTGCTCCAGAACCAAAAATTTCAAATGAATCTCCTGTCGGAAAGATGCTTATAGGAAAGAAAAAATGAGATATGGTAAAAGTAGTTGCTCCATCTTGAACATTTGAATATAAAATTTTAGATATTAAATAATCTATTTAATTATGCTTGAGTATAATCAATTTTATACTTTTTTGATTAGTGTTCCTACTGTTTCTTTTCTTTTGGCAGTTTTACTTAAATGAATTTCTGAAAAAGTAAAAACTTGAAAGTGGAATACAAAAAGGGCTTTTTGAAGTGGAGGAATGCCCTCAGTTCATTCGGCTGTTGTTGTATCTCTTGCAACTTCTGTTGCTTTAAAATATTGATTGGAATCAGATTTATTTGCTATAGTTGTTGCATTTACAGCACTTATTATCTATGATGCTATAAATGTCAGATTTGAAGCAGGACTTCATGCAGAGGCTATCAATGAAGCAATCGGAGAAAAAAAATTCAAAGAATCACTCGGGCATCTTCCAAGCGAAGCATTTGCTGGAAGTCTCTTAGGAATTATTGTTGCAATAGCATTGTATTATGTGTAGATTATAAAAAACAAAAAAAGACTCACTTGTGAGTCTTTTTTTTGTTTTTTTAATTAATATTAAGTATTTTATATAATTTTCTTTGTGTATTATTTTTTCATTCTTTTATAAGACTTTCATTTAATTTAATTTTTTTATAAAATAAATTTTTTTCTTTATCTTCATAAATAATAGTCAATACTCAATCAATGATATCAAATTTTCTTATATTAGAAACTTCTCAAATATTATACTTATATCAATTTATAAATAATTCAGTATTTTTTAAAAGAGAAAAATCATAAAAAATGGAGGCATAATTTCATTTTTTATCTATACTTATTTTATTTTTTACTTTTTTGTTATTGTTAAAATCATTTATTTTTATTTTTCTTTGTGTTTTTAAATTTAATTTGAAAATTTCATTTAATCTTGTTCTGAAAATTACATAATTTCATGCTACAACAAATTTTGCTATATATTGATTATTTTCATATATTTTACTATCATTTTTGTAAATATCTAAATAATTTATTCCTAATAAATATATTATTTCCTCATCTTTACAAAAAATACCTGAAGTATTATGTTTCCATATTTCTCATGTTTCAGGGTTTATCAAATATTTTATTTTTGCAATAAGTTTTAGAAAAATAATATCATTGCCATTATTATAAGAGATAAATCACAAGTCAGATGATATTATTTTGGGGGGGAGTTCTAAATTATCTTTATGAAATATAGCTAAAGTTTTATTACCATCATATAGATGATAAATATATGTATCATCTTGAGACCATCAAGGAAGTTCTTCATTTGTTTTTTCTTCTAAAGAGAGAGGAATATTCTCAACTATAAAGACGGATTTTTCATCATCTCAAGGACTTATTTGATTTACTTCCATATTATTATAAATTTAGTTTTTAGATAAATATTCTATATATTGCTATAATTATAAATAAAGTCAAAAAAATAATTTTTTATTTAAAAAAAGAGACAAAGCTTTGTCTCTTTTTTAAGAGTATTTTTTTACTCTACTGTCACACTTTTTGCAAGATTTCTTGGCTTATCTATTTCTCTTCAAAGGTCTTTTGCTACATAGTAAGAAAATAAATAAAGGGCCGTCAAAATAGGAAAAGGACTGAGTCTCTCTGAAATTTCAGGAATTTCTATAGTGTCATCATACAAATCAGCTTCTTGATTTTTTTCTGTTATTATTCCAAGTATTTTTCCATTTCTTGCTTGAATTTCTTTTATATTTGAGATATTTTTATGATAAAAGGTTCCTTTTGGATTTATGACAATACAAGGAAATTCAGGTCATACGAGAGCAAGAGGTCAGTGTTTTAGCTCTCAAGTACTATAAGCTTCACTATGAATATAACTTAATTCTTTGAGTTTGAGACTTGCTTCTCAGGCAACTGGATAAAGAAGATTTCTTCAAAGAAAGAAAAAGTGAGAATAATGAGCATATTTTTTTGCTATTTCTTGTATCTTTTTTTCTTGAGAAAGAACTTTATTTATAGCATTATTGAGTAATTCTATTTCTTCTATGAGAAATCTTGCTTCACTATATTGTAGATTTCTTTTGAGTCCCATACTCATAGACATAAGAAGAAGAATAGAAATTTGAGCAATTACATTTTTTGTTGATGCAACCCCTATTTCTACTCCTGCATGACAAAAAAGTCCCATATCAGCAAGTCGTGCTATACTACTTCCTACAACATTTACAATTCAAAAAGTAAGTCATCCTTTTTCTTTTACTATTTTTAGGCTTTCTCTTACATCTGCTGTTTCTCAAGATTGAGAAAGGAAAATATATAAGGCTTTTTTATCCAAAATAAAATTATCACATAAAAATTCACTACTTATAGTAATAGAAGCAGGAATTCAGGCAAGATCTTTGAAATAATAAGTTCCAACTTGTCCAGCAAAATAACTTGATCAAGAAGCTATTATTTCCACTCTTTCTATTTCATATTCATTGAGTTCAAGCAAAGTTTCATTGACTATCTTTTTTTCTGCAAAATTTATTCTTCCAGAAAAAACATTTTCAATAACTTCAGGGATATCAAATATTTCTTTTTCTGTATAATATTCAAAACTTCCTAATTCACTTTTTAATTCTTCACTATTAATTTCTTGGCTTTTTTTCTCTATTTTTTCTCATGATGAAAAGATAGAAAAATGTTTATCTTTTATCACAACAAATTCAAAATCTTCCAAAATGGTAAATTCTTTTGCAACTTGACTCAAAGCATTTATATCACTTGAAATAAAAACTCAATTTTCAGAAGTTCATACAATCATAGGACTTCCAAGCTTTACCCCAATAATTTCATTTGGATTTTTTGTATCTATAGCGACAAGTGCATAAGCTCAAACAAGTTTTTTTATAATTTTTTCAATTGTTGTTTTGAGATCAATTTCAAATTCATCTTGGATAAGATTTGCTATTATTTCTGTATCAGTATCTGAGTAAAAAGTATATTTTTTGCTTTCAAGCTCCTTTTTTAATTCTTTATAGTTTTCTATAATTCCATTGTGAACAATAAAAAATCTATTATTTTGACTATGGTGAGGATGACTATTTAATTTTGTTACTCATCAATGAGTTGCCCATCTTGTATGAGCAATTCCAGTATTAAAAATATTTCATTCTTTGCATTTTTTTTCTATATTTGTTGCGAGGTTTGATACTCTTCCTACCGCTCTTTCATATATATATTCACCATTTTTATTTATTGCTATAAGTCAAGCACTATCATATCCTCTGTATTCAAGATTTCTGAGACCATTTATGAGAAGAGTAGGAGCATTTTCATCTCCACTGTAAGCAAATATTCCACACATATTTTATAAGTTTAAAAAATAAAAATAAAAAATTTTTATATGTTTGAGAGTGTATCTTAAAGCATATCTTTTGTCAATTTTATAATTTCTTTATTGTTATCTAGGAAGTGAGTATCAAAAGTCTTTTTTTCCTCTATATAGAGCAATATTCTTTTCTCTATAAAACGGTGAAGGATTATTTTGAGAGAAGAAGAATTTTTGAAATTTTGGTAAAAATTAAAAAGATAAATATGATTTGTAGAAAGTTCAGAAGCGATTTTTCTCCATGATTTTTTTTGACAGATATGTAAAATACTTGCTTTGATAAAAAGAATTGATGGAATCTTTCTCGGAACAAAGGAGCTTTTTTTTAGCTCTCTTGCAATGAAATTATAATCACTTGTATCAATAAGATGCCATCTTATAATCCACATTTTAGTATTCAGAGAGGGTTACAAAAATATTTTTTATTTTTCCATCTTTTTTTCTTATTTTTAACTTGAGAGTTTCTCATGGAATTTTATTTTGTATTTCTCATTCAAGAGAATTTTGAGAGTCTATTTTTGTATCATTGACTTCAAGAATAATATCCTCTTTTTGTAATCAAGCTTTTTCAGCACTACTTCAAGGTAAAATTGAAGATTCTTGGTTGAGAATATAGGCTCAATACGATTCTTGTATTCCTAATTCCTTTGCTAACTCAGGAGTCATAAGAATATAATTTATGCCAATAAGAGGTCTTTTTATTTTTCCGTATTTTTCTATAGAGTTAATCATATAATCTATTTTCTTTTGAGAAAGTTCAATAGCAAATCCAATTCATTCTGCTCCATCAAGAATTGCTGTATTGATACCAACAACTTTTTTATTGAGATTTACGAGTGGTCATCCAGAATTTCATGGATTAATTGCGGCATCTGTCTGAATAAGTCAATAAAGATTTTCATTTTCAGCTTTTATACTTCTCCCAATACCACTTATAATTCAAAGAGAAACAGAATTTTGAAACTCTGCAAGAGCATTTCCTATAGCAATAACAAATTCTCAAGGAGTCATCTCTTCTTCACTTTTGATGAATTCTAGAGGAACAAAATTTTCATCACTTTGTATTTTTATGATTGCAAGATCAGTTAAAGGATCTAGTCAAATAACTTTGGCATCATATTCTTTTCAGTTGTTGGTGATAACAGTATATTCAGCAGTTTCATCACTTACCACATGTTTATTTGTTAGGATTTTACCATCTTTTGAAATAAAAAACCCAGTCCCTCCTCCTACTTTTTGTCTTACACTTCCTATTTTTTCTTGAAAAAATCCAAAAGGGTCTCTTTTGTATAGCACCAAATCTTTTTTAATAATTATATTTACGACACTGGGAGAAATTTCTTTTGTTATTTTTGTTATATTATTTTCTATACTTTGGAGGTCATTTTTTATAATAGTTTTTGTTTTTTCTTTTTCTAAAATTGTATCTCATCAAAAAAGAGAAATAAATATACTTCCTAAAATTCAGGAAATAAAAGAAAATAGGAGTATCAATAATATGAGAAGATTATCATTTTTTTTCATAAATTTTATTTTTTAGATAAATATTTTTTGTATTATAAAAAAAAATAGTAAAAATCAAAGGGGGATATGTGTGAAAGTGATAAATTTTTAAAGATTTTTTAAGCTAATTTTATCAAAAATCTTTCGTTGCGAGCAATAAAAAAGCAATTTATAGATTATTTTTTGGATTGCTAACGACAGAGGAGGAAATTTATTTTAGAAACTCCCCTTTAATTCCCCTCAATTAAGTGGCAAATGAAGAATGAGTAGGGGAGTTTTTTCAATAAAATTTTTATGATTCAATTTTTATCCATTGATGATTTTTACAAGGTCCTCAATTGAATCTATTTTTTTGAGCATTATTTTCCCTTTATAGCTTATATTTTCATTAGGAATTATAGCTTCTTGGATTCCTATTTTTTCAGCTTCTTTTATTCTTTTTTCAAGATTTGCTACATTTTTTATTTTTCCTGTAAGTGATACTTCACCAATAAAAACACGAGTTTTTATGATATTTTTTCCAAGTTTACTAGAAATAATAGAAGCAAGAATACTTAAATCAATTCATGGATCATCTATTTTTAGTCCTCTAGCAATATTTGTATAGACATCATAACTATCAAGCTTTACTTGTGAATATTTTGATAAAATAGCAATGAGCATATCAAGTTTGGTTGTTTGTATTCCTCTTGTACTTCTTTTTGGATAACCAAATTTTGTGTAATTTGTGAGAGCTTCACATTCTATGAGAAGAGGTCTTGTTCCTTCCAAAGTTATACTTAGACTTGAGCCAATAGCTGGGTGCATATTTTTATCATTCAAAAGTTCTATTCATGGATTTTTTAGGTCTTCAAGTCATTTTTCTTTCATTTTAAAAATTCCTACTTCTCCCGTATCTCAAAATCTATTTTTCAAACTTCTCAAAATTCTGATATCTTCATATCGTTCTCCTTCAAAAAAGAGAATAGTATCAACAAGATGCTCAAGACTTTTTGGTCAAGCAAGATTTCCATCTTTTGTAATATGCCCAATAAGGAGAGAAGAAATATTATTATTTTTTGTGAAACTTTGGATAATTTCTCCAATATATTTTACTTGGTTTATACTTCATGAAATTCAAGGAATGTTTCAAGAATACATAACACTAATAGAATCAAATACAACAAAATCAGCTTCAACTGATTTGATAGTTTCTAATATATTTTCTATATTTGATTCGGATAATATATTTATATTGTGTCCATTTATTCCAAGCCTTTCTGCTCTTGAAAATATTTGGCTCGCAGTTTCCTCACCAGATATATAGATTATTTTTTTGTCATGAAGCCATCAAGCAATTTGGAGAGCGAGAGTTGATTTTCCTATTCATGGCTCTCAGGAAAGGAGTATCAGGCTTCATTGTGTGATACCACCTCCAAGCACATTATTAAGTTCGCTTGATTGAGTGATAAATCTTTCTTCTTTTTGTAAATTTTTTTCTATACTTTGAAGTTCTTTTTTTTCTCAAGTATGAGAGGTTTTTGTTGAAGTTTTTTCTTCTCTAAATTCTTTGAGAGTATTCCATTCTTTACAAAAATTACATTGTCATTGCCATTTTACATATTCATTTCCACAATTTGTACAGATAAACATAGTTTTGGTTTTTAGATATAAATTTTGTATAGTATAATAAAAAAATTTCTTTTTGAAAAAAATTTTTTTTAAATATAATCCGATTTGCAAAAAATGCCCAGATGATGGAATTGGTAGACATGTGGGTCTCAAAAACCCATTCTTTCACGAGAGTGCGGGTTCGATTCCCGCTCTGGGCACCAAAAAACATTTAAAAAAGAGAAGAAAAATTTTTCTTCTCTTTTTTAAATGTTTAAGTTTTTTATAAAATCTATAATCTTATTTATAAAAATCATTAACCATTTCAATGTTATTTGAAACAAAATTCACCGATAATAGTTTAGGATCATCTATAAAGTTTTCTCAATATGGAACAAGATTATCCCTAAAATAGGATTCTAAATTCTTTTTAAAAATATTTACTCTTCATGATATAGCAAATTGCTCTCAATTATCTTTGTCTATAGAATACTTAAAATAAAATGCAATACAGAATAATTTTTGTATTTCTATCAATAAATCTAAATCAATTTTATTATCAAAATCTTTTTCATTTTCTATAATTTCTTTAAGTAAATCATAAGAAGCTTCAAGTTTTTTTATTAATTCATATTTTTTTCAAATTTTACTTCAAAGAGTTTTCACTTCTGATATATCTAATGTTTTTATTTCTATAAAATCTACTCTAGCATCAAATAATTTTAAAACATCACAACTTTTTGGCTTATTTGTATAATATTTCTTATAAATTTTATCTGTTACTTTATCTAAATCTATTCATATAAAATTGCAAGTATTGAAATTTTCAACTCTTGCTTGAGGAAAATCTCAAACTTTTATTTCATCTATCAGTAATATATTTTCAATATATTTTTTTATCTTATGTGATATCATATTTATTTATCACCAAACTAATTTTTCAAACGGAGCTGAGAGTCTTTCAAATACTTCTCCAGCATTATCTGTTTTATCTTCAATAATATCGTATCAAGTCTCTTCCTTAGTTAAATATAAATTAAATTTATCTCTTATATTATTATCTTTAGAAAATTTATTTAATCATTCTATCAAATATGGACTATGTGAGGTTATCAAAACAGTTAATCACCTTTCTTTTACAAGTCAAACTATTAATTCAGCATATTTTACTTGCCATTCTGGATGTAGATGAACCTCTGGTTCATCTAAAATTAATAAGTTTGAATCATCAAGACAATGAGATCTATCAAGCAAATCTAAAATTCAGAATGATTTTATTCAAGTTGCAGTATTGATTGGGTCTATGTTTTTTCAGTTCTGTGTGAAAGTTAATTGATCTCATAAAGAACCTTTTTGAATAATTTCAAAAGTTCATCCCACTAAATCTTTTACTTTTTTCCAAAATCAATTTTGTCTTTCTTTTTCAAACTTAGAATTTCAAATTTTAGAAAATAAATCCTTTATATGAAACTGAATCTCTTTATTTCTTCTTATTCAACGATAATTAATTGTATTTATTAGATAATTAAATAAATTTATGGTTATAGGGGTATCTATAAAAGTCGTATCTTTTATTCTCAAAATATCATCATATATTTTTACATTTGATATTTTATTATTTTCAATATCAATCTGAAAAAGAATAATCATTCATTCCATTAAAGTAATTGTTCCAACTTTTCAAAGTTTTATATTGCTAAGCTCATTTTCAAATTCACTTTCTATTATACTTTCCAAAGCTCTTTTTATTAAGTCTTCTCTTTTTTCATCTTTTAGGAATAATTCTTTTACTTTATCTATTTTATGGAATAATGTTTTTTCATCATCTTGTCATAATCAAAGATTTTGTATTAAATTTTTTTTATTCACAAATAAATCAATTCATCAAAAAGCAGTTAATTCATTCATAAAAATAGGAGGATAAAATTCTTTTTTTAATAGTTCGTTTAACCTTATTTCATTATTTCAAGATTTTGAATGTAATACTATACTTCTTAAATGAAAATATAACATTTCTATTTCTTTTTCTAAAAGTTTTTCTTTTGTATAATCAAAGTCTTCTTTATATCTTTGAAGTGCTTTTATAACAGAAAAAACTATCTTACTAACTGTAGATTTTCAAGAATCATTATTTCAAGCAATAATAGTTAATCAATTAAGATTAACTTTAGCTTCTTTAATTTTTCAAATGTTTTTAATGATAATTTGCATAATATAATTATGATATTTAATATTTTTAACTATATATAAATTGTTAATTATTTCAAATTTTTCTTTTCTCAAAGATTTTTCAAATTTTTATTTGAAATATTTCATTCTCTCTTATAATTTTAATAATTTAAAAACTCACTATAAAACTATGGGAAATGGAAAAAGCATAGGCATCATTGCAGGAGCAACATCAATACTTGCATCGTATGTGATTTTTTATGTCCTTTATATTGGTAAAAATATTATCCTTCCTCTTATTGTATCTATATTTTTGATTATTCTTTTTACTTCTTCTTATCGTTTCTTTTTCTCTCATATAAAAAATAAATTTTTTAGTGTGCTCATTACTCTTCTTGCTTTTTCACTTTTTTTTCTCCTTGTATTTTTTATCATAAATTCGCAAATAAATAATTTTATAGAAGAAATTCCAAGATACAAAGATGTATTTTTGAAGTTTGCAAAATATATCAATACAATTCCTTGAATAGATATGACAAGTTTTTCTTTTGAAAAAATTATTGCACAAATAGATTTTGGAAGCTTTGCTTATTTTTTTACTGGTTCAGTTACTTCTATCGTTGGAACAATTGGTACTATATTTTTTTATGTAATTTTTCTTCTAGCTGAGATGAAATATTTTAAATCAAAATTAAGTGATATACTTGTAGATAAAGAAAGAAAAAGATTTTATAATATTGTTTTGCAAATAAATCAAGATATTAGCTCATATTTTCTTCTCAAGTTTTTTACAGCCTTTGTAAATGGAGCTTTGAGTTTCACTATTTTGACTTTTTTCTGAGTAGATTTTGCTCTTTTCTTTGCTTTTCTTGTTTTTCTTCTTGATTTTATTCCAAATATTGGAGGACTTTTTGCTATATTGATTCCTTTTTTATATTGTTTTTTACAATTTGATGCTCTTTATATTCCTTTTCTTGTCCTTCTTTGTCTCATTACACAACAGACTTTGATGGGAAATTTTATAGAGCCAAGACTTATGGGAGATAGACTTAATATCAGTCCTTTTGTTATTATCTTTTCTCTTATTTTTTGGTGAACTCTTTGGGGAATAGCTTGAGCTTTTCTTGCCGTACCTCTTATGACCATGCTCAATATCATTTTTTCAAAATTTAAGACAACTCGTCCTCTCGCTATTTTCATCTCTCAAAAGGGAGAAATAAAGAAAAAATAGTATTATACTTTTTTAAAATCTCTCCTTTTTTACAAAAAAAAGAGAGATTTTTTTGTAAAAAAATATAAAAGATTTTTATGAGCAAACTTGCAAAAAAGCAAAAAAACAATACACTTTTTTCGTTTAAATAAAGATAATAGTATTTCTAGTTTTTAGTAAAGTGTTTTGGAGAATAAAAAAGCTCTAAGATAGCTTACTAAAAACTATATATTCTTTGTTTGAATATATTTTATTTTTTTATTTTTTTAAAATGCTAAACATATCTGACAAAACAGCTCCTCATCTCCAAGTTATAAAAAAGACTTATAGTATTGGTGGAAGAAATATAAGCTTCGAAACAGGGAAACTTGGACTTCTTGCAAATGGAAGTATCACGATAAGTGATGAAAATGGAAATGTGTTACTTGTAACTGTGGGAATAAAAGAAGATGGACTCAATGAACAGGCTGATTTTTTTCCTCTTGTTGTGGATTATCAAGAAAAATTTTATGCGACAGGAAAAATAGGCGGAAATAGATTTCAAAAAAGAGAAGGAAGACCTTCTGAAGCATCTATTCTTACTTCAAGACTTATAGATAGACCAATAAGACCAATGTTTCCAAAGGGATTTATTAATGATACACAAATTATTGCAAGTGTTTTTTCAAGTGATGGAGAATCAGATATAGGATTTTATGGTATTATTGGTGCAAGTCTTGGGCTAATGCAATCTTGAGCTCCTTTTGAATGACCAGTAAGTGCAGTAAAAATTATTCTTACTTCTGAATGAGAATATATATTTGACCAAAGTTTTGAAAAAGAAAAAACTGCAAAAATGACTTTGCTTGTTGCTGGAACTCTTGATGCTATCACAATGGTAGAATCTCGGGCAACTGAAGTTTCAGACCAAGAAATGTTAAAAGGCTTGGAATATGCTCATAGCCTTATAAAAGAAATATGTAATGCACAAAAAGATTTTATACAATCGTATAAAGAAGTATATGGAGAATCAACCATAAAAGCTTTTTATAATATTCCTGATGAAACTTTGTATGACAAAGTAGCGGAATATCTTACGGAGGAAAAGCTGGAAATCCTTTATGGAAAAGGAAAAAAAGAATTTCAACATCTTCTTGATGATCTTGATGAAGAAGTAAAAAATTATTTTGTAAAAAATAATCTTGTAGAAAGAGGAGAATGAGAAAGTGATGAAGAAGTAAAAGAATCTTTGAATTTTGTAGGAAATCTTGTTTACAAGAGAGTAAAAGCAGTGATGAGAAAAAATGTACTTGAAAAAGATAAAAGACTTGATTTGAGAAAACTTGATGAAGTAAGAGAAGTTGTTTGAGAAACTTCACTTTTACCAAGAACTCATGGTTCTGCACTTTTCCGTAGAGGTATGACACAGGCTCTTTCTATTACAACTCTTGGATGACCAGATGATATTCAAATTATTGATGATATGTATGAAGAAACAACGAGAAGATATATTCATCATTATAATTTTCCTCCATTTTCTGTTGGGGAAGTTCGTCCGATGAGAGGAACGGGAAGAAGAGAAATAGGACATGGAAAACTTGCTGAAAGAGCTCTTGATCCAGTATTACCAAATGAAATGGATTTTCCGTATATGATAAGAGTTGTATCAGAAATAACTACTTGTAATGGATCAAGCTCTATGGCTTCTGTTTCTGGAAGTACAATGAGTCTTCTTGATGCAGGAGTACCAATAAAAGCTCCTGTTGCTTGAGTTGCTATGGGGATGATTTATGATGAAAAGACAGGAAAATATAAAATATTATCGGATATACAAGCTCAAGAAGATTTTCTCGGAGATATGGATTTCAAGGTAACAATGACTCCAAGTGGGATTACTGCTATGCAACTTGATGTAAAAATAAAATGACTTAAAATGAATGTTTTTCAAGAAACTTTTAGTCAAGCAAGAACTTCACTTGATTATATTCTTTGACAGATGAAACAAATAATAAGTGAGAAAAAAGAACTTTCTCCACTTGCACCAAGAATAGAATCTATTCTCGTTCCTGTTGATAAAATAAGAGAAATCATCGGAAAAGGTGGTGAGGTTATCCAAAAAATGGAAAAAGAATGTGAAGTAAAAATCCATATAGAAGAAGATGGAAAAACTTTTGTTACAGGAAAAAATGCTCCGCTTGTCCAAGAAGCTCTTGCAAGAATTTCTGAGATTATATGGGAACCAAATGTGGGAGAAATACATAAATGAAAGATTGTTTCTATCATTGCTGGAACTTGAGCAATTGTTGAATTTAAAGGAAAAACAGGAATGATACATATATCAAAACTCGCTCTTCAAAGAGTGATGAATGTAGAAGATATCGTAAAACTTGGGGATGAAGTAGAAGTAGAAATCATAGAAATAAATAAAGAAAAGGGAAGAATAGGACTTAAAAGAGTTATTTCTCAAGCAGAAAAAGATGCTTTTGAAAAAGCAAAAAATGGAGGAGAAAATAAATAATTTTTCATTGAAGAAAAAGTCTATTTGATTGCAAATAGACTTTTTTTATTTCTCATAATTTTTGACTTACTTTAATTTGCTATTTTAATAAAATTAGATAAAGTGGAGGGAATTTATATTAATGTTATTTAACAAATAAATAAATAATATGCCTTATAGAAATTGAGTTGATAATATTACTTTTTCTTTACCAGTAATTTGAGAAAAGGAAACTTTGGATAATTATTTTTGAAGAGTTTTTGAAGATATAAAGAGTAAAGTTAATCAGATAATTATTTTACAAAAAGAAATTCATCATAAAACAAATTATCCAATAAATTTTGATGATAATACAAAAGAAAAAATCTTTGATAAGATTTGAAAATGATGGTTATCAAATTTTTGAAAATTTAATGGTCCAATTAATTGAAGTTTTGCTTCTAAGCTTAATATGATACTTTGAGATGAGAATTTTGTATCAATATTTATACTATGTTTATTAACAGGTATTATAGAAATATCTGATAATCCAATTAATGAATTTTCTACAGAATTTGAAGCAAAATTTAATGAGCAAGACATACAAGAGAGCTATAAGATACTAAAAAAAGAGAAAATATGATTTACTCGTTTTCAATGACTTATTTATGATCTTTATTATTCAAATGGTGATAAAAAAGATAAAAGAATTATAAGAGTGAGAAGAAAAGAATCCTTATCATGAGTAAGACAAGAAATACTTACATTGAAACAAAGGATAAAAAATATAGATGAAAAAGAAGGAAAAATTTTATTATGACAATTAAATAAAAATGGAGATTTTTCAATTTCTAACTTAAAAAAAATTCTTGAATTTATGAGGATCTGTTTTGAAGAAGAATTTTTAATTAAAAAACCAGTAATAATTGATGATATATTATCTATTTTAAAATTATCTATAGAAAGGGCAAAAATAAAATTAAGAACTTCTATGGTTTTAATGGAAAATGGAAAAATTTTTTGAAATATTGATCTTGATAATTATCATGCAACAAATGTTCCTACTCTTTTTGAAACTGAGCTTAGTAATCCTTTTGATATTTATAGACTCCTTTCAATTTTTGGCATAGATTTAACGGATAAGAGAATTTCTACCCATTGATCACAAAAAACTTTTAAACAGTATGGTAGTTGATATCTTAATGCAGAGGCCCCTTATTTTAAAGAATATATACTAAAGAGCCAACAGTTATGAATTCAAATGATGCAAAATTGATATTTTGATAGATTTCAATAATCTCCTCACTTTCTCTTTACTCAAAAATTAAAATATGTTATACTTGATTTGAAGGCAATAGTTTAATAATTTTTACTTTTTTATGGCTTGAGAATTACTCCAGTTTTGAGATTTTGATAGTGATGAAAAAATCATTATAAAAGATATACTTGAAAACAATGAACATAATTTTTATTGACTTTTGTGATGAGTTTTTCTTCCTTTGGAAGAAGATATAGGGAAAAAAATAGAATTACAATTAAAGCTAAGAGATATAAGTCATTTTGATTGCTCAAATATAAGCCTTTATATTGATAATTTTGTAAAAGAAATTATAGATTCTATAAAAGATAAAAAAATATTTCATACGAGTTTTTTAAAAAAACAACTCGCTCCAAGTATTTCTTATAGACTTTATATTTTTTGGATTATAGAAATACTTAAAAAAACTTGATTTAGTATCAATAAAAAAACATTTTTTGATGTACCAAATTTACTTGCAAAAGAAATTTACAATGTTTTTCAGGATAAGGCTCTTACAACTTTTTTCATTATTCTTAAAAGCTTTTGAATACTGGATTATACTATCAATCCTGTCAATGAATATGAGCAAGAAAAAGAGATAAAAATTCTTGAAATCAACAAAAAAGAACTTATTTCTCATCTTCATTCTCTCGGGGCAAAGCTTGTTTTTTCTGGTTTTATAGAAGATACTTATTTTGATTATTTTGATTTGAGACTTGATAGAGTAGGAAAAAGAAGTTTTAGGATAAGGAAAAAAATCTCAAAAGAAGAAAAAAATTACTTTTATACAATAAAAAGAAAAGCAATTCAATCAAAAGAATGAGAGCCAAGAATTTGTTATGAAAAAGAATTTATTATTCATCATTTTGATGTTTTCCAAAAAGTACTTGAAGCATTTTGACTAAAAAAAATTAGGAAAAAAGAAAAACAAAGACATTGATATGTCCTTGAACATACAGATGCAAAAACTTGAGAAATAAGAAAGGTGAAATTTGATATAGATGATTATGAAGAAATGCCGACTTTACTTGAAATAGAATGTGATGAAACTGAAGATATTCTTCATTATATAAAAATCTTGGGACTCAAAAAAAACAAGACACTTTCTAGTGGTTCACGAGGACTTTATAGGCATTATTGAAAATATGAAGAATATAAAAGTTTTTATAAACAGTCTTCAGATGGAACTATTATTTGGCAATAAATAACAAAAAAATATGGAAAAAGAAATAAAAATACTTGAAGTAAATAAGGATGAAATCATAGAAAAGCTTGAAAAACTATGAGCAATAAAAACTTTTGAAGGAATTGTTCATGATATTTATTATGATTATCCCGATCAAAAAATGGATATAGAAGGAAGGACTTTTAGAGTAAGAAAAAAAGGAGAAGAACATCTCTACACAATCAAAAAAAAGGAAAAGAGTGCTAATATGAAAGTTGCTCACGAGCATGAAATGTGTATCACTGATGTAGAGAGCTTCACAAGAGTTCTTGAAAAGTATGGACTTCAAAGATCAAGAGAAAAAAAGAAATATAGGATTTCATATAGTTTGGGAGAAGTGCATTTTGATCTTGATATATATGATGAAATTCCTCCACTTCTTGAGATAGAAGCAGGGTCTTATCTCAAAATCAAGCTTTTTATAGAAAAGCTTGATTTATGAAAACATATTCATAAAACTTTTGGCTCAAGAGGGCTTTTTAAATATTATGGAAAAGAGTATTAAGAAATTTATAAATCTATAATTTTTTTTGCATCAGTAAGTGCTTGATTTTTGATTGCTTTTGACGACTTTAGGAAAAAATAGGCAACAATAATTGTTGTAAAAAGAGGAGCGATATATTCAGGAATCTCTATTCAAAATCATTTCAATGTCATAAAAAGTCAAAGAAAAAATATTGAATACATTGCTCAGTTTTTGAGGAAAAGATATTTTTTGATTCTCTCTACATTACTTACGGTTATTTGTCTCACGACAATAGCTCAGAGACCATTTCAAATAAGTATGAGCGGAATTGACATAGTGAAAGCAAAGGCTCAAAGTACTCCATCAATAGAAAAAGTTGCATCAATCACTTCAAGATAAAGAATTTTTGCTATATCAGACATTCAGGTTTGCATAAGGTTTTGTTCTGCTTTTTCTGCACTTTCTTTGAATCAATGAGTGATAAAAAAGACACTTGAACCAACGACTGCTCAAAAAGCTAAAATAGGATTATCTGTATGAAGAGCTTTCCAAACGACATAAGTTAAGATTACTGAGACGATAGCATAAAACCAAACTCAGTGTCTATGAAAAAATTTTTCCCCGATAAGTCCAAAATTTTTTGTTTCCAAAAATAACCAGTGGAAAAAAAGAAACACGAGAAAAATTCATCATCAAATCATCAATATAGGAGCAGAGGATTCTATTATTTCTGTAATTTTTGGGTCATTACTAAATGTCGCAGTAAATGATCAAATAAATCAAAGTTCTGGAGCAGTAGCCCAGACTATAACCCACGGCAAAAATCATCTTACCACAAATACAGCAATCAGTATTCCCCATATAAGAAACCATCTTCTATATTTTTTACTCATCGTTGATAGTACTTCAGCATTGATAATTGCATTATCAATACTTGAGATAATTTCAAATAATCATAATCAAAAGATAACAACAAAAATTGAAACCCAATCCATAAATTTACAATAAAATAATAAATTATTTTTTTAAAACTTGAGTATTATAATAAATAAAACAAAAAGTAAAAAGTTTGTTTTAGTTTAAAAAAATAGGTAAAAAAATAAGGAATTTGAATTTTTAAACAATTATTTTCATTATTTTCATTATTTTAAATAAATAATTTTTTTGTACATAATTTTTTTATTTTAAGCATATTCAATATAATTTACTTTTAGATGCAAATATTGAATCAAACCTCTCTTGTGATGAATTAAGAAAAAAATTAGTTTTAGCTTTATATGAAACAAATAATTGATTTTCTAAATTAGATTGAGTTGATGATAATTTGGAAATAATTGATTATATATCAATAGATATAAATGAGTTAGTAGAAGACTAAATAAAGTTTTCTTGTTAAAATAATTATGCTACTTATAGCATGTAGATTTATAGTCATCATTTTTTATATTAAGATGGCTATTTTTTATTATTTACAATCTAATAATGAATATAAAAGAAATTTTTTGAGTTAATGTAAGGAAATTGAGATTAAATACTTGATTATCTCAGGAAGGACTCTGATTTAAAGCAAAATTACATAGAACTTATATTTGAAATATAGAAAGATGAGAAAAAAATATAACATTAGAAAATATTCAAAAAATAGCAAAGGCTTTAAATGTTAATATTAAAGATTTATTTGATGGATTATAAAATAAATGAACTAAAGATTTACTTAGTTTCGCTAAAACATAATTTAGTGTGAGATTTTTTAAAAAATAATAGTAGTTATGATTGAGATATTTGTAAGGTATTATTTATGGAAGAAAATACTTGAAGATATTGGGATGCAAAATGGGAATGATTGAATATTGAGTTTAAAAAGTGAAAAAGTGTTTGGTTAGATTTAATTAGGTATAGTGAAGTAGTAGTTTGAATTGATAACTCTTCTAGGCAAAAAACATTCACATTATTTTTTATCCCCAATAAAGAGAAAGATAAGATTATTGAAATAATATGAGTAAATACTGAAAGAATTATTGATAAATTATGATTGGATATTAGTATTGCTAAAATTTTTATTGAATTAAATAAAAAAATGCCAAGATCATTAAATGCTCAAGCAAGTTTAACTATAAAAGATATTAGAGAGATAGCAGATTTTATAATATAATATTCTTATTATATTGCTAATATAAAGTAATAAAAGTATTTGAAAAAAAATATCAGAGATTTAAAGCAGATAAAACAGAAAATAGAAATCACAAAAAAGAAAGTGTGATTGAATATTTACATTATGTGAAAATAGCGAGATAAAATTATTTTTCCTCTATTATACTATCCATTTTTTTCATAGTATCTTCAAATACTGAAAAATCTTTTACAGCTTGTGTATAAGCAAGTCAAAGTCCATATTTACTACAAGAAGAAGCGATTTCTACATCGTGTTTTTTCATTATTTTTTGGCTTGTACATTTTGAAGAATTTGATTTACTTTCTACGATTACTACATTTTTTAGAGATTTTTCTTGAGATTTTTTATTTCTCAAATCTTTTAAAGCAATATGAAAATCTACAGTAAGTCTTTCATCATTTTTCTTACTACAAAAAGTAAGTCTATTGTATCTTGTTTCTAGTGAAGGAAATATTGTTTCTGGTGCTTTTCCATAAAGACTTTGATAAGTTCATTCAAAAAACTTTGTTGCTTCTTTTCCTATTTTTCCATGTTCACTTGGATCAAATTGGTATCTAAATTTTCTTGTTACTTTTGTGTCTTTTTGTTTGTATTCAAAAAAGGCTATGTTACTTTCTATATAAAGGCGAGTTCTTACCTTTGTTCTTGGATTTTGTTTATTTTGATGTTGATAATAAAAATCATAATTTTCACTATCCATATAAATACTTGAGTATTCAAATATTGACCTTCCATTTATTTCAAGAATATAAAATTTATCTTCTAAATCTTTGAGTATTTTTTCAAATTCATCTTCATTCATAATATATTTTGTATCTATTCTATCAAGAAAACTTGCTTGTACATTGAGCTCACTAAGAGAAATAGGAGAAAAAGTTTTTAAACTTTGACTAAAATCACTTCACATATTTGTTTTTGTTTTAATTATAATTTTTGTAGTTTTATTGTAACACACTCAAAAAATAGAGTCAAAAAAAGAAAGGAGTTTTTTTATAAAATTCCTTTCTTTTTAGTTTGATTATTTTGTAATATACAATAAGTTTTTACAAAAATTATATTTTTTGTTTTTTTAATTATTTTTGTGTGAATATTTTTAATATTACAAATACTTTTTTATAATATTGAGAGGTTCAAAAAAGTTTTCTATATTGAGTCACACTTTTCTTAAATCTTTGTATTTTTGTAAAAGTTCTAACAAGGCATTGCTGAGATCTTCATCTTCATCTAATACATCACTTGAAAAACTCTTTTTAAAAAATTGAGCATTTTTTTCTTGATGGTGTCAAGCTGAGCTTTTGAGAGGAATAATAATACTATGGATTCCAAAATAATAAAGTTCAAAAAGAGTGGTTGCTCAAGCTCTTGTGATAGCAATATCAGTATCTTTGTATACTTGTCCAAGCTCTTCTTGGGAAATAAAATCATAGAGAGTTACATTTGAAAATCTTGAAAAATTCTCACGGAAATGGAGATTTTTTTCTCAGAGAATAATCGTAAAATCTATGTCTTGTAAATTATCAAGAAGAGAAAGGAGGCTTTTGAATATTATTGTTGAACCTTGACTTCATGCTATTACAAGAATATGAAGGGTTTCATTTTCTTCTTTTTCTATACTTTCAATATTATCTATGAGTTCAGGATTAAGAATTTGCCCAGAGAGAATATGTTTTTGCCCATCAATCAGAGGATGAGGAAAAGAATAAAATATTTTTGTTGCAAATTTTGAAATAAATTTATTTGATAATCAGGTTACAGTATCAGATTCGTGAATATATATTTTTTTACCAAGAATTTTTGCAGCAATACAAACAGGAACACTGACATATCATCCTTTTGAAAAAATAATGTCTATATTGTATTTTTTTATGTAATAGAGAGCCTGAATCACTCATGTCATATTTTTGAGTGGTTCATAAAAATTTTTTAAGTCAAAATATCTTCTTAATTTTCCAGTAGAAAGAGAGAGAAATTTGATTTGATTTTTTTGTGCTATTTTTTCTTCAAGAGAGAACTCTTCTCACATCCATATAAAACGATAATTTTCTTCTTCTTTGAGGAAATTATAAAGCGATAAAAGAGGAAAAATATGTCATCCTGTTCCTCATCATGAGAGAGCAATTGTTTTTATCATACAAAAAAATTATAATTTTAAAAAAAGAGAAATTTTTATAAGACTTGAGTTAATTTTTTTAATAAAACTTGTCTTTTTTAGAAAAGCAAATACTATGATACTTGCTGTTATTCCAATAAACATTCAGGCAATAATATCAAAAGGCCAATGCACTCATGCAATAATTCTTGAAAGATTCATAGTTATTACAAATGGAAGAAAAATCCAAAAAGTTTTTCTATAATGAGCAAGAAATAAAGCAGTGAGGAAAGCAAAGCTTACCGTTGCATGGTCTGATGGGAAAGAGGCATCAGGAACATGATTAAGAAGTAATTTTCCAGCCCCTTTTAAATAATTTTCAGGTCTTTCTAGTTGAATAAATTGTTGTATGATAAGAGTTATAAGTATTCCTAATATGACTGAATAAAATATAAAGAGTATTTCCTCTTGGGAATTTCTTTGTTTTTTTATTCAGTAAAAAATCCATGTTGCTATAAAAAATAGAGGAAGGAAGAATATAGGAGCATCAGCAAAAATAGAAACAATGCTTTCTATAAATCCGTTTGATGCAAAACTATTAAAATAAGCTAAAAGAGATTCGTTTAGTTTTTGTAGCATAAATTTTTAATTTTTAATTTTTTAATTCTAAAAGATTATATAAAAAAAAAAAGAAAAACAACTTTGAAAATAAAAAAAATATTATATTATGTAAAACAAGCAATTTTTTATACCTAAAAAACTATTATGAATGAAATAAAAAGAGTTATTTGAATGAGAGATTTTCTTCCAGATGATCATAGATTTTTTACATTTCTCAAAAAAGTGTATCGCCATGAACTTCGTAAAAATTGATATAGAAGGATATCAACTCCTCTTTTGGAGTATACTTCTACACTAGAAAAAGTATATGCAGGAACAGATATTATGAAAAAAACGGTTTATAGTTTTGTAGATGATGATGGAGTTGCATTATCGCTTCGTTCTGATGCTGCCGTTTGAGTTCTTAGAGCTTATGTGGATGCCAATATGTCAGAAGAAATTCAGCCAATACATTTTTATCACATTGATCGTTACTTTAGAAAAGATTCTCTTTGAGTAGAATCATGATTAAAACAATTTTATACTATTTGAGGAGAGGTTATAGGCGAACAAGACCCTATTTTGGATGTGCAACAAATTTATATAAATTATAAAATTCTTTCAAGTATTGGACTTGATGGAAAATACGAGCTTGTTATTAATTCTTTTTGAAATAAAAAAGAAATAGAAAAATACAAAGAAGAACTAAGAAATTTTTATGAAAATAAAAAACATCTTCTTTCACCAGAATCAATAGAAAATCTAGAAAAAAATCCATTTATGCTTCTCGTATCTTCACTTGAAGATGAGCAAATTCTTGCCCGTCAAGCACCATCAGCTGTCAAATTTCTTAAAAAAGAATCAAAAGAGTATTATACAAAAATGAAAAAGTATCTTGATATACTTTGAATTCCTTATAGAGAGGATCATACACTTGTTCATCTTCTTCAATATTATAATAATAGTGTCTGGAAACTTGCACTCAAAGATACAGGAAAAAATCTTGTAGTCGGTGGAAGATATGATATGATGGCAGAAAAAATGGGCTATGAACAAGAAATTCCAGCAAGTGGTTTTACCGTAAGAATAGAGAGAATTATAAAAATATTAAAAGAAAATAATATTAATATAAAAAGTAAAGATAGAATAGATCTTTATTTTGTTCAACTTGGTGATGAAGCAAAAGAAATAGTTCTTCCACTCAGTCTTGAAGCAAGAGCAAAATGAATCAATACACTTTCTTCTCTTTGAACTCCCTCATTAAAAGAACAAATGCTCAAGGCTCAAAGAATAGGAGCGAAATTTGTAGTAATAGTAGGAGTTATGGAGGCAAGAAGTGGAAAATTTCAAGTAAGAAATATGGAAGCAGGAACCCAAGCAGAAATAAAAAAAGAAGAACTTATAGAATATATAATAGAAAAAATAGGAAAAGAAAAACTTGATTTTTATGATCCAGCAAAAGAGCTTTTAATAGGGAAGGCTTAATAGTGAAAAATGAATAGTGAAATTATTTTTTAAAAAAAATTATGCTCATCAAAAAAAATCAAACTCAAAAATTTGAAAATTCTCCAGAATGTAGTGTTTTTGAATACTCACTTCCAAGTGAATTTTTTAGTTTTGCTCGAGCATTTATTGATGGAAGATATCCTCAAGAAAAAAGAGTTATAAATGAAGAATGTGAAGAGATTTATTATGTTGTATCATGAGAAGCTATTATACATTCAGAAAAATGAGATTTTGAAATCAATGAATGAGATCTTTATTTTTTTGAAAAAGGCGAAATTTATTGGGTAGAAGGGAAGCAATTGTCTTTAATTCTTGTGTAAATGCTCCTAAATGGTATTTGGAACAGCATAAGATAGTTGATTAATATAAAAATATAATGCTAGAAATACTAAGTTATATTTTTTTCTTTGTTTTTGCAAGTATTTCTCCTCTTCAAAGAAGACGGCTTGCAACAAAGAAAAATCATGATAATAAATGACAAATACTTTTTGCTTTTCAGATTACTTTTGTTGTAAGTATTTTATGACTTTTTCTTCCTTTTTTTGAAAAATTTCATATATCTTGAAATATATTTTTTATAGTAGGCTTATCTCTCGTTTGTTGAATATCTTGAGGATTATATTTTATATTTTCCTATATTTCTCAAAAATATGTAGATGCAGGAATCACAACTCTTGTAAGTAATATTTATACTCCTGTTTCTATTATTCTTGCAACTTTTTTTCTTGATGAAAAATTAAGTTACATCCAAATATTAGGAACAATTTTACTTCTTTTTTGAATACTAATTGTTTCAAAAAAACATAAGATTTGAAGATTTAAGTTTGATAAATACTTTCTTTTGATGCTTCTATCTTGAATTTTTCTTGGAATCGTTATTACTGCTGAGAGAGCCTTACAAAAAATGACAGGATTTAGTGCCGGAACGATGTTGAGTTGGTGGAGTCAGTGTATATTTTTGTGAATTGTTGCATTTTTTGCAAAAGAAAAAAGCCAATATACAAAAAAAGATATTTTTATAACTTGATGACTGAGATTTCTTCAATCTCTTTCTTGGGTAGTTTTAGTTTTTGTGGTTTGAAATCTTAGTCTTGTTTCTTCTATAACAACTTTTAAAATAGTACTTATTTTCATTTTTTGAGCTATATTTCTCAATGAAAGAGAAGATTTTCAAAGGAAAATATTTTGAAGTCTTATTGCTTTTATAGGATTACTTCTGATGAAATAAAAATAGAGTTCAAACGAACTCTATTTTTATTAGACTCTTACTTTTGTGATTTTTTGTCAGTATTTCAAGCACTTACTTGTAATACATTTTCCACTTGCTCATGCTATAAGAGGAAGAAGAGCCATAAGAAAGATAAGGGTATCAAAATCAAGACTTGGACTTTCTTGAATGAGAGAAGAAATATATATAAGTATAACTCCAAATATTACCTGTATTATCCTTACATATTTACTTTTAAATAAACATAAATTTGTTATTCATAAAAGTAGAGGAATAATTCAAAGAGCAGTAATTCCGTATTTTACATACAGTATGTTTTCTTTTCCTACAAAAGGAAAATCAATTCATTTTCCAAGTATAATGAGATTATAATAAAACACTCCAATAAGAAGAATTCAAAATATTATTCTTCAAATAAGTATTGTTTTATCACTTGGTCTTTTTGTCAAAAATTTGAGAAATTCAAACATAGTTTTCAAAGTTAGCTTTTAAAATATGATTTTAGTATAAAAAGAAATAAAAAAAATTCAAAAAAAATACTTTTTTTTTGACAAATTTTTATATTTTATATAATGTTTGAGCTTTATTGTAGAGTTATTGGGATGTAGCCAAGTGGTAAGGCAGCGGACTTTGACTCCGCCATTCGTAGGTTCGATCCCTACCATCCCAGCCATTCCAATTAGAACTTTGAGAAAAGAAATTAATAAATGTTGATTTTTGTTTTTAGAGCTTTATGATAAGACTTATAGGTCAAAGTTAAATTAGGGAATTTTGATTTTAAGTTTTGTACTTAAAAGTTTGAGTATTTGATTTTCTTGCAGGAATTTGAATTCTCAAAATATATAAAGTTTAATTATTTAATATTTTTTTATGATAGCAGTTATAGAATTAGGAGGAAATCAATTTATAGTAAGAGAATGAGATATTATTGATGTAAAAAAGCAAGATGGAGAGCTAGAAAGTATTTTTAATATAGAAGCACTTTTAATCGCTTCTGAAGATGGGAAAGAACTAAAAGTTTGAACTCCGACAGTTTCTGGTTCAAAAATAGAACTAAAAGTTATAGACCAGTTTAAAGGGGAAAAAATAAGGATTTTTAAGATGAAATCTAAGAAAAGATTTGCAAGAAATAATGGTTTTAGACCAAAATTAACAAAAGTTCAAGTAGTTTCTATTGCATAAATTTGCAATTGTCTTATTTATGGAGTATAATGGAATTTGTAGTAATCCACAAAGTGAGACTTTTATTTTCTAAAAACTGATTTTGGGATCCAAGATAAACATACAGGCAAAAATTAAAAGACATTCTCGTATATTAAAGGAAGCAATTTCTCAATGAGTCAAACATAAAATGCATTATAACTATTGATATAACTTTGTTATATTTGTTGTTGTGTTTTTAATGCCTATCTATCCGGCTCTTGCTTCTTTTGTTCATAGTAGTACTGTTCTTGATTTTTATAGAGGAGATATAGATGAGACATCTATTATTGATTCTTATATAGGAGAAGAAGGAGGAGAAGGAAGCTCAGGTCTTATAGTAGAGACAAAAGATTCTTTCCTTTCTATCAATACACTTCTTGATGATGAGAGAGATATTAGTGGTATAAATGAAATAGTAAATTATGAAATAAAATCATGAGAATCTATTTCTACAATTGCAAGTAAATTTGGAATTTCTAGTAATTCTATTTATTGGGCAAATAACCTTTCAAAAAATTCTATTATTCATCCTGGTGATACAATAAAAGTTCCTCCAGTTTCTGGTCTTATTCACCAAGTGAAATCATGAGATACACTTTCTGTTCTTGCAAAAAAATATGAGGTATCTGAAGAAAAAATAAAAAAACAAAACAATATTTCTTGAGATGATAAACTTATTGCTGGAAAATCTATTGTCATACCATGAGCTATCAAAAAATATGAACCACCAAAAAAACCAGTTGTTGTTCCAAGTAAATATTTTGCAGCAAATACAAAAAAATGAACAAAATCTTATACTGCTACAAACAATGGAGTAAATACTGGAAACTATGCTTTATCAAAAAAATCTTGAGGAAAAGGATTTGCTTGGTGAAATTGTACACGGTTTGTTGCTCAATATAAAAATGTAAATTGGAGAGGAAATGCAAAAGATTGGTTAAGAAATGCAAGAAATGCTTGAAATGCAACAGGAAGTACTCCTTCAGTTGGTGCAATCATCGTTTTCCAAGGAAGAGGATATAATCCAGTATATGGACATGTAGGAATAGTTGTTGGTATGGAAGGAAGTAATCTGATAATAAAAGATATGAATTATCGTAGTATAAATGAAGTTACAACAAGAAAAGTATCAAAAAGTGATGGAGCAATTATTGGATATATCTATGTAGATTAAGAAAAATAATAAAAAAAAGAGTAAGTTGCACTTACTCTTTTTTTTATTATTAATTTATTGTGAAAATATTATTTTCAAAAGTTTGGATTTCTTTTGAAAAAATCATTTAAGGCTCCTTCTTTATTTTCTATTTTTTTCATTTCTTCTATAGATACCCATTTATATTCCTCTGCTTCATCTGAATCAATTATTAACTCTTCATTTGTTTTTACATAAAAATATAGAATAAGACGAGATGTTTCTTTTTGTTTTATAAAATATAATTGTATATCTTGACCAAACCCAACAAAAATTGGATTTTCAAAACTAATTCCAACTTCTTCTTGCATTTCCCTTATAAGAGTTTTTTCCACTTTTTCTCAGTATTCAGGTCTTCCTCAAGGCACTCTCCATACCTTGAACTTAGGACACATAACAATGAGAAATTTTTTATCTTTTTCAATAAAAGCAGAACAAACAACTTGATGGCCTACTATAGCATATTTTTCCATTTATACATATTAATAATATTATTCTTGCATAGCATTCATTATTTTATATCCTACTTGATTAATAGGACTTAATGCATCTTGAAGCTTATCTCGTATAACAAGATAATCTTCTCTAATAAGTTCTAAAAAAAGGTGACTTGGAAGATTATTTTCATATTCACTATAAGCATGAAATACAACAGGAAATACCTTGTAGCTATGAATTTTTTCTTCTTGTATTTTATTGTTTACTTCCATAGATTTTCTGATAGTTTCAGAAAAAGTATAAGATTCATTGTTTTTGTTTTCTGTATCAAGTAATTTAGAAGGAATTTTGTAGTAAGATTTTAAATATTCAAGATAAACTACATACCTACACATTTCATAAGTAGTTTGCTTCAGTATATTGAGTTTTGAATATATATCAGTTTCTGTACTATTTTTACATCCGAGACTCGTTCATTGGAGCTCTACTTTTTGTATTTTTGCTTCTATTTTACTTTTTATTCTATTTCAAAGAGTTCAGGTATTTTCCATTTTTATAAACTCTTCTTTAAGCTTTGTAAGTGATTTTTTTTGTACATTAATGATTGCACATTTATAAATGCTAGAAATATTTTTTTGATAGATATCTTTTGCACTTTCGAGAGATATATATCATAGTTGATTATTTGTTTTATAATCATCAGCATTTTCATAATTTTCAATATCATAAAGGAAACTCACTCAATCTTTGTAGCTATTACAAATATTTTTTACACGGCATGAATAAAGACTCATTCATTCATTTGTTTCACAAGTACTTGCATCATCTCAACTAGCAAAGGCTCCCATTGTAAAAAAATGAAAGATGATTATGCTGATAAGTATTTTTAATTTCATAAATAATATATCTATAAATAATTTTTATTATTGTATAGAAAAATTTTATATTTACAAATTTTGAAAAAAGAAATTATATAACTCTGAGAATTTCTTCTATTGTAGTATGTCATTGAATAGCTTTTAATATCCCATCCTCTTTCATAGTTATAAGATCACCATTTCTTGCTTCTCTAATGATATCTTCACTTGTTCCTCCCGATCTCATTATATTTCTTATATTTTCATTTAGACTTATTATTTCATAAAGACCAACTCTTCATAGATAGCCACTATTATTACAGTGTTCACATCATATTCCTTCATAAAGTTTTATATTATCGGTTCAAAGAGATTTCATTCCTATTTCCTCCATCATTCAACTTATGATAGCAACTTCTTCTATTGTTTTTTCTTTTTCTTTTTTACAGTGAGGACATATTCTTCTTACAAGCCTTTGAGCAATAATAGTATCAAGAGCTGCTGCCATAAGATAAGGTTTGAGTCCCATACTTAAAATTCTATCAAGAGTTTCAGCAGCACTTTTTGTATGGAGAGTAGAAAGAACAAGATGTCCTGTAAGAGAAGCATTTGTTGCAGTCATAAGAGTTTCAAAATCTCTGATTTCTCCCACCATTATGATATCAGGGTCTTGTCTTAGTATTGCTTTGAGTCCTGTTTCAAAAGAAAATCAATTTTTTTCTTTTACTTCTGATTGTATAATTCAAGGAAGTTCATATTCTATAGGATCTTCAAGTGTGATAATTTTTTTATCTCTTGTATTGAGTTTTGAAAGCATTGTATAGAGAGTTGTTGTTTTTCATGAACCTGTTGGTCAAGTAACAAGTACAAGACCAGTTTTTTTATGAATTATTTTTTGTATCATTCTTTCTGAAGTCCAAAAAAATCACAAATCACTAAAATCTATAATTGTTTTTCAAGAATCAAGTATTCTACAAACTGTATTTTCTCAATATTTTGTTGGGAGAGTAGAAACTCTTATATCAACTTTTTTTTCTTCATCTATTTTTACATTGTATTTTCCATCTTGAGGAATATCAAGGATATTAAGTTTGAGTCAAGCTGAATATTTTAATCTTTCTAAAATTCATTTATATTCTTTTTGAGTTAAATCAAAAATATCAACAAGGATTCCATCTATTCTAAATCTTACTCTTACATCTTTTTCAAATAATTCATAGTGAATGTCAGAGCTTCATACAACCATTGCTCCAATAGTAATATCTTTGAGAGCTTCATCTGTATTTTGATTTTTGAGATTTTCTTTTACACGAGCTTCTATTTTTTCAAATTTACTCGAATAATATTGTTTTTTCTCTTCTTGAGAAAGAATAGTATTTTTTAATTCCTCGGTATTTATATTTTTTTTACTTTGTTGAGAAGTTTTTTTTGTTTTTTGTTGCATTTTTTTTACAATAGTAGTAATCCTTATTATTATACTCTATTTTTCTTTCTTATGCAAAAAAGAGACAAACAAGCATCAATACTTTTATGGGCATTATTTCTTTCTACTTTTATTGCCTCTTTGTTTCTTTTTGTTTCTTACTCAGTTCAAAAAAATATAAAAAATACTCTCTTTTTTTCTGATCTCATAAACCTTCCTTTTCTCATCAATAAAATATGAAATGATAAAAATATATTATCTTTGAGTCTAGGAGAAAATGAGTATATAAAAAAAAGAGAAAATAATGTATTTTCTCTTGCAGAAGGAGAATCTCAAGAGTTTCGTTTTGAAAAATTTATCTCTTCACTTTCTTGAAGTATTGATATAATTTCTTCTTGAGGAATTTTGTGGCATACTTTTGTTGATATTGATACAAGTCCTTTTTCTGCAACAAATTCATTTTCTTGATTAATTAGTTCTTGATCAACATTTACTTGAATGACAAGTACATGAACAGAATTTTGAATTTTATATATAAAAAACTTAGGATGATATACTTCTTTTTCTCTTGATACAAGCGAAATTTTTATTCCAGAGGAGACAGAATATCAAATTATAAAAAAAATATCTTGAATGGAAGTAGAATCTAAATCTTTTAAAAAAAGAAATTTTACTCCTTGAGATTTTCCATGACTTAACTATACAAAATATTGAATGGAATTTTAAAAAAAAAGCTCTCAAATTTTTGAGAGCTTTTTAATTACTTCTTATTTGCTGAGATTAAAAATCGTCTTATAATTAAAAATAAGGCTATAAATAGCAGATACTCAGACAAGAGTATATACTATATTAGATAACATACTTGCTGCTCAAAAAATACTTGCAACAAGGTCAAAGTTAAAAACTCCGACAAGTCCCCAATTTAATCCACCTATTACAAGGAGGATAAGGGCGATAGCATTCAATACTTTCATATATAAAAAATTAGAAAATAAAATGAACACATCTATTATTATAATTTTTTTTGAAAAAAAGCAATTTTTTGAGCATTTGTTTCAGAAGACTATTTATTTTTTTAGTTTTTAATCTTTTTTATAAGTCAAGAAAGAATGAGAATATTTATAAATACAATAACAGAACCTAATAAAAATATGGAAATTCATTTATCAATACAAAAACCTCAAATAAGAGGTCAAATAAACATACTCATAGACTGTAGAGAGCTCAAAACTCACATTATTTCGCCTCTATCATGAAGATGAGTATTCTCTACTATTTCTCACTGATAAATAGGATTTATGATTCCTTGAAAAAATATGAGAAGAAAAAATACAATAAGAAAAAGCCAAAGAGGTTTTATGATAGAAAGGAGTATAAAAATAATAAATATTCAAATATTGCTAATATAAAAAAGTTTTTTGAGTGAAAAATATTTGAGCCAAAATTTTTTGAGGAGAATAGCTTGATTTATGGCAATAATTAGACCTATACCACTCATAACATACCCACTTGTATGTCATGGAAGATTATATTGTTTTGAAAGGAAAACAGGCAACATTCCTTGATAAAGAGAAAAGCTTGAGATAAGAGTAAAAAACGATATTAAAAATATTTTTACTTCATTGTTTTTTAAATATTTTACAATACTTCAAAAAGGATTTACTTTTATCTTTTTTTGAACCATATTTTCATTTGTTTCTCTTAAAAATAAGAGAAGCATAAAAACTTCTATCAAAGAAAAAAGAGTCATAAACCAAAAAGGAGCTTTTACTCAAAAGGGAAGCAAAAGAGAACCAATGATTGGTCAGATAATAAATCAAGCTCAAAAAAGTCATCCAAGTATTCCCATATTTTGAAGTCTTTCTTCTTTTGTTTTTGAAATATCTGAAAGCATTGATTGAACAATACTTATATTTCCACCAGTGATTCCATTAATTATTCTTCCGAGTAAAAATGCCCAAAATACAGAAGTAATACTCATAAAAAATGAAGAAATAAAACTTCATAAAACACAAAGAAGAAGAATTTTTTTTCTACCATACCTATCAGATAATTGTCATAAAAAAGGACCAGATAAAAAAGAAAAAAGTCCATAAGCAACTATAGAATATGATATCATATGAGCCGAAACTCAATAATATGTTATCAAATCAGGAAGAGTTGGTATAAATATACCTATGCTCAGTACATCTAAAAAACCTATAATTATTATTGTGAGTTTATTTTTATCTATTTTCATCGTAGTTATTTCTTATTAATTTTAATTTTTTAAATAGAAAGAATAGGAAGAAAAAATAAAAATACAATATTTTCTTGACAAAAAAATGAAAATTAATACACTTTTTAATATTACTGTATTAATACACTAATATATGCAAGAAAATAATTCTATTGAAAAAATAAGTAAAGTATTTTTACAGATAAAAGATAAAGTTGATTTTGAAGCAAGTCTTGCAGATATTCTGACTCCTGCTGAAATACATGATATTGCTGAGCGAATTCGTATTTTGGAGATGTTGAAAGCTTGAATTTCTCAGAGAAAAATAGCTTTGGAGCTTGGTATATCTATTACAACAGTTACAAGAGGAAGTAGGATTTTTAAATATGATTGAAAGGCAATAACAAAATATTTATAAAAATTTGATTATGAATGGATTTATAAAAAACATTTCTTGGGGACTTTGGGGCTGGTGTTGGTAAAGACGAGCTTTTTTAAGAGAAGCATTTTTCCAACACTTAAGATGACCTTAAGTGTTTTTTATTACTAAAAATTGAAAATATGACAAAACATTGATTAATAAAAGAAGATATTTCTTTTGAAAATTTAGGGACAGAAAATCCTTTTGTCCTTGTAGAACAAGAATGAATTATATCTTATGCAACAGGAACAATTCACAAATTAGCAGATTTAGAAGCACTTCAAAAGCTACAAGATGAGGTAAAAGGAAAAATATTTTTTCTCACTCCTTTTTCTCTTGCTGAAAAAGAAGGGCAAGGTGTAGCACATGGCGATGAGCCGATTTTAGCTCTTGAAATAGAAGAAGATGTTCAAATAACAAAAGAAAAAATGCTTTCTCTTCTTCCAGATGAGACAATACAGTATGGTGAGATAAAGCCAAATATTTCAGCTGAAGATTTTTGAAAAATGGTAGAAAAAGTCCTTGAAGAAATAAAGGGAGGAAATATTTGTCAGTGTATTATTTCAAGAGAATTTCAGACAGTTCTCCAAAACTTCTCTCCCACAATGCTTCTTACTCTCTATAAAAGATTGCTTGGTATTGATGGTTCATATATGACTTTTATGTTTAATACTTGAGAGCAGGTTTATACTGGAGCATCACCAGAAATGCATCTCAAAGTTACAGAAAACACAGTAGAAAAAAGACCCATAGCAGGAACTATGGCAAAAAAGAATTTTGAGAAACAATGAGAAGAAGAATCATTTTTTGACAGACTCATAGAATTTCTTAAAAACCCAAAAGAAGAAAATGAGCTGGCTATGGTAAGTGATGAAGAGCTAAAAATGCTTATGAAAATCACGAATTGATGAGAAATAAAATGACCTCTATTGAGAGAAATAGGAGCAGTAATCCATACAGAAAATCATTTTATATGAGAGAGGATAAAAGGTATGTCGCTTATAGATATATTGAGGTTTACTCTTTATTCTCCAACTCTTGTTGGTTGACCACTTAAAAAAGCTTTTGAAATTATTAAAAATATGGAAGAGTCTTCTAGAGGCTATTATGGATGAGCTTTTTGATATTTAGATGAAGACACTATGGATACTTGTATTGCTATCAGAATGGCGGTTTTGAATAATCTTGATTCAGAAAATGTAAACTTGAGTGTGAGAGCAGGAGCATGAGTTGTAAGTGATTCTACTCCTAAGTGAGAAACAGCAGAAACAGAGAATAAAGCAAAATGATTTTTATGAATTTTAGAAAATCAAAAAACATTTGAATCATATCTTGAAAAGCTGACTCCAGATGAAAAACAGGTAATACAAGATTTACTTGAAGAGAGAAAAAATAAACTTTCTGATTTTTATACAAAGTCTCAAGATGAAAATCTAGAAGTAGAAGAGATAAAAGGCAAAAAGTTTGTGATAATCAATAATGATGATGATTTTGTTTTTATGCTCAAATATATGATAACAAGAATGGGCGGTGAAGTAGAAGTAATAGAAAATGAAAAATTTAACAAAGATTATATTTCTGATGATACTATCGTTGTTTTAGGTCCTTGACCATGAGATATAAATGATGTAAATGATCCAAAAATGCTAAAACTTTTGGAATTAACAAAATATTTTCAAGATCAAGGTCAAAAAATGCTTTGAATTTGTCTTGGGCATCAAGCAATTTGTAAACATAATGGAATGTCAGTAGAAAGACAAGAAACGATTACTCAGTGAGTCCAAAAAGAGATAGATTTATTTTGAGAGAAGAAAGTTGTTTGATATTATAATTCATTTTCTCCTATAGATAATGGAGAGGAAAATAATTATGATGTTGTTGAGTGAGAGAGAATGATGTACAGACAAGCTAAAAACCAAGTTTCTATGCAATTTCATCCAGAATCTATAATGTCAAAAGATGGTTTTGAAATACTAAAAAAAAGTGTTTTGAATTTAGTTGTATAATATTTATTTTGGGATTATTATTGAGTAATTAAAAATCCAAGACTTAAAAAAGTCTTGGATTTCTTAAATTAATTATTCTTAAAAAGTGTTTTGCTAAAAGAAAAATGAAAATATACTTCGTGTTTTTGTTTTTTGTCGTATTTCATTTTTTATTAAATTTTCGTTTTTTTTCTTTTGTAATTTCTTTTTAAATATTTCCAAATTTGATGATTTTTGTTTTTTTGGAGGAGAATTAATTTTTGTCGCTATTTTTATCCTGATTTTTTCCATTATATTATATAGTTCATTATTTTTAAATTCTTCTAAGAAATCAAAACTCTCTTGTATTAAAAAGTTTAAAAAAGATTTTTTAAGTTCTTTTGTTCCTTCTTCGTGAAAAATATCTTTTTTGAAAGTTTCAAGAGGATAAATACTTAGAAACTGATAAATATCGTGAAAATTGAGCATTTTAATTCATTTTGTTTTTCAAAAATCTTTCGCTTTTTGGCTAAAATCAGTTGTTGAGATAAAAATTATTTCAGAAAAATTATTATTTTTGTTTATTTTATTTTTTGTATATTCATAAAAACGAATGATATTATTTTCCCCAATATCTCTTACCTTGTAATTTTTGCATCAAATGAGAAGAATTTGTCTTCTAAAATTTTTATACTTTATTCCTTTGAGGTTTATTTTTTGATTTTTATCTCATTTTTTTTCTATATTAATATTGTAATTTTTATATTTTTGAAAATAATATTGTAAGTATTTTTTAAATCAATACTCTGTAAGAGAGTATCGTAGCTCTAATATTTTCTTTGCTTTTTCATGAGCTTTTTCTGCTCCTAAAAAAATAAAGTCGTTCATAGTTTTTGTAATTTCTTGTCTTTTTATTTTCATACAAATATCTTAATAAAAATATTTCTAATATTATTAAAACATATAATTAATTATTTGTCAAATAATCACAAATAAATTTATTTGATACTTGTATTTATTGAGAAAAAAGATTTAAAAAAATCTTGATTTTTTGCTTTAAGAACCTTCATATTTATATAAAGGAACTCATTTTTCTGTGAAATGTCATTCCACTTTTACAAATCAATTTTTTTTAAAAAACCTTCATTTTTTTGAATAAGTAAAGACAATTTTATTTTTTATACATTCTTTTAATAATAATGTCCCTATTCCTCCTCTTTCTTTACTTGAAAAGATACATTCTAAGATTTTTCATTTTTTTCAATCAATTTCAGTATCACAAAGGACATATCATCAAAGTATAGTTCCTTCTAATTCAAGTACTTGATAATTTTCAAAAATTTTGTCTTTTTCCTCTTCATTTCTTTCTTTCCAATTACCATTTTTTACATTGCTTTCATAAACAAAGTCAAACATTTCTCTACTTTCTAGTTTTTTTAATTTTACTTTTTCTAAATCAACTACCATTGTTCCCGATCAAAAACCTTCTATTTCTTCTTTGATTCAATCAATATTTGTCATACTTACTTTTGAAGCTCATTTTTCTATCACTTCTAGTATAACTTTTAATTTTTTCTTCATTCATCAAGTAGCATTGATTTTGAGATGTTTTCAATCTAATATATCTTCTATTGCTTTTTTTGTTAAAAATGAAATTACATTTCATTCATTATCTTCTACTCATCAGGTTCATGTGAGAAAGATTATATTGGAAATCTTTTCTCTCATTTCTCAAACAATTCTTGTAACAATATCATCAGCATTTACATTAAAAAAACTTTTTATATCTTCTTCAGAAACTCAGACAAAGGGAAGAATATTTATTTTACCTGTATCAAACTCTTTTTTAAAAGATTTTACAACTCCTACTTCTCAGAGACCTTCTACTCTTTCACAGATGATATCTTCTTTTTCAAAGAGGTTTATATTTTCCTCACCAAAAGCTTCTCATAATCTTTTTTGAAGTTCTTCATAAGCAGGAATAACTCCCTGGTCTATTAATTCTTTTGAGGTTGGGTTATTTCCATCAGCTCATTTTTCTCTTGTTTTTCAAGTATTCTTTTCGTATGTCTCAGTGATTTGGTCTCATCCTCCATATACGAGAATTATACTGACTCCTTTTTCTCTGAGGAATTTTACATAATTAACAAAGTTTTTAAATTTTTCATCATCTAAAAGAGATCAACTTATCTTTAAGACAAGGTATTTTCAATTATTTTTGTAAATATCAAGATAAGGAGAATCTTTTTGAGCTGTATCTATATTATCTGGGAACATCTTCCATAATAAAATTTTTAAAAAATAAAAAGAGCTATTTTTATGAAAATAGCTCTTTTTGGTATACAATTTTTTATATAGCAAGAATAACTATTTTCTTTTTTGGAAAAATAGTCTCCTTATTCTTAATAGATTTGTTAGGTATATTTTCTTCATAATCTCTTAATATTCTATATTAGAACTATAAAATATTAGTTTTTTTAATTTTTGCAAGAAAAATTTAGAAATTTAATTGTTTGTTCGTTTTATTTTGAGGAAATAAAATTGTTAGAGAAAGAAAAATACAGAAAATATTATTTTAAATTTGAAAGATTATTTTTATCTTGTTCCCATTTTAGAGGATTTTCTTGGATATATTGTCTTGTTTTTTGTAAATGTTCTTCATTTCTAATAATCACATCAAAAAATGATCTTTGCCAAGCAAATTCGAAATCTTCCTTAGAATTGTGTATATTTCTTGATGAAAATGTTTTAAATCAGCGAATAATTTCAGATAATCAATGATTTTTTGTAGCACCATCGTTGGTTGTGTTTACATCGTCGTTTGTAGGGACAGGTTTTAAACCTGTCCCTACCGGTGCATTTTCAATAAATAGAATACAATGGAAATGGTTGGGCATAAAAATATATTCATCCAAAATACAATTTTTATAATGATTTGGTAAATCCAAAAATGAATTTTCGGCAATTTTTCCGTAATCGTTCAAAATCATTTTTCCGTCAATAATCTCACCAAAATAATTTTCTCTGTCTTTTGTACAAATCGTGATAAAATATCATCTGTCAGAGGAATAATCAAAATTTTTTAATCTTTGATTTTTTCTTTTTGGTCAGTTGTACATAGAGATTTTGTTACTAGATTTTTCTTATTTATTCTCTCTAATAAAACATATTTTTCAATATTCTCTTAATTGTTTTAGTGTATTATTTGGAGTATAAGATTTATACATATTTAACTCTTCTTTTCTTTTTGATATAATTCATTGATTTCAATAAAATCATATTTCATAGTTTATTCTATTCATAAATGCATTATCTATATTATTACATTCTACAAATTGATTATTTCTTAATTCTAATGGAATTTTATTTATAAGATTAGATTTATTATGAAAAGCTAAAATTAAATATTCTGAAGATAGAGGAAATATAAATTCAAATGGTTCATATCAACATGGGTCAAGTTCTTCTGAAGTTAGATGTCTCCAAAAAACAGGAGTATCTGTTGTTATGAAGTTTGTATTACTAGGAGCTTTATACAGACAAAAAATAAAGTCTTTAGTTAATATCTTTGTCATTTCATTAGCAAATATAGGTATAGATATTTTAGATATATCATCATTTATATTATTTCATAAAGTTTCATTTATAAGTTGCTTTCATCTATTTGTTCTAAATAGTTGTAAGGATACGAACATCATTAGATTTATATAATCATTTTCTTCAAGATATTTATTTTTTATCAGATTTGTATATATGTCAGCATACTTTTCTTCAAATTTTCATAAAAAATTTTCAATCTCAATATTTCTTCTTCATCAAATTAAAATTGTGTAATAATTTCTTTTATGAAAAACTCACTCAGTTGTTCTGATTTCATATCAAATTTTTTTACTATGTTTATCATAATAAAAAACATTACATTTTCTTGTTGATTTTTCTCAGTAGTTATATGAAAAAAATTTCATATAACTACACGGAACTAAATGTTGTTTTTTCTTATCACTCATATTTATTTTATTGGTAC
>JAAXWG010000008.1 GCA_013350285.1 Candidatus Altimarinota bacterium | reverse complement strand
CCTTAATCCCACTCTTGACTAAATAAAATCTTCCCTATAATCAGGGAAGATTTTATTTTAAGGAAAAAACTATGAAACTCAGTGATTTTGATTATATCCTACCAAAAGAGCTTATTGCTCAAACTCCGACAAATCCTCGTGATCATTCTCGCCTTCTTTTGCTCAATAAAAAAACTTGAGATATAGAGGAAAAAAAATTTTTTGAAATTGCTGATACTTTGGGAAAAAATGATGTGTTGGTACTCAATAAAACAGAAGTTATCAATGCAAGGCTCAAAGGAAAAAGAGAAGATGGAGAAGATGCTGAAATTTTTCTTCACAAACAAATAAATTGAAATACATGGGATTGCCTCGTCTACCCCTGAAAAAAACTCAAAATAGGGGCAAAAGTATATTTTGAAAAATGAGAAATGTCTCTCAAAGCAGAAATAAAAGAACTCTCAGAAAATGGAAGAATAGTAGAATTTAGTAAAAATGGCGATGATTTTATGGAAACAATAAAAATTCTTTGAGAAACTCCTCTTCCTCCCTATATCAAAGAAAAACTAGAAGATGCTTCACGATACCAAACGGTCTATGGAGAAGATTCTGGAAGTGTCGCAGCTCCGACAGCTGGACTTCATTTTACAGAAGAACTATTAGAAAAACTTGAAAAAAAATGAGTCAAAATAGAAAAAGTTTTGCTTCATGTAGGGCTTGGGACTTTTAAATGAGTAGAAACTGAAAATATAGAAGAGCATACGATGCACTCTGAATTTTGTGAAATACAAGAAACAGTTGCAAAAAGACTCAATGAATACAAAAAACAAGGAAAAAGAATCATTGCTGTAGGGACAACTTCTGTGAGAACATTAGAAAGTTTTGCAGGGGAAAATTGAGAAATACAAGCAGGAAAAAAAGAAACAACTATTTTTATTTATCCTTGATATCATTGGAAATTTGTTGACAATATTATAACGAATTTTCATCTTCCAAAATCAACTCTTTTGATGCTGGTATCAAGCTTTGCCCAAGAAAAAAATATTAAAAAAGCCTATGACTATGCCATAGACCATAATTTTCGTTTTTTTTCTTTTTGAGATGCAATGTGGATGTATTAAGACTTTGTCTGTTCTTCTTCCATTTTTTTTATCATTTCTATTTCTTCCATTTTTTCCATTTCTTTATCTTTTCTTCTAAATTTTTCTACGGTATTGAGCATTTTACGAGCATTATCAAGTGGATCAGGACAAAAATGCATTACAAAATTTGTTGAACTTCCTGCTGTTTGGACAGTAATTGTTCCATAATTGAGGACATTTGCAAAAAAACCTTTTGTAGAAGAATTTACTTCTTGTACTTGTCTCAAATTACACTCAGAAACCACTCTATTTAAAAATGAAAGTTGCTCAATTCCTATAACTCTGAGTGAAGTAACAACAAAAGTATCAAGCTCATGATTGAGCCATTCAACATAAATAAAAAGACTAAAGACCATCCAAAAAAGACAAAGAAGCAAATTTACCCAAGCCTCAAGTCAAAAAAATCCCCACAAAATACCACTAAAGACAAGAGCGAGGATAAAGTAAAAAAAGAGTATATAATACACAATCCAATGCCTTCTCAGGACGACTTGGATTTCTTCCCCATCACGAAGATGATCCATAGATACATTCATCATAATATTTTATTTAGGAAATACTTGGTTTTTTTATATAGAGGGCTTCTAGAGATTTTTTATTTGTGAATAGTATATTCTTTATTATATTATCATAAAATATTTTTTCGTCAATATTTATTCAAAAAAGGCTTTCTCCATCAGGATAGTCTCCAAAAACACATCATATATTTTTTTGTTTTATGAGAGCTTGAAACTCTTCATTTTTGAGTATTTGTATTGTTTCATTTTTATTTTTTTGGAAGAAAATATCCCTTTTAGAAGAAATTTTAATAATGGGGTAATTTTCAAAAAGATCAAAAAACGAAATTCATGTCAGATATATATTTGGAAAAGCAAAAGCAATGGTATTTACTACAAGAATGATTGTCCTTATCCCTGTAAAACTTCATGGTCCCTCTACGACAACTATATTCTCTATATCTTCATATAAAAGCTTATTTTTTTTTACAAAATTGTCAATAAGTTTTGGGAGAATTGAGCTTTCATTTTGATAGACGGAAAAATTTTGTGTATCAATAATATTTCTTTTTTCATCAAAAAGGCATATATAAGCATTTTTTGAAACAGCATCTAAAAATAAATTCATATATTTATTTACTAATTATTGTATTTCACTATACAAAAATACTCTTACAAATCAAGTATTTTTCAACCCCGGGGTTCTTTTTCCAACCCCGGGGTTGATTAGTGTTGATTTTTTTTGATTTCAAACTATAATCAAAAATATTACATTTTATAAGTGAAGAAATTGTGAAGTTACAAGTAAAAATTGAAGCAAAAACCAGCTATATCCATTTTTGAAATTATTTTTCAAAAGCCATTATCATACAAGAAAATAAAAATCTTTGTCCTCTCATCATTGTGGAAAGTGAAGAAAAGGTGAAGATGTATAAAAAGATCTTTTTGTTTTTATCCCAAGATTTGAGAGAAATACAAAATGAAGCTGATTTAGTAGAGCTGATTTTTGATAATTCGTGAATAAGTATTATTTCTCAAGAAAAATTGAGAGAAATAAATGAATATGAACTTTTTAAAAAAAGAGTTATAGAAATAAAAAAAGGAGAAAGCTATGATATAAATGATATTATAGGAAAACTTACGAGTTTTGGCTATAATTTCAGCGAATATGCAACAAAATGAAGCTACAAAAAACAAGGTGATATCCTCTCTATCGTCAATATAAGTGGAACAAAAGAATATACAATAAGTTTTTGGGGAGAGCATATAGAAGAGATTATAGAAAAAGAAAGAAAAAGTTTTAATGGCGAAATCATTGCAGGAAAAAAACAAGAAAAAAAATCTATTTTTTTGGGAAAAAATGAGCCTCTAAAAGAAGAAAAAGGAAAAAATATCCTAGAAATACTGAGAAAAAAAGAAATTTTTATCATTCTTGATGGACTAGAATTTTATGAAAAATATGATTCTATCATCACAAATTTTGAATATTTTGCAAGTTTTGATATTGTTGGAGCGACAAAAATAAAAAGAAAAGATTTAGAAATTTTTGATATTCATCTTCAGGATGTAGAAGAATTAAAAAAAATTCTTTCTCAGAGAAAAAGCTATATTTTTACAAAAAATGAAAAACTTATCCAAAATTTCATTGACTACAATAATATAGACAACTGTATTATAACAGCTTCAAATTCAAGTTTTTTGAAGTCATTTTGGACAAAAGATGTCAACTATGTTTGTGATGATATCATCTTAAAAACTTTTATAAAAAGGAGAATACGAAAAAGTATTGCCAAAGACCTTGATCTCCTTCTCAAAATTAATAGTGGTGATTTTGTTGTCCATATAGACCATTGAATAGGGATTTTTAATGGATTGGTATCAAAAGAACTTGGAGGAATAACAAAAGAATATATAGAAATTTTGTACAAAAATGATGATAAACTCTTTGTGCCAACAACAGAAATAGAGAGAATCAGTAAATATGTCGGAGTAGAAAATCCAAAATTGACAGGACTTGGAAGCAAAGAATGGAAAACAAGTCTTGAAAAAGCAGAAAGAGATATAGAACACATTGCCCAAGAGCTTTTGCTCGTATATGCTTCAAGAAAAATGGAAAAATGATTTTCGTTTGAAAATCAAAGTCAAAAAATGCACTTATTTCAATCTCATTTTCCCTATGTTTATACGGCTGACCAACAAAAAGCAATTGATGATGTCCTTGCTGATATGGAAACAAATAAAAATATGGATAGACTTCTTGTCGGCGATGTTGGTTTTGGAAAAACAGAAGTTGCTTTTAATGCTCTTTATAATGCTTTTCTCAATAAAAAACAAGCCCTTCTCATAAGTCCACTTGTCGTTCTCGCTTATGAACACTATCAAAAAGCTCTTGAAAGATTTGCTCCTTTTGGTCTCAAAATAGGAGTTTTGACAAGATTAGAAACTCCAAAAAAAGTAAGTGAAACTCTTGTAAAAATAGCTTCATGAGAACTTGATATTATTATAGGAACTCACAAAGTTCTTTCTGAAAAGATACAATACAAAAATCTTTGACTTATTGTCATAGATGAAGAGCATAAATTTGGGGTAGAAGACAAAGAAAAAATCAAAAAAATGAGAATCAATATAGATTGTCTTTCTCTTTCTGCTACTCCTATTCCAAGAAGTCTCAATATGGCACTTTCTGGAATTAGAGATATTTCTCTGCTTCGTGAAGCTCCACATGGGAGAAAAGATATACAAACAACTGTAAGTAAATTTGATGAATGAATTATAGAAAGAGCTTGTAAAAAAGAATTTGAAAGAGGAGGGCAAGTATTTTTTGTGCATAACAGAGTAGAAAATATAGAAAGTATGAAAAATATCCTCCAAAAAATCATAGGAGATAAAAAAATTGTTATTACTCACGGACAACTTCAAGGAGAACAACTAGAAAATAGAATCATGGCTTTTAAAAGAAAAGAATATGATGTGCTTCTTTCTACGACAGTTATAGAAAATGGAATTGATTTTTCAAATGTAAATACAATTTTTATCAATGAATGCCAAAGTTTTGGGCTATCACAAATCCATCAACTCAGAGGAAGAGTCGGAAGAAGTGAAAGAGAAGGCTATTGTTATCTTTTTTATAAAAAAGAAAATCTCTCTGATGATACCGTAAAAAGACTCAAAACAATAGTAAAATATAGCTATCTTTGAGCTTGATTTGAGCTTGCAGTAAAGGATTTGGAGATTAGAGGATGAGGAGATATTCTTGGTATTAGACAAAGTGGACAAGCAACGGAGATAGGAATCAATCTTTTTTTGGAGCTTTTGGAAGATAAAATAGAGCAATTAAAACAAGATTGACCTTATCTCAAACAAGACAAAGTAGACATATCTATTGATTTAAATATTTCTGCCCTTATTCCAGATACTTATTTCAATGGAGAAATAGATAAAATAAATTTTTATAGAGAGATAGAAACGATTCGTGATGAAGAAGAATTAAATGGAGTGATGGAAGAATTTAAAAGTATAAATCCTGATTTTCCCCTAGAAACAGAAAATCTTTTTACTCTGCTTCGCTGTAAAATCCTTGCAAAAAGGCTCAAAATAATTGCAATAAAACGAGTTGGAATACACTATGAAATACAATTCCAAAGCCATATAACAGTAGAAGAATTAAAAAAATTTTTACAACTTGATAAAGAAGTAATTTTTCATATAGTAAGCATAGATAAAATAAGAACTCTCAAAAAAGATTTTTGAAATGATAGAGAGTTTTTGGATTATCTCTTGAAAATGTTTGATCCTTGAGAAAAAATAAAATTTCCAAAAAAAATAAAACTCAAACATTAATATTTATTTACTAATTTTTCTATAAAATATGAAAAAAAGTATACAAATACTCCTTGCTCTTGCTTTGATAAGCACTCTTTGAGCTTGTAGTATGAAAAACAATAATTTAGATACTAACACACCAAGCACTATGAAAAAAGGACAAAAACAACAAAAAAGCCAATCTTGAGGAATGATAACTCTTGATACAAATCATCCTCTTGCAGGAAAAACTCTTACTTTTGATATAGAAATAATGAAAATTGCTTCTGGAAGTGTCGTAGCAAGTGGAAGTAAAATAGAAGTAAACTATCTTGGAACCCTAGAAGATGGCACAAAGTTTGATAGTAGCTATGATAGAGAAGAAACTCTTCCTTTTACTGCTGGAGCATGACAAATGATAAAAGGATTTGATAAAGCAGTCATAGGAATGAAACTAGGAGAAAAGAAAAAAATTATTCTCCCACCAGAAGAAGCATACGGAGAATACAGCAAAGATAATTATCAAAAATTTACAAGAGAACAATTACAATGATTTACAAATGCCTGATACAAGCTTGAAGTAGGAGAAGAGCTTCCAACTCAAATGGGAATGGTAAAAGTTGTTGCAGTGGAGGAGTAATGAGAAATATATAAGACCGGTCTCCTTAGAGAGACCGGTCTTTTTTTTGTTTTTAAAATTCTAGTTCAGCAAGATCTATTTGAGTAAAATCAAGTTTCATAAAATCTTGGTTTATATCATCAGCTGAAATAATATCACGAGCTTGTCTGCCTATAATCTGGTGATAGCTTGTATAGGGATAATCCGCTATATTGTTCACGATTTGGTGTTTTTGAGCATTGTAGTTTACATAGAGCATACACTGAAAAAGATATGGCTCATCATCAATCAGCTTTGCTTTAAATCTGCCTTCAAATACAGGAGTTTTGATGAGACCGGTCTCATTTTTGTATCTTGTTTTAAAATACATAGCATATGAACCTTGGATTTTTCTCATAAAATCAGATATTTGGAGACCGGTCTCGGTTGCTTGGACGATGAAATGGAAATGGTTTGGTAAAATACAATATGAAACTAATTTTACTGATGGATAATTTTTTTGCTCTTTGAGTATATAAATAAAAAATCTTTCAAAATCTTTTTTATCTTTATAGATAATCTGTTTCATAAATCATCTATTATAAATATGGTAAAAGTTATTTTTTTTAAAATCAAATCTTGCATTCGACATAGGAGACCGGTCTCAAAAAATAAATATGTGTATTATAATTTTTTTTTAGTTATGTCAAACATTTTAAGAGACCGGTCTCGGGTGTTGGGGTTGGAGACCGGTCTCCTCGGCGAGACACAAAAAAAATCCCCCGCTTAGTTTCCTAAGAACGGGGGATTTTTTG
>JAAXWG010000007.1 GCA_013350285.1 Candidatus Altimarinota bacterium | reverse complement strand
CCTTAATCCCACTCTTGACTAAATAAAATCTTCCCTATAATCAGGGAAGATTTTATTTTAAGGAAAAAACTATGAAACTCAGTGATTTTGATTATATCCTACCAAAAGAGCTTATTGCTCAAACTCCTACAAATCCTCGTGATCATTCCAGACTTCTTCTCCTCAATAAAAATACTTGAGAAATTGAAGAAAAGAAATTCTTTGAAATTGCCCAACTTTTGGGAGAAAATGATGTTTTAGTCTTGAATAAAACAGAGGTTATCAATGCAAGACTCAAAGGAAAAAGAGAAGATGGAGAAGATGCTGAAATTTTTCTCCATAAACAAATAAATCAAAATACTTGGGATTGTCTTGTGTATCCCTGAAAAAAACTCAAAAGAGGAGCAAAAGTGTTTTTTGAAAAAGATGATATTTTCCTTAGTGCCGAAATAAAAGAACTTTCAGAAAATGGAAGAATAGTAGAATTTAGTCTCTCAGGAGAAGATTTTATGGAAGCAATAAAAATTATTGGAGAAACTCCTCTTCCTCCCTATATTAAAGAAAAACTTGAGGATAGTTCACGATACCAAACCGTGTATGGAGAAGATTCTGGAAGTGTCGCTGCTCCGACAGCATGACTTCATTTTACAGAAGAATTATTAGAAAAGCTGAAAAAAAAATGAGTAAAAATAGAAAAAGTTTTGCTCCATGTTGGTTTGGGGACTTTTAAATGAGTAGAAAAAGAAAATATTGTGGAACACACAATGCACTCTGAATTTTGTGAAATACAAGAAGATGTTGCAAAAAGACTAAATACATACAAAAAACAAGGAAAAAGAATTATTGCTGTCGGGACCACTTCGGTAAGAACATTAGAAAGTTTTGCTCAGGAAAATGGAGAACTAAGTAGTGGAACAAAAGAAACAACTATTTTTATCTATCCGTGATATCATTGGAAATTTGTTGAGAGTATTATTACAAACTTTCATCTCCCAAAATCAACTCTATTAATGCTGGTTTCAAGTTTTGCTTGACAAGAAAATATAAAAAAAGCCTACCAGCAAGCGATAGACCAACAATTTCGTTTTTTTTCATTTTGAGATGCTATGTGGATATACTAAGAAAGGATTTTATCATTTTTAAATTTATTTCAAAAATCTTTTAAGGCTATTATTATTTTAGATAGACTTTAAGGAAGCTCCGAAAAAGTCAAATTATTCATTTTAAAAAAAAGAGATTTTTTGTATTTTAATAAACTCTTACTTTCACTCACAATCACAAAAACCTAGTTTTTCTAATCTTCCTTAATAATCACTTTGCTCTGCTTCCATTTTTTTTATCATTTCTACTTTTTCTATTTCTTCTCTCTCCTTATCTTTTCTTCTAAATTTTTCTACGGTATTAAGCATTTTACGAGCATTATCAAGAGGATCTGGACAAAAGTGCATAACAAAATTTGTTGAGCTTCCTGCTGTTTGAACCGTAATTGTTCCATAGTTAAATACATTTGCAAAAAAACCTTTGGTAGAAGAATTTACTTCTTGCACCTGTCTCAAATTACATTCAGAAACAACTCTATTCAAAAATGAAAGTTGTTCAATTCCTATGACTCTTAAAGAAGTAACAACAAAAGTATCAAGTTCATGATTGAGCCATTCAACATAAATAAAAAGAAAAAATACCATCCAAAATATACAAAGAAGAAGATTTATCCAAGCCTCTAAGCCAAAAAATCCCCACAAAATACCACTAAAAGCAAGAGCGAGGATAAAGTAAAAAACAAGAATAATATACACAATCCAGTGTCTTCTCAGGACAACTTGGATTTCCTCTCCATCACGAAGATGATCCATAGATACATTCATCATAATATTTTATTTAGGAAATACTTGGTTTTTTTATATAGAGGGCTTCTAGAGATTTTTTATTTGTGAATATTATATTCTTTATTATATTATCATAAAATATTTTTTCGTCAATATTTATTCAAAAAAGGCTTTCTCAATCAGAATAGTCTCCAAAAACATATTCTATATTTTTTTGTTTTATGAGAGCTTGAAACTCTTCATTTTTGAGTATTTGTATTGTTTCATTTTTATTTTTTTGGAAGAAAATATCCCTTTTAGAAGAAATTTTAATAATGGGGTAATTTTCAAAAAGATCAAAAAACGAAATTCATGTCAAATATATATTTGGGAAAGCAAAAGCAATGGTATTTACAACAAGAATAATTGTCCTTATGCCCGTAAAACTTCATGGTCACTCTACAACAACTATATTTTCTATATCCTTATAAAAAAGCTTATTTTTTTTTATAAAATTGTCAATAAGTTTTGGGAGAATTGAGCTTTCATTTTGATAGACAGAAAAATTTTGTTCATCAATAATATTTCTTTTTTCATCAAAAAGGCATATATAAGCATTTTTTGAAACTGCATCTAAAAATAAATTCATATATTTTTTTACTAATTATTCTCTTTTACTATACAAAAATATGAGTGAAAATCAAGTATTTCTTAATCAAGCCCAACCCCGGGGTTTTTTATCCAATCCCGGGGTTGGGGTGGAAAATGATTGAGTGTTGATTTTTTTTTATTTCAAACTATAATCAAAATATTACATTTTATAAGTGAAGAAATTGTGAAGTTACAAGTAAAGATTGAAGCAAAAACAAGCTATATCCATTTTTGAAATTATTTTTCAAAAGCCATTATCATACAAGAAAATAAAAATCTTTATCCACTTATCATTGTAGAAAGTGAAGAAAAGGTGAAGATTTATAAAAAAATTTTTTTGTTTTTATCCCAAGATCTGAGAGAAATACAAAATGAAGCTGATTTAATAGAGCTTTTTTTTGATAATTCGTGAATTAGTATCATTTCTCAAGAAAAATTGAGAGAAATAAATGAATATGAACTTTTTAAGAAAAGAGTTATAGAAATAAAAAAATGAGAAAATTATAATATAAATGAAATTATAGGAAAACTTACGAGTTTTGGCTATAATTTCAGCGAATATGGAACAAAATGAAGCTATAAAAAACAAGGTGATATCCTCTCTCTTGTAAATATAAGCGGAACAAAAGAATATACAATAAGTTTTTGGTGAGAATATATAGAAGAGATTATAGAGAGAGAGAGAAAAGACTTTAATGGACAAATCATTGCGGGGAAAAAACAAGAAAAAGAATCTATTTTTTTTGGTAAAAACGAGATTCTAAAAGAAGAAAAGGGGAAAAATATTCTTGAAATATTCAGAGAAAAAGAAATTTTTATTATTCTTGATTGACTAGAATTTTATGAAAAATATGATTTCATCATCGCAAATTTTGAATATTTTGCAAGTTTTGATATTGTTGGAGCTGCAAAAATAAAAAGAAAAGATTTAGAAATTTTTGATGTTCATATTCAAGATGTAGAGGAATTAAAGAAAATTCTTTTTCAGAGAAAAAGCTATATTTTTACAAAAAATGAAAAACTTATCCAAAATTTTATTGACTACAACAATATAGACAACTGCTTTATAACTGCTTCAAATTCAAGTTTTTTAAAGTCATTTTGGACAAAAGATGTCAATTATATTTGTGATGATATTATCTTAAAAACTTTTATAAAAAGGAGAATACGAAAAAGTATTGCCAAAGATCTTGATCTTCTTCTCAAAATAAATAGTGGTGATTTTGTTGTCCATATAGATCACGGAATAGGAATTTTTAATGGATTGGTATCAAAAGAACTTGGAGGAATAACAAAAGAATATATAGAAATTCTTTATAAAAATGATGACAAACTTTTTGTTCCAACAACAGAAATAGAGAGAATAAGTAAATATGTCTGAGGAGAAAACCCAAAACTCACAGGACTTGGAACAAAAGAATGGAAAACAAGTCTTGAAAAAGCAGAAAAAGACATAGAACATATTGCTGAAGAGCTTCTTTCTGTTTATGCTTCAAGAAAAATAGAAAAATGATTTTCTTTTGAAATAAATACGGCTAAAATCCAAGCCTTTCAATCACATTTTCCCTATATTTATACAGCAGATCAACAAAAAGCTATTGATGATGTGTTGGAGGATATGGAAACAAATAAAAATATGGATAGGCTTCTTGTTGGAGATGTAGGATTTTGAAAAACAGAAGTTGCTTTTAATGCTCTCTATAATTCTTTTCTCAATAAAAAACAAGCCCTTCTCATAAGTCCACTTGTCGTTCTCGCTTATGAACACTATCAAAAAGCTTTGGAAAGATTTGGTCCTTTTGGTCTCAAAATAGGAATTTTAACAAGACTAGAAACTCCTAAAAAAGTAAGCGAAACTCTCAAAAAAATTGCTTCGTGAGAGCTTGATATTATTGTTTGAACTCACAAAGTTCTTTCAGAAAAGATAGAGTACAAAAATCTTGGGCTTATTGTCATAGATGAAGAGCATAAATTTGGTGTAGAAGACAAAGAAAAAATAAAAAAAATGAGAATCAATATAGATTGTCTTTCGCTTTCGGCAACTCCTATTCCGAGAAGTTTGAATATGGCACTTTCTGGAATACGAGATATTTCTCTGCTTCGTGAAGCACCGCACGGAAGAAAAGATATCAAGACAACCGTCAGTAAATTTGATGAATGAATTATAGAAAGAGCTTGTAAAAAAGAGTTTGAAAGAGGCGGACAAGTATTTTTTGTACATAACAGAGTAGAAAATATAGAAAGTATGAAAAATATCCTCCAAAAAATTATAGGAGACAAAAAAATTGTTATTACTCATGGGCAACTTCAATGAGAACAGCTAGAAAATAGGATTTTGGCTTTTAAGAGAAAGGAATATGATGTTCTCCTTTCTACTACCGTTATAGAAAATGGTATTGATTTTTCCAATGTAAACACAATTTTTATCAATGAATGTCAAAGTTTTGGACTATCACAAATTCATCAACTCAGAGGAAGAGTCGGAAGAAGTGAAAGAGAAGGCTATTGCTACCTTTTTTATAAAAAAGAAAATCTCTCTGATGATACAATAAAAAGACTTAAAACAATAGTAAAATATAGTTACCTCGGATCTTGATTTGAACTTGCAGTAAAAGATTTGGAAATCAGAGGAGGCGGTGATATTCTTGGTATTAGACAAAGTGGACAAGCAACAGAAATAGGAATCAATCTTTTCTTGGAGCTTTTGGAAGACAAAATAGAGCAATTAAAACAAAATTGACCTTATATCAAAAAAGACAAAGGAGACATATCTATTGATCTCAATATTTCTGCCCTTATTCCAGATACTTATTTTAATGGAGAAATAGATAAAATTAATTTTTATAGAGAAATAGAAACAATACGAGATAAAGAAGAACTCAATGGAGTTATGGAAGAGTTTAAAAGTATAAATCCTGATTTTTCTCCCGAAACAGAAAATCTTTTTAATATCCTAAAGTGTAAAATCCTTGCAAAAAAACTCAAAATAATTGCGATAAAACGAGTAGGAATACATTATGAAATACAGTTCCAAAGCCATATAACAGTGGAAGAATTAAAAAATTTTTTACAACTTGATAAAGAAGTAATTTTTCATATAGTAAGCATAGATAAAATAAGAACTCTCAAAAAAGATTTTTGAAATGATAGAGAGTTTTTGGATTATCTCTTGAAAATGTTTGATCCTTGAGAAGAAATAAAAGTTCCAAAAAAAATAAAACTCAAACATTAATATTTATTTACTAATTTTTCTATTAAATATGAAAAAAAGTATACAAATACTCCTTGCTCTTGCTTTGATAAGCACTCTTTGAGCTTGTAGTATGAAAAACAATAATTTAGATACTAATACAGGAAATACTATGAAAAAACAACAAAAAAGCCAATCTTGAGGAATGATAACTCTTGATACAAACCATCCTCTTGCAGGAAAAACTCTTACTTTTGATATAGAAATAATGAAAATTGCTTCAGGAAGTGTTGTAGCAAGTGGAAGTAAGATAGAAGTAAACTATCTTGGAACACTAGAAGACGGTACAAAATTTGATAGTAGCTATGATAGAGGAGAAACTCTTCCTTTTACTGCTGGAGCAGGACAAATGATAAAAGGATTTGATAAAGCAGTCATAGGAATGAAAGTAGGAGAAAAGAAAAAAATAACTCTCCCACCAGAAGAAGCATACGGAGAACATAGTGAAAAAAATTATCAAAAATTCACAAGAGAACAATTACAAGGATTTGTAAATGCTGGATATAAACTTGAAGTAGGAGAAGAACTCCCAACACAAATGGGGAATTTAAAAATCATTGCAGTGGAAGAGTAAAACAAAAAACAACCCCGGGGTTCCTTTGAACCCCGGGGTTGTTTTTTTGTTTACCCGGGGTTCACGGAACCTCGGGGTTGTTTTTTAAAATTCTAGCTCAGCGAGATCTATTTGAGTAAAATCAAGTTTCATAAAATCTTCGTTTATATCATCAGCTGAAATAATATCACGAGCTTGTCTGCCTATAATCTGATGATAACTTGTATAGGGATAATCAGCTATATCTTTTACGATTTGGTGTTTTTGAGCATTGTAGTTCACATAGAGCATACACTGAAAAAGATAATCATCATTATCAATAAGTTTTGCTTTAAATCTGCCTTCAAAGAGTTGTCATTTTCTTGGATATTTTAGATTAAAATATTTTGCATAAGAGTTTTGTATATCTCAAAAAAACGATGATATATCCAACTCCAACCCCGGGGTTCCTAATAACCCCGGGGTTGGAGTTGAGACGATGAAGTGAAAATGGTTTGGGAGAAAGCAATAAGATAATATCTTTATAGACTTATATTTTTCTAAGTTCAGATACTTTTTAAGTATTGTATAAAACCTTTGAAAATCTGATGTATTTTTGAATATCATCATTTTTTCAAATCATCTATTGTAGATGTGATACACTCATGGTTCAAAAATTCTTCTTGGCATAATCAACCCCGGGGTTAAGAATAAGTAAAATTATTGTATGGGAGAAAAAAAGAAAATCAAATTTATTTCATTTCAACCCTGGGGTCCCCAAGGACCCCGGGGTTGAAATGGCGGGGGTTCTCGGACACACAAAAAAAATCCCCCGCTTAGTTTCCTAAGAACGGGGGATTTTTTGATTTGTTCTTATAAAAGAACTTAAACTACAACAATCACTTTTAAATATTTCAGAAATTAATCAATAGATCTAGTTCCA
>JAAXWG010000004.1 GCA_013350285.1 Candidatus Altimarinota bacterium | reverse complement strand
AGTACCAAAAATTTAATACCCTCAAAGAGCTTGTTTTCCTTTATAATAAGCTCTTTTTTGTTGTTTATAATAAGTTTGCACTGCATCGCTCTCTATGATTTTTCACTTTTTTGTATCATTTCCATTTTTATAGCTACTTGGGCAGGCTTTTCTACGAGTTCGCACAGATTTTCTATAATTTCTATAATATTGTTATCTCACCCATTTATTGCATTGTAAGATTCTTCTAATTGTATTTTTTCAGTTGATAGAGTTTTCTTTTTTTCATCATAAGTCTTTTTATCTTTTATATATACTTTCTAAAGTAGATTTTAAGTTTATTGGTAGTTGAAATTTTTGACACCATTTTATAATATCTTCAATATCATAAATTCTAACATAATTTCCTTTAAATTTTTCATTCAGATCACTATCTAGTTTTAATGATGTTTTTTTTCAACTTGTAATTGTAATGATTCAATCAATTTTGATTTTACTTCAATTTAATGATGTATGTTCTCAATTATGATCAAAAGCATCTTCTAACTCAGATTTAAGATTTTTCCATTCTGTATTTGTAGATCAATGTCCTATATTTGTTTTTTTGAATTGTATTCATAAGATTTGATGGTCTCAAAAAGGAGTTTCAAATAATACTGGATACATATCAAGTCAATAATCTTTTTCAGTTACTTTTCCATAAAAAGAAAGTTGTTTAAATCACATTTCTTCCATTAGAGGAATCATCAAATATCTTGCAAATTCATCTTCAGTTGCTTTTACTAAAAATTTTTCTACTAATTCTATATCAAATAATTCCTTTGAAGTAGTTTTCTCTTCATTTTCAAAAATTACTTCTTTACTATAATCAATTGTTTCTAAAAAACTTTTCGATAATTCAAAAGTTTTTAAAATTCTATAAATTTTATTTTTACCATCATCAGAATTATAAATTGCTTGAAATAGATTATCATAATCAGTTTTTACACTTCAAAACTTTGTTCAATATTCACTTATAAAATCTCATTCTATATCTAAATTTCAAAGAACTTTAACAAACTCTGAAATATTCATTTTTTCAGAGTTTGGAAGTTTTCAAGAAAAATATTTAGATAGTTTATTAAAATTCATAGTATTTTTGTTAAGATGATTTTATTTTAGCATATTTTAGGGAGTTTTACAAAGATTTAATATTGTTAATAATCAATTCAATTTTCATAATCTAAAATATCTTTATATTTTTCTTTATATTCATCTAAATTAAAATATTCTAAAATCATTTCATTTCAATCATAAAATCAAAAAAGAATATTTTTATAATCTTCAAAATCTAGTAATCAATCTATTCTAAAAAGTTTATATTTACTATTTGATAATTTTGGATATGTAGACAATAATACTTCTTTTCTTTTATTTAAATTATCAAAATCATAAAATAACACAGAACCATCAAAATGTTTAATTTTTTCTTTATTAATATCAAACTCTGAATGAATTAATCTATTTAAATAAATGTCATTATATTTATTTTCTCATATTTCTTCAATCAAAAATGAATTATTTATTTGATCTATATAAAAATCAGTAAAAGTTAAATTATTTCAAAAATATTTTGAAAACTTAGGATTTAATCTTTGTTTTCTTATTAATAAAGTTTTATCAGATTTGGTAAAAAATTTATCAATAGAAAATTCTGGTCAAAAATACATTCATCAAAGCAACATTAATTCTTTATAATTACTCTTACATATAATTTTATCTAAATTTACTTTAATTTTAAATTGTAAATAGCTTTTACTTTTATTATAAAATGGTAAATATTCATAAATAAAAGAATTAATAATTCATAATTTTAAGAATAAATCATCATAATAAATAAAATAATCTTTATAATAAAATCATTCTTTATTCCAATTAATTTCTAAATTAGAGATATTAACTAATCAATCCTTATCAATAGATTCAAAAAATTCTGGATATTTTTCAAAAAATTCTTCTTTTGTAATATTTGGAGTTTTGTTTTTTAATTCCTGTTCTCTTAATATCTTATCCATTAACTCATTATACTTTAATTCAGGATTAACTAATTGAAAATTCTCTACTTCTTTTTTCGTAATTCATGAAATACAATCTCAGAGCTGTCAAAATAAATTTTCAAATTTATTTTCATTTATATGTTTTATTATACTTAAATATATTTCAGATAATCCTTTTTCAATTTCTTTAATATTATCTTCATTTCTAATTCTATAAATTTTATTAATAATTTCTTGTGTAATAATTTTATCATAATTAAAACTATATGGACTCAAAAAAATCTTATCTTTAATTAAATCGTTGTAATCAGCCATACATTTTAGATGTGCTAAAATAATTGCTACTGAAGATATTGATTCTATCATAAATCATTCCATTTCATTATCCAAATCATCTTTCAATTTTAAAATATCATTATAATACTTTAAGATAATTTCTTTTTTATCCATTTTAATTAAATTAAAATCTAAAACAAACATCCTTCAACTACTATCACTTCATCCTCATACAAACCACACAAAATATAAACTATTTTATCAAATTCTTTTTCAAAATTTTATAAATTTTTATTCTAAAAAAGATTTTTGTATATTATCCATTGACTGAGGTATTATTTTTAATTTTGGTATCTGAAACATAGATTCTCTTAAGACTTCAGCTTTAAAGAACACTTTCTTTTTATAGTATTGAATAAATTCTTCTGTTGTGTGTCATTCCCAAGGTTTGCAAACAAGTAATTTTTTTCATTCATCAGTTTCAACTTTTATTTTTAAAAAATCTCATCTACTACTTTGAAAGTTTTTAATTTCTCAAGTAAAATTATATTCTGTTCAATTTTTATAATTTCTCATAACTTCTTCTGAATCTGGAAGATAATCCCCCATATTTTTAGGGGTAATTTTAGTATTTTCATCAATATCCTTTTTATTTCAGGTTTTAGAAAATCATATTTCTTTTACATCTCAAGTTTTTAATGGAAATAAAGCTCCTTTAAATCTTTTTCATAATTTCTTTATTTTAGAAAAATAACTTGTAGGAGTTTCATTATCTGGAATATTTTTATTTTTTAGTTCTTTTGTTTTTTTAATAATAAAAAACATAAACTCTTTTAATAAGTATCCCCCAACTAATGTATATAACCAAAATTCTCAAGATCTTTTATCTGCAAAATTATTAAAATCTTTTTGTAGTGATGTATTTCATTTTATAATTTCATTACTCCAAAATTTTATCTCATTTGCAGTTGAGTATCAAAAATCCTGAATATATTGATTTGCTTGGTTATATAAATCGGTATTTGTAGTTTTTAGAAAGTTTAAAAAATTTTCTACATTTCAAAATAATAAATCTGAATGATTTAGTGCTAAATCAAACAATATTGGAAGAATTATTGAACCTTCTTTAGGTTGAATTGCTTGAATTTCAATTTCTCAATCAATATTAGATATTTTGAAAGCTTCTTTTAAAAGAGAATTAAATCAAATAATTGATTTTCATAAAGATTCTAAATCTATAGAATCTAATTCATTTAATTCATAATGTATATAAAAATTAGCTTTTTTCATATTCTATTTTTTAAATCTAAACTAAACTCTCCTCCACAACTTTCACTTCTTCTCAAGAGAGACCATACAATTCATAAACCATTTTATCAATTTCATCTTCCAAATCTTTTTGCTCTTTTAGAAAATTAAAATTATTTTAAACTTTTACTTGTAACTTCCTTTACAAACTTATCAAAATCTCAAATATACTCCTTATCTTGTAATACTCTAAATTTTTCAAATTCTTTTTCTACTTTTTCTTCAGCTTGTATTTTTGATATAGTTCATTTTCAATCTAAAACTTTCATATCATTTAACTCTAAAAAACTCCTTGTTTTATCTATCCAATCTTGCATTTTCATTACTTTTCAATTTCTTGCTTGTAATTCAGCAAAATCTAAATATCAAGATACAAGTAAATTTAAATTTGTAAGTTCTTCTTCTGTTAAATAATTTTTTCAGATTTTTATATCAGTTGTAAGTATCTTTCATCAAGTTTTTTGTGATTTCCAAGTTGTAAGTCACATATTTGGCTTACTTGAATCTGATCTATGATATTCCAATTCTGGAGCTGTACTTCAAGATACAGCAAATAAAAACTTATTTTGTACTTCAGCAAAAAAATCTTTTGTTATTTGAGCTTTTGAATCATAATCTACACTTGTTGCATAAATATCAGTTATCTTTTGATAAAATCTTCTTTCACTTGCTCTAATCTCTCTAATTCTAGCAAGTAACTCTTCAAAATAATCTTTTCCAAAATGACTTCAGTTTTTTAGTCTTTCATCATCCATTACAAATCATTTTATAACATACTCTTTCAATACATTTGTAGCCCAAATTCTAAATTTTGTTGCTTTATATGAATTTACTCTGTATCATACTGCAATAATAGCATCTAAATTATAAAAAGTTACTTCTCTTTTTACTTCTCTTTCTCATTCTTTTTGAACTGTCAAGAAATTCTTTACAGTTGCTTCTTCGTTTATTTCTCATGTTTCAAAACAATTTTGAAGATGTAAACTAATATTTTGTTTAGATGTATCAAATAACTCTCACATTTGTTTTTGTGAAAGCCAAATAGTTTCATTTTCAAAAATCACATTAATTTTTATATCTCACTCTTCTGAGTTATAAAAAATAATTTCTCAAGAATTTATTTCTGACATATTACTTACTTAGTTATTTTAAATAAATCATTTGGTTTACATTTAAACCCTTTCAAAAGCTCTCAAATTGTTTCAAAACTCACTTTTGTCGTTCTTCATTCTTTTATATTCCACAGTTGTTGATAACTAAGTGATACTTTTTTCTCTAAATCACTTAACTTCATATTTTTCTTTTCTAATAGTCATTCTATATTTATTTCTACTTTCATATTTTTTTATATTTTTTAAATATTCTAAAATAATATAACTGTAATTGATAATAAATCAAGTTAAAAAATAATTCATTTTTACTCCAAAAACTATTTTTCAGATATAAACTTTCAAAGTATCGGAGCCAAAAACTCTATTTTAATTTTTGGAGTTTTGATTTTTTATTTTCACAATAAAAAAGAGCAAAAATGTATTTTACTCAATAATATAACTTTCTCAGCAAGAGAATGGAGTAAATATAAAAATTACTCTATGTTTTTCCTTTTTTTGCCCAAAAAATAGAGAACATAAAAAATAATATCAAGATAAGGACTATTGTTGCTCCACTTGATGTGTTGAGAAAATAAGAAATAAATAATCCAAGTACTACTCAAAGTATTGAAATCAAAGAAGATATGACAAAACTTAGCTTCAAACTAGGAGAAATTATTTTTGAAATATTTGCTGGTATGACCAAAAAAGCTCCTATCAAAAGAATTCAAAAAATCTTTATACTGACAGAAATAAAAATAGATAAAAATATCAAAAAAACAAGATTATAAATATCTACTTTGATTCATCTTGTTTTTGCTATATCTTGATTGATAATGACGGATAAAAATCTCTTTCAAAAAAAGTAAAAACAAAGATATAAAATAAGAAGTAAAATACTCAAAAGTATTAAGTCTGAGCGATTGATAAAAAGGATTGATCAAAATAAAAAATTATTGATATCAAGGCTCAGGTTTCAAAGAAATCAAATCGTAAAAATTCCTCATGCAATTCAGGCTTGAGAAATAATTTCTTTTGTTGACTCTTTTGTAATAAATCTTGTTTTTTCTATAAAAAAAATCAAAAAGCTTCCAATAATTCAAAACAAAAAAGAATAAAGATAATAATTTCCATTAAAAAGCAAAGAAACAGCAATTCATAAAAACAAAAAATTTGAAATAGAATGAGTAACATTTGCTTCTTTTCTCATCACGACAAGAATACCTAATATTGATGCAATGAGACTTATTAGTATTCATCAAATAATAGCATTTTGAAAAAAAGGATAGTGAAGTATTTCTAGCATAGATTATTAAAAATAAATAAAGAGAAAGTAAATTTTTTTATTTTTTTGTTTTTGTATGTTCATTATGAGCATGTGGATGATGCTCGTATGGAAGCACATATTCTCAAAAAATCTTTTTTATTGTCGGATTATTTCCTACTTCTAGCGGTGTCCCATGACAACAAAAATTATTTTCGTGGAGGCAGATAACTTTGTGTGAATTTTTGTAAACAAGACGAATATTGTGAGAAACAAGAATAATAGAAAGTTGAGGAAAAAAATCTTTGACTTCTTTTATCATCTCATAAAAAATCTCCTCTCCAATCATATCTATTCCTGCTGTCGGTTCATCAAGCAAAATCAAATCTGGATGAGATAAAAGTGCTGATACAATCAAGACTTTTTGTAGTTCTCCCCCACTAAGTTTATGTATTTTTTTTCCAATCAAATGAGAAGAATGAAATTTTGCTAAGATTTCTCATATTTCTTCTTGGCTTACTTTTTCATTGTAAATTTTTATATATTCTTCTACAAGCAGAGGAAAAGAATCATCAATATTTATTTTCTGAGGAACATAAGCAAGATTTTTATAGTGTCTTGTGATTTTTCAAGAACTTGGTTTTAAAAGAGAAGCAATTATTTTAAGTAAGCTTGTTTTTCCACTTCCATTGATTCAGATAATACTCAAAATTTCTCCACTCATAAGTCAAAAACTTATATCTTTGAGGGCATAAGTTTTTTTATTATCATAGGATAGCTTTATATTTTCTAATTTTAAGATTTCTTTACTCATATATTTTTTGTAATTTTAGGAGATTGTCTTTGTAGTTTTGTATGTAGCCGTTTTTTGAACTATCTGTCCCAAGAGGATTCAAAATATCAATTGTTAAGTTGTATTCAGAAGCAAGTTTTTGTAAATTGGAATCATTAAATTGAGGTTCTTTAAAAGCAAATTTTATTTTATGCACTTTGATTGCATCTATCAATTCTTTCATTTCAGCACTATTTGGATCAGATAAAACCGTTTTTTGGAAGACCAATTTTTTAGTCATATCTATTGATAGTTCATCAAATAAATAATTATAAGCATCATGAAAAATAATAAATTCTTTTACTTTTTTTCATTGAGTAGTAGCAACGAAATCATCTTTTATTGTTTTTAATTCTTCTCTTAAAGAGACTAAATTATTTTCAAAATAAGTTTTATTTTCTGGATGTAATTCACTCAATTTTTTTGTAATTTTTTCTGCCATAACAAGAGCATTTATAGAGCTTGTCCAAATATGTGGATCAAGAGAATGAGTTTCTTCCTCATGATGTTCTTCTTCGTTATGATTCTCTTCCTCTTCATGTTCGTGAGAGTCTCATTGTATAAGTTGTATTCCTTCTGAAACGATGAGTTTATCTTTATTTTCCAATGCTTTGTTTAAAAATCAATCTATATGCTCAAGATCTAAATAAATCACTACATCAGCTTTTTGTAGCTCTATCATTTGTTCTGGTTTGATATCAAATCCATGAGGACTTACTCAGGCAGGAACGATAGACTTGACTTCTACAAAATCTCCACCAATATAATTTGTAAGAGATGCAAGTGGAATAATAGAAGTTTGAATTTTGATTATATCATTATATTTTACTCCATTTCAGGAACTTGTTTGTATATATATATCATCATTTTTTATATTAAACTTTATATATCCTGCTATTAAAATAGCTCCAACAATAAAAAGTAAGGCTCATATTATTCCTATCATTAACTTATTTTTCATATTTTTTAATTATTAAATAAAATATTTTAGTGATTTACTCAACACTCTTTACATACTCCAAGAATTCCAATGCTGTGAGATTTTATCTCAAATCCCATTTTTTCGGCTTCCTTAAATATTTGTTCACAAATAGATGCCGAAGGAAAATTTATTACCGAACCACAACTATTACACTTCATATGTTCATGATGATGAGCTTCATTATTGAGTTCATAAGTCATAGTTTTTTGCCCTATATCTACTTTTCTGATAACTCACAATTCCAAAAATAAATTAAGAGTCCTAAAAACAGAAGCTCTCCCAATATCTTGAAAATGAAAAATTATATCATTGTAAGTAAAAATATGTTTTGTCTGTAAAAACTCAAAAATAGCTATCCTTTCATGAGTTATCCTATTATTATTTTGCTTTAAAAAAGTTTCAATTTTCATATTATTGAGATTAAGTATCAATAGTAAGATTGATTATATACTTTTTTGAGATGAGTCAAGAAAAAAATCAATCTCCTTGATTTATTTTCCTTTTCTCTACAATAAGGTGAAAATATTATTTTTTTTAGAAAATATGCTAAAAATATTTTTTTCTCATTTTAATAAGCTTCCCGAATCAAACAAAGCAATGGTCTACTTGATGTGGATTTATGGAGTGGGAGAGCTTATTTCAACTACTTTTGTAAATATCTATATCTTCAAAATAAATAATTCTTTTTTAAATACTATCATCTATAATCTTCTTTTTTTTAGTTCTACATTTCTCGGTTTTTCTTTTTTATGATGGATAATGAGTAGAGAAAATAAAAATATCAAAAATATGTATTATATCTCTTATGTCTTATTTATTCTTGCTTTTGTAGAGCTTCTTAGCTCAAGATGAAGCTTGATAGGAGGATATATATTCTGAATAATTTTTGCTTTTTGAAATGGAGCTTTTTGGAATGCAGTGCATACTCAAGAATTAAAAAATATCAATAATAAAAATAGAGATTTTTATTCTTCTTCTATCTCTGCTGGAAAAAATATTATTGCAATGATTATTCCTTTTTTTGTAAGTTTTGTTTTTTTACTAGGAAAAAAATTTGATTTTGATGGATATATTATTCTTTTTCTTATCCTTCCTCTTGTTTATCTTTGCTCTTTTCTTTTTATCAATAAAATAGAAAGCTATATTCCTCAAAAAATAGAAAAAGGAGATCTCAAAAATTTCTTCAACTTAAAAAAGTACAAATATGGGCATATTTATTTTTTGATAGGATGATTTTTACTCGCTCTCAATACTGCAGTTATGCCTATTATAAACTTGGTTTTACTAAAAAATGAAGTTAATATAGGTTTGTTTCAATGAATATTGGTTCTTTTTTCTACTTATTTTATTATTCATCTTTCTCATAAAAGACAAGAAGAAACAAGACTTCAATATTTTTTTATTATTTGTCTACTTGTTTCCCTCAATTTTATAAGTTTTGGAATATGATTTAGTTTTGTAAATTTTCTCATTTTTTCTATTGTTTTTCTTTTTATTGCTCCTCTTCGTAGAGTAAGTGAGCATGTATATGATCTCTCACTTATGGATAATATCAAGACAGATAATAATGATTTTTATCCTGCTATGATACTGAGAGAAAGCATTTTATGGATAGGAAGAATAATTGCTCTTTTGGTGCTTCTCTTTTTTGCAAATTTCAAGCTTTTTGATAATGAAGCTATTTTGAGAATCTGACTTATAAGTGAATGAATAGGGGTTTTACTTCTTTTTATAAGTATTTATCTCTGGGAAAAATACGAAAAGGATAATTTTTAAAAGTTTTTTGTAATTCTTATTTTTTTCTATTTTTTTTATAACTATTTTTTGACTTAATTATAAAAATTATTATAAATAATAATTGTGATTATTTGACTTTATAATAATATATACTAATGTTTAAAAGATGTTTTAGGGATTATAATACTCAAAACCATTATGGAGAAGCTAGATTAGAATGTTTATGGGAAAAAGGAGATAAAAATAATTTTCCTAAGAAAATAATGAATATTTTAGGATTTAAAAAGCTAGGATGAGAAAATAAAGAGACTTGAGAAAATAAAGAATATAATAAAATCTTAGAAAAATTTAAGAAAACTAGATTTTATAAGAGACATATGTTATATTGAATATCTCTTGTACTTTGAAACCAGTGGGGAGATGAAGGTAAATGAAAAATAACAGACTTTCTTGTACAAATATCTGATGTAGTAATAAGATTTAATGGGTGACATAATGCAGGACATACAGTAAAAGTATGAGATAAAGAATATGACCTTCATATACTTCCTTCTTGAGTAGTAAGTGAATGAAAAATAAACATAATAACAAGTGGTTGTGTTCTTTGAATAGACTTAAATAAAGTAGATCTAGATAAGTTTGAAATAATTAATGGTAGAAACTGAGAAAAAACAGTTGTATGTAATCATCGTCTAGAAGAAATTTTAAAAATAAAAGATTGAGAAAAATTGAGAGTTGGTCTTATTCCAGAAATTGAAAAGCTTGAACGAGGTGGAATAGATATCAAAAAATCTAATATTAAAATTAGTGGTGAAACGAAAGTTATTTGAATACATAATGTATTACTTGATGCTCATGATGAATTAGTGAGAAAAGCTGTTTGACTTAGAAAAATATGATCAACAGGAAGTGGTATTAGTAGAACATATGCATCAGAAGATTTAAGATATCATTTTACACTCAATGATCTTCTTTATAATTCTGAACTTTATTATAAATCTATTCAAGCCTTATGGTTATCATATAAGCATTTATTTCCATATATTACTGCTGATGAACTTATAATAGAAGCAGAGAAGGAAAGAGAAAAAATTATAAAATATATAAATGATGGAAAATTAGAAATAATACAAGATGAAAAAAATTATATCAAAAAACTTCATAAAGAAGGAAATAAAATAGTATGAGAATGAGCTCAATCATCAATGATTTGATCTTGAAACAGTATCTACTGAACTGCCTCAAACCCAAGTTTACAAAGTTTTATGGATATTACATGACTTACTGTTAAAAAAATTGGAAACATATTTCTTATACATAAAGACCCTCCTAGTAGTGTTTGAGAAAGACCTTGATTCTTGAAAGAAGATACAACTGAAGAACTTAACAATTTTAGAGAAAAATATAGTGAAAAATGAGTATCAACTTGAAGATGGAGAGATATCTTTAAGCGCTCTATCGTTGAGATGGCAAGATGAGCTCAGCTTAATATAAAAGGAATAGATGATGAATCGAAAATAGTTCCTGTTTTTAATAGAATGGATGCACTAGAAGATTCTCTGAAAATAAGTGAATGAATACTAGAAGTGGTAAAATGATATATTAATAGAGTAAATAATATTGTATGAGAGAAAGTGGAGAAAAAAGTGTGAATACACGATCAAGAAAACCTTATTACTCCTGATAATCTATTAAGAAATTATCCTGAAAAATCAGAACAGGAATTTTGATATGATATTACAAAAGAGGATTTAAAAATAATCAAAATAGAAGGAACGACTCTTGAAGAGAAAAAAGAAACACTTTTACGACTCTATCTTGCTGCTATATTTAGAAAAGATAAAAAAAGAGAATATCTTGTTTGAACATGACCTAAAAGAGAAGATTTAGATTTAAGAACATGAGTTCCTCTTAGAAAAGCTTCTTAATATAATTTTAAATTGTATAGATTGATTTTTTTATATCCTCAATTATTAAAATAAATATATAATAATAAAGTTAAGCTATACCTTTTCCTTATTAAAAGCTATATTTTTTATTAATAAATCATTCATTTTAGCAAGTGTGATATTTTTAACTTTTGAAACTAAATATACCATTTCAAGTGGTCATAATCATCAAGGAACAGGAGTTATAAAATTACATTTAGTAGAAAAAATATCTATATTAACACTTCCTTTTATTCATTTTTCTCACCTTATTAATCAACAATCAACTATTGATACTCAACTTTTTAATATTCTAGGTAAATTAATTATTTCTGAAGCTGTACTAACAATTAAATCTGCTTGAGATATTATTTCATATTCCTCTTCTTTATAAGTACTTTCTTTTTTATCTAATCAAAATACTTTTATATTAGGAAAAATTTTTTGAAGTCATTCATATACTCACTTTCAAACAAATCATTTATGTCAAACTACGACTACATTATTAATATTTGAGTTATTTATTATATAATTACATAGTCAAATTATAGCTGACTGAGTACATCAATATCTATCTATATCTCATTTTAAATTATCTATATCTTCTACTCATGAAAAGCCTTGAATTCTTTTTTTAATCTTATCATTATCCACTGGAAGTTGAACAATTATCTTTCCTCATTGCTTAGCAATATTATCAATACAAGATAAACCTTGTTCTACATCATCTTCATCATTAGATAAGTGTCTAAAAAATACCTTTATTCAATTATTAAGACAATACTTAACTTTTTGCCTAGAAGATATAGAAGATCTAAAATCATCTCAAAATTGAAATAATCCAAGCTCTGCTTCTTGTGTGGAAGTATTTAGTGCCTCTAAAATAGATAAATTAATTGATTTTACAAAAATCCCTCTCTCTACTTCATGAGGAAAAGTTCTTAAAGATCCTATATCTTTTAATATATTTCAAGCAGAAGAATTCCCATCAAGTAAATACATAAGTCCCAATATAATTATAATATCTATTTCTTTCCTAAAAGATTAGTAAGTCTTACTATTCAAGCAATATATATCTTTAAAATATTATCTATTCAATTAATAGCAGTAACACTAACACTATCTATAAAATTAGTTGTGGCAATTATTCAACGAGAAGCTGAACTACTAAATTCTTTTGAAACTTGAGTATGTAAAGCATTAAAATTCTCAAGCATTTTTATTAAAATCTCTCAAACATTAGAATCATTATGGCTATCTAATTCTTGCATAATACTATGCAATTCTTGAGCTATATTTGATTGAGAACTTGTTAGTTCTTTTAAAAATTTTGCTATTTCCTCTATGATTTCCTTTTTTTGATCCATTACTTTTTTTACAAAATCTTTATCTTTTATTGATTTTGTATTCATTTCTAGTGGCTCTAAAGCAGACATAGCTGAAGCTACTGCAAGATAGTGTCCAACTCTTACATCTGTCAAAACATTTTTATTTCCTACTTTGTAACATTCTTTTCATATATTTATAATTTCTAAACATATTTTTGCAACTTCTATCGGTACTAAAGAACATTTTTTTAGTGCCTCTTGTATTTCTTGAGATCTAAATTCCTTTTCTTTTTCTCAGTCTTTTGGAAGTCGTAAAGCCCTGAGATAGGCATTAAAAGATTGTATATCAGCTTTATACAGTTCCTTAAGTTTGGAGATAATTTCATCAACTTGAGGTTCATATTCTGTTTTTTCTATTCCTTTTGTCAAAAAATATACCATAGATATCATAGAAATCGCATTTATTGCTGATAGAGTAGCTATTCATCATCATCAAGGCATATTTGGTCATCTTGCACGAGAGATAGAATCATCTAATGAAAGTTCAAAAAAATCTTCTTCTTTTTGCATCATAATTCATTTCAATAAATTTTTGAAAATTATAGCTGTTGTTACTGTGCCAACTCCTCAAGGAACAGAACTTACATATTTTGCAATTTCACTTGCATCTTTACTCACATCTCAAAATATTTTTCCTCATTCATCAACACTAATTCATGCATCTATTATCACTGTATTTTTATTCACCATCTCTGGCTTAATTAATCCTCTTACTCCAGTTGCTGTAATTACTACATCAGCTTTTTGAAATTTCTCTTCTAAGTCTTTAGTATGCCTATTACAAACGGTAACTGTCGCTCACATCTTACTCAAAATAGGTGCAAGAGTACCTCCTACTGTTTTTCCATATCAAACCATTACAATTTCTAATCACTCTATTTTTTCAACTACTCCTCTCTTGATTAACTCTTGTAAAATAGTGATACAAGCCTGTGGTGTCGCTGGTACAATTCAATCACTTTTAACTAGATTACATTCTTTTCCTTCAGCTTCACCTTTCATTGAAAGTATCTTTCATAGATTTGTTTCTGTAAGTCCATCAACATCCTTAGAAGGATGGATTAAATTCATTAACTTATCATAGTCAATCCCTTCTGAAACAGGACTTTCTATAAGTATTCCATGAACTTTTTGATCATTATTAAGTTTTATTATTTTTTTTCTCACTTCATCCTCTGGGACTCACTCATGTAAATGATGAATCACAACTTCTACTCATAATACTTTAGCTATTCTTTGTTTAAATTCAGCATAAGCTTTCGCTGATTCATTATCTCAGACTAATACTACATCCAAACGAGCCTCTATTCATTCTGCTAATAAATCAGCAAATTTAGTTCTTAAATCAGTCTTTATATTATGAGATAATTCCTTAGGAAGTTCACTTAATTTTTCTCACTTACTTATTTTATTTGTAGTCATTTTTAAATACTAAATTTTTAATAAATTATTTTTCATTATAAGTATAATAAAAATAAAGTAAAGTTTTTTATAAATAATTTATTTTAAAATGCAAGTCTTTACAACTCAATACAAAAATTAAGAGAAATAAAAAATATTACGAAATAGGCAGTAAATTTTTTACTACCTATTTTTTTAATATCTTGCTTATTATAAAACTTTCCTAAAACTCTTCACTATACACTTGAGTAAATCCTTTGCTACCGAGTAATTCTTTTGTAGTAGTTACAACTCAAGGATTTCCACATATATAAAATTCTGTATTTGTATCAAATTCTTTATTTTCTAGATTAATTCTTCAGAAATTATATCCTTCAACTTGTTCTCTTGAAAGATAAAGATTAAGCTCAAGATTTTGAATATTTTTAAGCTTTTCTCCATAAAACATATCTGATAAATTTGCTACTCCAAAGTACAGTTTTTTACTTATTTTTTCAGGAGTATTTGTTAACATTGAATAAATAGGAGCAAGTCCTGTCCCTGTTGCTATAAATACTTTTGGATTGCTTGTATTTTTAAGTTTAAAATCTCATGATATATTTGTATAGACTATTTTATCTCAAACTTTTTTTGTTCTGAGTAAAATTCCAGCCTTTCCATCTGATTTTAATTTGATAAGAAAAGTAAGGATATTTCAAGTTTTGTCTGCAATAGAATAACTTCTATTAAAATCCCCATTTTCATCATTTAATGCAAAAGTTAAAAATTGCCCACTTGTATATTCAAGTTCTTTTTTTATATCAAGTTTTAATTCTATTACATCTGTTGTTAAATATTCTAAAGAAACGATTTCTCATTCATTTTTTACTATTTCTCATTTCAAAAGGATAAAATTCTTTTTTCGTACTCCGCAAATAGGACAAACCCAAGTATCGGGAATATCTTCAAATTTTGTTCACGGCAAGACTCCAGAATCAGGATCTCAAACAATTTCATCATAAATATACCCACACGGAACACAAAGCCATTTTGGTCAAGCTGATTTGATTTCTTCTTTTAAGAGTGTAAAATCTTTTTTTGTTACTCCACAAATAGGACATTTCCAAGTATCAGGAATATCTTCAAATTTTGTTCACGGCAAGATTTCAGAATCGGAATCTCAAACAGTTTCATCATAAATATACCCACAAACATTACAAATCCATCTTGCTCACTTTGGTAAAGCTTTTTTGATAAAAAATTTCTTTTTTACAAATGCAAATATGTAAACAATTATCCAAGCCCCAAGAATAAATAAGGCTGATATTTTCCCTTTTAGAAAGTAAATATGAAGTGCCACAAAGGTAAACATAAAATAAGAAAGTCTTTGAAGAGTTTTCCAATATTTCCCAAGAAGAGAAGTAAAAAGTCAGTTTGAAGTAATAAGAAGAGGTATAGATACAAGAAAAGCAAGCATTCAAAATAATAATTTATCATAAGTCCACATATATGGTTCAAACATAATTTCAAGATAATTTTTTGTGTATTGAATCCTTTCCATATAAAGGATAAATGCTCCTATAGTATGAGCAATTCAAAAAACAGCTGATAATATTCAAAGCTCTCTTCTTATTTTTAAAATAAAATTTAGTATTTTACATTTTGTAAAAATATCACTTAGTGGTCTCACAAGCATAACGATTATAAGGAGATACCAAGCTATCTTTCAGAAATCTTTATAAGTTTCTTTTGCGAAAAAAAAGACAATAAGAGCAGAAAGAGAAAATATAATTAAAGTTAATTTTATATATTTTAGGACTTTATTCATAATTTTAGGTTTACAGATATTGTGAATATAAGTATAACAAAATTTTATATCTTTCAAAAAATTATTTTAGAGAAAGTTTACTTTTTCTCATTTCTATAACCTGATTTATAGTAATTTTTAAATTTTCATATTTTTTTTCTTCTTTTTCCATAAAAAAATCTATACAAATAATTATATTTTTCAAATTGTCCGTTGGAATCCAAAGTAAATAGGAAATAATTTCTTCCTCATCTAGTAATATTAATTTTTCAAAAAATTTATAAGCCTTAGATATATCTTTTTTTATTTTTGATAAAAGTTCTTTTTCTTTTAAGTCTATAATATTTTTCTCCTTAAACTCATCAAATTCTTCATATCAAAGATTAATTCAATGATAAATAAAAATAACTGTATCTTCTAAATAATTTATCAAAAATTCAACAATAATTTTTACTCTTTGAGAAATTATATATCTTTTTTTCTGCTTATCAGAAACCATAAGAGAATCAAGGATTTTTTTACTTCTAAAACCGTATTTAAAACTTTTCCTCAAGGAATATTTTTCTCTAAATATTCTTTAGAAATTCATGATATTTCAAATAATCAAAAAGACATTATTTTTACTTAATAACTAATTTTTATTTATTTTCTACCTTCTTCTCATCATCATAAATAAGAACTGTATGTTTCTCAAGCAACATAATTTAATTTATTTACTTCATTTTTTATCTTTTCTATGATTTTCAATACACATTCTTTAAAAGATTGTGTTAATACTTCTCTTAATTTTGGAATTTCTTTTGGTACTCAAAAAGTCATATTTTTTATTAATTATTCAGTAATATCAATTTATAATAAACTTAAATATATTTTTGTCAAAAAATTATTTTCTTTGAAAAACCCAATAAAAAATTATAATTACAAATATATATTTAAAGACAATTATGAAACAATTCCCTTTTGCTACAATAATAGAATGGTACAAAGAAAATTGAAGACATTCCCTTCCTTGGAGACAATTTTTTCATCTTGATGAAAAAGAAAGAGCTTATCATGTTTGGCTTTCTGAAATCATTTTACAACAAACTCAGGTAGAGAGAGGAATTTTGTATTATGAAAATCTCTTGAAAAAATTCCCAACTATAGAATCTCTTGCAGGTACAAGTTATGAAGATTTTTTCCCTTTTTACAAAGGGCTTGGTTATTATAGTAGGGCAAGAAATATGCTTAAAACAGCTCAAATAATTACTGAAAAATATGGTGGCTTTTTTCCTAAAGAAACAGAGAATCTTAGCACACTTCCTTGAATCTGAGAATACACAGCTGAAGCAATCCGAGCTTTTGCTTTTGATATAAAAACTCTCAGTTTTGATACTAATCTCCTCAAAATATTTGCAAGATATTATTATGGAGATAGATTTTATCCTTTGAGTAAAAAAGAACGAGAAGAAATAAAAAATCAATTTTTAAAAACAATTATAAGTGGAAGAGATATAAACGGAGCAATGATGGATTTTGCTTCACTTGTATCCCTCAATAATAAATCTCAAATTTCTTGGGAAAATTATCCACTCAAAGAGTGTCTTTTTTATAAGACAAAAGGAAAAAAAGAAGAAGGAAAAAAGAAAAAATGAGAAAGCTTTAATACAAAAAATGCTTATATACAAGTAGTTCTCCACGAAAATCACAAAATTTATTTTTCTCTTGATAAAGACAAATATTCTCCTTTTATCCTTCTACCAACAAAAGAAAAAGATATAAGAGAATATATAAAAAATTATTTTCATATTAATTATAATCTTGAATTATCAGTAAGACCAATAAGCAAAAAATGAAAAGAATGAGATAAGAATTTTGTGCTTTGCAATGCTCAAATTCAGACAGGAAAAGAGAATTTTTATAGGTATGAGAAAATGAAATAAAAAATTTATATATTATTTTCTATATAATCTACTATTATTTTAGTATTTATAAAAGCTTTTTCTAACTCTTGTATTAACTTATATTCATTATAACCCAAAAAAGCATTAATATGAACTAAATTTCTCATTTTTCTAAAATCATCTATTTTCTCTACAATTTTTTCATCTATAATTTTTTTATCTTTTAATCAGTTTATTAAAGCATGGAAATTTATTGAATCATTAAAACTAATTTCTTTGTTTTCTAGTTTACAAATATATAAATTTTTTGTTTCTTCAATTTTTTGTAATTTCTTAAATTCTTCAATTTCTAAATATTTTCTTTTTGATTTTTCATCAATAAGTTTAGTTTTTACAAAATAATAAGTAATTGCTTCAATAATAGATCACAAGTAGACAAAAATAGTATGGGCTTTTATTTCTTTTAAATACTCAGAATAATTATTTTCTTCTAATTCATTATAATAAATAAATGATACATAACCAGAAAAAAGATATAAAATTTCTTGCAACTTTATATCTTTTATAAAACTATATCTTGAGTTACTTTTAAATAAAGAAATATAATAATCTAATTCTTTTTCCATTTTTCCTTTTTCACAAAAAATAATTCTTGTAGTGCTTTATCAGCTTTTTTATAAGCTTCTTGTAATTTTATATCTTGAGATTTTTTCATAATCTAAATTCCATTAAAAAATTATTCTTGATTTTATTATATATCTTTTTCTCTAAAATCAAATTTTATGCCTCTCTAAAAAATTTTAGGGGAGTTTTTAATTTTTTTTTACATATTTACTAATACTATCCCAATAATTCAGAGAATGGTAGAAATTAAGAAGCTAAAAACAACTCATTTTCCAAATCTTTTTTCTCAAAATTTATAAGCAATACTTCATTTTACTGTATTGTTTGACATTACTGCAAGAAGTATAGTAGAAACTGCAATACTTCCGATTACAAGTCATTCTTCTGCTTGAGTAGTCATTGTTTGAGTAATAGCATCTACATCTGCAAGTCAAGAAATAATTCAGAGGATATAATAATACAGTTTTTCTCCCCAAATATCTTTGTATACAAGCCCAAGAGCAGCTATAAACTTGATAAAAAGGACAAAAGCTCAAAATTTCAAAGCAGGAAGTATACGAAAAGGGCTTTCCATCTTTCACTCAAGATTTACTTTTGTTGTCTTAATTGCTATTTTTGAAGAATAATAAAAATAGTAAGTTGCTCAAGCAAGTCATACAAACATAAGCATTGCAGGAAGAAATAATTTTGGAAGAAGTGCTATATTAAAAATAAGAACTATAAGCACAACTCTTAAAAACATTATACAATTTGCAAGCAAGGCTCCAACAACATAAATATGATAATTTTCCTTATCTTTTTGACTTTGCTCACTCATAGTAGCCGTAACAGCAGTTGAAGAAACAAGTCCTCCAAGCACACTTGAAAGAATTACCCCACTTTGATTTCCAAAGAATTTTGATAAAATATATCCTACATATCATACTCAAGACATTATAACCACAAAAAACCAAAGAGAATATGGATTAAAAAAATCCATTTGCCAAATAGCATTTTTCCATAATAAAGCTTGTTCAAGTCAAAAATGAGAAAAGAGTGTTGCAAAAGAATATTTTTCATCAGGCAAAAGTGGAAGCACAACAAAAGCAACTACCAAAAATTTTAAAGTATTTGTTAATTCTTTTCTTGATATACTTGAACTAAATTTTTCAAGAAACTCTTTTGAACTGAGAATAATAGTAAGAATAATAGTAAGAATAAGAGCAATTGTATAGCTTCAAAGCATAACAAGAAGTCCTATAAAATAAGTCATAATTGCTGAATATTCCGTAGTAAGCCCAATAGAATCTTTTTTAAAAGTTGTATAAGTATAGGCAATTCCTATATAAGTTGCTATAATAAAAAGAGAAAAAAAACTAAAAAATACGATATCAAAACTCTTATCAAGAAAAACTGAAATTGCTCATAAAAGAGAAATGAGACTATATGATCTCATTCCTCCAAAAGAATTTTCTTTATCTACTGGTTTATAATTTCTTGGAAGTCCCCTTTCAAGCCCTATAAAAGCTCAAAGAAGTCATGCAAGGAAAAATTGAAAAAAAAGCATTTGATTTATTTCCATAGACTTAGATTAATGTATTAAAAAAGTGAAGATATTTTAACTATTTTTTTTATTATCTCAAGTATCTTGTAACCAATCTGGTACCTGCATACCATCTTGCCATAATTCATCTTTTTTTGTCGCATCTTGTTCAGCTTTTTCATCATCCTTCTTTTTTGTTGTTTTTTTGGATGAAGTTTTTTTCTTTTCTTTTTTTTCTTCTTTTTCATCAAGACTTCATTTTAACCAATCTGGTATATCCATATCTTTTGCTTCTTTTTTAGCTCAAACGACTAAATCTTCTGCTTTTAGCCAATCTGGGATATTCTCCTCTTCTTTTTGTTTTTCTTGAGGAATATTTTGAGTTTTTAGCCAATCTGGAGTTTCTTCTAACTCTGAAGAACTCTTTTCTTTTGCTAATTCTTTTTGCTCATCAGAAATTACTTGTTCTTTTTCATTATCATTTTGAATAATAAGACTTTCTCCATCATCATCACTTTCCTCGGAAGTTTCTTTTGTTTCTTCTCAAAAACTTCATTTTAGCCAATCTGGAACATCTGTATCATCAAGTGTAGTGAGAGAATCTATATCTTCTTTTTTCGTATTTGAAGTTGTATCATCTGTTTGGAGCAAAGATGAGCTTTCTTCTTCATTAATTTCATCATCTTTTTCTTGAGGAAGTTCAAGATTTTCCTCTTTTTTAAAAATATCTTCTTCTTGTTCTGTCTTTTTATCTTCAGACTTTGTTTCTTCTCAAAAACTTCATTTTAGCCAATCTGGGACTTTTTCTTCTTCTTCTTGAGAAGAATTATTTGATGAATTTCATATATTTGTCTCATCAAGAGGTAATTTTGTAGTTGTATCTTGATCTTCAAGAAGTTGTTTTTTTTCTTCTGTATTAAGACTATCTGGTCATTGTAACCAAGATGGAATTTCTCATTCTTCCTCTTCTTCTTGAGAAAAACTAGATGAAGAACTTCAAGAAATTCATTCACTTATAGGGGTTTCTATTTTTGTATTTTGTTCTTTTGTATTTATATTATCGGCTCATTTTAACCAAGTTGGAGTCTCTTCTTCCTCATCATCTTCTTCCTGAATAACTTTTTTAGGAGTATCTACTACAACTTCTTCTTTAAAAATATCTTTTTTTTCTCCTGAAGAATTATCAGCAAATATATCATCCTCATCATCTTCTTCTTTTTTTCAAGCCTTTCAAGAAGTTTGTCTTAATATAAAATCTTGAAAAGATACTTCTTCATCTTCATTTTTTACTTTGTAGAGTATCCAAAAAACTAATGCTCCACCAACAAGGATAAAGAGTATTCCACCAAAAATATAAAGAACAAATTTAAGTATTTTCATAAATATTCCTCCACTTGAAGCAGTATTATCATCTTTTACTTCTTGTTTTTCATCACTTGGAATATTATCAACTCATCCGTAGATAAATGTTTTTAAAACTGCTTTGAAATCAAGTTTTTCTTTATCACTCATTCATACTGCTTTTTCTATAACAGCAAGTATCTCTGTTCCGATTTTTTTATTTTTTTCTATATCTTTACTTGTTTTTATTTTATCAAGCTGAGAAATAATATATTGTTTACAAGTTCCTGTTGTCTTTTTTTCACAAGTAAGAATATCTGGAATAAGACCTTTAAGAGCATTATAAGCTATATTTTTTTCACTTTTATCATTTTGTCCGATTACCAAAATTGATTCAAGTACTTCTACGATTTCTGAAGCATTTGTTATATCTTTGTTATCAAGAAAATCTTCAAATTCAAGAATAACTTTTGTTTTTTCCGTATCATCATACCATTCTTCTTGAAGTTTTTGAATATATTTCATTCCTTCTATTTTATAGTTTTCTGGAAGATTAGAAACAAGCTTTTTAAGAGCATCTACTTTTTCTTTTTCTTCTCCTGTAACTCAAGGAAAATTTACTTCATCAAGATTAATAGTATCTTCTTTTATATATTTTTTTACAATAGTGATATCTTCAGAATCAAGAACAACCCCAGCTTCATCTCTTATCATAAATCTTATTTTCTGAGTCTTATTCTTAGAAAGAGGAATTTCTATTGGATCTCATGTTTTATATTCTTTTCAAGATTTATTATCGTCATCATCATCTTTCCCTCCATTTAAGTCACTATCATATTCTCTATCATAATCAACAGCATAGTAAGTTATACTGGCATTACTATCTCATAGATATCCATAAACCTTTTGTGTATCGCTTTCAAGATTGATTGTATTTGTATCATCATAAGCTGGATAAGTAAATAAATTAAGTCCAGTTTTTTTTGCTTTTAAAATATTTTTTATATTTGTTTCTACCTCTTTTGTTATTTCTTTCACTTTTGTTCCTTCTGATATTTTGAGAACAACATTATGTGTTTTTTTTGCATCTGTATAGATATGAGTAAAAGAATTTCTTCAAGAAACTTTTTCTCAATCTCATAAATCCCATTGTATATTATCTATTTTTCAACTACTTTTATCTAAAAATATAAACTTACTTCCTATAGATATATAGTCAAAATCAGCTTCAAGTTTATTAGAAACATTAATAGTAACATTTCTTACATTACTAAATCATTTATATTTTACTTTTACTTTTGAAGCATATTCTCATGATTTTGAAAATTTATAAGTTGTTGTATTTTCTTTTGTTGTTTTATCATAAAATCCATCTCCATCAAAATCCCAATTAAACTCAGAACCTGTTGCTATATCTTGTCCTAAAACATTTTTTACATTTGCTGTATAGACTACATCATCCCCTATAGTTACAGACGAATCATTTACCTTGAGTTCTATAAGTGGAGTATTCATATTATCTCCCGCAAGAGTTGTAAAAAATTTTGAACCTGTTGCTTCATCAGAAGTTATTCTTGCTTCATTATTATCTTTTAAAATAAGTACAAAATAATAGTTTCCACTTACTTTTGGAAGAACAAAAGTTGTTGTTGGTTTTACAGTAGAACGAAAATCTTGAGGTTCATTATCCATATCAGTATAATAATACCAAAGATATGATTGTATAACTCCATCTGGATCCTTTGCTCCTACTGCTTTTACATTTACCACAACTGGATCAGTATTTGCATCAACAACCTCCATTTCAAGAGAGGATAATACTGGTTTAAGATTTTCAACAGAAATCATTGTTTCTGCTGAACTTGTTTTTCATCCTTTATCACTTTTTACAGTGAGTTTTATTGGAAAACATCAAAGTTCATCAAATGTATGAGTTACATCTTTTCATGAAGAATACTTATTGTTTCCTATTTTCCATGAATAAGTAAGTCCTGTTGCCTCTCCATCTACATTTATACTTTGTAATCAAGATAATCTTATATTTGAAACTTTATCCACAATATAGGCTCAAGCACCATCACAAGCATTTTTATCATATACTGGAATTTCTTCATATCATTTTGATATATCTATAAGAGCTAAAGGAGAATCAGATTCACTTACATATACTTTTGTAATTACAGAATTTGTAACTCCTTCATTATCTCTTACTGTAAGTTTTACATCAAATATTCCACTTTTATTATAAGTATGACTTACTTGATTTGTTTTTCCTCCATAGCTATCTCCATCTCCAAATTCCCATTCATAGTATCTTGCATATTCAGAATCAGCAACAAAACGAATAGATTGCTGTCTTTGAATAACTTTTGGAAAACTATGAACATCAACAGAAAGAACAGAATTTATTGTTACTTTATCACTTTTTAGAGCAATAATATCATCGGGATCTTTTACTTCTAGCACAACACTATGATCTCCTATAGAGTCAAAAGTATAATATCAAACAGAACCATTATAATTTGCTTTTTCAAGATTTACTTTTTGTCCATCAATTATCCAACTAAATTTAAGATTTCCTTCATCAGAAAAATCGAGATCATAGGTTTTTGAAGCATCAAGTAAAACAGTATTTGGTTCATTTTGTTTTGGAATCTTATAAGTAAAATTAGCTATTGGTGCTCTTGAATTTATATTAATAATTTTTGTATCTGTATCTGTATCTCCGGATGGTTCTACTACCTTAAGTTTGATATTATATTTTCATTTTTTCAAAAAAGTTTGGTTTAATACACTTCATGTTTTTTTAATTAAAACTTCATCATTATCAATATCAACTATTTCCCAATTATAACTCAAGTTTTTATCATTTCCTGATGGTTTTGCTTTAAAAACAAACTCTGTTCCCATATATCCCTCTTCTGTATTTGAAGAAATTGTCGCAATAGGCTGATGTACAGAAACAACAAATTTTCTCTCTATAGATTTGAGCTCATTTGTTTTAAGAGTAAGTTTTACTGTATATTCTCATTCTGTCGCATAGACAACTCTTTCTACTTTTGGAGCTCCTGTATATTCTCTTTTTACTCCATTTCAAAAATCCCAAGAAGTTTTGATAAATTTTGCTCCTCCTGTCGGAGTAGATGATGTTGCATCAAAAATAAGTCCATAAGAAGCTTCATTGGGAGTAAATTTAAGAATATCTTGGTTTCTTAATTTATCTCCATTGACACTGAGTATCAAAGAAGCTACTTTTTCTTTTACTTCTATATCTGTTCTTGAACGAAAAGGAAGTACATCAGTAAATCCTGCTTCATTTTTATGATTGGAAACAACATCAAGAAATATAGAATATTTTCCTTCCTCTTTTAGTACATACGAAAGAGAAAGCTTTCTTCCTATTTCTTGTCTTTTTCCTCCATTATCAATCCACCAAATATAATTATATGATGGGATTTGTGTCCCTGTTGGGTCACTCACCTTTGCTCTGAGAGTTACTGTCAATGGAGCATTTCCTTCTTTTGGAAGAGCTTCTATAGTTCAAGCAATTGTTTTTATATCTGTTTTTTCTAAAAATGCTTGTATTGCTTTTACTATAGTAGTATAATTTGTTTCATTATCTGGGTATTTGATACCTCTTTTTATTTCTGTAACAAGATTATTATAATAATTTTTATTATTAAGATTATCAGGAAGATATTTATATCATTTTTCTGCCAAAGTCTGAATATCAAGAGCAATATCTTTATCAATTGTTCCCTCTATATTAAAATTCTCTTTGAGAGAAAAATACTTCTCTGTTATTCTATATCTATATTCATTAAAAGTTCCTTTATCTATTTCTCTCAATGTTGTATAAGAAGGAACTTCATCATCTTTTGCTGCAAAGATAATACCCCCATTTCAAAGGAGTGATGCTGATATAAGGAGCACGGCTATCAATTTTTTTAACATAAAAAGTTTTCACTTAAAATATATTTTCCCTTAAATTCTAGCATAAAATTTTATGAATAGCAAAAATATGCAAATAGGAAATGTATATTTTTATTGACTTTTTTAAAAAATTAATCAAATGGAAAGTGAAAAAGAGAAAGAAATATATTTTTTTCTTGATTTGAGTAAAAAAATTATATAATACTATTGCTTATAAAGAGCAAAAAAATTTAAAAATAATATTATAATTATGGATTTAAACAAAGTACAAATAATTTGAAGAACAACTTCAGATATTGAACTCAAGACAACTCCAAGTGGTCAAAGTGTAACAAGTTTTTCTGTTGCAACCAATAGAAACTGGACAGATGGAAGTGGAATTAAACAAGAGCAAGTGGAATATCACAATGTTGTATTATGGGGAAAACTTGCTGAGATAGCAGGACAATATCTTGGAAAAGGAAGAAGAATTTATGTAGAAGGAAGACTCCAAACAAGAAACTGGGAGGCTCAAGATGGAACAAAAAGATACAAAACAGAAATCGTAGGAGAAAATATGATTATGCTTGATGGAAATGCTAGTGGAGAAAGTGGAGGAGCAAGTTCTTATAATCAAGAAGCTTCAAATACTACACCTGCAGTGAAAAAAACAAATCCAAAACAAGAAGAAGAAATAAGTATAGAAGATATTCCTTTTTAATAAAAAAAGAAAAAATCAAAAAAACTCCTCTAAAGATTTTTAGAGGAGTTTTTTTGATTTTTAATTTAAAAAGATTATTTGACATAAGTAAAATAAATACTATATTAATTTTTATTATCAAAATTGCAAAAATAAAAACAAATTTTAAAAAGTTATGATTAAAAAGAAAAATTTTATTTTTGTAAGTTTATTTTTATGAATATTCCAAACAAAATTGACAATTGAATTGAATTATTAGAACAGAAAAAACTTACTAGAGAACTTTTTGTGACTAAAAAAGATGAGCTTGATTGAATATCACACTCTTTAAATCATGTTATAAATGAAGAGTTAGGTATCCTATGAGTAAAAGCAAAAGTTTATAATAGATACCTTGTAAAAGGTTTATCAAATAAGGACTTTAAAAATTCTGTTGGTACTATTTTTAGTGAAAAACCAGTAGATGAAATTCATTCAAATAGATCTTTTTCCCAAAATATCATAGGCTGAAAAAAATTTAGTTTAGGGTATATAAAAAAATCTTGAGAAACAGAAAATAATTGAGAAGTAAAAATTGATAATGTTTTTGCCTCCTGTAATTTAAGTGATTGTTATAGTGAAGAACAATGAGAAAGTATTGGATGAATTTATTATAAAATAGACTGAAATAAAACTATTTTAAATATTGAGTCATTACCATGACAATACGATGCAAGAGTTGATGCCATACAAAAATTACTTATGGTGCAAACCTGAGAGGAAAATAATAGTGTAAGTGCTCAAACGACCATAGTTTTGGAGTGAGAGTTAAGTATAGATGATATAAAAAGGATAAGAAATCGGATTATTAATCCTGTCAAAAAGTGTGATACACAGATGGGAAAATATGAAGATAGACTCGTTCCAGAGGAAGATAAATGGTTTGTAATGAATTGATTTACTTCATTAAGTAATAATGACTTAATTGATTTTATAAAAAAATATAATCTTGCAATGGATATAGATGACATATCTCTTGTTCAAGAATATTTTAGAGATGAAGAAAAAAGAGACCCAACAAATGTTGAGATGAAGGTAATAGAAACTTATTGGTCAGATCACTGTCGTCATACAACATTTAATACTCATATTGAAGAAGTAAAATATACATGAAAAAAATGATGATTAATAGAAAGTATTAAAGAAGCAGAAAAACAGTATAAAGAAACAAAAGATTCTTTATGAAGATGAGATAAACCAACAACATTGATGGATGTTGTTACTACTCCAAAAAGGTATTTTCAAAAAAATCCAGAAAAAAATCCAAGTGTAAAGGATATTGATGAATCAGAAGAAATAAATGCTTGTTCATTTAAAGTTACTGTCGAGATGGAAGATGGAACTACGGAAGAATGGCTGATAATGTATAAAAACGAAACTCATAATCATCCTACTGAAATAGAGCCATTTGGTTGAGCTGCAACTTGTATCGGCTGATGTATAAGAGATCCTGCCTCATGAAGAGCTTGGGTTTGGTGAGGAATGAGATTAAGTGGAACTTCAGATCCTACGGAACCAATTTCAGCGACTATTGCTTGAAAACTTCCACAAGCACTTATTTCAAGACTTTCAGCAGAGTGATTTTCAAGTTATTGAAATCAGATATGAATTCATACTTGAATTGTGCAAGAATTTTTCCATCCTTGATATGTAGCGAAAAATTTCCAAGTTGGATATGTTATAGGGTGAGTTCCTGCTAAAAATATAAGAAGAGAGAAACCAAAAAATGGAGATTTAGTTCTTATGGTTTGAGGAAGAACTGGAAATGATTGAACATGATGAGCAAGTGGGGCATCAAAAGTCCAAAACAAAAATTCTGTTGCAACTTGTTGAGCTGAGGTTCAACAGTGAAATGCCATTACAGAAAGAGCTATAGCTATATTGCTTAGAGATCCAAGATTTACAAAATTAATAAAAAAATGTAACGATTTTTGAGCATGAGGAGTCGCCGTCGCTGTATGAGAATTATCAAGATGACTTAATATTGATCTTGATCAAATTCTTACCAAGTATCCAATCGGAGCTCTTGTGAGAATGATTTCTGAATCTCAAGAAAGGATGGCATTTGTAATAGATGAAGAAGATTATGAGGAAGCAATGAAGATTATTAATGAATATAATCTTGAATGAAGAAATGTGGCAACGGTTACAGATTCAGTAGAAAACCCAGAAAATGATAGACTCAATGTTACATATAAATGAGAAAAAGTAGTAAATATTAGTAGAGATTTCTTGGATAAAGCCTGAGCAACTAAAAAAGCAAATGCTGAAGTTGTAGCAAATAAAGAAAATTACTTTGATGAAGTGCATGATGAGAAATTAAAGCAATTAATCATGGATTGAAATATCAAAGAAGCTTTTTTATATAATCTTTCGAGAAAACCTGTTGCAAGCCAAAAATGATTATGATCTATTTTTGACAGTTCAGTTTGAGCAACAACGGTTATATCTCCTTTTGGTTGAAAAAATCAACTGACTCATCAAAATGGAATGGTATGTAAAATCCCTACTTATAATTGAATTGATGCAATTACTACGACAATTTCTTCCTTATGATTTAACCCATATTTGTGTGAAAATTCACCATTTTTAGGTGCTATTTATTGAATTATTGAATCGGTTTCAAAATGTATTGCACTTGGATGAGATATAGAAAAAACCTTTTTATCTCTTCAAGAATATTTTGAAAAACTTTGAACTGAAGAAAAAAGATGGGGAAAGGCTTATCAAGCAATGCTTTGAGCATTTAAAGCACAAATGGAATTATTAAGATTAGCTCTTTGATGAAAAGATAGTGCATCATGAACCTTTGAAAAGTCTGATAGTTCAAGAATTGATGTAGCTCCATGAACAGTTTCATTTGCAACATCTATCTGAAATATAAACAAAACTATATCTGCAGAATTTAAAAAATCTTGAAATAGTGTAATTCATTTTCCAGTTCAAAAAGACTCAAATGGAGTTCCAAATTGGGAAGAATATATGAAAAATCTAAAAATAGTATCAGCTCTTATAGATAAATGATATGTTTCTTCTTCAAGTACAGTATGAGCTTGAGGATTGTCATCTACAATCCACAATATGTGTGTTTGAAATGATATTTGATTTCATTTTGATAAGGAAGATTGAGTCTTTAATGAAGATATGTGAGGAATAGTCCTTGAGTTAAATAAAGAACCAAGTGAAATCGGAGATATTCTTTGAGAGTGATACACTCTTATATGAAAAACTTTAGAAGAAGAAAAAATAATTATAGGAGAGCAAGAAATCAATCTTAATGAGACAAAAAAATCTTGGGAAAAAACATTTGAAGAAATATTTCCTACTAATGATTGAGGTGCTGAGGTTGATTTAATCAAATCATCTACAAAAGCTCAAACAAGAACATTATTATATAATCAATACTGAAAACCATTAGTTACAGAAGAAATACAAAACTCTCCAAATATAATCGGAACTCCTCCAACTGTTTTGATACCAGTTTTCCCAGGGACAAATTCAGAGTTAGATACACAACATGCCATAATAAAAGCAGGGATGAAACCAGTTTTATTTTATTTTAATACATTGACTCCTCAATCACTTATTGAATCAACTAAAGAATTTGCAAGACTACTGAAAGATGCTCAAATGTTATCATTTGTAGGTTGATTTTCTTGAGGAGATGAACCAGATTGATCGGCTAAATTTATCGCATCTGTATTCAGAATGAAGCAACTAAAAGAGGCTGTAAATGCTTTTTTGGGAAGTCCTGATACTCTTACAGTATGAATATGTAATTGATTCCAAGCATTGATAAAACTAGGAATATTTAAGGAATGACTTATTACAGATTGTTTAGAAAAAGATGATTTCACACTTACTTATAATAAACAAAGAAGGCATATAACTGATAATGTTTGATTGATTGTAAATTCTGTTATGTCTCCTCTGATGAGTCTATCAGAAATTTGAAAGAAATATGTTATTCCTGTATCTCATTGAGAATGAAGATTTTATATTGATGAGAAATATATAGCAAAAATACAAACATTGATTGATAACTGACAGGTTGTGATGCAATATATTGATTCAAAAACATGAAAACCGACATCTAAATATAATGGTTCAATAGAATGAATAGCGGCAATTTGTTCACCAGATTGAAGAGTGCTTTGATTGATGCCACATCCAGAAAGAACTTGAAAAAAATTATTCCAAAATATTCCATGAGATCATGAGCTTGATATATTTAAATCAGCTGCATATTCATTTGGAGTAGGTACCTATAAAAACTTATAAATTAATTTTTAAATTTTATTTTAATAATTAAAAATTATGAATTCAAATATTTCTAATCTTCCTAGAGTTTGATTTTTCTGAACTTGAGAAAAAGAGTATTGACATGGTTGAAGTGGAATTGAAAAATTATTAGAAAAAGTAAAAAGTTGAGATATACAAGCAATAGTTGCATTAATAGTTAGTAATTATTCTAACTGATGAGTTAAGGAAAAAGCAGATAAATTTAATATTCCTTTTCATCATATGACTGGTTTTCCAAAAAGAGAATCAAATTGAAAATTTTCTGAAGAGAATCTTCAAGTAATTAGAGAAATATATCAAAAAATAATTAGAGAAAATAATCTTGAATATGTATTTTTATCTTGATTACTTAACTATGTAGCTTGATTAAAACCACATAAAACAGTAAATGTTCATCCATGACCAACACAAGAAGGATATGGTTGAAAAGGAATGTATGGAATGCATGTTCATAGAAAAATATGGGAAGATTATAAAGCTTGAAAAATTAATCAAACTTGTGTGACAATGCATTATGTAACAGATAAATTTGATGATCCAAAATTTACTATAGTGCAAGTTCCAGTTACTTTGGAAGATTGTAATTCAGAAGATGATGTAAAAAATAAAGTAAATAAAATGGAACATATTATTCAGTGGAAGATTACACAAATGGTTATTTCTGAAGCAATTAAATGGACATGAAATGAAAATGATAAAATAGAAATAGATACAGATGTAGCTGAAAGTTTTAAATTTCTAGAAGGAACAGTATTTTGAGGAATGCTTGATTTACAAGGAGGAATTTCTTATGAGAATAGGCTTATTTAATCTAATTTTAATTTTTTAATAATTATATATATGAGTGATCATTTAAAAACCCCTTGAGAAATTGAGGCTTGAGTAGAAGATTTTCCAAAGTTTAATGGAAAAGTTTTGGTTGTTGGTTCTGGTGGTCGTGAACATGCAATTGCTTGGAAACTCGCTCAATCGGATAAGGCTAAAGAAATATTAGTATTTCCTGGAAATCCAGGGACTTCAACCGAAGGAAAAATAAAAAATGTGAAAATAGATACGAATCCAAATGATCCAGGATATATAGATGCTTTATTGAAATTTGCAAAAGAGAATGATATCTGACTTGTCGTCGTTGGTCCAGAACAACCTTTGGTGGACTGAATAGTTGATAAATTTAATGAAGCTTGAATAAGAATATTTTGACCATCAAAAGAAGCTGCTCAACTAGAAGGATCAAAAAGTTTTACAAAAGATTTTTGTGGAAGACATAATATTCCTACAGCTGATTATAAAACTTTTGAACAGACAGAAATAGAAAAAGCAAAACAATATGTTAGAGATAATCAAAATTTTCCAAATCCAATAGTTATAAAGGAAGATGGACTTGCTGGAGGAAAAGGAGTAACTCTTGCAAAAACTCAAAAAGAAGCCGAAAAAGCTATTGATGAAGCATTTGAAAAGTGATCAAAAGTAGTAATAGAAGAATTTTTGGAAGGAGAGGAAGTATCTATGATATTTATGGTAGATAAAAATGGGAATATCATACCAATGGTTTCATCACAAGACCATAAAAAAAGAAATGATTGAGATCTATGACCAAATACATGAGGAATGGGTGCATATGCCCCAGTATCTCATATCATGACTCCAGAATTGCAAAAAGAAGTGATTAAAGAGATAATAAGACCAACAATAGATTGAATGAATAGTGAAGGAAAACCATTTACTGGATTTCTCTATGCTTGATTGATGATAGATAAGAAGAAAAAAGCAAAACTTCTTGAATACAATGTTCGTTTTGGTGATCCAGAGACACAAGTAGTTTTACCACTTTTAGATTCAGATTTTTTGGAGATGTGTCTTGCTTGATCAGAATGAAAGCTTGATACTATACAAAATGTTCAATGGAGTACAAAAAAAGCAATAACTGTTGTTCTTTCAGCCAAATCTTATCCAGAATCTTGAAGTAAAGGTGAAGCTATAAATTTACCTGATAAAATACCAGATGATATAATAATATTCCATGCTGGAACAGCAAAAAATAAAGATGGGCAACTTGTAACTAATGGAGGAAGAATTTTAGATGTAACAGCTATAGCAGATACTATGGAAGAAGCTTCTAAAAAAGTATATGCAGTTATAGCCCAAATAGAAGAACTGAATCCATGAGAAGAATTGGATCCATGACTTTTCCATTATCGTACAGATATTTGAAAAAGTGCTATTAATGCTGAATTATTTAAAGATTTGAGAGAATGATTAATAGAATTATAAGAAGTAATATTTAATCTAATTTTAATTTTTTAATAGAAAAAAATATGCAAATATTAATTTGACCTAGCCCAGCAGAATTTTATGATCAATCAAAGGATAGATCATCATGAAGAGCATGAAAGATATGTAGAGAAAGTAATTGAAATAATCCTTTTGTAGTAATAGAAGAATGAGATGAACATTTCCGTTGAGAAAGAGGATTTACCACACCTAGTTTTCCTGAGTCTAATTGATTTTATAGAGTAGAATCATCAGATTGAGGGTGAACAAAACCTATTTTAGCTGATGTAGTAAGAGTTTATAATACATTAGCTAGTGACTTAATAGCAATGTGTGGAGATGATATTGGAAGAAATTGAGGAATAACTCTAGCTCTTTCAAATACATTAACATTATCAAGAATAAATAATGATGATCAGGAAAAAGCGGCAATAGAATTATTTGAAGGATTATGACAATATGCGAAAGAGCAAAAAATAGTCCTACTTGAATGAGAAACTGCTTTTCATTATAATTGTTTAACAAGTCCAAATCCACAAGCAAGTTTACCTCTTGATTGGTCATGAACAGCACATTGAATTAATCATAAAGATATGCGAATAACTTGAGAAAAATTAAAGGCTTGAGATTTATTAGTTGTTTTTGAACAAGAGTGATTTTGATGTAATTGAATAAGTAAAGTTAGACAAGCATTTGAGTTAAGATATTGACCAAACTGGTATAAAGATGCTCCAAGAGAAGAAATACTTGAAGCACTCAGTCCATCAAAAATCTATTCCTTAGCTCTAGCTGATGCCAATGGTTGGTATAGTGATTTAGAAAAACAAGTTGAAATGCATGCAATATGACATTTATCTTGATGAAGTTTTGAATCTAAATTTTTTGAGCCATTTTTAAAAGGAAAATGACTATCTGCTACACTTGATGATTTATTCCCAATAACAGATATAACTAAAAAATGTGCCAGTTGGCTCGTTGAATGAGGAGTCAAATTTTGACCAGAAGAAATGTTAAAAACTTGGCCAGGTTGACAAAGGATGATAGTTGCTGTACCAAATCAAGTAAATGCTGATAAACTAATAAAAATATGTGCAAAAAATAATTTTAAAGCTAAAATTTGATGAATAGTTACTGAAACAAAAAAGTGATGAAATGATGAAATTATAATAATTCATCCAGATTTAGATGAAATTTATAAATAGAAAAAATATTAGCACAGGCTAAAAAATCTTGAATTACTGCAAATGTAGTTTGAGAAGTCAAAAAAAGAAAAAAATGAGATTCAGCAATAGTATTAAAATGAGTTTGAATTTGAAAATCAACAATAACATATAGTGAAGAAGAAAAAAAGTAGTTTAAAATTTTTGAATGACTCTTTTTTTAAAATTATAAAATAATCTTTACTCCCCACCTTCAACCCCATTTAAAATAAAATTCTTTCCACTCTTATCCTCTACAGAGATAACTCATTTTTTTAGATATATTTTTGTGATATCTTCATCAGTTTTTAGGAGAATCTTTTTATCAAGACTTTGTCTATCAAACTCAAGTATAATATTTTGAGTCTCTCAGCTTATTCAAAAATTTTTGAGTCGCGAATTATCATCTTGTTTGATATAGCCTATAAGCTTTTTTTCTCCAGCAACAAAATCAAAAAAGAGAGGAAAATATGTTAATTTTTCATCAAAAAAAGAATATACATAAGTTCAAATATTTGTTACGATTAGATATTCATCTTTATCTCAAGGTTTTAGATATGAAACTTGGACTCATTTTAGGTCTATTTTTTTCAAGATATTGAGTTCAGGAGAAAAAATATATTTTTCTTCTCCATTTTCTATAAATATACTATCACTTTCTCCTACTACTGCTTGTAAAGAAATAGCTTCAGGAGAAATCTTTTTAAAACTTGCTTTATTTTCTGATTTTACTCATGATTGAGAAAAATAATTAAGAATAATTTCAGCATTTGAAGATTCTGTAAAATAATATACTCCTTTTTCTTCAAGATTAAAAAAAGCATACGATGAAGCTTTGAGCTTCACAAGATTTACTTTATCATCTTTTGTGAGTTCTTTTTTCTTTTCCTTTTCTACTTCTTCAAGAGAAACTATTTTTCTGAAACTGACTGAAACATCATTTTTAGAAGATTTTTTTATAGTTATGACACGAAAATCATTTTCATATCACTTTTTTGAAAGAGTCATATTATATTCAAAAGGAGCAATATCTTGTATATCACATTCTTTTTTACTACATTCATATGTAAAACTTTTTGCTATCTTTGGTACATACAATTTTACAGAATAATTATCTACATTGCTAGAAAAATGGATTGTTGCATTGTAATAGATAAAAAAGTAAGCATAAAGGAAATAAGCAAAGATAAAAAATAATATTAAAACAAGAAGAGCAAGGATTTTATTTGACATATTTTAAAAAATTAAAAAGCAAATGTTAGCTTCATTGTATCTTTTTCCATAAAAAAACAATTGTATTTTTTATTTTTTTTTGTATCTTTTAGCTAAGTTTTAATATTTTGAAAAGATAAAAAATGATTACAAATGGTAAAGAAATAGCTCTCATTTGATATGAAAAACTCAAAGAAGAAATAAAGCTTCTTGATAAAAAACCTTGACTTGCTGTCATATTGGTAGGAGATAATCCTGCAAGTATACGATATGTCTCTCAAAAAGCAAAATGGGCAAAAGAAGTTTGAATACAATTTAAACTTATAAAAAGAGAAAGGGGGATACAAGAAGAAGAACTTAAAGAAGATATCAAAAAACTTAACAATGATGAGACTATACACGGAATTATTATTCAACTACCTCTTCCCTCTCATATAGATACAAATACTATTATCAATACTATATATCCTGTCAAAGATATTGATGGATTTACTGCTATCAATATGGGAAAAATTGCCCTTTGAGATGAAAGTGGACTTGCTCCTTGTACTCCTTCTGGAGTTATCCATATATGTAAAGTAAATTCTATTGATCTCGAGTGAAAAAATGTAACTATTATTGGGAGAAGTAATATTGTAGGAAAACCTCTTGTCAGTATGTGTATCAATGAATGAGCAACGGTAACTTGCTGTAATAGTAAGACAAAAGATCTCAAAAGCCATACTCAAAATGCTGATATAGTAGTTCTTGCAACAGGAAAACCATGAATTTTGACAAAAGATATGATAAAAAAAGAGGCTTTTGTCATAGATGTGGGTTTTACTGTAATAGATGAAAAAATTTATTGAGATGCTTGTTTTCAAGAGATTTCAGAAAATGGAAATCCTATCACACCTGTTCCTTGATGAGTTGGAAGACTCACGGTATTATTTATAATGAAAAATACTCTCAAGGCTTTTTATATGCAAAATAAATAGTATGAACAATGTAAAACTTCTTATTTCTTCCCTGCTTATTGTCTGTAGTTTTTATACTGGTTATCTTTTTGCTTTGACAAAAGAAAATTATAAACTCAAAAATTTACAAAATGAACAATATTTTGTAAATCTAGATTTAAAAAGTAAAAGTCTTGATATCACTTCAAGTAGTAAAAAAGTAATTATTTTGGTCAATGGAGAAGCATATTCTTCTGGAAGTATAAGCTTTCCAAAATAAAAAAATTTTTTTTTGATAAAAATTTTTTGACTTTAAAACTTTTTTTTATATCATACATTTCGCTAAAGAATTAAGGATTAATTAATTTTTTATGCGGGTGTAGCTCAATTGGCTAGAGCATCTGCCTTCCAAGCAGAGGGTTGTGGGTTCGAGTCCCATCACCCGCTCCATTTAAAAGAAACAAAAAAAGTAGAAAGTAGAAAGAGAATTATAAGAAAGTGCTTTCTATATATATCTACTTTTTTTTATACTTTGAGAGCAATTATTAATCTTTGATTTTGTGGGTGTATAGCTCAGTTGGTTAGAGCGCACGACTGATAATCGTGAGGTCGGTAGTTCAAGTCTACCTATACCCACCATTTACAAAACTGTCATTCCTGTGAAGACAGGAATCTGTAAAAAAAGAAAAGACCATTATAAAAAATTTTCGGGAACTGGCGCAATTGGCTAGCGCACACGGTTTGGGACCGTGGGGTTGTGAGTTCGAGTCTCACGTTCCCGACCATTTAAAAATATCCTTTAAGTTATGTAATTATACATAATTTGGAGGATATTTTTAGTTATCAGAATATAAGTGAAACGAGAAAGGAGCTTTTGGTATTTTACTACTTTTCATATTTTCAAGAAATAATATCTTCCATAAGTTTAAAAATATGCTCAAAGTTTTTAAATTCTTCTTTAGAAAAAGTATTTGTAGTATCTGCAAAATCTTTTTTCTTGTCATTTTTAAATCAAAATAAAACATTTTTATGATTTCATGGTATTTTTAATTCTTCCACATAAATATAATCTCCATATTTATTTTTATTTAAAATAATTTTGTCCTCAAATAACATTTCTATACTCAATATTGATTTATCTCAAAATAAGGAACTTGCATATTCCTTTCTAATATTTGGTACTGGTAATAAAAAAATATATCCTTTATTAAATTTTTGATTTCTCTTTAATAATCATTTACTTTCATTAGAAATGACTTGTTCCCAATTATTTTTAGAGTTTAATCAATTAAATTCGTTGTATGCTGAATCAAAGTCTAACATTCAAATAATAGTTTTATTGGGATTATGATACATAATAGGGTAGTCTTTATTTCTAAACATTTCTCAAATATTATATTTATGATATCAGTTTTCTATTCTAAAAGGCATTTCTTTATTTTCTCTTAATTTTTCCCAAGCATTTTGTAGAATGATAATATCACTAATTCATTCTACAAACAAAATAAAATCTTTATCTTTAGTATCGTTTGTTTGAATAGGATGCATCTTTAAGCTAGCATTTTCATCTTGAAGCGAATATTTTTCCTTTAACAATTTTTTTATTCCTTCTACTCAATCTTTTTCAATAATTTCTAATGCTTCTTCCTCTAAATCATCAATTCAAAATTTCTTTTTTAGAGGTTCTAAATTGAAATTATAAGTAACCTTATAATCATATTTATCTAAAAGTTTTTTTACTTTATAATAATAATCTTTATACACTAAGCTTTCATCTAAATTTTCAATATATTCATAAAATATTCTTCTTAAATAGTCAGCATACATCTCATAATTTCACTTTAATTTTCAAGATTGTAAATCCGATACTATTTGAAAGGATAAATCAAGAATTTCTAACATCTCATCTAAAATATCTATTTTTGCAATAACACTAAAAATAAAAGAAAAATTATTATCATTACTTCACCATTTTCATAATTCAGATTCTTTGTCAGATATTCAAGCCATATGAGTAGAAGTTCTCGGATATTCTATTTTAAAACTTTCTTTTGCTTCTACTTTTCCATTTTTTAATTGATTTATAAACCATTTCAATGCTTCCTTATTTCAATAAGTTTTTGCTAACTCTTGTGTAATAAAAGTAAAAAATTTCATCTTGTCTTTTTGCTCTTTTTTTTCTTCTGGGTTATCTAAAAAATCTTTGAAATAATTAAATTTCTGAAAATTTTTTCACCAATTATTCCATAGTTTTAATAATTTCTTTTCTCATCATATTTCAGAATATATTTTTAAAAAATCCTTCTTGTAATAAATATTGTTTTCCTCATTTCAATCAATCACATCCAAGCAAATTTCCTCTAGTTTTTTCTTTTGTGTTGGACTAAAATCCACTTTAAATTTATTATAAAAATCCGTTAAAATATCAATATGATAGTATCGTAATCAAATGGCATTTTCATGCAAATCCTCACTATAAACTCTTAAAATATAATCTATATCATCTTTATTTATTTTTTTTGAAATTATAGCCAATATATTTTCTATATTTTCACCTCACCAAAGCAAAGGATAAAATAATACAAATATCTTATAATAATCAGAAAGATCCATTGTAAGATATTTTGCAATATCTATAATCCAAGACAAATAAGTAGCATACCAAGTATGTGAATATGAATTTTCTCAAGTTTTCTCAAAAGTAAGAATTTGCACAATTTTTTCATCTTGATAATCTTTTGTTTTCAATATTTCAAATAATGTCTTTATTTGTTTTCTTATGGAAATATTTATTTCCTGTATTTCCTGCTTACTAAAAGTCTTTTCTAACAATCATTCTTTATTTGATATGTAATTATGATAATCTTGAAATATTTTAGGATAATAATGTCATTTTTCTGGATTTAACATAGAAAAAAATTCTTTTTTTTCTTTTTCTATTCTTTCTTTCTTTTCTTTTTCATATTTCTCATTATTTTTTTCTATTTGCTTATTTCTATCTTTAATTTTTTTTTCAAAAGATGATTTTTCAAAAGATTTTACTAATATTTCTTTTCAAGAATTTTTTGCAATATCATAAATAAAATAGATAAGATTTACATTGTCTGTATCCCTGTATAATTGTATAAAATCCTCAATGAAGTCTTCACTTAAATATTCTGAAACAAATTTATCTAAAGAAAATATTAAATGTTTCGCATTTAATCACTGTAAAATTTCTATAAGAAATATATTATCTTTTTCATAAAAATATAAAAATAACTGATTTATAAAGAAATTATTCGTCAAATTTCTTTCAAATTTATTGATTGCAAAATCAATATCTCAAATTAAAAATTCTTTTATTTTTTTCCTTTCTTCTTCTGAAAAATTCGCATTATCTAATTTACTATTAAAATTCTTGAATATTTCTATAAAATCCTTTTTATCATAGCTTCTAATAAGAGATGTATACTCATGATAATGAACTAATTTTTCTTTGTTTTGTTCTTTAGAGAAAAAATCTAATAACTGCAAAAAATATTTCTTAAATTCTGAGTTATTTAAAGAAAATAGATATTTAAATCATTCTTTTACAGAGTAAAAATAAGCTTCTCTTGTATTATCAATAATGACTTTCTGAAAAGCTCGGATAAATTTATCATTAATCTTCAATTTAATAAAAATCGTTAAAAATTGAGCATTAATATCATGATATAAACTATTATTTTTTATAAGTAAATCATATTGGTTTATATAATACTCCATATCTTCTTTATTTATTGAAAAGAGAACTTCTAAAGTGTAAGAGTACTCTCTAAAATTATTATTTTCAATAATTTTCTCCAATCTTTCTTTTAAAATAGAGATTATCTTATCATTTGAAAAATTATGTTCTTCTCAGAGGTATTTGAAAAATTCAGAGAGAATATAAAACTTCATTTTATTTTCTTCTCAGCTTTCTATAGAATATTCTCTTGCTCTTTCTACTAAAAATAACTCGTTATTTTCCTTATCAGACTCAAAAAAATCACAAAGCTTTTTGCTTTCTTCTTTTTTTAACCAATCTCCTTTCCTTAGAAATTTATTAAATTTTATAATAAATCCTGTTTCCATATTAAATTTTTTTATAAAACTTTTCTATTATATGTTTCTTATAAAAAATCTCCAGTTTTTTATTTTTTAATTCTCTTACAAAAGCAACTAATATTATTTAGAAATATTGGGGTCTTAGGGGGCGAAATAATAGTGAGTATTTTTCGTAAGCATCAAGATTTTACCAGCTGAAATTTGAGCCCCCTAAAACTTTTGCTACTTTTGGTTACAAAAGTATGATAATAAGATAAATCCACAATTAAAAAAATCTTAAGGAAGCTCTGAAAAAGTCAAATTATTCATTTTAAAAAAAAGAATTTTGTCTATTTAATAGATTCCTGCCTTCGCAGGAATGACAAAAAGTTAGTTTTTCAGACTTTCCTTAACTAAGCTCCACTTCTTTTTTTGTTGATCTCGCTTCTTCCCAAAGATTATCTCAATTTTTAACATTCAACATTTTTGCTAATTCAAGCAGTAATTTATATTTAGTCTTTTTCTTGGACATTTCTATTATGGATAACATCTTTTCTTCCATTCACATATCTAGTAATTGTCTTACTCATTTTAATATTCTCATTTGTGTCTTATAAACATCTATCAAATTTGGCTTATTACAGTAGAAAAAAGCCTTGTCTGTGACAGATATATGAGGATAACACATTCATACAATGTATCAATCATCATTGATTATATCTTCTGGTAAAGCATTAACTCATATCTTTTCTTTATCTATGACATAAAGTTGTCATGATGGGATAGTTAATTTATAAGGAGTCATTCTTTTTGAAGGTAGTTGTATTACAGAAGCTCAAAGCATTTTCAAATCTTCTGCCTCTTGAAATTCATAAAATAATTTCTCTAATGTTTCAGAGTTTCAAAAGCGAATATCTCAATCACAAAATATATTAACTTTATTTCTTGTTTCTTGAATAATTTTATTCCACCCTCTTGCTTTTCAAGGAGCTGATTGTAATACCCTTAGATTATCATATTGATTTGCTAAATTTTCGACTATATTTATTGTCCTATCACTTGAGTTATTTACACAGACTAGAACTTCTTCGGGAGGAAGAGATTGTTCAAAAATACTATTAATAAGAGATTCTATAGTTTTTTCTTCATTCCTAACAGGTATGCCCAAAGAATACATAAAAGCATTATAAGAAAATTAAAATTTTTTTAGTAAGAATTTCTTAATATATTCTCTATTGTTAGCCTTACTTCCTCTTTTCAAATAAAAGTTTCTGGATTAACATTCCACCCATTTAATCTTTCTTTGATTAAATCTGGTCTATCAAGAGCTATCAATCAAGGATTTCAAGAAATATGAAGCAATCCCTTATCTTTAAGATTATATTTAATTGGTTTATCAAAACCTTGAGGCAAAGGATACATCTGCCCTCATAAATATTCTTCTATTTTTTGATAATCATAATAATCTTGATTATGTTCTGAGTAATCCTCACACAAAGAGCTAAAATCCCAATTATCATTGTATCTATAAAGTACAGGAATAATATCTATATCTCAAAAAGGTTTTTCTTCTCTTACAAAACTTCCATAAATTAAAATACCACAAAAATTACTAAACCTTTCACAAGTACTATTAATAGCCTTTTCAAGATTTTTTTGAACAATACTTCTATCTATTATTTTTGGTCAAGGTACTTCCACTATAAAATTAATTTTATTGTAAAATAATTTTATAGTATTTATAATAAATTTTATTATTTTGTCAATAAAAATCATTCCTTTTTATATTTCCCCTACCTCTCCAAAAATCTCATATATTCCCTTAATATTTCTTCTTGTTGCTCCTCTGATAAATACGGATTAATCTCTCACAAAAGTGTATGCTTGGAATCACTGTGTCAAAGTCAGTGATTATCACTTCCTGCAGTAAGGATGAGATTGTACTTTTTTTTGGCTTCATAGATAGCATTTAACCAAGATTTTGGAGTCTTTGAATGGACTTCTATCGCATTTATTCAAGCATCTACATACCTCGGAAGTATATCATCTTGAAATGTATGAATTCAAAATCTTGAAAAACTAAATTGTGGATGAGCAATAGCAAGAATAGCATTATTCACTTGAGCCATAGCTCAACAAACTTCTATAGACGGTTCATATTCATCTATCCTTTCACCATATTTTTCATAATATTTTCCTCCTTCCTTTAAAAAATTAAGATAAAATCCCTCCAAAGAAAAGTTTTCTCATACGAGAGTGGGGATAATTTTTTCATTTTCTAGATTTTGAAATAAATACTCTGCTATATTAAACTTATTCAAGGTATTTATATCCCTCCCTCCTTTTTCAAAATAATCATATAATTCCTCTCCATCTATTATAAATCAGTTGTGAGCAAGTTTTGAAACTTGAGCCAAAATCATTTCTCTTTTTTTTGCAACCGTATTATTCAAAATATCATAAACTTCTTGCTCAAATTGTTGAGCATAACAAGTAAGATGAAGGCTTTTTCAAAGCTCATAATCCATCGCTGAGATTTCTACGGCTGGATTTGAGTGAATACCTGATTGTTTTACTTCTGAGACAAACTCATCACCACTAATGGTATCATGATCAGTAAGTGCCACGAGAGAAAGTCAAGAATCTCAAATATTTTCCAATATCTCATTTGGAGTATTTCTCCCATCAGACAATGTAGAATGAAAATGCATATCAAATTTCATAGTAAGATAGATTAAGAAATAAGCATTTTCATAATAAGATGATTATAAAAAATGTTTTTTTATATTGAGTCTTTTGTAAATATTTCTTTTATGTTTTTTAAATTTTTGCTTTGAAAAAGAAAAATTTAGATATAATAAAAATGTAATATTTTTTTACACTTTCCTATGCAGGAACATATTTTAGAAAAACTTGGGCTTTCAAAAGAAGAAGCTCAGATTTATCTCTTTTTGATAAAAAATCCAAAGCAAACAATTAGCGATTTATCAAATAAATTACTGATAAATAGACCAAAATTGTATACTATTCTTCCAGCGATGATAGAATCATGACTTATTTGAAATATGCTCGTAGGAAAAAGAAAATATTATATAGCTGAAAATCCTGATATATTCAATTCTTATTTTCACAAGATAAAAAATGATTTTGGTGTATTTATTCCTGAAATTAAAGAAATGTATGGAAACAATTTTAAAAAGCCTATATTTAAACATCTTCGTTGAAAAAGTGGGATGAAAAATATTTTTCTTGATATTGCTTATACTCTTAGTGTTTGAGATACTTTTTATAGGTATAGCTCAAGAAGAAATGTTACAAAAACAAGTATTCCCAATACTCAATGGCAGGAATATAAAAATCTAAGAGACAAGAAGAAACTAGAAAGAATGGTAATAACTAATGATTATCTCAACTCATTGAAAGAAAAAAAATTAGAAAAAGAAGTCGTAATCATTCCAAAAGATTTTGATATATTTGAGGATAATATCACAAAACTGATTTATGCCAACAAGGTCGCTATTATTGACTACAACACAGAAGAGTGTTTTGTAATAGAAAGCCAAATCTTTGCAAATTTTGAGAGAAAAATATTTCAACTTCTGTTTAGATTTTTGAGAAATACGAAATAAATCTTTTATTTTTTAATTTTTATTAAATGCTTGATTATGTTATAAGTTTTTATAACAATTACTCTTTGATTTTCTATATTCTTCTTATAATAATTATTGTCCTTGAAGGTCCTATTACAATAATAACATTGACTATAATCGCTCCTCGTTTAGGGTTCTGATTTTTTATGATTTATATATTTGCTTTTATTTGAGAATTTTTTTGAGATTTATTACATTATTTTATTTGAAGATTTTTTAAAAAATTTTTTTTAAAAAATAAAAAATTTACTTTATTTGAAAAAATTGAAAAGAAAATAGTATATCATTCTCTTTTTGATAAACTTATTTTTATAAAATATACTCCTCCCATTACAAGTATTTGACTTATATATTTATGAACAAAAAAGACAGATATAAAGAATTTTACAAAATATATTTTTTTATTTTCTTTATTTAATTCACTTATAATTAGCTTTATTTGATTTAAGTTTTGAAATATTTTTAAAAATACCGATAATATAAAATATCTCATTATATGAATTTTATTTTCTTTTTTAATACTATATTTTATAACAAAAATTGTTTGAAAGATAATAATAGATATAGTTTTTAAGAAGAATGATTTAGATATAAAAAATTAAAAATGATACCAAAAAAAATTCATTATTGTTGGTTTTGATGAAACCCTAAACCTAAAAACTTCAATAGTTATCTAGAAAGTTGGAAAAAACATTGTCCTGATTATGAAATAATTGAATGGAATGAAAATAATTTTGATATAAATGATTGTGAATATGCTAAAAAAGCCTATAAAAATAAGAAATGGGCATTTGTAGTAGATTATGTTCGTTTTGCAGTCCTAGAAAAAGAAGGAGGAGTTTATTTTGATACTGATGTAGAATTATGTAAAAGTATAGATTCATTTTTAATAGATAATTGTTTTATGTGATTTCAAGATAAAAAAAATATTGGTTCTGGTATTATTTGAAGTGAAAGAAATCATAGATTTCTTTCTGAAATGGTTTCTTTTTACAAAAATTATAAATGAAATAGAAATTTAATTCTTCCTTATTTAGTAATAAAAATACTAAAAAAATACTGATTAGAAAAAAATAATAAAACTCAAAACCTCAATTGAATAAATATTTATCCAAATTATTTTTTTTATCCATTTGCATATTATGAAACTTTTACAAAAGATGCTCTTACAAATCAAAGCTATACTATTCATTGGTATACATGAACTTGGCTTCCTTGATGGATAAAAAAATACATACTTCCTTTTTTAAGGATATAATAATTTTTTTACAAAAACCTTTTTTTCCTTATAAATACAGCATTATTTAATAAAAACTTTTATGAAACACATAATAGAAAACTACAAACAACTCAATATAAAAAATAAAAGTCTTATTTATCTTATGTGGATTTACTTTTTTTGACATATTATTACCTGAATTTTTATCAATATTTATGTATTTAAACTTTTTCAAAATATTATATCTGTTCTTGCATACAACCTTGTTTTATATTCTTCTGCCCTCATTGGATTTAGTTTGATGGGATTTGTCATCAGTGCTTTGCAAAAAAATATCAAAATAAGTTTTTTTCTTTCTTATATAAGCTTTATGCTTTCTTTTTTGGTTTTATTTATATTTAGAGATGCTCATTATATGGTGTTTTTATTTGCCTTTTTATATGGATTTTGATTTTGAAATTATCGGTGTGCTATTCACACTTATGAACTCAAGGAAACAAGCCAAGAACAAAGAGATTTTTACTCATCTATCATCACCGCTTGAGAAAATACTCTTACTATTTTGACTCCTTTTTTGATAAGTTTTATATTTTTTGCTACAAAAAATATAGGTACTCTTGCTTATAGTATTATATTTGCCTTTCTTCCTCTTACTTATGTATTAAGCTTTTTCTTTATAAAAAACCTTCCTAATTTTACTCCTGATAAAATCTCAAAAAAAGATATAAGAAATTTCTTTGAGATGGATAAAATATATAATCTCGCTTATTTTTTCTTTTCTTCACAAACATGAAATATGCCAAGAATTCTTATTTCTCTTGTCAGTCTCTATATTTTAAAAACTGAGCTTAATATCTGAATATTTCAATGAATTGTATGATTTTTATCCGTGATATTTGTACTTTTCCTTTCTCACAGAAGACACTCAGATAATAGGGCAAAACTTATGTTTATTTCTGCTTTATTTATATGTTTAAATTTTATTGTCCTTGGCTTTAATCTTACTCTTGTAAATCTTATTATTTTTACTCTTATAGACCTTATCGTTGCTCCTACCTATAGAGTTAGTGAGCATGTGTATGATCTCAAATATATGTCTGAAATAAACCCAAATAATAATAGTTTTTTTGCCACAATGATTTCAAGAGAAATATTTATGTGGCTTTGAAGAGCTTTTTTCCTTTTAACTCTAATTATATTCTTTTACTTTAACAATGAAGAACTTTCTATTCATTTAAAAATAGGAATTATAATTGCCTGAATCCCAACTCTTCTTAGTACTCTTTTTGTATTTTTAGAAGAAAAAAGGTTAAACTCACTCTCTTCAAATTCTCATTCTTCTAAAGAATAAAATATTTTTTTGAAAAAAAATTTGATATAATATTTTTTTGAAGATAATAGAGATATATTTATTTTTTAAAAACTTAAAAATGAAGGAAGATAAAAACAGAAAAATCTGGGTAGCTATCGCTATTGTTCTTGTAATTGTGATACTTAACTCTCTTGCAACTTACTTTATATTTATGCAAATAGAATATAGTAAAGTAGGAGGAAAAGACAATTATGATTTGTTAAACAAACTTCAACTCCAACAAATCCAACAACTTGTAGAATATTACAAAGCAAATCCTCAAATGATGGATATGGGAAATAATATGGGAGCAGAAGAAACTCCTGCTATTGATTTCAATTCTGAATCAAGTGCAAGTGGTGCTGAAACAGCTTCTGGAGAAAGTAAATAAGAAAAGAAAACAAAAAAAAACAAGAGAAATTCTCTTGTTTTTTTTTGTTTTAAAAATTATTTTATCATCGCTTTCATCATCCAAACATCCTTTTCATATTGAGCAATCATATCTGTCAAAAGATTTTGAGTTGATTGAGACATACTATCAAATACTTCATTCATAAATGGAAGCATCTTTTCTCTATCTGCAATAAGTTCTTTTAGCATAGAATTTGCATTTCCATTATGACTATGAGAACATTCTTCTATTATAGTAAGAGTAAGGTATTCTTTATAACTTCCTTTTGTATATGCTCAAAGTTTTCTAATTCTCTCAGCTATTTCATCAATATTTGTTGCAGAAAGAGTATACATTTGCTCAAAAAATGTATGTAATCCATAAAAAGACTCCCCTTCTACATTCCGATGAAAATTTTTTATTTTTAGATTCATTATATATTCTGTTGCTAGAAGCTTTTCAAGAAATGCAATTTCATTGTTTTTATTTGTTTCCATAAAACTAAAATTAAAAATTAAAATACAAATGCATTATAATGATATTTTAAAAAAAGCAAACTAAAATGAGAGTAATTCTTGTTTTAGTTAATTATTTCAAAAAGCTCTTCTGTATCAAATCTTACTTTTTTCAAAAGTGAATAAGTATCTTCTTTACTTCTATATCAGATAGCACAAGCAACCGATGAAGAAAGATTCTTTTCTTTTAATCAAAGTATTTCATCATATCTTTCTTTATTTATAGCCTCTAGAGGACAAGCATCTATTTTCATACAAGCAAGTGAAGTAAGAAGATTTCCAAGAGCAATATACACTTGTTTTTCAGCCCAAGCTTTATATTCTTGAGGAGGAAGAGAGGAAATAGATTGCAAAATAATTTCTTTATAAGGATCAAGAGTTGCTCTTTCTATTTCTCTTGTTTGCGAAACATTAAAAAGATGCTTATTTATATATTTCTCATCAAGAGTTCTTAAAGAACAAAAAACAATAAATATATCACTTTCTTCTACTTGAGCTTTACTTTTTGATACTTCTCTAAGCTTTTTTCTTAATTCTTTATTTTTTATAATCAAAAACTTCCAAGGCTGAACCCCATAAGCAGAAGGAGTAAGACGAAGAATTTCTTTAATCGTCTCAATATCTGAATCTGATATTTTTTTATTTGTATCAAATCGCTTTACAGCACACCTCCAATTAAGACTTTGTATTATATCTTGCATAAATTTATTTTAAATATAGTAAATTTATCTCTATATTACAAGAACATAGAAAAAATCAAAAAAATTTTATTTGATTTTTAAGTTTTTTCTTTTAATATAAGTTCTATATAATAAACTAAAAATATGGATAAAGTAAGAGATATTATACTCCAAGTTGAGGATTTAAAACAAGATAAAAAATTTGAGGAAGCAATAAAACTTATTGAGCAAAATCTTTGAAGTTATAGTGAAGATTATAGGCTTTATGAAGAGCTTTCTGATATATTTTTGTATAAAGGACATCTTGATAAAGCACTGAAGGCTATAAATTTTTCACTTGAACTCAACCAAAATTCAGCAACAGGAAATTATTTAAAAGGCTTTATACTTCTCTCAAAAGATAAGGTGACAGAGGCAATAGAATTTTTGAAAAAATCAAATCAACTTATAGGAAATAATTCTGAAGTTTTGAGAAATCTTTGATGGGCTTATACTTTGGCAGGAGAAAGCGAAAAATGAATTTCTATTTTGAAAAGAGCTCTCAATCTTTCTCCGTGAGATGAACTTATTACTGAAGATTTATGAATGGCTCTCATAGGAGCTGGAGAAATTAATGAAGGAAATACTCTTTTAAAAAAAATTTGAAAAAAAACAAAAGCCTAATTATGAATTTCAAAAAACAAGAACTTTCTCCTAAAAATTTTTCTCTTTTAGATATCTGAACTTACAAGATAAGAACAGTTACTTGTAAGTTTTTTTATGATGGAATTGGAATAATAGGATATAATGAAAAAAGACAAGAAGATGATAATTTTTTTCTCGGTGAGGCTCGTGATTTTAAAACAATTAGTGAAAATATAAGACTCTCTCTTGAAAAATCAGAAAAAGGAAATGAAGCAGATGAAATTATTGTTAATCTTTTGGCTCCTCAATTTTTTTTGTATTCTCATCAGATTAATTTTGCAAGAAAAAATGAAAATGAAGAAATAACAGAAAAAGAAATTGTTTCTATTTTAAAAGATTTTGAAAAAAAATATATTCTCAGCTCTTGTGAAAATATAAAAAAGAAAAGTGGCTATAATAGAGAGGATTTAAAGCTTATTTTTAGCAGTATTTGAGAAATGAAAATAGATGGAAAAAAAACAGAAATTCCTATCGGAAAAAAATGAAAAAATATAAAAATAGCTCTTGTAAATATTTTTATGCCTCTGTCTTTTTTTGAAATAACAAAGAAAATATTTGTTTCTTTTTGAAGAGAAAAATTTAAAATAATTCCCTTTGAATATTCTGTTTTGAGAACTCTTCCAGAAGAAAATGTTGTTGCTATAAATATAGGAAATACAAAAACCTATATAGGGATAAAAAGAGAAAATTACATTGTTTGAACAACAAGAATTAATATAGGGATTGGCGACCTTATCAAAAAAATAAAAGAAAAATATAATCTCACTCAAGTAGAAATAATAAAAAATCTTGATACTCAGTATGAAGAAGAAAAAAGAGAATTTCTTTCCATATTTGAGAGTTGTATTGTGAGTGGAATAGAAGAAATAATAGAAAATGATATTTGTCCTCATATGTTTCTTCTTATTTGATGATGAGCTCACAATCTCTTTATAAAAGAGTTTTTCAAAAATCTCTCTTTTTCAAAACATTGAATAAAAATAATAAAATGAATACAAATCATAAATATTGATGAAGAACAAAATATTGAAGATGGTGAATTTTTAAAAAATCCTTCTAATTTTGATATTTTTTCAACTATTCTTACTTATAATTACCTAGAAAACAAAAAAAATGACTTCCTTACAAAAAATCTTGAGAAAGTCATCAAAGAAATAGAAGAAGAATAATATTTTAACTAAGAAACACTTTCAATAAAAAAATCCTCCAAACTTCCATCAATATCTTTTATTTTTTTACTCTCTACTACCAAAACTCCTTTATTTATAATACTTACTTTGTGACAAATACTCTCCACATCTGCTAAAATATGAGTATTAAAAAATATAGTCGTTCCTGCTTGGTTAAGCTCTACAAGTAAATCTTTTACCATTTTTCTTCCTATCGGATCAAGTCCACTCATCGGTTCATCAAGAAAAAGAAGCTTTGGCTCATTAATGATTGCCTGAGCAAGACCAATTCTTTGAAGCATTCCTTTTGAGTATTCTCACAAAAGCTTATCTCCTGCATCTTTGAGTCCTACTTTTTTAAGCAAATTTTTTACTTTTTCTTTAAGTTCATCTTTTTCAAAAGAAAAAAACCTTCCATTAAATTCAAGAAATTCTCTTCCAGTAAGATGCTTATAAAGATAAGTATTTTCTGGCATAAATCCTATTTCTTTCCTTGCATTAATCGTCAATCATTCTTCTCCAAAAATCTTTATTGTTCAAGATTCTGGTTTTATCAAGCCCATAATACACTTCATTGTTGTTGTTTTCCCTGCCCCATTTGGTCATAAAAAACCATAAATATCTCCCTGTTTTACTTCAAAGCTCAGATTATGGAGAATAGTTTTTCCTGTAAGGCTTTTATTTACCTTATGTAATTCAATAATGCTCATATTTTAAAAGAATAAGAAGTATTTTTTCAAGGAGTAGTTTATAAAGTTTGAAAAGTTTGTAAAGAAAAATTTTATAAAAAATTATAAAAAAAATATTTTTTTTGATTTTTGTGTGGCTTCTCATATAATAAAAACTAAAGATTTTACATCTATTTTTTTTTATGCTAGAAGAGACAATTACACCAAATCCTGATGAGGATACAAGCCAAAACACTGAAAATGAAAAAAGAGATTTTAAAAAAGAAAGTCTTGATTTTATAAAAGACCTTTGAATTATTTTGATTATTGTCCTTATAATACGAACTTTTTTGATTCTTCCTTTTCAAATAAATGGGCAATCTATGTATGATAGTTATTATGATAAAGAATTTATTATCGTAGATAGATTTTCTTATATTTTATGAAGTCCTCATAGGGGTGATGTTATTGTTTTTAGACCCCATGTAAGCGAAGAAAGAGAATATTTCATAAAAAGAGTTATTTGACTTGCTTGAGATAAAATCAAAATAAAAGATGGTAAAGTGTATCTTTGGAATCAAGATACAAAAAAATATAATGAGCTTAATGAAGTATATCTTTCTGAAAGTAATGAAGATTCTACTTTTGTCAGGGGTGATTCTGAAGAATATGAATATACTGTTCCTGAAGATAGTTATTTTGTAATGGGTGATAATAGACTCGCTTCTACAGATAGTAGAACTTGTTTTTCAAGTTGTCTTATTGAAGGAAAAAGTAATTATATAGGAAAAAAAGATATTATTTGAAAAGTATTTATTGATCTTGGTTATTTCAATATAAGAAGTTTTAGTTTTGTTCATCCTACTCTTTGAATAGAAACAGTTCCTCGTTTTCTTTGATCACCAAGTCATGCTGACTATAATAAATAATTTTTTTACTTGTGAATAGATTTTTCCTCATAGATAAGCCTCTTTCTATAACAAGTTTTGATGTCATACGAATTTTACGAAAAAAATTTAATACAAGAAAAATGGGACATGCGTGAACTCTTGACCCACTTGCTTCTTGATTGCTTTTTGTTGCTGTTGGAGAATATACAAAACTCCTTCATTTTTTTGAACATTTTGATAAAAAATATCGTTTTACTCTCGCTCTTGACGGAAATTCTGATTCTTTTGACCTCGGAACAGAAGTAAATTATATCTCAAAAGAAAAACAAGCATATTACAAAAAAAATATATCAAAAAAGGACATAGAAACTCTCATAAAAAATAATTTTTTAGGGGAACATATGCAAGTTCCTCCAAAATATTCTGCCCTAAAAATTGGAGGGAAAAAAGCTCTTGAAAAAGTAAGAGATGGAGAAATTTTTGAAATGAAAGCAAGAAATATACATATTTATTCAATGGAAATTATTCATTTTGATTATCCTTTTCTTGAATTAGAAGCAAAAGTAAGCTCTTGAACTTATGTAAGAAGTATTGCTAGAGATATAGGAGAAGCTCTCTGATGTTGAGGATATGTTATTCGCCTTGAAAGAACTCAAATTTGAGAAAGGCTTCTTAAAAATATGGCAAAAAATTTAGATTCTTTAGAGGAAAATAATTTTTTAAAAGAAGAAGAAATTTTTGGGAAAGAAAAAATTATTCAACTTGATTCTGCATCATTAGAAAAACTTAATCATGGAATGAAAATAGAAAACAAAAATATAAAATTAGAAAAAAATATCCCTTATTTTGTAGAAAATAATGATTTTATAACAAATGTTATCAAATATGATGGAGCATTTATAATTCCCTTGAGAAAAATATAATTTTTTTTATTCTCCCCTAAAAAAGGAGGAAAAAAACTTAGTTTTTTCCATTGTACAAAAATGAAGAAAGCTATAATTTTTTTTAACTTCTTAAAAAAACTAAAAAAAGTCAAAAAAAAATTTGATATTTAAAAAAACTTTTATACAATACCAAAGCTTTGAAAAAAGCAAATACATTTTTTGGGTTAGTAGCTCAGCCGGTAGAGCAGCGCCCTTTTAAGGCGAAGGTCGTGGGTTCGAATCCCGCCTGACCCACCAAAAAAATATTAAAAAATCCTCCAAATAAATTTTGGGGGATTTTTTTAAAACTGATTTTTTTGAATAAAACTTTTTATTTTTTTACTATATTTCAGACAATAACCATATTAATAAGAGCAAGAATAACAGCAAATATAAAAGCTGAGAAAAAACTATCTATTGTAAATCATGGAATAATTTTTGCAACCAATAGCACCATAAGTATATTAATAATAAGAGACATAAGTCCAAGTGTTAATACATTAATAGGAAATGTTATAAGTTTCAAGCAAAATCCTATACTACTATTTACAAGGGCAAGAACAACTGCAACAATGATTGCTGTTATATATCAATCAATATGTGCTCCTGGTGTTATATATGAAGCAATAGCAATAGCTATACCTGATATCAAAATATTTAAAATCATAATCATATATATAATTTAATAAATAAGTACATCATTATATACTTAGTAATAGCAATAGCAAATAGGAATATTATTATCAAAAAACAGAAGAAACATAAAAAAATACATAAAATTTTCATTTTACTTTTTTTTATTTTTTATTACTATCTCCTGCTGATTAATAAAAACTAAATAAAAAAATATGAGAAAAGTAAGTTTAATTATCCTTGATGGTGTCGGTATAAACGAAAAAAATCCAGAAGAAAATAGTATTGCTCAAGCTCATACTCCCAAGCTTGATAAACTTTTTTCTAATCTAAGCACTCGTCTTGATGCTTCAGGAAGAGCAGTTGGACTTCCTGAGGGACAAATGGGAAATTCAGAAGTTGGACATATTACGATAGGAGCTTGAAAAATTATAATGCAAAATATCATAAAAATTGATGATATTTTTACAAATAAAGAATTTGAAAAAATAGAAGCTTTTAAAAAAGGAATACAAAGAGTAAGAGAAAGAAAAACACCTCTTCATATTATGACTATTTTTTGACCGTGATGACTTCATAGCCATACAAGACACTTAGAAAGTATACTTGCTATCATTCCTCAAGATATTACTATAAGTCTTCATCTTTTTTCTGATGGAAGAGATGTAGGACCAAAATCTATGATAGAATTATTTACTCATTTCAAAGAGAAAACTTTATCAAAATATCCCAACATAATTATTTCTTCCCTTGGAGGAAGATACTGGGGAATGGATAGAGATAATAACTGGGAAAGAGTAAAAAAATGATATGATTCTATGGTTTTTGGAAATAATGAAACTTCTCTTTCTCTTGAAGAATATTTAGAAAAAAGCTATGAAAAATGAGTAGATGATGAATTTATTGAACCTTGTTTTTTTAGCTGATGAAAAAAAGTGCAGGATGGTGATACTCTCTTTTTTATGAATTTTCGTGCAGATAGAGGAAGACAAATTACAAAGGCTTTTGTAGAGCAAAATTTTGATAATTTTGAAAGAAAAGGTTTTTCTGATCTTTATTTTGTAGCAATGACAAAATATTACAAAGAATACGAATGAGATGTATTTGTAGAGGATGAGGAACCAAAAAATATTTTATGAGAAATACTTGAAAAAAATTGACTTACTCAACTCCATATAGCAGAAACAGAAAAATTTGCTCATACCACAAAATTTTTCAATGGGGGAAAAATGATTGTTTTTGAATGAGAAAAAGATATTCTCATTCCTTCTCATAAAATCAGTACTTATGATCTTGATCCTCAAATGTCTGCTTCTGAAATCTATGATGAGTATGAAAAAAATGTGTTAAATTTTGATTTTTGTGTAGTCAATATTGCAAATGGAGATATGGTTGGGCACACTGCTAAAATAGAAGCAGGAATACAAGCAATAGAAGAAGTAGAAAGGATTGTGATAAAAATAATAGATTTTTGTAAAAAAAATGATATTGACCTTATTATCACAGCCGATCATGGAAACTGTGAAGAAATGGGAAGTCCAGAAAATCCAAAAACTTCTCATACAACAAATGATGTTCCATTTTGGTATATTAAAAATAATGAAGTAATACCAACAAAATCGTATGGAGGACTTGCAAATATTGCTCCTACAATTTTGGAAATTATGGGATTGGAGAAACCTGAAGGAATGGAAGAGAGTTTACTCCTACAATAATTATATTTTTATTTTTTAATTTTTTTAATTATGTTTAGTGTAAAAAATGTTTATGCAAGGGAAGTTTTGGATTCAAGAGGAAATCCTACTGTAGAAGTAGAAATGAGTTTTGAAGACGGAAATTTTGGAAGAGCTATCGTGCCATCTGGAGCTTCTACAGGAATTCACGAAGCTTTGGAAATGAGAGATGGAGATACATCAAGATATCTTGGAAAATGAGTAACAAAAGCAGTTAACAATGTCAATACAATTATAAAACAAGCCCTTGTAGGAAAAAGTTTTGAATCATACAAAGAACTTGATACTTTACTTTTACAATTGGATGGAACAAAAAATAAAAGTAATCTCGGAGCAAATGCAATTTTGGGTGTATCTATGGCTTTTGTCGTTGCAAGTGCAAATACAAAAAAACAAAAAGTATATGAATATCTTAATAATGGAGTTTGACATATTTTGCCTTTTCCTATGATGAATATTCTCAACGGAGGAAGTCATGCAGATAATAATGTAGATATACAAGAATTTATGATTGTGCCAGTAGGAGCAAACAGTATAAAAGAAGCGATTAGAATGGGAGCAGAAGTTTTTCATAATTTAAAAAGTATTTTAAAATCAAGAAATCTTGCAACTTCTGTTGGAGATGAAGGAGGATATGCTCCAAATCTTGGTTCCAATGAAGAAGCTCTCAAAGTAATTATAGAAGCAATAGAAAAAGCTTGATATACCACAAATGAAATAAAACTTGCTCTTGATGTAGCAAGTAGTGAATTTTTTAGAAATGAAAAATATGATCTTGCTGGGGAAGGAAAAATCCTTTCATCGGAAGAAATGGTTGATTATTATGAATATCTTATCTCTACTTATCCTATTATTTCTATAGAAGATGGTATGGCAGAAGATGATTTTGCTGGATGGAAACTTCTCACTCAAAGACTTGGTCAAAAAGTAATGCTTGTTGGAGACGATCTATTTGTAACAAATAAAGAAAGACTTGCAATGGGGATAAGTGAATCTATGGGAAATAGTATTCTTATAAAACTCAATCAAATAGGAACTGTAAGCGAAACAATAGAATCAATAGAAATGGCTCATTCATCAGGAATGAAATCTATCGTTTCTCATAGATCATGAGAAACAGAAGATACCTTTATTGCTCATTTAGCAGTAGCAATGAATAGTGGATATATCAAAACGGGTTCTCTCTCAAGAACGGATAGAATAGCAAAATATAATGAACTTATCAGAATAGAAGAAAAGCTCGGAACAAAGGCTCAATATGGACTTTAGAAAAAGCTAAAAATAAAAAATTTGCTTAAAAAAATTTTTTAATATAATGAGAAATGTATTTTAAATCTCTAATTTAAAGGATTATGGAAAATGTAATGATAATTACAGAAGAAAATTTTGAAGCTGAAGTACAAAATAGTACAGGACTTGCTTTATTAGATTTTTGGGCTCCTTGGTGTGGACCTTGTCAAATGATGCTTCCTCTTCTTTCACAATTTGCAGACGAAATGAAAGGAACTGTAAAAGTAGGGAAAGTAAATGTGGATGAAAATCCTTCTATTGCTTGAACATTTAGAGTTATGAGTATTCCTACTCTTATTCTCCTCAAAGATGGTAAAGCTGTAGAAATGGTTGTGGGGGTACAACAAGTAGAATCACTTAAAAATCTTGTTGCAAAACATAGTGCTTAGTGTTTTAGAATTTTAACAAAAAAGAGTTATCTGCATAAGATAATTCTTTTTTTATATTCTTGAAATAAAATTTTTATTTTTTTATATAATCCCTCTTACTGCTGAAATATTAAAACTATAATTCATTTTCATTCATCCAATAATCCCAATATATCCAACTTCTCCATTTATAAGTACTGATTTTAAAATAATCGTATAATCCTTTAAAAAAGGAATAATATTTTCTTCCCCTATAAAAACATTTACTCCTTCAGAAATCGGAAACTGAGCTATAAAATCAGTGAAATTTCTTTTATTTTCAAGCATTTTTATGATATTTAATATGTCGTCCCCCAACCTTTTATAATTTTGACTAATAAAATGTGCTATCCCTATATATTCTAAGATAGATTTTTCTGGAATAATACAAAAAGCTATTTCTCCTGTCATATTTCCCAATTCAAAAACAATTTGATGAATATAATCTGTAAGCTCTTTATAATTTTCTTTAACATATTTTCTCTCTTCTCAAAGAAAATAATCAGGATACTGTTGCATTAAATAATTTACAAAAGCTCGTATTCCTTTTGAGGTTGGAAGTCTTCATGCTGAATTATAAGGCTGATAAATAAGTTTGAGGGTTTCAAGCCTTGCCATATCATTTCTTACTGTTGCTGGACTCACTCAAAGATTGTATTTTTTGAGTAAGGCCTTGCTTCCAATAAGTTCTCAAGTAGTAAGATATTCTTCTACAATAATTTTTAAAATATCTATATTTCTTTGGCTAAGTTGAGACATATATTTTTTTCTTAATAATCTTGAAAGTATTATAATAAAAAAATTATTATTATCAAGTTTATGCTTTTTCAAGAAATTCTATAAATTTCTTGGTAAAATTTTCGGGAGTATAGGATTTTTTTATTTCTGTATAATCTATATTATGGTTTTTTCGTATAAAATCACTTATTGATTTTTGCATATCCCCTCTTGAAAGTGGATTAAAATAATGAGCATCTTTTTGAAATATATTTTGTATGGAAAGAATATTACTCGTAATAAGAGGTATATCATAGCATAAAGAATTAGCGAGAGAGAAAGGAAAAGGCTCATAAAGACTTGGGAAAATACAGCCAAGAGATTGAGTATAAAAATGTTTTTCTTCTGAACTTTTTATATCTCAAATAAAAAACACTTTTTCTTGAATATTATTATATACAACTAAATGTCTTAGGTTTATATCTTTTGCTACATCATCACCAAAAAGTACAAGAGAAACATCTTTTCATTCATTTATGAGAGATGAAAATACTTCAAAAGTTCTTTCAAGATTTTTATATCATCCTGCCCCTCCATCATAGAGGAGGTAATCTGATTTAATTCCATATTTTGATTTTACATCAAGATTAATAAGAGCTTCTTCTTTATTTTTTTCTTGAAATGAGAAAAAAGGAGTAATCACTTCTATTTTTTCTTCACTTATATTAAATCTTTCATTGAGTTCTTCTTTTGTTTCTCCATCAAAAACAAATATTTTTTCCCCAAGATTGAGGGATTTTTTGAGCATATTTTGATACAAATACTTTTTAAGAAGCTTTTTATCATAATTATAAAACATATCTTCAAGACTTGAGAGAAAAAGAAAAAATCTTCATTTGTAATTTTGAGGAACATTTTCATCAAAAAATATCATTAAATCATTTTTTTCTGTTTTTTCTAAAAAATCTCCAAATTTCTTTTGAGCAAAATAATTATCAAGAGAACTATCATAAATAATTCCTTTTAAATTTTTGGCACTTATCTCAAGCTTATGAGAAACATAAAAAGTATAATCATTTTTATTATCATTGTGTACAAGAGTACGAGCAAAATCATAGACAAATTTTTCGTAGTAAGTATCTGATTTTAAAAATCTGAGATCAAGACCTATTTTCATTGTTTGTTTTTTTAAGTTTTATTTCCCTTATTGTAATAGAAAAAAAAATATTTCAATTTTTTATTATCTTATTATAATCTAATTATACCCTATTTTTAAAAAAATATCAATTATGATAGGAACTATACTTAAACTTATGCTCACAAGAGGAACTTCCATAAAGAGATGGAATAACTTTCCCCGTATAGAATATATAAGCCATCTTGATAATGTTGGTTTTGTTATTCATATTGCTCTTTTTCTCGCTCAAATTGAAGAAAAAGAAAAAAATGTTAGTATTGATAAAGAATTTATCATAAAAAGAATTTTATTTCATAGTCTTATTGTTCTTGTACTTTCTGATATAAATGCAGGAACAAAAGATTATATAAAAACAATTAATCCTCTTATTTTTTCAAAGGTTGAGAAAAAAGCTCTTGAAAAAATACTTGAGCTTGAGGGAAATGAAAGTATAAAAAATGATATTCTCTCTACCCTCAAAGAAAAAGAAAAAATACTTGAAGTAGAAATTATAGAGGCTGCAAGAAAATATAGTGGACTTCTTGAATGTTCTGTAAATCATAAAATATTTTCTGAAGTGTATGAAGTTCCTATGAATCAAATAAATGCAAGTCTTGAAAAAATAAAGAAAAAAGTAAAAAGTCTTGATATACTCTTAAAAAATGAAAATTATAAAAAATATCTTTTTAATATAAAGAGACTTTCCCATATCACGCGATGGAATGGAAAAGTAAAATTTCTCCCTATATCTGTTATGTCTCATCTTGTCATTGTCTGTTTTATTAGTTATGTGATTGCTCATATAGAAGCAGACAATAATAATCCTCTTTCAAGTCTTGATTTGATGCTCAGAGGTCTTTATCATGATATTCCTGAAGCGATTACTTGAGATATTATTGCTCCAACAAAAAGATCAGTAAAATGATTTTCTGAAATTTTGGAAGAAGTAGAAAAAAATATGTTGGATGATTATCTTTTTTCTTATATAGAAAAAGATTATAAAAAGTTTATTGCTCCTTATTTATTTCATCCTTTTGAAGGAGAAATAGGAAAAATAGTAAAGTATGCTGATATACTTTCTGCTCTTTTTGAGGCAAAAATAGAAATTCTTTCTTGAAATATAAGAGAATTTGAAGATATTTCTGTCCATATGCATAAAAAACTTGTATCTACAAAACTTGCTGGAATAGATTATCTAGTAAATAATGCCTTAATTGAATTTAGTGAAAAACATAAATTTGACTAATGAATGATTTTAAAAATTTATTTTCTTGAAACAAAGAACCCCTTATTCTCTCGGTAAAAATAAAAACATCTGCTTGAGAAAATAAAATTATTGAAAAACGAGAAGACGGAACTTGGAAAATAGCAATAAAAGCTCCTAGAGAAAATGGAAAAGCAAATCTTGAACTTATACAATTTTTGAGTAAAATTTCTTGAATAAAAAAAGAAAATATAGAAATAATAAGTGGAAATAGCCAAGAATATAAAAAAATAGTATTTAACCCCAATAAATAAAATTATGGAATTTTTGATATATACTTATTTGATAGGAGTTTTGGAATGATTAATATCTATAGGGTTTAGAATCTTTGAAATAAAAAATAAAAGTATTTATATGGGAAAACAAATTGTTTTCCAAATGCTTTTATTTATCCTGTTTTTGTTTATATTTCAAAAATATTTTTATTTTTATGAGCTTCATATTTTTGGAATGAATCTTTCTTGGTTTTGGATATTTTTTATTATCAGCAATATCAGCTTTTTTATCGTCAAAATACTTTTTGAATGGATAAGCTGAATTCCCCTCTATCCAAGCGAAGAAGAACTAGAAGAATTAATGAAAAAAATAGAAAATGATGATGAAAATTAAAAAAGTAAGTAAAAAACTTGCTTTTTTTATTATTTTATTTATAGTGAATTTTATTAATTTTAAATATTATAAATATGACAATTGAAACTTCTTCAAATAGTGAAAATATGAATCCTAATGATTTTCTAAAAAAATATTGATCAATTTTAGAACATGCTGGTCTAGGAAAATGGGTAGATATTTGGAAAACTAATTTAAAGGAAAACAAAGATGTATTTAATGCTATTCCTAAATGAAAGGAAACAACCCTTTTAGAAAAATTATTAGATAATGTATGAGGGCTTGAAATTATTCGTGATTTATTACTCGTATGAAAAAATTACAGCTATAATGGAGTAAAAATTTTTGAACTTATATCAAGAGCATTAAATAAATGGAAACCAAAACAATGAGAAGAATCTACTTTTTTACAAATAAGTGAACTAATTAAAGAAAAAATATGAGAAGAAATAAAAGAAGTAGAAAACAATACTTCCTTTGAAAATTCTCAAAAAACTCTTGATAGCTTGATAAAAGATATAAGAAATAGCATAGGGGAAGATGGAAGTATAAAAGAAAAATTTAATGTTATAGCACGAGAAATATTACAATGAATAAATAATACAGATAATTTAAAAACAAAATGAAAAATGCTTCAGGGAATAAATAATTTTATTAATACTCTAGATAAAGATAAACATAAAAATATCATAAAAAAACTAGAAGAATTAGTAAAAAGACTTAAAGTGAATAATTTTGAAAAAATTTTAAATCAATCTGAAATAAATGATACAAATATTGGTGACCAATATAAGAAATTAGAAGAAAAAATACTAGAAAATGATATCATAGGAATAATAGAAATAAAAAAAGAAATAAAAAATATATTACAAGAAAGTGAAATTGATAAACATGTAAAACGAGAGCTTTTTCTTTCTCTTGAAAGCATTTATATACCTCATCCAAAAGTTAAAACTATTTATGCTCTATTTGAAATAATTGTTAATAGTGATTTTATAAGAATTGATTTAAGGAAATTTTACAATGAATTGGTAAGAAAGAATAATATAAATATTTTTGAGGAGAATGTATTTGATAACACCATAGAATCATTAAAAACAAGGAAAAAAGATGCTTTGTATTCTCCCAATGGTAATTCTTCACCATTAACTAGACAAATAAAATCTTTGGAAAAATTAAAAAATAAATTTGAACTAGAAAAAGCTCTATTTCTCAATCCAAATTTAGATGAAGAAACTCTCAGAAAAATAATAAAAAATATAGAAGTTTCAAAAAATCCTCTTATAAAAGCTCTTTTTGAAAATATATTTTTGAATAGGGAAAATAATTTGAAAGAACTTTTAGAAAAATTAAACAAAAATCCAATAGAGGAAGTTAAAAAAGTTGTTAGAGAAATTATTTCACTTGTAAACCTTTTTCGAGGATAAAAACTTAATTTATTTTTAATATTATAAATATGGTAAATCAACAAAGTGAAGAACTTGATTTCCCTGAAGAAGAACTTAAAGATTTTGATATAGAATATTGTAAAGATATCTATACTCTTCTTATTTCTTGAAAATTTGAACAATTTCTTAATATATTAGAGAAAAAAGCTCAAGAAAAATCTACTATAACCTATTATGTGGATTTTACAAAGCCGAGTATTGAGACAAATCTTTTTTTCACATCTTATGGCTTAAAATATATAAAATGACTTTTTAAAAATATAGGTGAAAGGAAAATTTATAAAATATCATGAAGAGATTCAAAAATATTAAAGGAATTCTTATGAAATAAAAATATTCAACTTTATGCAAAAGAAATGATAGACTACTTAAGTTCCTCTAATAAAAATAAAGGAGATGAAAATATACTTGATATCCTTTTGTGTTCAGAGGGATTTTCAAATTTTATCAAACTCATAGAATGAGAAACTAGTTTTGTTAATAGATGGAAAAGTAAATTTGAAAAAAAAATTAACTCTTTAATTTCAAAAATACCTCAAAAAAGCTATTTTTGAGGATAAAAACTTTATTAATTTTTAATATTATAAATATGGGAAAACAACAAAGTGAAAAATATCCAATAGAATTATGTGCTTCTCCTAATGATGTTATTCATTCAGAAAATTTTAAAAATGAAATAACTTCACTTATAGAAGAGTTAAGGAAAAATTCAGATATGAAAAATGAAAATATTGATACTCTTGAAAGGCTTCTTACAGAAGTAAATGCTTGAGAATGAATAGATTCAGATGAAGAAAAAATACTTTCTTCTTTATTAGAAAATGAAGATATACAATCAATTATAAGTGAAATTTTAAGAGATATTAGATGAAAGTTAAAGGGAAAAAAGAAAAACCCTATATCTATAGATCAAAATAAAGAATTTTCCATCAAAGATATAAGGAAGTGGGGAGTCCTTCTACATAAATTAAGATTTTTTCCTAAATTAATATGAACTCCTTTAATAATAAAAGCTATAAAAGAAGAAGCGAGTAGACAAGTATATGAAAGCTTAAAAAATAGAAAAAATTCATAATCTCCCTCTTTTTGCATTTTTTATACTTTTCAATATAATCACGGAAATTTTTTATAAAAAATAACAATGATAAAGAAAAAAGTACTTGTTTGACTCTCAGGGTGAGTAGATAGTGCTGTGAGTGCTTATCTCTTGCAACAAGCTTGATATGAAGTAGATGCTGGATTTATGGTAAACTATATTGCTGAAGATGAATCAACTTGCACGACAAAAAAAGATTTGGAAATCGCAAAAGAAGTTGCTTCTTTTTTGTGAATCAATTTTTTCACTTTTGACTATGTCAAAGAATATGAAGAAAAAATTCTTCATTATATTTTTGAGTGATATCAAAAATGAATTACTCCCAATCCTGATGTATTTTGTAATAGTGAAGTAAAATTTAAACTTTTTCTGGAAGAAGCTCTTGGGCTCTGATATGACTATATCGCAACAGGACATTATGCAAAACTAGAAAAAGATGAAAAAAATATATTTCATCTCCTTAAATGAATTGACTCTGGAAAAGACCAATCCTATTTTCTCTCTTTTCTCAACCAATTTCAGCTTGAGCATAGCCTCTTCCCTATCGGAAATCTTGAAAAAAGTGAAGTCAGAGAAATAGCAAAAAAAATCGGACTTCCCAATGCAGAGAGAAAAGATAGCCAAGGGCTTTGTTTTGTCGGAAAAGTAGATTTCAAAGAATTTCTCGAAAAGAAAATTCCTCATCAAAAAGGCAATATCATAGATACGAGTGGAAAAAAAGTTGGTGAGCATGAAGGAGTTTTTTATTACACTATCGGACAAAGAAAAGGACTCAATATCGGCGGACTCAAAGATCCGCTTTTTGTCATAGAAAAACAAGCAGAAAAAAATATTCTTATCGTCGGAACAGAAAAAGATTTAGAGCTTTATAATAATATTCTCACTTGCTCAAGTTTGCATTTTGTCGCAGAACAATTTGAATTTCCAAAGTCGTGAAAAGCAAAAATCAGATACAGACAAGCAGACCAAGATTGCACACTTTCTTTTGAAAATGGAAAATATATTTTTCGTTTTGATGAAAAACAAAGAGCTATCACTTCTGGTCAAGTCGTTGCTTTTTATCTCGGAGATGAGCTGGTAGCAAGTGGAGTGATTGATTAGAAAATTTATTTTCTTCAATTTATTATCTCTTCTATTCCTCTAAAAAAACAAGTTTCATATCATTTCCCTGTTTTAGGATTTTTTATGTGGCAAACTGACTTTTTTATAGGAGAACAATCAACTTTTCATACTATATCTCCATCTTGATTCCATCAAAACATAAAAGTTTCCTTTTCTACATTGATAAAATCTCAGCTTGTTGCTCATTTTTTTTGTATCTTTTCGTTTGTCTTACTATACACCCATAAACTTCATTCTTTCATCGTGTTATCAAAAGCCTCATTATTCATATTTGCAATATAATAAATTTTTCAAGCAAATCACCTGAGTAGAACTGGAATTATATCTTTTTCTCTAAAAATTATTTTCTCGTCTGCTTTTTCCCAATTTATCGGAATTATCCCCTCTTGTCTATCAAAAGGTCAAGGAATAAGCAAAGTATCTTCATTACAATTTATTTTAATTGAACTTAAGTTATTAATACTCTTTCTTACATATTGAATAGCATCATTTAAAGAAATATTATCTTTCAATCATATTTGTTCCCCTTTTATTCAAGCATTCGCTAAAAATAAGCATTTAAATATTTTATCTGTTTTCATAAATTTTAATTTTAAGGTATAAAAAAACTGCTACCAAGAGATATTCACTCCTAATAACAGCTTAAAAAAAGAAAAAGCTATCACTAAAAGTGATTGCCTTCTTGATGCCTATAAGTAATTGATTTGAGACAAGAAAGAGCTTTTTGATAGCCTTGATTTTCTCAATTTAAAAATTTTCAGATACGAGCAATCGTTGTTGAACTCATTCCTGTTTTCTTTTCTATATCAGTATAAGAAACTTTATTTTGAAGCATTTTTGCCACCTCAAATCTTCTTGAAAATTCAAGTATTTCTTTTTCACTCAGCAAATCTCTCAAAAAATCAAAAGTATCTGCCTCATCTTGCAGAAGAGAAAGTACTTTTAATATTTCAGAAAATTTTTCTTGTAATTCTTCTTTTTTCATACTTTATTTAAATAAAGTTATTGTAATTAAACTTTATCCAAATAAAGTAGTAAGTCAAATTTTTTATGATTTTTTAAAAACATTATTGACTTTATTGTTTTTAATTTTATAATAATAGATATATTATCTACTTAAATTTGAAAATTATATGTTAGCTTTAACAGGTAATAATACAACTTTAACTCCTCAAGAAATAAAAAAACTTCCTTTTTTCATGCCAAATTGTGATATTTTTTGAGTTTGAAAAATATGGAATGAGTTATTATGAGGTAAGGATTTTAAAGAAACTTTAGATACAATAATAGGTTTAAATAAAAATGCTCAAGTTCAATGACTTTTCTATGCAGAAAAAACACAAGAAAAAATACTTTCTCCTGATGATATATGTTTACAGGCTTTCTTTTTATCATATTTTGAAAGTCTTTTAGCACAAAAAGAAGTAATTAATATACTACCACTTATTGATGCTATGGATTTAACAAATTTTTATGATTTATTTAGAAATTACTGAGATAAATATAAAAGAAGTTATAAAAAAAGTATGGATTTTTCAATAAATTGGTTTATTAAATTAATACAAGACTATGATTGAAATGGTTGGCATTTAGCATTAAAGGAATTTAGTGATATTAATAGAAATTTTACTTATGAAGGTGAAAAAAAATATTATGAATTTAATTATGAAGGAAAACATCTCAAAATTGAACTTGATTTTAAAAATGCAACTACAAAATTAATTATAGAAGATGTTTATATTCAAAATAATAATAAATTGATTCTATTATCAGAAATATTAAATGAAAATAATCCTTTTGAAAATTTGGAAAAACTCAATTTTATTTTACCAATGGGATATAGAGGGTTTCATTTTCCACTTCTTAATGTTACTGAAATTAAAATCAATATACAAGATTGACCTCAAAAAATTTATTCACGACAACAAGCACAAAATACTAAGAGAATTTTAGAGCTAAGTCAATGAGTTCAATGAATAACTCAAAAACTTCTTACTCCCTCATCAACTTAAAATCAAGTCTTAGAAGTTTTGTATCCACTGAAATAAGTTTAATTTTTACACTATCACCAAACTTAAAAACTTCTCAAGAAAAAGTATTTTTAAACATCAAAGCATTTTCTATAAACTCCCAAGAAGATTTTTTTGTTTTTTTTGTATCAAGATTTAATATATCTACAAAACCTTCTACGGTATTTTCTAGCTCTACAAAGAAACCTTTGGGTATCATTCCTGAGATTTTCCCCATAAAAACCTGTCATATTTTATCTTCCATATATTTTATTTTCATCAAATCATTTACTCTTCTTTCTATTTTTTCAGCTTGTCTTTCTTTTTCTGAAGAAGTGTCTGCTACTTGATCAAGAATATTTTTGTAGTGAATAATCCTTGAGGGACTGAGATTTCCAGCAAGTTTTTCTTTGATAATTCTATGGATTTGTAAGTCAGGATATCTCCTTATTGGTGAAGTAAAATGACTATAAAATTCAAGACCAAGACCAAAGTGTCCTTCATTTTTTGCAGAATAAATTGCTTTTGGAAGACTTCTCAAAATCAGTCTTGAGAGAAAATTATTTCCCTCTGCTTTTTGGATAACTTTTTCTATACTTGTATCATTTTTATCAAGTGAAATATAGTTTGAAAGTTGTTTTATCATATTTTCTATATCTTCTCTTTGTGGATCAGGATGTACTCTGTACAAAAATGGAAAAGTTGAGAATTTTTTTGCAATCGCTTCATTTGCATTTATCATAAAATGCTCTATAACTTTGTGGGATTCAAATTTTTCATATTTTTTTATATTGATGGGGTTTCCTTTCTCATCCACTTCTATAAAAACCTCATCAAAATCAAAAGAAAGATAGCCATTTTTCTTTCTATAGTTTGCTATAATTTCTTTGAGTATATAGGCTTCTTTTAATATTTCTCAGAGTTCTTTATCTTGAAAATTATTTTCTCTTATTTTTTCTACTTGTTTATAAGAAAGTCTAAAATCACTTTGTATAATACTTTCATACACTCTTGTGGCAATTGTCTTTCCGTGTTTATCAATATCCATTTCACAAGTAAGAGTAAGCTTTTTTTCATGAGGATTAAGACTACATACTCCATTTGATATTTCACTAGGAAGCATTGGAATGACTCTATCCACAAGGTAAATAGAAGTTGCTCTTTTCAAAGCTTCTTCATCAAGAAATGATTTTTCTTTTACATAATGAGCAACATCAGCAATATGAACAAAAAGTTTAAAATTTCCATTATCTAGTTTTTTGAGACTTATTGCATCATCAAGGTCTTTCGCATCTTCTCCATCAATCGTAAAAGTAAAAAGATTTGTCAGATTTATTCTCTTATTTTCTTTTAGTTCTCAAATCTTTAAAATATCTTTTGCTTCATCAAGAACACGAATAGGAAATTTTACTCTTGCTCCTCCCTCAAAAGCAATGCTTATAATATCAACTTTTGTGCTTTCTTCTGTTCCCAATCTTTCTATTATTTTTCCTTCTGGATTTTTCCCTTTCCAAGTATCAACTAAGACAGCGACTTTTTCTCAATCAAGAGCATTTAAAAGATTTTTTTCTTTTATAAAAATATCTTGTTTAAAAAAAGGATTATTTTCAAATACTACAAATCCATAGCCATTTTTTGTTCTTTGTAATTTTCATACAAGTACTCTTTTTTCTCTTTTTATTATTTCTTCTATTTCTGCTTCTTCTTTTCCTTTAAAAATTTTGACAATAAAAGAAACCTCATCTCCATCAAGAGCATTTTTTTTATTGTTATAATGAACATAATAGCCTTTCTTTTTTCATTTTATTTCTTCATCTACAAATCCATAATCCCCTTTACCTTCCCTATAAATTCAAGTATGTTGCATATTTTCAGTTATAAAAAATAAATTTTTTTCTTTTTTTATTATCAGATAATTCGTGAATTATCTTTACATTTTTCTTTTTTTTCTTTTCCTTTTTTCAACTTTTAATCTTTTTCACTATTCACTATTCTCTTTTCTCTAATAAATTTCGCTATTATAACACTCTTCACAATACACAATTTCTGGTCTTTCAGGAGCATAAGTTGTCTGTATTTCTTTTCCACACTTATCACAATTCCTTGTATAAAGATGTCTTGGATTTCTTAAACTCATCCTATCAAGATGTCTTTGGTCTGGATGTCTTCTTGGTATGGGAAGATTATGTTTTCTATAAAAAGCAAGTTCTTCTTTTATTATTCTAAAAGGCTTCTTAGTTACTTCACACTCAATAGCCCAGTTCAAAATATCATCAGGAATATCTGCAATATTTTCAGGAAGCTTACTTGCAGGAATAATTTTTTCTACCTTAGGAAAAGGAGCTTCATAAGTAGACCAGTTAAAAGTCCCCCTATCTGCCTTTCAGGCATCTTTCCCCCCAAGGGAGAAAGAAAAAAGACAAGAATTATTCCCTTTCTCCTTTTTGGGGAAAGGGTGAGGGATAGGGGGAGTATTTATCGGATAATATTCATTTGCAACTGTTTCATTGTATCCAAAAGGAGAGAGAGAACTTGGAAAAAATTCTCACCACTCTTGCTCCCCCTGCTTCACTATCGCTCAGCTTTCCCCCTCAATTGAGGGGGATTTAGGGGGAGTCATCATATGTTCTATAATTTTTGGAACAAGTATTTCATATTCACTTTTCGTATATTGTTTATTGAGGATGCAATAGGATTTATTACGGAGTCAAATGCATCAAAAGCAATTTGAGCAAGTATGACAATTATCACAATAATAAATATCCTTGCATCCTTCCCAACACCAGCTTATAAAAGATCAGTGATGAGTTTTATCAGGAGTAAGTCATTCATAAACAAGTGTGGTCGCCCCACTTTGATGAATATCATAACAATCTCTTGCATTTGAATTAAGACGAAAAACAAATTTTGAATCTTGTACATCACTTACATCAAATCAGTAAAATACATTTTTTGAATTGATAATATTATCTCCAATACAATTTTGAGAATTTTTTATTATAGTTGCTGGAAGTATTTTTCACTTTTTTATATTTGAAAATAATTTTGAAGTGTCGGATTTTTTTATTCTTTTCATTTCATCTTCATATTCTTTTTTACTGAGAGCCTTATTAAGAAAATAATATTTTTTATTTCTGAGTGAGTTTGATCCATAACAAAATTGACATCCAATTAAATCAAAACAAGCATGACACTCAAAACAATCAATACAAGAATAAACATAAAAACAATTTTTTATACTATCACATATAGTTCATTCATAAACATCAGAAGAATTATTATTTACGAGAGTACAATCCACTAAATCCTTTCCATAAAGACATTGATCACAATAATATTGATTTTCACTATGCCATGTTGCAATAGAAAAATAACAATTTTTTCCAAAACAAAAATCTTGACAATATTCACAATTTTCACTTCCTGTTCCATTATCATTCATTATTGATATTTGAGGTACTTCTTTCATCAAATATCAAAACTGCTCAAAAAAACTTTTAGAGAAATCAAAATTACGACCATAATTGAGAGCATCCCATCAGTCACTCCACCAAGCACCTTGATGATATACTTTATAGGGTTTATCTGGAGAATAGATAGAAATAATATCTTTCCCACTAAAATCACATTTTCTTTTATAGAGTTTTCTTTCATTTCTAAAACTGAGTCTTCTTTGTTGTCTACAATCAGGACAAAGAGTTGGAGGAGGAATAAGATATTTTATTTTTCAGTTTTCAAGCAACTTCAACCCCGGGGTTGAAAAAGAAACCCCGGGGTTTGGGAATACTGGACTTACTTTTTCATAAAATTCCAAGTCTTTATCTGTAATATCAAAACTTGCTCCACAATGTTTACAAATACGAGTTTCTACTATTTTTTCCATATTAAAAAAAGGAATTAAATTTAATAGTAAGTTTAATCCCTTTTTTATATTTTCAAAACAAAAATTTTTAATTATTTTCTTCTATAATTGTATCTTTTTTCTTTGCCAGTTCTGTGTCAAAAAGTCAGAAATCAACCTGAGAAAATATTTGTTCAAGAGCTGATGCCTTGTTTAAAACTGTATAATAAGACAAATTATAATCTTCTAAATAAGCTGAATAGTAGTTATTATATTTTGAATAAATATCAGTTATTGCCTGTTTATATTGTTTATAACAAGAGATATAATCTTTATAGTTTTGTTTTTCTTCACATTTATATTTTTCTCAGGCATCAAAAAGTTCTTTATTCATTTTGAATACATCTGTTTTTTTATGCCCTATAGAAACTTTTTTATCATTAAAAATATCTGTTAAAACAAGTTTATCTTTTATTGTATAATATCTATTATCTTTTGTTACAATAAAATAAGTAGAATAATTTGTATAAAAATCAGCTATTGTTATCTTTTTTAATCCATATATTTTATTATCAAAATCTTGAATTTTCTTTTTTTCTTTACTATATTTTTCATCATCTATTAAGCTTTCAAAAAGGTAAAGATTTTTATCTGTAAACCCCCCAATAGATACTCAAGCAAGTGTATATTTAAAAATTCTTTCAAATTCATATATCATAGAAGAATCAACATATTCATCATAATCAATTTCTAAATTTTTAAATATTGTATCAAGACTTATTTTTTTCCCTTCAATTGTAACTTTATATTTTGAAAATCTACAAGCATAATTTTCATTTGTACATTTATCTGTTTTTGTATCAAAATTATAAATCCACTTTGTATACAATGAAAGATATTCTCCCCATTTTAAAGGCTTATTTCCATCAAATTTATCAGTATTTTCTATGGCTTTATATTTAACAAGAAGTGAAAGAAAATTTTTATACTCTTTTGTTTGCTTATTAATATCCGTAAATTTAAGTTTTACCTGAGTTTTAAATATATTAGGAATATTTATTTCGTCTACTAGAGAATCTAGTTCTAAATTATTTTTAAGAAAATTTATCACTTCTTCTAAATTTTTTTCAATATTCTCACTTTTTGAAACTACATCAATACTAAGATAATTTTGTCTATTTAATTCTTCATTAAGAGAAAAATAAATATTTATCTGACATGATTTTGTTTTTACTGGATTCCCATACTCATCACTAGAATAATTTCCATAATTATAATATCCCATATAATAATAATAGTTATAATAACTATAATAATTACTATATTTATCAGAACAAACAATGTATCCATCATATCATTTAAAATTGATAAGAGACTTTTCACTTGTATCAATATCTTTGAGTAAAGTATCGTAAATTTCGCTTACTGTTTTTCATTTTCCATTATATTCTATAAGTTCATTGAGATTTATATCAAGGTATTCATAAAGATTATTTGCAAAATAAAGTTTATATTTTCCTGTATCAATAATTGCTTTATCAGAATATTTTACATCTATTTGAGGAATATTTGTAGAAAAACTTTTTTGTACCTTAGATAAATTAGCTGTATTAAATTGTATTCCTGCAAGAATTTTTTCTACTTCAGATCTTACTTCTTTATTTCTTTTTTCATCATAAAAAGGGGCTTCTAGACTTATTGTTATAATATGACCATTTACTATTGCTTTATACCATTTTCCCCAAGAAGATTCTCCATTTGATAAATCTGTTTTTTCTACAGGATAAAAAAATTCAACTCCTCCAATAGTTTTTTTGAGTAATTTTTGCCAATCTTTATAATAAAATCATGATTGCTCAAGATAATAAAATTTTTTTCTTTCTGTATCAAGACTTGGTGTTTTTTCTACATATATAGTGAGGTAATTTACTCCTATATCTTTTTGTTTTTTTAAAGTAAGTGAAAAATAATTATTTTTTGTATAATCTGAAACCTGATAATCACTTGGAAATTTTATATTGAAAATATCATCCTTTAAAACAAGGGATGTATTAATATCTTCAATCATACTTCTATATTTATTGAAATCTATCATCTTTGTCATCATATTTTGTTTTACTTCGCCATTTATATTTTCTTGTATAAAACTTTTTGCCTCCTTGATACTGAGAGCATATCACATACTATCTCCCCATCCTATTCAAAAAGTAGGAATTCCTATCAATTTTCCATTTTTCACAAATGCTCCTCATGAATTTCCTCAAGCGATTAAAGTGTCTGTTTTTATATATTTGTACCCATTATATTCACTTATTCCACTCACTATTCCTTTTGTTTCACTTATTGTATCAGCTCCAATCCAAGGATAGCCTATGGCAATGGTTTCATCTTGATTTTTTGGTTCATAATCAAAATCTATATCTATTGTTGCAAATTTTGAATAATCTACTTTGTTACCATAAATATCTATTGGATCTATTTTTAATATAGATATATCAAGTTTATCATCTCTCGCAATTAAACTTGCTGTATAGTCACATACTGGTTTTTGATTTATTTCTTTTGTGATACAAATAGAAAAAGCACTTGATAAAGCTCATTTTCCATCATCTACTACATGATCATTTGATATTATTACTCCATTATTATTTATTATGGAAGCAGATCCCCGCCCCATCATCCTCGGATATTTTCCATAAATATCATAGTAAGATACCACTTGTACAATAGGTGAAATATTAATTTTAGATTCACTTGCCTTTACAATAGGTAAAAATCCTAAAATTAATACCAAGAAAAAACTCATCTTTTTAAAATTATTCATAGATTCTTAGCTAAAAAATTAAAGTAATTTAATTGTAATCTTTTTTACTTTTTATCAAATAAAAAAGTATAAATATTTTTGAATAATTAAATAATAATTTTTTTAAATAAAAGTTTTTATTCTCTGCTATTTTTTTATTTTCATACAATTCACAAATTTATCTCTACAAGTCTTTTATACTTTTAATCTTTTTCACTCTTCACTCTTAATACATCTCCTTATTATAACACTCTTCACAATAGACTATCTCAGGTCTCTCAGGAGCATAAGTTGTTTGTATTTCTTTTCCACATTTATCACAATTCCTTGAATAAAGATGTCTTGGATTTCTTAAACTCATTCTATCAAGATGTCTTTGGTCTGGATGTCTTCTTGGTATGGGAAGATTATGTTTTCTATAAAAATCTAATTCTTGAGGAATAATTTTAAAAGGCTTTTTAGTAATTTCACATTCAATAGCCCAATTCAAAATATCATCAGGAATATCTGTAATATTTTCAGGAAGCTTACTTGCAGGAATTATTTTTTCTACCTTAGGAAAAGGAGTTTCGTAGGTGCTGTATTTAAAGACCGGTCTCTCTCCAGCTTCTTGTAAAGTTTTATAAGTATTTCATTTTCTATCAATATAATAAAATCCCCCTGCCTCAACTCCGTTTTGTCTGTCCCCCTTAATAAGGGGGATGTCCGTAAGGACTGGGGGATTAATTGGAAAATACTCTTGAGCAACTGTTTCATTATATCAGAAAGGAGAAAGAGAACTTGGAAAGAATTCTCACCATTCTCATGTTTTCATCATATGAGAAATAATTTTTGGAACAAGAGCTTCATATTCACTTTTCGTATATTGTTTATTGAGGATGCAATAGGATTTATTTTTTACATATACACACCCAAAAATATTTGAAGAAGAAAAAGTTCAAAATGAATAAAGAACTTTTGAAGAACCTTCAAGAGTAGCATAGGAAAATAAAGCATTACTTGTATATTCAGTTCAAAGACATTCATAACAAAAATGTGTATCAAATGCTTGAAAATCCATATCTTGAGCACTATCCATATCAAGTGTGTTAGAAACATACTTACAATTTTCAAGCTTCTCTCCATCAAAACATTGATTACAATCTTTTGAATTTATAAGATAATCTCAAAAAGAATTTTGTGTATTTGTAAGATTAACATTTTTATGAATTGATTTTTTTAGAACTTGTTTCAAAAGGGTTTCATAATTTTTATATTTTTCTTTTTCTTCATTATACTTTTCTTTTGAATATTCTTCGTTAAAGATACAATATTGTTTATTTCTCAAGTTAGAACAAGCAATACAATTTTGGCATCCTATTAAATCATAAGAGCTATAACAAAAAGCTGTATCTTTACATGAAATACAATAAAAATCTCAAACACTATTATTAACATCTATACAATAATAACACTCCTCAGAATTGATTGTATTATTTGAATCCATAAGTTTTTCGCTATTCATTACCCAACGACAATAATAACAAGACTTATTTTGGCTTGAAGCAAATATAAGATAAGAGTCTGCAGTATTTGCTGAATAATTTACATAATCACTATTAATATTTTTTGCAACTGCATTATGAAAATGAGGAATTTCTTTTAATATATCATTAAATTGCTCAAAAAATGGACGATTAAAATCAAAATCACGACCATAATCTAAGACATCCCAATTATCACTCCACCAAGCATCTTGACCATACACTTTATAAGGCTTATCAGGAGAAAACATAGTAATAATATTTTTTTCAGTTGCATCACATTTTCTTTTGTAAAGTTTTCTTTCATTACGAAAACTAAGTCTTCTTTGTTGTCTGCAATCTGGACAAAGTGTAGGAGAAGGTATGAGATGTCTTACTTTTTCGTTTCATAGGTCTTTAAGACTAGTCTCTTTTGAAGAGACCGGTCTTTGATCTAAAAATTGTCATTCTGAACTTAAGGTGAATTGCGAAGCAAGAGAGTATCCTCTGGGGGATGTTTCAGAATCATTAGAAGGTATTTTTTCATTTTCATAGATTCCTGCCTTCGCAGGAATGACAGCTCCCTCTTTTATTCCCCCTCAATTGAGGGTGATATTTTCTTCCACTTCTTTCTCCCTTGGGGGGAAAGCTTGTTTTAACCCCGGGGTTGAAAAAGAAACCCCGGGGTTTGGGAATACTGGGCTTACTTTTTCATAAAATTCCAAATCTTTATCTGTGATATCAAAACTTGATCCACAATGTTTACAAATTTTTGTTTGTATGACTCTTTCGTTTTGAAACATAATAAATTTATTTATTATAAACTCATTTATTATAGATAATTTATAAAAAAGAGAAATTATATTTTTGAAATTAGAAAAGATTTATTAATATAAAAAAAATTAAATAAATAGCTTATGTATAAAACTCCTTTTTATATTGAAAATCCTCTTGGTAATAATGCTTTTTCTTATGAACAAAAAACAAATAAAAAACTTTTTGTTCCAAGTTTAAAAAAAATTCATTCACTTCAAGAAATTAAGCTTGGAAATCAAATAGTCTTTGAAGATTTTGATTTTGATGATGTACTCATAAGTGCAACAGGACTTAAAAATTTTTATGAAATGGATTTTTTATATAAATGAAAAATAAAAAAATGTTATCTTTTTGATAATCACAATCATGCTTTTTTCTTTTGGTTTCTTGCGAAAAAAGAAAAAATTATTACAGAAAATTGAAATATCCTTCTTCATATTGATGCACATTCAGATATGCGAATTCCTATAAATATCCTTTCTTCAAATAATAAAAATGATTTAGAAAAAATTTTTCATTATACCAATTTTGAACTCAATGTCGGGAATTATATTTTTCCAGCAAGAGAATTATGACTTATACAAGATATTATACAAATACGAGATGACAAAAGTTTAGAAAAAAATTATAATGCTAATATTCTCAATCTTGATCTTGATTTTTTTGCTCCAGAACTTGATTATATAGAATATAATAAAAAGAAAGAGTTTATTTTGAGACATTTTGAAAATGTAGATTTTCTCACTGTTGCAAGCTCTCCTTTTTTTATCAATCAAACTCTTGCAATACAAGTTTTTCAAGATATATTTAAAAATATACAAATCGTTTAAATTTTTTAAGTATTTTTAAAAATTATTCTCTAAAATAAAAATTATGCTTTACGAAAATATAAAAAAAATCCTTGTTACACTTGATATTTCTTATCAAGAAATAAATCATGAAGCATCAACAAGTTGCGAACATTCAAAAGAATTGAGAGAAAAACAATGATTGGAATGAATAGGAAGTAAAAATATAGTTTTTCATGCAAAAGGAAAATACTATCTTGTAACAACTCTTGGAGATAAAGATATAAAAGCAAGAAATTTCAAAAGTCAGTTTGGAACAAAAGATATTCGTTTTGCGACAGGAGAAGAAATTACAAAAGAAATTTGATGAACTATCGGATGTATTCCTCCCTTTTGATTTACAAATGAAGAAATTCCTTTTTTTGTAGATAAAGAAATATTTGATTTTAAATATTTTATTTTTAATCCTTGAAATGCTCAAAAAAGTATCCAAATAGAAACGAGTAAACTAAGAAAAATTTATGAAAATCTCAAGAATCCTACAATTTTTTTTAAATTTGAGTGAGAAGAAAAAGAATTTGAAGCAATAAAAAAAGAAGTTTAACACTTCTTTTTTTATGAACAATTAATTCAATTATCTCATCATGCTATAACTAATCTTTCATATAATCTTTTTTCATCAAGATTTTGATTAACAATTCTTTTTCTAATTTCTAAAAGTTCTATTACTTTTTCTGGAGTTGTAATTCATGCTTCTTTAAGAATCTCTAAAATTTCTAATTGTTCTCAAGAAATTTCTGGTTGTTCTCAATGTTTTTCTTCTTCTAATGCCATATTTATGATAAATAATGATATAATATAGTTTATAGTATATATTATATCATCTTTGTCAAATAATTTTTATTTTTTATCCTTCTTTTGGAATTACTGCTTCTATTGCAGCGAAAGTTGCTTGTTTCCCAGCTGGAACAATGATACTGATACTATCTCCTATTTCTGCTTTAAAATGAGTTACAGCAGCAGTTAATACATTATAAGTTGTTCATTCTGCTATTACTTGAAATCTTCCTTGTTCTTTTGTAAGAAGTCCTACTTTTGTTTCTCTTTCTATTGGTTGAATTTGTTTATAAGTCATTCTTCCCGAATTATCTATAGTGAGTTTCAATCTATCTCATTGAACAAGCTTTGATTTTGAAGCATAGTTCACAGGAACAGGATATTTATGATTATCTGAACCAAGCATTTCTTCACCAGTAAAAACTCATTCTACTATTTTATCTGCACCACTTTTATAAGTATGAAGACCTTCTGTATCCAAATCTATAGATGATTCTATATCAATATTATTTTCTTCTAATATATCTTTGAGAATTTTCTTTGCACTCTTGATAGATTTTTCAGCAGATTCTATAAAATCTTTTATTGCTTGGATTTTTTTCTTTTCCATATATTTTGTTTTTATTTAATAATTTTACTTATTGTACTAAAAATAAGCTTTTTTGTAAATAAAATCACATTTACTTTTTATTTGCTTTGATTATAAATAAAAAGAAAATATTTTTTGTATCTCTGGAGTATAAAAAAGGGTTAAAAAAGTAGCTAAACCCAAAAATGGTCAAAAAGGAATCATTGTATTTACTTTTTTATGAGGATATTTTATTTTTTGAAAAATAACAATTCCTATACCAACAAAACTTCCAAGTATATAAGTTGCTAAAATACCATATATAATTTTTTCCATTCAAAGAATAAGCCCCATAAAAACTGCTATCCTTAAATCTCCTCCTCCCATCCATTTCCCTCCACTTACAACAATTTGTAAAAAGAAAAATGTAAAGACAAGTAAACTTGCTATAATTCAAGAAAAAAGAGGAATAGAAAGTATATCATCATAAAAATATCTCTTAAAAGTAAAAATTATAGCTCCAAGAGTCAGCAAAAGAAGAATGTCATAAATTTCTTTCATTTCTCCAAGCATAATGACATAAAATCAAACTAAAATAAAAAAAGACAAGAAAAGAGAAGTATAAGATAAGCTATTTATTCAAATAACAAAAGAATAATCATAAAAATGTAAATCTAAGAAAAGTGTATTAAATGCAAGAAAAATAAAAGTAATAAATATTCCTATAAACAATATACTTTCAGGAATTTCAAGAAATAATATATCATAAAATACAAATATAATCGTAATAAAGGCTATTATAAGGAGAAAGCCAAGCTTGATAAGAGTTATTTTATCACCCATTATAAGAAGTGGGAAATCTATAAGATATTTTCCTATAAGCATAAAAATAAGTCCCATAGAAACTTCAAGAAGAGGGTATATGTAAGAAATTGTTTTTTTACAATAAGCACATTTTCATTTATGAAAAATATATGAAAATAAAGGAACAAGATCAAGAAAAGAAAGAAGTTTATTACAGCTTTGACAATGACTTCTTCATAAAAAAACTCATTTCTCTCAAGACTGTAAACGATAGATTATAACAGAGGCAAAACTTCAAAAAAGAAGTCAAAGAATAAATAAACTCAGTAAAAAAAATACCTGCATATATTCTTCATTTAAGAAATAGTGCAAGTATTATAAAAAAATAATAAAAAAAGGGAATAGAATTTACCCTTTTTTTATTTCTTTCATTTTTAAAACTTCATGTTTTCTTGTTTTTTTATTATATTTTTTGAGACTTAGTTTTTCCCCCGTTTCAAAATTCTTTTTTTGAATATTTGTTACATGTACTAGATTTCCTGTCTCAGTGCTATAAAATCCAACATAAGTTCTTTTTCCTTTTGCCATAAAAAAAGTATAAAAATACTAAAATACTGCCCTATTGTATAAATGATTTCCTAAAATGCAAGTTTTATTGAAAAATTATTAATTTCTTTTTTTCTTAAAAATTTAATTGAGTTTAAAAAATTTTTCTATACTATACCTTAAAATGTATTTTTTAAAATTTATTATAAATAATAATATGAAATTTATTTTTCAAGTTTCTGCAATGCCACCACCTGAAGAATGGATAGAGAATAAAGTAGAATGTAAAATTCTTGGGAAAATATTATATCAATGGAAAATTGGTGAGGCGGAATGTGAAAAATATTGGCTTATGATTGTACGAGATGATTATTACAATTATTATAATATAACAACTGCTACACCTAAAGAAATGTATCAGAAATTTCATGAATCACCAGATGGTAAAACTGTTACTGTAACACATGAAACCTGTCTTAAAGGTTCTAAGATACCTCTCTTAAAAGACATTTCTTATTATTTTACTATTAGAAAATTTTATATTCAAGAAAATTTTGCTATAAAAATAGATACTGAAAAAAAATCAATTTGGGAAGAACTCCCTTGATGTACATGAAACCTTATAGATTCTATTCCCCAAGAGGAGCAAAAAGTAAAATTAGTTACAAACAAAACAATTGAAGAAAATAAAACAAGTACAGATAGTATAAATATTGAAAATACTTTATGGATAGCATTAGGAATAGTTTCTACTATATATATACTCCTTTTTATCTATATTATAAAATATAAATTTTGAATCTATAAAAAACACAAGAATAAATCTAAGCTGTAACTTGGATTTATTCTTGTGTTTTTACTTTATGATTATTTATAAAACTATAATTTTTCTACACCCTCATTATATCTTCCTCTTTTTTCTTTGTCATTTCATCAATTTTTTTATTGGCATCATCTACCATTTTCTGAAGATCTTTTTCATACATTTTTACATCATCTTCTGAAAGCTCATCATTTTCTTCTCCTTTTTTGATATCTTTAAGAGTTTCTTGCCTCATATTTCTTATTCCCACTTTTGCATCTTCTGACATTCTTTTTGCTATCTTTGTTGTTTCCTTTCTTCTTTCTTCTGTAAGAGCAGGAATTCTTATAAGTACACTATCTGCCATAGTTTGAGGATTAAGTCAAAGTCAAGCTTCTGTAATAGCTTTTGCAATGCTATGAATAAGTCCTCTATCCCAAGGTTGTATAGAAAGAGTTTGATTATCAAGAATATTTACACTCGCACAATTTTTTACTGGCTGAGTCATACCATATTGTTCTACCAAAACTCCTTCTACAAGATTTGGATTTGCTCTCCCAAGCTGAAGTTTTGAAAATTCTGCTTCTAAATGATGAAGAGCTTTTTTTACTCATTCTTGTGCTTTTTCCAACATAATATAATTGTTTATAAATAAAATAATAAAAATATTATAAAAAAGTCTTTTATAAAATCAATTCATTTTAAATGAATCAAACTATTTTTTAAATAATATTTTGCCTATTTTAATAGATTCTTGTTGAAATTTATACCAGAGAGGGGTACAGGAATTACAAAGATTTAGTTTTTCAATTTTCTAAGACCGGTCTTAAAATAAGCAATAAAATATATTTCTTAGATTTATATTCTCCATTCTAAGAAACGATAAAACAAAAAATATAAAGACCAGTCTTAGATCTTAATAAATACCCCCCCTTATTTTCTTCACAACCGTTTAGAAAATAAGAAAAAATCTTTTAAACCAAGAATAAACTCAATTTAAAAGATTTCTCTTTTTTATAACGACTATCAAAGAGAACAAAGAGGCAAATATTAAACCCCGGGGTTGGGAGCTTTTTAACCCCGGGGTTATATCTTTCCTAGTTTTTGAAACACCTCACAGAGAAACCGAGAGCACGATGATCACTACCGCTAGGATAAACATAGCTAGAATAGAAGGTCAAGTAATACCCGATAGTACCATTAGGTGAGCTAGACCAGTAGTAGCCGTCAAAACCTCCATCGCCGAAAGCACCATTACCCCAATCACGGTAGCCTGCGAAAGGAAGTTTAAGAGCTGTTTGCATAGTTGCTCCATTTGTTCCCCATCATCATGCTGAGTGGAGAGATACCCATTCTGGATTACTTGGTACATGATAGCCACTTGCACATGGTCATTGTCTTGCTATTGCTGTATTTGTCGTATTTCACCAGTTATTAGTTATATCACTATTTGCCCAAGTGTATGGACTTGGAAGTGATACATTCCATACAAATCAGTATGTATCTGTTCCTGCATTGAGCCCAACACTTCCTGCTATAGTCGTTGGTTGTTGGCTCGTATCTCCATAAGTAAATCATTTATTCCTTCCCCATTGGAAGTATTGTCATCTTGATATTGTCCAATCTGTACTAGCGGTAGTTGCTCCTACATTACAAGCAGATAGTGTATATCCAATTCCAGTTCAAGCACATACAACTATATCTGCAGTATCACATCATGGGTAAGTACTTGAAGCTGAAAGTATTTGTCAAGTACTTGTACAGCTCGCATATCATCCTCATGAGGATGAACTTGAAGAAGAAGAACTTGATGATGATGAACTACTGCTTGAGCTTGAACTATAAGCAAGAAATATTTGTCCATCAACTACTACCCCTGTTGATGTTCCATTTTGTCATTGGATAAGACCTTCCGTTTCTGTTGCATTAAGGCTGAGTGTTGTTGCATTAGTCGGAACATCACCACTCAGGGTAATGGTTCTTCCATCAGATGATATTTTTGTGATAGTTCTTGCTATTGGGCTTATTCCATTTGTTATTACTGTATCTGCAGGAAAAAATTTATTGATATCTGCAGGATTTGTTATTGTTAGCAATTTAAGAGTAGAACCTGTTTGTATAGCTACCGTAGTATTAGCTATTATTCTTTGTGAATAATCACCGATAACTCTCGCTATTTTAGAGCCTCCTCATTGTTCCATAGTAGCAACAAGTTCATGTTTTCAATTTTTTCTTGTTGTTACCCCTATTACATAGGATCTATTTCCACTTGGATCTTGGAAATCACTTGATTTTACAGAAAGTGTAGAATAATTTACATTTCCAGCATCATAGTCAGTACCAGTAGTACTATTTGTTCACCCTATACTTGGATTACTAAGTCTATTTTCTGTCGTTCAGGATGCAAAAGAAAGTATACTTTGTCCTTTAGCAATTTGACTACTCATTGCTCCTTCTATAGAAGCAATATCACTGATTCTTTTAGAGTTTCTTGCATCAGCAGAATATCACTGGAGTGAGATAAAGGCTATACTTCAGAGGATTGCTAGGATAGTGATGACAACAATGAGTTCTACGAGGGTAAAAGCTTGGTTTTTATTATTTTTTAATTTTTTCATAAAAAAAGGTTTTTAAGGTAAAATTTTAGAGAAGATGAATAAAGTATTAACTTTTCTCTATTATTTTAGAAAAATAAATTTAAAAATAATAATAGGATTATCTTTTTTTATATTCTTTTGTCAAAAAAAAGAGAAAGTAAAAAAATCAAAATCAAAATCAAAATCATTTTTAAAAAAATACTTGAAGAAAAAAATAATTCTGTTAGTCTACTTTCTAGTAAACTAATTTTTAAAACAAAAAAATGCTTAAACTTGCACTTACAACAATTGCTTGAGTTGAATCACTTGCAAAAAAAGAAATAGAAAAACAAGGAGGAAAAATTATAGAAGTAAAAGATAGAATTATACTTTTTTCCTGAGAAGATACTTTACTTGCAAGAATAAATCTTTGGAGTCGTATAGGAAATAAGCTTTATCTTGTGCTAAAAGAAAAAGATTCCATTTCAAATTTTGACAATCTTTATGCCCTCGTTAGTAATATAGACTGGAAAAAATATATCCCCAAAAATGCTCCTATCATTGTCAATGCAAAAACTATAAAATCAGATTTATCATCAGAACCAGCAATTCAAAAAATTTGAAAAAAAGCTATTATAGATGTATTAAATGATAAAAGTTGAAAATTTATACGAGAGGATGATTCTATTGAAAAATGTGAAATACAAATACTTTTTCAAGAAAATGATTGTAAAATACTTCTCAATAGTTCAGGAGAAGCTCTTCATAAGAGAGGATATAGGATTATGACTTGAGAAGCTCCTATCAAGGAAAATCTTGCATCAAGTCTTGTCTTACTTTCAAATTGGAGATTTCAAGAAGCACTCTATGATCCTTTTTGTGGAAGTGGGACAATACTTATAGAAGCTCTTATGATAGCAAAAAATAAAGCCCCTTGAGCCAAAAGAAATTTTGCTTTTGAGAAATGGTTTTGGTATGACAAAGAATTTTTGAAAAAAGAAAAAGAAGAAGCAATAAAAAAAGAATATACTCAAAAATATCAAATATTTTGATATGATAAGGATGCTGAAATAATTGAAAAAGCAAAACTCAATGCAATAAAAGCGGGGCTTGAAAATGAAATTATTTTTGAAAAAAAAGATTTTACAGATTTTTCAAAAGAAAAAATAGCATGAACAATTATCTCAAATCCCCCCTACTGACTCAGACTAAAAGATGAAAACATTGATGAACTGTATAAAAAAATAGATAATTTCTTAAAAAACAATGATGAACTTTCTTGATGAATAATTAGCTCATATCAATGATGAAACTTTATTCTCAATTCTCAGGAATATAAAAATAGAAAACTCTATAATGGAAATGAACTTTGTTATTTTTACTCTAAAAAATATGAACAAACTTTTAAAAAAAATCTGCAATAAAAAATTTAGATACCTCATCTATCCTCTTTTTCTTATAATTTTTTCTTACCTCATCATTATAATATCTGCTGAAAAAATAGAAACTTCTCTTATTTTTCCTTGATGGGACAAAGAAGAAAATATACAATTATCAGCTCCTTTTGATTATGAAAATGTAGATATCTCTCTTTCTCAAAAAGAACATATTTCTTGAATTTTTATTGATAATAAAAGTGAAAAAACTATTTTTTATTTTCAAGGAAATGGATGAAATCTCAATTATTATTATGATGATATTCAAATCCTAAAAGATTTTGGTTATAATGTAATGGCCTTAAATTATCCTTGATTTTGATGAAGTTCTTTATCACCCAACAGAAAAAATACACAAAAATATGTAGAAATCTTTTATTCTTTTATAAAAAAAGAAAAAAAGATTGATAACTCGGATATAACTATTTTTGCCTACAGTATAGGAAGCTGAATAGCTCTCAATTTTAGTAAATCTCACACGGTAGATAAAATTATTCTTGTAGCTCCTCTCTCTTCTCTTTTTGAAATGAGTGTAAAAGAGTATGGTTTTATCTTACAAAAATATCTTTTTCTTTCTGAAAGATTTAATAATAAGGAAAATATAAAATATTTAAAAAGTCCCCTTCTTATAATTCATTGAGATAAAGACCCCCTTATCCCTCTAAAACAAGGAAAATGAATATATGAAAATGCTCCAAAAGAAACGAGCTATTTTCTTGAAATAAAAAATATTGGACATAATCTTGTACTCCAAAAATATAAAAATATCACAAAATGATTTTTAAAAATATTTTTGGAAAAATGAAAATTTGAGAAAAAATATTATTCTATTGATGAAAATACAAAAATTCCTGAAATAGAAAAAGAAAAAGTAATAGATCCTTTAGAAAAAATCAAAAAACTTGATTTTATAAGTGATTTTTCTCTCACTAAATATGTATGAATTTGAACTTCTTTTAAAAAAATTGATTACATTCCAGATACTCTTACAAGAATACGAGGAAATTATATAAAAGATATAAAATGATGACAAATGCTTAGAAAAGAGGCTCTTGTTGCTCTTGATGAAATGGGTAAAGATTTTTACACAAAATTTTGAGTTAAAATTGCCGTTGTAAGTGGATATAGAAGTTATCTTCATCAAATGCAAATAAAAGCAAATGCTTGTCCTGATACTCTTTGTTCAAAGCCATGATACTCAGAGCATCAAAGTGGTCTCGCTATAGACCTTTGGGAAACAACAACAGAAAAAGAATTTTTAAGTAAAAAAGAGCTTAATTCTTATTTTCTTTGGTTAAAAGAAAATGCCCATCTCTATTGATTTCATAATAGCTATCAAAACGGAGTTGAAATTGATGGATATGAAAAAGAACCTTGGCATTGGAGATACATTGAAAAAGATTTAGCAACTTATCTGTATGAAAAAAAGATAAGTTTTTCTCAATTTTATAAAAAAATAAATACTAAAGAAAGTAAATACTAAAATATTTGTTTTATTTTTTGATGAAGATAAAATGAGCTTGCAAAATTTTTATTTATTAATTTTTTTCTATGAAAAAATTACAATATTTAGTACTTTCAATATTTATAAGTTTTTGTATTATAAATTGATTATATGCAGATGAAAAAATTGGTTCAACAATAAAATCTCCTTACTATTCAGATGATAATACTTGATCTATAATAAGAAGCTGAAGTGGTGAATCCTTTCAAGAAAAATTTAAAAAAATAAATGAGGATTTTGATAAAAAAATGAATAAATGAAGGAATTTAAGTGGAGCTATTATGACTCAAAGTTGACTATATATTCCTCAAAGTGTTAGTGGATCTATTATAAAAAAAGAAGATTTAAAAATTTTAAAACAAGATAAAAAAGAAAACATAGAAGAAAATAAAGAAGAAATGAAAAAAAATAGACAAGAATTTAGAGATGATGTAAAGGATTTAAAATCTGCCTCTTGAGCTCTTTTTACAAATGAACAAAAAGAGAAAATCAAAGCCCTTAATGATCAAATGAAAGAGGAGTTAGAACCATTTATTGAAAAATTGAGACAAGAAAAAGATATAGATACAAGAAAGCTTATTATAGAAGAAATAAATGCAATCCACAAAAAATATGCAGAAAAAGTAAAAGAAATTGTTGGAGAAAATGCAAATTTAGTAGGACTTATAGATAAAAGAATAGAGGTTTTGGACAAAAATAAAGACCTAAGACAAGAAAATCTTGATACAAGAAAAAAATGGAGAGAAGAAAGAGCAGAGCTTATAGAAAAATATAAAACAGCTTTTATGAACAAATTGAAATCAAAGCTTGATACCATTTCTGCTGATAAGCTTGAAAAGGTTCTCACAAAAGTAAATACAATGATACAAACAACAACAAATAATAAGAAACTAACTCAAGCAAGCAAAGATAAAATCCTTGCTCAACTTGAAGCATTAAAAGAAATTCTTGAAAATAAAATAGATGAAACAACTATTATAAACGATGAAGTTGATTTAGAAGCACTTTTTGGATAAAATTTGATAAATATAAAAAAAGAGGAGAAAAATTTTTCTCCTCTTTTTTTATATTCCTAATTTTTTTTCTTCTTCCTCCTTAATTTCTCTTTCTATCTCTTCTTCTATTTCCTTTTGAGTCATTATTTGATCAAGCATTTGTCTTTTTTTTCTACTTGTTTTTTGCTCACCAAGAGCTTCTCTAAAAAACGACATAATTGGAAAAATATACAAAACAAAAAGAATTATTCACAAAAGCCCTCATAAAAAAAGTATATAATCTAGAATTACAAAATCAGAAAAGGTTTTGAAATGATGTATAATATCAGAAAATGTCATAGAAAAAGTATATTCTTTCATTTTTTTTCAATTAATCTTTATTCTTTTACTAATTCAGAAACAACAATAAGTCTATTAAAAGTAGTTCCAACTGGCCAACAAGTCATTATAGAAAGCTCATTCGTCCCTACTTCTCTTTTTAAAACGGAAATATCTCATGGTTTTACTACTTTTTTCTCTTTTACCTTATAAGTATATTTTTCTTGATTATAATAAATAACAATAATATCATCTTTTACCACATTATCAAGTAAGGCAAAAACATCATTGTAATCCCCTTTTATCCAAGGAAAATTTGAAGAATGTCAAAAGATAAAAGTTGTCCCATCTTTTCAAGGTTTTGAGCTTCAAGGATAACGAATAACTCCATTTTCAAGTTCTTTCATAAAAATATTATTAAGCTCATTTTGTCCTTCTATCGTTTGATTTTTTATATCTACAAGAGGAATATTTTTTGAAATTTTTGGTATAACAATTCTATTTTCATAAGGTGTTATATCAATATTAAGCTCTAAATCTTCTTTATTAGATTCAGCTATAAGTCTCTTTATAGAGTGCTGATTAGCACTATTAAGCTCAAGAGTATTTTTACCGGTTTCCTGTTCTTTTGAGACAAGACTTGAGGCTTCTACAGAATTAATAAGAAGCTCTTCATTTTTTCTAAATTGTCATTGAAATACATAACTTTTTACTATATTATAATAAGCATTGTAATTTGAAAAAAGAAGTAAAACTACAAATATAATTGCTGAAGTAAAAGCATACCCTGTGGTAAAATGAAAAAGAGATTTTAGTTTTTCAAAAAAATTTTTTTCTCAAATCTTTTCCTCATTTTCTCATTCTCAAGAAAAAGTATTTTGTAATATCTGTTCTTGTTCTTCTCAACTTATAGCAAAATCTGAAACTCAAAAAACATCTTCAAAGTTTTTGTTTTCATTATAAGAAGCAACAACTTCTTCATAATTTGTTTCTTTTGATTCATTTTCTGTATTCAAATCAAGAGATGCAAGAATATCTCAATCATTAATTTTATCTTCCATTTTTTGTTTTTATTTTATATTTTATTTTTGTTTTTGTGTATCCTTATTTATTGTAACATAGTTTTTAAAATATTTCAAAAATTATAAAGATTTGTTTTTTTTATCTTTTTGTTTATATTAGAGAAAGTTTTTCACTACATTTAGATTTTCAAATTATTTTTATGGCAAAAAGATATGAAAAAAGCTCGTGATGAGTCGTCTACAGAAAAAATGGAAACAAAATAGAAATTTTGCTTCTTAGATGGACAAATTCAAGACAAGAGGAAGAGTATGTTCTTCCTAAAGGGAAAATAGAAGAAGGAGAAATCGCAAAAGAAACAGCTGTAAGAGAAATAAGTGAAGAAACAGGATTAAAAGAAAAAGACCTAGAAATCATAAAATTTATGACTAAACTAAGCTATACTTTTACTGCATGACACTTACAAGATAATCCTTTGATAGAAAAAGATGTGTATCTTTTTTTGGTAAAATATAATTGAAATGAAACCCCAAAAGTGAGAACAGAAGAAAGATTTACTTGATACAAATGGTTTTCTCTTGATGAAATAAAAAATCTTGAGATAAAGTTTGACATTGTAAGTCTTGTAAATAAAAATAAAGTTTATTTTATATAATTTTTTATATTTATGTTAGAATTTTTTTATAAATGAGATAATCTTGCTATTGTTAATGATAATAAAAAAGAAATTAATTTTTTTCTCCAAGAAAAAACAGTCCTTCTTGATGGATTTGATATAAACTTCCCATGAGAATACGAAAAGTCAGAAATTCTCTTGGAAGTAATGGAAAAACAAGAAAATCTATTTTATAAATTTAATGCTGAAAAGGTAAGAATTGTTATCCTTACAAGTGATAGTTTTGAACTTAATGAAGAAAATCTTAGTTTTTTTTGAGATGTAGATGTACTTATTCTTCCAGGAACAAAAAATGCAGTGAAAATATATGAAAACATAGAAGCAAAGCTTGTACTTCCCTATGGAGAAGAAAAAGATATATTTTTTAATACTCTTGCTCAACACAAAGAAGCTGTAAAAAGCTACAAACTCAAATGAGAGCTTGCAGGAGATATCACAGAATTTGTAAATCTTGAGAAATAAGAGTCATTATGGCAATAAAATGTATACTTTTTGATGCAGATGGTGTTGTAATAAGAAATTCTGAAATATTTAGTACTCAGTATGAAAAAAAATATAATCTCCCAAGTGGAGAAATGCTCCCCTTTTTTGAAGGGGAGTTTCAAAATTGCATCATTGGAAAAGCTGATCTAAAAGAAATACTACAAATATGGCTCCCAAAATGGAACTGGGAAAAAACAACAGATGAATTTTTGGAATTTTGGTTTGAAATGGGAAATAATCCAGATGAAAAAATGCTTGAAATCGTAAAAAAATTGAGGAAAAAAGGAATAAAATGCTGTATCGCAACAAATCAAGAAAAATATAGAACACAATTTATGAGGAAAAATATGAAATTTGGTGAATTATTTGATTTCGTTTTTTCATCTGCTGAGATTGCTTATAAAAAACCTGAAAAAGAATTTTATGAATTTATTTTAAATTACTTAAATAAAAAGGGCATTGAAGCTGAAGAAACTCTATTTTTTGATGATTCAGAGAAAAATATCAACGAAGCCAAAAAAGTATGAATTAATGGATTTTTTTATAAAAATTTTGAAGAGTTTGAGGAAGTGGTAAAGGATTTTTTATAAAGAAGCATGGGGTGAAAAGAAAAAATCAGAGATAATTATTTGTAATATTAAATAATTTAATTACAGTTCAGTAATTAGTATTTAACTTAAAATTATGTCATTTCAAACTCCAATTACAATTTGAGAAGCTATTGATAACATAGATAATGATAGATATTTATTACCCTCAATTCAGAGAGAATTTGAATGGGAACATACAAAAATAGAATGGCTATTTGATTCAATAATGAGAAATTATCCAATAAGTTCTTTTTTATTTTGGAGAGTTGAATGAGATACTAAAAAATCATATAAGTTTTATAAATTTTTAAAATCATATAGACAAGAATATCGTACTCATAATGAAGAGATTAACACAAATTGATTAAATGATTTTACCGCTGTATTAGATGGTCAACAAAGGTTAACTTCCTTGTATATTGCTTTAAAATGAAGCTATGCTTACAAAAAAACTAGAGTTAATTGGGCTGATACAGAATATGCCTTACCAACTAGACACTTATATTTGAATATAGAAAAACCTTTAGAAGATGAAGAAGATTGAAGAATATATGAGTTTAAATTTTTAACAAATGATGAATACTCTGAAAATACAAATAAATGGTTTAAAGTTTGAAAAATTTTAGATTTAAGGGATAATTATGAGTTTAACAAGTTTTTAGATACTAATAATTTTAAAGAAAATGAATTTACCTACAAAACACTTTCAAGACTTCATTCTGTAATTCATTTGGAAAGGATAATAAATTTTTTCTTAGAAAAAGAACAAGATATTGATAAAGCTTTAAATATATTTATAAGAATAAATAGTGGTTGAGAACCATTGAATTTTTCAGATTTAATTATGTCAATTGCTGTTGCTAATTGGCAAGAAAAAAATGCTAGAAAAGAGATTCATAGATTAGTTGATGAAATAAGAGACAAAGGTTTTTTTATTCCTAAAGATTTTATTTTAAAAGTTTTTCTATTATTACATAGTAAAGATATAAAGTTTAAAGTAACAAATTTTAGTACTGAAAATGCAAGAGATTTTGAAAAACAATGGGAAAAAATAAGTAATGCAATTCATACTACTTTTGATTTGATTAAGGATTTCGGTTTTTTAGATTCAAATTTGACTTCTAAAAATGCATTAATGCCTATTGTATATTATATTTATCATAAACAAAATAGTGATTGATTTAATTCAAGAGTTTGATTTGAAGAAGATAGGAAATTAATAAAAAAATGGTTAAATATTGTTTTAGTAAAGAGGATTTTTGGTTGACAATCTGATCAAATTTTATCGTCAATTAGGAGTGTATTTACAGATGATATTACAAAATTTGCAATAAATAATACTATTTCTTCTTTTCCAATCAAAGAGATTCAGGATAAACTTAAATGAACAACAAAAGATATGACTATTGATGATGATTTTATTTTAAATATTTTAAATACTCAGAAAGATAGTCCGCATGCATTTTCAATTTTATCATTACTTTATCCAAATTTAGATTACAAAAATTGAAATTTTCATAAAGACCACCTACATCCACATTCTTCTTTTAGAAAAACAAACTTAAAAGAAAAGAATATAGATGATAGTAAAATAGATTTCTTTTTAAGCGAAAATAACAATAATAGTATTTTAAATCTACAATTATTAGATGCTAATGAAAATGAGTCAAAAAATGACAAAGAATTAAACGAATGGGCTATTTTTGAAAGTAATAAGCAAAATATATCTATTGAAAAATTTTGTGAGAATCATTTAATTCCTAGTATTATTGATTTTAAAGATTTTGAAGATTTTATTGAAAAAAGAAAGGTATTGTTAATAGATAAATTAAAAGAAATAATCAATTAAAATAATTATAAACCTCCAATTTTTGAAATCTATTTTTTTATAAATTTCATCAAATCTAAGATATATCACTATTTTATTTTTTCCATATTTTTAATTACTTTTATTACACTCAATATATCCAAATTATCAATATTTTCAAGAAAATTATAAAAACTCAATTCCAATGAATTTGAAAATTATCAAAAAATGATAGCTGCTTTGACTGAAACTATCAGGATTATCCAAGAAATAGAAAAATTTTTTACGGTATAAATCCGTTTTTAAAATTTATTAACCATAAAAATACAAAAAAGTCTAAAAGTTATTTGACAAAGAAGAATTTATTTTTAAAATCATTTTACTTTTATATTTTAAATATTTATATTATGGGGAAAAAGGAATGAGTGCAGATACAATAAATCAAGATGATATTAAAATTCTTGAAGCTCAAGAAGACTTGAAATTGGTTGTAAATCCAGAGATTATAGACCTTCTAACAGGTGTTGTAGAAGGTATAAAGAAAATGGTGGAGGAAATTAGTAATCTTAAAAATGTCTCTGAAGAACAATTAAAACCAATAACAAGAAAAAAACAAAATAATCAACCCCCAGAAAATTCATTAAAACTAGTAATGGAAATAGGGGAATTATTAGAAAATAAAGAGCTTAATGGTTCAAGACAGAGAGTAGAAAATATGGTTCGTACAAATTTACAAAAACTCCCTGAAGATGTAAAGGGATTTGTTGAAATAGTATTAGGATCAAGCTTAAAAACTGAAATTAAAAAATAATTTTCTCTTTTCCTTAACAAATTCTAAAAAGAAGTGATTTTCAAATCACTTCTTTTTTTGAAAAAACAAAAAACCAAAACCCTTTCAAAAGATATCGGTTCCTTTATATTTTTTTGGTTTTGGTTTCTCACTTTGATTATAAACTTAATTTTATTTTTAAGTCTTAATATATAACTACTTTTTTATTCACAAAAGCTCTTAATCCTTCTGGTCAATTTTCTTTTCAGTATCAAGAGTTTTTAACTCCTCAAAATGGTAAGTGAGCTTTTGATCATGCTGGAGTATTTATAAAAATCATTCATCATTCAAGTTGTTCTGCTACTTTTTTGCATTGTTCTATATCTTCTCAATATACGACTGCTGACAATCAAAAATCACTATCATTAGCTATTTTTATGGATTCTTCTACACTTTTTGATTTAATTATATTTAATACTGGTCAAAATGTTTCTTCTTCATAACAAGTCATTCCCCTTTTTACATCTGCTAAAACTGTAGGAGTATAAAACTGTCAATTATTTCAAAGCTTTTTTCATCAAGTTATTAATTTTGCTCACTCACTTATAGATTTTTGTACTTGTTTATCTAAATCATCTACTAATTGTTTTTTTGCAAGTGGAGCTACTTGAGTTTTTGAATCCATTGGATCTCATACAATCAAATTTGACATATATTCTCAAATCTCTTTTACAAAATCATCATAATGTTTTTCTAGTATAATAAATCTTTTTGAAGAATTGCATTTTTGTCAGGCATTTGCTATACGACAAGCTGTTGCTTCTGCAACAACTTTTTTCATATCACTATGTTCTAATAATACAAAAGCATCATTTCATCAAAGTTCTAATATGGATGGTTTTAAATATTTTCAAGCCAAAGATCAAACACTTCTTCAAGCTGGTTCAGATCAAGTAAGATTTACTCATCTAATATATTTATTTGCAATAATGTATTCTGATTTTGAAGCTGAGATAAATAAATTTGTATATATTCATTCACCAAAACCTGCATCCAAAAAAATTTTTTCTATTTGTTCTGCACACATTGGAACATTTGAAGCATGTTTGTATACAACAGTATTTCAAGCGATTATATTTGCTACTGCTGCTCTAAGTATTTGACTAAATGGGAAATTCCAAGGTCAAATTCAAAATATTACTCCAAGTGGATCATAAATATATTTTCATGTGGTTCAATTTTCACTAAATTCTTGATTTCATAATATTTTTTCTGCATTGTCTGCATACCATTTTATAAGACTAATAGTTGATTTTAATCCTGCTATAGAAGTATGATAGAGCATTCACATTTCTATTGTTTGTAATCTTGCATATTTTTCTATATTCTTCTCTATTACTTCTATTAATTTATAAAATAAATTTTTTCTTTCCATAAAACTTGTTTTTTTCCATTCTAAAAAGGCAAAATAGGCTTTATTAATTTTTTCATCAACTATTTCATCAGAATACAACTCATATTCTGCATTTAATTCTCAAGTATATGGATTTACTGACTGTATTTTTGACATTTTTTTGATACTTAAAATCTAAAAAAGATTTTCTTAATAAGGTTTTTTTGGTTGGGATAGAGGGATTCGAACCCCCGATAGCGGATTCAGAGTCCGCGGCCTTACCACTTGGCGATATCCCAAAAGCAAAGAAAATCCGGATTTGAATAATTTCAATATCCGGATTTATCTTTGAAAAAAATTATTTTAATTCTACAGTTGCTCCAGCTTCTTCTAATTTCTTCTTTATTTCTTCAGCATCAGCTTTTGCTAATTTTTCTTTTACATTTCCTCCATTGTCAGCAAGACCTTTTGCTTCTACTAGTCCAAGACCAGTAATTTCTCTAATAATTTTAATAACAGCTATCTTTTGTCCTCCAGCAGAAGTAAGAACTACATCAAAGTTAGTTTTTTCTTCTTCAGCAGCACCAGCAACACCAGCAGCAGCAACCATTACAGGAGCAGCAGCAGAAACTCCAAATTCTTCTTCCATAGCTTTTACAAGATCATTAAGTTCAACAATACTAAGTTGTTTTACTAGATCCATAATTTTTTGTGCATTTGAGCTTAATTCAGCCATATTGTAATAATAAAAATATAAAATATTTTTTGTCATTCTGAACTTATTTCAGAATCTCAATTTTCAAATTTCAAAAAGTTTCCTTTTTGAGATCCTGAATCAATTTCAGGATGACACGAGCTAGCTTAAAAGCTAGTGGTTTCATCTCTTTTAAAAAAGAGATGAAATACACCAATTATTAAGCATTGTTATTTTCTTCTTCTTCCACTGGAGCTTCTTCTTCTGCAGTAACTTCTTCAGAAACCACAGGAGTTTCTGATACTTCCTCAACTTTAACTTCTTCAGTTTTTGTTTCTTCTGCAACAACTTCTTGTTTAACTTCTTCTATTTTTTCTTCAATTTTAACTTCTTCTTTAATTTCTACTTTTTCTACTTTTTTTGCTTCTACACTCCCAAGATTATCTTTTCCTTCTTCTGTAAGTTTTTTACTTGCAGCATCAAAAAATCTTGCAAGAGATGAAAGAGGTGCTTGCATACTTCCAACCAATCTTCCAAGTAATGTTTCTCTTGAAGGCATAGATGCAATTTCTTTTGTAGCAGCCTTATCTTGTAGTTGTCCTTCAAAATAACTTGCAGTCCAAGTAATCTTTATTTCTCCAAGTTTTCTATCAGTTTTTGCTTTGATAAAATCATTTGCTTTTGTCATACCAGCAATTGCATCATCATACGAACAAACCACTGCTATTTGTCATGGAAGTAGATCATAATTAAGTTCTACATTATGTATTTCTTTCATAGCAAGTTTAATAAGAGTTTTTTTCGCAAGAGTAAAACTTGCATTTACCTCTCTCAAACTTTTTCTTAATTCACTCATTTCAGAAACAGTAAGTCCAGAGTTAGAAGTAAATGATATAGAATTTGCTCTTTTAAAACTCTCTTTTAATTCTTCCAAAATTTCAATTTTTTTCGCTTTTGTAACAGCCATATTTGTAAATAATTATTAACTAAAAAACTCTCTTTATCCAGAAAAAGACAAAAGAGAGTTATTTTTAACTTTGTATAAAAATTCTTTTGCTTTATCTCGGTAGGTCTTACGGATTGCCTACTGTCTTCGATGAAGTCCATTTGATTATATGGATTTATTTTTATTGTCAAATATTTTGTATCATTTTTCTAAACCATAATTTTTCTCAAAAAAGATAAGACATATCATAATGTGCCCTTTCTAAACTTAGCCCTCTATCAATAAACTGCTTTCCTACCTTTCATTCTTTTAAGACCATTTCAATAAGAGCAATTTTTTCAGCATATATTCTCCCTCTTGTTGGAAATTTTACTGTTTCGAGATTGGAGAATTTTGCAAAAAATAAGTAGGCATAGAGATTGAGATTATCTCATTTTGCATAAAATTTTCCCAATTCCAAGGCTTTTAATTTAGCCTGTCCTCAAAGAGATTCTATTTTTTGTTTAAAATATGAAAATCAAGAATGAAAAGATTTTGTTATTTCTTTTTCCAAATTTTGAAGTTCTTTTTTTTCATCTTCTCAAAGATTTTTATTTGATAAAAGATATTTTACTCATTTCAAAAAACTTAAAATATTTTTATTATGTTTACTATTTATTGGTTTCATGGCATCAAAAAATAAATCTTCTCTTGGGGCTAAATCAAAAATATTTTGCTTTAATTCAGCTAAATCCTCAGATTTTTCTCAAAAAAGAAATATTTTTCCGAGCAAACTCTCCACTTTATAAAATTTATCCTCATAACTATCATCAAATTCTTCTATTTTTTCATTATATGTTCATTTTTCATCAAGAATAATTTTTTTAAAATCAGGGAGAAATCTTTTTTTTATCACGAGGTCATTCACGACAATCGTACAAATATCACGAGAAGAATATTTATGTTCAGCAAAACATAAGCCATTATTATAACGACAAAAATCTCCCTCACCAAATACTTCAAATTTCATTTCTGGAAAGGCTAACAAAAGAGATTCTATTTCTTTCAAAGTCAATTCTCTACTCAAAATTATCTTATTTATCTTGTAATTTTCCAAAAAAAACTGTATTGCTTCCTTATTATATAAAGACAGGATTGTAGAAAGATTTATTTTTCATGCATATCAAACTTCCTTTAAATATTCTAAAACACCTATATTTCAGCAAATAATACCGTCTATATTAATTTTATTTATCTCTCATATCATCTTCTCTATCAAAGGCATTGTCTCATCACTATAGTACCATGCATTGAGATTTACAAATATCTCAAGTTTATGCTTATGAACTTCTTCAACTATTTTTTTCAAAGTCTCAAAATCAGTGATCTGCTCATGCTCTGCAAATCTTCCATTTGGACTGATTTCAAATCAAAATTTTTCATACCAATAATGAGGATTATAGCCTGTAAAAAATTCATTTGCTCCATTTTTTACAAGACTTGCTATATATTCCTCTATATCTTTTGCATTTTTTCCTTTTGTAGAAAATCAAAGTCAAACAATTTTTTTAAACATAAAAATATTTATAGATTACTTTTCATACTATAAAAAAAATTATGAGAAAGTAAAAAAATTTTTAAGATAAAAAACAAAAAATCCTCCAAAATTGGAGGATTTTTTGTTAGAAATATACTTTTGTACTTAACTCTCTATAATGCTCTCTTACGATTGCTTTTTCTCTTAGTTTCCTTTTTTTTATATCTTTTTTCGCATATCTTTCCATTTTTATCTTACTTGAGATTCTTGATTGAAAAAATAGTTTTTTATATCTCAACACTAATTTTTCATTTGTTTCTCATTGGTTTTTTACAGCATATATCATGTGTTTATATCTCCTTATGTTTATAAATATTAAAGTGTTCTTATTTTATTTATAATTTCTTTTTGTCAAATAAAAATTTTAGATAATATAAGGGTAATATTTCCATTAGAAAAATTTATGCAACAAGAAAGAGTAAAAAAAATAGAATGAGTCGTAAGTGAACTTGTAAGTCGTTTTATGTTTGAAGAAATTGAAGGACTAGATGAAGAATTTTGAATTATTACTATTATAGCAGTAAAATTGGCATCAGACCTTTCATATCTTGATATTTTTGTAAGCTGTTTTAAAAATGAAGAATCACTTCCAAAAGCTCTTGCAAAACATGCTTATAGTATACAAAAGAAACTAAATGCACATCTCCCTTTGAGAAAAACTCCAAGAATTAGATTTCGTTATGATTGAGGGTGAGCTATCGCTTGAGAACTTAATTCAAAAATAATTGATTTAACAAAAAATCTTGAAAATGATTATGATAAATAAAATTAAAAGAGCTCTAAAAAAAATTAAAAATTATAAATTTAGACAAAAACAAAAAAAACTGAGGAAAAAAATTTTTGTTCCCCATATTCAAAGTGAAAAAAGTTTTAAAAAAAGAAAAACTAAAATAAATATAAAATTTCCTCCTCTCTTCCAAATAGAAAATATCAAAAAAAATTTAAAATATTATATTTTATGAGCAATATTTTTTGTAGTTTTTAGTCTTGTTTTTCTTTTTTTCTGACCTTTTTTTAAGGTTGTTAATATAGATATTCTCAGATACGAAAATATTACAAACATAAATATTGCTTATAAATCTGTTGAAGATATAAGAAATACTCCCCTTCTTCTCATAGATGGTAAAAACATAGCAACAAAGCTTAAAAATTATCAAAAAAACATTAAAGAAGTAAAAATAAGAAGAATTTTTCCAGATACTTTAAAAATAACAATAGAATCATATAAATGAGTCTTTAATACAATAATAAATGAAAAAGAATATATTATTACAGAAAATGGTGTTTTTATTCCTTCAAAATTTTCAACTGAGCTCAAAGAAATAAAACTTGGTGGAATAGAAGGAAAAGTTTCTGGAATTCTTGATTACAAAGAAATATTTAAAAGTGAAGAAATAAAAAAAATAATCTCTATACAGCATAAAATAAATGCAAATCTTATTATTATCGGAATAGAGTCAATTTATTATTTCCCAACAGAAAGAGAGGTTCATATAGATTTAAAAACAGGAACAAAACTAATTTTTGATCTTATGGGAGATATTGATGAACAAATAAAAAAACTCCTTATTTTTCATAAAGAGCAGTTTAATTTAAAAGAAATGGTTTTTAGTTATATAGATTTAAGAATAAAAAATAAAATTTTCTTCTGTTCTCAAGAAGAGAAAAATAATTGTATTCTTAATTTAAAAAATATCTATTCATATTAAGGGAGCTCTGAAAAAGTCAAATTATTCATTTTAAAAAAAAGAATTTTGTCTATTTAATAGATTCCTATCTTCGCAGGAATGACAAAAAGTTAGTTTTTAGAGACTTTCCTTAAGTCAAAAAAAGAGTTTTTTCTATTCCTACAATAAGTCCTCATTTTTCATTATTTTTAAAATAAAGATTATCAACAAGGCTTGAAATTATCATAAAAAGTCATCTTCCTCTTATAGACTGATGAGTTTTAAAATTCTTATTTCATTTTTCATTTCTTAAGGATTCCATCTCTTGTGCTGTTTTTGGACTTTTTCCATTTCCATTATCTTCTACTTCTACTTTTATATAGATTTCTTTTTCATTTTTTATTATTTCAAAATTTAATTTATTTTTTTCTTTTTGTTTTGATCCATATTCTATAGCATTATTATTCATTTCATCAGTTATCAAAATAAGACGAGATACCCATTTTGTATCTATTCAAGCAAGAGAAGAGGCAAGTTCAACATAATCTCGTAATATTTTAGCACTTTCAAATTTTGAATCATAAAGAAGATGAAGTTTTATCCCATCTTTTCTTAAGAATTTTCTCATGATTTCTTTTTTATCTTGGTGTAAAAGACCAAAATCATTTATATAAAGTTCTTTCATGAAAATAAAAATAGCTACTAGTAATATAATTATACTAAAATATTTAAAAAAAATCAAAAAAAAAAGAGTTTATACTTTCATATAAACTCTTTTTTTGATTTTTCCTATTATCTTACAGCTTCTTTAAGAGTTTTTCCAGCTCTAAATACAGGAGATTTCATAGCAGGAATTTTAATTGATGCTCCTGTTCTTGGATTAACACCATTTCTTGCTGCTCTTTTAGAAACTTTAAAAGCACCAAAACCTGTAACATTAACTTCTGCTCCTGATTTTAGTTGAGAAGTAATAACCTCAATCATTGCAGTTAATGATTTAGATACAGCATCTTGACTTAATCAAGCCTTAGTAGCAACAGCTTTAATAAAATCTTGTTTTTTCATAGGTGTGTTTGTTAATAATAAAATACACGAAAATAATATAGCAAAATCAAAAAAAAATGCAAATTTTTTTTTGATTTTTTACCATAAAATAAAGAAAAACTTTATTTTTAGTCACTAAAGATTGAATATTTAAGGATATTAAGGTAGGAAGTATTATCAAGGGAAACTACTATATTTTGCTTATATGAGCCAATTTTTCAGGATGCATATATATCTCAAACTGGTTTTGTAAAAAAATTATCTCATTTTGATGAAATTGTATAAAAAACCTGCTCTGATGGATGAGAATTAAAAAATATAAGATAATTACTTTGAGAAGAATTTAAAAAATCCCCTACTAACATTTTTGAAAAATTTAAATCCCCATTAGTATCTATATGTTTATAACTTCATTCCATATCATCATCAAATTCTCAATATCCAGAAAGTCAAAATTCTTCTCCTACAATATTCCAAACAAGCGATTCACTATTAGATGATGTAACATTAAGTTCCAAATCCTTACAATCATATTGAATTTTGTTTTTATCAATGGAATAAAGTGGAATAATAACATGTTCTCATGAGTTTAACACTCAAGAATAGGTATTTGTTTTTGTATCAATAAGGTAAGAAACAAAAGGATCTTTATTATTATTCATTTTAGTTTGATCAAGTGGGAAATCGGAAAGCACAATTGATCTTTCATTTTTATTTCCGAGTATTTCATCATAATAAGCATATCACACATCTTTTATGTCAAGAAGAGCCCATTCTATTCAAGATTCAGCTGCATAAAAAGCTTTTAAATAATCCCCTCTTCCTCTATTATCTTTCAGTTCTTCAAAAACAAGCTTGTATATTCAAGAGCTTAAAATAAGAAGAAATCATACTACCAAAAGAGCTATAAATATAGAATATCATTTATTATTTTTTTTCATATATATTATTTATTTTTTATAATTCTTTCACTTATCGTTGTTTGAAAGACCATAGAATTTTCTTTTATAAGACTTGGTTTTACTCATTTTCCAATACTTGGTTTTATAATGAAATTTATTGTAATCTTGGGAATATCTTTATTTGATATAAAAAATTGAAGATTGCTTATATGCACATGTGAATTAGAGAGTGGTTGTTCTCAGTTTTTTACGAGGATACACTGCGATTGTAATGTAGTGCTGCAATCAGATGTTTTTATAAAATCTCATCCAGTTGTTGTCTTTGCAAGATAATAACTATTTCCTCAAACATAAAGTGTATCAGTTTCTATATAAGTATCTGCTGGCTTAAGAGAAAAATCATAACAATCTACCCCTAAAGAAGATTCACATATATTAATTCCATTTTTTCTGATATCTTCAGCAATATGTTCAACGATATTTTTTGTATTTTCCTGCATTGCTCTATTTATATCTATCTTATAACTCATATCAGAAGATGAAATAAATATACTAAGAACCGAAACCATAATGATGGAAAGTATTGTTATAGAAACGATTGTTTCTACAAGAGTAAATCATTGATTTTTTATTTTCATTTTTCTTATTCAAAAAACTAAAGTCTTTTCCAATCAGTAAGGATTGTTTTTAATTCTACCTCATGATAGCCTCGTATGTACCAAATGACTTTTGATTTTAATACAAAAGCATCAGGAACAATATATGTTGTAGCACCAGAAGAATAGTTTAGATTATCTACATAGAGGTATCTATAAAATTTTGTCTGTTTGTTTATTCCACTACAATCATAAGTGTATCTATTTTTATTATCAAGACAAAGCTTATATGATTTCATTTTATTATTTAATTCATTTATTCCTTCTCAAAAATTCTCAATTTTTTTTACTATAATAGGATTATCTGGAGTTGCAAAATCATTTTCTAAAGTATAATAAGTTCAAGTAGAAAAATAATTAGTAACATCTTCATAATTTCACAAATAATCTATTTGATTCCAATTATGGATAGTATTATAGTTTGAGTCTCGTATATTTTTTACAAGCTCTATTTGTTCTCTTGCAAGATTTGATGCAATAATGTAATTTTTATTATAATCATTGAGATTCATACTAGAAAATATAAGCACCAAAACAGCAACAAGTCCAAGTGAAAATATAAGCATTCCCACTAAAACTTCTATAATAGAAAATCAAGTATTTGTTTTTTTCATAAACGATTAATAATCAACTATATTTGTCGGAGTATAATATTTTACAATTCAGGATAAATTATTGGAACTAGAATCTCCATAAGCTATTTTTATAGCTATATAATCTTCCTCAAACTCTTTTTTTTCAGGAGTATTTTCCCAATAAAAATATGATCAATCTCAAGATATTGCTTGGAAAAATAAAAGTCACTTCTTATATCATCCTATATCTTTAACTTGAACTCAGGAAGGAAATTCTTCTTTTTTTATAATTTTTATAATTCCATTATCTTGAGGAATAATTTGGGTCCCCGTATAAGAATAAGGAAAAGAAAAAAAGGTTATTGTATTTGGTGTAGTATCAACATCAAAAAAAAGCCCAACAGAAATACTTCAAGAGCCTTCATTATATCAATTTATTGCCATATTTCTCGCTTCATAAATACTTTGAGCTACATCTTTTATTGTCATTCTTACTTTTGCTTTTGTTTGATAGTAAGAATAAGGTGCATAGGTAACTAAAAGCATTATACCTATAAGAGTAATAACAACAATAAGTTCCAAAAGGGAAAAAGCTTTAATGTTTTTTAATCGTTGCATAAATATTTTTTACTTTTTATCAAACAGTTTGAGTGACTTTAAGTATAGCACCAAAAATTGCAAATGCAAACCAAAGTACAAAAGCTCATGCAAAAAGTATTGCAATCGGCTCAATCCATTTTGTTAGATTTCCAAGTGAATATTCTACTTCTCTACTGTATTGATTATAAATTTTTTGAGAAACCTTATCAAGAGTAGCTGTCTTTTCTCAAACAGAAAGCATTTGAATAAAGTCTCAAGGAAAAAATCATGTAGTTTTATCTACTTCCTTCATAGCATCTGTTATTTTTTCTCCCTTTGAAACTCTTTCTATAATAGAATTAAAAATTGTTTCATATACCATATTATTTGATGTTTTTCCTACAAGAGAAAGTGCTTTTATAACAGGAACTCAAGAAGAAATAAGGTTTCAAAAATTTGAAGCAATTCAGGCAAGAATATAATTTCTATAAACTTTTCAAATAAGAGGAATTGAAAGAAGAAAATAATCAATATTTGCTTTTCCTTTTTCTGTTCATTTATATCAAATAAAAAATACAAATAAAGCAAAAACTCAAAGAAGAAGGAGAATAAAATTATGACTTACAAAATAAGAAGTAGAAATAAGTGCTTTTGTAGAAAAAGGAAGTTCTACTCATGAATTATCAAAAAGAGGTGTAATAGCTGGAATTACATAAGTTAATACAATAATAAGAGCAACGAGAAGGAATAAAAATATGATAATAGGGTAAGTTAATGCACTTTTTACTTTTTGCCTCAAAACATAATTTTTTTTGAGTTCATCACTTAAACGAGAAAGAGCAATATTTATCATTCCTGTAGTTTCTCCTGCTTCTATAATAGCAACCTCAGAATTTTCAAATATGAAAGGAAGTTTTTTCATTGATTTTGAAAGTGTATCCCCACTTGATACATAAGTGTATAGCTCATTTCTTATTTTTTCTCTAAAAAAAGAATTTTGTATTTTTTCTCAGGCTGTTAAAATTGCTTCACCAATATTTACTCCTCCATCAAGAAGGACTCAAAGGTATTCATAAAAATTGTATCTATCAACAATTCCTACTTTTTTAAAAAGATAAAATTTCTTTTTCTCTTCATTTTCCTGTAATGATTCAAAGTCTTTTTGAGAATTTTCTATTTTTTCAATTTCTTCATTATTTTTTTCAATTTTATTTTCCATGTTTTTGATTATTTATAAAATACTTTCAAAGGAATACTAATATTAAATCCCCCTATTGAACTTTCTATTTCAGAATAAGAAAGACTTTCTATAAAAAACTTATGCTCAGAATCTTTTGAAATCAAGAAAGAAAGAAATCTAAGAAGAGTAAGTTCATCAGAAACTCGGATATTTAATTCTAGTTTTCATTCTTTAAATCAATATTCATTATTTTTTCCTTCCACAAAATGTATATCTTTTATTGCTATAACTCATCCTTGTCCATTTGTATCTTCTACATATCAATAAATATATGCCGAAAGAATATCTTCTCTAAAATTAGCTGAATATTTTTCTATTTCTTCATCTTTTCATTTTGCAAGACTGTCTTTTAATGCCTTTAATTTAGAAAGTTCCTCTTTTTTTTCTTCTAATTTTTTTTCGTTTTTTGAATGTATATCAAGATTTCATTGTAAATCATAAAAAATTCACTTTGTGAAAAATATCATAATTACGAAAGAAATAAGCACGAGAAGAAGAGAAATAAATTTATTATTTTGGTTCATATTTTTAATAATTATTTTTTAATTTATTTTAGTTTAAAATTTGCAGTAAATTCTATAGTATCATGACCAGATATGGTATTTACAAACATCAAGTCAAGTTCATTATCTTTATTTAACCTATAATCTTGAATAAATCTTACGAGCTTACCATAGGCAGGACCTCTTTCATCAGATGAAATTTTAGCTGTTGTTGTTATTTTTCATGCATTATAGTCAAAGCCCTCAAGATTAATTCCATATTTAGAATTTAAAAGTCTTAAATGCTTTATATAACTTACTACATCTGATTTTCTATCAAGTTCCTTTAAAATAGATTTATTTATATCAACAAGTTCTTTTATTTGTACTCTTTTATCTTTTTTTACTTCATTAAGGGAATTATCAATATTAATAATCTGTCCTTCTAATTCTTGATTTGCTTTGACTAAGAAAGTATTGTATCAAAAGATTCCAATACTTATGACAAGAACAAATGATAGAAATCATAAACTATACAAAAATTCTTTATTTTTTTTATTTACATAAAAATTTTGATCTATTGCCATATTTTTAAATATATAGTTATAAAATACTTTTTTATGGTATCATACTTTATCTTTAAAATCAAAATTTGAAAAAAAAGTCTATTGAAAATCAATAGACTTTTTTATGAAGATGTGTTTAATACATTGATAACAAATCTCATTATTGGGTATGCTAACCACATAAGAAAAATACCTATAAAAACATAAGTAATCATATTTTTTGTTTTTTTAGGTTTATCATCAGCTCAACCTCCAACCATAAGACTTATTCAAGCAAAAATGATATATATAACTCCTATAATACTTACAAATGTAAGTATATATATAACAATATCTTGAATATATTCGGAAAATCTTCTTTCTTTTTCTATATCATTTAATCCATCCTTTGTTAATTCTATTCATTCTTCAAGTCAGCATTCATCATTATCACAATATTGGATTGTTGGACTTTCTGAATCAAAAAAACCAGCATATGTAAAAGAACTAAAAAAAGAAGTTCAAACTAAAAATAGTAACGAAAAGATTTTCAATATTTTCTTCATAAATATAATTTTTAAAATTTACTTTTGTGAAATTATATATAAATTTATAAAAACTCAAAATATAATATATAAAATTTATGACAAAAAAACAAATTTTTATTGTATTCTTTTATTGTATCCTCTGAATTCTTCTTTTTTTTATAGGATGAATTATTTCTCTTCTCTCTGCTTTTGTAAGTATAAGCATGTATTCTATTATTTTTTTTGGAATTTATTTTTATTGGAAAAAATCAATAAAAAAAACTCCTCTTTTTTTTATTGATTTTTTATGGATATTTCTCTATAAAACCTCTTTTTTTCTCATACTCTGTGTTTGAATTATTGGAAGTTTTTCTTATTATCAAAATGAAATTTCTCCAGCCTATATGCCTTTTTATACAATAAGTAATTGAAAAAAAATTATAAAATTTCAAACAATGATTCATATAGGAACTCCTCATTTTTATGAAAAAGTAAGAAAAAATATAAAAATAGCAAAAGATGAAGGATATGTCTTATTTTTTGAATGAGTAAGACCATGAAAAGAAGAAAATATGAAAAAATTTGATGAAGCTCTTGGAATAAATTTTACTCCTACTTTGTATGAAAACTTTTCTCGTCTTTATGGTCTTACTTTTCAAGATAATATCTATTTTCTTGAACTCGTAAATAATTATGATTTCAATATAGATTTAAGTATTGATGAAATAATTAAGCTCTACGAAAAAATCTGAAAAAATAAAAAAAATAATACTCTTCCAAAAGAAATACAAGATGTTGATAGTATTGTAATTGAAGAGCTTTCAAAACTGAATGATAAAGAATTACAAATTCTTATTTATATTAATCAAGCTATTATGAATTTCATTATAAAAAATGATTCTCTCCAAAAAAGTTTCTTAAAAGAATTTTGAAATGAGGCTTTGTTTGAAGTTATTCTTAACAAAAGAAATGGATTACTTGTAGAAAATATAGAAAAATCAAAATATGATAAAATATTTATTACTTATGGACTCCTCCATTTTGAATGAGTACTTGAAAAGTTAAAAAAAATTGATAAAAATCGGAAAATTATAAAAAAAGAATATCTTTATCCTATTCGTAATTAAAGCTTTTCTTCTTTGTAGAAAATACTACTTACATAAATATATCCTCCGAGAAAATAAAGAAAAATTATAAATGAAATTCAAAGACTCAAAGCAATATCAAAAAATGAATGAAGAAATACTGCTAAAAAAAGAGCTATTAGAAATCGTTTTATATATTTTAAAAAAATAAAGTTTTGATATTTTGTTATACAAAAAGCAAAACTATAAACAATTATACTTGAGCATAAAATATGAAGAAAAATAGAAAATACAGAACGAAAAAAATAAGTTGTGAGTAAAGTAGAAGAAAATCAAGTAGCAAAAAATATATTTGTAAAATACAAAATATTTTCTATAAAAGAAAATCCTAAAGCAATAAAAATACCGTATAAAACAAGTTCTTTCAGAGATTTATCAGAAAAAATAGATGAATGTAAAAAATGAAAATATTTTGCCGATTCTTCTATAATTGCAATAATAAAATAATAAAAAATAAGAAGTTTAAAAGTTTGAAATATATTTGTTCAAAAATAAATTGTTTCATCTAACAAAAAATTTAAATCTGGGAAAGTAATAAAAAATAAATGAAAAAGATAAAATAATCATGAAATAAACAAAGTAAAAACAAAGAAAAAAGAAAATATTTTTAGTGAAAAAATCATTATTTTTCCTTTTATTTTCATAAAAAATCAAATAAATAAAGAGAAAAGAAAGAGAAGAAAGAGGAAAGAAAAAAGCGAAAAAGAAAATAATATCAATGAAGAAAAATTTGTAATCTCTTTAGCAAAAGAAAAAACATCAAAAAATGAAAAATAAGTTATCTTTGTAATTTTTTCAAAGTACAAAAATGGTAAAACAGATATAGCTCAGGCAAATATCCCAAGTAAAAATCTTTTTTTATTAAGAAGCGAACTATCAATATAGCTAAAAATATAAGCCCAAAAAACAAGAGGAAGAAAAGATGTAAAAATTATAAAAATAATACTAAAAATTTTTTCTAACATTGATTTTTCAATAAAAAATAATACTCTCTTTTAGAATACTATAATTAATTTTTTTAAATATGAAAAATTACTTTATATTTTTGTTAAAAATAATTCTTATTTGCCTAGTTCTTGCCGTCCCTCTTTTTGTAATGTATATTTTTTCTCTTTTTATTGCTCATGACTTTCATCCTGATTCTCTCGCTATAGATAAATGTGAACAAATGAAAAGAATTTGGGATTATGAAAAAAATATCTGTAAATAATTTTTTATGTACAATCATTCTATTTTTTGGTTGAGACAAGATTTAAGAACTTATGATAATAATGGTCTTTGGGAAGCTATAAAAAATTCATGAGAAATTCTCCCCATCTTTATTATTTGAAGAGATATTTGTACACATTTTTGAGATTTAAGTGAAAAAAAATTTTGATTTCTCCGTGAAACTCTTGAAAATCTGAATAAAGAAGTACAAGAGAAATGAGGAATATGAATAAAAATTTTTCATGACAATCCTGAAAATATTATTCCTTTTTTGGTAGAAAAATACAAGATAAATGCTGTGTATACAAACCGTAGTTATAGCGAAAATGGTATAAAAAGAGATGAAAATATCAAAAATATTCTTGCGAAAAAATGAGTTGATTTTATTCGTGTAAGTGATTTTCTTCTTATAGAACCTGAAGAAATAAGCTCTTACAAAGTATTTACTCCGTATAAAAAAATATGGCTCAAAAAAATCCAAGAAAAATATTTTAAAAATTCTCCCATTATTCAAGAAAAAAATTGTCCTCAAATACATCAAATTAAGATAGAAGAAAATTTTAAAATCTCTGATTTTATTCCTACTGAAAAACATCCCTATTTTACTCTTCATTTTTGACAAGAAAGACTTCATAATGGGATAAAGAAAAATTATGAAATGACAAGAAATTTTCTTGATATTGATGGAACTTCAAAAATTTCTCCCTATCTTCGTTTTTGAATTTTTTCTATTAGGCAAATATTTAATCAGGCTTTTATAAACACAAATTCTTTGGAAAATACTTTTATTTCTGAGCTTGCTTGGAGAGAATTTTGGCAACATATTGCTTATTATTTTCCTGAAACAAAAAAATTAGAATTTCAAGAAAAAAGAAGAAATATTGCATGGAATCAAAATAAAGAGCTTTTTGAAAAATGGTGTAAATGAGAAACGGGATATCCTATCATAGATGCAAGTATAAAACAACTGCTTGAAACAAATCGGATGCACGGAAGAGTTCGTATGATTGTTGCAAGTTTTTTAACAAAAGATTTGCATATAGACTGGAGACTAGGAGAAAAATTTTTTAAAAGACATCTTCTTGATTATGATGAAAATATGAATTTCTGAAACTGGCAATGGTCAGCAAGTGTATGAGCTGATCCAAAACCTTTGAGAATTTTTAATCCAAGTATACAAAGTGAAAAATTTGATAGTGAAGCAAAATTTATAAAAAAATATCTCCCCTCTCTGCAAAATCAAGAAATTCAAAAAATACACAATCCTTTCAAATATTCTCTTGATTATATTGTCCCCATAGTCAATCACTCTGAAGAACAAAAACTTACAAAATCTATTTACAAAGGTGATAGAGTATAAAAATATATAGTATTATAAAAAGCCTAAAATACATTTTAAGCTTTTTATTTTAAAAATATTTTTTTCCAATCCCCCCCTTTTTTTTGACAAAGAAAAGAAAAAACGAATAGAGAATAAATAAAATATAATAAAAAAATAAAAAATAAATTTGACAAAAAACAAAAAATTACTAAAAATTGTCCGTTTGATTTATCCTAAAATAAGTATTTCTTAATCTGTTTTTTACATATTAAAGAAGAAACAAAGAAGTTTTAATTGATAAATTAATAAAAAAATACAAACTTAGTTTACTAACTTTACTTTTCTAAAAATTTTATGAGGGCAGCATTAAGAATAGAAGAAAAAGAGTATTATAATAACACATCCTTTCCCCTTGATAGCATAAAGAAAAGGATAAAAGAAACTGCATCTTTATTATTATGACTAGAAGATATAAGTTTTTTGTGACAATTAGATAAAAATGTCCTCATAATGGAGAAAAATGAAATATTTACAAAAGAAATAGAAGCATTAGGAGAAATTGCAAGTATTGGTGAAAAATTTCAAATACTGAAAAATAGTCTTTGGTCTTTTACAAATCAGTTATTAAATGAAATTAAGGAAAATAAATTTAAAATCCTTCAAGCTTTGATGCAAGAAGTTAAATCAAATGAAATAAAAAGAGTAGACTGAATAGAAATATGATACAACTATGATAATAAATTATTAAATGATATTAAAGAATATGAAAAAAGTAATACCATTGCTGAAACCTTATTTTTTGATATTGTAAATATTGTAAAGAAAGTATGACAGATAAAACAACAATGACAAGGAGAAAATGCAATATTAGATAATTTTCTTACTCAATTATTAGTATTGCTGAAACAATTTGAACAAGGTGATAATATCTTAGAAAACTTACTCTCTTATTTTAAAAATGAAGAAAATGATAATAAATTTGCTCAAACTGACAATCATGATAGTAAATTGATTCAAACAAGTTATACCAGTCTGAAAGATATATACTTTGAAGAATATAGGGAACAAGAAGAATTAGTACAAAATCCAAATTTCACATCTCAACTTATAGCAATCAGAGGAACAATAGAATTAATATTGCTACAATTAGAACAAGGCATTTATGAAAAAGTTAATACTTGAAATGAAATAAACAAGGAAACTATTTGGAATTTAGAAAAATTAAGAAAAATTTGCCATTCTCCATCTCTCTCTGAGAGACTAAGAAAAATATTAGAAGAATTAAAAGGAAAAGATCATTCAATAAGAGAAGAAAAATTCTTAAAAATAATGCAATTACTTCAAGGAAAATGAAAAGATTGGTTATATACTCAAAGTATGCTTGAGAGCAATAAAAAAATTTTTACAAAAATCAAAGAATCTTGAAGTTTTGAAATGGGAGAAGCCTCATTTTTTATCCCATGAGCAGTTAATGCTCTTAGGAAACTTATAGAATATTGAATTATATCTCCAGAAAATATAGATATAAAATTATGACAATGAGTAAATATACAAGAAGGTTTGCAATTGAGAAAATGATGAGAGAGTGAATCTATGCTTTTTTTTGATAAGCAAGATACAATAGATAAATTAAAACTTCATATATGAAATGGATCTTCTCTTGCTCATGTGGTAACTTTTTTTGCAAAAGAAAATAAAGAAAAACAATATACTATAAAGATAAACATCTGAGAAAATTCATTTGTGTGAATATCTTCTATGGTAGGAAATGGATTAAAAATGTGAAATAATTCAACTATATGGTTCCAATCTCATATAGGTGAAGATGTAAGAATAGGAAATAATGTCCTTATAGGAACAGGATGTAAAATAGATGACTGAGTGGAAATATGAGATAATTATCTTGTACCAAATTTTGCTCATATTACAAGCAAATCTCCTACAGTTTCTTATGAAGATTTTATTAATCATCCTGAAAAATATCATACTGCAAAGTATACAGAAAATGGAAGAAGAAGCTTCATAATTGATTTATGAGAATGATTAAGTGAAAAAGAAAGAGGTGATGAGTTGAAAAGAGTAGAAGAACAACTCAGTCAATCACATAATGAAAAACTAAGCTCTATCAATACAAATTATGCTGGAATGGTAAAATTTAATAAAAATGCTGTTGTCCCTGAAAATAGGCTTTTCTCAGCTCTCAGTAGTATTTTTGCATATTTAGAAAGAGAGATTCCAACTTTCAAAGCTACTCAAGAAATATCCCTAGAAAGCTCTTTAGATATAAATAGAATAGTGAAAATAAAAGACATAAAAAAGAAACAGAGAACAAAAGAACAACTAAAAGAAATCACTTATGCTCAAAGATTATACCCAAAAAACAAAGAAAAATTTATCTTTGAGATACTTCCTCAGGTTTTAAAATTAATAGAAGAAGAGAAACTCAAAGAAGCTAAAGATATGTTGGAAAAAAATCTTTCCGAACCAAAAATTATTATTCTATTCACTGAAGAAGTAAAAGAAAAAAAAAGAAATCTAGAACCCGTATTTACAGAAAAATTTACAAAAAAACTTCTTGGAAAGGTTATTTCTACAGGAAGTGTATTTATTATGGATGATAGTGGTATAGTTTATAATAGTTACCTGAGAGGAGATGAGCTCGGAGAATGAGAAGAAATAATTATTTGAAAAAATGCAATACTAAAAAATTGTGTTGCTCATGGATGAGGAAATAAAACAGTAATAGAATCTTCTGTTGATTATACTGTCATACACGGAGCGACAACAATAGAAGATTCTCAGATTTGAAATCCAAATCATCCTTCTACTCTTCACAATACAACAATAAAAAAATTACAAGCATCTGAAGGAGATATCGTCTGTGTATGAGCAACAATAGAAAATGCTATTTTTACAAAATGAGTAAAAATCTCATGAGGATGACAAGAATGAGAAATAATTATAAAAAATTCATATTTATGAAAATGAGTATCAGTAAATCCTTGAGCAAAAATAATCAACACAAATATAAATATTCCTAATTTTTATATTGGAAAAGGGGTAGTATTAGAAGATATTTGAGATATCAGGGAAAATAATTTACAAGAAATACAGCAAAAACTTTGAGAGAGATATCAAATCACTGAGCATTCTATCATTCTCAAGGAGGAAAATAAAATAAATCATACAACTCAAAAAGAAACCCCTTATCCACAAATTCAAGATACTGGAGAAAATCCTTTTGATGTTCCTACAAATATGCAAATTATTAGTGATGGAATATGAAATTTATCACAAAATTTATGAGATGCTTGATCAAAAATAATAGAAAGTGTTTGAGAAATAGTAGGTAATTTTTGAAATACAGTAAGTTGGATTTTAGATAGTCTTTGATGAAAAAAATAATAAAGAAAAAATTATTTGACTTTTTTTCAATTTTCAAGAAAATCACTCGGTTTTATTAAATTTTAATTTATTATTATGAGCGAAAATTTTAAAAATCTTGGGAAACATATTGCTTCAAATTGGCAAGCATGACTTACTGTATCTATGATAAATATTCCTCTTTCTATTTCTCTTGCAGTTGCAAGTGGAGGAACTCCTATTCAATGAATTATTACCTGAATCTGGTCAACTATATTTGCTGCTATTTTTGCTTCTAGTAAACATAATGTCTTTTGAGTAGCTGGAGCTCTTGCCTCTATTGTGCTTTCTTTCGTTCTTGCAAATGGTGCAAATGGAATATATCTTATCCCTCTCCTTTCTATCATTTCTTGAGTAATTATGCTTATCATTTACTTTCTCAACATTACAAAATATATTACTCTTATTCCTTCTAGTGTTCTTCATTGATTTCTTATGTCTGTAGGGATTTCTATTGCTCTTACTCAAATAAATGGAGCTCTTGGGCTTAATACTCCGGAACTTAATATTCCACAACACAAAGAAATATATCTGAATCTCTGGGAAACTTTTAAACATATAGGATCAATAAGTATTCCTACTATTGTAACCTTTATACTCTGACTTGGGGCTATTCTTTTCTCTAAAAAGAAGTTTCCAAATTTTCCTATTGTTATTGTTGTTTGTATTGTTGGAATATTTATTTGATTTCTTTCTGAATGGGGATATATTCCAAATCTTCTTTTACTCAAAGATAAATATGCAGATTTACAATTTGCAATGTTTATAAATCCTTTTGAAGGAATTGAAATAAAAAATCTCAATGATATTATTACTCTCATAAAACCTCTTCTTGTAACTTCTTTTACTATTGCTATCATTGCAATACTTGAAACAATTATTTCAGCAAAAATTGCTGAAAAAATTACAAAAAAATCTTTTGATAAAAATAAAGAAGTATTTGGGCTTTCTCTTTCAAATATTGCATCATGACTTACTGGAGGTATGCCTGTTTCCGCTGTATTTATTAGAACTGCTCTTAATATAAAAAGTGGAGGAAATCATAAAATGGCAGCTTTTTTAATAGGAATATTTACTCTTCTTATTTCAGCTCTTCTTTTTAATGGATTTTTTAAATTTATTCCTTTTCCTATAATTTCAGCTATTCTTATGAGTATAGCTCTTGGATTAATAGATATAAATCTCCTTAAAAAAATTTATAGACTAGAAAGAAAGGCTTTTTATATAGTTATTATTACTATTATCCTTGCGGTTTTTGAAGAACCTATCTATGGTATCCTTGCCTGAACAGCTATTTCTCTTCTTATATTCTTAAAATGAGTATACAAATCAAAACCTATAGTAAATATATTTAGAGATAAAAAATTCTTTAGAAAAATGCCATTAAAACAATATATCCATGAGCAAGAAAAAAATGATATAATTGTCGTTAAACTTCCTTGGGGACTTAACTATATCAATATAGAAAATTATATAAGTGAAATTAAAAAGATTGAAGCATGAGAAAGTCTTATTATTTCATTCGCAAGTCTCTGAGATATTGATATTGATGGTCTTGAAGTTCTTGAAGAAATTATAGAAGAAGTCGAAGCAAAAAATATAAAAGTATATTTTTCTTGAGTAGAATGAGATATAGAGGATACTCTTTCAAAACTTCATATTTATCAACATATGAAGAAAAATAATCAAATATTCCCTTCTACTTCATATGCTCTTCAAGTAATACTTTAAACAAAAAAAAAATAAACGAAGAAATTTTCGTTTATTTTTTTTTTGTTTTATCTTAAAAAATCAGTCGGTATCATATCTGCAATAGCATCTCTCAATCCTCTTGCTGTTTTTTCTAGTCCTGCTCATGGAGCAATGATGACATGTGGTTCATCTTTATAAATATCCGTATAAATAACTGTAATATTACTTGTCCCTTTAAGACTTCCTATTTGTGAATTGAGAGGAACTTCTTTAAGAGCAACCTGTAATAACAATTTTCCTTTTATTTTTTGCATAGAAGCAACATATTTAAAAGTATTTCATTTTTTAAAAGCTTCTTTATATTTTTCTGAAAAATTCTTATCTTCTTTTTGTATTGCTTTAAGAAAATCATTTATTCCTCCTTGTACTTCAGCATATTTTTTATCAATAAATGGTTCTACTTTTATATCTTCCATTTCTACATTATATCCTGCTGTTCTTACTAAAATAATAAGCTTTCTTGCTACATCAAGCCCATTAAGATCATCCCATGGATTTGGTTCTGTATATCATTTTTCATAAGCATCCTTAACAACTTCAGAAAAAGCTATACCTTCTTCAAGCTTAGATGCAATATAGCCAAGAGTTCCTGAAAAACATCCTTCTATTGATTGAATAATATCATGAGCATTAATTGCTCTTCTAATTTCATTTACTACTCACCCTCATGCCATTACTGCAGTATTATAATCATAAATTCCGTGGTTATTTGTAAGAGAATCAAAAGTTTCTTGATTTACAAGAGAAACAGGATTTTTATTTGCTGTAACCAGTTTAAAGCGATATTTATTACTTAAAACTTTTTTATGAAATTCAACAATATTTTTGTCTGCCGTAACATCTACAATTATAAGCTCACCAAAATATCAATATAATTTTATTTTTTCTAAAATTTCTTCATTATTACTATATTTTTCTCCCTTTTCTTTAAGAAATTCTTTTATATCTTTTTTTTCTTTGAGTCATAAAAGAAGTTTTTTAGACAATCCCCTATCATGAACAAACATATATTTACTATTTGCCATTCCAACAATATGAGTTGGGTTTATATTTTTAATTCCGTCCTGATCATATTGAGCTATTTGCTTAATGAGTGTTGTTCCTACATTTCCTGAAGCTCCCAAAATAAATACTTTTTGTTGCATAAAAAAACATTAAAAAATATATACTTTTGAGAATAATATTTTTTTCATCATTGTCAAAAGAAAAGAAAGAAACTTGTAAAACATCTAAAAATCAATATTTACTACAAAAAATCCTTCTTCTATCTTAAGTTCTATATTCCAAGAAAAAGTTTCACAAATTCTTTTTACTATAGATAGTCCGAGTCAATATCAGTGAGTATTTCTTGATGTATCAAGCTGATAAAAAGGCTCCAATAAATTTTTGATTTCATCATTGTTTACAATCATATTTGTCTTATTTTTTATGATGAGATTTTTCTTTGAAAGAATAACAAAAATAGTATCCTCAAGGGAATATTTTATAGCATTTTCAAGCAAGTTTTTTATAAGTCTTTTGAGTAAGATTGGATCTGTTTCTATAAAAACTTTTTTATCTTTTTGTTCAAAATGAATCTTTTTTTCTGTATTCTGTTCTTCTATAAGCTCTTTTAATAAAGTTCAAAAATTAATTTTTTCTTTTTCTTTTATGATACTATTTTCACTGAGGAATAAAAGTGAATTAATAATTTGTTCCATTGACTTTATTTCTTCTCTTGAGGAAGAAATAAGAGTTGTATCAGGTGATATACTAAATATTTCAAGATTTGAGCCCATAACACTGAGGGGGGTTTTGAGTTCATGAGCAAGATTATGATTATATTCTTTTAATTTTTTATTATTTTCAGTTATTGGGGCAATAGTAAGGTGTGCAAGTCTAAGAGAAATAAGATAAATAATTATAAAAAATATAATTCAAAGAAGAAATGAATTAATAATTAGACGACTTTGAAAAAAAGAAATATAACTAATATCACGAGAAAAAATAACATTATTATCTCAAAGATCCAAATGATACAAAAGAAATCTTCTATCATCTATATTCTTTGCAAATATATCATCTCCATCTCCATCATTATCTCATATTATATCATCCCCTACTTCTATATATTCAAAAATTCCCATTTTTTTCATTGTTCATGATTTTTCTATAATAATAGAATCTCTCATAAGTCTTTCTAAAATAGGTCTTCTTTGAGATTTTTCCATAAAATCCCTTTTTCATGCTCAAAATGGATTGAGAAAATCCCTTTCTCATGCAAGAAATGGAAGAGGATATTCTTCCAAAGTTTTATTAAAAAGTCCTATATCTTCAAGAAATTTTCATTTTTCAGAAGCAACAAGATAAAGACCATTTAAAGATATAAGAAAAGTCAAACAAAGAACAAGCCCCAAAAATGCAATAGAACTAATTTTTATTGCAAGAAGTTTTTCCTCAGATTTAAAATATTTATTTATCGATAACATAACCAACTCATTTAATTGTTTTTATAAAATCTTTTCAAAATTTTTTACGGATATAGGAAATATGAGCCTCAAGAGTAACACTACTAAAATTAAGATTATCCTCTCTTTCTCACCATGCATATTCAAGTATCTCTGTTTTATTTTTTGGAAGTCAAGCATTTTTTACAAGAAATTCTATAATTAAGTATTCTTTGTTTGAAATATTTATTTCTTCTTTTCATTTAAATATTTTATGTTTTGAAAAATTTATTTCCAAATCTCTTACAAGTATTTTTTGTTCCATAAGCTTATCTTTTCTCTTAAAAAGAGCATTCACTCTTGCTTCAAGTTCAAGAAGCTCAAAAGGTTTTGTAAGATAGTCATCCACTCATAAATCAAAAAGTTCAAGTTTATCTTCAAGCATACTATTTGAAGTCAAAGCAATAATAGGAACCCCATTTCCTTTTTCTCTCAAGATTTTCAAAAAATCTTTTCCATTCATAATAGGAAGATTTATATCAAGGATAATAATATCATAAGAAGAATTAGAAAGTTTAGTTAGAGCCTCTTCTCAATTAAATGCTCATTCAGCGACATAAGATTTAAGAGTAAAAAACTTAATAATATTTTCTCTAATTTTTGGATGATCTTCAACGATAAGTATTTTCATATTTCTTGCTGTTAATTATAAATTATAGTACTATTCTCTTAGCATTTTACAAATTTTTGTTTAAAACAAATTTAAAAAAAGAGAGATAATCTCTCTTTATCTCTCTTTTTTATTCACAGATTTTATATCTACTTATTTATTCTGCTGAATCATCAGCTTGATTTTGTGCTTTTTCAAAATGTTCTCCATCCATATTTCTTGGTCATCTTCCCATACCTTTTGGACCTTCTCACATTTTAGCAATGAAATCTTCTGCTCCATCCACTCAATTTAAAAGTGTTGTTAATTCAGCTTTGTGTTTTGTCTGAAGAGCTTCCATTTTTGCATCTATTTCTTCTTGTATTGCATCTGTTTTTTCACTATCTTTGTAAGTATCAAAAATTGCTTTAGCTTCTTCTCTATGAATTTCTTGCAATGTTTTTAGTTTCTCTTGAGTTGCCTCTGGAAGATTTTTTATAAATGCTGGAACTTCTCTTTTTTCTCACATTCATCTTCATTCAAAATGTCATCTTCCCATACCTTTTGGACCTTCTCACATTTTAGCAATGAAATCTTCTGCTCCATCCACTCAATTTAAAAGTGTTGTTAATTCAGCTTTGTGTTTTGTCTGAAGAGCTTCCATTTTTGCATCTATTTCTTCTTGTATTGCATCTGTTTTTTCACTATCTTTGTAAGTATCAAAAATTGCTTTAGCTTCTTCTCTATGAGTTTCTTGCAATGTTTTTAGTTTCTCTTGAGTTGCCTCTGGAAGATTTTTTATAAATGCTGGAATTTCTCTTTTTTCTCATTTTCAAGTTTGCATATTTTGTTTTACATTTTTATTTAGTAAAGTATTTTCTACTGCTCCTGTTGAAGAATCTGCAAAAGCAAAGCTTCAAGCTAAAAGAGAAGCAAGCACTAATCATGCAGATGATGTAAGAATGATATTTTTTTTGTTCATATATTTGTTTTTAAAAATATAAAATAAATTTTTGAGAAAGGATAAAATCTGAAAGAGACGGTTTTTTATATAAATTTTCATATGTAACTGTACTTCAAAAATTTATATCCTTTCTTAACTGTATTACTTAAAAAATTTTGTTTTTGTTTTATAAAAATTTTAAGTAGGGACATTATATCAGAAGGACTTTAAATAAATTTTAAATTTTTTAATTTTAATATTTTTAAAATTATTTTAAATATTTTCCTCTTATATAATGATAAAACTTTCAAGCTTCCTGTAATTACATTTTTTGAAAGCACGAGCATTATAACAAAGAGAGTTTAAAAAAAGTTTAAAAAAGGAATGAGTTTTCATTCCTTTTTTAATATTTCCTTTTACTTTCCTACAAATTTATTGACCCTTTTTACAAACTCAGCAACATTTTCAAGCTCTCCTCATTCAAGAAGAATTGCTTGCTCGTATGCATAAAGAATCATATCTTTGAGTTTTTCTGATTTTAGATCTTTCTCAAATTCTTGCTTCATCATCTGCACCACTTCATTTTTTGGATTAAGCTCAAAAATTCTTTTTTGTTTTCCCATACTTTGTCCCATTGCTTTCATCATTTTCTCCATTTGTGGAGTAAGACCATTTTCAGGAGTTTTTAATGCTCCTACATTTTCCCCGATTTTATCAGAAAGCTCTACTTTTTCTATTTTTTCTGCTCCTATTGTATTTTTTATAAGCTCAAGTAAATCTTTGAAATCTTTTTTTGTGGTTTCTTGCTCTTTTATTTCTTCTTCTGTTGCCTTTTTGAGTTCTATATCACTTGCTGTTATAGATTTGAGCTTATATTCTTTATATTGAGGAAGACTTTGTATAAGCCATTCATCTATGGGATTAGTCAGTAATAATATATCTACTTTATTTTCTCTAAATTGAGCAATATAAGGACTTGCCAAAACTTCTTGTTCAGATTTTCCTGTAATGTAAAAAATGGTTTTTAATTCATCTTTTTCTCCTAATTTTTCTCTATATTCATCAAGAGAAATCATTTTATTTTCAAGCATTGATTTAAATTTTATCACTCCTGCAATTTCTTCTTTTAATTCTGTATCATAATAAATTCATTCTTTGAGAATATTTCAAAAATGAGATAAAAATATATCATATTTTTCTTTATTTTCTTTCATAGATTTTTGGAGTTCTCCAAGCACTTTTTTTATGAGATTTTTCTTGATTTTCTCAAGTACACTATTTGATTGAAGCATTTCACGACTGATATTGAGAGGAATATCTTGAGTTTCAACAACTCAAGAAACAAATCTGAGCCATACAGGAAGCAAATCTTTTGCATGCTCCAAAATAAGTACATTTTGAACATAGAGTTTTGATCCATATTCAGTATTTGGATCAGCAATATTTACAAACATATTTTTTTCTTCTGGAACAAAAAGTATAGACTTATAACTTACTGCTCACTCTACATTGATGTGAGTATAAGTAAGTGGCTCTTTGAAATCATAACTTATTTCTGTATAAAATTTATTATAATCGTCTTTTTTTAATTCATTTTTTGATTTTTGCCAAATTGGTTTTGTTTCATTTATCTGCTCCCATACAAGCTCTTTTTTTGCTTCTTTTCCCTCTTCTGCTTTTTCTTCTTTTTCTACTTGAAGGAGTATTGGAAATGCCACATAGTTTGAATATTTTTTTATAAGTTCTTTTATTTTCCATTCTTCCAAAAGTTCCTTATTTGCTTCATCAATAAAAAGAGTAATAATCGTTCCTCTTGCTTGTCTCTCACTTTCACTTACTTCATATTCACTTTTTCCATCACTAAGCCATCTATGTGCTTTGGTATCCAGAGGAGATTTTGTATCTATTTGGACTTTATCAGCAACCATAAAAGCACTATAAAATCCAACTCAAAATTGCCCAATGAGATTATGTTCTCCATCTTCTTTTGCTTTTTTTAATTTTTCTAAAAATTCTTTTGTTCCTGATTTTGCAATCGTTCCTATACAACTGTGTAATTCTTCTTCTGTCATCCCAATACCATTGTCTTCAAGATAGATAATATTTTTTTCTTTATCTTTCCAGATTTTTATTTCAAACTTGGTATTTTCTCATAAAAAAGTCGCATCCGTCAAAGATTTAAGACGAGCTTTATCAATAGCATCACTTGCATTGGAAATAAGTTCTCTTAAAAATATTTCTTTATTTGAATAAATAGAATGAGTCAAAAGCTCAAGGACTCTTCCTGTTTCTGCTTCAAAATTAAATTTTTTTGACATAATTTTTTAGTTAAATAATAAATATTGTTATAAAAAAATAGCACCTTAAATATAAAAGTGCTAAAATTGTATTCAAAAATATTTTTAAGTCAAGGAATATAAAAAAATAGAGATGTCTTTTTGTGACTATCTCTATTTTTGTAAAGGAAAAATATACAAAAATTATTAAGTTTAAATTATTCATATTTAATCAATAAAATTCCTATCTATACCAAAATAGAGTAGAAAAATTGAACCTTAAAAAATAAAATTAAAAATCATCTTTTAATTTATGATATTTCTCCATCGTCAGATTAATATATCTTTAACTTGTTCAGATGCACCTTCTAGAATAGTATTAGCGCTTTCTATTTTTTTATATAATTGTACTGAAATTTGTTGAAGAACTAAGCTTTTTTCATATCATTCCGAAACACTATTTAAAATTTTAGTTGATAGATTTACTAAACTTTGTGCATCGCTTAGTCACTTTATATATTTTAATAACTCAGACACTCCTTGTTCATTTAAGGTTATCTTATTTGAACTTTCTAAATTTTGTCAACAGGCACTGTTTTCTATTTTTTCTATTATTTCTTCCATAAATATGAAATTAATTGATAATTTAGTTAATTTATTATAGTAACTAACCTTTACTTGTCAAATATTTTGATAATTTTTTATAAAAATTATTTTCCTAGAACTTTATCTTCAACAAGGAAAAGTAAAACGAAAAAAATAAAGAGTTTTTAATAAGTGTTTACCACTTATAAAATATGAATTTAAAAAAAATTTGACTTTTATTTAAAAATTATTTATAATAAAATAACTTTATTTCAAAATTTATAAATTATGGAACATAATAATTGAACTTTATCTGAAAAAGATAGAATATTAATCGAATCTACAATGACTCTTGTAGCGATTAATAGAAAAATAAGAGAATTAAATAAAGAAGATGTAACTGGTGAGAATGAAAAAACAATAGACGATATAATTGAAGAACAAAAAAGATCTTGATTAGATATAGAAGGTTTTATGAATAGAGAAGCTGAAAAAGTTAATAAATTATTAGAAGATGAACCTGATGAAAATTTTAATTGAATTCTTGATATTGTCTTAAGTAGTACTAATATATCTAAAATTTCTCCTATTTTATGAGATATTTGAGGTGATGTAAGAGCAAAAGTTGCTATGTTATTAACTTGGGGAAGAAAAAATAAAACAGTTTAAAGAAAAAGATCAAAAGATTATTTGATAATAATAATTTAAAGTGAAAAATCAAAAATCTTTTTTAAAACTTTATTTTAAATTCTTCTACCTTTCCAGAAAAACCAATATCTTGCAAATTATAGCTCAAGATTTTTCCGAGAGTAAGAGCAAGAATATGCTCTTCTAAAAGTTGATTTTGAAGAAAATCTTTTATTTCATCGCTCATTTTTTCTATTGCAAGTCCAGCAATAACTCCTCTATTTATTCCCTTAAAAAGAGCTTTTACTTGCCCTGCTTCTCTAATCGGTGGATTTCTAAAAATACTTTTTCCAAGTCTTTTGTAATCGCTTCCTCTCCACATAATATTTTCTATGTAACAAGAGCAAGTGATAAGAGGAACAGAAAAATCCACATCAAAACAATTTATGTCTTCTCTCATAAAACCAAGTTCTTCATAATATTTTTCCAAAATATCTATTTCTTCCCTAAGAGTTATCCCAACAATATGAATTTTTTTATTATTTTTTACAGCATTTTCAAAAATTTCTGTAAAAATTTCAAGCTCATCTTTTGGACTATAGACTTCGCTCCACATTGCAGGAAATGTATCAGTTTTTTTTATAATTTCTTCATTTTTCTTTTTCTCTAATAAGTCTTTTATAAAAATTACTTCCCTTTGAAAAACATTTGTATAATCAGGAAAAAATACATCAAATAAAAAAATAGAATCAAAAATATTTGTATCAACATTTATAATTGTATCACGAAAAATTTTTTTCATAAGTTTTATTTTAAAAAAAACATTTATCTTTATAATAATCTTAGCTCATTGTATTATTTGTAAAAATAATTACAAGAAAATATAGATTAAAACTTACTTTTATGCAAAAATTAGAAAAAAATTGACCTGAGCAAATTATCTATAAAGGAAAAATTTTTGAAGTCATAAAACAATCAATGAAAGCGGGTGAAAAAGAGATTATTTTTGAAATTGCTCGTAGATCTCCGTGAGTGAGACTCATTATCGTAAAAGAAAATATGATGCTTATTACAAAGGAATTTCGTAGTGAACTAGACGATTTTGATTATCGCCTTCCGTGAGGAAAAGTTTTTGATACTCTTGATGAATATGAACAGCATCGTGAAAAAGATATTTTGGCTTTTGCTCTTGAAGCAGGGAAAAAAGAATGTAGAGAAGAAACAGGTCTCATAGCAAAAAATATAAAATATTTTGCAACGGCTCATGCCTGAGCGACCGTTATTTGGGATTTATTTTATTGTATCGTTGATGATTTTGAAGAAAGTGAAGCCTGACAAGAGCTTGAACACGGCGAATGTATAAATATAGAATGGAAAACTTTTGAAGAAATAAAAGAACTTATAAAATGAGGAAATATGAAAGAAGATAGAAGTATCTGAGTATTATTTAAATTTTTCCTAAAATATCCTGAAAAATATGTAAGAAAATAAATATTATGGAAAAATGCAACCGTCTAAAAAAATAAGGAAATACGAGCAAGAATATCACGATAATTTGTATGCTACAACGAAATTGTGAGAAAAATGATCATGGCTTTCAAGTCCTATAAGTTCTGTAATCAATGGGGTAAATTTCTTGAATACTAAAAATATTTCTGTCTTAGATATTTGATGTTGAGTTTGAAGGCATTGTATTCCTATAGCAAAGGAGATTCAGGATGCTTGAGGCTGAGTGATAGGAATAGATATTTTAGCATTAGCCTGAGAAAAACTAGAAGAAAATAAAAAAAATTTTTGAGTGAAAAAAGATGCTCTTTTTTTTGAAAAAATAAGTATTGAAGATTACAAAATTGAAAAAGAACAATTTGATTATATTATAGCAGTTTCCAGCTTGGAACATACGGAAAATATAAAAACATTAAAAAAAGTTCTGAAAAAAATGACCTATTGAACAAAAAAATGAGGAATTAACTATATAATAATATCCGTGGATAATACTCTCTATAATCCTCTAAAAAATATATTTTTGGAACCGATGGTCGAAAAAAATCTACAATGAAGTGAAGCAAAAAAATTATTAGATGATTATTATAAAGATTGGGAAATAATAGAATATTGCATAAAACCATGGCAATCAATACAAAATAATACCTCGGAAATGCTAATTCAAAAAGGAAATAGTCTTCGCCTAATGTGCAGAAAAAAATAACAAAGCGAAAAATTTATATTTCAGTAATTTTTACAATGATAGAAAATCCTTAATTTTTAATAACTTTTATGAATTTATACATTAATATATGAACTCCTAATGCATGTTTATTTGTTTTTATGTCAAAAAAACTTATAAATGGTCTTCATAAAAATCCATTTTTATATTATGCTGTAGAAGAAGCTTTAATTTCAGCAAAAAATGGTTATTATTCCATTGGTATTATAATTTGGTATGACTTGTTAAAAGATGTTTTACAAAAGAACTCACAACAAGATACAGGAAAAAGGAATATTTCTGCTCACGACATTTTAAAAACTAGACCAACAAAAGAATCTTATGATGAATTATTAGAAAAATTTAAGCTTGAAACAAAGAAACAGTATGAAAAAGAATTCTTGAAATCACAAGATAAAAACTTATTTGTAAATAATTTAGAATATGAGTGGCAGAGTTTTATTAAAGAGCTTAACAATAATTTAACAATAATTAATATATGACAAAATTTGAAAAAGGAAAAAAACTAAGCGAAGATTTTTTTACTCAAGTGGTGAAAAAAATTCTTGATGAAAATTTTCCTGATTTAAAATATTCTGCTGGACTTCTTGGTTCTTGATCTGAAGTTTTAGGCTTTGATACGGAATTATCAACAGACCACCACTGGTGACCTCGTGTGATGGTATTTTTAGAAGAAAAAGATTTTGAGAAAAAAAGTAAAATTTCAAAGATTTTGAGCCAACAATTACCTCCACAATTCAAAGAATATTCCACTCATTTTTGAGAACCTGATAAAATCTGAGTTCAATTATTATCAACGGCAAAAAAAGGACAAGCAATAAATCACAGAGTTGAAATTTACACGATACAATCTTATTTCCAAGAATATCTAAAAATTTATATTAATAAGAAATTATCAGTATTTGACTGGCTTACATTTTCAGAACAAAAACTCAAAACGATAAAAAGTGGCGAGATTTTTTATGATGAAATCGGATTGAAAAATATACAAAAAAAATTTGATTATTATCCCCACGATGTCTGGCTTTTTCTTCTTGTCTCAGAATGGGGTAAAATTGGTCAAGAAGAACCTTTTGTCGGGAGATGTGGTGATGTAAACGATGAACTTGGTTCAAAAATAATTGCAACAAGACTCGTTCAATCAATAATGAGATTATGTTTTTTGATGGAAAAAGAATATATTCCCTACAGTAAATGGTTTGGCACTGCTTTTTCAAAGCTAAAATCTGCAAAAAAACTTATGCCTATTTTAAATAAAATTCTCTCTTCTGAATCGTGGAAAGAAAGAGAAAAATATTTATCAAAAGCCTATTCAATCCTCGCTCATAATCATAATAATCTAGAAATAACAAAAATACTTCACACAAAAGTTTCTTATTTTCATGACAGACCCTATCTTGTAATTCACGGAGAAATTTTTGCAGAAGAAATCAGAAAACATATAAAAGATAAAAATATTTTAAAAATAGAATCTCATATTGGTTCCGTTAATCAAATAAGCAATAGTGTTGATTTATTGGAAAATGATATATTATTACACAAAATGAAAAATTTATATCAATAAACACTCTCTATGCCCAACACACTAAATTATTTCAAAGAAATAACTAAATACCCAAGACCAAGTAAACAAGAAGAAAAAATAAGAAATTTTTTGATAGATTTTTTTTCTTGAAAATGATATAACTACAAAGTAGATACGACTTGAAATCTCATAGTTTATATTCCTGCAAAAAATAGTCAATCACAAGAAACTATTATTCTCCAAGCTCACATGGATATGGTCTGTGTAAAAGCGGAATGAGTAAACCATGATTTTTATAATGATAGTCTTGAAATAAGAGAAGAAAATGGATTTATTCATACAAATGGAAAAACTACTCTTGGTGCAGATAATGGAATAGGAATAGCTCTTTGTATGTCAGCAATAGACTTTCCATCTCATCCTGCCTTGGAACTTGTTTTTACTATTGATGAAGAAGCAGGAATGAGCTGAGTAAAATGACTTAATTTTTCACTTCTTGAAGGAAAAAAAATTATAAACTTAGATAGTGGGGATGAAAATGCAATATGTATAGGAAGTGCTTGATGAGTGAGAATTTCTTGAAGCAAAAAACCTGAATTTACAACTTCAAAAAAAGAACAATATAACCTAGAAATATTTTGAATGCAATGAGGACATTCAGGATTAGAAATAAATAAAAATAGGGGGAATGCTATTATTATTGCCCTAGACTTTATAGCAAATTATGAAAAAGAAATTGAAATGTGTAATATAAATGCTTGAACTGCTGAAAATGTTATTCCTTCAAAAATTCAAATATCTTTGGGGATAGATGATATACATAATTTTGAAGAAAAATTAAAGAGATATCTAGAAAATATAAAAACTCTTTTTGATTGCCCTTCTATTGATTTCACAATACAAAAAAGTGAAAATGAAAAAAATGCTATCAGAAATGCTCAAAAAATAATACAATCTCTTCTCCAAATCAAAGATGGAATTTATACAATGAGTAAAAAAATACCATGACTTGTACAAACTTCTCTCAATCTTGGAGTAATAAAAATACAAAATTGAATCTTAGAACTTTGCTATCTTGCACGATCAAATGATAATGAAGAGCTACAAAATCTTCAAGAAAATATAATTCATATTTTAGGACAGGGAAATTTTGAAATACAAGCAGATACTTGATATCCTGCTTGGCAAGAGGATATTAATTCAGAGCTTTTACAAATAGCAGAAAGAAATTTTGAAAAAATACTTTGACATAAAGTAAAAATTGTTACTCATCATGCTGGACTTGAATGTTGATTTTTTGTAAAATGACTCAATAATTGAGCCAATGCTATTTCTATATGACCAAATATGTATAATATCCATAGTGTTGACGAAAAAATACAAATAGATTCTATTGCCCGTGTGGAAAAAATACTTACTGGGATTTTGAAAGATTTATAAAAAATGCTTTATTTAAAATAAAAAACAAAGTGCTTCTTGATTTTTTATGAAAAATATTTATTCTTCATAATATTTTATCCAAAATTTCAATATGAACTATACAAACCTTATCTTTACTATTATTAGCATTCATCTTTTAGCAACAATAAGTCCTTGACCAGATTTTATAATGACTATAAAAAATTCTCTCAATTATGGGAGAAAAATTTGAATTTTTACAGCGATTTGAATAGGACTTTGAATCGGAGTTCATATTCTTTATTGTGCTTTGGGTTTAGCTCTCGTTATATCAAAATCTATTATTCTCTTCAATACTATCAAAATTCTTTGAGCTTTGTATTTAATATACATATGAATTCTTTCTTTTAAATCAAAATGAATTGATATAAATATCACTCAAGAAAAAGCAACTATTTCAAAATTTCAAGCTTTTAAAATGGGATTTTTGACAAATGTTCTCAATCCAAAAGCCACTTTATTTTTTTTGAGTCTTTTTACTTTTATCTTAAGCCCATCTACTCCTATACATATACTTTTACTTATTGCTCTCATACTTATCGCTGATACTATTCTCTGGTTTATTTTCGTTTCTCTGCTTTTTACACAAAGCAGGATACAAATATTTTTTAGCAAAATCCAAAAAACTTTTAACAAGATTTTTGGATGAATTCTTATTGCAATAGGAGTGAAAATAATTTTTAACAAAAACTAAATATGTGAGAAAAAATAGTCGAAACAAAAACTTGTAAGCATTGTGGAGCGAATTTTGATATCACAGACAAAGATTTGGAATTTTATGAAAAAGTAAGTCCAATATTCCCAAACCCCGGGGGTTCTTTTTCAACCATGGGGTTGAAGTTGCTTGAAAATGGAAACATAAGATACCTCATCCCCGTTCCAACTCTTTGTCCTCATTGCAGACAACAGAGAAGACTCGCTTGGAGAAATGAAAGAAATCTCTATAAAAGAAAATGTGATTTTAGTGGTAAAGATATTATTTCTATTTATTCTCCTGATAAACCCTACAAAGTGTATGACCAAGAAATTTGGTGGAGTGATAAATGGGATGCTCTCGATTATTGAAAAGATTTTGATTTTAGTAAAACTTTTTTTGATCAATTTCAAGAACTTTTAAAAAGTGTTCCACATATTTCTAGAATGGCAACGAATAATATTGAAAATAGTGATTATACAAATTGAGTTTCCCATCTAAAAAATTGTTATTTATGTTTTAATAGTGATTATTTAGAAGATTCTTACTATTCCTATACTTGTGTTAATTCAAAAAATATCATAGACTGTTATATGCTCACAGAATGTGAAAATTGTTACAGATGTTTTAACTGCTATAAATCATATGATTTAAAATATTCTAGAAATTCTGATACTTGTTCAGAATGAATGTTTTTGAATAATTGTATTCAATGTAAAAAATGTTTTTGTTGTAACAATTTGATTGGAAAAGAATATTATGCATTTAATAAAAGATACTCAAAAGAAAAATATGAAGAATTAGTTACTCAAACTATGAAAAATTTTGGAATAAGTGAAATATATGAAAAAAGTAGTATTTTTTCTAAGAAATTTCCTAAAAAATACTATTGGTGAAGAAATAATGAAAATTTTTCTTGAGATTATATTTATAATAGTAAAAATATAAAAAAATGTTACAATGTAGATGATATAGAAAATTGTAAAAATTGCTTTTATATTTTCAATAATACAAAAGATTGTCAGGATTATGACATTTATTGAGATAATTCGTCTCTTGTGTATGAATCAGTAATGACATGATCAAATATCTATAAATCAGCTTTTAATATAGGAAATTGGGGCGATTGTTCTGATATGTATTACTGTTTTCTTTGTGTTAATTCTTGTAAAAATTGTTTTTGATGTGTATGATTAAAAAGTAAAGAATACTGCATTCTCAATAAACAATATACGAAAGAAGAATATGAAATACTTGTTCCAAAAATCATAGAATATATGTCCTCACCCCAGCCCTCTCGTGCAGGAGAGGGGGTAAGAGAGTGGGGAGAATTTTTTCCAAGTTCTCTTTCTCCTTTTTGATACAATGAAACAATAGCAAATGATTTTTATCCTCTTACTCGCGGAGATGTCATTCCTGTGAAGGCAGGAGTCTATGAAAATGAAAACATTTCTTCTGAGACCGGTCTTGATTGAGAAATAAATTATATTGATAGAGAATGAACTATTTATAATACTCTTGAAGAAGTTTGAGAAAGACCGGTCTTTAAATGGAGTAATTATGAAGCTCCTTTTCCTAAGGTAGAAAAAATAATTCCTGCAAGTAAGCTTCCTGAAAATATTGCAGATATTCCTGATGATATTTTGAACTGGGCTATTGAGTGTGAAGTAACTAAAAAACTTTTTAAAATAACAAAACAAGAATTAGTATTTTATATAAAAAATTGAATTTCTATTCCTAATAAACATTTTGATGTAAGATACCAAGAATTATTAGAACAAAGGAATAAATTTTATCTTTATAAAAGATATTGTGATAAATGTGGAAAAGAAATACAAACAACTTATGCTCCTGAGAGAGCTGAGGTAATATATTGTGAAGAGTGTTATAATAAAGAGGTTTATTAAATTAAAGAATAAAGAAAAAAAGAAATTTGTAGAGATAATTCACGAATTATCTAAAAAAATTATTTCTTAAAAAACCCTTATGTTTGAAAATGAAAAAATAGTAGAAACAAAAACTTGTAAACATTGTGGATCAAGTTTTGATATCACAGACAAAGATTTGGAATTTTATGAAAAAGTAAGTCCAGTATTCCCAAACCCCGGGGTTTCTTTTTCAACCCCGGGGTTGAAGTTGCTTGAAAATGGAAAAATTAAATATCTTATTCCTTCTCCAACTCTCTGCCCTCAATGCAGAGAGCAAAGAAGAATGACTTGGAGAAATGAAAGAAAAATCTACAAAAGGAAATGTGATTTTTCTTGAATTGATTTAGTTTCAATGTATTCTCCTGATAAAAATTTAAAAGTTTTTCATAATAAATATTGGTGGGGCGATTCTTGGGATGGCTTGAATCAATGAAAAGATGTAGACTTTTCAAGACCTATCTTTGAGCAACTCAATGAAGTTTCTGAGAATATTCCAAGATTACATAGATTTTGTTATAGTGAAGATAGGATGGAAAATTCAGAATATACAAATTGTAGTGGTGATCTAAAAAATTGTTATCTTATTTTTTGAGCAAATGATGATGAAAACTGTATGTACTCTACTTATATAAGTTATGATAAGGATTGTATAGATTGTTTTTTAACTATTCATTCAAAATCTTGTTATGAATCAGTAAATCTTGATAATTGTTTCAAGGTATTTTATTGATTTAATAGTAAAGATTGTAATGATTGTAATAATATAATTGATTGTCTTTGATGTAAAGAATGTATCTGATGTATTTGATTAAGAAATAACGAATATCATATTCTTAATAAAAAATATCCTAAAGAAGAGTATTTAAAAAAGAAAGCAGAGATTATAAAAAATGGGAAACTACAAAATGATTTTATAAAAGAATTTAACAAACTTGCTTTATCTTCTCCAAGAAAATATCTCAATGGAATAAATAATTATAATGTAACTTGAGATTTTATTCATAATTCAAAAAATCTTAGCAACTGTTATGATGCAAATACTGCTGAAGATTGTAAAAATTGTACTTGGTTTATGAAATGAAAAGATTGTATGGATTTCTTTTCTTGGTGAGAAGCGGAACTTTGTTATGAAATTTCTGGATGATGAGATAATATGTACCAATGTGCATTTACTGCAAAAAGTTTTTGATGTAGAAATGGTTATTATACTGATTTGTGTGTCTATTGTGAATATTGTTTTTTATGTGTTTGATTAAAATATAAAAAATACTGCATCCTCAATAAGCAATATACCAAAGAAAAATATGAAATCCTTGTTCCTAAAATTATAGAACACATGATGAAAACATGAGAATGGGGAGAATTTTTTCCTAGTTCTCTTAGTCCTTTTGGTTACAATGAAACCGTTGCTCAAGAATATTATCCTCTTACTCGTAGAGATGTCATTCCTGCGAAGGCAGGAATCTATCAAAATGAAAACATTTCTTCTGAGACCGGTCTCAAGTGAGAAATAAATTATATTGATAGAGAATGAAATACTCATAAAACTCTTGAAGAAGTTTGAGAAAGACCGGTCTTTAAATGGAGTAATTATGAAACTCCTTTTCCTAAGGTAGAAAAAATAATTCCTGCAAGTAAGCTTCCTGAAAATATTGCAGATATTCCTGATGATATTTTGAACTGGGCTATTGAGTGTGAAGTAACTAAAAAACCTTTTAGAATAATAAAAGAAGAACTCGCTTTTTATAGAAAGCATAATCTTCCCATACCAAGAAGACATCCAGACCAAAGACATCTTGATAGGATGAGTTTAAGAAATCCAAGACATCTTTATTCAAGGAATTGTGATAAGTGTGGAAAAGAAATACAGACAACTTATGCTCCTGAAAGACCTGAGATAGTCTATTGTGAAGAGTGTTATAATAAAGAAATTTATTAAAAAAAATTAAAAGATTAAAAGAGGAAAAGTATAAAAGAAAAAAGTAAACTCTTTTTGTTACTTCTGTACCCATCTTGGTATAAAATTCAGCAGAAATCTATAAAAATAGACAAAATCCTTAAAAAAAGTTTATAGAGAAACTTAAAAAACAAAATAAGAAAAATTCTCATTTTGTTTTAAAGTTCACAAGAAATTTTATTTTTTAACAATTATTCCCTATTTTTAAACATCATTATTCTAATCTTTTTAGGAAAAAAAGAAAAATTCAATAGGATGAAGATATTATTTTAGTTCTTTATCCAAGAGAATATGATTATAAAATTTATTAAAAATAGAGATGGTGACCTTATTCCTTTTGATATAACAAGAATAGAAAGAGCTATAGAAAAGGCAAGTCAAGCAGCAAAACAATTTGATATTGATTTTATTGATGATATTAGTCAAAAAGTAGTTCATACAATGAAAGAAATTCTCATCAATAGTGAAGAAGGAAAAACTTTTCATATAGAGGAAATCCAAGATTTAATAGAAAAATATTTGATGGAAGATGCTTATTATGAAGTTGCAAAACAATATATCCTCTATAGAAATGAAAGAACAAAAATAAGAGAAAAAAGAAAAGAAGAAGCTGAGAAAAAGCTAGAAAATAAAACTCTCAAAATCATTAAATCAAACGGGAAAAAAGAAAGTTTTGATAGAGAAAAAATTAAAGATACCTATAAAAAAATTTCTTATAAACTTGCAAGAACTTGTCCTTTTGAAGCACTAGAAGAATCGCTCAAAAAATATATTGTAGATGATATGCATACAAGCGATATTATTAATATGATGATAAAATCATCTATAGACCTCATTTCTGTGGAAAATGTATCTTGGCAAATCATTGCTGGAAGACTTGCTATTGCTGATCTTTACAAAAAAGCATCAAAAACAAGAAAAATAGAAATTAGTGATATTTACAAAGGAAAAAGCTACAAAGCTCTTTTTGATGAATATGTTAAATTTTGACTTTATTACAAAGATTTTTACAAATATTATAGTGAAGAAGATATAATCCAAGCAGGAAAAAGACTTAACAAAGAAGCAGATTTAGAATATGCTTACACGACGGTTTTGATGTATAAAAAAAGATACCTCCTCAATCCAAATAAAGTAATCAAAGAACTTCCTCAAGAAATGTATATGTCTATTGCTCTTTTTCTTGCTATCCCTGAAGCTCAAGAAAAAAGACTTGAAACCGCTTTTAAAATTTATGAATATTGTTCAGAAGGAAAAATATCTCTTCCAACTCCGACTCTCCTCAATGCAAGAACAAACTATCACCAACTTTCAAGCTGTTTTAAACTCAATGTTGATGACGACCTCAGAAGTATTTATCACAATATAGAAAATATGGCTCAAATCTCAAAATTTTGATGAGGAATAGGAGTCTATCTTGGAAATATTAGAAGTAAGTGAGGAAGTATCAGAGGAGTAAAATGAGTTTCTGGAGGAGTAAATCCGTGGGTAAAAGTTATCAATGATACCGCTATTGCAGTCAATCAACTCTGAGCAAGAGCAGGAGCTATCAGTGTTACTCTTGATGTTTGGCACAGAGATATTTATGATTTTTTGGATTTACAAACTGAAACAGGAGATATTAGAAGAAAGGCTTTTGATATATTTCCTTCTATAAGTTTTCCAGATTTATTTATGAAAAGAATACAAGAAGCAGGAAAATGGACTCTTTTTGATCCAAAAGAAGTCAAAGATGTGACTGGAAAATCACTTCAAGATTGTTTTTGAGAAGAATTTGAGAAGTTTTATATGGAATGTGAAAATAATGAAAAACTGGAACTCAAAGAAGAAGTCCCAGCAAAAGATCTTTTCAAAAAATATCTCAAATCAACGGTAGAAACGGGAATGCCCTATGCTTTTTTTAGAGATACCGTGAATAAAGCAAACCCAAATAAACATGCTTGAAATGTGTATTCTACACAACTTTGTGTTGAAATCTGTCAAAATACCTCTCCGACAAAATTTGTGGAAGAAAGTATAGATGATCTTGGAAATGTTATCATAAAATATATTCCGTGAGATTCTGTTGTCTGTAATCTCGCTTCTATCAATGTTGCAAAAGTACATAATGATGAGGATATAAAAGCTGTTGTTCCTATTGTTATGCGACTATTGGATAATGTGATTGATCTCAATTTTTATCCTATCAAAGAAGCAGAAATCACTGCAAAAAAATATCGTTCCGTTGGGCTTGGATTTCTTGGGCTTGCTGAATATCTTGCCGTAAGAAAAATTGCTTATGATAGTGCTGAAGCAAGAGAAGTTGTAAATAGTCTTTTTGAAAAATTTGCTTATGAAACTCTCAAAAGCTCAAATTCATTGGCAAGAGAAAGAGGAAAATATAGTATTTTTGATGGTTCAGAACGGTCAAAAGGAATACTTCTTGGAAAAGATAAAAAATGGTTTCAAGAAAATTCAAATATGGCTCATGAATGGGCTGAGCTTATAGAAAAAATCAAAAAAGATGGTTTGAGATTTGCTTATCATCTCGCTCCTGCTCCGAATACTTCTACGGCTCTTGTAATGGGAACAACGGCTTCTGTGCTCCCAATTTATAAAAAATATTTTATAGAGACAAATTCTGTTGCTCCAACGGTGAATGTCGCACCAAATCTTTCATCTGATAATTTTTGGTATTACAAAGAATATGTAAATATGAATATGGAAGATGTCATAGATATGGTGAGTGTTATCTACAAATGGATTGACCAATCTATAAGCTTTGAGTGGATTATCAATCCTCAAAAAGTATCGCCCGTAGAGCTTTATAATTATTATCTCAAGGCTTGGAAGCAAGGAATAAAAACCGTATATTATGTAAGAGGAATGAGTCTTGAAGTAGAAAAATGTGAAAGTTGTACAGGGTAGAAGAGAGTGAATAGTGAAAATTTTTTATATTTGTCATTTCGACCGAAGTGGAGAAATCTTTCTCATTACTTTCACGATTTAGCAAGAAATAATTTATTTTGAGTTTTAAGAGAAATTGGTATATTTAAAGCTAAGTTTTAGTTTCTAAGTTTTTAAAATAATGAGTTACTGAAAAACAATTACAACTTATTTAGTTGATTGAAGTCCTACTTGAATAAAAACAGTAGAACTTTCAAACTGGATTTGAAAAGCCATTATAATACCAAGAGCAAAATTAAAAGATGTAAAAAATAGACAAGAAGTTTTACAACCAGCTATTTATTTTCTTTTTTGAAAAAATGAGGAATGAAACGATTTAGCATATATTTGAGAAGCTGAAAATTTAATAAATAGGATTTGAAATCATGATACAAATAAAGATTTTTGGGATTTGGTTATTGCCTTTGTTTCAAAAGATAATAATCTTACAAAAGCCGATGTAAAGTATCTTGAAGCAAAAGCCATAGAAAAAGCTAAAAAATCAAATAGGTATATTTTACAAAATTGAGTTGAACCAATACCAAATAATCTTCCAGAATATCAAATTTCTACAATGAATGAATTTCTTGATAACATAGATTTACTTATTTCAGCTATTTGATATCCTATTTTAAAAGAAATAAATATAGCAAAAAAACAAGAAAATAATGAAAACTTATATTATTTAAAATCTAGATGATCAGACTGAGTATGATTTTATAATGAAGAGTGATTCATTGTATTAAAATGAAGCAAAATTAGTCCTAAAGAAATAATTCCTTATCAAAAAGAACTTTGATATATTGAAAATAATAGAGAAAGATTAGTTGAAAATTGAATTATTTTAAATTGAATCTTTACAAATGATTATCTATTTAAAACTCCAACATCAGCATGTAATATAATTGCTTGATGAAACCAAAATTGATGGATCGAGTGGAAAAACAAAGAATGAAAAACTCTTGATGAAATGGAAAGAAAAAATTTAAAAATCTCTTAGAATTTTCCTTAAATTTGTTATTTTCAACCGAAGTGGAGAAATCTTTTTTACTCCTCTTACTCCCACGATTTGGTACCGAACTCTCCTTTAAGAAAGCATAAAACAAAAAACAAAATTAAAAGCTTTCAAGATTAAGAGTTCGGTACCGAGACCAAGCAGAAAAAATGACAAAAAAATTTAATACTAAAACTAAGAAAACTATGACAAAAATCCAAGCAACACAAATCTTTAATCCTGAGGGAGACGATAGCATACAAAACAGAAGCATTATAAAATGAAATATTACTGGGCTTTTTCAGCTTAATCTGACAAAATACAATTGGGCAAAAAGCCTGTATCAAGTGATGATAGGAAATTTTTGGGTTCCAGAAAAAGTAAAATGACTCTGAGAAGATGCAGTGCAATTCAAGAAAAATCTCTCAGAAGATGAAAAAAGAGCCTATAAATGAATTCTTTCTTTTCTTATTTTTCTAGATAGTATCCAGACTGTAAATCTCCCAAATTTTTCTGAGTATATCACGGCTCCCGAAGTAAATCTTATTCTTGCTATTCAAGCCTATCAAGAAGCAATTCATTCACAAAGTTATGCAACGATTCTTGAAACCGTTGTTGATAGCCATGAAAGAGATGCAATTTATTATTTTTGGAGAGATGATAAAAATCTTCTTGAGAGAAATACTTTTATTGGCTGAATTTACCAAGATTTTATAGATAATCCAAATGATAAAAATCTCTTTAGAGGATTTATCGCAAATTTTCTTTTGGAAAGTATTTATTTTTATAATGGGTTTGCCTTTTTTGACACTCTTGCAAGTCAATCGAAAATGATAGCAACGGACAGAATGATAAACTATATCAGGAGAGATGAACTCACTCATGTGACAATTTTTGCAAATATTATCAATGAAGTGAAAAAAGAATTTCCAGAAGTCTATGATGAAAAAATGATTTATGAAATGATGGAAACAGCTGTCGATCAGGAAATAAAATGGAGTAAACATATTCTCGGAAATAAAATTATTGGGATGAGCCAAGAGAATGTAGAAAACTACACAAAACGGCTTTCAAATCAAAGAATGAGTCTTCTTGGACTCAAACCAATTTATGAAGAAGTGCTTATAAATCCTTTTAAGCATCTTGATGCGATGCAAGATAATAATTCTGAAAAAGGAAATTTCTTTGAAAGCACGGTAACAAATTATTCTCAATCAAGCTCTATGAAAGGAAGCTGGGATTTTTAAAATTTCTTTACATACACTAAAAAAGGCTTATTATTTCTTTATTAGATATTAAGTCTTTTTTTATGCAATCGCTCAAAATTTGGGAAGATAAAATTAAAGAAAAAAGAAAATCTACTCCTTGGAGAGAATTTTTACAAGAAATTGTCTCTTGGATGCCTCTTAATCTTTATAAAAATCAAAATCTTATTTCTCGTTTTCCTCCAACAACAAGATCTAATATTATTTCAACAAAACAATTTGAACAAGAAAGAGAAAGCCTTACTCACTATGGAAGAGATTATGATTTTGAGAAGGATTTTTTTGAAAATATTGCTTTACTTAAAAAAGAAATACCATTCCCAAATCTGATGGATTACGGATGAACAGAAAAATGTGAATATGCAGATATTACATATAATACAAAAAATGTTTACTTAAGTTTCAATTCCGTATGGGATAATGAAAATATTTATTATACTCTTGGAACAAAAGGAAATTGCCATAATGTATTTAATGGTGTACATATTTGGGATAATTCTTCTAATATTTATTCTTCTGCCTCTATAATAAAATCCTATAATATATTTTTTTCTGATTTTATTATTAATTCAAATAATATATGGATGAGTAGAAATTTGATTGGATGTGAAGAATGTATTTTTTGTGAAGATTTGGAAAATCAAAAGTATTGTATAGAAAATAAAAGTTATGAAAAAGAAATATATTTTAACAAGAAAAAAGAAATTCTAAGAAATAAAAAAAATTTAGGAAAAATAAAAAGTGAAAAATATGGGAAAAATTTTTGAAGTAGCTCTATTTCTTGAAGTTTTATCATTGACTCAGAAAATATTATAAATGGAGTAAAAGTCTATCAAGTAAAAGAAGGAAGAAATCTTATTCTCACCTGATCAGAAAAATGAGATGAAAGAATGTATGATGTTTGTGTTGGTGGATCTTGAGTTTCTTATGATTATGCAGGAGCATGCTCTTCTTGAACGGCTCAAAATATCTATATATGTGATTCTATAGGAATGTCTTCAAATATTTATTACAGTCTTAATATAAGTGATTGTTCTTTTTGTCTTGGGTGTATTTGACTCAAAAATAAATCTTTTTGTATCTTCAATAAACAATATTCAAAAGAAGAATGGTATGAACTCGCTGATAAAATATTTGCTTCTATGGAAAAAGACTGAATCTTGTGAGATTTTTTCCCATGAAGTCTCAATCCTTTTTATTTCAATGATACGATGGCTTACCTAATTGATGATAGTTTCACTAAAGAAGAAGTAGGAAAAGAAGGATTTATGTGGAGAGATGAAAAAATAAAAGTTGATATTCCTGAATGAGCTGAGATTGTGTATGCAAAAAATCCCCCAGTCCTATCGGACATCCCCCTTATTAAGGGGGACAGCCAAAGCGGAGCGAAGGCAGGGGGATTAAATGATTATCAAGGCTTTGACGAAAACGGAAATTGGAAAATAAATCCAGAAATATTAAAAAAAGTAATTATTGACAATGATGGAAATTATTATAAAATTGTTCCGATGGAATATGACTTTTTGATGAAATATGGACTTCCTCTTCCTGAAGTTCATTGGCTTGAAAGGATAAAAATGGGGTTTAAAATTTAATAATTATATTTTTAATAAATGAAAAATTATATTTCTTCTAAACTTTTGTTTACATCTTTAACCGCTCTTTTTTGGGGGATAAGTATATTTCTTACAAAATATGTAATAAGCTTATGAGAAAATCCTTTTATACTTCTTTTTTGGATAATTATTATCCCTTCTATTTTTTGGTTTTACAAATTTTATCAACAAAGAAAAGAAATAAAAAAAATTAGCAAAAAATCTCTATGAATACTTTTTACTATAGCAATAATAAGTTGAATTATTATTCCTATTATTGAAATTTATGCATTAAAAATTTGAAGTTCTCTTAACTATGCTTTTTTAACAAGAACCTCTCTTTTATTTACTATTCTTTTTGCCTTCATATTTCTCAATGAATCTATGAATAAAAAAAAATGGATAATTGCAACTCTTATCTTAATAGGATGTTTTTTTCTTATAACTAATTGAAAAAAATTAGATATAAGCTTATCTGATGGGATTTCTATTTTACAAGCTTCTCTTTTGGCTTTTTGAAATACAATACTTTGAAAAATTGCTTTAAAATATATGTCCCCTACTATAAGTGCAACTATGAGTTTCTTGATGGCTTTTATTCCTAGTATTTTGTTATCTATTTATTTTAGTAATTGAATTCATTTCCCTAAATTTGTATTTTTAACTTTATTATTATGAATAGCCTCAGTTTTATGAACTGTATTTAGATTTAAAGCTTATCAACTTGCATCTGCTTCTTATATTGCAATGATGTTTTCAATTACCCCTCTTCTTGTTACAATTTTAGGATTTTTTATACTCCATGAAAATCTTTCATTATTACAATTTATTGGTTGAATCCTTATTGTAACTTGATGAATATTGGTAGAAAAATTAAAAATTTAATATTTTTTTTATGAATCAAAAAGAAAAAATCATAGAAACTCGTATTTGTATACATTGTGGGGTAGGTTTTGATATCACAGACAAAGATTTAGAATTTTATGAAAAGATAGGTCCAGTATTCCCAAACCCCGGGGTTTCTTTTTCAACCCCGGGGTTGAAGTTGCTTGAAAACGGAAAAATAAAATACCTCATTCCTCCTCCTACTCTCTGCCACCAATGCAGAGAACAAAGAAGACTGAGTTTTGCTAATGTGAGAAAACTTTATAAAAGAAAATGTGATGCAAGTGGCAAAGATATTATTTCAATATATTCACCAGATAAACCTTACAAAGTCTATGAACAAGAAATTTGGTGGAGTGATAAATGGGAAGCACTTGATTATGGAAAAGATTTTGATTTTAGTAGAAGTTTTTTTACACAATTTAATGATATATTGAAAAAGGTTCCAAAAATTTCTCTCAGTACAGAAAAACTTGAAAATTCTCCTTATGTAAACTATTGTTGATGGATAAAGAATTGCCATCTTATGACTCTTTCTTGATATGATGAAGATTGTTATTATTCACAAGGCTTACGATACTCAAAAAACTCTATGGATTGCCTTTATTCACAATATTTAGAAAATTGTTATTTTGTTGTTGATAGCCTATATTGTTATTCTTGTTTTTATATTCAAAATTCAAAAGACTGTAAAAGTTGTTTTTATTCAAAAAACTTACTCAATTGTAAAAATTGTATTTTTTGTAGTGATATTGTAGGGAAAGATTTTTTCTTTCTTAATAAACAAATCTCAAGAGATGAATATGAAATACTTTATAAAAAATTAGAAACCGATACTTTCTTTTTTGAAAAAATTCAAAAAGAATTTAAAAATATAGGTAAAAAAATTCCTCAAAAAAATAATAAAAATAAAGGAAGTGAAAATTGTAATTGAGAATATATTATAAATAGTCAAAATATTAATAATGGTTATGATATTTCTCATTGTAAAGATTGTAAATATGTTTGATGGCTTTTTGAAGCCCAAAATTGTTATGATGTTTATGACTGGGGAGAAACTGCTGAAAATTGTTATGATTGTTATAAAATAGGAAAATGAGTTTCAAAAACTACATTTTCAGCTTTTTGTATAAATAATATAAATAATTTACTCTATTGTTATGATTGTGTAAATAATACATCAAACTGCTTTTGATGTGTCTGACTCAAAAATAAATCCTATTGTATCCTCAATAAACAATATACTAAAGAAGAATATGAAATACTTGTTCCAAAAATTATAGAACATATGATGACTCCCCCTAAATCCCCCTCAATTGAGGGGGAAAGCTGAGCGATAGTGAAGCAGGGGGAGCAAGAGTGGTGAGAATTCTTTCCAAGTTCTCTCTCTCCTTTTGGATACAATGAAACCGTTGCAAATGAATATTATCCGATAAATCCTGAGGTTTCTAAGACCGGTCTTGAGTGAAAAATAAATTATATTGATAGAGAATGAAATACTTATAATACTCTTGAAGAAGCTTGAAAAAGACCGGTCTTTAAATATAGCACTTATGAAGCTCCTTTTCCTAAGGGAGAAAAAATTATTCCTGCAAGTAAGCTTCCTGAAAATATTACAGATATTCCTGATGATATTTTGAACTGGGCTATTGAGTGTGAAGTAACTAAAAAACCTTTTAGAATAATAAAAGAAGAATTAGCTTTTTATAGAAAGCATAATCTTCCCATTCCAAGAAGACATCCAGACCAAAGACATCTTGATAGGATGAGTTTAAGAAATCCAAGACATCTTTATTCAAGGAACTGTGATAAGTGTGGAAAAGAAATACAGACAACTTATGCTCCTGAGAGACCTGAGATAGTCTATTGTGAAGAATGTTATAATAGGGAAATTTATTAGAGAAGAGAGAATAGTGAAAAAGATTTGTAGAGAATGAAAATAATAGACAAAATAAAATAAATTGAATTTATAAAAAAAGATTTTAAAATAAATAAAAAGACTTTTTTTATTTCCTAAAAATGTTTTATGGAAAAAAAATGTAAAAATTGTAAAAAGGTAATTATTGAAAGCCCTTTAGAAGAAAAAATAAAAACAAGTATATGAATACAAGAAGAGATATGCACAGATTGTGCTTGGCAATGACTCCTCTCTTTTTGGCCATCCATAGGAAAATGGTATAAAAGAAAATGTGATTTTTCATGAGAAACAATCGTGACAATGTATCCAGAAAATGCAAGATTTCCTATCTATAAATATAAATATTTTGAATCAGATAGTTGGTCTCCTCCTTTTTTGAGTGTAGATTTTTCAAAAAATATATTTAAACAAATAAAAGAATTACAAGAAAAAACCCCAAGACCACATATGCTTGGAAAAAACCAAGAAAATTGTGATTATTGTGATGATGTATGGAGTTCAAAAAATTGTTATCTTTCTCTTTCTATGCTTAACTGTGAGTCTATTTTTTATAGTTATAGAAATATTGATTGTTCTTACTGTTCTGATATTATATATTGCCATTTTATGGAAAATTGTCACGATATGACTCTTAGTTCACATTGTTATAAAGTTTTTTATGGATTTAATATAAAAAATAGTTCAGAAAGCATGTTTTTATCTGATTGTAGAAATGTAAAAAATTGTTTTATGTGTTGGAATTTGAGAGATAAAGAATATTGTATTCTCAATAAACAGTATACTCAAGAAGAATATGAAAAATTTATAAAAAAATATAATTTTTGATCAAGACAAGAAATTGAAAAACTCAAAAAATGATTTAATGAACATTTAAAGGAAAATTCTTACTTTACAGAAAATATCAATGTATCTTGTGAAAAAAGTAGCTGAAATTTTCTTACAAACTGCAAAAATTGTGAAAATTGTTTTCTTCTTGAGGAAAGTGAGGATTGTATCAATGTAATACGAGGATATAAAAATAAAAATAGTATGAATTGTTCGGGTCTTCTTGAGGGAGAAAAATGCTATATGGTTAATCAATCAAGCTATGTTTATAATCTCAAATATTCTTCTTATTGTGGAAATTGTAAAGAAAGTTCTTATCTTGATAATTGTAGTAATTGTTCATATTGTTTTGGCTGTGTTGGATTAAAAAATAAAGAATTTTGTATATTAAATAAGCAATATACAAAAGAAGAATATGAAAAAACTATAAAAAAAATTGAAGAAAATATGAGGAATATTTGAATTTTTTGAAACTTTTTTCCATATACTATGATGTATAGTTGATATAACACAACTCTTGCGATCATTTATTTCCCTCTTGAAAAAGAAGAAGTTTTAGGATTATGATGATATTGGGAAGAAGATGAGGAAAAAGAATTTTGAGGAGAAATATTTGAATTACTGGATGATATAAAAGATATTTCCACAGATTTTGCATCAAAAGCAATTTTATGTAAAAAAACAAATAAACCATTTAATTTTTCCAAAGAAGCAATAGAATTTCACCAGAAAAATAATATAGCCCTTCCTAATATAAGCCATATAGAAAGAATGAAAGAAAAATATATGCCTTTGTCTTATATAAAGCCTTATATTTCAAAATGTAATATAAGTGGAAAAGAAATTACTCACTATTATCCTCCAAGTTTATGATACAAAAATATTATAAGTAAGGAAGAATATGAAAAAAAGATGTATTAAGAAAGGGGAAAGGTTTAAAAGTAAAAAAGATTAAAAGAAAGAATAATTTAACTTTTTAAAAAATTTTATGTTTCAAAACGAAAAAATAGTAGAAACAAAAATTTGCAGACATTGTGGAACAAGTTTTGATATTACTGATAAAGACTTGGAATTTTATGAAAAAGTAAGTCCAGTATTCCCAAACCCCGGGGTTTCTTTTTCAACCCCGGGGTTGAAGTTGCTTGAAAACGGAAAAATTAAATACCTTATCCCCTCTCCTACTCTTTGTCCTGATTGTAGAAACCAAAGAAGACTTTCTTGGAGAAATGATAGAAATTTGTATAAAAGAGAGTGTAATAAAATAAAAAAAACGATTATTTCCATTTTTAGTCCTGATAAAAATTTTACTGTTTATGATTTAGATTTTTGGTGGAGTGATAATTGGAAAATAGAAGATTATTTTTTGAAAATAAATTTTGAAAAAAGTTTTTTTGCTCAATTTAAAGAATTATTAAAAGTAGTACCCAAAAGAGCTCTTGTAAAATGAACATGAACTGAAAAATGTGAATATACAAACTTGCTTTGAGCAAGTAAAAATTGTTATTTGATTTTTGATTCAAATGGAGATGAAAATTGTTTTTATGGAAGCTGAGTTGTAAGATGTACTAATTGTATTGATATTTCTTACTCTAGAGATTGTAGTTATTGTTATTCTATAATAGATTCTATATATTGTTATAATTCTCAATACTTACAAAATTGTAACGAATGTTCTGATTCTCAATTTTTATTTAATTGTAATGATTGCCATAATTGTTTTTGTTGTGTAAATTTAAATAATAAATCTTATTGCATTTTTAATAAAGAATATTCTGAAAATGATTATAAAAAAGAAATTCAAAATATTAAAAATAATTCTTATTCTCTGAAAGATTTTTTAAAATTTAAACTTAAGTTTCCTATTCAAAGTTTACTTATAAGAAATTCTGAAAATATTTTATGAAATGTGATTTTTAATTCAAAAAATGTAAAAAATAGTTTTGAAGTCTATGATTCAGAAAATATAAAATATTCTTATTATGTCCATAGTAATGCTCGAGATTGTTTTGATGTAAATGTTGTATTAAATGATAGTTTCAAAATTTATGATACAGCCCTTATAAATAAAACATGTTATAATATAATTTTTTGTTATGATTGTTGGAATAATTGTGAAAATCTTATTTATTGTACAGAATGTAAAAGGACGAAAAATTCTTTTATGTGTAATTGACTTGTGTGAAAAGAATATTGTATCCTCAATAAACAATATACGAAAAGTGAATATGAAGTTCTTGTTCCAAAAATCATAGAACACATGATGAAGACTTGAGAATGGGGAGAATTTTTTCCTAGTTCTCTTAGTCCTTTTGGCTATAATGAAACAGTTGCTCAAGAATATTATCCTCTTACTCGTAGAGATGTCATTCCTGCGAAGGCAGGAATCTATCAAAATGAAAACATTTCTTCTGAGACCGGTCTTGAGTGAGAAATAAATTATATTGATAGAGAATGAACTGTTTATAAAACTCTAGAAGAAGCTTGAGAAAGACCAGTCTTTAAATGGTCTACTTATGAAGCTCCTTTTCCTAAGGTAGAAAAAATTATTCCTGCAAGTAAGCTTCCTGAAAATATTGCAGATATTCCTGATGATATTTTGAACTGGGCTATTGAATGCGAAGTTACTAAGAAACCTTTTAGAATAATAAAAGAAGAACTCGCTTTTTATAGAAAACATAATCTTCCTATACCGAGAAGACATCCAGACCAAAGACATCTTGATAGGATGAGTTTAAGAAATCCAAGACATCTTTATACAAGGAACTGTGATAAGTGTGGAAAAGAAATACAGACAACTTATGCTCCTGAAAGACCTGAGATAGTCTATTGTGAAGAGTGTTATAATAAGGAGATGTATTAAGAGTGAATAGTGAAAAAGATTAAAAGTATAAAAGATTAAAATATTTGTAGAGATAATTCACGAATTATCTAAAACAAAAAAAGAAGATATGATAAATTGTCACATCTTTAAAAAATTTGTAGAAAGCGAAATTTTTTTAACTGAATCAATCTTTCTCTATTTAATAATGATATTTTTTTCCTATCATTATAGTCTCCATTCTGTAAATTTGTTCAAACAATATAAGCAAAGCAAGTCCATGAGGAAAAGTAAGTGAAGAAAGTGAAAGTTTCATATCTACATATTTATACAAATCTTCTTGATATCCATAAACTCCTCCTATGATAAAAATAATATTTGAAAAAGATTGTTTTTTTTGTTCTATGATTTTTGTTAATTCTTCCGTATTAAAATGCTTTCATTGAATATCAAGAAGTATTTTATAAGCATTTTCATGCTCAAGTATTTCAATCAATTTTTTTGTTTCTTCTTTTTTTACTTCCTCTTTATTATCTTTTTTTGAAGGTTTTAATTTGATAAGCTCTATATTTTTTCAAAATCTTTTTTCATATTCTTTTACTCCTTCTTCAAAATGTTTCAATGAATCAAATATACTAATTACTTTGTACATATTTATAAGTTTATTCCTTTTTTATTTTTTATACTCCAGATAAAAATCCGTATTATAAGCATACCAAATAATATAAAAAATCAAGTATATTGTAAAACTCAAAGTATAAATCCTCAAAGCATAAGCCCAACAACATTTGCAAAATTCTGCAGAATCTTCATTGGTCAAGCAGAGGCATTGGCATCTATTTCCTTGAGATTCATATATTTTGCATATTCTTTATTGTATGCATCAAGAAAACTAATTTGACCAAGAGCCATTCAAGCAGCATAACCAATACTATTCATAATAGCAAAGGTCATAATCATAAATGCTCAAGATTTTGAAAATATTCCCATAAGTATAAGAGAAATTCCCGAAAGAAGAAGTCAGATAAAAGCAATCGTTAAGGTTCAAAATTTTTTCCCCATATTTCAAAAAAATTCTTGAAGTAAATAAGCAGGAATTGCTATTAATCATAAGAAAAAATAACTCCATCATGGTTTTACTTTATCAAGAAAATTTATAAGAAAAGTTGTTGAAAATGTATCCCAAAAACCAAAAGTCAAAACAGTTATTATAGTCCAATAAATTGTAATATTGAGTGGCTTCTTTTTTAAAATAGCAACAACAACATTAAATGTAGATTTTGTTTCTTCCATAACTTTTTTAATATCTATTTTTCCCTTTATTTCCTTTGGTTTGAGAAAGATATATTTACTTTTTGAAACAATTTCTTTTAAGTCCTCCTTCTTTATATTTTCAGATATATATTCTTTTACATTTTCTAAAGACATCTTATTAAAAGATACTTTTAAATTTTTAATATCCGAAATTTGAATAGATTCATCAGAATTATCAAAAAATTTGCTCATAAAATAAAGAACTAATGCTATTATCAAGATAAGAGCAAAAATAATTGATTTTGGAGAAAAACTCATAATAACTCAAGAAAACATAAGTCCGGCAAACATTCAAAGTCAAGAAAATATATTACTTCTTGCAAGTACTTCAGCATATTTACTTGGTTCTACATTATTCATAACATACGAGAGAGAAGTGACAGAATTAAGTTCTTGAGTAATTCCATAACAAATTGATGCTATAAGAAGAAGTACAATATTCAAAATACTTCCCAAGAAAAAACTTAAAATACTATCTACTACATTATTCATTGTTTTAAGTTCAGTAATTTGATCTGTGATTTGAAATATAAAAAGGACAAAAATAAGCATTGCTATAAATTGAGATATTGCCCCTATAAGGTATAGGGTCTTTGATTTTAAATATTTTTGTAATATCCCAATAGGAATATCAATAAGAAAAGAAACAAAATTTCAAAGTCAGAGAAATACTCATACCAAAACAACACTTTCTAATTTAAAAGTAAAGAAAAAAACGACAGTAAAATGAAAAAGCATCCACAAAAATCCTTGAAGAAAAATTGTAATAAAAAAATTTCTTTTCTTGTTTCCGTTGAAGTTTTTATCAACCGATATTACGAGAGGTGAATTATTTTCTTGCATAAAAAAACTAAAAACAATAATTATTAATATTTTTCAATATTATAATAGCATAAATTATTGTTTTTAGCCAAAAAATTGATAATTTTATTAATAGACAATATCTATTTTTATAACTCTATTTCAAAAAAATGCACTTTTTTCTGCTTCTCTAATAGCAATAATATTAGGAGAAGAATCTCAAAAATTTTGCATTACACTCTCAAAATCCTCTCCTGCTCCTTCTATAATAGTTCTCATATATTCTCCTTCAAGCTCTTCATCATTCTCTATAAAAAGCTCTATTTTATCTTCTGTACTGATAGATATATCACTTGTAATCTTTTCCCTTCCAACAACAGAAATAATAAATTTTTCTAATTCTTCAGAAGATTTCATTTCTGTCTCTCCATAAAAATACATAGTTGTATTTCCATCTTCTTGTTCTCAAATAAGATAAGAAAAAGGTAAATCAAAATGAAAAGAACTTATATCTCATACAAAACTTATTACTCCAGAAAATTGATTCATAGTCTTTTTTTATATTGTAAAATCGCTATCAGTATAAAAGTTTCATATGAAAAATCAAAATATATTTTGAGTTTAATCCTCTTTTTTTCTAAAACTCAAAGCCTCCAAAATATGAGCAGAAGAAATATTTTCTTTTCCTTCCAGGTCAGCAATTGTTCTTGCTAATTTCAAAATACGATAATAACTTCTTGCTGAAAGTTTCAGCATTTCTACTGCTCCTTTCAAAAGTACATCACTTTCCATATCAAGCTGACAAAATTTATTTATTTCTTCTGTATTCATTTCACTATTTGCACTGATTTTAAGTCAAGAAAATCTCTCTATTTGTCTATCTCTTGCTTTTTGTACTCTTGTTTTTACATCATATGAAGACTCTATTCCATCATAATTGTCTTTTACTCAAAATTTTTCTGTTTTTACTTTTGGTACCTCTATAAATATATCTACTCTATCTATAAGTGGTCAAGATAAACGAGAAGAATAATTTTTTATTTGATTATGAGTACAAATACACTCTTTATCTGGATCAGTAAGATATCAACAAGGACAAGGATTCATCGCACCAACAAGCATAAATTTTGCAGGGTAAGTAAAACTAGCATTGACTCTTGTTACAGTAATCATTCCATCCTCAAGTGGTTGTCTCAAAACTTCAAGCACTGTTTTTTGGAACTCTAATATCTCATCAAAAAATAAAACTCATTTATGAGAAAGGCTTATTTCTCAAGGTTTTGCATGCATTCCTCCTCCTATAATACTGACACTACTTGCAGTATGATGTACTGAACGAAACGGTCTTTCTATAATCAAAGGATTTTCTTGAGAAAGAAGTCAACTAATACTATAAAGTTTTGATATCTCTATGGATTCATCTATAGTTAAATCTGGTAATATTGTCTGTAATCCCCTTGCAAGCATTGTTTTTCCACTTCATGGAGGACCACTCATAATTATATTATGTCCTCATGCTGCAGCTATTTCAAGAGCTCTTTTTGCATGTTCTTGACCAATAATATATTTAAAATCATATTTTGATTTTTTTTCTTGTTTCAAAATTTTTAAATCTTGAATACTAAGAAGAGACTCTGCTTGTATCTCTTTTTCTTCATTCAAAAAATCAATCAATTCGCTCAGTGTTTCTATCCCATAAACATTTATTCAAGGAATAGTAGATGCCTCTCTTGCATTTATTTTTGGAATAAATATATTTTCATATCCTGCATCTCTTGCTCCAATCGTCGCAGGAAGTACAGAAGAAACTTTTCTCAGTTTTCCATCAAGAGATAATTCTCAGAGAAAGATACTTTTTGCTATACGAGTATCCTTTTGTATATGTTCATCATTGAGTAGGATTCAAATAGCTATAGGAAGATCAAAACTTGGTCCTACTTTTTTTATATCTGCTGGGGCAAGATTGACTGTAATTCTTGTTGGTGGAAGCTTTGCTCCACTTGCTTTAAAAGCACTTCTCAGTCTCTCTTTGCTTTCTTGGACTCACTGATCAGGCAGTCCAACAATAGTAAAATTTGGAAGCCCATTATTTATATCTACTTCCACATCTATAATGTGACTTGAAAGACCATTTACCGCAAGAGAATGTATTTTTGAAATCATAAGCAAAAAATATATATAATATACAGCCTTATTATACACTCTTTATGTTTTTTGCAAATTTTTTTTGAAAAAATTATACTGAAAGAAGTTTAATAATATATTTATCCACAATATATTTTGCCAAAAGATTATTTTTTCTTATTCCTACTATATCTTCTTCTATTTCTTCAAATTGTTCAAATTGTATTCAATTATTTTTGATATAAAGCAATAAATCTGAAAGAAATAAAATTGCTTCTTCTTTTTCAAAAGGAGTTTTGTAAGTCAATGAAATAAGCTCTCTATCGCCCTCTTTTACAAATGTATCTATCAAATCATAATAAAAAGATTTTTCCAAAAAAGAAATATGGGAATCCAAAAAAACCAAACTTACTCTTGATAAGATGGTATCCAAGATTCCTGATTCGCTTTTACTTGTCAAAAAAATGATATTACCAACTCAAGGCTCTTCAAAAAGTTTGAGACAAGCATTTGCTGACTCTCTCGTCATTCTCTCTATATCTTGAACAATAAAAACTTGAAAAGCAAAGTTTGATTTTTGGTAAGCCATAGTAAAAAATTGTTTTACTTTGTCTATCTTTATTTTTTCCTCTTCTTCATTTGCAAAATAAAATATATTATTTTTGTCTACTCAAAAAATATCACATAACTCTCTTGCAAAATCCTGCACCTCAATAAAAATATTTTCTTTTGAATCTCATAAGAATAAAAAAGGAGTAATTTCTTTTCACTCCTTTATTTTTTGTATCAAATTTTGTTTAAAATTACTCTCCATCTTTTTCTATAAGATTAAACAGTCCATCTATTTCTTTTTCAAATTCTTTTACTATTTTTTCTTCTTCCTCTTTTTTTGTAGTTTTTACTGAATTTATTGTCTGAGTTTTAGGTGTTTCTCCTTTTGAAGAAGTATTTTGTGAAGAAGTATTTGTATTTCAAGATGAAGTTTTTTGTTCTTGGTTTTTTTGTTCTTGGATTTCTTCTCAAGTAGCAGTTTCATCTTCATCTTGTTCCTCAAAATCTGTTGTTATTGCTCAAGTATCTGTCTCTGTTTGTTCTTGATCTTTTTTATTATTAAATGAACAAGAAGTAAGTATTAAAAGGATTACACAGGAAATAAGTATTTTTTTCATAAACTTTTTTATTAAAAACTATAAAGGAATTATACGAAAAAAAAATTTTTTTTCAAAAAAATATGAGAAAATTTAATTATTTTTGAAGGATAAATAAAAACTTCTCTAATTTATAAAACAAAGCAAACTGATAATCGTCAAAATAAAGACAAAAAAGTCTTTTTTACTTATTCGTATCAACACCAAGATTAAAATTTTCCCAATCCCAGGGTTTTTTCTGCTCATCCTTCAAGCCCGGACTTAAAAAAGTCCAAAGTCCGAGCTTTGTTTTACACTACACTTAACCTAACCCCGAGATTAAAATTTTCCCAATCCGGGGTTCTCTCGACAAAAAAAAGAGCTACTCGCTCTTTTTAAATATAAATAAATGCTCGTGCATATTAATTTCTTTTATTTTTTTCTAATAGATTATAAATTTCCATAATTTTTTTTACATCTTTTAGTATTGCTTGTGTTGTAACTTTCGGTCAAGCTCAAGGTTTTCCAAAAACAAAAGGATTTTCTTTAGGATATAATTCTTCTGTTTCTAAAACTACTATATTTCCTGATCCTTTCAAATTTCCTATTTGTGAATTGAGAAAAACTTCTTTTAGTTTTACTTCTAAAAGTATACTTCAATCATCTCATAGAACAAAAGATGCTACATATTTTAATGTCATTCCTTTTTGCTTAGCTGATTTATATAAATCACTAAAATAATTATCTAATTCATCTATATTTCCTATAAGTTTTTCATTCTCAGAGTCCCAATATTTCTCATCAATAAATGGTTTTACTTCTATATTTTTCATTTCTGCATTATATCATGCTTCTCTTGCAAGTATGAGTAGTTTTCTTGCTACATCAAAACCATTGAGATCATACCAAGGATTTGGTTCAGTAAACCCTTTTTCTATGGCCTCTTTCAATATTTCTGAAAATTTTCTTCATTTTTCTAACTCTGAAGTGATGTAACCAAGTGTTCAAGAAAAACATCATTCTAAAGATACTATTTTTTCTCATGAGTTTTTTAAATTAGAAAGTTCATCCATTATAGGATTTCATCAAGCCATAACTGTAGCACCTTTTCATAAAAAATTAGAAGTATCAATAAGTGTTTTATAAGCATTATAATCTCATATAAATGGATTTTTATTTGCTGTAACTACATCGTTATTATCTAAAAGTAATTTATAGTAAAGATTTGTGAAACCTTCATCTCAATTACTTGTATCTATAAGAAGTCCTTTTTCTTCTTGAGGAAAACAATTAATAATAGAATCATATTTTTCTCATTGTTGTAATAATATTTCACTAAAAGCTTCTTTCCTTGTTTTTCAACCATTAACTAATTCTAAAATAAGTTCATTAAGATTATCATTACCAATCTTTCAATTTTCTAATTCAAGACAATGAGTAGAATTTATAACTCTCCTCACCTTTTTACCAAAATCAAGATTACATAATATAGTAAATAATGTAGTTCATATATCTCATGGTCATACCAAGGAAATATGTGGAGTTTGTTGATTACTTATAAAATTAGACATATTTTAAAATAATTAAATAATAATTACTCATATAATATATATTATTGCTTTTTGTCAAATTTATTTATGAAAATACTTTTCATTCCTCGTCCTCGTATTTTTTTTAGCCCGGACTTAAAAAAGTCCGAAGTCCGGGCTTTGTTTTACACTACACTTAACCTAACCCCGGGATTAAAATTTTCACAATCCCGGGGTTCTTTCTATTAGCTTTTTTGAAAAATAAATAAATGCTCGTGCATAATGAGGAGAAAATTAAAATCTTTACTTTTTTTTACCCAAAAACCTGTCGCTTTGCAGTTGTGCTGAACTTTGACAATATCTTCTTTTAGCTCAAATCCTTCTTTTAAAAATTTTTGCATGACTTTGAAAGCAAGAGGCTTATACATTTTTTTCCTTCTGGTATCTCCCATCAAAATAGCACAATATTTTCACGGCTTCAAAACTCTCAAAGATTCTTTTGCTATCTTTTGTATTTCATCGGCAAAATCATCAAGATTATGAATATTTGATAAATCATCTTCTATTTTTCCCTCACTATAACTAATTATATCAGCATACGGTGGGTGCATAAGCACAAAATCAATACTTTCTCCTTTTACCTTTTGCAATAATTTTCTCGCATCTCACAAATGAACTTGTATATTTTCTTCTCCCTTTTCATCTTCTCCCTTTTCATCTTCTTCTTTTTGTCATTTTTGCCAATCTTGTCATTCCTGTCCTTTTTTTCATTCCTGTTCCTTTTGTCATTCCTGCTCCTTTTGTCATTCCTGCTCCTTTTGTCATTCCTGCGAAGGCAGGAATCTATTACTTATATCTTCTTTTTCAAAATTCAAAGCATTTTTTGTAAGCTCAACTGCCAAAGGATTTACATCAAAAGCAATTAATTTTCTATCAAGGAGTTTGCATTCTATTGCTGTTGTCCCTCCTCAAACCATCGGATCAAGTAAAGTATCTCACTCTTTTGAATATCTCAAAATAAGATTTCTCACCACTTCAGGCGACCAATTTCATCTACTTATATTTTTTAAATAATTCTAAAATATCTTCAAAAGCTTCTTTCTTTCATCAAAAAAATTCATTTTCTCAATATTCTAAAATTTTTGCACTTTCAGTTAAATTTTCCTTATATAGTTTTCAATAATATTCACATAACAATCTAATTTCATTCTCTAAATATTCATTAGTAATTTTCTCAATAAATCATTTTGCCAATAATTCGGTTGTATCACTTTCCAAATTTTGTAAGTTTTCCCAAAGCTCAAAAGTTTGATACATTTCATCTTCCTGAATATTTTCCCATTCATCTGCCTCTATTTCAACAAAATCATCATCTTCTGGAGTATATTCTTGACACATTACCAAAAATGGAAAATAAAACTTTGGATGTTCAAAACAATATTTCAAAATTTTTATTGCAAGTTCTCTAGAGATCTTCATAATCATAAAAGTTATTAAATAAAACTATTATGATCTATTGATTTTTTGAAAAAGATCAAGTTAATTTAATCTTTTTTTAAATAATTAATAATTGAATTATTAAATTCTAATATAAAGCTTTTCTCATTAATAATTTCAACTTTTTTCTCAAATTCTTTTATTATCTTAGTACTTTTTGCCCATCCAGTTCAAACTATTTCTCATCTTTTAAAATATTTATTTTCTTTATAAATATAAATTAATCCATTCTTTATTTTATCAAAATTTGTATTAATTGATTTCTTTAAATCATCTTTAGATAGTTTTAAAATATTTTCAATATTGTAGTTTAAATCAACAATTAAAAATATTAATAGTAATCTTATTATATCAAAATAAAGCTCATTTGTAGTTGAATCAATAAATTTATAATTTTTAAATTCTTCGTTTTTTATACCTATTCAAATATCTTTTAATAATGAAATATATAATTCATAAATCTCTTTGTATGAATATATCATAAAACTAAAAAGGAATTTTATTGAGTTAATTATTGAATCTTCTGAAATAACAATTTTATCATTTCATTTTATCAAATTATAATTTATAAATATACCTAACGGTTTTTTATAAAAATCTATTTTTTCTATTCAAATATTTATATTATTTATTTCAGAAACTCAATTAAACCTTTCACAAAATGCTCAAACTCATACCCTACTATATCATTTTAGATTTTCTTTATAAAAATCTACATCATAAGGCATTTTAATTAAGCTAAATAATGGTGAATCTTTATGTTCATTTAATAATTTTGCTATATTTACAGAAATATTAAAATAAGGATATTTTGTTGTAAATCTTCAATAATAATACCTATAAATATTTGAATCTAAAGGTTTTTGAGAAGAATTAATATCTGTAAATATTTCAACTATTTTATCATTTGATATATTATCCAAAATTACTACTGAAAACTCTATAATATTAACTTCTTTAAAAACATCATTTAGATTATTTTTTTCAATAAAAAACTTAATTTTCTCTATTTTCTCAAAATATTTTTTTACTTTTTCAATAATTAATAATTCTTTTAATTCTTCAGAATTATTATCATATTTAATAATCAGTTTTTTTAATATTTGATTATATAAATTCAAGGCTGCTCATTTAAGTCTATGCTGTCCATCTATAACAAATAATTTCTCTTTTTCATTTAAACTATTTTTAATTATCAATTTATAAAATCAATTATCTTGTTCTTCAAAAATTATTCATTTTTCTCATTTTTCATTTCATAAAATTATTGAATTTGGAACTACTCAATTTGAAACATATTTTGAAATATCAGATATCCTAATTGCATTCTCCTTTCTCTGAGCTATTAATCAATTATTTAAAAAATCCTTTGGATTCTCTGTATCAATTTTTTCAGCATTTTCATTTATAGGCTGAACTTCATGAATTTCATATAAGTCTAAAATATTAATTTTTCATACATACATATTAAAATCAATATTCTGATTCACTTTTATAAAAAAATAATTATTTTTCATAAACTTTTATATTATAAATTAAAATGTATATGTTTTAAAATCAGCAGTAGTAGAATTAATATTTTGTATATTATTTGACTTCAATAATATTGGTGATAAATAATTCATTAAATCTTCAAATTCTTTGGAAAAAATTAAGTATAGTGTCTTAATAATATCTAATATTTTTGTAATATCAGTTATGTTTATAATATCATTTTTTAGTGTAAATAATGTTATTATATCTGCTTTACAATTAAAAAAGTATTTATTTAATTCTGTCCAATTTTCATAAACTCTCCACCTTGAATCAAATGTTAAAACAAAAAATTTAAGTTTATTTAACTGAGGATATTCATTTGGAGGAAACTTATCAACAGTTTTTATATTGTATTTTGGTGTTTTAGTTTTTGTACTTGTTACCTGTACTCATATTAAATTAAAATTATCATATCAATCTATAACATCTTGATTAACTTTATCACAAACTTTTAAACTATAGTCATAAACTTTATTTAATATATTCATTCAATCTCTCTCAGAATATTTTTTCAAATATGTTTTTCATTCTCTTGATTCAGAATTAACTTCTCTATCTACTTTATCAAAAAATATTTTCAAAGAGTTTTCTATTTCTAAAATATTAGAAGTTGATAACATTATTATTTTAAATTAAAAAATAAACTTTCCTAAAGAATATATAGCATATAACTGTCATAATGGAATTTCATTTTTCTCCACTATTTCAATATTTACTACATCATCTTTTTCTTTTCTTTTCTGAATTAAATATCCTACTTCCTCCACTATTAAAAGTGGATTTCTTTTTTCTACTAAGTGTAAATCTTCTTCATACCTGCTTTGAAATTCTTCTTTTGTTATTCAAAATATAGTAGAAAAATTTCTTTCAAAGTCAATTTTAAACTTTTTAAATTCTTTAATATTTTTTTCTAAATATTTCTCTATAAACAAATAATCATTTCTTGTAATCACTTGTACTTTGTGCTCTATACCAGTTCAGAAATACATTTTTATATACCAGTTTTTTCAAGGAATATCATTTTTATTCTCTTCTATATAATTCATTAATTCAACTGTAATATTTCAAGATTTATATGGATGTCTCCTAAATTTAGAATTTTTCATTCTTTTTTTAGGTTTATCTAATGGAGACATTTCAAAAGTATTTAATTTTATCTCTACTTTTTCATATAAATCACCTAAATCTTCAAAATTAGGATTTATTTGTTTTAACTTTAATTTTTTTCTAACTACTTTAGCTAAAGCTGAACTCAAGTGTGGAGAAACAGCATTTCATATTTGCCTCCATTTACTTCATTCTGATCCAGTAAATTGATAATTTATTGGAAATCACATTAGTGAAGCTATTTCACGAATAGTTGGTAAACGATATTCTCAATTACCAATTCTTTCATATTCAGATTTAAAAACAAGAGACTCTCTTGTTTTTGCAGAACGAGTAGCCATAATAGTCCTACAAGGTCTATCTATATTTTCTGGAAAAGACATTTTTCACATATAGGAATGATTTTGCTTTAAATATTTAGCATCATACCATTCTATTTTATAAAGTCATGTATCATAAAAATGGTCTGTTAATTTATCCCCATCAATTATTAAATTAGCATAATTTGGATCAATATATTTCTTTTCAAAAACTTCTTTTTTAGATAAATTGGGCTTTGGTAATTTAGCCAAAATATCTCCTAATGTAATATGTTTATTTTCATGAGTTTTTTGTGGAAGTAAAAAATCTCAAGTTTCACACCATTCTCAACAAATAAATCTTTTTCTACTTTGAGGAGCTCAATAATCTCAAGAATCTAATATATCTCAATTATCTCTAACTTTCAAAGCTATATCTTCTGGATTTTTTCAATTATTTTTAGCCCATTTTCAAAGATTTAATTTATCAAATGAATATTCTACTTCAACAAATTTTTGAGAATTTGGAACATTTTCCATATACCAACATTTCAATTTTGAGTTTTTTTTATGTTTTTTCACTGCAATAACACGAAGAAAGGCCTCAATTAATTTTATTCAATGAGATTTGTCCGCATATCATGACTTGTTTGAAGAAGAAAAAGAAACACAAGGTGGGCTTCCTACTATACAAAAAGTATCTTCTAATTTTTCTATTTCTAAAATATCTGAAGAATCTTCTGTCCAAAAATCTAAGATACTCTTTGTAGTATCATTTAGATTATGATTAAGATTGTGTGTATATATTGCTGGTTTCCAATAATCTATTCATTTAACTATTTTAAATCATTGTTGTCTAAATCATTCTGAAAATCAGCCTGCTCAGCAAAAAAAATCAATTACAGTAAGTTCTTTTTTCATAAAGAAATAAAAAAAATACAATCGTATGCATTATATTGTATTTTTTTTAATGTAAAGATCAAACTTATTTTTTTACAACAATTTACATTTTTCATTTTTATCTACATCCTTATCATCATAAGGATCAAGATGAAAATCTATAAGCCATTCTTTTTCTGTATCAAGAGAAGCTATCTTGCACTCTATAATATCTGAAACATCATGAGCCTGTATCAGTGTAATATTTGGATCTTTGAAAACAAGATGTCCTTGCACAAAATTAATCTTTGCAGCTTGCCTCGTCCTCAAAAAATGATAATCCGCAATACTTGGCTGAGAAATAATAATTTCTCGTATCTTTTCTACTTTGTCTTTTGAAAGAGCAATATCAAGTATCATCAAAAATCATTTTTTCAAAATATGAAAAGCCGAAAAAATGATATAAAAAGCAATGATTATACCGACAATTCCATCTATAATATAAAATCCAGTATATTTTATCACAACAAGCGAAATCAAAATTCAGATATTGGTGTAGAGGTCTGTCTTGTAATGAAAAGAATCTGCTTCTATCACGATATTATTTGTCTTTTTATAAACTTTTTGGAGATAGACAACGAGTAATGAAGTCATAAAAACAGAAAAAATCATTACTCATATTGCTGGTCAAATATAGGCTATTTTTTCATTTTTTATAAGCTTAAATACTGATTCATAAAGGATATAAAGCCCTGAAATTGTGATGATAAATCCTTCCAAAAAAGAAGCAAGTCCTTCCATCTTTCCTCTTCCATAATTGAAATTTTCATCTGCTGGTTTTGAAGCATTTTTGATAGCAACCAGATTAAAAAGAGAGACAAATAAATCAAGCAAAGAATCCATAGCTGATGAAAGCACAGCAATAGAGCCAGTAAGTATTCAAATAAATATTTTTGTGCAGACAAGAATAAAAGCGATTCAAGAAGATACTTTTACTGCAATTTTTTCTGAAAGTATAAGCATAATTTTAAATGATTATCTATATATTTTGTACTTCCCAAATTTTATAAATTCATCATCTCCACTTTTTTTCTTTCCAAAAGAAGCAGTGATAAGAAGCATATTAATTCCTATAAAAACAAAAAATCATCCTAAAAGATAGGCTATTATTTCTGGAAATACTATAAGTATAATTCCGAAAACAATAAGTGTTAGAGGGAAAAGTTTCATAATTCTTTATAATTAAAAAAATAAATTTTTATTTAGTTGAGACCAGTCTCACTTCTTTTTGTCATTCCTCCAATTTTCTCTTTTCTGTCATTCCTGCGAAGGCAGGAATCTATAATTTAAAAAATAATCCACTTCTATCATCTCGAGCTTGTCGAGAAATCTTTTTCATATTTCTCCTTCAATAAAGATTTCTCCATTCCTGTAGAAATGACATATTTTTTTCTCTTCTTTATTTTATCTCTATTTCTTGCAAATCTTCTATACTTGCTCCGAGACTTCTCAAATTTGCTACAATATCATCATAGCCTCTTTTTATGTAATCTATATTTGTAATTTTCGTTTTTCCATTTATGAGAAGCGATGCAATAAGCACGGCAGCTCAAGCTCTCAAATCCCAGCTTGTAAGTTCTTTTCCAGCTTTAAATTTTGTTGGTCAAAAAATCATTGCTTGGTGTGGATTGAGAAGGGCTATATTTGTTCCTATTTTTTCCAATTCTACAAGCCAATTTAGTCTTCCTTCAAAAAGAACTTCATGAACTTTTGACATTCATTCTGCCTGAGTAAGGAGTACACAAAATGGTGATTGTAAATCTGTTGGAAATCAAGGATAAATATTTGTTTGGAGTGAAACAGCTTTTATTTTTTTTGCTTTATAGACTCTCAAAGTATCATTTCACATATCTTCTATTTTTACTCCTGCTTCTTGAAGTTTTTCTAGGAAACTATAAAGGTCTTCTATTCTTGCATTTTCTATATCTATATATTCTTTTGCAAGCAAGGCTCACAATATCATATAAGTTCATGACTGGATATAATCAGAAATAACTTCAAATTCTATTTCATTTTTGAGTTCTTCTACTCCTTCTATGACAATACTATGATCAAATTTTATTTTTATATCTGCTCCCAGTTGTCTCAAAAAATCTATAAGATTCATCACATGTGGCTCTAAGGCAGTATTTTTTATTGTTGTTTTTCATTTTCTTAGTACATTTGCTACGATTATGTTTTCAGTAGATGTTACTCAAAATCAAGCATTGATTACTTTGTCTCCTTCTATGACTTTTCATTTAAGTTTTATAAACTCTCCTTCGTATGAATAAGTATAGCCTATGGATTTAAGTCATTCGAGATGAGCATCTACTGGTCTTTTTCCTATACTACATCCTCAGGGAACTGGTATTTCAATCTTTCAAAAATGATACAATATCGGAGCAAGAAGCAATATAGTTACTCTTACTTTTTTCATCAAAGAAAGGTCAAAACGAGAATTTTTGAGTTTTGTCGTATCAAGAAAAAGAGTATTATTATCAAAACTATATTCAACTCCAAAAAGTTTAAAAATTTCAAGAAAAGTTTTTACATCCCCAATAATAGGGACATTTTTGAGAGTAATTTTTCATTTTATGAGTAAGCTTGCTGCAAGTATAGGCAAAACTGCATTTTTACTTCCACTTATTTTTACCTTTCATTCTAGGCTTTTTCATCAAGAAACTACAAACATTTATAAGCATAATTAATAATAAAACTAGGAGAATTTTAAGTATTTTTTCCTTTTTTTCAAAAAGAAATTTTTCATCAAAAGAGATTTGCTTTTTCGTTTGACAAAACTCTCTTAAAAAATATTATTAGGGGCATAATTTTTATTATTATTTGATTAAAATTTTTTGAAATGTTTGATATTCATCAGGCAAAAATAGATATACAAAGAGAAAATGACATTACCCTAAGACATATAAATCTTGATGTAGATCTTGAATGTTTTATTCTTATTGACTCAGAAGATAAGAAAATCAAAGATATTATTCTGACCAATATTCTTGATACTATTATAGGAAATATAAGTAAATACAATACTTATAAGGATTTTTCTAATGCTTTGGAAAGGATTAATGCCCTTCTTAAAACTTGGCAAGATGAAAAAAATAAAATAAAAGGACTCAATATTTTTATTTGAATCCTTAATAAATCCAATCTTACATTTTCTAATATTGGAAGAGTTTCGGGATATCTCATAAAAGGAGATAGCGAACTGGTAGAGATTATAGAAAAATGAGATATAAAGAAGGAATTTAGTTTTATTTCAAGCGGAGATATAAATGATGGAGAAGTTGTCGTTCTTTCCACAGGAAGACTGCTTGATTACCTTTCAAGAAGTGATATTAGAGAAAGTGCTTCTCTTGAAAAAGCTGAAAATATGTGTAAAAATCTTGAAAATATTTTAAAATGAGAAAATATTGAAGAAAATATAGGAATTGTTTGTATGAGAAATAATTTATTTGTGATACCAAAAGAGGACACAAAAATAAAAAATTACCTCTCAAGAGCAAAATATCTCTGAATGAAAGTATTTGATAATAAAATCGTAAAAACAAGTATTGCAAATAGTATGCTTTGGTATGAAAATATCTCAAAACAAAGTAAAAGCATAAAAAATGCTATTCTTGTTGTTGGTATTTTTGTTTCTGTATTTCTTCTATATGCTATTATTGGAGGAGTTTTAGGAAATTCAAAAGTAAGCAAGGATGTAGCAAATTCACAACTCAATCTTGAAAAAGCGAGAGACTATATAAGAGTTGCAAACGAAAATATTGCAAATCCTGATGTATTTGATCTCAATATCAAAAAAGCTGAAGAAATCGTCTATGAAATAAAAGATAAAAAACTTTTTCTTAATGACTTATCAAAAATTCTTGATGATATCACTATCATAAAAAAAGAATTTAATGGAGTAGAATCTTTTGAAGAAGATGGAGAAAAGCTTATAAGCGACAAAGTTTCGGCAAAAGCGACTCATATACTAGAAATGTGAGGAAAAATTTATGCTCTTACAAAAAATAGTGTTATTTGACCGATTATTCCTTGACAGGAAAATCCAAAAGAAAAAGTTTTTGATAAACTTGCTTTGGAGGATAGTTTCAAAAATGCTGTTGTAATGTCAAATGGAAGCATTCTTATTTCTACAAAACTTTCAAAACTTGTTACATTTACTTCAAATGCTTATTTTCGCTATACTGATGCTATAGGACAAACAACTTGGGAAGAAATGGAGCAAATAGAAACTTTTACAGAAAATATTTATACTCTCAAAAAAGATGGAAATCAAATTACAAGGCATAAAAAAAGAGGAGATAATTTTGAAGCAGGAACAAATTATCTTGAAGAAGCAGATACAAAAAATATAGGAAAAATAATAAGTATTGCTATAGATGGGGGAATTTATATTTTAAAAAAAGATCTATCTATCGTAAAGGTATTTTCTAGTCCTCGTTATAGAATAGAAAGTATAATGATAAATAAACTCCCAAAAAATTATTCTATAGAAGAATGAAGTGCTCCTGTAAAGCTGAAAACAAGACTTGAACTTTCTTATCTTTACCTCTTTATGAACAATAAAATTTGGGTATTTAAGCCAAATGCAAAAAATTATCAAGATGTAAAAAGTCTCACTTATATTGGGCAAATTGAAGGAAAAACTTATAAAATAAAAGATTTTTATATTCATCGTGATGGAGAACTCTATGCTCTCAATGAAAAATGAATTTATAAAATAAATTTTGAAGTTTCTGATGATAAATTGATATTGAAATAAGTAAAAAAAGACATTCATAATGAATGTCTTTTTTATAGCATTTTATGTCCTAAAAGTATTTTTTTCTATAAATTCATCTACTTCTTCTTGCAATTTTTCATCTATATTGTAATTCATTGCATAATCTTCCACATCTTCATCTTCTTCGAGTGCTTCTATCATTTTTGTAATCTTAAGCACTTTATCAAATTCATTTACTTCTACTTCATTATTTGGAATAAATTCTGTTCAGGATTCATTTATTGTAAATCATTTATTGAGAAAAAATTTTCTTACTTCTCAAAAACTCTCTGGTGCAACTATAAGTTTCACTATATCATCTTCTTCTTTCATATCTTCAACATCTGTTTCAAAAACAAGCTCTTCAAGTTTTGAAATATCTGTATTTTCTTTTTCAAAAACAAGTACTCATTTTTTTTGAAATATCCAAGATACACTTCAAGGCTCCCCCATATTTCCCCCATATTTTGAAAATATATGCCTTATATTTGAAGCTGTTCTATTTTTATTATCGGTAACAACAGAAACAACAACAGCAACTCATCAAGGAGCATATCATTCATACACAATACTGAGAATTTCTGTATCATTTTTATCTTGTCCCGTTCCTCTTTTTATTGCTCTTTCTATGTTTTCTGCAGGAACACCATCTTGTTTTGCCTTGATAATAGCCATATCAAGACTTGAGTTTTTTAAAGGGTCTCCTCATGATACTGCAGCCATTGCTATAAGTTTTGCATGAATTGCATACATTTTTCATTTTTTTGCATCTTGAGCTGCTTTTCTATGTTTTATATTATGCCATTTACTATGTCTTGCCATACTTTTTTAATATATTATTGTCCTTTTAGTTCCTCAATATCAAAATCATTAAAGAAAATTATAAGACCTCAAAGGATTATACTGATAAAGTTTGATACGAAAAAAGACTCAGGAAAGATATAATAATCCAAAAAATTCCATACTCCTCTCCATACCATAATGACAGCAATAGAGGCAAGAAGTATCTGTGTATTTCTAAAAATATGTCTTAGAATTCTTTTTTGTCTTTTTTTCATATTTTTTATTTTTATTTTTTTATATTCTCTTAAATTATAAACTAAATTTCTTTTTTTACAAAAAAGTTTTGATAATTTTCTTTTTTTGTATAAAATCGGTGAGCAATAATTTATTATTCTATTATTTATAAACATATTATGGAAAAAATAGAACTCGTTGCCGAGATAAGAATAGGTGATGAAAAATTAAGTACTATAAGAAATTCAAAGAAAGTGCCTTGTGTTGTATATGGTCATTCTCAAGAACCAATATTATTAAAACTTGACCACTCAGATATACTAAAAACTTATCGTAAGGCTGGTGAAAGTCATATTATAAACCTTATTGTTGGGAAAAAAGACATAGAGGTTCTTATTCATGATTTTCAAAAAGCACCAGTTACAGGAGATTTTATCCATGTAGATTTCTATGCTATTACAAAAGGAGAAAAGCTTATTACTCATATTCCTCTCCATTTTATTTGAGAGTCTCAGGCAAAAAGAGAAGGGGCGATCATAGAAGAACATATGAAAGAAATAGAAGTAAAATGTCTTCCTAAAGATTTGGTAGATAATTTTGAAGTGGATTTATCTCTTCTTGTAGAATTTGGTGATGCTGTAAGAGTATCTGATGTAAAAATAGATGCAAGTAAATTTGAGGTTCTTGTTCATGGAGAAGATGTTATTGTTTCTGCTGCAAAACCAAAAGTTGTTGAAGAATCAAATGAAGCTCCAGTAGAAGTTACAGAAGAAGAAAAATCTGAATAATTTTGAAAAAATACTTTATAAAAAAAATATTTCTCTATAATAAAAGAGGAATATTTTTTTATATTTTTAATTTTAACTATGTATGAAAGTAATAATTTATAGTGAAACAGAGAGTTGAATTGAACTTCTAAAAAGGGTACAAAATAGTCTTCTTGAGCTTGGTCTCAATGACTTTATTACAGTAGAAGAAACAAATGATAAGACTCTAAAAGAAGAACTTAATATATCTGCAAATCCTGCTCTAATAATTGAAGAAGAATCTATTGATTTTAAAGATATTATTTTTGAAGGAATGATTCCAGAAGAGGAAGAATTAAAAACAATGTTTTTAAGTATTATTTGAGGAGGAGAAGAAAGTTCTTGTTGTTGAGAATCTTGTTGTTCAGATGATGATTGTGAAGATGATGGATATTCTTGTGGATGATGATGTAGTTGTGGTCATTAAAAAATAGTGTTTCTCAGATGAGAAACACTATTTTTTTTTAGTTTTGACCTTACTTTTTGTGTAAGATTTAATTTTAGGTTTTGATTTTATTCACTCTCACCACCTCCATCTTAGTTCTCACTCTGTTTTTTTCTCAAAATAATAAGAAAACACTCAGAGGGAAAGTATTATTTCTATAATTCATTCAACTATTTCTTGTTTACTTGGTCATAAGTCAACAAAAAAATTATGACTATAGAGTATAGCAATTATAAAAAAAGTAAATATAAAAGTTGCCGCCCATCAGGCTCATGATACAGGAGTAAATCCATATCAATATTTTTTTGTTTTAAACCAATATTTTTCCATAATAAATAGAATTAATTATTAATTTGTTCCCCCTGATCCAACTCAAGCACTTTTTATAATAGAAAAAGCATTTTTATAAATCATTTTTCAAGAAGCATTATAATATTTTACTTCATACACATTGAGTCATTCTTTTAGATTTCAAAAATCTTTGTTTGCATAATATTTCCAATAAGCTCAGTTTGAGATAAATTTAGTCAATACAAAGTCGTTTACCTCAATTTTTGCAACTGTTTTTGATGGAACCATTCATTCTATCATTACAACATCATCACTTGTTGTATAAGGATTTTGCTTTGGAGAAATAAATTTAAAATTGGTAGAATCCAAAGAATAATTTTTTACATCAAAAGGATTATTTTCTTCATCATCCTCTTCATCAGATGCCTTAACTGTATTTTCTTCTCAAATAGTAGAATATATTGTATAAACATATTTTCAAACTACTACTTCATCTTGGTTATATACCTTAAATATGAGATCATTTACTTTTTTATCGAGAGAAACTTGGGAAAAAGAAAAAGTTTTTTCTTGTTTATCTATTTTGGCTTTTATATTTCAAAGTGTTATATCTGCTATCTCTTCGTCATCAAAGGTTCCATTGATAGATATATTTTCTTCAGAAACAGTCTGTTCATCTTCCAAATCAGAAAAATGAATAAGCATATCTTCATTATTTGTTGCTCAAGAAAGTGTTTTTCCTGTTCCACTAGAGTTTTTTGCTTCCACTAAATAACTTTCTCCATTATTTTTGATAAACCAATCGCTTGCCTTAAAATAATCATCTATATCTTCTTTTTGAAGTGCTATATCAATATCTTCTTTTGCCGCATCTGTTCTCGCAATCATTATTTTTTGTCATGGAGCAAGAACTGTATTTTTTCCAGCTAGATTTGATACTTCTACAAAACCATCCAAAAGATAAATAGTGCTTAGTACATCATTTTGTGTAAGATTTAATACTGAATTTTCTCAAATATTAAGACTTGCAAATCGCATATCTACAGTGACAGGATTTTTATTTTTTACCCACACATCAGAAGAAAAAAGTGAAAAACTTCCATTTTCATTATATTTTAATTCTCAAAGTTTATTAAGCCTATATTCTCCTATATTTTTTTCTTTTATTGTAAGAGTCCCTGTTTTTACTATTATTTTTTCTCATTTATATAGACTCAAACCTGCTTCTATTTTCTTTTTATAATCTCAAGGATACTGTACATATGCTTCTGAATCAGGAGAATCAAGACTTATACTTAATCCATTCTTATTTTCTTTATTTAAATCTTTTTTTCAAGATGAAAAAATAAAATTTATTATCAAAAGAAGTATGATAATAATAACAACTAAAGGGATAGAATAATCCTTAATATTTTTCCATATTTGGAAGTTATTATTTGTTCTTTTTCTGTTTCTCATAGATTTTTTTAAAATAAAATAAATACTTTCCTCCTATTGTAAAAAAAGTATCAGAAAATACAAATAAACATTTAGTTTTTTTCAAAAAATGTATGATTAGTTTTTATTAAAAAATATAAAAATAAAAAGTAAATAGCAATAAAGGGAAATAATATTGAAAAATATTTTTTCTTGTTATAATGTACTGGCTTATTTATTATATAATACAAATTCGTATGAAAAAATTATTAGCTCTATTTGCAGTTATCGCATTAGCTTTTTTAGCTTCTTGTGGTACTAAAACTGAAACTACTGAAGAAACTACTTCAGAAGAAACTACTACTGAAGAAGCAGCTACTACTGAAGAAGCAGCTACTACTGAAGAAGCTACTACTGAAGAAGCTACTACTGAAGAAGCTACTACTGAGGAAGCTACTACTGAAGAAGCTACTACTGAAGAAGCTACTGCTGAATAATTTGGTAGAAAATAAAAAAAAGTTCTCTTGAAAAAGAGGACTTTTTTATTATTCTCTTTTCCTAATCTTAAAATAAATATATGTCTCTAGAAAAAAATATAATTGCTCTTACAAAAAGAGCCATAAAAGATTTTGGAATGATACAAGGAGAGGAAAAAGTAATCATCTGAGTATCATGAGGAAAAGATAGTATGATTCTTGGGTATATACTAAGCGAATTAAAAAAACAAAGAAAAGAAAAATTTGAACTTTATGGAGTTTATATTTTCAAAGAATTTCTTATTAATTGTGATATACAATTTGAAGAAAAAAGAAAATATTATGAAGAAGTATTAAAAATTCCTCTTGAAAAAATCAATCTCAAACTTCCAAAAGATTCAAAACTCAACGATGGACTAGGTCAAAGTTGTCAACGGTGTGCTTATGCAAGAAGAATAGCTCTTATGAAAACTGCCAATAAAATAGGAGCAACAAAAATATGTCTTGGGCATCATATGGATGATATTGTAACGACTTCTTTTATGAATATGACTCAAGGACGAAAACTAAAAATTATGCCTCCTATAAATAAGATGGAATGCTGAGATTTTACTTTTATTCGCCCACTTTCTTATGTCAGAGAAAAAGATATACAAACTCTCTGTAATCAAAAAAATATTCCTTTTTCTCCTTGTTCTTGTCCTATTGGAGAAACAACGATGAGAAACAAAATCAAAAAACAGCTTTGGGATTTTGAAACAAAAATTCCATGACTTATAGAAAATAGTTTTTGGGCTTTGGTTAAAGATTTTCAAGAAAAATACAAGGATAAAGAATACATTGTGAAATAATACCAAGAAAAAATCTTATCATTTGACTGAAGTAGAGAAATCTTTTTAAAAACAAAAAGTCCAGATTTAAAATATTTTCTCAAGCAATTTAATTTAGCTTTGGAGAATATAAAATCAAACAACTGAAGAAACGGTTTCTGTTCTCAATATATTTGATCATAAATAGGATTGAATATATCATTTTTCTTGAAAAACCTGTACTTCTTTTTCACTAAGTCCTCACTCTGGACCAATAATAATATTTATTTTTTCATCTTCTCAAAAAGGAATATTTTTTAAATAAAGAGCTTTTTTATCTGCTTCATGATGAAAAAAAATTGTTTCCCCTTCCTTTATATCAAAATTATTTTTATCAAGAAACTGAAGACTTGGAAAAATATTTCATCATGATTGCTCAAGTGCTTCTTGCATAATAGAAAGAAGTCTTTCTTCTTTATTTGGAGAAATAATAAGTTTTTGGCTTCTTTCTGCTTGAAAAAATAAAAAATGAGAAATTCCTACCTCTACTCATTTTTGCAAAATATATTCTATTTTTGATAATTTATTTGGCAAAGCCTGAAAAAGAAAAATTTCTTTTTTTAATCATGATTTTTCTTTTTTCCCCTCAAAATAAAAATGAAGTTCATTTTTTTCTCTTTTTGATAATTTGTAAACAAAATCAAAAAGAGTTTTTCCATCAAAAAAAATAAATGCATCTCACACTTTTGCACGAAATACATTTATAATTTGGTGAACTAGTTGTTTATCTTTAAGAATAAAATCTTGATTTCAAGAAAAATTTGCTATAAAAAATCTGTGCATTTTTGGAAAATATTATTTTTATCTTGGCATACCATAAAAATCAAGTCCAGTCTTATCTACCATAGATTTTGTAAGGAAATTTTTCTTTTTTCCTTTTACAAAAAACCCTCTTTCATCAATAATTCCTTGTTCTATAAGGCTTTGTGGATTTTTTGTCATCAATCTTTTCTTTGGAAAATTTTGTTTATTTTCAAAATAATGAATTCTCGCTTTATAACTTGTATTTTTTCTTGTTTGTGGATTTTCATTTCCAATATATATTTGAAAAGTTGCCTTTTTATTTTTAGATAACCTTCTTGCTGCTGCTTGCTTTTTTACGATTCTTGAAGTAAGACCGTGACTATTTGCCATAAACTAATTAAAACTCAAAATATAAAATATAATGGAATATTAACAAAAAAAATGAAAAACACAAGCGAGAAAAGAAAGTTTTGATTCTTTTTTCTAATTTCTATTTTTCATTTTTTTACTTCTTTCTTTATTTTAAGGCTAAAGAAAAGAGCAAAAAACCTCCTTTCAAACCTCCTCAACTTTTAAAATTTATGGAGCGAGGGACGAGGTTTGGTGCCCTTACGGGTCAGCCATCCGTTTTGAAAGCTCTTATTCATCGCTTTCAAATTTTTGCTTTCACAAAAAACCTCTTTTCAAACCTCCTCAACTTTTAAAATTTATGGAGCGAGGGACGAGGTTTGAACTCGCACACCCAAGGGTTGAAGCCTTAGTACACTCACTCTTTTATGTTACCCTCGCATAATTTTCAAAAAGCTTATGTAGTATAGAAATATAGCTTTGTATGTCAAATTTTTTTAGTCTTTTTATTTTTTCATAAAAAAGTTTGCTTTTTATAAAAAAATGATTATGGTATAAAAGTATTTTTAACACAAAAGGAAATATTATGAATGCAAGTAAATATATATCTTTTGGATTTTACTTTTTCTTCTTTAGAGAAATGCTGAAGGATTAGTTTTTGTGCTAAAATTTTATTACAAAAAACCTAAGTTCTTCAGCAAAATGAAGAACTTTTTTATTTATTAATTTTATTGTTTATGACACAACCAAAAAATGATACTTTATCAATTGTAGATGATAAAAGAATTGATAATGTGGAAGAAATAATAACTCCAAAAGAGTTAATTAAGTTATTTCCCCTAGACAATGTAACTGCCAAATTTGTAGAAGATAGTAGAATAAAAATAAGTGATATTATAAATCTTAAAGATATAAAAACAAAACCTCTTGTTATAGTATGACCTTGCTCTATACATAACCATAAAGAAGCTCTTGAATATGCTAAAAAAGTAAAAGAATGGAGAGAAAAATATCCTCAACTTGAAATTATAATGAGAGTTTACTTTGAAAAACCTCGTACTACTGTATGATGGAAGTGATCTGTAAATGATCCTGATCTTGATGAAAGCTTCAATATAGATAAAGGTCTCAAGCTAGCAAGGGAATTATTATTAAAAATAAATCAATTATGAGTTCCTTGTGCAACTGAATTTTTAGATCCAGTAACTCCTCAATATATTGCTGATCTTATAAGCTGGTGAGCTATAGGAGCCAGAACGGTAGAAAGCCAAACACATAGACAATTAGCATCATGACTTTCTATGCCAATTGGTTTTAAGAACTGAACAAAATGAGATCCACAAGTTGCTATAGATGCAATTAAAGCATGAGAAAAAAGCCATTCATTCTTATCAGTTACAAAAAATTGAAAAGCAGCAAGAATAACAACTTCTTGAAATCCTGATTGACACTTCATAGCAAGATGATGAACGAAGCCAAATTACTCTGAAGAAGATATAGAAAAAATAGAGGCTCTACAAAAAAAGCATTGAATTCATAAATGAATAATTGTTGATTTTTCACATGCAAACAGTTGAAAAAAATGGGAAAATCAAATAGAGGTTTGTAAAGAAGTATCAAGACAAATACTAGAAGGAAATAGAAAAATTGCATGAGTTATGATAGAATGATACTTTAAGGGATGAAGCCAAAGTTACACTCCTTGAGAAAATGCCCCTAATGATATTCAAGAATGGTTAAGTATAACCGATGAATGTACTCCTATAGATTGAGAAAAGTGAACTGAATCAATGCTTGAAATGCTTAATTCAGCATCTAGTATTCGTCTCCAATCCGCTTAAAATAATTTTAGCCTCTAAAATTCTCCCTATGAAACCAACTACAAAAATATCTTTCTTCTTTTTCTTCTTCTTTATCAATCTGAAGAACGAGTTTTTGTGCTAAAATTTTATTAAAAAAAACTAAGTTCTTCAGCAAAATACTGAGGAACTTTTTTTGTAAATATTTTAATCTCTAAATAATAAAAACTATGGAAAGAGAAGCTCTTATACTTACTATTGTATCTATTCACCTCCTTGCTCTTATTCTCCCATGACCTGATCTTATAATGATAATAAAAACTTCATTATCTTCTTCAAAAAAGACAGGAATTTATATGGCAATTTGAAGCTCTTTATGAGTTTTGTTTCATGTATCTTATAGTCTTTTATGATTATGAATTATTCTCTCAAAGACATTGTTATTATTTTGAATTATAAAAATTTTGTGAGCAATGTATCTTATTTATTTTTGACTCAATTTATTTATTTCCAAGTTGGAATTAGAAAAAGAATTACAAGAAAATACAATTATTATCCAACGAGAAATATCTTTTCTTGAAGCAATAAAAATATGATTTCTTAGCAATATTCTCAATCCCAAAGCAATATTATTTTTTTTAAGTTTATTTACAATGCTTATGAATGAAAAACAAGATAATTTTACTCTATTTGTTTCTTCTTTTGCAATTATTTTAAATAATTTTCTCTGGTTTTCTTTTATCGCTATAATTATGAATAATAAAAAAATTAGAATTTTATATGAAAAAATACAAACAAAATTAAACAAAATATTTTGAACAATACTCATTGTATTTTGAATAAAATTTATATCAATGATCAAGTAAATTTTATTTTATAAAAAAAGAGTATTTTTCAATACTCTTTTTTTATTATTTTTTTACTGAAGGTTTTTTTGGAGAAACTGGTTTTTTTGATGGTTTTACTTTTTTGGGTACAACTTTTACTTTTTTTTCTGAAACTTTTTCAGGAGAAATCTTTTCTTTTTTAGAAGGAGCTTTTTTTGTTTCCTTTTTTTCTACTTTCGGAGAAATTTTTACTTCCTTTTTTTCTTCTTTTACTTCTTCTTTAAGCTCTTTTTTCTCATTTTTTTCTTCTTTTTTTTCTTCCTTTTTTACTACTTTTTCAGATACTTTTGATAATCATTTTGAGACCTTTGACATTCCACTATTCAAAACTTTTACAAAAATAAATATAGAAAAAGCAACAATTATAAAATCAAAAATATTTTGGATAAAATTTCCATAATTTAATGATACTTGCTGATTACTTATAGGATTGATAACGGTATAAGCAAGAGTTGTAAAATCAACTCATCCGAGAAGAATTCAAACAAGCGGAGTGATAATATCAGCAACAAGTGATGAAACTATCTTTCCAAAAGCTCAACCAATAACAACTGCGACAGCAAGATCAAGAACATTTCCCTTGAGAGCAAATTCTTTAAACTCTTGCATAAAACCTTTGTTTTCCATAATATTTTTATAAAAAATTAAAAAGTAATATTCATTGTATAAAAACTTAAAAATTTTACAAATAATTAATTTTCTATACTATGGGAAATAATGAAAATTATATTTTAATTAAAGATTTATGCATTATGAACTTATAATTATTTGAGCTTGAAGTGCTTGATTTCCTGCTTGAATGTATGCGAGTCGCTACAATATAAAAAATCTTATCATTGGAGCAATGCCATGAGGAGCCTTAGCCACTTCTCACAAAGTAGAAAATTATCCGTGAACCATAAGTGCCAGTGGAAAAGATATAATGGACAATTTTAGACATCATGCAGAAACGGCAGGAAGTGAAATACTTTTTGATACCGTCAAAGAAGTCTCAAAAGAAAATAATATTTTTACTATCATGACAGAATCAAACAAAGTATTTACAAGTGATTTTGTTATCCTCGCAACTGGAAATAAATATAGGCAACTTGGAGTGCCGTGAGAAAGGGAATTTTTAGGAAAATGAGTAAGTTATTGTGCGACTTGTGATGCAATGTTTTTTAAAAACAGAGATATAGCTATCGTATGATGAGGAAACTCTGCTCTTACAGAAGCTCTTTATCTTGCTGATATTTGTAAATCGGTAAAGCTTATTCATAGAAAAGATACTTTTAGAGCCGAAGATATTTGGGTGCAACAAGTGAAGAAAAAAGAAAATATCGAGCTGGTGCTCAATGAAGAAGTCAAAGAAATAAAAGGAAGTTTATTTGTAGAAGAAGTGGAACTCAAAAGTGGAAAAAATCTCAAAGTAGATGGTATATTTGTAGCTATCGGGTCTGATCCTTTTACTCATATAGTAGATGGACTCAATCCACAAAAAGATGAAGAAGGCTGTCTCATCGTAGATAAAAGACAACAAACGAGTGTCGTTTGACTCTATGCAGCTGGAGATGTGAGTACAAATAGTAATAAATTTAAACAAGCAATTATGAGTGCTGCGGAGGGGTGTCTTTCTGCGAATAGTGTGCATGAAGATATATTACACAGAGGGTAAAAATTACAACTTATTTGAAAAAATAAAGAAAATAATATGTTTAATTTAAGAAATAAAATAATGAAAATTTTTATAAAAAACTTAATAGAATGTTTTTTTACTTGATTTTGAAAAATAAAAAGGGAGCAAGATATTGATAAAATCAATAATATTATTGATAATTTACTAATTAAAAGTTTTTCTAATTTAAAAATTATTTTTAAAAATGAAAATGAAGAAAAGCTTTTTGAAGAATATAGTTCTATTTTAAGTAAAATAAAAAATGTTTGAAAATATAGGTATACTAAATTTAATATCTCAAATATTTAATTATGGAAAAAGAGATTACAAAGGTTTGAGCCTTAAGAGAATTATTAAAGGATAATTGATGAATTGCAACTTGGGAAATTATTTATAATGAAATAGAAAAATATTATCCAAAAATTAAAGATCCTAAAGATTGGCAAGCCGCATTAAGAGGAGTTTTATATAGAGAGATTTATAAAAATGAAAATTTTAAAAAAATAGATGAATGAATTTTCTCTTTATTGGATTATGATGAAAACAAGCTTCTATTTACTGATGAAAAAGATATTCTTGATAAAAATACTTCAAAAGAAATTTTGATAAATATAAGAATTTGACAAGCTGAATTTAGAAAAAAATTAGTTTTATCTTTAAAAAAGTGTCCCATAACTTGAATAAATGATACAAGAATTTTAAATGCTAGTCACATAAAACCTTGGGTTATGTCAGACAATAAAGAAAGATTAGATATAAATAATGGCTTTCTTCTTAGTCCAACTTTTGATAAATTATTTGATAAATGAATTATTACTTTTGATTTTAACAAGAGAATAATAATATCAAACTCAATAAATGAATATAATATAAATTTGCTATGAATTTCAAATAATCAATTTATAAAAGATTTACCAATAGAATGAAGAGAAAGATATTTAGAATATCATCAAAATAAGATTTTTATAAAAAGTTAATTTTCCCCTCACTCCTCCCAAATAACAAAAAAATAGAATAGTTTCTCTATTCTATTTTTTTGAAAAAAGATGATTATCACTTCTCTTTTTTAGTTCAAAAGCTCTTCTATGTATTCTTTTAAGGCTTCATAAATAGAAAGATAGTTTTGTTTTTCTGCATCTGAATAAGTAGAAGAATTTTCTACTTTATCTATCGCAGAATTTACCTTGTTTAAAATCTTTCCTTTTGAACTATCATTTAGTTTTTCTATACTTTTTCCATATTTTGACTTAATACTTGTTTTGTATTTATCCTTTTTATTTTGAGAATTTTTGTTTGTATTGTTTCAAGTATTTGTTTTTCAAGAATTATTGTCGTTTTGCATATCTCCATAAGCTCCATTTTTTGCTCAAACTTTTGCTGGAAGAGTAATTCCCTCTGCATCAAGTCTTTCCATAAGCTTATCTTTTATATTTCCTTTATTATCTGTATCACTTGTATCAAGATAAGCACTATAATCTATACTTGTTGTAAGACTATTTTTTGTGAGAGCCAAAGCAAATCCTCTTAAATGATTGTAAGAAGCTCCTCCAATATTTGATAAAATAAGTTTTATATCATCATTATCTGTTGTTTTGAGAGAATCTACAATATCCTCTATATCGAGCATTTCTATTTTTAATCCTACCTCTAAAGCATCTTTGAGAGAATCATTTCATTTATCTTTGAGACTATCAAATTCATCTTGGAGTTCTCCATATCCACTTGGTACAGTAAGATTGTATCTATCAAGAAGGCTTTTTACTGCATCCATATGTTGTTGCTCAGAAGAAGCTATATTTTTAAAAGTTTCTTCACTATACAAAGAGTAAAAATAATTATACATATCTCTTGCGAGCATTTCTTCTCTATATTGATAATAAAGATCCTGTTCTTCTTGGCTTGAGAGTGATCAAGTTGCTACATTTGCAAGCATTTCTGAATGATTTTCGCCTTTTTCTCTCATTTCAGATCAAGAAGCATATCTTGGATTTCAAGCTCAAGTTCAAAATTTTTGCATTTCTGCACCAGAACCATTTTTCATATATCACATATGAGAATTTGTATTTTTCCCTTTTGCATTTGTATTTGATGCATAAGTTGATTCTAAACCAACTGATAAAAATATACTTACTATAAGTGATGCAAGTAAAAATACATTATTTTTTTTCATACTAATAATTTAGTAAATAAATATATCAAATTTCTTTTGATAAGCTAATAGTAAGAAGATTGTTTAAATTGAGTTTAAAAAAGGATAATATTAAAAAATCTTATTTGACGGAAAGATAAATTTTTATTATTATACTTGCATAAGTTTTATTATTTAGAATATATCTTTATGAAAAATATTTTTTATTATATTTTCCTTTTATTTTTTACCTTTTCTTGTTCAAAAAATGAAAATTTAGATATAAAAGATGAAGAAAATAAAGAAGTATCTAACAATGTAATAAGACAAGAAGAAAAGCAAAAAGAAACTCTTGTAAATACCTGAGAAAATATAAAAAATAATTCTTCTTGAGATACTTTAGTCCCAACTCCAAAACAAAATATAATATCTTCAAAAAAAGATTATAAAAAAACAGAAACAGTTAATTTAAATTCTAATAATTCAAATAATATTTCTCAAGGAAACACTACAACTTCTATTTCATCTACAAATCCAACAACAAAAATATCTCCTAATAATTCTGGTAATAATACTTTAAACAATATTCAAAATCCTTCTTCTTCCTCTACAAAAACAAGTTTTAGTACAGAAACAAATTCAGGAACAGTAGAGACAACTCCACCTATTATAGAAACTCCACCAAGTCCCCCTTCAACAAATACCCATGCAAGTTAATTTTTAATTACTTATTATGAAAAGGAAAAACAAAAATATTTTTATTATTCTTTTATGAATTCTTGGTATTTTATTTTCGAGTTGTAATAGCCAAAATAATACAGATACTCCATCAATTTCAAATAAAAATAATTGAAATAATTATAGTAATAATGAAAATACTATAAAATCTCAAAATAACACTCCAAATACAAATACTCATGCAAGTTAATTTGAATCTCAAAAAATACAGCACTACTTTTTCTTTACAAATACAAGATGAAATTTCTCAAGAAGATAAAAAGTCTATCTTTTTTGAAATAGAAAAGATTATTGATAATTATGAATTTCTTTTTTCACGATTTAAAAAAGAATCAGATATTTCAAAATTAAATGAAAAAAAAGAAAAGGAGGTTTCTTGGATTTTTTTGAAATTGATACGATTATCAAAAGAAATTTATACTTTTACAAATGGATATTTTAATCCTTTTTTAAATTTATGAAATCTTGGATATGGGGAAAAAAATTGAGATTTTCTCTTTTCAAAAAATTTTGATGAAAATATCACTATACAATGAAATAAAATATCTCTTTTATGAGAAGCTTGTCTTGATTTATGATGAATTGCAAAATGATATGTCGTAGATATTATTTGCTCTCATTTAAAAAAATATAAATTAAAAAATTTTTTTGTAAATTTTGGTTGAGATATTTATCTTGCTTGAAAATATACAAAAAAAGAGAATTGGACCATAGGAATACAAAATCCATTTCGTTCTATAGGAGAAAATTTTTGAATTATAGAAGTCAAAGATGCTTCTATATCAACTTCGTGAAGCTATAGGAGAAATTGGGAATATGACAATAAAAAATATCATCATATTTTCAATCCTCTAACTGGTAAAAATGAAAATGAACTTATAAGTGTCAGTATCGTTTGAAAAAAAACTTTTTTTACTGATGCAATAGCAACTTCTATTTTTAATATGGGAGAAATTGATGGGCTCAATTTCTTAAATAAAAACTTTATTGATTGAATTATTATCTCTAAAAACGGAAATATTTCTTTTTCAAAAGGATTTAAAGAGAAATATAATTATAAAGTGTGTTAAGGGGTTTTTACATTTTTGGAGAAAAACATATAATCTAGAAGTCTATTTTTTTATAAAAATTATGAAAAAAGTTATTGGAATTATTGGAAAACTTTGTGCTGGAAAAGATAGTGTATGAGAATATATAAGTAAAAAATATGCTCTTCCTCTTTATTCTATCAGTTGAAAAGTTAAATCTCTTGGGGAAAAAGACCATATTTCTCGCGAATGACTTATAAATTTTTCTCGTAGTTTAAGCGAAAAATTCTGAGATGGCTATATTGCGGAAAAAATCATTGAAGATGCAAAAGAAAATACTATCATAATTGTTGGTATGAGACAAAAATGACAAATTAAATATTTAAAAGAAAATACTCAATTTTTACTTATTGCAATAGAAGCAAGTGATGAAATCCGTTTTTTAAGAATGCAAAAAAGAAATCGCCCATGAGAACCTGAAAGTTTAGAAGAATTTATACGAATTGAAAAAGAAGAGGATTGAAAATCAGTACAAAAAATATCTGCTTGTATAAAACAAGCAGATATATGCTTAAAAAATGAATGAGAAATAGAGGATTTATATAAAAAAATAGATACTATCGTAAAAGAATTTATTTTTTCAAAAGAGTTTTAAAAACTTCTACTTTATCAAGATGTTCCCAACTCACATCATCTCTTCCAAAATGTCCATAGGTTGCTGTTTTTTGATAAATTGGTTTTTTAAGATCAAGCAGAGTAATAATTCCTCTTGGACTTAAATCAAAATTTTTCTTAATAGTTTCTATAACAAGTTCTCTTGAAACTTTTTCTGTTCCAAACATATCTACATAAATAGAAACTGGTTCTGCAACTCCTATCGCATATCAAAGCTGAATTTCACACTTATCACAGATTCCAGAAGCGACTATATTTTTTGCAATATATCTTGCTACATAAGCACCACTTCTATCTACTTTTGATGGATCTTTTCCAGAAAAAGCTCCTCATCCATGTCTTCCTACTCCTCCGTAAGTATCAATAATTATTTTTCTTCCTGTCAGCCCACAATCTCATTTTGGTCATCCTATCGTAAATTTTCCTGTTGGATTGATATGAATAATGGTTTTTTCATCTATATATTTTCCCAAAACTGGATCTATAACTTGTGATTTTATTCCTTTATGAATTTCTTCTTGGCTTACATCTACTTTATGCTGACTGGAAATAACAATCGTATCAACTCTTTGAATTTTTCCATTTTCATCATATTCTATTGTAACTTGAGTTTTTCCATCAGGAAGAAGAAATGGAAGTATTTTTTCTTTTCTTACCTGTTCTAATCTGCGAGAAAGCTTGTGAGCAAAGCTAATCGGAGCAGGGAGATAATTTTCTGTTTCATTTGTCGCATATCCATACATTATTCCTTGATCTCAAGCTCATCCTGTATCTACTCATTGAGCAATATCTGGAGACTGAGAATTGATAAGAATTTGGACACTTACATCATCAGCACTAAAACCAGCTTCTAGACTATCATAACCAATATCACGAACTACTTTTCTAGCAATATCTTGAAAATTTACCCAAGCATTTGTCGTAATTTCACCACTTACAACAATTGTTCAAGTCGTCGTAAGACACTCACAAGCGACTCTTGAATCTTTATCTTCTGCAAGACAAGCATCTAAAATAGCATCACTTATTTGATCACAAACTTTATCTGGATGCCCACAAGTTACTGACTCTGAAGTTATATAATATTTCATATTTTCTCTTTTTTAAAAAATAAAAAACTTTTCTCCCTTTGTAAAAGAAGAAAAGTTATAAGCTTGAAAAAAATCGTTGTTATATCTTTCCCTCTTTACTGGGTAGGACTTAGCACCTTATCTAAAAGACAGGTTGCTGGAGTGATGATAACGAGCCTATTCTCTCTCACTCTCTCTTGATACAAAAAATCAAGTTGGAAGAATTATATATTTTTTTATTTTTTTTCAATAGATTTTTATTTGCTTTTTTATAATAATGTTTTATAAATAATATGTTATTATTTATTCTTATAAATGGGTTCTAAAAAAGATCAATTATTAAACTTTAATGAAAATTCTATTCCTAGACTTTCACCATTGTTTTGAAATGAAAATCAAGCAGACTTTTCTACAAAATTTTTAGATATATTGAGAATTCCTCAAGTAGAATGGAGAGACAAAAATTTATGATGGAAAATACTTGATTTTATTCCATTTTTTACAAAAAATTTTTCTGTATGTATTCAAAAAATTATTTCTTGAGAATGGAAAAAAGGTGATGGGATAGGTTTTGTAAAATCATTTGATGAAGCCAATATTAGTCCAAATGATATAGGAGTAATTCGTAGTTATCTCGTATTGATATGAAGTATTATTTACCTTTTTTGAAATATTCCTGAATTATGAGTTGCTACAATATGAAGTTCCCTTGCTCTTGATGCGACTGATGGATTGGTCGCAAGAAAATGTAAAAAATGAACAAAAAGTGGAGAAGCATTTGATCCATTTATAGATAAATTTAGTGAAATTATTACTTCATTTATTGGAATTTTACAAATTCAAAATAATACAACTCAACTAGCTTGAATAATAGCAAATTCTTTAAAAGAAATAAATCACTTCCAAAAACAATTTACTCCAGAAAGAGGAAGTTTGGAAGAACAGATGGGAATATTTAAAAAATTTTTTGCCTGAGAACAAGATACTAATTTTGTAAAAGAGAAAAGTTTATGAGCAGCAAAATGATCTGGAAAGATTAAAACATGAGTTCAGTTTACAAGTAATTTTATCCTTCTTTTATGACATACTCCGAGTGGAGAAGAGTTTTTAAAGCTTCTTCATAGTTCACAAAGTGAATCAGATATTTTTGCAATAATTCTCAGTTTTATTTCTCTTTATTTTTGATATAAAAAATAAGCTTTTTTGATTATTTTTAATCTCTTATTATACTTATATTCATATTATTTCTTAAGAAATTTATGCAAGAACATATTTTTGACATCGCCATTGTTGGAGGGGGTGCGAGTGGAATTTTTAGTGCTATTCATCTTCCAAAAAATTTGAGTAAAATCATCTTAGAAAAAACAAATAAAATCGGAACAAAAGTTCTTCTTTCTGGTTGAGAAAGGTGTAATGTTTCAAATATGTATATTGAAGATGAAAAGGACTATGTCGGAGAAAATAAAAAAATTCTTCTTTCACTTTTTCATCATTTTTCTCAATATGATATGATACATTGGCTTGAAAAAGAAGGAATAAAAACACATACGGAAGACAATGGAAGAATTCTTCTTGATAGTGGAAAATCAGAAGAGATTGTAAAGCTTTTTGAAAAAAAAATACAAGAAAATGATGCTATCTTAAAAACAAATTTTAGTGTCAATGATATAGAAAAAAAAGATGATACTTTTATCATTCTCTGAGAAAATTGAGAAAAAATATGTGCAAGAGAAGTGATTATTGCAACAGGAGGAAAAAGTTTTGCTCAAATTGGAACAGATTGATGGGGATACAATTTTGCTAAAAAATTTGGTATAGAAATAGTAGAGCCTTATAAAGGACTTTGTGGTATTACAACAAAGGAAGATTTTTCTTCTCTTTCATGAATAAGTTGCCTTGTTGAGTGTAATATTTATGACAAAGAAAAAACTTTTTTTAAAGAAAAATGAAATATGCTTTTTACTCATTTTTGAATTTCTTGACCACTTATATTTCACATTGTTTTAAAAATTGGGGAATATATAAGAAATAAAGGAATAACATATGAAAATGAAATACCTTATATAAAAGAAAATATAGATGTAAAACTTATTTTTTCTTGAGACAATATTCCAAAAAAAATCCTAAATTTTCCTCTTTTTGATAAAGAAAAAAATGAAATTATATTAAAAATAAATGATTTTAGATCTTGGAAAGAAGCAAAAGTGACGGGTGGCGGGGTAAAACTTAATGAACTGAGTAAAAATTTTGAATCAAAAAAAGTTTCTGGATTATATTTTATTGGTGAAGTTCTTGATATCACAGGAAAAAGTGGTGGGTTTAATCTCCAACTTGCTTGGAGTGAAGCCCATACTCTTGCGAAAAGTTTTTTTGAATAAGAAATTATAATTATCAAGCAAAAGAAAAATAGTTATTTTTCTTCCCCCTTATTCAATACAAGATATAACACTAAAACTCAAAATATAAGGACAAGAAAATTGAGAAGTCTCATATCTATATTTTGTCAGGAAGCAACAAAATTATTTGTTTTATACTCTGTTCGTATTGCTATCTTTTTTTCTTTGGGTGCTTTTGATTTTTTTGGCTTTTTCTTTTTTGCTTTCTTTACTTTTTTCTTCTTTTGGAGTTTTTTTAGCTCTTTTTCATATTTTTTCACAAGAACGGCTTGAATACTATTCACATATTCTTTTGAGAGAGAAAAAGTTTTTGTTTTTTCTATTGTATGAACACTCCCATTTTTCTCCATGACTTCAAATCTTGCTTCATAATTTCAAACTTGTATATTTTCTAATGTTTTATAGCTATATTTTCATTTTTCATCTGAAAAAGTTTCATAAACAAAATCATCATAATATATTCTTATGGTTGAAAATGGAAGAGTTGTTCCTGAAAATCTGAGTCATGATTTAAGTTTTGCTATACTGATACGAAAAGTTTTTTGTATATTTTGTTTTTCTTTTTCAGAAAAATTTGAGATTTTTATAGTATTTTCTCCGAGTTGCCATCTTTTATACATAGAGAGAACTTTATTTGAAAAATATTTTTTTCAAAAATTGAAATCATCTTGTTCCATAAAATCATAAAATCTTGTTGCAAATACTTCAAGATTATTTTCTTCTATGAGTTGTATTTGCTCTTCTTGTATGAGCTCCTTTTCTTCTTTTTCCAAAATTTTTATTTCTTTGACCATTTCTTCATCTCACCACATTCAGACAAGATTTTTACGAGCAAGAGTTTGGGCTTCTTTAAAAAGAATACTATATTTAAAAGGGAAAACAAGATAGGCTCTTGCATATCCAAGCTCTATAAGTCGGAGATTAAACGATTTTTTCTCTTCATTTTCTTCAAAATAAATATATCCAAGAAGTCTTCCATATTTGTCCCTATAATTTTCTTTATCTATTTCAAGAAATACTTCTTTTCAAGAAAGTGTTTTTTTTGTAAAATCTGAGGCTTCTTTTCAAAAATATTCTACTTTTTTCTTTGGATGCTTTGTCTCTGGTGTATCTACTCCTATAAGTCTTAGTTTTTCCTGTCTTCCATCAAAAAACTCTATGAGAATAGTATCTCCATCTATCACTTCTATAACTTTTACTTTTTGTGACTCTATATTCAAATTTTCAGCTGTCAAAATATAATCATCCATAAGAGGAAAATTCCAAGACATTGTGTCTATAACTTTCATATTATAGATGAGATTTACTTCATCTTTATCATTATTGAGATTAATATGGGTAAGAGACTTATAAAATTTTTTCTTTTCAAGAGGGAAAAGGTAAAAATCATCTGTAATAGTATATTTTTTACTTCATCAAAGCATACTATCTTCTATAATAAGTCATTTGAGATTGAGAAGAGAAAAAGAAGTGTTTTTGATTTCTATCCATTCATTATTATCTACTCATTTTGGATTTGCATTTACTCTTGATATTTTGAGAGAAGTAAAAATATTTTTATCCAAAAATTTCTCTTCTATTTGACCAGAAGCAAGAATTTCTACAAAAAAATAATCACTACTTTGTGAAAAAGTATCTTTAACAGTGAGACTGATTTTATATTTTCAAGGGGGATATTTTTTTGCATTTGGATTGACTCAAGAAAAAGTTTCTCCATCTCAAAAATCCCAAAAATAATCTAAAGAATTTTTTTCTAAATCAATACTTTCTTTTCCCGTGAAATTGATACTACATTCAAGAGTATCATAACAAACAAGTTTATTACTTTCTAATTTTTTATTTTTTGCTAATTTTCATTGGATACTTATTTTTGCTTGAGGAGGAGTATTTGTCTGTCTCATTTTTTCAAAATACTTATTTTCAAAAGAAAAAAAATATTGCCTTGTAAGAAATGTTTTTTCATCAAAAACTTGAAGAGAAACTTTATAAACACCATTTGTAAAATATACCTTTCAGGGATTACAAGTATATTTATATTTTTCTTTAAAATTTCCTCCTCCAAAATCCCATAGACAGCTTTCTTTTGATTTTTGTTTAAAGGTAAAATTTACTCCACACATTTCTTCTGCACATATAAACTTTTCATTTGTTTCTTTTTCTAAGCCTCATTGAATAATTATTTCTCTTTCATCTTTTTTTTCGTCATCAATTTGGGATAAAGATTCAGAAGAGGCTGAACTTGTTTCTTTTTTGAGGTTTGATATTTTTATAATTTTTTCATTAAAATTGAAAGGATTTTCTTTTTCTTGAATTGTAAATTTTAGTTCAAAAACTCACTCTGGAAAAAGTATTGTATTTGGATTACATTTTGCTTCTTCTCCTGTCCAAAAAGGAAAATCTATATGACATTCGTATTTTGTCGGAATATATCATCAGCCAAAAGTTTCTCGTAAATCAAAATTTGCTTTACAATCTCACTTTGTTGCATCACATTCATAGGTATCTTCAGCTTTTTGGATTAAATATGATGGTGATTGAAGAGTTATTTCAAGAGGAGGAATAATATTGGGGGTAAAATTTATTGTTCAAGAAGAACTTAATTCCTCATCAGTATTTTTTTGAGAAAAATTATTTTCAATAGTAAAATATAACTCTTTGAAATTTGTTTCATTTCATTTTTCACTAATTTTTGCTTTCAAAGAGTGTTTTCAAAAAGGAAATTGTATATAGGAAGGATTACATTTTTGTGGAGTATCTGGACTTTCAAAAACTCAATCTCAAAAATTCCAAGTACAAATATAGGAAGAAATACTTCAAGAAAGAAAAGAGTCTTCCAAAGTCAGATTTGCACTACATTCTTCTGTTTTGCATTCAAAATAATTTTCTTCTTTTTGAGTAAGTCAACTTTGAATTGTAAGAATAGGATTAGGGACTTCTTTTATAATTTCTTTATTTATAATAGTGAGATCTTTTTCTCTAAAAATATGATGATTATTCTTTTCTTGTATGATAAATTTTACATAAAAAATTCATTTGGGAAAAATTATTGGACTTGGATTACATTTTGTTTCTTCTCAAGTATACAATCAAAAATCTATTGTACATTCATATTTTGTCGAAACATATCAAGAAAAAGTATCTCGTAGGTCAAAATTTACTTTACATTCACTTTTACTCGCATCACATTCATATATATTTTCGCTTTTTTGAATAAGATAAGAAGGTGATTGAAGAGTATAAATAATTGCAGGAATAGAATTTTCTTGAATAATATTTTGTTCTCAATCTGCTTGCTCTCCAATTCAAAAATTTTCTTCTTGTTGTAAAAGTGTAGGATTTGATAGTTCTTCTCATCAATTTTCTCATATATTTGATTCGTTGATTTCTTGAGAATTTGATACAGGTATTTCCTCTTCTGAGAAAACATAATCTTTGCTTATGAAAAAGAAAATAAGCAATAAAAAAAGAATGTGATATAATTTTTTTAGCCTCATTATAAAAATCCTTAATCTTTCAATACTTTAATCTTTGATGTTAAAATATTGTTTCTTTGTAAAATAAAGATTATCTTCCGTTAGTTTTCTGTTTTTTGCTATGAGATCTCAAATAATCCCGAGTGCAAAAAACTGCATAGCAATAATGAGAGAAACTCAAGCAAGAACAAGAGACTGAGTTTTTCCTGTTGTGAGAGGATTAAGAGAGAAAAAATATAAAAATCTCGCTATTCAAAATATTCAAACTACAAAAAAAGGAGTTCCTAAAACAAAAAATACTCTGAGAGGATTATACATCGCATAGACTCTAAAAAGAATTTTAAATGTTTGATACATATGTTGCCCTATATTTTTAAAAAGCCTTGATGGTCGTGTCGGTTTATTTGTAATGATTTTTATAGAAGTAACTTTGAGATTTTTTGCCCCTGCTTGAACAAGAGTATCTACTGCATAGCTAAATTCTGAAGTTATATTGAGTCGTAAAAGTGCTTCTCTGCTATAAGCACGAAATCCACTGACACTATCAGGAATTTGTACTCAAGACAAAAGCCTCACTAAAAAACTTCAAAGCCATTGAAAAAACTTTTTTATATGAGAAAAATGTTGTATTGTTGCCGTTTGCCTATCTCCCATAACAATATCTGCTTCTTTTTTTAAAAGAGGAAAAATAAGTTCTTCAATATATTTTCCAGGATATTGATTATCGCCATCAGTATTTACAAGTACATCTACTCATTCTTTGAGTGCTTTTTCTATTCACGATTTAAAAGCATTTCCAAGTCCTTTATTTCCAATATGTTTTATAATATGATTCACTCAATATTTTTTTGCAATTTCTATTGTATTATCTTGGCTTCCGTCATCTATAATCATTGTTTCTATACTATCAATTCCCTCTATTTTTTTAGGAATTTCTTCAAGAACAGAGAAAAGTGTATTTTCTTCATTGTAACAAGGGATTTGAACTATCAATTTCATAGATAAATTTTTTAATCTTATTTTTAAATAATATTTGAAAAACTTAGTTTTTGTTATTCCTGAGAAGTCAGGAATCTATTAAAATAGAAAAAAATATTTTTCTAAAGATAATTTATTTAAGTCTTTCATGGTTTTCTAATTTTCTTAAAAGAGAGTATATATATTTTTTATTTTTTTAAAAATAAAAATGCTATTTTTTTATTTTTTTGACAAATTGTAAAAAAAAATATAATTACAATTACGACAATAAAAATTAACCCCCTTTATTTTATGAAAAAAAATATTTCTTTGAATAATTTAAAAGCCTTTACTCTTATAGAGCTTTTGATTGTTATCACTATCATCTGAATCCTTGCAACTGGAGCTATATCTGTATATACAAGCCAAATACAAAAAGCGAGAGATACTACAAGAATTAATGATGTAAAAGCTCTTCAATCGGCAGTTGAGCAAGTATATCAAGATGACTCAAGTTATCCTGCTGCTACTACATTTGTAACTCAAATGGAACCTTATATGATGAATGGTCTTCCAAAAGATTCTAAACATGGTGAAGGTTGTAGTGGATCATGAGCTGCTACTACCGATTGTGCTCTTGCTTACTTAGCTGATGATGATGAAAATGGTATAGAGCTTTGAATTTATGAACTTTCTACTGCTTTTGAAAATAGTGGAAATCGTACATCAAAAGGAGAAACAGATAATGGAAATGATAATCTTAGATGGGAAACTGGTATATCTATAGGAGATTTAGATACAGATGTAGATGGAGGAGCTGTTACTCCAGAGTCTTGAGCTTGTACTCCCGCTTGAGCTGTTGCTGGAGCTACAAATGCTTTAATAATTGTCAATTGAAATCCTGAAACTGCCTGAAATCAATGTGGATAATAAATATCTTTTTGTAATCAAAAACTCCAAGAATTATTCTTGGAGTTTTTTTATTGTTTCATCAGTTTTTTTTGCATAGCTCAGTGTGATAAAAGGAATCTTATATACCTGACAAAGAATAATAGAATGAAGTCGCATACAAAAACATATATCTATTTGCTTATTTTTGTATATCTCATAGATTTTTTTTATATTTTCTCATCCTATGATTATATCTTCTCCTACAAATTGTTCTAAAAATATTTTATCATTTGCCTGTATATCAGTTTTATGAAAACTATGAGGAAGAAGTAAGACTTCTCTTGCTCAAGCACTCAAAATAAATCAAAGAATATTTTTTATTATTTCATTTTCCTCTTCCCTAGACTTTGAAAAATATCATCACCTGAGAGCAAGTCCGACAATTTTTCCAGTAAAATCATAAGAAGAAAGATTTTTTGTATCAAATCATTTTGAGGGAAAATTTCAAAGAAGAAGATTTTTATCAGGAAAAAATTTTCAATTATCAAAAAAGACAGGATCTAATATAATTTCTGAAGAAATTCACATTTCTCACAAAAATTTCTTTGAGTGTTCATCTCTTACAAATATTTTGTAAGCAGGAGAAAATATAAGTTTAATTTTTTCCTTATTTTCTTCTTGTTTTATATCAATACTCACTCCATAAAATATAATTTTTTTCTTATATTTTTTGAATTTTTTGATTCTCCAAAGCCATAAATCTAGATTTTTTGTAGAGGTTTGTAACTCACTATCATAAAAAAGCCCCCCTCATCCAATAACAAGAAAATCAGAAAAAATAATACTTTCAAGAAAAGAGGAATAATTTTTAATATTTTTTAAAATTTTTTTTGGATTTCTTATATCTTTTGGAAAATACTCTTTGTAACTAATATTTTCTTTTTCAAAAAAAATATCTTCTGTATCATAAGTAAAGATATTAAAATTTGGAATATCTTTAAATTCAGTTAATCAAAAAATGCTTGGAGTTTTCTCAAATATGAGAATCTCATTTTTTAATATAAGTTCATCTCAAAGATTTTGACATCATATAGAAGCAAAAATACTAATATGCATACTAACTTAATTTCTTTATAATATATGGTAAAATCATTTCAAGACTTTCATATCAAAGAGGAAGATTTTTTAACTCTCTTTCTACATCTCCTTCTTTATAACCAAGCCCTACAAGCGATTTTTTTATTTCTTCACCAAGTTCATTTGTTTCTATTATATTTGCCCTTTCTTCAGAAATATTTCATTTCTCTCAAGAAAAATGCATTTTTACAAAATCCTTATCTTTCATCTCTATAAGTATCTTTTCTGCGAGTTTTTTTCCTATTCCTTTTACATTTTCAAAAAAGCTTTTATCCCCTTTTTGAAGAGCTTCCATAAGTTTTTCATATCAAAAATTGAGTAAATTTAATCCCATCCTTCCTCCTATTCCAGAGATCTTTATAATTTCTGTAAATATTTGCCTTTCTTCTTTTTCTAAAAAAGCATAAAGGCTTTCTCTTCATTCTGATATACTATGATAGATAAAAAAAGAGCTTCTCTCTCAAAAACTTAGTTGAGAAAAAGTAAACTCATTTATATTGATTTCATACCCAATTCAAGAATTTGTCTTTATAATCAAAGAATGAAAAGATAAATCAATAATTTCTCCCTCAAGATATGCTATCATAAAAAGAATATATAAAAATTAAATTTATTTTAATAATAATACTTTAAAATTAAAAAGAAACAATAAAAATTTAGGAAAATTTTGAAAAAATTCTTTTTCCTCATATAATTGACGAACAAAAAATTTATTAATTAAGATTAAACTCGTGATTGAAGAAATAATAAAAAGTTTATTTGGCGATATTGATACAAAAAAACTTAAAAATTATCAAAAAATTGTTGAGTCAATAAAAGCAAGAGAAGTAGACTTTGAAAAATTAAGCGAAGAAGATGTAAAAAATAAAACTCTTGAATTCAAAGCACTTTTTACTTGACTTGATTTTAAAAAAAGTGAAGATTCTGAGAAAATAAAAAAAATTATTGAAGATATAAAAGTTGATGCTTTTGCTCTCGTAAAACAAGCAACAAAACTTTTATATGGAAAAATTTTTACCCTCCCTTCTGGAAAAGAAATTGTTTGGAATATGATACCATACGATGTACAACTCATAGGAGGACTCAATATCCATTATGGATGAATATCAGAAATGAAAACATGAGAATGAAAAACACTTGTTGCAACCCTTCCTGCTTATCTTAATGCTCTCTCTGGAAATCCTGTACATATAGTAACGGTGAATGATTATCTTGCAAAAAGAGATGCGGAAGAAATGGGAATTTTGTATTCTTTACTTGGACTTTCTGTAGGGGTAATCACTCATAATCAATGAAAATCTGCAAAAAAAGAAGCTTACAAAAAAGATATTGTCTATGCGACAAATAATGAAATGGGCTTTGATTATTTGAGAGATAATATGGTTATAAGAAATGATGATAAGTCTCAAAGTAAACTTTTTTTTGCTATTATTGATGAAGTTGATTCTATTCTCGTTGATGAAGCTCGTACTCCTCTTATTATTTCTATGCCAGATAATGAACCAACAACAAAATACATAAAATTTGCTGAGCTTATAAAACTTCTTGAAGAAAAAACTCATTATACCATAGATGAAAAACAGAAAACAGCAGTTTTGACAGAAGCTGGAATACAAAAAGTTGAAGAATTGCTCAAAGTAGAAAATATTTATATTTCCACTCACTATAACGATCTCCATCATATAGAAAATGCCCTTAAGGCTATGGCTGTATACAAAAAAGATAAAGATTATATTGTTGTAAATGATGAAGTGCTTATTGTTGATGAGCATACTGGAAGAGTACTTTCTGGAAGAAGATATAGTGAAGGGCTTCACCAAGCAATAGAAGCAAAAGAAAAAGTAAAAATCCAACAAGAAAGTAAAACTCTTGCGAGTATCACCTTTCAAAACTTCTTTAGGATGTATTGGAAACTTTCTTGAATGACTTGAACGGCAAAAACAGAAGAAGAAGAATTTTATAAAGTCTATGCTCTTGATACTCTTGTAATTCCAACAAATAAGCCAATTATTAGAGAAGATAAGGCTGATTTGCTTTTTAAAAATGAAAAAGGGAAATTTGATTATGTTGTCAAAATGGTAAAAGAACTCCATGAAAAATGACAACCAATACTTGTTTGAACTGTTTCTGTTGATAAATCTGAATATTTAAGTCAAAGACTGAGAGAAGAAAAAATTCCTCATAATGTTCTCAATGCCAAATATCATGAACAAGAAGCAGAAATAATTGCAGGAGCATGACAAAAATGAGCAGTTACTATTGCAACAAATATGGCTTGAAGAGGAACAGATATTAAACTTGGAGAAGGAGTAGTTGAGCTTGGAGGACTTTTTATAATTGGTACTGAAAAACACGAAACAAGAAGAATAGATAATCAATTAAGAGGAAGAGCTTGAAGACAATGAGACCCTTGAGTAACTCAATTTCTTGTTTCCCCAAATGATGATATTATGAGAATTTTTGGAGGAGATAAGCTTTTTTCTGTCTTTAATTCTCCTATTTTTGCATCACTACCAGATGATGAACCACTTGCTCAAAGTGGAATGCTTACAAAAAGAGTAACGAGTGTTCAAAAACAAGTAGAAGGACATAATTTTGATATCAGAAAGCATATTCTTGAGTATGATGATGTTATAAATAAGCACAGAGAAATTATTTATGGAAAAAGAAATAAAATCCTTGCAAGTGAAAATATAGATGAAGATGTTCAAGCAATGATTCAAAATCAAGTAAGTATTTTTGTGGAATCTGAAGCACTAAGAGCTGGAGAAAATCTTGATAAAAAAGAACTTGCTCTCAAAATAAATGAATTTCTCGGAATTGAACTTATTAATGAAAGTATAGAAAAAGATGATATTTTTGGAATAAAAAATATAAAAGAACTTGCAAAGTATGTTTGACAACTTGCTGTTGATGAACTTATAAGTAGTAGAAAAGATATGATGTCTTTAGAAAATTTTCTTGAGCTTGAAAGAAGAATAGTTCTTCAAAGTATTGATGAACTTTGGATGAATCATATTGATGCAATGAGTCATTTAAGAGAAGAGGTTGCTTTTGAGTGATATGCACAAAGAAATCCTCTTATTGTCTATAAAGAAAAAGCTTTTCAAAAATTTGGAGATTTGATGAATGAAATAGAATTCAAAACAACAAAAGCAATGTTTAGTATAAAAAATAATATTCAAGTAGAAGAAGTAAGTCTTGATGAGTCTGATTTTATCTTGAATGAGATAAATCTAAATCCATCTCTTTTAAATAAGAAAAACCCTCAAGTAAATCCTCTTCTTAATACTCCTCAAAATAATGATGTAAAGGTAAAAATAAGAGTATAAAATAAAAAAATCTCCAAAAATTTTTGGAGATTTTTTTAAAATTATTTTTTATTTTATTTCAAGAAAATTTTTAAGAGGCTCATAAATTATTTTAGACCGAGTTTCAACATCATAATCTTCACTTTGCATCATTTCTTCTATTTCATTAATATCTAAAAATTCACCATTTGCAAGTTCTCAATCTTCAAGACTCGTATTTGTATTTTTCACTTCAATAATGTAGGAAATTCAAAAATGAACCTTTCCAACATCATTTGTATCATCATTTATATATCAAAGTAAACTTATATTTATAATATCTTCTGATATAATTTTTATCTCTTCTTCTATTTCTCTTTTTAAAGTATCAAGTAAAATATTTTCATTTTCTTGATCTTTTTCTTCTATATGTCCCCCAACTCAAAAAGAAATTTTTGAATGTAAACGAGACTCTCATGCATTACTTCAACTTGCTCATCTTTTGTATACAAAAATTTTTTTATCCTGAGAAATAACTATTCAATATGGAATAGGTTGTTTATAGTTATAGTTTACTTCTGCTTCTCCTCTCATCATATATTCATAATTATTCAAAATTGCTTGTTCTAAACTATCTCCATTATCATAAAATCCATCTTTTCTTTCAGATTCAGAAAAAAGAATATCATTTTTTATTACCATAATAAGTCTTTTCATTTTTTCTTGAACTACTTTATTCATACCAAATTATTTTAAAAAATAAAAATTATTCAAAAAGAATTGCTCCTATTTGTTTTGTTATATCAAATCACTCTTTGTCTTTTATGAGAGGATAAATTCCTTTATATGTTTCAAATCATTCGGCTGTCTTTTTTTCTTGTTTCATAATCTCTTGTATCTCTTGTACCCTTTTTCCCATACCAAGAAGTTTTCAAAAATAACGATTACGAGAATTTCAATAACAACTTGTCAATAAATCTCATCAAAGAGAAAAAGTATTAAAATGAGTAATGGTGTCAAAATGAGTGAAATTGTTTCCCCCACAAAATTCTACAAGCCTCGCAAATTCATCAAAATATTTACAAAAAAAATAGCTTATTGCTGACCCTTCATATCCCTTTCCTTCATAATACCCCATTATAAGAGAAAAAATATTTTTTAAGGCTCCATAAAGCTCTATATTTTTTACTTCACCTATTTTAAGAGATATTTCAAGAGCTTTTATGTGAAATAATTCTTTAAGTATATCTCCTGTTTCTATTTCATTTATTCAAATATCTCATCCTAAAGGAGCTCCATACACAAGTTCACTTGCAAGCATTCCTCATGATAAAACAGCATATTTATAGTCAAATTCACCTAATATATCAGCTACCTCCTCTCCTACTGTTTTAAAACTTTTATTATTTATTCCTTTTGAAAGATTAAGAATATGAACTCAAGGCTTTAAAAAATCTTTCATTTCTGTTATATATTGTGGAATAGCTTGACACGGAATAGCAAGAATAACCAAATCTATTGCTCACAAAATAGTTTTTGTTTCAGAAACAAAAATAACTTTTTCATCAAGCTTTATATCATTAAAAAAATATGGATGCTTCCTAAACTTTTTGAAAAAATTGATACTAAATTCATCTTTTTCATAAGCATAAATAGTGTGAGCTTGATTATCTCCTATATGTTTTAATATAGCAAAACCAAAAGCTCAAACTCAAACAACTAATATATTCACTTTCTTTTAAAAAAAATATAAACTAGGTGCTAATTATAAAAAATTTACCCCTTTTGTAAATAAAAAATTATTTTCTATTTTTTCCCTTTTTATAAACAAAAACCTCATAAGTAAAAACAAAAATAGCATTCCAAATCCTTTTTATTCTTTTTATTTTTTGAGGTCAAAAAAATATACGATAGAACCATTCAAAACCAGATTTTACCATAAATTCAGGGGCTCTTTTTTGAAATCCTACAATATAATCAAAACTTGAGCCAATTCAAAGTCCTATTTTTATATTTTTACATTTCTCCATTATCTCTAGGATACTTTTTTCTTGTGTCTTCATTCCGAGAGTAGAAAAAAGTATTTCTCAAGATGAATTTGATATATTCTCTATAATTTGTTCTTTTTCATTTGGATTATAAATATAATAGTCAAATGTAAGTTTTTCATACTTTTCTTTTATCTTAGAAGCAAAAACTTTTTGGCTTAATTGTTTTTTGCTATCTGTAGGATTATAAAGATCTATAATAACAATTTGTTTTTTTTCTTCTTCAGCAAATCTGAGTAAATCTTTTGTCAAATCACTTCCACAAATTCTTTCTCAATAAAGCTCATACAATTCTTTCTTTTTAAAAATGAGTTTATAAATAAAATAAGGAAGTAAAAAAATTGAAGTAAAAAAAGAATATTTTTTTTCAAGAATTTGATAAGCAAGGTAAATACCTATACCATCAGGAATAAGATATGAAGCTTTTTCAAGAATGTCTCTAAATTCTCCATCATTTTTCAGCTTTAAAAGTATTTCAGGATTGGGAGTAAAAATAATAGATTGTTTTTTTAATGTCTTTATTTCTTCAAGAAATTCAGCTTTTTTAAGCTTATTTAAATAAATTCAAAAAATGTCCATAGAGTTTTTTTGCTAAGAGAAAAAATATTTGCTAAAATTATATCAATTACTTCTTAAAAGTAAATTTTATGACAATATATCATCGGTTAAAAGAATATAATAAAAACATTTTGGAGACCATAGATTCTGTAAGTGATGAAATACTTGAAATAAGTGATATATTTCATAGAGAAGCTTTAAAAATACTTGAGTTATAAGTCTAAGAGCCTTAACCTTTTGTCGTAAAAAGAGAGTTCCATAAGAAACTCTCTTTTTATTATTGAAAATATTATATTTTATCTTAAAATACCATTAAACTTATTTTTTAGGATTTTTTTATGCTTCAAAATAGAAAGGTGATAAAAACAAAAACTTGTAAACATTGTGGAGCTAGTTTTGATATCACAGATAAAGATTTGGAATTTTATGAAAAAGTAAGTCCTGTATTCCCAAACCCCGGGGTTGAAAAAGAAACCCCGAGGTTAAAACAAGCTTTTCCCCAAAGGGAGAAAGAAGTGGAAGAAAATATTCCCCTCAATTGAGGGGAAACAAAAGGGGGAGCTGTCATTCCTGCGAAGGCAGGAATCTATGAAAATGAAAAAAGATCTTCTAATGATTCTGAAACAAGTTCAGAATGACAATTTTCAGAACAAAGACTGGTCTCTTTTCATGAGACCGGTCTTAATTGAGAGCAAAGTTCGGACTCAAAAAAAGAGTCCGAACTTAAAAAATATCTCATTCCTCCTCCTACCCTTTGTCCTGATTGTAGACAACAAAGAAGATTAAGTTTTAGGAATGAAAGAAAACTCTATAGAAGAAAATGTGATTTTAATGGAAAAGATATTATTTCTATCTATTCTCCTGATAAACCATATAAAGTATATCATCAAGATTTTTGGTGGGGTGATAAGTGGGATGCTATGGATTATTGAAGAGATTTTGATTTTAATAAAAGTTTTTTTGAGCAGTTTGAAGAATTGATAAAAAAAGTACCACGAGTAGGACTTCATGTATTGTGAAATGAAAATAGTGAATTTGTAAATCAATGTGGCTATTCTAAATCCTGTTATTTATCATATAATACAGATTTTTCTGAAAACTGTATTTATTGTAATAATGCTTTTAAATGTACTAATTGTATAGACATTTTCAATGCTGATAATTGTGAAAATTGTTATAATTCAATTGATATAAAAAATTGTTTTCATTGATTTTTTTTACAAGACTGTAAAGATTCATCCTATATAAATAATTCTTATAATTTAGATAGTTGTAATAATTGTTTTGCTTGTATAAATCTCCAAAATAAACAATATCATATATTAAATAAAGAATATTCTAAAGAAGAATATTTTGAAAAAATAAAATATTACAGCCAAAATATGCAAGAATTATTTAATAATTTTAATCAATTAAAGAAAAAACTTCCTCATTTGTATGCAAATATAAAAAATTCTGAAAATGTTTTATGAAATAATTTAATGAATGTTAAAAATGCTTATCATTGTTTTGATTGCTTTTCTGATGAAAATACAGCTTATTGCTCTATAATGAGTGATGCAAAAAATTTTTATGATTTTGATGTTGGGTGATATTATTCAGAACTTCATTATGAAGTTGTTTCTTCTTGAGATAATAATCTTAGCTGTTGTTTTGATACAAATATATGGTGAAATAGTTCAAATATTTACTATAGTGATGTTATTATTTGATGCCATAATTGCTTTTGATGTATTTGACTCAAAAATAAATCCTATTGCATCCTCAATAAACAATATACGAAAAGTGAATATGAAGTTCTTGTTCCTAAAATTATAGAGCATATGATGACTCCCCCTAAATCCCCCTCAATTGAGGGGGAAAGCTGAGCGATAGTGAAGCAGGGGGAGCAAGAATGGGGAGAATTTTTTCCTAGTTCTCTCTCTCCTTTTGGTTATAATGAAACCGTTGCTCAAGAATATTTTCCAATAAATACTCCCCCTATCCCTCACCCTTTCCCCCAAAAGGAGAAAGGGAATAATTCTTGTCTTTTTTCTTTCTCCTTTTGGGGGAAAGATGACTGAAAGGCAGATAGGGGGACTTTTAACTGGTCTACTTATGAAGCTCCTTTTCCTAAGGTAGAAAAAATTATCCCTGCAAGTAAGCTTCCTGAAAATATTGCAGATATTCCTGATGATATTTTGAACTGGGCTATTGAGTGTGAAGTAACTAAGAAACCTTTTAGAATAATAAAAGAAGAACTCGCTTTTTATAGAAAACATAATCTTCCTATACCGAGAAGACATCCAGACCAAAGACATCTTGATAGGATGAGTTTAAGAAATCCAAGACATCTTTATACAAGGAACTGTGATAAGTGTGGAAAAGAAATACAAACAACTTATGCTCCTGAAAGACCTGAGATAGTCTATTGTGAAGAGTGTTATAATAGGGAAGTGTATTAGTGAATAGAGAATAATGAATAGAAAATAGTGAAAAAGATTAAAAAAGGAAAAGTATAAAAGATTTGTAGAGATAATTCTACGAATTATCTGAAAAAATTATTTCTTTAAAAATTTATATGTTTGAAAATGAAAAAATAGTCGAAACAAAAATTTGTAGGCATTGTAATGGAAGTTTTGATATTACTGACAAAGACTTAGAATTTTATGAAAAAGTAAGTCCAATTTTTCAAAGACCGGTCTCTTTAAAGGAGACCGGTCTTAATTGAGAGAAAAGTCCGGACTCAAAAAAAGAGTCCGAACTTAAAAAATATCTCATACCTCCTCCAACACTTTGCCCTGATTGTAGACAACAAAGAAGATTATCATTTCGTAATGAGAGAAAACTCTATAAAAGAAAATGTGATTTTAGTGGTAAAGATATTATTTCTATTTATAGTCCTGATAAACCCTACAAAGTATATAATATGGATTTTTGGTTAAGTGATAAGTGGTCTGGAGTTGATTATGCCAAAGATTTTGATTTTTCAAGAAGTGCTTTTGAGCAATTTGACGAATTATTAAAAGAAGTTCCTAGAATTCCTTTTTTTCAAAGTCAAAATGAAAATTCAGAGTATACAAATTGAGCTCAGAAAAATAAGAATTCCTATATGATTTTTGTAAGTGATTATAATGAAAATTGCTTTTACGGAAATGGTATAATGTATTCAAAAAATGTAGTTGATAGCTTATGAGTAAATAAAAGTGAAAATTGTTATGAATGTATAGATTCTGATAATTGCTACAATTGTTATTATTCTCAAGATTTAGTGAATTGTCATGATTGTTATAATTGTAAATGACTTATTTGAAAATCATATCATATAAAAAATAAGGAGTATCCTAAAGAGCAATATTTTAAAGAAATTGAAAAAATATTTTCAAAAGAAAAAATAAAACAAGATAAAGTTTTATATTATCATGGTTTTTGAATAGAAAAATCAACATGAGATTTTATAAAACAATCAAAAAAATCTACAAATTGTTTTGATGCAGAGTGAATAGAATATTGTAAAAATATTGTCTATTGATTTGGTATAAAAGATTGTTATGATTCATATGTAATAGTTGATGATTCTCAGAAATGTTATGAAACAATTAGTGGCATAAACTGTTATAATACACTTTTTGCTTATACATCGTGGTATAATAGTCATTCTTACTATATAGATACATGTCAAACTTCTAAAAATTTATTTTTATGTGCTGGATTAAAAAACAAATCTTACTGCATCCTCAACAAGCAATATACAAAAGAAGAATATGAAAAAATTGTTCCAAAAATTATAGAACATATGATGAAAACATGAGAATGGTGAGAATTTTTTCCTAGTTCTCTTAGTCCTTTTGGTTACAATGAAACGGTTGCTCAAGAATATTATCCAATAAATACTCCTCCTATCCCTCACCCTTTCCCCCAAAAGGAGAAAGGGAATAATTCCTGTCTTTTTTCTTTCTCCCTTGGGGGGAAAGATGCCTGAAAGGCAGATAGGGGGACTTTTAACTGGTCTACTTATGAAGCTCCTTTTCCTAAGGTAGAAAAAATTATTCCTGCAAGTAAGCTTCCTGAAAATATTGCAGATATTCCTGATGATATTTTGAACTGGGCTATTGAGTGTGAAGTAACTAAGAAGCCTTTTAGAATAATAAAAGAAGAACTTGCTTTTTATAGAAAACATAATCTTCCCATACCAAGAAGACATCCAGACCAAAGACATCTTGATAGGATGAGTTTAAGAAATCCAAGACATCTTTATACAAGGAACTGTGATAAGTGTGGAAAAGAAATACAAACAACTTATGCTCCTGAGAGACCTGAGATAGTCTATTGTGAAGAGTGTTATAATAAGGAGATGTATTAGAGAAGAGAGAATAGTGAAAAAGATTAAAAGAAAAAAAGGAAAAATGTAGAGATAATTAGTGAATTATCTCTACATTTTTATTCTTTAGTCATAATATAAATAGATAGAAATTCAGGACTCGGCTTATCTTTTATCTTTTTTCAAGGCCATCATTCTATATCAAAACTATAAGAAATAATTTTTGCTCATGGCTTCATTTCTTTTATAAATTTTTCTTTTAATTTATTTTTTAATACATCAGGCATTCAAAATATATAAATATAATCATAGCTTTTAAAATCTTCTTTGAATGCATTTTTAAGTTTTAATTTGAGATTTTTTGTATGAGAAAAAAATAAATTTATTTTTGCTATGATGAAAAGAATTGGAGAAAGTTCTATTCAAATAAAATCCGATTCTTTATTATTTTTTGCGAGATAACTTGAAACTCTTGCATCTCAAAATCCTATTTCAAGAACTTTTTGTCATTTTTTTAAATTCATAATAGTATGTATTCTTTTCAAATCTTTTTTTCTTGTAGGAGCAAAAGGAGCTATAGAAAGAGATGGAATAGCAAGGGAAGCAATAATAATAAGAAGAAAAAAATTTAATAATGGGTTCATAATTTATTTTTCGGTAATATTTACACTTATTGTATCTTCTTGAAAATTATTATTTATAAATCAAAGTTTTAATTTTACATCATAATTTCCAGCCTTTTTGTAGGAATGACTCGGATTTGCTTCAGTACTTGTAACTCCATCTCAAAAATCCCAAAAATATGAAACAATTTGCCCTTCTGACTCATCAGAGGTAAAATCAATAGCTTGTCATATAGGTGCTTCTTTCATACTTAATCAAATTTCTGCATTTTGAGGTTTTGGTTTTAGAATAAGACTTTTTTCTGTAGAATATTCCTTTCATTTTTCTGTTACAACAGTAAGTTTTACTTTATAATCTCCTTCTTTAGTGTAACTATGTCAAGGGTTTATTGCATCTCTTTCTTCTTTTATTCCATCACCATAATCATAAATAAATTTTACTATATTATCATCTCTTACTTGTGATAAAGAAGCATCAAATTTTACAACCACAGGAACATAATCACTTTCTTTTTTTATTTTTAAATCAAGTATAGCTTCTTTTTTTACTCATTCTATATAAATTTTTTCAGTTATTTTTATAATATCATCTTTTATTTTTCTATGCTGAAATATGTATTCAACAGAAACAGTATAATTTCATCATGAACTTATTGTATATTCAGCAGTTTTTCCACTCGTATCTTTATCTCCATCATTATTTAAGTCCCAATTTATCTCTTTAAGAGAATAAAGATAATTATCAGTTTTAAGAAGTCTTGCATCAAATTTTAATTTTGTAGGAATTCATAAATTTAAAAAATATTCATGAGTTTTTGTATCATATTTTATATCATCTATTTCTCATAATTCATTATAAATAGAAAGAGGATTAGTAATCTTTAAATTTTTTGAAATATTTATCTCTTTTGTAATACTTTTTTCATTTCCGTTACCATCTTTAATACGAACAGTTATTGTATATTTTCAATAACTTAAAAAAGTATGTTTAATTTCTGATGATTTCTCAAGATTGGTTACATCAGCTTTTTTTGTAAATTCTCTTTCTCAAATAATCCACTTAAATTCACTTACAAAACCATCACCAAAATCATTTTTCACATTTTCTACTTTAAAAGTAAAATCAAGATCATTTACAAGAGATTGCTCGTATGTTATTTGTCCCTCAAGAGAACTTCATTCTTCTCATCAAATAATAAATATTTTATCAAAAATAGTAGCTTTTTCTCCTTCTTTTTTTATATACATTCCTATAAGTTGTTCTTCAAAAAATATCTTAGAAGGTTTGAAAACTTCCCCTTCCCATACAGGATTATTAAGATTTTCTTCAAAATACCATTCTATTTTTCAGAGATCTTTTAAATCTGAAGCATCAAATTCTACTGTTTTTCATCAATTCTTTAATTTAGTTTCATTTATTTTTACAATATTTCCTATACTTAAACTTTTAACTCCTTCTACTTTTTTTTCTATCTCTTTTCCTGTACTATCTTTTTCTTGAACAATAAGGGAAACATCGTAAGTTCATTTTTTATCAAAGGTTTTAATTATTGTTGGGTTAAGCTCTTCTATCTGTTTTCCATCACCAAAATCCCAAATATATCTTTGAATTTCAAATCATTTTTGAGTTTCTCTTTTTGCAAACAAAGAAAGATCATATTTTAAAGTAATAGGTCAAATAAGATTACTCATATCTTTTAATAAAGCTCATCATTTATCAAATTTATCACTTATAAGTTTTGCATTATCAAATATTTGTATATCTCAATAAGCAACTTCTTGCCAGTTTGGAAGATTTTTAATTTTTTTATCAATAATCATCCAAGCAGTTCAAGTAGAAAAGGTAATTATAAGAATAAAAATAGATAAAAGAAAAAAGGCTGTTTTCTTTCTTTTTTCTTCTTTTTTTGTAAGAATAGTTTTAAAGAGACTTATAGCAAGAACAACTGTCTCAAGAAAGAGAAGTATAGAAAAAATAACAGTAACTACTTTCAAGATAAAAGTATTAATGTCATTAAGGTTTATTCAAAGAGAATAGAAAAATTTAACATCATCTACCGTTTTTGCATTGAGAACAATAAATGTGATGAATGCAACTCAAAGAATAAGTGAAACAAATGCTACTGCTCAAAAGATTCATAGAATTTTAGAAAGAGGAATTTGTTTCTTTTCTTTTTTTATTTTTTCTTCAAGAATCTTTATTTTTAAAAATGCTTTTTCTCAAAATTGAGAAGGAGAAACTTTGGTAATAAGTTTGTAAAGTTTTGAATCAAATATATATTCTCCATTTCCATCTTGAACCTTTGTTGTTTCTGCAAGATTCATTTTACTCAAATTTTTGAGAGCAAGAACTATCTGAGAATAAAGAGGATAACTAATATTTCTTTTTTCTATTTCTTTTCCATTTTTTACAAAACTTAACTCTACATTTTCTTGAAGAGGTTCAATTCTTATATAATCAAGTTCTTTTTTTATATTTATTTGAACAAGACTATCAAAATTTTTAATATCAATTATTTCTTCTTTTTTATCTTCCTCTTGCTGTGTGTTTTGAAGAATTTGATTTAAAATGCTTTCTTCTTTTTCTTCTCATTGGATAGAAGGGAGTAAAAAATCTTCTTTTTTTTCTTCTCAAATATTTGTTGTTTGCTCTTCATTAAGAGAGTTAAGAGGATTATTTTCTTCTTGAGACATAAAATAATTTTAGATAAATAATATGCTTTAATAATACCATAAAAAAAGGAAAAAATATAATATTTTCATTTGACAAGTATATATATTTCCTTTTTCATACTATAAAAATTCAATAAGATATTTTACATAAAAAAAAATATTACTATACTTTTAAAAAATAATAATAATTTTATGAAAAAACTTACAAAAAAAGCTTTTACTCTTGCTGAAATGATGATAAGTATAGGAATATTTATGCTTCTTATGGTTTCTATTTCTATTTTTGTGACAGAAGGAGTAAAAAATATTACTTTTCAAAAAAAAATATTGGATTCCTGAGTGAAAGAATTAAGTTTTTTTAAAAAATTACAAGATTTTGTTAATGATGCTAAAAAAAATAATTTACTCAAAACTTTTTCTTCCTGAGCTTTGTTAAAAATGGAAAAATCTCTTTTTTCTTGAGGCTTTTTTTATCTTTGAGAGGCTAGTTTTTCTTGAAAAGTTTGTTGAGCTGATTCTCCTCACCAAGAAACAAATAATCTTATTTTAGTTTCATTTCTTCCATTTGAAGGACAATGAGGTGATTTATTTTGAACTTGAAAAAATTTTTCTTTTTCGTGAATAGAAATTGATTATTTTAATGCTTCTATTGCATATAGTGGAACAAGTCTTACAGGAAATATTATTTGACCAACAAATGCTTTATTTACTTGAAGTACTTTATATATTGCTGATACAAAAGGAAATCAAATTTTAGAATTTGATACAAATAATATAACTCAGCCTTGAATAAAAATTGTTTGAACTTGAGAAGCAGGAAATACTATAATTTCTTGACAAAATTGAGAAGATGTATACCTCAATCAACCTACTTGAATGGCTCTTATTTGAGAAAATCTTTTTATTAGTGATAGTCTTAATGATAGAATTTTGCAATATAATATTTTGACAAAAAAAGTATATTCTTATTTTTCAAGTCAAGATGGTCTCGTAGAACCAACAGGATTATATTATGATAATACAGAAAAAAGACTCTATATTGTTAATAGTGGAAAATGAGAAATTTTAAAAATAGATGCTCAAAATGTAACAGTTCCAATTGCTCCAAAATTTCTTTTTTCTATAAATCCTTCTATAACAATAAATAAAATCTTTCTTTCTTTTTTTTCTGCTTCTTGAGCATGAGTAAATCTTGCTTCTCCAACAAATACTTGAGGTATTAGCTTTTCTTGAATAACTCAAGAAGAAGATTTTGAGAGAATAAATTGAAATATGATAGAGTATTATTTTTCAAATTATACAAATCCTGAAACAAGTCAAACTTGATGTACTTCTGGAAATTATATTCTTGCTTCTGGAAATCCTATAAAATGTACTGATACTTGAATAGGAATCATAGGAACATTACAAAATAAAATTTTATCTTGAAATAATTATTCTATAAATGTTTCAAATTTAATTTGAAATTTTTCTACAACAGGTTCATATTATACAAAAATTTCTTTTTTTTCTTGAGTAACAGAAATCTATACTCTTTATAAACCATATTTTACAAACGGAGATGATAATATAATGACGATTTGAGATAATACTTCAAGTGTTTTTGCTTCTTCTTTTTCTTATCCTACAGGAATTTATAAAGTTGGTTCAAATATAATAACAAATGATTTTTTCTCAAGAACGAAATATGTGTTAGACGAAAATTCATGAAATATTGATTCTACTTGATCTTTATCTTCGTTTAATTTTTCTTTTTTCAAAGATTATCCATATAAATATTTTCTCAAAAATCCTATAAAAACTTTTTCTTTTACTTATATAGGAAATCTTGTTTCTGTTTATTTGGAATATTACAAAAATTTTTCTTGTTATGATGATGAAAAAAATCTAATAAAAAGTTTTTTATTCAAAAAATATATTTGAAATTAAGGAAAAAAAGTTTGGAACAATAAAATTATTTAGTTTTTTTTAAAAAGTTTTTTCTATTTTAATAGATTCCTGTTGAAGTTTATACCCGAATTGGTACAGGAATGACAAAAAGTTATTTTTAAAATTTGCAAAAATAATAAAATAGAGTTTTTTAAGAGCTTTTTTCTTTTACAAAGGATATAAATTTTTCTTGGAATACTTTTTTATCAAATTTTTTTGCATATTCCTGAATTATCTTGTAATCAAAACTCATTTCTTCAAATTCTTCCAAGGATTTATTGATACTTGTTGGAGTTTGATTATCAAAAAATATTCATGTTTTTCATTGTATAACCGTCTCTCTTGCTCATCATTTTCCATAAGCAATAACTGGTGTCCCACTTGCCATTGCTTCAAGAGGAACAAGTCAAAAATCTTCTTCTGGAGGAAAAATAAAAGCACGAGCCTCAGCATACAGTTTTTTTATTTCTTCTTTTGTTGGATTAAATATCCAAGTAATATTGAGAAGTGATTTTTTTCTTAGTTTTCTATAAAGTTTGTTGTCTGTATTCGTTGCAAGAATAAGTTTTTTCTTGTTTTTATTAAAGGTTTCTACAAGTAAATCCATTTTTTTATAAGGAATACATCGTGCAATATAAAAATAATATTCTTTTTTGATTTCTGAGAAGAAAAAATTATCAGTATCAATTCAAGGATAAATGACTTGAGAATCTTCTTTATAATATTTTTTTATTCTTTCCTTTGTATTTTCACTATTTGCTACAAAAAAATCAACTCTTTTTGAAGCAATGAAATCCCATTGCCTCAATGTATGAACTATTTTTGGCATAAGCCATTTTCATAAAGGATTAAGAATTCCAAATTCCATCATAGTGATATATTCATGATAATGGCTCCAAAAATATCTTGTTGGAGTATGACAATAACAAATATGAATACATTTAGGCTTTGTAATAATTCCTTTACTTTCGGCTGAACTACTTGAGATTACAATATCATATTCACTCAAGTCAAAACTTTCAAAAGCAAGAGGTCGGAGACTAAGAGCAAGTTTATGACTTTTATTGAGAAAAGGGATTTTTTGAATAAAACTTGTTGTAATTTTTTTTCATGCAAAAAGAGGATTTCACTCTTGCCAAAAAACAGAAGTAAATATATCTGCTTTTGGAAATAATTCTATAATATGTTCCAAAACAAGTTCTGCCCCACCTAAATCCTTTATCCAATCACATATAATTGCAACTTTTTTTTCGTTTATCATAAAGCTTAGTAAAAATTTTTTATTACTCTATAATAAAAAAAAATTCTTAATTTTCAATAAATATTTCTACAAGAGAAAATAAAAATTTCTCTTCCTTTTTTTAGTTTTTTTGATTTCAGATAATTCGTGAATTATTTCTACAAATTTTTACATTATTCTTTTTCTAATAAATCTCTTTATTATAACATTCTTCACAATAAACAGAATTTTTTTCATCATAAACAGAAGCAACCTCTTTTTCACACTTTATACAATTATGTATATAAAGGTTTCTTTCAGGCTTCATCGCAAGTCTTGAAAAATATCTTTCATTTGGATGAGTATCTGGAATAGGAAGATTCATCATTTTGTAAAAATCATATTCTTGTTTTATAATTCTAAAAGGTCTTCCTGTAATTCCACATTTAATTACTTTTTTTATTATTTCTTCTCCTTCTTCTTCTATTGTTTCTTTTAAGTCTTTTGCTTCCAAGAAAAAAGTATTTTCAGGAACCCCAATTTCTTTATTTTTTGTTTTCCATAAAATATCTATTTTTACTTCTCATCACAAATCCAATTTTGCTTGTGATATTTCACTCTCTTCATCAAGAATATATACTGCTCAAGAACCTTTTTCATTTATTATTTTTTTTGATTTTATAACTCCATCTTTCATATTGACCACTTCTTTTATAGGAAAATATTCTGCTGCAAGAGAATCATTGTAAGGAAAAGCTGTATTTTTGACATCAAAATATTCTCCCCACTCTCAAGTTCACATCATATAATTGATAATTTCTTTTACTTTTTCTTCCCATTCATTTTTTTCATATTGTTTGTTAAAAATACAATATTCTTTATTTCTTAGCCCAATACATCAAAATAAATGATTTGAGTGATGGCAATCATGACTAAAAAATACATCACTTGAATGAAATACATAAGTACAAAAATGAATATTATAAGTTCCTATCGTTCCAAGGACTTCATAGCTTTTTTCTGGTTTTAAATACATATTATTACAATCCATATTATCTTTTACTTCCACTCCTATATTTACATATCTACTATCCTGACTATTGTTAACATCATAACAATAAAAACAATTTTTACTTTCATTGATTATATTTCCATAACAATTTTCACTTGATTGAATGGATGCATATTTTTTCTTTTTATTTTTTCTTACTTCTTCAAATTTTATTAAAGCATCTTTGATATATGTTCTTTTTCCTCTATAATTTGAAGCCAATTTTTCCCACTCTTCACGAGAATATTGTTTATTTTCAAAATAGTAGCTTGCATTTCTCAAATTACTACAAAGTATACAATGATCACAGGCAATGAGATCATCACTATAATAACAATAATTGCATTCTCAAGAATTGTGGAGATATATACAATTATATGATTTTTTTACATTGAGGCACTGATACAGTTTTTCAGAATTATACACAAAAGTACAATCAACACAGTTTTTACAGTCTTGAAATAATTTTCCATAATAACAATTTTCTGAGTTTTCTGAAGAATTAATAAGATAGCAGTCTTTACAATAAGCAGTTCCAGTCGTATATTCACTATTTTCATTATCAACGGTCACAAGATTGAGTCTTGGAACTTTTATTCTCATTTCATAAAATTGCTCATTGAAACTTTTTGTAAAATCAAATTTTACCCCAAAATCCATAGGATTCCAATCTTCTTGCCACCATTCTTTTTGTTCAAAAATACAAGCTTTATTTTCAGGAGAATAAAGACTAATCATAGAAGCTCAAGTTTTATTACTTCTTGATTTATAAAAATTCCATTCATTTCTAAAAAGAAGTCTTCTTATTTGTCTTGCTTTTGGTGAAAGAGTCGGAAGTGGAATAGGAAATTTTTGTCATCCAATCGTAGGGGAAAGTTTTGTAAGCATTTCAATATCTTTTTCAAATATAGGAAATTCTTCTCCTGTCCATTTACATTTTCTATATTCTATGACTTTGCTATCATTTTTTTCCAAAAATTGTATAAGTTTTGACATAAAAAAGGAAATTAATAATAAAGTATTAAAAATTTACATAAATAATTGCAATAGTCAAATAAATATGTATAATAAGTGTGAAGTATAATTTCACAACATATAATTATATGCAAATAATAGAGCTTTTACAAGAATTAGGATTTTCAAAAAAACATGCAGAAGTTTTTATAATTCTTTATAAATATGGTGCAAGACCCGCTTCTTTTATAGCAAAAATGATAGGAGAGGAGAGAACAAATACTTATAAAATTCTTCAAACTCTTGTAAGAGAAGGATTTATTGCAGAAAATATAAAATGAAATGTAAAGCATTTTTTTGTCGCAAATAAAGAAATACTAAGATCAAAAATAGAAGAAGAGAAAAAAAATATTGAAAAACAAGAACTTCTTTTGCCAAAAATTGAGCAAAGTCTTGCAGAATTTGATAAACAAAATATTTCTCCTATACCAAAAATGAGATTTTTTGAAGGAAATGACTGAATTTTGAGCCTTTTTAAGGATATACTTTTAGAAACAAAAGAAAAAAAATATTCTACTATCAAATGTATTAGTTCAAATACACTCGAAAGCTTATCTATTAATAACAGAAATTTAGAAAGTTATGCCTGAGATTTTTTTCTAGAATTAGAAAAAAATAAGATAAAAATAGAAACTTATTTGTGAACGGGAGTTTTGACTCTTGAACAAATGATAAAATCCTATGAAATGATTGATATTAAAACTTTATCAGTCGGAAATAATTCGCTCAATTTTTTTATTGTAGGAGAAATAATTTATCTTATAATTTTTAAACAAATTCCCTTTGGAATAAAAATAGAAAGTAGTGAATTTTCCGATTTAATGCACTTTATGCTAAGGAAAATATAATAGGAAAAACTATTTTAAAGGAAATAAAAAAGCCAAAGTTTATCGCTCTGAGTAAGGTTGATCGTTTTTCAAACAATGAAATAAAAAAATCCCTTGACCACAGCCAAGAAATCTTTTTCGGGCAAAGAATAATTCCCATTTCCACTTTCAAAAATATTTGAATAAAAGAGCTTTTATTATTGCTTGGAGAGAGTTTGAAAGGACAGAATGGAAAAAATCTCTCAAAAATTACCAATCAAAGATAAAGGCTTAGACATAATAAAAAATTTTTTTTTACTGAATATTATTCTTTTTTTTAATCCATATCCTTTTCTTTCTTTGAGGAATGATTCCAATTAATTTCATCTTTAGTTACTTTTCAGTCTCTAGTAAATATATACCTATCTACATATGAAATATCTCAATCAACTCTAAGATTTATATTAATAGCAAAATTTGTCGGATTTCTAAAATTATCTACTCAAAATCAAGATGATGCATATAATTTTTCATCTAATCATGTAGATTTCATAATTTTTTTTGTCATATTTTCTTCTACTTCTCCGCTTCTGACTAAATCTGAGTGATTATTAAATGTACCATTGGTATTAAAAATAGTAATTATTTTTATGAGTTTATCATAATTACTGGCATTAAATTTGAAGTAATCATCATCTTGTATTGATATAAATTCAACAAATTCCATAAAAAATTTTCTTTGTTTTATTATATCCTTTGTATTTAACCTATTTGAAATAAGATTTACATAGTCATCTCAACTTCAATTTACTAATTCTTTTCAAAGAGATTCTTCTCAACCTCCTTCTTTTTTATCAATTTCAACATTTTTTCCACCGATTCTACAATACTTTATGGTAGAATCTCACCTAATTTTATATTTTACAATAAGTGAATTCGCTAATCCAGTTATGCGGAGATGATCTAAAATTTCTATATTATGTACAGCTTCATCATTTCATGGAAATTCCTTTCCAGAAATAAAATATTTTAACCAATTTTTTGACTCCCTATCTCCTCCTCACATCCCTTGTATATCAAAAACTTGAAGCATACTATCATCTGCTTCATAAACTTTATCTATAACGAGTTGTGGGTTAGAAATAAAATCAACTAATATCCTAGTATCTTCTGTTATACTTGATACTTTAGGTCAAATATTTGATTGAGAATCTGCTCATCATTTTGGTTGTTCCTGGTTGTTCCTGGTTGTTCCTGGTTGTTGTATTTTTCCCATTGTAATATAATTTATTGATAAAGTAATAGTATTATACTTTATTTCTTCTCTATTTGTCAAATCTTTTTCTATTTTTCTTGAAAAAATTAAATTTTCACTTTTCTTTTTTATCTTCTGCTGACAAATAAATATAAAAATTGTAGGATTCTTGCTCTTTTTTATAGGAAAAAACCTTTTAAAATATTAAAATTATCATCTTTACATTGATTAAAAACAAATCTCTTTTTGGTGAAATTTAATTTTATTTGTCTTCTTTTTGAGAGTTTTTAATAAATTTCCCTATTATAACACTCTTCACAATACACAATCTCAGGTCTTTCAGGAGTATAAGTTGTCTGTATTTCTTTTCCACATTTATCACACTTTCTCTTAAATAATTTTCTCGGATTCCTCTGTTTCATTCTTTCAAGATGTCTTTGATCTGGACTTTTTCTTGGTATTGGAAGATTATGTTTTCTATAAAATTCTAATTCTTGCTTAATTATTCTAAAAGGTTTTTTAGTAATTTCACACTCAATAGCCCAGTTCAAAATATCATCAGGGATTTCTTTGATATCTTGAGGAAGTTTTGAAGCAGGAATAATTTTTTCTACTTTTGGAAAAGGAGCTTCATAAGTAGACCAGTTAAAAGTCCCCCTATCTGCCTTTCAGGCATCTTTCCCCCCAAGGGAGAAAGAAAAAAGACAGGAATTATTCCCTTTCTCCTTTTGGGGGAAAGGGTGAGGGATAGGGGGAGTATTTATCGGATAATATTCATTTGCAACCGTTTCATTATAGCCGAAAGGAGAGAGAGAACTTGGAAAAAATTCTCCCCATTCTCATATTTTCATCATATGTTCTATAATTTTTGGAACAATTTTTTCATATTCTTCTTTGACATATTGTTTATTGAGGATGCAGTAAGATTTTTTTTCAAGTGATATACAACCAAAACAATTTTCACAATTAATACATAAATCACAATAATAATTATATTTTCCATAAATAGTCATATTACAAAAAATGTTGTTATATCCAGTAACACTCATTCCTTCATAACAATTTTCAGCTTCAACGAGATAATTCATATCATAACAACTATTTCCATCACTATCAAGATCACACACAAATTTACAATTTTCTGCCTTGTACAAATTAAAACAAAGATAACTATTTTTGACTTCATTGAGATAATCACCGGTACTTTTTTCTGTGTTTAAATTATTATTTTCTTTATTTATAGATGTTTTTTCCATTTTCTCATATTCAGAAAGTAGCTTTACTAAATCATCATATTTTTGAAAACTAAGATATTTTATTTTTTCAAAATATTCCTCTTTTGAAAATTGTTTATTTTTTATGCAATAATTTTTATTTTTGAGATTCTGACACATAAAAATATTATCACAGCCATCACAATCATACGAAAAAAAAGTATGAGAACAATGATTGCAAGAACTAGAAAAAAAGATATAAAAAGACCTATCACAATTAAAAGATTGATAGCACAATTCTGAATTTCTTATCATCAGACTATCCATGATTTTTTTACTGAAATATATCTCTTGACTATAACAACAATCTTCTGCATACCCCACATTAAAGCAAAGATAACTATCTTTTATGTACCAAGATTGATTACAATAATTACTATTTTCAGCTTCAATGTGAAGATTATTCGATTTTCTTGGAACTTTTAGCATTAGCTCATGAAATTGAGAAAAAAAATTTTGTTCAAAATTAAAGTTCATTCCATAATCCAAAGGATTCCATTTGTCAGAAATCCAAATATCTCTCTCATAAATTTTATAGGGTTTATCTGGGGAATAAATAGAAATAATTTCTTTTCCACTTGCATCGCATTTTCTTTTGTAGAGTTTTTTTTCATTACGAAATGTCAATCTTCTTTGTTGTCTGCAATCGGGACAAAGAGTTGGAGTTGGAATGAGGTATTTCTTAAGTCTGGACTCTTTTGAATCCGGACTTTTCTCTCAATTAAGACCGGTCTCCTTTAAAGAGACCGGTCTTTGAAAAACTGGACTTACTTTCTCATAAAATTCCAAATCTTTATCAGTAATATCAAACTGACAAGAACAATGTCTACAGATTTTTGTTTCTATAACTTTTTCATCTTGAAACATAAAAAAAATTTTAGAAAAATAAGGTGAATTTATAAGACAAAAAATCTTTTATCTCTACAGAATTTAATAAATCTCTTTATTATAACACTCTTCACAATATACTATCTCAGGTCTTTCAGGAGCATAAGTTGTCTGTATTTCTTTTCCACACTTATCACACTTCCTTGTATAAAGATGTCTTGGATTTCTTAAACTCATCCTATCAAGATGTCTTTGGTCTGGATGTCTTCTTGGTATGGGAAGATTATGTTTTCTATAAAAAGCGAGTTCTTCTTTTATTATTCTAAAAGGTTTTTTAGTTACTTCACACTCAATAGCCCAGTTCAAAATATCATCAGGAATATCTGAAATATTATTTGGAAGTTTATTTGCAGGAATAATTTTTTCTACCTTAGGAAAAGGAGCTTCATAAGTGCTGTATTTAAAGACCGGTCTTTTTCAAGCTTCTTCAAGAGTTTTATAAGTATTTCATTCTCTATCAATATAATTTATTTCTCACTCAAGACCGGTCTCAAAAGAAATGTTTTCATTTTCATAGATTCCTGCCTTCGCAGGAATGACATCTTTACGAGTAAGAGGATAATATTCTTGAGCAACTGTTTCATTGTAACCAAAAGGATTAAGAGAACTAGGAAAAAATTCTCACCATTCTCATGTTTTCATCATATGTTCTATAATTTTTGGAACAATTTTTTCATATTCTTCTTTTGTATATTGCTTGTTGAGGATGCAGTAAGATTTGTTTTTGAGTCAAATACATCAAAAAAGATTTGAAGAATTATGACAGCTATCAATATAAAAACAGTTATAAATATCATAACTTACATGTCATCATAATGTATTTTTTCAACGATTACATGCATGACATTCATATTGAAAATTGCATTCAAATGCTGCTTCATATACATCATAAGAATTATTTATCCATCAGCTATCATGACAATACTTAAGTTTTTCCCCATCTATAATTGTAAAAGAATTAAACACATTAGAGCTATTCCATATAAAATCTCACAAGACATTTTCAGAATTATAAATAAGAGTAGGTTTTCTTATTTGATTTTTTAAAAATTCTTGAAAATATTCTCAAGGATTTTTATTTGCAAAAATTTCTTTGGATAATTTATTATATTCAATTTCATTATAAGCTTTATTTAATATATAATTTTTTTTATTTTTTAAATTTGTACAAAATAAACAATTTTCACAATTATCACAAAAATAAATATAGGAGCAATTCTTACAATTATTTGAATAATAAGAATAAAAACATTTGTAGCAATTATCTATATTCATACACTCATAACATAATTCGGATTTATCTATAAAATAACAATCAATAGAATTTGTACTATTTACTACCCATTTTGAATAATAAATATTTTGTGAATTTGCTGTATCTATAGCCATATATGAATCTTTTGCTCAATCTGTATGATTCGTATAAAAGCTATTTTCATTATTTTTTCCAAAAACGGACATTCTTGGCACTTCTCTTATCAATTTTCCAAACTGCTCAAAAAAAGTTTTACTAAAATCAAAATCTCTTCCATAGTCGAGAGCTTCCCATCAGTCACTCCACCAAAAATCTTGATTGTATACTTTGTAGGGTTTATCTGGGGAATAAATAGAAATAATTTCTTTTCCACTTGCATCGCATTTTCTTTTGTAGAGTTTTCTTTCATTACGAAATGTCAATCTTCTTTGTTGTCTGCAATCGGGACAAAGAGTTGGTGAGGGAATAATATATTTCTTAAGTCCGGACTCTTTTGAGTCCGGACTTGGAAATGATGGACTTATTTTTTCATAAAATTCTATATCTTTGTCGGTAATATCAAACTGACAAGAACAATGTTTACAGATTTTTGTTTCTATAACTTTTTCATCTTGAAACATAAAAAAATTTTTAGAAAAATAAGGTGAATTTATAAGACAAAAAATCTTTTGTCTCTACAGAATTTAATAAATCTCGCTATTATAACACTCTTCACAATAAATAATTTCCGTTCTTTCAGGAGCATAAGTTGTATGAATTTCTTTTTTACATTTAGCACATTTTCTCTCATATAATTTTATTGCATTTTTTAGTTTTAATCTCATTATATGTCTCATATCAGGATGAAGTCTTGGAATGGGTAAGTTATGTTTTCTATAAAATTCCAGTTCTTGTTTTATTATTCGAAAAGGTTTTTTGCTAATTTCACATTCAATTGCCCAGTTAAGAATATCATCAGGAATATCTGCAATATTTTCTGGTAATTTGCTTGCAGGAATTATTTTTTCCACTTTTGGAAAAGGAGTTTCATAATTGCTATACTTAAAGACCGGTCTCTCTCAAACTTCTTCAATAGTATTATAAATATTTCATTCTCTATCAATATAATTTATTTTTCACTCAAGACCGGTCTTAAGTGAAATTGGAAAATATTCATTCGCAACGGTTTCATTATAGCCAAAAGGACTAAGAGAACTAGGAAAAAATTCTCACCATTCTTTTACTCCTTCTTCTAAAGGAGAGGGTTGGGGTGAGGACATATGAGAAATAATTTTCGGCACTAATTTTTCATACTCTTCCTTTGAATATTGTTTATTAAGAATACAATAAGACATATCACAAAGTCCCACACATCAAAAACAATCGTGAGAGTTAAAACAAGAAAAACAATAGGACATATTTTGGCATTCCCAAACAACAGCAGAAAAAATATTTTTATACACTCCAATTCAACAATTTATTGTTTCAAAAATAAGTTCTGCATCCCTTCCTGCGGTGCTAACATCCATACAATCTTTCGCATTTCTCCATACATGTTCCGCATACTTACAATCCTCAGCATCGTATGCATGAAAACTATAAGTACAATTTTTTGAATCTTCTATTTGTCCACCACTACAATTTTCAGATCTCAAAATCCTTGAATATTTTTTTGGAAATTGTTTTTTAAAATCATTAAATCGATTTATTGTAGCTTCATTTATCTTTATTTTCCTTGTTTCTTCGTCATATTTTTCTTTTGTTAATTTTTCATTAAAAAAATAATATTCTTTATCCTGAAGATTGACACATCAAAAACAATTTTTACAGCCATAACAATCCTCTAGTAAAATACAATTATAACAATTTTTACAACTTGAGAGAAAAAATGAATTATTGCAATTAAAACAATCATCACAATTATAACAATTTTCTCATTCGTGAATAAAACTACAATCAACACAATCTCTACTTTTCTGAAGCCAATGCCCATAAAAGCAATCTTCATTATTGGAACTTTCAGAAATTAAGTAACAATTTTTATTATCAGCCGAAAGATTACAATAACTTGAATTTTCATTGTTTGCTCAAATAATTGCAAGTTTTGGAACCTTATTATTCAGTTCATTAAATTGAGTAAAAAAACTTTTTTTGAAATCCAATTCTATTCCATAATTAAGAGAATTCCATTTATCGCTCCACCAAAAATCTTGATTATACACTGTATAGTTTTTATCTGGGGAATAAATAGAAATAATTTCTTTTCCACTCGCATCACATTTTCTTTTATAGAGTTTTCTCTCATTTCTCCACGATAATCGTCTTTGTTGCCTGCAATTGGGACAAAGAGTTGGTGTTGGAACAAGGTATTTTTTTCCTCAAAAACTTGGGCTGACTTTTTCATAAAATTCCAAATCTTTATCAGTAATATCAAACTTGCTGGAACAATGTTTGCAAATACGAGTTTCTACTATTTTTTTATTTTCAAACATATAAATTTTTAAAGAAATAATTTTTTCAGATAATTCGTAGAATTATCTCTACAAATCTTTTATACTTTTCCTTTTTTAATCTTTTAATACACCTCCTTATTATAACACTCTTCACAATACACAATCTCAGGTCTTTCAGGAGCATAAGTTGTCTGTATTTCTTTTCCACACTTATCACAGTTTCTTGTATAAAGATGTCTTGGATTTCTTAAACTCATCCTATCAAGATGTCTTTGGTCT
>JAAXWG010000003.1 GCA_013350285.1 Candidatus Altimarinota bacterium | reverse complement strand
TTGGTGGAGCTAGTGGGATTTGAACCCACATCTTAGGAGGCTAATCAGATATTTCTACTATCATAGTTTATCTTGGTACTCATAGATATCAAAGTAAACAAAAAGTATCTATAAGAAAGTTTTTTTAGTACAATATGACGAGGAAAATACTTTAAATAACCTGAAATAAGGACTTTGTTTTATAATCACGAGAAACTTCCAAAGTAAAATTTTCTAGTGATTTGTCGCAACCAATCGGTATCATCCCACTTGGGGAGGCGACATCAAGGTTAGTTTAATAACTCTTGATTATGCAGCAATTGCTAAAGGAGTAAAAGCTCCTTTAATAGTTGCCTTAAATCTGCTTAAAGCAGTAGTTTTGTTTGCAGTTATGCTTGTTTGTAATTGATTAGAGGAAGCCACAAACACCTCCCTGATAGCATATAAGACTAACGAATTCTCCTAATAGAATCCAAAAATAGCCCCATGGACTTATTATATAGAAAATAGGGAAAGGAGCAAATATTTTTAAAGTATTTAAATTATGATGAAGAAAAATTATTTTTTGAGAAGGAGGTAAAGCAAAGCCATTCTAATAGGAACTCCATTTTGTGCTTGTCTGAAAAAAGCAGCATTTGGAAGCTCATCTACATCATTACTTATTTCATTTACTCTCGGAAGAGGATGAAGAATAGTTATATTTGGATTTGTTGCAAGAAGCATTTCTTTTGTAAGGATAAAATCATTTTTTACTCTTTCATATTCTGTTTCACTTGGAAATCTTTCTTTTTGTATTCTTGTAACATAAAGTACATCAGCTCATACTATCCCCTCTTTATAAGAACTTGTTTCTTTATATTTTATATTTTTTTCTTTGAGAAAACTTATTACTTTTTCTGGCATTTTGAGACTATCACAAGAAATAAAAGTAAACTCTACATTTTTAAAAAGTCCTGCAAAAAATACGAGAGAGTGAGCCGTTCTTCCATATCTCAAATCCCCAACAAGAGCTATTTTGAGATTGTCTATTGTTCCTCTTTCTTTGAGAATCGTATAAATATCAAGAAATGCTTGAGTTGGATGTTCATTTGATCCATCACCAGCATTGATAACAGGAGTATCTATGACCGCAGCACTTTTTTCTACACTATTATTTTCTGGATGCCTCATAACAATAATATCACAATAAATAGATACCATTTTTGCATTATCTTCTATTGTTTCTCATTTTGCAAGACTACAAGTAGAAGCATCGGATACAGTAATAACTTTTCATCAAAGTCTTCTCATTGCTGACTCAAAACTGAGTCTTGTTCTTGTTGATGGCTCATAAAACATAGCAGCCATTATTTTTCCTCTCAAGAGGTCTCACGGTTTTTCTCCAGAAAGAATTGTTTCCATTTCTTTTGCTGTTGCAAATACTGTTTCTAAATCCTCTCTCGAAAATTGTTTTGTTGCCAAAACATTTTTATGTGGAAAATATACCATATTGTAAAAAATTAGAAAATAAATAGTAAGTTAAAATTTTTCTTTTTTTCGAACTTTAGCTTTGTTTGAATTTTGTCATTCCTGTGAAAACAGGAATCTATTAAAATGAAAAGGGATATTCTAATAATCCTGAAATAAATTCAGGATGACAATAACACTATTTCTAAAGCTCTTTCAATTTCCCTATAACTTCATCAAGAGATTTTTTTCATTTTTTCTCAAGATAGTTTTCAAATTCTTTTTTTATCCTTGCAAAAGCTTCTGGACCTTCTTTTGCAAAAGTGGTTCCAAGCTGAACTGCACTTGCTCAAGCAAGGAGAAATTCATAAACATCTATTCAATTCAAAATACCTCATGCTCCGATTATTTTTACACTTTCTCATAAATTTTTGTAAAATGCTCGTACATTTGCTAATGCTATAGGTTTTACATATTCACCTCCAAGCCCTCCAAAACCTCATTTTGGCTTTATAATTGGTTGCTCTGTTTCTGGATCAATGATAAGAGTATTCCCAACAGAATTAATGCAGGTAATAAATTTTACTTGGGGATGTTTTTTTATGACTTCCGACATAGCATTGGTATGACTTGGATCAAAATACGGAGGAAGTTTTATTCCTATATCTTTATTTCACAAATTTTCTACAAGACTCAATATTGTATCAGAAGTTTCAAAATCATAGGCAATTTGTGGTTTCCCTACGACATTTGGACAACTAAGATTTACTTCTATCAAATCAACCAAAGAATCTTCTTGAAAAGCTTTTACAATTATTTCAAAATCATTATTACAAGCCTGTGTAGAGCAAAATCATACGACAGAAGCAATAACAGGTTTTTTATATTTTTCTTTGAGAATATGAGAAAATTCTACATATTTTTTGTATCAGAGATTTGGAAGTCCCATAGAATTAATACTCCCCAAAGGCACTTCTTTATATCTTGGCTCTGGATTTCATTCTCTTGGCTCCAAGCTACAAGTTTTCATCATAATAGCACTTGACTCAGACTTCCCTATTATTTCAAGCTCTTCAAGAGTTGTACAAGCAGGACCAGATGCATTAAAAATAGGGTGAGAAAATTTTATATTTCCTATTTGTGTTTCCATATTTGTCATAAATTAAATTGTTATGGTATAAAATTATTTTTTTCTTTTAAAAGATAATTTGTGAATTATCTCTACAAATCTTTTTTTCTTTTAATTTTTTTAATAAATCTCGCTATTATAACACTCCTCACAATACACAATTTCTGGTCTTTCAGGAGCATAAGTTGTTTGTATTTTTTTTCCACACTTATTACAGTTTCTTGTATAAAGATGTCTCGGATTTCTTAAACTCATCCTATCAAGATGTCTTTGGTCTGGATGTCTTCTTGGTATGGGAAGATTATGCTTTCTATAAAAAGTGAGTTCTTCTTTTATTATTCTAAAAGGTTTTTTAGTTACTTCACACTCAATAGCCCAGTTCAAAATATCATCAGGAATATCTGCAATATTTTCAGGAAGCTTATTTGCAGGGATAATTTTTTCTACCTTAGGAAAAGGAGCTTCATAAGTAGACCAGTTAAAAGTCCCCCTATCTGCCTTTCAGGCATCTTTCCCCCCAAGGGAGAAAGAAAAAAGACAAGAATTATTCCCTTTTTCCTTTTTGGGGAAAGGGTGAGGGATAGGGGGAGTATTTATTGGAAAATATTCTTGAGCAATTGTTTCATTGTAACCAAAAGGACTAAGAGAACTAGGAAAAAATTCTCACCATTCTTGCTCTCCCTGCTTCACTATCGCTCAGCTTTCCCCCTCAATTGAGGGGAATTTAGGGGGAGTCATCATATGTTCTATTATTTTAGGAACAAGAGCTTCATATTCACTTTTCGTATATTGTTTATTGAGAATGCAATAGGATTTATTTTTGAGTCAGGCACATCAAAAGCAATTATGACATCCTATAAGTGCATTGCAATAAAAGCATTCATCATTTCATTCCATCATAAAAGTAGAAAAAAGAACCTTATTATTATTTTTTATAACGGTTTGGCATTCATAGTTTAGATTTATATTATAACAATTATCTTCACAATCATAACAATCATTTGCTTCCGTAAAATAAGCTGAATATTTTATATTTTTTGAATCTTCTCCATTAAATCCATAATAACAATTTTTACATCAAGTAAGGTCTCATCCTTGGCAATTTTCACAATTTGTAAAAGTATTACTTTTGATTGGTAAACTTAAAAAGAGTTTATCTGCTTTTTCTTTAAAATTTTTAAAATCAAATTGTTTTTTTATCTCTAAATAATCCTCTTTAGAATATTCTTTGTTGAAAATATAGTATTTTTTTCATGAAAGATTTTTTGAGCCGATACATTCTTCACAGTTTTCACAAAAGTTGCAAAGTATAAGTGATTTTGAGTTTTTACAAGAAAAGCAATGTTTCATATTGTAGCAATTATTTATATAGCTACTATCATAAATCAATGATGATTGGTTAAATACATAATAAGAATCTATAACATCTTTTGAGCGACTAAAAACACGATTTGAATACAATACATTTTCTCCATCATCTACAATAACACTCATATAACAGTTTTTTGAAAAATTACAGTCAAAAGTATAATCGCAATCTTCATTTGACTGTCCACACAAATTCATAAGAGGGACTTGTTTTAATAATATATCAAACTGCTCAAAAAAACTTTTGGAAAAATCAAACTCTTTTCCATAATCAGTCGCCTCCCATTTATCACTCCACCAAATTTCTTGGTCATACACTTTATAGGGTTTATCAGGAGAATAGATAGAAATAATATCTTTGCCACTAAAATCACATTTTCTTTTATAAAGATTTCTTTCATTTCTCAAAGATCTTCTTCTTTGTTCTCTACAATTAGGACAAAGAGTTGGAGAAGGTATGAGGTATTTTATTTTTCCGTTTCAGAGGGACAAAACTCCCCATTTTGTTCCCCCTCAATTGAGGGGGATATTTTCTTCTACTCCTTTCTCCCTTGGGGGGAAAGCTTGTTTTAACCCCGGGGTTGAAAAAGAAACCACAGGGTTTGGAAATATTGGACTTATTTTTTCATAAAATTCTAAGTCTTTGTCAGTAATATCAAAACTTGCTCCACAATGCCTACAAGTTTTTGTTTCTATGATTTTTTCATCTGGAAGCATAGAATTTTTATTAAAAATAAAATATCTAAATAAACCACTATTTCTATAATTTTAATTTCAAATTTTTTTACTATTCACTATTCTTTTACACTCCAAGAAATAATTTTTCCTGCAAAAAAAGGAACAACATTTCCATACATATCAGGAATAAGAAAATCCTTTTTTTCAAGAATTATTTCTTTTTTTACTGCTTGTATTCCATAAATTTTTTGAGCATTTTTTGAGATAAATTTTTCAAGATTTTCAAGTTTATTATGTTTTTCAAAAAGTTCAACAAGCATTGGTAATATAATAGGAGCAGTAAAGACTCCAGCACTTCCATTTCACGATTCTTTTTTTTCTTTTGGATGTGGGGCTGAATCTGATCAAAACATTATTTTTTCATCAGCTTCAAGAGCAAGTGCTAAAAGAGCTTGTCTATCAGATTCTGTTTTTGCTATTGGTTTACAAAAATTATGAGGACAAAGCATTCATCCTATCACATCATCAAGAGTAATACTAAGGTGATGAAGAGTAATCGTTGCAAAAAGATTATCATATTTTTTGAGAAGTGAAATTGATTCTTTATTGGTAATATGTTCCATTATAATTTTAAGCTTTGGGTAAGTGCTCGCTAAAAGTTCATAAGTAGGAAGGAAATTTTTTTCTCTATCAAGAATAAAATCATTTGTTTCTCCATGAATAGAAAGAGGAATTTCTAGTTTTTGCATTGCTTCAAAAATATGACCTATTTCTCATAAATCTATAGATTTTACTCCTCAACTTGAATTTGTAGTAACTCCATCAGGATACATTTTTACAACAAGAATTTCATTTTTTAATTCTTTGAGTATTTCATAATTGAGATTTTTTTGAAAAAATACACTCATATAAGGAATAAATTGTTCTCATTTTGTAGCTTCTAAAATTCTTGTTTTATAAGCAATAATATCTTCTTTTGTTTTGATAGAAGGACTGAGATTTGGCATCACAAGAGCTCAAGAAAAATATTTTGCACTTAGTGGTGCAACAAGTTTTAGCATTTCCCCATCTCTCAAATGGAGATGCATATCAAGAGGTGAATTTAGTGTTATTTGCATAAAAAAAAGAGTAAAAAAGTAAAAGAATTTTTATTTTTTGTATTCTTTAAGAGGAATATTTTTTAAGTGTTCTGGTATATTATCTGGATTATATGCTGGAGCATAAAGTAAGCTCATAGCATATATTTCTCATTTTGGATCCTCCAAAAATGTATGTCATCTATGAACTCAGTAAATAATAGAATATCACTTAATATCAAGAGATTCTTTAATATCATTTACTGCATTATTTAATTGTTTGAGAGAAGTTGCATTATTACATACATCTTCAATAAAAAGTAAATGTTTTCATTTACATTTTTTAGCTTGGTCATCAAATATACCAAGTAATCAATTTCTTTTTTCAGCATAAACATATTCCATAGCATATTTTTCATATCATAAAGTTTGTATAACTTTTGGAAGTGATAATGAACCATAAGCAATTCAAACAATTACCATATCTTTTATTTTATTTGCAAAAAATTCTTCAATAGCTTTATGATAATAAGGAGTTAATGCAATTTCTTGAGCTGTATTTAAGAGTCTAAAATTGATAAAATACTCTCATCTTTTATGTCTTCCATCTGGAGCGAGTCATTTGTATTCAAAATGTCACTTTTCAATAACATTAAAAGATTCTAAAAGCTCTATAAATTCTTTTTCTTGAGAAAAGATTTTTATATTTTTGTCTTTAAGGTTTATTTCATTGCTCATAATTCATAGTATTTATGGATAATATTTAATACCTTAGTTATAGTTCAAATCATATCTAATGAATTAAGTATTGGTCTTCCCATTACAATATAATCACTTCCGTTTTGTATAGCATCTTCTATAGTTGCTACCCTTTTTTGGTCTCATTTTTCATCATTTTCAAATCGTATTCAAGGAGTGAGGGTAAGGAAGTTTTGTCAAAAAACTTGTTTTATCATTTGTGATTCTTGAGCAGAACAAACCACTCCATCAACTCATCATTTATAAGCAATATTTGCGAGAGAAAGAACAGTTTCTTTCGCATCTTTTCAATATAACTCTATTGTATCTTCATCATCAAGAGAAGTAAGAGCAGTAATAGCAAATATTTTGAGGTCTTTTAAAGCAAGCTTATCTTTCAAATTTTTAAGTTCTTGGAGGGCTTTTTTTCAAACACTTGCATGTACTGTCAAAATAGCTACTTTTGATGCAATTTTTGAAGAAGCAAGTTGCTTGAGATAATTTTTCATCGTATTTTCTATATCATGATATTTTGTATCAAGCATTAAAAAAGCCTTGGAGTTTTGAAAAATTGAAAAAAGTCATTCAAATCAAACCAAGGCTGTGAGATCATTTACTTTAAATATAATATTTGTCATATTATCTTTGTGGTGTTGCTCTATCTCTGCTATTTTTTCTTTTGCTTCTGCAATAGAGAGATTATCAAGAGCGATAATCAATTTTGTCATAGAGAATTTTTATTTATAAATAATATTTCTTCTAATTTTTGAGTGTATGGAAAATACAAAAATATTCAAGAGAATTTTTACTTTTTTGCTCTCTCACTTTTTATATGCTATACTTTAATAGTTATTTTATAATTTTATCATGATGATAGAAGTAATTGTAGATAAAGAAGTTATCAAAAAAATGCTATTTCCAAGATATATATTTATTTTAGTAATAGGTTTTATAGGAGTATTATTTTCTCATATAATGCTTTTTATGACAAAGAGTATAGCTTTTGAGTTATTAATATTATCATTTTGTATTTCGGTTGTTTTGATTTTCATAATGTTTACTATTGGAATTTGGAATTTTGCTTATAAAATATGGGTAAAAAGAAGTCTCAATTTTAAAATATCTTACAATGAAATAACTCAAAATATTTTAGGAAATAATGGGTTTTATAAAGGAAATTTAAAAAATGAAAAAATATTTCGAGAAGATATAAAAAATATTACAAAAAATTTATTGGGAATTGTTATAATAAGCAAAGATAATAGAATAATAGGTATACCAAAACAAATAAAAGAATATGATGAAGTAGTAAGAGAATTAGGAGTGTAGGTCTCTTATTTTTTTTCTTTTAAAAAATTCTTTAAGAATTAAAATATTCTCATTATATGATCTTCAAGGAAGATACATAAGAGCTTGTAGTAAATATCATATTTCTTCTTTTTTTATTTTTAATACTATTTTATCATCTTCTTGCTTAACATAAATTCATTCTTGAGTTATGTTTGCATTTAAATCAGTATTTGGGCTATGAGATATACTAAAATCTATATTTTCTAATTTTCCTATCTCATTATTATCTACTAAATCATAAAAAAAATTTTCTCAGTTAGTTTTTGTATCAAATGAATCAGATGCAAAAGGGATTTCTCATTCTATATTTAATAAGGTATTTAATTCTTTAGGAAAGAAATTATATTTATAACAATATAACAAAAGGGTTTTAAAAAAATTTGAAGTCCGTTGATATATTCAAATTTTTCCTTCAATATTAACAGAATCTAAATCAATATTAATAATTTTACCATTTTCATATTTGGAAGGATAAAATAAATCTAATTGATTAGAATTTATAATTTTATTTTCTTGATAAATAGGATATTTATGTATACTTAGGTCTCAATGCATAGATTGAAATATAGAAATTAAATTTTTATCTGTAATGAAAGTATAAACATCTTTATTTGGAGAATTTAATTTTCAATTTAAAATATTTGCAATTATTGCTTTCATAAAAAAAGGAGTAAGTTCTACTTTGCTTTTTGTGGATAAAGAATAAAATATATCAATATATTTTAAAAACAATAAATACTTTATTCTTTTTAAAATTTCATCATTATCTAATAAATCTTCATCTTCACTATCTTCACTAATTAAGCTTTTTAATCTTCTATGAGGCCAAGAATCTTCAATCTCATTTTCTAAATTGTATAGAGTAACTATTTTTTCTTTTGGTATTTTTATATCCCTTTTTCTTGCTTCACTTTTTATTTTTTTTATAATATCTTCAGGCTCTAAACAATTATCAAACCAACTTTTTAATATATCTTCAATAAAACCAAGTTCTTGAGGAATTTCTCAATCGTAAAAATTATTTAAATCTTCTGAATTTAATAAAGCAATATTTACTGACATAATAATTATTATTAGGATAAAGAATAAATAATAAAGGATAAAGGATAAAGGAAGTAAAAAATACTATTATAATAATTTATTTATAAATTATGTCAAAAATATTTATTAAAAATAACTTTATCACAAAGTAAATGGATTAAAATCTGTTTTTGTATCATAAAAATCCATTTTTTCACTTTTTTTAAATTTATTTACTAGAGTGTAAGTAAACGGTGTAAAAAGTATTTCTACCCCAATTTTGAAAATGTAATTTGAAAAAATTATTAACCATAAAATATGATTATCAAATACTCCATAAAAAGCAAGAAATACAAAAATAAATGTATCAAAAACTTCAGCAACAAGAGTAGATCAAATTGTTCTTATAAAAAGGAGCTTTCCTTTCATTTTTAGCTTTATTTTTGCTAATATATAAGAATTACAAAATTCTCAGATAAGGTAAGCTACAAGACTTGCTCCTATAATCCTCGGTGTAAATCATAAAATATTTTGATAATCTTGTTGAAAATTCCAGTCATTTGCAGGAGGAAGAACTCAAACGAGTATAATTATAACACTCATAAGAAAAAGTGAAAAAAATCATATCCAAATAACTTTTTTAGTTTCTTTGTATCCATATACTTCTGTCAAAATATCACCAAAAATATAACTAAGTGGAAAAAGAATAGTTCCTGCATCAAAAGTAAATCACCAAAAATGAGTTATTTTTGTAGAAACTATATTTGAGGTCAAAAGTATAGTAATATAAAAAGAAATAAGTGGTATAAGAAGTTTATAGTTTTTCATAAAAATAAATTATTTGATAAATAAATTTTTTAGTATACAATTTTATTGTCGCAATTAAGATAGTGAAAATATCATATTTGTAAAAAAAATATAATGAATATTGAAAATTTTCTCAAAAAATATTTTTCCTCAAGAGATAAGATTATTCTTGCTTGTTCAACATGACCAGATAGTATGTACCTTCTTTATAAGATACTTGAGACAAATTACAAAAAAAATTTAGTTGTTTGTTATTTTGATCATAAATTAAGAAAAGAGTCAGAAAAAGAAGTAAAATTTATAAAGGATATGGGAAAAAAATATGATTTTATTGTAGAGATACAAGAGGAAAATATAAAAAAAATACAAAAAGAAAGTCCAAGTATAGGGATAGAAGAGATAGCAAGAGAAAAAAGATATGAATTTTTTAAAAAAACAAGAGAAATTTATGGAGCAAAATATATTCTTACCGCTCATCATCTTGATGATAAAATAGAGACTTTTTTCTTTAATTTGATACGAGGAACAAAACTTACAGGACTTATCAATATGAAAGAAAATAATGGCTCTGTCTTGAGACCACTTCTTGAAATCACAAAAACAGAAATTATTTCTTGGCTTGAAGAAAAAAATCTTCCCTATAATATAGATAGTTCAAATTTTGATATTGCTTATACAAGAAATTATTTAAGACATGATATTATTCCACTTTTTTCTAAAATAAATAAATCATACAAAAAAAATATCAAAAATACTCTTTGCTACTTTGAAGAAATAAAAGATTTTATTGATGAAGAAGTAAAAAAATTTATTGCTGATGAAGATTCTTTTTACATAGATGAATTTTTTGAAAAACCTATTTTACTACAAAAAGAAATTATTCGTTATTGTTTTTACCTGAGAAATAACAACTCTACTATTGGTCTTTCTGAATGAAATATAGATGAAATAATAAAATTTATAGGTGGGAAAAATGATAATACAAAAAAGAAAATAAAAAATCTTTCTATGAAAAAAAACAAAACAAAAATAATGTTTTAATTTTTTGTTGATTAATAAAAACAAAAATATAAAATACTAGTATTTTATTTATTAATCATATTTTCTATGGATAATAAACAAGAAAAAACAAAAAGATTTCTTCAGTCCAAACTCGCTTATTTTCTGCTTATTTTTATATTTCTTGCTTTTTTTTATGCTTCTTTTTTTATTTTTTGAAATAAAGAATTAAATATACAAAACTTTCAAATGCATGATATTTTTGAAAAATATTGAATATATTTTCCTCTTGTTTTTGGAATAGTAGCATTAGTTGGCACATTACTTCTTTTTTTAATAAAAATTATTTTTCGTCTTAATCTTCTTGTTGTCAGCATTATTATTTATCTTCTTGTATATTGATTTCTTCTTGCTTTTGGAATACAACTTAAGTACTTTGAACCAAGATATACAGATATAGCAATAGCCCTTATTGATAACTATGCTCTTCCTCTTATTATTGCTTCTTCTGCCTCTATTATATTTACATTTATCTTTTCGTTTTTTAAGAAAAAATAATTATTTTATAAATTCTATTCTATGAAAAATATCTTTTTAAAAATAAGTATATTTCTATTTTTTTCTTTTTTTCTTTCTGCTTGTAGTTTTCTTACATGAATTTGAAATATGATGTGTAGTCTTGCTCCTGATAGTGACCATTGTTATCAATGGACTGCAGTGCAAAGTGGATCACCATCAGCTTGTGAAAGAATAAAATGAAGCAAATTCAAAGATACAGGTTCTAATCCCCCAAGAGATAAATGTTATCTTACTATAGCTCAAAATAAATGAGATTATACTATATGTAAAAAAATAAAATGATGATTAATGTCTTATACTCAAGATGAATGTATCAAATGAGTTTGACAAAAAATACTTAATGAAACTGTAAAAAATGATGATCTCAATGGATGTAAAAAACTTTCTAAATTCCCTACTTGATACCAAAGTGCTTATGAAGAATGTAAGACAAAACTCGCAACAATAGAGAAAATAAAATGAAAAGATGAAAAAATAGAGAGTTTAATAGAACAATTAAAATCAGATCCAAGTAATCGTGATTTAAAAAAACAATTAGAAGAAGTAAAAAAACAACAGCAAATTACATATGAAATGATGCCAGAATCACAAAAACAAACATATTTTAAAGAAAAAAGAGAAGCTATAATGTCTGATATAGAAGATGATGATGTAAAATCAGCTATTTCAAAAGAATTTACAGTATATAAATCTGGTGAATGAAATGTATTAAAACAACTTGAAAAACTAGAACAAATTACTGAAAAACAACAAACATTAAAAAGATTAGATGAAGAAGCAAATGAACTTGTAGATACCGTAAAAGAGCAACTTGAGTGAATAGTAAATGATAAACAAGATGAAATTATAGAAAATATGTGAGACAATGCTCAAGAATGGATAGAAAAAAATGGTTGATCTAACCTTAAATCTGCACTAAGTAATTATAAATGGATAATGGAAAAATATGAAAAATGAAGTAAAATGTATGAAGATGCAAAATGAAAATATGACAAACTTAAATGAGTGTATGATGAGGTAATGGGAGTTTATAATAGAGTGGATCAAGTAAATAAAATGCTTGCAGAATGAAAGATAGATGCATGAAAAGCAAAAGTCTTAAAAGGAGCAGTTTTACTTGATAAATGACTTGAATATGCAACTTGATATGTACCAGTATTTGGAAGTACTATTTCAAAGATAAGTAAAGAAACCTTTTGAACAGTTATAGAACTTGCAAAAAAAAGAGCAGAAAGATCAACGGCACTTGATAAATGTTTTGAAGATCCAGCCAATTGTGATACAGATAGTATATCATGATATTAATAGAAAAAAATAAAAAACTTGCAAAATAATTTTTTTCTATAAAATAATAGGGCATTTTTATTTCAAAAATAATATATATGTACTCTGATAGAATATTGTGGTGAGCAATATTCAAAAAGATTTTCATCTTTTTACTAATCTCAATCTTTTTTTCTACTACGGTTTATGCTACTATAAGTTCTTCATTTTCAGGAGATAGCATTGTTAAGAGTATACAAAAAGATGAAGAGGAAAACTATTTTATAGTTACTTGATATTATTCACCTTTATTAGATCAAAAAGAATATGTTACAGGAAGCTATGAGTGAGATATTAAACTCAATGGAAAATGAATTCACTGAGCTTCTGGAAAAGGAGTTTTTACTTGAATGCTCGCTGCTCCTAAAAGTTATGAATTTTGAACAAAAATATATTTAGAATGATATGGAGTTGGAGTTGTAGAGGATAGAGGATGAGCAATAGTAGAAGCAGGAGAAAGAAATAATGAATATGATAGAATAGATATTTGGATGGGATATGGTGATGAGTGAAGATTAAGAGCAAAAAATTGGGGTAGAAGAACAGTAAAATGATATGTTGTATCAAATAGTGAAAAAGTAAGTATTCGTCTAAAAAGCTCCATAGAAGATAGTTATCTTTATTTAAGTCTTTCTCCAGATTCTTCTGAAGAAGAAATAAAAAAAGTACAACTTTTTTTCCAAGAAATAGGAAAATATAAATGAAAAATAACAGGAAAATATAATGATATAAAAGATACTATTATTGCTTATCAATATCAAAAATGACTTATAAAAGATAAAGATGATCGGTGAGCTGGACATTTTTGACCAAAAACAATTCAAAAACTCAAAGAAGAATATGGAGTAGCTTTGGGAAATAAAATATATTTAACAAAAACTTTATACTTAACTCAGGCAGAAAAAGAAAAAATAGATAAGCTAAAAGAAGGAGTGATAAAAAAAGTAAAAGCAAAAAAATATAGTAAAGAACAAGAACAAAAAATCCTCCAAGATTTAGTTACAAGACTTTCTAGTTTAAAAGAAAAAACCAAAGATGAAAAACTAAAAATGAAATTGGATTATCTTCAAAGCATCATATAAAATGATGCTTTTTTTGACGAAAATAAAAAATAATGATATGATGCAAATATATAAAATAAAAACAAAAAATGAAAAAAAATCTTTTAGCTTTATTTATTGGAATAAATATTTTTTTTAGTCTTTGAAATTCTTTGGAAGTAAAAGCAGAAAATCAAGAAACATACTTTATTGTTACTGCTTATTACTCTCCCCTTCCAAATCAAGATTTTTATCTTAAATGAGATTATGAAAAAGAAATATACCTTAATGGTCAATGAATAAAATGAGCTTCTGGAAAATGAGTTTTTCCATGAATGCTTGCTGCTCCTAAAAAATATTCATTTGGAACAAAAATATATCTTGAATGAATAGGAATTTGAGTAGTGGAAGATAGAGGATGAGCAATAGTAGAAGCATGAAAAAGGGGCTATGAGTATGATAGAATAGATGTATGGATGGGGTATGGACAAGAATGACTTTTAAAAGCTCTCAAATGGGGAAAAAGAAAAGTGAAAGGATATATAGTAGATTCTTCTACAAAAACAAATATTTCTCTCAACGAAACAAAAATAACTGAAAATAAAAAAGTGGCTTCATTATCTCAAGTAAAAAAAGAAACTCCTCTTTCTCTCTACGAAAAATCTATAGGAAAAGATTCTTCAAAAGATGATATAAAAGAACTTCAAAAAACTCTTCAATTGTATTGACTTTATAACTGAAAACTAGATGGAATATATAATAATGAAGTAATAAATATAATACTAAATTTTCAAAAAAATAATAATCTTATAAAAAATGATACCGATGCTTGAGCAGGATATTGGTGAATAAAAACAAGAAATCTATTTGCAAAACAATATAAAGATAAAGATGAAAAAAAACAAGAAATTGTAAATAAAAAAGAAGAAAAAAATACTTTAAATATTTTTGAGATGACAATATCACCAGATTCAGACAAAGAAAAAATAATTCTCTTACAAAGTTTTTTTAAAGAAATAGGAAAATATTCTTGAGAAACAACAGGAAAATATAGTGATATAAAAGATACTCTTATCTCTTATCAAATAGATAAAAAAATAGTAAAAGATAAAAATGAAGTTTGAGTGGGATATTTTTGACCAAAAACAAGACAGATGGCAAAAAGTGATTATGATAAGATTAATTTAGAAAAAAAGAAAAATAAAGAACTCGCAGAAAAAAAAGAAAAACTTCTTCTTTCAAAATCTAACGATGCAAAAAATATAGTTTCAAGTCTTGGAAATATTAAATTCTGAGAAACTTCACAAGAAGTAAGAGAATTTCAAAAAATACTCAAAATACTTTGATATTTTAATTATGATGATACCGCTACTTTTGGTGATATTACAAAGAAAAGTCTCATATCATACCAAATAAAAAAGTGAATTATAAAAAATGAAAAAGATGATTCTGCTTGAATTTTTTGACCAAAAACAAAAGAAAATCTTACAAAAGATTTAGCAAATTACTTTACAGAAAAAGAGCTAAAAGGAAAAGAACTTGCTATGAAGTAATAGATTATTTTCCCACTATTTTTTTCACATCTTCATACAAAAATCATTTTCTCAAAAGTTTTTCTACAATTTTTTGTTTATCAAATTTTCACTTTAATTTTTCATATTCATTCCCTATAAGCTCCTCTTCTCACGATGAAAATATTTCATCCAATATTGTAAGAACTTCTTTTTTATCCTCTTCCCTTTCAATAAGCTTTGATTTGATATAATTTTTTGATTTTCCTTTTTCTTTGTAAGATATTATTTTTCTTCTTATATATTCTGTATCAAGAAGACTTTCACCATCTTTGAGAAAATCTCTTTTCAAAATCTCTTCTACAAGAGCTTTATCAAAATTTTTTTGCATAAGATTTTGTTTGATATAACTCAAGTTTTTATGTCTATCAAGCATATATTTGATACGATTTTCTATATTTGTTTTTTCATCTATGATACTTTTTAAACTTTCAATAATTTGAGAAATAAAATTCTTGTCTCATCATGATTTTTCTCATAATTTTTCTTCCAATTTTTTTATTGATGGAAAATACTTGAGATAATAGAAAATAGCATAATTTTTTAATACCTCTTTATCTTGAATTATTTTTTTCATTTTTGAATAGTATTAATTTTATTTATAATAATATAATTATATCCTTAATGACAAAAATTAAAGTTTTTTATTTTAAAAAATTTGACTTTAAAATTATCACACATATAATACTGGTGCTAATTTATTTTTTTAATTTATTATTTTTATGCTTAAACCCTTAAGTGATAGAGTAATTCTCAAACTCTTAAAAGAAGAAAATACAACAACAAAGTCAGGAATATATATTCCTGATAGTATGAATAAAGAAAAACCTTTTATTTATGAGGTTATTGCTGTAGGTCCATGAAAAAAAGATTCTGATATGTCAGGCATAAAAGTTGGAGACAAAGTTATTTGCTGACAATATTCAGGAGATGAGATAAAAGTAAAAGATGAGCAATTTAAAATCGTTGGAATTGATTATATTTTAGCAATAGCAGAATAAAAATTTAAAAATAATACTAAAATTATGGATTTAAAAACTTTTGTTTCTGGAGTCTTAACAGAAATCGATGAGTGACTAAAAGAAGCTTCAAAAAAATATAATGAATATAATTTTAAATACTGAAGCAATTCTTCTTGACACCAAACTATAGATTTTGAAGTACAAGTATATGCTTGAGACTGAACTTGAACAAATGGGGGAATATGAATTAATGTTGCAGGAATAAAATTATGAACTAAATGAGAAAGTTCAAAATCAAACTATGAACTTAGTAAAATTTCTTTTAGTATTTTTAGAGAAAATACACCAGAGCAAGATGAAAAAGAAAATCAAAATTCCTTTAAAATTGTTACATCATGATCATTATAGTTTAAAAATTTATGAATTTATACTTATATTTCAAATAATATTAACTTTTCCTTTTTAATATTTTAATTATTTAATTTACGAAACTATGGCAAAACAAATAAAATTTAGTGATGATGTGAGACAAAAAATGTTTAAATGAATAGAAACTGTTGCAAAAACAGTTATTGTCACTATGGGACCAAAAGGAAGAAATGTCGTTCTTGATAAAGGATTTTGATCTCCTCAAATTACCAATGATGGAGTAACTATCGCAAAAGAAATAGAGCTTGAAGACAAATTTGAAAATATGTGAGCAGAACTCGTAAAAGAAGCAGCAGAAAAGACAAATACTCTTGCATGAGATGGAACAACAACTGCTACCCTTCTCACTTATGCTATGGCAAAAGAAGGACTTAGATATATAAGAAATGGAATAAATGCAGTGGAATTAAAAAATGGAATGAAAAAAGCATGAGAAATTATCAATAAAGAACTTGAAAAAAATACAAAAAAAATAACTGAAAAAGAAGAAATAGAACAAGTTGCAACAATATCATGACAAGATAGTGAAGTAGGAAAAATCATAGCAGAAGCAATGGAAAAAGTAGGAAATAATGGAGTTATCACCGTAGAAGAATGACAAACTTTTGGTCTTGAAGTAGAACTTACTGAATGAATGCAATTTGATCAAGGATATATTAGTCCGTATATGGTGAGTAATGGAGAAAAAATGATAGCAGAAATAAAAGATGCTTATGTATTTATAACCGATCAAAAAATTACAAGTATGAAAGACCTTCTTCCTCTTCTTGAAGAATTAGTTGGAAGTGGAAAAAAAGAACTTGTTATTATTGCCGATGATATGGATGGAGAAGCTTTGACAACAATTATTTTGAATAAATTAAAATGAGTTCTCAATATTCTTGCAATCAAAGCTCCTTGATTTTGAGATAGAAAAAAAGAAATGTTAAAAGATATTGCCGTACTTACTTGAGCAAACATTATTACAAGTGAACTTGGAATGAAGATTGAAAATGCTTCATTTGCTGATTTATGAAAAGCAAAAAATGTTATTAGCTCAAAAGATAAAACTACAATAATATGAGGAGAATGAGAAAAAGAAGATATTGATAATAGAATAGCTGAAATAAAAAATGCTATTGAAAATACAGATAGTAGTTATGATAAAGAAAAACTACAAGAAAGACTTGCAAAACTTGCTTGAGGAGTTGCTGTTATCAAAGTAGGTGCTGCAAGTGAAGTAGAAATGAAAGAGAAAAAACTGAGAATCGAAGATGCTCTCAATGCAACAAGAGCTGCTGTAGAAGAAGGAGTTGTTGCTGGATGATGAATAGCTCTTCTCAAAGCATCAAGAAGCTTAGAAAATATTGATGTATGAAATGAAGATCAAAATATTTGAATTGCTATAGTAAAACAATCTCTTTCATATCCGATAAAACAGATAGTAGAAAATGCGGGAAAAGAAGGGTCTGTTGTAATTAATAAAGTTTTAGAAAATGGAAATGTAAATTTTTGATATGATGCAAATAATGATACTTTTGTAGATATGTTAGAAATTTGAATTATTGATCCAAAAAAAGTAGAAAGAATTGCTCTACAAGAAGCAATAAGTCTCGCTTGAATGTTTCTTACAACAGAAGCTGCCGTTTGTGATATTCCTAAAAAAGATGATGGAGGATGTAATGGATCTTGTCATGCAGGAGGAGCTGGAATGTGAGGAATGGGATGAATGTGAATGTATTAAAAAAATAAGCTTCTCATATAAATTTATTATAAAAACTCCAATGTATATAATTTATATTGGAGTTTTTTTAAAGTACCTTATTTAGCAGTTTTAGGTTTTATTAATTCATTTTTTTCTCTTCTTTTTTGTTGCATTGTAAGAAAAGTATAAAATATTCCTAAAGGACTAAATAAATCAAGAGGAGTACCAGTTTTATACAAAGCTTTTAATCATTTTAATACTTCTTGAAATCTTTGTTTTTCAAATTTACTTAATAATTTAAAATCCTTCCGAAGAAGTTGATGAGCTTTGTCCTTTTGTTGTTGCTTCATAAGCTTCATCTATGTTTGGCAGATTTACAAATTCTTCTTGTCTTTCTTTTTTTTCTTCTTGTTCAATTTTAGATAATGTATCTTCTCTTTTTGCTATTTCTTTTTTTGAAAGATTTTTTTCTCAAATATCTCTTCCTTCCGCTAAAGGAATCGTGATAATTGTTTGTTCTTCTATATTTTCTATAGACATAAAAAAAAATTAATATATAAATTGTAATATTATAAATCATTACAATAATAATGATATCATATAAATTTCTATCTAACAAATTTATGAAAGATTATTTTTGACTAAAAAACAAAAATAAATATAAATGAAAGGTAAAAATTACTTTTTTCTTTTAAAATATATTTTCTTATGACTCCTTTTCTTCAAAGACATTATGCAAATATTCTTAGTCTTTTTAATCTTATTTGTTGACTTATAGCTCTTATTTTTATCATTTATAATGACTATATTTTAGCAATAATATTTTTCTTTTTTGGTCAATTTTTTGACTTATTTGATGGAAAACTTGCAAGAAAATATGGGTCTACAAAATATGGTCCACTCTATGATGATATTGCTGATTCTGTCAGTTTTTGATTTTTACCTTGAATTAGCTTTATTACTATTTATTGAGTTAATGTATATTCTCTTTTTATATCGTGAATTTATATTTTTTCTGTAATTTATAGACTTTGGAGATTTGTAAAAAAAGATGTTTATAATGAAACAATAAAAATATGAAATTTTAATTGACTTCCAAGTCCAGCATGAGCATTACTTGTTCTTAGCTTTATGATGTTGAAGATAAATATTTATGTAACAAGTACTATTATTATTATAGTAAGTATTCTTATGATGAGTCAAATTTCTTTTGCTCATTTTTGAAAAATTATTATGAAAAAAATAAATAAAAAAATGACTTTATTGTTTTCTATAATTTCAATTTTTGTTATTGTTATTTCTCAAAGATTGGAAAATATGAATGTATTTTTTTCCTATTGTTTTTTTCTTTGAATTTTTTATATATTTTTAGGATGGGTTTTGAGAGTAAAATAATTTAAATTATTTCAATGATTTTTTCTCCTATTTTTAAACTTTCTCATTCATTTTTTAAAACCTTAAAATTATTTGGAAAAATAAGTATAACAGAGCTTCAAAGTGAGAAATTTCAAAAAATTTCTCACTTTTTTAAAATATTATTTTCTTCAAAATAAGTTTCTATATGATTTACATTAAGAGATCAAACAGCAATAAAGCATAATTTTCAAAAAGAAGTATCTATAAGAATACTTAGAGTTGCATTTGCAATAATTGCTTTATGAAAAACTTCTATTTTTAAAATATTTTCTATTCATAAAAAAATAGGGAAAAATGCTTTTCCATTATGAGGAAAAACTTTTTCTATTTTTCCATCATAAGGCATAGTAAAAAAATGCCTATTTAATGGACTTAAATATATATTAAGATAGTTATAATCCGAAAACAATACAGCATTTTCTCATATCAAATTTCCTAAATCTACTTTTTTTCATCATTTTGATATAAACTCTCATTGTGCTCAAATTTTTCACATATAAGCAATTGTTCAATCAACAGGACTTGTAATATATTTTTCATCTGTATTGATTTTACTTTCAGAAAAGTTATAAAATTTTTTATTTATTCAAATTTTATCAAAAATTTTTGTAATTATTTTTTTTCTTGTTTCTATTTTTTTCATTTTTTATTTTTATCAGTCAGATTTTGATAATTCATTTATATAATCAAGAATTGTGATAGCTGTTTTTTCTGTTTCTACAATTATATGTGGAATATCAAGCTCTAATAATTGCTCTTTTTCACTATATTTACTTACTTTTACAATTATTTTTTCTTTTTCTATCATTTTAGAAATTTTTTGAACAACTGGGACAACATTGTAAGAAAATCATAATGATATAATAACAAAAGAAGCCCTTAAAATAGAAGTAGTTTCAAGTATATTATCATCAAAAGCATCTCATAAAATTACTCTTTTACCATCTTTTTTTGCGGATAAAAAACAGTTTAAATCACTTTCAATTATTATATGTTCTTCTTTATTTTCATCCAAAAAATCTGATACCATTCTTCCTACTCTTCCATATCATATAAGAATGATGTGGTTTTCTAAATCTTTTATATTTGTAAACTCGGAAAATTTCTTTCTTAAAAAGAATCACACTATAACATAAATATATCTTAAAATAAAAGGAGTTAATATCATTGTAAGGATAATTACAACAACAAGAATTTGTACAAGTGTAGAATCAATAAGGCTATATTCTTTTGCTAATTGAAATATTACAATAGCAAATTCTCATATTTGAAAAAGACTTAATGCTGTTTTAAGAGCTGTTGATTTTTGTGTTCTAAAAATAAGGATAGTAAATAAAATGAAAATTTTTAAAAATATAACTCAAAATAAAACCAAGGCAATAGTTCAGTAATTTTTAGAAATAATATCAAAATCTAGTTGCATTCAAACAGTTATAAAAAATATTCCCAAGAGTAAGTCTCTAAAAGGAATAAGTCCTGATTCTATCTTATATTTAAAATGAGTTTCTGCTATCATGATACCAGCAATAAAAGCTCCTATAGAATAAGAAAGTCCCAAGTAATGAGCAAAATAAGAAGCCCCCATAACAATAAGTAAAACAGATCCCATAAAGACTTCATTTGAATTTATTTTATAGACTTTTCTTAAAAAAATATCAAGAAGATACTTTCAAGTAAGTCCTAATATAACAACAAGAGTTATAGAATTTATCAATGCTTCAAACAAAAGATAGCCAATATTTGCTTCTTCTTGAGAAAATATAGAAATAAGAAGCAAAATAGGTATAACAATAAGATCTTGAAACAAAAGTATTCCAAGTGCTTTTTGTCAGTATTTTTTATTTATTTCTTTATTGTCATTTAATATTTTTAAAACAATAGCAGTAGATGAAAGACTTAATCAGGAAGATACGATAATAGAAGTTTTTATGTCTATTCAAAAAACAAAATAAGAAAAAAACAAAAATACAAAAGCACTAATAAAAAATTGAAGTCATCAATAAGTAAAAACATATTTTTTCATCTTCAACAAATTTTTGAGTGAAAACTCAAGTCAAATTGTGAACATAAGAAAAACAATTCAAAATTCGGCAATAAGTTTTAAGTCTTCATTTGTTCAAGCATTATCTATACCAAATAAAAAACTTATACAAATTCAAGTGATAATATATCAAATAATAGTTGGAACTTGATATCTTTTAAAGAAAATATTAAAAAAAGTAGCTATAAATATAGTAACTATAATTACTTCTAGCATGAGTTTGATTTTTTTATAAAGTATTTTAAGTATTTTATCCGTAAAAAATAAAAACTCAAAATTATTATATAATTTTAATTTGAAGACTGATTTTACATAAAAATCATTTTTCGTATAATAAAGAAAAATATATTTATATAGATTTACTATGAAAAAATTAAAATTTTCTTCCAACTTAATAGAACTTATTTTAAACAAAACAAAAGATACAACTTGGAGAATTAATGATGATAAATGATTAAAAATTTGAGATATTTTATCTTTATCAGATTGAGAAAAAGAATTTTCAAAAGCTGAAATTTTATGGGTAAAAGAAACAAGTTTTGAGCATTTAACAAATGAAGACAAAAATTGACACGAAAATTTTTCTTCAGACGAAGAAATGTACAAAATATATTCTTGATATTATAAAATAAATATCTGAGCAAAAACAAGATTAAAAGTAATAAAATTTAAACTTATATAATTTTATGAAAAAGAAAAAAGCCTTTTCACTTATAGAAATAATTGTAGCAACTTCTGTTATTTCAATGACAATTTTTTGAGTATATACTCTTATTGCTCAAAACGGAAAACTTATACAAAATTCTTGATCTTATTTGCAAGGAGAAATCCTTATAGGAAATATAAAAGAATGTATAAATTTTTTGTGATTTAATACTTTTAAATGAAATTCTCAAAAAGAATATAGTTTTAATCTTCCCTTTACTTGAACTTGCTCAACCTGAACATATAGTACTTGATATAACTTTTCTCCATTTCAAATAGATGGAAAGAATTTCTTTCTTTTTGCTACAATAACAAATTCATGAGCAAATTTTATAGAGTGGAAACTGGGAAGCTATGAAGAATCTACTGGAAAAATAGAAAAAGATTATATACAAATAAAATAATATTTTCTTTTAAAAAAATTGTATGTTTAAGAATGAAAAAATAATAGAAACAAAAACTTGTAGACATTGTGGAGCAAGTTTTGATATCACAGACAAAGATTTGGAATTTTATGAAAAAATAAGTCCAGTATTTCCAAACCCCGGGGTTTCTTTTTCAACCCCGGGGTTAAAGTTGCTTGAAAACGGAAAAATTAAATATCTCATCCCTCCTCCTACACTTTGTCCAGATTGCAGACAACAAAGAAGATTAAGTTTTAGAAATGAGAGAAAACTTTACAAAAGAAAATGTGATTTTAGTGGGAAAGATATTATTTCAATATATTTTCATGATAAACCATATAAAGTCTATGACCAAGAAATTTGGTGGAGTGATAAATGGGATGCACTTGATTATGGAAAAGATTTTGATTTTGATAGGTGATTTTTTAATCAGTTTGGATTACTATACTTGGATGTACCAAGAGTAAGTATAGTATGAGACTGAAGTGGTAGTGTGAATTCTACATATTGTCAAGGATCTGCCTTGCTTAAAGATTGCTATTTTGTAAGTACTAGTTGGAAATCAGAAAAATGTCTTTATGCTGGAAATCAGTGTATAGCAAACAAATATGTAGTTGATTCTTCCTATATACAAAATTCAGAACAATGTTACGAATGTATCTATTGAGATAGTTTATATAATTGTTTTTATCTAATACAAAGCACTTGATGTTCTTTCTGTAGTTATTGAATTTGATTAAAATGATGTTCTTTCTGTTTTTGATGTGTAAACTTATTAAACAAAAAATATTGTATTTTCAATAAACAATATTCCGAATCAGAATACAAGGATAATATATCAAAAATAATAAGTGAAAAATATGATATATACAAAGATTTTAAAGATTTTTCCATAAAATATCCCAAATTGTTTGCTAATAATATCAAATGTGAATGATGTATTTGAGATTGACTTATAAATTCAAAAAATATGAACTTTTGTTTTGATGTAGTAAACGGAGAAGATTGTAAATATGTGTTTGAAGGTGTAGATATAAAAGATTCTTATGATCTTACTTATTGATGAGCTCCAATCTTAGCATATGACAGTATGGATCCAGATGGTGGTTATGGAATATTATTTTCTGGTGTAGCTTGGAGGTGTAATAATGTAATCTATTCCCAAGATTGTTTTAATTCATCAAATCTTTTTTGATGTATTTGACTTAGAAATAAATCCTATTGCATCCTCAATAAACAATATACAAAAGAAGAATATGAAATCCTTGTTCCTAAAATTATAGAACATATGATGACTCCCCCTAAATCTCCCTCAATTGAGGGGGAAAGCTGAGCGATAGTGAAGCAGGGGGAGCAAGAATGGTGAGAATTTTTTCCTAGTTCTCTTAGTCCTTTTGGTTACAATGAAACCGTTGCTCAAGAATATTATCCAATAAATCCTGAGGTTTCTAAGACCGGTCTTGAGTGAGAAATAAATTATATTGATAGAGAATGAAATACTTATAATACTCTTGAAGAAGCTTGAAAAAGACCGGTCTTTAAATACAGCACTTATGAAGCTCCTTTTCCTAAGGTAGAAAAAATTATTCCTGCTTCAAAATTACCAAGTAATATTTCTGAAATTCCTGATGATATTTTGAACTGGGCTATTGAGTGTGAAGTAACTAAAAAACCTTTTAAAATAATAAAAGAAGAACTCGCTTTTTATAGAAAGCATAATCTTCCCATACCAAGAAGACATCCAGACCAAAGACATCTTGATAGGATGAGTTTAAGAAATCCAAGAAAATTATTTGAAAGAATTTGTGATTGCCTTACTTGCGAAGAAAATCATAAAAATATATGAAAATATAAGGAGGAAGAATTTGTAATCAATACAAAAACTTGAAAAAAATGAAAAAAAATACAAACAACCTATGCTCCAGAAAGACAAGAAATCGTGTATTGTGAGGAGTGTTATAATAAGGAAGTGTATTAAAAAAATTAAAAAATTAAAAGAGGAAAAGGAAATTAATTCACGAATATTATTTGGAAATTTACACATCTTTTAAAATATAAAACTTTGACTTATTGCATATAATTTTTACTCTTACTTAAGAATATTTTCTAAAAAATTAAAATTTATGAAAAAGTGAGAAATACTTGAAAATATAGAAGTAGAAAAACTTGTCTTTTGAGGAAAATGATTTGCAAGACATAGTGATGGAAAGGTCATATTTATAACTGGCGGAGCAATTCCATGATCAATGGTTAATTTGAGAATTATAAAAAAAAGAAAAGATTTTTATGAAACACAGATTACTGAAATTATAAAAAAATCTCCAATAGAAACTTGAAAATATGCAATATTTCCTTGAGCTCCTTGGATAAATATAGATTATCAAGAACAACTTAAAATAAAAGACAACCAGATAAAAGAGGCATTTTTTCATATTCTTAAACTTTCCCCAGAAATACCATGAACAAAATGATTAAATTTTCTTCCTATTGTATGAGCTGAAAATATTTTTTGATATCGTAACAAGATAGAATTTTCATTTTGAAAATATATTTCTCATAGAGAAAAAAGAGAAGAACACTTTAATGCTGGATTTCATAAACAATGAGAATTTAGTAAAATCCTTGATTATGATTCTTGTGATTTAATAGATGATGAATCAAATGCCATTTACAAAGAAATAAAAGATTTTGCAAAGACATCGTGACTTCCTGTCTATGACCAAAAAACTCAAGAAGGTTTTTGGAGACATCTTATTATTAGAAAGACATATTTTACAGAGCAGATTATGATTATTCTCTCTTTTTATGACAATTTTTTTGAAGATAAAAAAGAAAGAGAAGACATTATACAAAAAATTAAAAATTTTTTTGCTGAGCTTCAAAAGAAATATCTTCATATATCTTCTATTTATCTGAGTTATAATAATAATAAAGCCGACATAGCAATAGATAGACTTGAGCTCATAAATGGAAAAGAAGTGATTACAGAAAAGCTTCTTAATCTTGAATTTGATATAGGACCAAAAAGTTTTTTTCAAACAAATTCTCTTTGAGCCGAAAAACTGTATTCTCTTGTTAGAGATTTTGCAAAAAAAGAATTGTATCAAAATGGAATAACTCTTGATCTTTATGCTGGAACTTGAACTATAGGAATGATATTTGCAGATATATCAAAAGAAGTATACAGTGTAGAAATGGTAGAAGAAGCAAGTAAAAATGGTGAAGAAAATGCAAAAAAGAATGAAATACAAAATATGATATTTATAAATAAAAAAGTAGAAGATTTTTTAGATGCTTATATAAATGATTGAAAAAAGGCAGATATTCTTATCATTGATCCACCAAGAGCAGGAATGCATCCATCTACTCTTCCCCACCTCCTCACTTTTAACACAAAACAAATACTTTATGTTAGCTGTAATCCTGCCACTCTCGTCAGGGATTTAGAATATATTCTCAAAAATTCATCTTATAAAATAGAAAAAATCCAAGCCGTTGATATGTTTCCTCATACTCATCATATAGAAACCATCGTGAGTCTTTTGCAGGTGTAAAAATTCGCAATTATAAATAATATATGTTATACTGAAAGAGACTCTAAAAGTATAACACTATTTTTTATGGATATAGCACAAATTTTTTTCTCACTTCTTGAGTTTACTTATAAAAATAAATACCCAGATATACATATCGTAAGTGGAAAAAGACCCTATATCAGAAATTCTTCTTGAGAACTTATTGATGTAAATGAAATTGAAAATGAAAATGGAGTAAAAGAACAAATTGAAGCTTTTTCAAAAAATGATGTTTTTGAAATTATAAAAATCCTTGCTTGAGATGATGGAGCAATGAAATTTATAGAAAATTTTGAGCTTGATACTTCTTATGCCTTCAAAGATATAGAAAGATATAGAGTAAATTGCTATATGGATACAAATGGTTATTCTATAGCTATGAGAATTATACCAAGAGAAATACCAACTCTTGAGCAACTTGGTCTTGGAGATGTAATAAAAACTATGTGTTCTAAATCAAAAGGACTTATACTTATGACAGGACCAACAGGAAGCGGTAAATCAACAAATCTTGCAGGAATGATTGATTTTATAAATACAAATTTCAAAAAACATATTATTACAATAGAAGATCCTGTAGAGTTTTCTTTTGAATCAAAAAAATCACTTATAAACCAAAGAGAATTAGGAAATAATACAAAAAGTTTTGAAAATGCTATGAAATCAATATTGAGAGAAGATCCAAATATTATAATGCTTGGAGAAATGAGAGATCCAGAAACTATTAGAACTGCCCTTACTCTTGCTGAAACAGGACATCTTGTACTTTCTACACTTCATACAAATGATACAGTACAAACAGTAGATAGAATCGTAGATATTTTTCCATGAACACAACAAGAACAAATCAGAATGCAACTTGCAATGAGTCTTATATGAATAATTAGTCAAAGACTTGTTCCAAGAGAAGATAAAGAAGGAAGAATTGCAGCAAGAGAAATACTTATTGCAAATGATGCTATAAGAAATTTGATTATTACAGGAAAAACTCACCAACTTTATTCAGTATTGGAAGTAGGACAAAAAGAAGGAATGATATTAATGGATAAATATCTCCTTGCTCTTTATAAAAAAAATATTATCTCAAAAGATACTCTTCTTAGTTTTGCAAGAGATAAAGAGATTTTAGAAATGAGTGTATAATAATTTTTAATTTTCATTTTATGTTAAATATAGAATATCTTGAAAAAAATAAAAATTTCAAAAAAAATTTTCTTGAAGAATGAGAAATTCTTTTTGATGAATGAACAAGAGATAATAATATCTATGTAATACTTGCTTGAAAAGTATCAGTTGAAAAGTATACAACTATACAAAAACAAGAAACAAGACAGCTTGCAAGTCTCAAAAGAGGAAATTTCTTTGGGGAATGAGCAATAAATGGAGATGATGTAAAAGAAGTAAGAGTTATTGCACTTGAAAAAACAAGTTTACTTAGTATAAATGCAAAAGAAGGTTTAGAAAAATTTATACAAGAGGAACCTAAGGAATGATTTTTACTGTTAAAAGAAATTATTGATATAAGTAACAAAAGAATTCTCTCTGCTAATAAAGAATTAACTGCAAATTATGAAATAGATAAATATATAAATCAAATAGAAAAAATAGACTTAAAAAATATATTCCTTCTTATAGATAAAATAAAAAGTGTTATTTGATGTAGTTATATTATTTATCTTGAAAATAATGAATTTGTAAAAAATATGCTTGTTCTCAAATATGATACAAGATTTAAAGGAAAACTCAAAGATATAGCAATTGATATAGGAACAAGCTTCACATATCAGGATCTCAGAAGAAATAAAATTTATGCTTCTAAGTTCAATATTATTACAAAGCTTTTTCTTTGAAATACAGAACTTGGTTATCTTGTATTTTGAAATAATCTCTATGATTTTAGTTATGATGAATATAAAATGATTATGTGAGTATCAAACAGAATTACAGGACTTTTGAGACAAAGAAAATTGCTTGAAGAAGAAAAAAATAAGCTCTATTTAAAAGAAAGTATTTAAAGAGAGAGAAAAAATTTTTTCTCTCTTTTTTTTGCCTTTTTTTATTAAACTCTATAATTCTTTTATAATCTTATTTTAATTATATAAAATTTATGAGACTTCAAAACAAAGTTGCTTGTATTACTTGATGAGCAAGTGGTATAGGAAAATCCATTGCTCTTTTATTTGCTTCTGAATGAGCTGACATTATTATCACTTATAATCATCATAAGGAAGAAGCTGAAAATTTGGAAAAAGAAATAAAAAATCTTGGGAGAAAATATCTTGCTATTTTCTATGATGCTACAAAAGATAATTTTGAAGATTGAGTATGAGAGATAAAGAAAAAATTTCAAAAAGTAGATATATTGGTAAATAATGCTTGAATAATTATACCAAAAAAATTTGAAGAATTAAATCAAGATATCTGGGAAAAAACCTTGCAAGTAAATCTCACTTGAGTTTACAACTGCACAAAAGCTATTACTCCTTTTATGATAACCCAAAAATATGGAAAAATTATAAATATTTCTTCTATTTGAGGAATTGTTTGAAGTATTATAAGTCTTCCTTATGCTGTTTCAAAAGCTTGAATTGATGCAATGACAAAAAATCTTGCAAAAGAATTGGCAAAATACAATATTACGACAAATTCTATTGCTCCATGACCTGTAAAAACAGATTTCTTAAAAGATTATTCAGATGAAATATTAAAAAAACTTGAGCAAGAAACTCCTCTTGGAAGAATTGCTGAAGCAAATGATATAGCAAAAGTTGCTCTCTTTTTTGCAAGTAGTGATTCTGATTTTGTTAATGGACAAACTCTTATTGTTGATGGAGGGAGAATAGTAAAGTAATAAAAAAATTAGATTAAATGAAAAAACTCTACAAAAAATATTTCTGAGAATTAATGCTTGTACTTGCCTCCCTCTCTTATTCTTTTGAGTGGTATTTTGTGAGAAAAATATCTTAAAAAAATTTTTCTCCAATAGAAATAGCTGGATGAAGATTATTTTTTTCTAGCATCATTCTAGGAATATTTTTTCTTATTTTTGATAGGAATTTCTTTAGAATTAATCACATAAAAAAATGAAATTTTTTTCTTCTTTTTCTCCTTTCAATATTAGCAATTTTTGGTAATTGGGCCTTTAATACTGCTATTTTATATACAAATGTCGCCAATGTATTAATTCTTATCTATTTATGAGTATTTTGGTGATTTTTATTGGGAGTTCTATTTTTCAAAGAAAAATTTAGTACGAAAAAATTGATGTATATATTTTTTGCATTTTTAGGAATTTCTCTTGCTTTGATGAAAGATTTTCATAGTTTGTCATTTCAATTTTGAAAAGGTGAAATATTGGCACTTTGTATAAGTTTTGTCATGGGAATTGCTGTCATGATAAGTAAGTCTCTTCCGCATTTAAATGCATTTTTAAGGACTTTTATAACTTTTTCTTTTGCAGGAATTCTTGTACTTTCTTTTCTACTTTTTCAAAATTGAATAGAATATTTTTACAAATTTTTCACGATTGATTTTCTTTTTCCTATTTTCATACTCGCACTTACTGCTTGAGTTCTTGGAAGATGACTCAAAGAACTTGGGACAAATTATGTTTCTGCTTCTATTGTTCTCGTAATTATGCTTCTTGAACCAATTATGCAAATGATAACAGCTTATATTTTTGCAAATGAAAAACTCTTATTTTTCAATCTTATTTGAATATTTCTCGTATTTTCTATGGCTGTTTTGATTTCAAGAAAAAAGTAAAAATTTTCTAAATTAAAAGCTTTTATCAAAATCACTTAAATATATAAAATAATCGGTATGGATTACTATCTTACTTTCTAAACTATCTTTTGCTTCAGAAAATTCTGACGAGTTTATTTTAGCTATACCAAGTCACAAACATTCTCATTTTTCATTTATTACTTCAATCACATCCTTTTCTGAGAAATTATTTATAATCTTTACAATTCATATAGATAATATTGATATTCTTTTTTTATCTTTTAATAAATCTCAAATAATAGTTGAAACTTGAATCTTTCAAACAGGAACAGCTCAAGCTTTTAACCATTTTCTAATAGAATCTATTTTTGGTTTTAGTTTTGCTTTAAAAATTGTTCAAGGATTTTTTCAAAGAACTATTTTTTCTACTAATCATGGAAGTTTTCAATTTACTATATACATATCAATTCATAAATCCATAGCTATTTTTGCTGTTTTTACCTTACTCAACATCCCTCATTTTCAATAAGTTGATTGTTTATTACTTACCATGCTCATAATATTTTCATTTATTGTATTGACATATTTTAGCAAAACTCATCAATCATCTGGGTGTTTATTATACAATCAATGAACATTTGAAAGAACAATCATTTTATTTGCTCAAAGCATTCAAGAAACCAAAACCGCTAACTGATCATTGTCAGAAAAATCAAGCTCTTCTGGTGTAATAACATCATTTTCATTTATTATAGGAATAATACCTAAGGCCAATAAACCAAAAATTACTTTTTTTATAGAATTATAATTTTCCATGATTGAAAAATCTCGTCTTGTCAGAAGTAATTGGGAAATTTTTATATTATATTCCGAAAGATATTTTTTATATTCCTCCATTAAAAGTGGTTGTCATACACTTGCAAAAACCTGTAAAGTTTCTGTTTCCGTAAGTCAACTTATAAAATCTGTTCAAAAATAATTTCTTCCCAAAGCAACAGCTCAAGAACTTATAACTACTGTATCAATCCCCTTCTTCTTTAAATTAAAGATGGTGTTTGAAATATGGTGCAATACTTCTTGGTCTATTCCTCATCCACCCAAAAGAATATTTGATCATAATTTTAGAACATATATTTCTTTTTTCATAAGTTTTTCTATAGTTTAAGAAGATAAAAATTATCTCATTTTCCAATCAGAACAAACAATATATTTATAAGTAACCAAACTTTCTGCTCACATAGGTCATCGAGCATGCAACTTTTGAGTTGAAATTCCTATCTCTCATCAGAATCAGAAACAAGATCAATCAGAAAATCTAGGAGAAGTATTTATATGAATAACAGAAGAGTCAATATTTTTTTGAAATATATCTATGTTCTCTTTATTTTCACTGAGTATTCAATCAGAATGCTTTGAAGAATATTTTTGTATGTGTTTTATACCTTCTTCAATAGATTCTACAAATTTTATGTTGAGTTTTAATGATAATTGTTCGGTAAAAAATTCAACTTCTTTTATTTTATGCAAATTATCCTCTTCAAAATATTTTGATAAAATACAAATATCTTTTTCTATTGCCAAAATATGAACATTATTTTTTTTAAATTCATAAAATAATTTTTCTAAATATTCTTGTTTTATATTTTCATTTATTAAAAGAGTATCAAGTGAATTACAAACAGAAGGACGAGAAACTTTTGCATTTATGATAAGCGGTATCGCCTTATCAATAGTATTTTCAATATATTGATCGAGATAAAGATGGACCACTCAAGCTCAAGTTTCAATTACTGGAATCAATGATTTTTTTCTCACACTATCAATTAAATCTTTTCATCATCTCGGAATTATAACATCTACCAATCATACAGATGTGTATAAAATATTTAATTTTTCTCTTTCTAATGGGAAATTATAAATAAGACTTTTATCAAAATTATTTTTTTCTAAGACATCGTCTATTATTTTTACCAAAATCTTATTGGAAAATAGAGCTTGATTTCCTCATCTTAAAACGGTTCAATTTCAAGACTTTATTGCCATAATTACTATATCAATAGTAACATTTGGCCTTGCTTCATAAATACAAGCAACAACTCAAATAGGAACTCCTATTTTTTTTATCTTTAAACCATCTTTTGTTTCTATAATTTTTTCATCTTTGTATTTCAATAATGGATCTTCTATATCTACTAAATCATAACAAGCTTCCGACATAGAATTTATTCTTTTTTCATCAAGTAAGAGTCTATCTCTCATAGGATTATCTTCAGTCATTTTTTTTAAATCCTTTTTATTTTCCGCGATTATTAAATCTTTATTTTTCTTTATATTATCTCATATTTCCTTTATCAATTTATTTCTCATTTCAAAACTAGTATTTTTAAATTTTTCTGATGAGATTTTTGTCTTTTGTAAATCCTGTAATATATTTTCCATATTTTCAAAAATTATCAATTTAAATCTTTGGCTCTATCATAAGCCTTTTCTATTCAATCAAAAAAATTATCAATAAATCAATTATTTTCAAAGCTTTCTATAGCTTTTTGTGTTGTTCATCATTTTGAAGTAATTTGTTTTCTCAAATCTTCCACAGATAAAGAACTATTTTCTAATAATTTTGCAGATCATATAAATGTGTTATTTGCGATAGAAACTGCTTCTATTTCACTAAATCAAAATTTCAAAGCTTTTTGTTTTAATAATTGGGTTAAAAAATAAAAATAAGCAGGTCCTGATCAAGACAAAGCTGTAATTTTATTAATTTTATCCTCATTATCTAATTTTAAAATATATCAAAATTTTGAAAAAATATTTATGAAAAACTTCATTTTTTTTTCTTCAATATTACTGCTAAAAAAATATCACACAACTCAATTTCAATTTGAAATAGCTGTATTTGGCATACATCTGATAATATTTTTATTACTCCATTTTTTATTTATATTATCTATCGTAACTCAAGCCATTATAGAAATTATTAAAGAGTTTTTAGGAAAAATAAAATCATTCATTTCTAAAAATTGTTGTGGTTTTATCGCCAAAAAAACTATATCTGCATCACTATTTAATCAAATATTTACTCAATAAGTATGAGTTATCTTTTCCTCACTTTCTTGAGTTTTTGTCTTTACATAAATATTTTTAACACTCATTCCCTGAGAAATAACTTTGTTTAAAATTATTTCCCCCATATTTCCACATCATATAAATTGTATTATCATAACTATACTATTTAATGGCTAATTTCTTCTACAAAAATTTTCTGATAAATTCATTGAGTTTACTGATTTCTACAAGTTCTTGCTTCATACTATCCCTATATCTTATAGTTACTTTTCCATTATCATAATTTTCACTATCTATTGTCACACAAAAAGGAGTTCCAATCTCATCAAATCTTGCATATCTCTTCCCTATACTTCCAACATCATCATATTCACAGACAAAATCTTCACTGAGTTGTTGAAAAATAGGTTTTGCAATATCTGATATTTTTTTCACCACCGGTAAAACTCATACTTTTACTGGAGCGATTTTTGGATCAAGTTTGAGATAAGTTCTTGCTTCTTCTCCTTCTCCGTCTGTTGTATATGCATCAATCATCGTTGTCAAGAAAAGTCTTGTTAATCAAACTGATGGCTCTATCACATAAGGAATATATTTTTTATTGTTTACTGAATCAAAATAACTCATATCTTGTTTACTTTCTCTCATATGAGCTTTTAGGTCAAAATCAGTTCTGTCGGCAATTCCCCAAAGTTCTCCCCAACCAAAAGGAAATTTGAATTCTATATCAGTCGTTGCATTGCTATAATGAGAAAGTTCATCTTTATCGTGATCTCTAAACTTGAGAGAATCTTCTTTTAAACCGATTTTTTGAGTCAAAAAATTCATACAATCTTGCTTCCATTTTGCATGTTCTTCCAAATCTTTTCACGGTTCACAAAAATATTCTATTTCCATCTGTTCAAATTCTCTCGTACGGAAGATAAAATTTCCTGGAGTAATTTCATTTCTAAAAGCTTTTCCAACCTGAGCCACACCAAAAGGAATTTTTTTTCTGCTTGTTCTCGCAATATTTGCAAAGTTTACAAATATTCCCTGAGCCGTTTCAGGACGAAGATAAATAGTTGCAGAGCTATCTTCTGTGACACCTTGAGAAGTTCTAAACATAAGATTAAATTTTTTTGCTTCAGTCCAATCTCAAGGATTTCAAGTATTTGGATTTTTTACTTTTTCTCAAATCATAACCTTAGATTGTAGTTCTAAAGGCCAAGACTCAGGAATTAAATTTTCAATTCAATATTTATTATATATTTCAAGTAAAACAAAATCCATTACAACACCAATAATATTATTTGAAGGAATACTTCATTTATTATAAGATTTTATATTTGGACTAATATGGGTTAATTTATTCCAAATGTTTTCCTCAAGATCTGGAAAATTTTCAATTTCAAGATTTGCTCAATTTTTAATAATATTATAATGATGCTGGAATTTTTCATCTATCAAAATTTCAAGAAGTTTATCCGCTCTAAATCTTTCTTTTGTATTTTTATCATCTATCAATGGATCACTAAAACCACCAACATGTCCGCTTGCAACCCAAATTTGTGGATTCATCAAAATCGCACTATCAAGAAGCACCATATCATCTTTTTTCTGTACAAATTCTTTTATCCAGAGATTTTTGATATTTTCTTTCATCATCGCTCCGTATGGTCCATAATCCCAAGCATTTGCAAGTCCCCCATAAATCTCACTTCCAGCATAGACAAAACCCCTATTTTTAGCGAGATTTACTATATCATTCATTTCTACTTTTTCCATAAATTTAAAGTTAAAAAATTAAAAAGTTTAAGAGTTTTTTTATTCCTTCCTATTATCATTCTGAACTCGTTTCAGAATCATTAAAAATAATCTACCATTATTTCATAGCAATTACATCTATTTCTATATCACAGCCTTGTTTTACTGTATTTGAAATCTCAATAAGTGTAGAAACTGGCTTAGAATTTGCAAAGTATTTATTTCTTATTGGAGAAATTTTTGCAAAATCTTTCATATTTTTTATATAAATAACCGCTTTTACGACATCATCAAGAGTCATATCTCATTCTTTGAGAATTGCTGAAATATATTCAAAAACACACTCTGTTTGTTTTTCTATATCATCGGGAGCAATTGGTTTTCCTTCATTATCCTGAGCTATTTGTCCTGTCACAAAAATCATTTTCTTTGCCTTTGTAAGATCTATTTCAATTCAAGGAGAATATGAAGCCATTTTTTGAGCTGCATTTTTCGGATGAAGTTGTTTTTTCATAAAGAAGAGATTAAAATTTAAAAAAGACCCTCAAAAACTTATAAAAATAAGTCTTGGGGTCCTTATTGGTTTTTAGGACGGTTCCACCCAAGTTTTGAAGTAAATATTTACTTCAACACTTTCTAAACACTATTTTCTTAACTTGGATTCCAACCCGAGTTCTTTGCTAGAAAAATGGTTTATATAAAAGTAATTTTAAACTTTTTTCTAAAAAATCAAGTTTAATTCTTTTGTATTTCAAATTTGTAAAAATTTACCAATTATGGTAGTATTTTCTCAATTTAGTTATATATCTGAAAATATGGGGATTTTATTTGCACTTTCAGCTTTATTTTTCTGGGGAATTGGAGATTTTTTAGTTCAAAAAGTTGCTCGTGTTGTAGGAAAGTGGCTTGGTATATTTTTTATTAGTAGTTTTGCTTCAATATGCTTTTTTCCATTTGTTTACAAGGATATTTTTAATATTTTTTCAAATAAATGGGATTTTTTCCTCCTTCTTTTTACAAGTATAATTTATTTTCTTGGTGTATTGATTGATTTTAAAGCCTTAAAAAAAGGAAAATTATCTATAGTCGAACCTATCTATGTTTTTGAGATATTTATTGCTTCCCTCCTTTCAGCCATTTTCTTAAAAGAATATCTCAATTTTATAGAAATGATTTTAATAACATTTATTATATGTGGACTATCTTTTATTTCTATAAAATCTTTTTCTGATTTCAGTAAAATTAAAATTGAAAAAGGTGTCATTCTTGCTATCTTTGCAACAATATTTATGTGAATTTCTAGTTTTTTATTTTGACTCAGTTCTCGTGAAATAGATCCATTTATGATTAATTGGTTTACTAATTTCTTAATGATGATTATTTCTCTTTCATATTTTCTATATAATGGGAAATTATCGAAAATAAAAAAAGCTCTCAAAGAAGAGCCAAGGCTTATTTTTTGAATGAGTTTTTTTACCAATATTGCTTGGATTGCATTTTCAATCAGCACAACATATATACCAATATCAATTGCCACAAGTATAAGTGCTAGTTATATAGCATTTGCAAGTTTACTTGGTATCATTTTTAACAAAGAAAAATTAAAAACTCATCAAATATTTTGATTGATAATAAGTATTATTTGAATAATTATTTTGAGTTTTATTTTTGAAAAGTAAGTTTTAATTTTCTTTAAGTTTTTCACGAAGTTTATTAATATCATAACTATGATCTTTCAACCAAAAACATATTCCTTGTAATTCACAAGATTTATCATGAATATATCTAAATATTTTAGCAAGTTTTTCTTGTAAAGAATATTGTTCTCATTGTTCTCATCTGTTTTTTATCATGGCATCTCTTCTTTCAATATCAAGAATTTCTTTTTTATATTTCATTTTTATTTCAGCAACTTCACGAGATATTTTTAATCTTTTTGATAGAGCACTTCTTAATCATTTTTCTAAAGAATCATCTATTTTATTTTCTCCTACTATTTCTAATATTTTATTAAAAATAATAATTTCAAAACTTTCATAATCCTTATTTTGTGATAATTTTTCATAGTCATACAATGTTCTTCCGTTGTTTTCACCGACTAAAAAAATAAAAGTATTATCCTCAAGTCTATACTGAATTTTTTTAGAAATTGCAACGATAAATTTGATAATAACAGCATCAATTTCATTTATCTTGTCTCTTACTTCAGAAAGTTCTACCTCATACAAATCTAATTCAAACATAAAAATAAAGATGTTACATATAAAATTACCTCTTTCTAGATTTTTTATTTTTTTCAAATATATAATGCAAAGATTTTGAAAATCATGCTGTTATAAATCATTTTATAGTTTGCTCAAAGCTTGATGACTTTACTATATCATTTATTCTACTTATAATGAATTTTTCTAAAATATCAAAATCAGTAACCCAATCAGGAATTCATTTCAATAAATTATCTGGTAAATATCATTTTTGATGAATTTGTTCTATTTTAATTGGATTTTTATCTTGGTTAAAGTTATCTGTATTACTTCATTTTTTTTCTATTTCAGTATTTTTTTGAATTGTATTTTTATAAAGTTCTTGAAATTCTTTAAAATTTCATTTAACTATATTTTGTACTTTTTGAGGATTTTCAAAATATCATTTTCTTGAATCTCACATATATGAAATTCAAGTAATAGTTTCATACAACTCTTGTTCAGTAAAATTTTCTCCAAGTAATATAAGTGCTACTTTTAATGCATAAGAAAGGTTTATTTCAAAAGCTTCATTAAATTTATCAGTAGTTCTGAATACTTCTACTGGTTTATGTAATCTTCCTGCTATATACAGTGTCTCCCAATTGAGTAAATCAGAAATCATTTTTTCAGTAGAAATAATACCATACTTAATAGTATCATCTCAAACTTTAACATAAGGATTATAATATATATAAGGAGAAATATTCTGAATATATTCAGCAAAATCTGTTCAGAATAACTTTATTAAAGATGAATAATCTAAAGGATTAAGATTTAAATTTTTTGCATGAAAAAGCCAAGTGTTTTTCACTCATATTAAGAAATCTTTTTGTGGTCTATCTCCTTCTCAATATCATTTTTGATACTTAAATCATGATCAATAGCCTATTATAATGGGACACGAATCTTGTGGAAATCTACTAAAAATTTCATTATTTTTTTCAACTTGAGAACTTATATTTACCATAAAAATAAAGATGTTATAATAAATTTATTATAACATCTTTTAATAAAAGTCAATTTATATTTTTTTAATTTTATTTTCCTATAAAATTACTTAAAATAGTATAGAGAATGTAAGCAACGAGACAAGATCAAGGAATAGTAAAAATCCAAGCAATAACTATATTAGAAGCAACATTCCATCTGATAGCCTTTATGTTTTTTGCTATACCTACTCAAGAAATAGATCAGGTAATTGCATGAGTTGTACTTATAGGCACTCAAAGATGAGAAGCAATAAATAAACTTATTGCACTTGATGTTTCTGCACTAAATCAATCAATAGGTCTGAGTCTAATAATTTTACTTCCCATTGTTTTTACTATTCTCCATCCTCATGTTATCGTCCCAAGAGCAATTGCAGTATGAGCACTTATAATTACCCACAAAGGAGGTTCTGCACTCTGTACCAAATTTACAGAAAGCAACAAACTTACTATAATACCCATAGTTTTTTGAGCATCATTTGCTCCATGTCAGAGAGAATACAAAGCTGAAGAAAACAATTGAAGAAAATAAGATATTTTATTCACTATTCCTAACCTTACATTTTTTAGTAACCAAGTAGAGATAATAATTAAACAAAATCATAAAAACATTCCTATCATTGGAGCGAGGAATATAAAAATAATTGTCTTTGTCCAACCTGAAAGAATAACAACAGAAAATCATCATTTTGCTACAGCACTTCCAAGATATCCTCATAAAAGTGCATGAGAAGAACTTGTAGGAAGTCAAAAATACCAAGTCAATATATTCCAACCTATTGCTCACAAAAGAGCACAAAATATCACAGTTGGACTTACAATATTTATATCAATCATTCCTTTTCAAATAGTTTTTGCAACTTCTGTTCCTATGACAAAAAGAGCTACAAAATTGAAAAAAGCAGCCCATAAAACGGCAAGTTTTGGAGTCAAAACACGAGTAGAAACAATTGTTGCAATAGAGTTTGCACTATCATGCATTCCATTTGTAAAATCAAAAATGAGAGCAACCAATATTACAATAAGAACAAAAGGATAATTAACAACAAAGTTAATTACATTATGAAATATATCAATCATATTTATAATTTAAGAAAAGAAGTAATAATAATTATCACATTTTTATAAGCATATTTACAACAGTATTTGAAACAGTTTTATATAAATCAGCAATATCTTCTAATTGTTGGATTATATCTTTCCATTTTATAAGCTCTATTGGATCTTTTTCTTCAGAAAATATTTTACTAATAGATTCAAGATAAACTTCATCAGCTTGTCTCTCAAGCATCTTTATAGCTACTACATTTTTATCAATCAGATTCATATCTCTTTTATTTTTAAATGTTTCAATCATAAGACTTTGTAAACTTTTACTTAAATCAATAAAAATAATAGAAAATCTATCAATAAAACTTGGTTTATTTGATATATTGTATAATTTCAACATATGTATAACATTTTCTATTTCATCTACTATACTATCAACATCCACTACAAGTTTATGAAGGTCTTCCCTATCAAAAGGAGTAATAAAAGCCGTATTTAATTGATTTACTATATTATGAACGACACTATCAACTTGTTTTTCAATTATTTCTGCTTTTTTTGAATATCATTCAATATCTTTAAATTCTTTTGCAAGATTTCCAAAGAGTTCTGATATTTCTAAAATACTTCCACTCATTTCTTGGAACATTTGACCAAAATTATAATTTTTTGGGAAAAACATAGTTTTTTATATTAAAAAATAATATTTCACATTATAGTAGTATGAAAAAGAAAGCAATATTTTACATATTGCTTTCTTTTATTTATTAAGTCTTAATATTTTTTAAGTAATTCTATTCTTTCTTCTATAGGAGGATGAGTACTAAAAAGACCACGAATAGAAGCAAAATATCTTGGTTTTTCTTTAGGATTAGAAATAAACATAGAAGCTATATTACTTGATTGCTTTGTTATTTTTTCTATAACTGAATCTTGTGATATTTTTTCTAATGCACTTATCATAGCAAGAGAATTTTTTGTAATCTCTACACTTCCAGCATCAGCAAGAAGTTCCTTTTTTCTTGATATTGCAAGATTAATAAGTGGAAGAATAATAATAGATAATACATAAAGAAGAAGTCATAAAAAAACGAGAGGATTTCATCCTTTTTTTGAAGACGATGAAGATCAAGAACTCATTTTCATCAAGTGATATCAAATTGTTCCTATGGCTCCTATAAATACATTAATAATTACCATATTTTTGACATCTCCATTAATAATATGAGTAAGTTCATGTCCAGAAACCGCTTCTATTTCTTCTTTATTCAATTTATCAATAAGTCCTTGAGAAAAAACTACCCAAGATTTTTTTGGGCTCCATCCTGTTGCAAAAGCATTCATACTTGAATCATCTATAATTGCTATTTTAGGAATAGGAAGTCATCTGCTGATACAAAGATTTTCTACAATATTGTAAATTTCTGGTTTTTCCATTCTTGTTATTTCTTTGGCTCATGTAAAAGAAAAAATGATATTTTTTTCAAGAAAAACTCCTATTATTGTCCAAAGAAAAACAACTGGAAGTAGATAAAAAGAAGTTTGAGCAAAAGTATCAATAAATCCTTGTCAAAAATCTTCATTAAGAAAAAATGAATACAAGGCTATCACTATAAGAACAAATAAAGGAATAAGTGACATAAGATAAACAAGTCTCAATCTATTTTTCCAAATTGAGCTTTGAAGTCAATAAACTTGCATAAATATTATTTTTTATTTTTTAAAATTCTACTTTTATATTTTGTTTTTCTTCTTCATTTGTTATTTCGTACATCATTTCTTTTTTAAAAGCAAACATATTAGCAACAATATTATTTGGAAATACCTCAATATATGAGTTATATTCTTGTGTAGCATTGTTGAAAAACCTTCTTGTTGCAGCAATTTTATTTTCTATATCAGAAAGTTCTCTTTGTAACTCCAAGAAATTAGTATTTGCTTTTAAGTCTGGATAATTTTCAGAAACCGCAAAAAGTGATTTCAATGCTCAAGCAAGCATATTATCTGCTTCTATTTTTTTATCTACATTATCTCAAGCATTCATAAAAGAAGTTCTCGCTTCAGTAATTTTTTCCAAGGTTCCAGATTCATGTTCTGCATATCACTTTACTGTATTTACAAGATTTGGAATAAGATCAAATCTTTGTTTGAGTTGAACATCAATATCAGCAAATGATTGTTCTCTCACATTTCTCATTTTTATCATACCATTGTATTTTGAAACAAATACAACTCAAATTATAACAATAACAACAATTATAAATATAAAAGCATCCATATATAAAAAATATTAAAAAAATAAATTATATTTTAACTTTGCACAAAAAAGATAATTAAAACGACAACAATAATTATAATCCCAACAATAATTCCCAAAACCATAATAAATTTTTAATAGATTAAATTTCTCATTGTCTTGAAATAGATTCTCTATGGACTCTATTCCAAATATCCTCCACAAAATCTTCATCAAGATTATTTCTTTTTCCCTCTTGTTTTAACTTTTCAAGAAGAGTATTAAATCTATCTATATCCAAAATTGGAAGATTATTTTCTTTTTTTAAATTCCCTATAGAGAGAGAAATCTCAAATCTTTTTGCAAATAAATTAAGAATTTCTATATCTATTTCTTCTATTTGGTCTCTAAAAATTTTCAGTACTGTTTGATAGTCCATTATAGTTTCAAATTATTGTATATTTGCTTCATCACTATAAATAGTATTTTTTATGTCTTCATAAGTTTTTGCAATAACTATAAAAATCCATCCTCTGAAAGCATTTGTATTATAATCACTATATTGTGCTGTAATTAATCCTAAATCAAAAGCGGTTTTCATATAATCTTCTTGCCAATGAGAAGTATTATAAAGTTTTTGTATTCCTCTTGCTTTAAAAACAAGTTTCAAAGATTCTGTTTTTGTAATATTTTCATCTGGTCTAAAAACTCAGTTATTAAAAGAAATAAATCAAGCTTTTAAAGCTGATTCTATATATTTACATCCCCAATCTTCACTAACATCACTGAATTTTTTTTCACATTTTTCCTCTACTTCAAGTCAAGCAACTTTTACTACAATTTTTATCATTTCTTTTCTTGTTATAGTTTCATTCAGTCTATAATTTGTAGGATTATTAGAATTATCACTTATAAATCCTTTTGATGCAAGAAAATTTGCTGAGACTATTTCATTATTTTCCTCAGCATAAGAAGTAGAAAATAATCAAAAAGTTAAAATAAAGAAAAATACAAATATTTTTTTCATAAAATAAAAATTAAAAATTAAAGATTTTTTAGGTTTTCTATCCTTTTTTCCAAGGAAGGATGAGATGCAAGAAGAGATTTTATTCATCATTTTTTCTTAGCATTTATTTTAAAACTTGCAAATTTCGTTTCAGTGTCAATTTGCACAGAAGAAACTCTTTTTAAAGCTTCTAATGCTTGTATCATTTTTTCTTTTCCTACAAACTTTGCACTTCATTCATCTGCACGAAATTCTCTTTTTCTACTAAACCACATTACTACAAAAGAAGCAAGAATTCAAAGAAATAATTCTAAAACAAAAGAAACAATATAATAAATAAAACTTGGTCATTTCTCTTCTTTTCAAAAATAAGCATCTGCAATGTTTGCAATTACTCTTGAAATAAATATTACAAAAGTGTTTAAAATTCATTGCAAAAGTGTCATCGTTACCATATCTCCATTCAATATATGAGCCATTTCATGAGCAACAACTGCTTCTATTTCATTCTTTTCCATACTATCTAAGAGTCAAGAAGAAACGGCAACAAGGCTTGAATTTTTTGTAGCACCAGTTGCAAAAGCATTTGGATCAGGAGAAATATATACTCATAACTCAGGCATTTTTATATGATTTTTTTCACTTATTTCCAAAACAGTATTATAAAACAAAACTTCTTTAGGAGAAAAAGATGAATAATTTTGTTTTGTTAAAAGCTCTATATTATAGATTCTTTTTGCACTCCATTTTGAGAGAAAAAGACTTACAAAAGCTCATAAAGATCAAACAATTCAAGCAAAAATAAAAATACTTAGATAATCATACCCATAAGCAGAAATATTTATACCAAAAAATGCTTGTAATAAAGCAAAAACAATATTTATAAGAAGGATAACCGCAAGATTTGTAAGGAGGAAGAAAAATACTCTTCTTAAAAAACTCATACTTAAAGACATTTAAAATATAATTTAAGATATATTGTATTTTTATTTTTCTATTGTCAAAGCTTTTAGCATTTACAAAAAAATAATATTTTATTTAAGGAAACTCTAAAAAACTAACTTTTTGTCATTTCTGCGAAGGCAGGAATCTATTAAAATAGAGAAATTCATTTTTAAAAAATGAAGGATTTTAGTTTTTCAAACCTTCCTTAAAACAAACTTGCTTGTTTCTTATAATTTTTTTCTTCTTTATTTATATTTTTATCAGTATCTAAAAAATTTTCTATAATTTCTAAATCATATTTCAAATTATGTCCGATAATTATTGTATCACTTTCCAAAATATTTCTTAAAAATTGTTTTCATTTTTCACGAGAAATAGAAGGTCCAGAATGAAGAAAATTTATATAATATATGTGACTCTCATCTAAAAAAATAGAAACTCATACAAGCTCTGCCTCCATGGTGTTGAGACTTGTTGTCTCCGTATCAAGTACTATTTCTTTGTAATTTTTGATTATTTTTTCAAGTTCTTCAAGTCATTCATTATCCGCAATTATTTGTACTTTAAGATTCATATCTTCCCATTTTTTTTCATCTTCATTTTTTTCTCATTCTATAAGACTATAAAATTCAAACTCTTTAAAAAGTTTTTTTACTTCAGAAGAAAGAATTTTATCTTTATGAAAAATAAAATCATCAAGATGAAAATGAGACATATTTACATCTGTATCAAGAGTTGCAAGTTTTTTTGATAAAAAAGCTACTTCTCTTCCCTCTTTTATTTTTTCAAGAGTTTTTCCAGACAAAACTTTTTTTGCCTCATCACTCATTTCTATTGTTTCTCAAGATTCTAATTTTTTTATTACTTCATATATATTTTCAAGATTTCAAAAATCATTGATAAGCACAACTGCTTTTTTTGGTCAAATTCAAGAAATTCAAGGAATATTATCAGAACTATCTCAAACTATTGCGAGATAATCACTTACAAAACAAGCCTCTATTTCAAATTTTTCTTTTGTTTCTTTGAGTCAAAAAATCTTTTTTTTAAGAGTATCATAAATTTTTACTTTTTCATTTACCAATGCATAGAGATCTTTATCTCCTGTCAAAATATAAATTTCATAATCATCACTATATTTTTTTGCCATACTTCCAATAATATCATCGGCCTCATATCAAGGTTCTTCTATTACTTTTAAGCCCATAGTTTCTACAAGAGTATTTATATCTTGTAATTGTTCTCTCAAATTATCAGGCATTCTATCTCTTGTTGCTTTATAATCAGCAAATAAGTCATGACGAAAATTTTTACCTTTTGCATCTCGTATAAAAATAAGATAATCAGGATTTTCTTTTATAAGCTGACCTACAAAAAATTTTGCTATTCAATAAGTAGCATTTACTATCTTTCAAGCAGAAGTACTAAACTCTGGGAGAGCAAAAAACATACGATAAATAAAAGAATTTCCATCAATAAGATATATTTTTTTCATAGTATTTTGTTTTATTAAATTTTAAAAGATAATAATAAAATAAAAATGAATGTAAAATTTATCTTTTTTTGAAAATCTTTGCAATTATTTCTATACTTTATATAATCAAAAAAAATAATTTTTGAAATTTTTTTGATGCTTGAAAATTTTATTCTTATACAAAAAGAAAAACTTACAGAAGATATATTTCTTCTTAATTTTAAAAGAGAAAATAATAAAAAAATTCCTCTTTGTGGTCAATTTATGACTTTTTTACTTCCAAAAAGTTGAGGAAGAGCTTATTCTATACTTGATTCTGACGGGGAAAATTATTTTTTTATAATAAAGAGATTAGAAGAATGAAGAGGTGGAAGTAAAGAAATATGTGATACAAAAATCGGAACAACATATAAAGCAGTAGGTCCAGCTTGACATTTTATACTTCATAAAACTGAAAAAAATAAACTTTTTTTATGTACAGGAACTGGTTTTGTTCCTCTTTATTTTCAAATACTTTGAAGTTTGAAAGAGAAGCTTTCTTGTGAATTAAAGCTTATTTTTTGAGTCAGAGAAGAAAAAGATATCTTTTTGGAAGATAGATTAAATATATTAAAAAAGGAAAATAATAATTTTGATTACAAAATCTATCTCTCTCGTGAAGAAAAAGAAAATTATGAATCATGAAGAATTACAAATTTTCTTACAAAAGAAAATATAGCAAATTTTGAAGAATTTTATATCTGTTGAAATCATGATATGATAGAAAGTGTAGAAGAAAAACTTTTAGAACTTGGAATAAAACAAGAACAATTATTTACGGAAAAGTTTTAATATTTTTTAATAGTTATTTATGTGAATACTTGTAGAATTTAATCCTGATTTAGCTTTAAGAGATATATCATATTTTAAAAATTGAGAAAGAAAAAAGGAAGAGTGCTTTCCTGAAAAATTAGAAAGTTGAAAAATATACGATTTTTTAAAAAAGTGACAAAGAAATTATTACCTTTTAGAAGATGAAGCAATTCCTCTTATAAAAACAAAAGGAAATTCAAATTTAAGTAGACCTTATGCCTCTATAAGAATTTTAGAAGCAACTCATTTTAATATCAATTGAGAAATATGGACAAGAGGAAAGTATAAAGTTTTAGATATATATGATATAAATAATCCCCAAATTCATTTTGAATGATTTTTATGAGTTAAAAAATAAACTTCCTAACTCTACAAAATAGAATCAAGTATAATAATGCTATTATTCATAGCAAATTCAAGATTATTCATATGAGCATCTTTTGCATCTGCATCTGCTCCATCACTAATTCATTTTATAACTACACATTTTTCAAGAGCATCAAACTCTCTCGCAACAGACAAAAGAGAAAAAGCTTCCATATCAACAATACATTCTCAAAAATTTTCTTTGAGAGTCCTCATTTTTTCTTCATCATCTATAAATTGATCTCCAGTAATACAAATCCCATTCATAATAAGTCAAAATTTTTTCAAATCAAGATTTTCTCAAATAGCATAATCAAGAAAAATAGGAGCTTTGAGATAATCAAATTCTTCTGATTTTGAAGGAAGATAAGCATCATGCTGAATAAAAGTATTTGGCAAAACCACATCTCCTACTTTCAAATCATCCCACCCAATATTTCCAGCTATTCCAATATTTATAACTTTAAAAACATCATAATTTTCAAATATATATGATACTCCTATTGCCATTTGTACTTTTCCTATACCAGAAACAACAAGCACAATTTTTTCATCTTCTTCCCTATATCCTTCATAAATAATAATATTTGAAAGTTTTTTCACTTCTTTTAAATCATATTTTTTTATTATAATATCTGCTTCTTCTTTCATAGCAGTAAATATAGCCTTTATGAGTTCCATAAATTTTTTACTAAAAAGATAATTTTTCTAAGAAAGACTATTGAATTTTTTAAAAAAGCAAACTTTTCTCTTATGAAAAAAATCTTTACAAACTTAAAGAAGTCTATAAACTGAAGAAACATTAATTACTATTTTTTAATTTCATGAATGCAAATTTAATTTTGATATTTTCCTTTTGACTCGCAACGACAACAATAGGAATTTTTATTATTCCTTACTATATAGAGCTTCTTAAAAAACTTAAAATCGGAAAACAAATACGAGAAAATGCTACCATAGGAAAAGCTCTTGAATTTATGAAACTTCATGAAAAAAAAACTTGAACTCCAACAATGTGAGGAGGTATAATACTTGTTGTAGTATTTTTTATGGTCTTGATGAGTGTTATATTTCAAAAATTAGGACTTATAAATAATTCTCTTTTAAATCAAAAAGAAACCTATCTTTCCCTTTTTACCCTTACAAGTATAGGACTTCTCGGAGGAATAGATGATTATATGAATATAAAAAATGTAGGATGAGCAAAAGGAATGAGTGTAAAAGTAAAACTGATAGGACTTTTTATTTTTGCTACTCTTTGAGCTTTGTGGTTTTATTATAAGCTTGGTTGGAATGTAATGGATGGAGCTTGAAATTATGTAAGAACCTTGAAAATTCCTTTTGAACAAAGTATAGAACTTGGTATATATTTTATCCCTCTTTTTATTTTTATTATTCTTGCAACAGCAAATAGTGTCAATATTACTGATGGGCTTGATGGACTCAGTGGATGACTTTTACTTTTTTCTTATTCTGTTTATGCTTATATTAGTTATGATCAATGACTTTTTCTTCTTTCTGCTCTTTGTTTGACTATCATAGGAATGCTCATTGCTTTTTTGTGGTTCAATGTAAAACCAGCTCAATTTTATATGGGAGATATAGGAAGTCTCGCACTTGGTGCAAATCTCGGGATCATGGCAATGATTACAAATACTCTTTTTGTTCTTATTATTATTGGTGCTTTATTCATTTTTGAAACACTTTCAGTTATTATTCAGCTCACAAGTAAAAAACTCAGAAAAGGAAAAAAAGTTTTTCGTATTGCTCCTTTTCATCATCATCTTGAAGCAATTGGCTGGAGTGAAGAAACAGTAGTTTTTCGTCTTTGGCTTATTGGAGTTATTCTTGCCATTGTTGGTATGATTTTTTATAAACTTCAATAATAGTAAAATTTTTCTTTTTTTAAAAATTAATTACTACTAATTTTTTTATGGCTTTTATAATGAGAAATGAGGAATTTATTTGTGAAAATTGTGGAAAAAAAGTAAATAAACATCCACTATGAAGTGCAAGAAATCATTGTCCTTTTTGTCTTTTTTCAAAACATCTTGATGACTCTTTTCCTTGAGATAGAGCTTCACTTTGTAAATGAATTATGCTTCCCTCTTGAATTGATTACAAAAAAAACAAAGGCTATATGATAGAACATACTTGTAAAAAATGCTGAAAAAAAATCATCAACAAGCTTGCTCCTGATGATGATTTTTTATCGTGGGTGAGAGAGAGGAATGGGAAATTCTAGAGAAGATATTGAGTTCTTTTATCTAAATTATCCGCAAAATTCCTTGCTTCTGCTGATTATGGTATTGAATAAAAAGAAATTGATTTATCTTCTTCTTCTTTTTCATGTTTATCTTCATTTATTAAAAACTTTTCTAATCCTTCTATTGTTATTGGAATTCAATAATTTTTCATACTATTTTCTAAAACTCCATTTTCAAGTTCCTCAAATCATCACATTGAAATATTTTCAAATTTCTTTCATTGTAATAACTGAACTATTGCTCAAAAAATTGGACTATGTTCTGGTATATCTTGGTTTCAAAATTTTTGTAATATAAGTTTTGCTAATTTTTCTTTTGGTTCATTGAGAATTAAAACTTTTTTGATAAATTCATCATATTTCTCTTTTATTATTTTATTAAAAATTCCTATTGTTGTAACATTTTTATCTCAAATACCATAATATCTTAAAGTAGGAAGTTTCCACTGATAACTTGACAAATTTCCAGCTTGTTCATCATCACTCAATAATGTATTATTTTTAAAATACCCTTGTAAAAAGGTTTCTAAATTTGAATCCTCATCTATATCATCTATAATACTTGCTGCTAAGTCTGTGAAATGAAGCATAAAAAGGAAAAAACTAGCTTTTTTTCTTCCTAAATAATCTGACAATCCAATAGATGTTATCTCTCATTTTCTTCAAATATCATATACCAATCTTAATATTTCTCAATTAGCTTGAGGATATCTTCTTGCAAAACTTATAATAAAATTTTTAATTCTTTTATCTGTTTCTACTCAATAAATTAATTTATATAAATAGTTTAATATATCCTCATCTGATGGATTTTCTCATAAAAATTTAGTTTCTAACCAATGTGACTTTTTTTCTTTTTCTCAATAAACAACTTTTTCAATTTCTTTTTTTCAATCATCAACGACTGTATTAACTTCTTCATTAGTATCTCTCTTTTTTTCAAGTACTTCAAAAATTTCTTGGAGAGATCTTCATTCTTGAGCTAATTTTACAGCTTCTTTAAAAAATTTTTGAGCAAGTTCTATATTTTTTCATTCTTCATAATCATTACTAATAATTATAGGTAATGGTTGTTCTCATTCTTCTCAATTTTTTCTACTCAATTCAATTTCATATTTTTGATGATCTTCATGAAAAAAAACATTTATATAAATTCCTTTAACTGTATCTTCTTCTTGATAAAACGATCAAGATTGTTTTAATTTCTCACCCATATTTTATTAATTAAATATTAATTTTTTAAAAAGTAAATTTTATTATAATTGAAATATTTATTTGTCAATATTTTTTATTAGAAAATAATAAATAGGAATTTTCAAGCTCATTTAAAAACTTATTCTTAGACTTTCTTTTATTTTTTGTATAATAGCAATTAATTATTTATAAATTATGAAAGAAAAAATGCTCACTATGATAAAAAACTTCCTTTTCCTTATTTTTGAAATTACTTATTTTGTATTTTACTATATTAAAAGATCCTCGATAGATGCTTTTATTACAAATTATACTTTTTATGATTTTACTCTTGCTTACTCTTATTTTAATGCCCTTGTTGCTTTTTTTCTTGTAATTTCTCTTTTTGAAATATGACAAAAAATTATTCAAAAAATAGGAAAGAAAATACTTTATTTTTTTAATACAAAAAAACTAGAGTCATCTCTTGGAAGATTTATTATAAAATTTACAAATCTCGTAAAAATATGTACCGGAATATATGCTTTTATATTTTTTATCAAAAAAGATAAATTTATCACTCCTATAACAAATAAAATATTACTTATTCTTCTTATTGTTGTTATTTGTTATTTTCTTGCTTGATTTATCAGACTCGTACTTGAAAAACAATTTAAAGTTTCAAACAAGCTTAGATCTCCAAGCTCTTCTGTTATAAAATTTATTACTCAAGTTCTTGTCGTTGTCGTTTGGATAAGTGGTATAATGTATGTTATTTCTTCATTTGGATACAATGTAAGTGCCGTTCTTGCTTGAGCATGAATTTGATGACTTGCTCTTGCTCTTGCTGCTCAAAAAAGCCTTACAAATATATTTTGAGCTATAACAATTATTCTCAATAAACCTTTTTATATTGGTGATTATATCAATATAAACGGAAAAGAAGGAGTAGTAAAAGATATTGGCTTATCATATCTTACTATCATTGATAGACTTTGACATAGAGTTATGATACCAAATGAGACAATTATTACTTCTAATGTTGAAAATTTTTCTGTCAGAGAAAATAGAAGAGTAGAGTTTTCTATTGGACTTGTCTATTCAACAACTCTTGAAAAAGTAAAAGAAGGGATACATATTATAGAAAATATTTTAAAAGAAAAACAAAAACTTGGAATTATATCAGATGATATACGAGTAAATTTTGATATGTTTTGAAACTTTTCCCTCAATATTATGGTAACTTATTTTTCTCTTATAGATGATTTAGTAGAACATCTTAAACAAAAAGAAATAATTAATCTTGAAATAAAAGAATCTTTTGAAAAAGCAGGACTTGATATGGCTTTTCCAACTCAAGAACTCATTGTTAAAAATGGAAGTTTTCCTAAAGCAAAAAAATAATTTTTCTTATCATTACAAACAATAACAATAAAAATCCGAACTTTTTATTTTGAAGTTCGGATTTAAAAGATGAAAAAATTTTTTATTAATGATGATGTTTTTCTTCATCATGATGATGATTATCTTCTTCATCTTCTTTTTCTTCATGAGCTCATTTTCCTCAAAATTTTTCCAAAACCTTGACTCAAAATGAATGGATAATAAATCAAAAAAAAGCAAGTAAAAAGGTAATAATCAATCTATAAAATAAAAAGAAAAGAAGAAAAATACTAATAAAATGAATATTTTTTGAAAGAAGCTTATAAGTATATGAAGAAGAAAAAAATCAAAGAATATCTTTGAGAAAAACAAGTTCTACTGCAGATTTTTGTAAAATAAATATAAAAATTCAAAAAAAGAAAAAAGGAAAAATAAATCAAAAAATAAGATTTTCTGCAAGATTTGATTTTATTTTTACTGAAAAAGAATTACTGAGACTAAAAGAAAGTCAAAAAAATGGAATCATACAAGTAAAAAAAGAAAGCACAAAATCTTTATTTTCTATTAAAAAATTTTCATAAGTATCCAAACTTTCTCATTTTGGAATAAGAAGAAGATTTTTTATTTCAAGATTTGATATTTGAAAAAGAAGAAAACCAATAATAATTCAAAAATATATTTTATAAATTTTATCATTACTTATTATTGCAAAGCTTCAAGCAGAAATAAAAGCAACAATAAAAAAAACATAATCTAACTCATTAAGAGAAAAAATAAACTCCCCTATTCCCATATTTAATCTTTTTTATTAATACAAATAACATACTCCTCAAAACTTCTATCCCTACAAGCAAGAGGTTTATATTCTATAAATCTTTCAAATCTTTTTTTTATTTCTTTTGTTAAATCAGAGAAATCTTCTCATTTAAAAACTTTTAATAAAAGATTTCATCATTTTTTTAAAAATTCATCTCCAAATTTCAAAATTTCTATATTCAGTTCTACACTTGCATACTGATCAATATCCTTTCTTCCTGTCGTATTAGGAGCAATATCAGAAGTAATCACATCAAATTTTTCTTCACTTCAAAGTATTTCTCTAATTTTTGGTTTGAGTGTATCATACTCAAAAATATTGTGAACCAAAGTATAAATATTTTTTCATCAAATAATATCAATTTTTTTTATATCTATTCCTATAAGTAGTCCTCATTCTTTTATGATTCTTTTTATAAATTGCATAAAACTTCAAGGAGCTGCTCCTATATCACAAACTTTCATCTGTGGATGTATAAGCTCAAATGTTTTTTGTATTTCTTCAAGCTTAAAGACACTTCTTGCACGAAATCCTTCTTTTTTTGCTTTATGAAAATACTTATCTTTGATAATAAATGGTTGTGGTCTTTTTCTTCTTTTTTGTTGGAGAATCATAATCTATAAATCTTTAATAATAATTTTTTCTATTTCATATAAGAAATCTACCTCTTCACTTCCTATCATTTTTCAAAATTTCATCTTTTTATCAAGTTCTATCATATCAAGATACAATTTTTTAAGCTCATCAAATTGTATTTGATATACTTTTCCTATGAGAAAAGCTTTGTTTCAAAGTCCTAGATAGTCTTTTATTTCCGAAGGAGAAAAATGAAGTGATTTAAACATATCTATATAAAGCCTATTTCGTATATTTCCCAAAAGAGAATTATAAAGAGCATAAATACTTATAAAATTGAGAGTATTTTTTATTTCTTTTAGGACAATATCTTTTCTTTTATTGAGAAGATTATCAACAATCATAAAAATATTTTCTTCTATTTCTGGAACAATGTTTTTTTCTATATCATCTTTTGTTATTTTTTCTTTTGTAAGAAGAAGTTTTTCTATATCAGCAATAATTTTTTGTATATTTGCTGACTTATATCGTATAAGTACATCAAGTTCAAAGTTCCCTATTTTTCATTCATATCTTTTTAATATAAATTTTTTTAAATCATTTTCATCATCAAAAGAAAAATCTTTTACTTGAGCAAGTTCTTGTATTTTTTTATATATTTTTGTCCTTTTATCAGGATTAGCAACAGCAAAAACAACTATATTTTCTTCTGGAATTTTATCAAGAATATCAAGAAAAAAAATCTCTTTTTCTGAATTATCTTCTTTAACTTCAGGAGAAAAAGGATAATCTTCTATAATAATAAGTTTTTTTCATCAAAAAAGACTACTTCATACAATATTTTCTACCAAGAAATGAGTATCAAAAAGCAATATATCTTTTATATGAACTAAATTAAAATCTCCATATTTTTCCAAAAATACTTTTTTCCATTTTTTTATTTCTTCTGTCAAAGCAAAGCTATTATTTCCTGTAAATAAATATATCATAGTATTATTTTAGTAATATTTCTTTGAGTGTTTCAGTTCACGATTTTTCTACAAGCTCAAATATTTCATTTATCATTTGAAGTGATTTTTTGAGATGAAGTAAATCACGACAATTACTTCTTCAAAGAGCAAGTCTTGTCATAATAGAATCAATATCAGAAATATATTTTAATCGCTCTTGTACCTGTTGTAACAAAATCTTATTTTTCAAAAATTCTTCTATAAAAATTTGTCTTTTTTCTATTTCTTTTTTATTTTTAAGTGGTTTAACAAGACTATGATGCAAAAATCTTGATCAAGCTGAAGTTTTTGTTTCATTTATGATTCAAAAAAGAGTTCCAAGTGTTTTTGATTTTGTAGAAAAATTATAAATTATATCAAGATTTTTAAGAGTTGATTCATCCATTTCTAAAAAATGAGAAAAACTTTCAAAATGAATTTTATCAAGAAAATCAATACTTGATTTTTGATTTCATTCCAAATATTCCAAAAGAAGACTTGATGCCTTTTGAGCAATAAATTTTTGTTCTATTCAAAATCATTCTAGATTTTTTACTCAAAAATGAGAGCAAAGCTTTTGCTTTGCTTCTTTTGTTGATTCAAAATAATAAATATTGAGATTAAATTTTTTTACAAAAAGATTTCTCACATTTGTATCCTCAAAGAGATTTTTTTCTAAAATTACTTCTTTAGGAGATATTTTATATATTTCTGAAGACATTGTATCAAAATTTGTAAATTCACTACAAAACCAATAATTATTTGTCAAATCAAGAAAACTTACTCCATATTTTCAATTTTCTTCAACAATAGCGACACTAAAGCTTGTTGACATATTATTTTCATATTCTTCTCATTCCAAATGAAGTGTTGCAGGAGTAATAACTCTCACAACTTCTCTTTTTACAATTCATTTAAGTTTTGGATCAGAGACTTGTTCTGCAATAGCTACCTTATATCAAGCTCCTATAAGAAGAGGAAGATATTTTTCTTTTGCATGATAAGGAATTCATGCAAGTGGAGTTGGTGAAGAAGCATTTTTATTTCTTGTCGTAATAGCTATTCCCAAGACATTATGAGCAATATGAGCATCATCATCAAACATTTCATAAAAATCCCCCATACGAAAAAATAAAATACAATCCTTATATTCATTTTTTATCTCATAATACTGCTTCATTGCAGGAGTACTAATAAGTTCTTCATTCATACTTTTTAAAATAAATTTTTAGAAAACAAAGATATAATCTTTAGAGATTTTCCTCCTCTCAGTTTCTTTTTTGTAAAATCAGCATATCTTGAAATATTGAGAAGTATAGCAAGTCCTACACTTAATGAAAGAAGGCTTGATCCTCAATAACTTACAAAAGGAAGTGTGATTCAAGTAAGTGGAATGATATTTAGATTAATTCCTATATTGATAAAAGATTGTAATAAAATCCAAGTCGTAATTCAAGTTGCAACATATTTTGCAAACAAATCATCTACATGACTTGCTATCATAAAACCTCTATAAGCAATATAAAGATAAAGTAAAATAAGAGTAAAAGCTCATATAAATCAAAGTTCTTCTACAATAACAGAAAAAATAAAATCTCCTTGGACTTCTGGAAGATATCAAAACTTCTGTATTGATTTTCAAAATCATAATCATCAAAATCATCCACTTCCTATAGCAATAAGAGCCTGTTCTGTTTGATAATTGATTGTTTTATTTTTTATAGATTCTTCACTATTTGAAAGAAAATTATCAATTCTATCTGTGATATAAGAAAGCTTATTTCTTGATTCTGGAAAAGATTTGTCATATTTTCAAAGACTATAAATAAGTCCTGCAAAAAGCATACCTGAAACAACGAGAATAAAAAGATATTTTACATTTGCTCCAGCACTAAAAAACATAATCATAGAAAGAGGAACAATCAAAAGTATTGTTCAAAAATCTGGTTGTAATCCTATCAAAAATACTAAAAGAAATAATATAACACTAAAGGGAATAAATCCATCTGAAAAAGTATGAAGAACTCATTTATATCTTTTAAAAAAATAAGCAAAATAAGTAATAAGAGATATTTTTAAAAATTCTGTTGGTTGTATTGCAAAAGGAAGAAATGGGAGATTTATCCATCCTCTTGCTCCATTCCAACTTGGTCATATAATAAGCACCACTATCAAAAGTACAATAGAAAAAAGAAGAAATTGTCTTGAATATTTTTCAAAAAAAGTATAAGGTATTTTCACAACAAAACCAAGTACTACCATAGATAAAACAACATGAAAAATATTACGAATAACATAAAAATAATTATAAGAAGATTCTATAAGTCAAGCCTTTACCATAGCATTTGTAACTCTAAAAGAAGGATAAACAGAAACTGAGCTTATCATAATCATTCAAAAAACCACAAGAAAAAATATGGCAAAAAATAATTTATAATCTACTCATCCTATTTGTTTTGACATATTTAAGAAAATTTTTAAGAATTATTTTAAGAAAAAAGTAATTATCAGTCCTCGTATAAAAGTTAAAACAAGAATAAGAATAATAGGAGTAAAATCAAAAGGTCAAAAACTTGATGGAAGATTTTTTCGTATAAAATTATAAAAAGGATCTATAAGATCAGCGAGTATTTTTGGTCTAAATCGTATTCAGAACAATAATAACCATGATAAAATAACATCAACTATGATGATATATTCTATAATTTCAAAAAATATAATTAATCAATATATTATACGATACATATCTTTTATTTTAAAAAACTATTTTCCATCCTTCCTTTTTTTCATAAGCATTAAGAGCTGCTATTTCTTGAGCCTTTTTTTTACTACTTCAAACACCAACTCAAACACAATTTTTTCCTATAAAAACTCATACTTCAAAAGTTTTATTATGATCTGGTCAATCTGAATTAAGAACTTCATAAGTAGGAGTAATATCATATTTTGCTTGAGAATATTCTTGTATAAGAGATTTAAAATCTTTAAATAAATTATTTTCAATAATATATTTAAGAGTTGGATATACATACTGATTAACAAATTGACTTGCTCATACTAATCATAAATCTAAATATAAAGCTCCCAAAAAAGCCTCAAGACAATTTGCAAGCAAATATTCATTATTTCTTCATCCACCAAGCTCTTCTCATTTTCATAAGAATAAATATTCATCAAAATGAAGATCTTTTGAGACTTTTGCAAGATTTTTCCCTCTCACAAGAGCACTTCTTATATCAGTAAGTTCTCATTCATTTTTTTCTGGAAAATCTTTAAATAAATTGTCCGTAACTATAAGTTCCAAAACAGCATCTCATAAAAACTCAAGTCTTTCATTATGTTCTGGAGTAAAATCTGGTCTTTCATTTACAATAGATCTATGAATAAATGCAAGTATATAAAGAGAAATATCAAGGAAATCAATTCCTAGAGAAAAAAGAAGAAGCTCTATTTTATTTTTACAATCTTCATTTTCTACTGCTTTTTTTAAAATAACCATCAAACTTTACTAAAAAATAAGAATATTTATAAGCCTTAGTTTATAAAAATAGAAGAAAATGTAAAGAAAAAAAACCACAAAATTGAGATTTGTGGTTTTATCGTATAAAAAATGAAAACTCCTTATTATAAGCCTCTTTTTCCGTATCATTTTTTATATTTTCATAATTTTCAAAAATTTTATTTAAAATTCCATTTACTATCCTTTTTCCTGATTCATCAGCATATATTTTTGCTAATTCTATCCCCTCATTAAGAGAGACCTTTACTGGTATTTCTTCTTTGAGATAAATCATTTCTGCCATCCCTATAAAAATAGGTAATATATAAATAAGATGCATACTCGTAATATTAAATTTTGGAGCAAATTTCTTTATGATATACAAAAATTCTGATTCTTTTGCTAAAATAATAGAATGCATTTCTGAAATATATGCTTCATCAATTTCATTATTAAATTTCCCCTCAAAAAAGGATTGCAAAAAAAGAGTATCCGAATTTTTATAAAAACAATCTGCATATAATCTCTGAAATAGTATTTTTCTCGATAATTTTCTTGATATCTGGCTCATGCTTATAAATTCACTAAGAAAATAAATTAGGATTTTAAAGAACAAAAAAATCTCCAATATTGGAATTGAAGATTTAAAAAACAACTAAATTCTCGTGATTTTTTTCCCTTTCACTTTTTTAGAAATAACAAGTTTTCATTTATACATACCATCTTCATTTACAAAATGAGCAAGACCATTTTCTTCTTTATTGAGAACAACTCTGTTTTCTAGTTTCTTTGCAGAAAGATTTATCCAGTTTTTTGTTCTTCTTCCACTTCTTGATTTAGATGTCTTTTTATCCGGACTAAAAGTCATAAATTACAAATTATATAATAATATCTGTTTTTAACAGCAAGAATTTTATAAAAATTAAATAAAAAAGCAAATAAAAGTTTCTATTTTTTGCGAAAAAGTAAAAAATACGGTAAAATAAACAAGAATAATATATAAATATAATAAAAAACGAATGAAATTAAGTAAAAAATTATTTTTAGGATTTTCCATATTTATGCTTTTTATCAATATGGTTTATGCAAATACAACAAATAATGAAGAACAAAAAGAAGAAAAAACAAACAATATAGTACAAGAAGCAATGGATACAAGAAAAGAAGAACTCAATAAAGTTCTTGAAAAAAGCCAAGAAGAAAAAGATCTTGAATATGTTCAATGACTTCTCCATGAAGTAGAAATAAAAAAAGAAGTTGATAATATTCTCCTTGGTGATATAAAAGAAGAACTTTACAGTATACAAAAAAGAATAAGTGCAAATGATATAAAGTTAAAACTTTATGAAGAACTTGATTGAAAAAATCAAGAAATAAATACAGAAGTCGTAACTTTAAAAACAGAAAATCAAAAATTAAAAAAAGAAGCTTATTTTAAAGAATCTCTTATCAATGACCTAAAAGATACCATAGATAGTTATAAAATATTAGAAGCAAAATATAATAACCTTCTTGAAAGTTATGTAAGTGTTAAAAAAACTGCCGATAACCAAAAACTTGCTGATATAAATACAAAACTAAAAATATTTTATGCCGGATTTATCTTTTTTCTTATTGCTTATATACTTAAACTAAGCTTACAAAATCATGAAAAAATTTCTAGATATTTTAGTGAAAATTTCTTTGCTTACTATGACCTTATCTATGGGATAAGTCTTACTCTTTTTGTTATTATTTACCTTTTCTTTATATTTCCTCAACTTTATATACTTTTTGTTTTTGTTTCTTGATCAATTATAATAGCAAATGTAACTCTTATTTCCTCTTTTGTAAGTAGTATAATTATATTTAGAAAATTTAGTATTGGAGATATAATAAAAATAAATGATGAACTTGGAAAAATAGTAAGAATAACTCCTATTCATACAATAATCAAAAAAATTAATGAACACGGAATGATAGAAAAAAATGAAATAAGTATTCCAAATATAAATCTTATAAAAGATAAAGTAACTGTCGTAAAAGATATAAAAGAAAAAGACCATATCTTTTATATTATACTTTCTCTTAGAAATGTAAAAAATATATTTGATATGCTTACAGATATAAGAAAAAATATAATTTTAAAGTACCTTACAGAAAGACCAAAAAGTGTAAATAAAAATGATGAAGATATGTTTAAAAGCAAGTATGAACAAATAGATTCAGAAAACATAAGAGTAAATTTTTATTGGATAGCGACTGATGAAATAAATAGAAAAATAGAACAAGAAATAATCAACTATATAAAAAATAACATTTTTGATAAAGAAAATGAAACTATAAAAAAGTGAAAAATAAAAACTAAAATTAATAAGAAGGAGAAAGAGGATGATAGTCAAACAATAAAAGATCCTCTTATAGTACAAAGAATGGAAACAATGCTTTTGGATGAAAAAATAGAAAATTAAATTGCATAAAATAACAAGAATAATATAATTCTATCACTAATATTTTTTAAATTGTGATGATATATGGTGAGAATTATATTATTTTTTGTGAGTATTTTTACTTTACTTTTTTCTTCTTCTTGCTGAAAACTTGGTGAAGAAAAACAAATTCATACAAAACTCTCAGACCAAAAAGAAATAAAAAAAGATATTCCAAAAAAGGAAGAAAGGAAAACATCTTGAGAAAGAAAAACTCCATATATTTGATGTAATTGGGAGAAAAAGACTTGAGCTTGATTAGAATTATGGGTGCAAAATTGTAGAATAAAATGAAAAAATCTTACAATAAATGCTAATGAAACTCTTCCTTGATATTTTTACGAAGTTGATTCTTGAAGCTGATTTATATCACAAAAACTTGCAATACAAGTTTTTAAAAATCCTGAAGCAAAAACTATAGAAGATAGTCTTCAAAAAATATGGGAAAAAATAAACACTCAAAATACTATCAATAAAAATAATTGTAAATTCAAAAAAGATATAAATCTTTCAGATAAAGAAAGCGAAGCTTATACTCTGATAAAAACTTGAACATGAATGAGCCAAACTTGAACAACTTGTTGAGATTATGAATATATTGAAAATGGAAATAAAAAATATTTTAAAATATTTTTAAAGAGGATAACAAAACCAATTTTCATAAATCAAACAAAAGACAAACAGCTTTTTGATGAAAAAAATATAAAACTAATCAATTAATTCTTTTTATTCTATGCATAAAATACTCATTATAGAAGATGATTTTTGAATATCTCAATCTCTAAAACTTTATCTTGAAAACTCTTCCTATGAAGTCTTTCTTTATGAAACATGATGATGAGCAAAAGAATTTTTTCAAAAAATACTTCCTGATCTTGTTATTCTTGATATAAATCTTCCTGAAAAAGATGGAATAGAAGTATGTAAAGAAATACGAGCAGAATATGAAATTCCTATTATTATGCTTACAGCAAGAAATTCTGAAATTGATAAAATAAAATGATTTGAAACAGGGGCTGATGATTATATAGGAAAGCCCTTTTCTCCAAGAGAACTCCTCGTAAGAATTCAATCAGTATTAAGAAGAAGTCATAAAGAAAAGAGAGAAAATATTTTGAAGTTTAAAAATATAGAAATAGATACATCAAGAATGACGGTAAAAGTAAATGGACATGAAGTTGTTATGACAAAAAATGAATTTGATATACTCAAAAAAATAATAGAAGAAGATGGACAAATCGTATCAAGACAAACTCTTATGAAAGACATAATTGGATATAGTGATTATCTTTTTGATAGAACGATTGATACTCATATAAAAAATATAAGAAGAAAAATAGAAGATAAAGATATGATTGTCACGATAAGATGAGAATGATATAGACTCAATAAATAACAATTTTAAAAAAATATGAATCTTTCAAGAAAATTTATTATTATTATTGTTTCAAGTATTCTATTTATAGCTATTGTAAATGTAGGAGCATTTTATTTTTTTTATAATTCTTATATAAAAATATATCTTGCTGAAAAAATAAAATATAGAGATGAAATATCTATAGATTATATAAATGATATTATAGAAAAACAAACAATAGATGATATAGATAATATTTTTTCTGATGTAGAAATAGAATTTTTTGAACTTCTTGGGAACAATGAAGGGAAAATTCCTCTTAATAAAGAAGAAAATAGAGATGTTATTATTAATTATCTTATAAAAAGCTGAGTTACACCAAAATATATAGAAGAAATCCTCCCAACAAATAATTTTCAAAAAGTTCTTGATTCACTCAAAAATAAAAATTCTCCTGAATATAATTTTCTTACAAAACTTACTTGGTCTATTGTTATAATCAACATACTAAGTATTGTATGGATAATTATTATTATATTTTTATTTACAAAAAAAACTATACTTCCAATAAAAGAAGTGACAAACCAAATAAAAAATCTCAATTTTTGAAAAGCAAATCAAGAAATATCCTACAATAAAAAAGATGAAATAGGACTTTTGATAAATGCTATTAATGGTCTCAATAAAAGACTTTCCGTACAAGAAAACATAAGAACAAGACTTCTTGCAGATATAAGTCATGAATTAAAAACTCCTATTACTTCTATTCAATGTTATCTTGAATGAATCTCTGATGGAGTTATAAAACTTGACGGAAAAACTCTTCCTTCTCTCACTGAAGAAATGAAAAGACTTATAAATCTTGTAAATAAAATTATGGATTATGAAAAATTTGATAATAAAAAACTTGAGGTAAATCTACAAGAAGAAAATGTAAGTGATATATTAAAACTTATAGTAGAAACTCACAAAAAAAGACTTAAAGAAAATCATCAAAGAATAAAAATTACAGGAGAAAATATTATTATTCCTATAGATAAAGATCTTTTTAAACAACTAGCTCATAATTTGATAGGAAACTTTTTGAAATATGCTTGAAAAGAAAGTCTTCTCACAATAAATATTACAAAAAAATATATAGACTTTTCTGATAATGGTGCTGGAGTAAAACAAAGTGAAATTCCTTACTTGATGGAAAAATTTTATCAATGAAATATAGAAAAAACTGGAAATATAGAAGAAAGAGGAATTGGTATTGGTTTAAGTATCGTTTGAAAAATTCTTGATGTCCATAATTGGAAATACCAAATAAAAAGTGATGAAAAAAAAGGATTTAGTTTTAAAATTATTTTATAATTTTTTTCTTGTTATGAGAGCTTATTTAAAAACAATTGAAAAAATTATTTTTTTTATTACAATAAGCTTATTAAATAAGAAATTATAGGGGGTTATTTCTTTAAAAAAGTATTTTTTTACAAAGTGAAAAAAATGAAAAATGTTTTACTAAAATCTGTATTTATAATATTTTCCCTATTTATAGGTATTTTTTCTACACAAGCAGATAATACCATAACAATAAAAGAACTTCAAAAAAATATACAAACCCTCACAGAAGAAAAGAAAAGTAAATGGGAAAGTTTCAGACAAGAAAACGGAAAAATAAATAATTTTATAGAAGTAAATCTTGATAATGATTCTCTTCTAAAAATAGAAGAGTTTGTTAATAGTTACTATTCAAAAAAAGATGAACTAGAAAAAAAAATAGAAGAAAAAGCAAAACAATCAGAAGATATAAAAGAATTAAAAGAGGAAATACTTAAGATAAAATTAGATCTCTATAAAAAATTTGTTCCCTACATTAAAAAAGATCAACTTCAAGAATATCTCAGTTATATAAAATGAAATATAGAAACAGAAATAACAGATAAAAATATAAAAGAAGAAATTATTAAAAATCAAGAAATTATCAATAAAAGAATAAGTGAAATAAAAGAAAAAATAGAAGAAAATAAAAAAGTTTTGGAAGCAAAAATAGAAGAAGCTGTAAAACAAAAACTAGAAGAAAAAATAAAAATAATACGAGAAAATGAAAAATTTAAAAAACTCTCAGAAGAATCTAAAAGAAGTATTTTTGAAAGTACTTTAAAAAGAATTGTAGCAAAAAAAGAAATTCTAGAAAAGATAGAAAATAAAACAAGTATTGTTCAAAAAAAAATAGAAGTATATGAGATAGTAGAAAAAAGGCTTAAAGAAGTAATAAAATCATTGTAAAAAATCCTTTTTTGAAAAGGATTTTTTTATCACAAAAAAAATTGAACAAATTCTTTATTTTGATATACTTATCAAAATATTTTTTAAATAATTGTTTATGAATATTGCTGTAATATTTGGATCAAGAAGTGTAGAACATGATGTCTCTATAACAAGTGCTTATGGAGTAATGAAGGGACTTGAAAAAATGGGAACACATACAATATTCCCTATTTATATTTCAAGAAGTGGAAAATGGATATATGATAAAAATTTTATAAATATTGAAACTTTTGCTCACTATAATGATGAAAACTATAAAGATACTTCTTTTGAAATAGATTTTTCTGTGAGTAAAAAATTGTGCTTCTCTCAAAAAAGAAAATGACTTTTCACAAAAAAAGAAAAAATAGAAATTGATTTTGTCTTTCCTATACTTCATGGTATGAACGGAGAAGATGGAAGTATACAAGGAATATTTGATATACTACAAGTTCCTTATATGGGACCTTCTGTTCTCTGAAGTGCTCTTGGAATGAATAAAATTGTAATGAAAAATGTTTTTAAGAGCCTAGGACTTCCTATTACAAATTATCTTATTTTTGATAAAAATAATTATGATGCAACAAAAGTTGAAATTCTTGGATTTCCAATAATAGTAAAACCAGCAAACTTAGGTTCATCTATTGGAATTTCAAAAGTAGAAAAAAAGGAAGATTTAGCAGATGCAGTGGAACTTGCTTTTCATTATGATCAAAATATTATCATAGAAGTTTGTGTACAAAATCTCGTTGAACTGAATTGTGCTGTTAGTGAAAAAGATAATGAAGTGATAACAAGCCTTGTAGAGCAACCAGTCGGAGCATCAGAATTTTTAAGCTTTGAAGAAAAATATGTCTCTAATGAAGGAGGAACGATGCAATGAGTAAAAAACAGAGTAAAAATTCCTGCAGAAATAAGTGATGAACTCACAAAACAAATTCAAAACTACTCAAAAATAATTTATAAAGAATTTTTTTGTCATGGAGGAGCTCCAAGAATTGATTATCTGTATGATAAAGTAAATGATAAACTCTATGTCAATGAAATAAATACTATTCCTTGAGCTTTGCAAATGCATCTTTGGGTAAAAAGTATGCCTATTTCTGATTTTCTTTCAAATCTTATAAAAGTAGGATTTGAAAAAGCAAAAGATAAAGAAATAAATATTGATTTTCAATCAAATATCATCGGTCATACTATTAATTTTACAAAATAAGAAATGAAACAGAAAAAAATAATTGTAGAAAATAGTGTTGTCAGTATTGTAGAGTCAAGCAATTTTGACCCAAAAAAAACTCTTATTTTTCTTCATTGATGGCAACAAAATGCATTATGTTTTGAAAAAATATTTCAAATTTTAGAAGAAAAAAATATTTCTTTTCTTTCTCTTGATCTTCCTTGATTTTGAGGAACTCCACTTGTAAATAAAAACTGGCATATAGAAGATTATGGAAGATTTGTTATAAAAATAATACAAAAATTAGAAATCAAAAAGCCTATTCTTGTTGGGCATTCTTTTTGATGAAGAATAAGTATTTTTATAGCGAGTTTTTACGAAAATATTGAAAAAATAATTCTTATTGGTTCTGCTGGAATAAAGAAAAAATATAATCCTTTTTATTTTTTTACTTTAAAAATAGCAAAATATATTTTTAATATTCCTCTTATAACAAAAATTTGAGAAAAAGTAAAAAATAAACTGAGAACTAGAGATTATAAAAATTCGTGAGTTATGAAACAAATTTTTCTCAATGCTATCGGAAATGATTTACAAAAATATATGCTCCAAATAAAAATTCCTGCTCTTCTCATTTGGTGAGAAAAAGATACTGAAACTCCTATAAATGAAGCAAAAATTATAAATGAAAAAATAAAAAACTCTTCTCTTAAAATTATTCCCCTCTGAACTCATTTTGTCTATGAAGAATTTCCCGAAGAAGTAGCAAAATATATCCTAAATTTTATACAATAATATGCTTATAAAAAATATACTGCTTGCTTTTCAACTAGAAAATTATAAAAATGCTCGTTTTCTCAAATTTATCTATACTCACTTCCCTTTTTGGTTTTACTGATCAGAAAGACAAAATCTTGTCTGGACAAAAAAAGCTTTGTTTATTTTAGTTCTCACTCTTTTTCTTTTTCTTGGAGATTGTATGAGTGGAATATTTGTGATACTGAGTTTCTGAGCTCAAAAAATACTTATTATTCCTTTTATTCTCTTAGAAATATTTCTTCTCCCTCTTTATTTTGTCATAGCAAATATTATTTCTTATCCACTTGATAGCTATCTAAAAAATAAAATTATTCAACAAGCAACAAAAAAAATATCAAATTTTAAAAACCTTATTGTTATAGGAATTACAGGAAGTTATGGAAAAACTTCTACAAAAGATATGGTATATACTCTTCTCAAAGAAAAATTCAAAGTCCTTACGACAGAAGGAAACAAAAATACCCCCTTATGAGTCAGTGAAATAATACTTGAAAAACTTAATGAAGATATAGAAATATTTATTGTAGAAATGTGAGCTTATATTCCTTGAGATATAAAAACCCTTTGTGATATTGTAAAACCAAAAATAGGGATACTTACAGGAATTACTCTTCAACATTTAGAAAGATTTAAAAGTCTTGAAAATATAATAAAAACAAAATTTGAGCTTATAGAAAGCCTCCCAATAGACTGATTTGCTCTCATAGATACCTCAAGTCAATGAGTAAAGACTTGATTAGAAAAATACAAAGATTTTTTTGCAATAAAAAATATCATTACTATTTCAGATACAATTCCTTTTCATTATTGTGATAATCTTGAGTGAATAAATTTTGAAATAGAAGGAAAATCTTATCAAACAAAACTTATAGCAAAACATTCTCTCCAAACTATTCAAATTGCTTATAAACTTGCAAAATACTTTTCTATAAATGATGAAATAATAGAAGAGTTAATAAAAAATCTTCCCTATACAAAACATAGAATGGAGCTTATCAGAAATATAAAAACAGGAGTAAATATCATTGATGATAGTTATAATGGCAATATAGAATGAGTGAAATCTATCATTGATCTTCTCAAAAATATAAAAATAAATGGGAGAAAAATAATAATTGTATGATGAATTGTAGAACTAGGAGAAAAATCAAAAGAAGTAAATGAACAATTATGAAAAGATCTTGCAAATTGTGCTGATATGATACTCCTCTCAAAATGAAAAATTTGAGAAGCAATTTATCGCTGACTCAAAGAAAAATGATTTGATGAAAAAAATATCAAGATCTATTCTCATAGTCTTGATATTCATAATGACCTTTGAAATATTTTACAATTTTGAGATTTGATTATTTTTCAAAATGATTTACCGGATAATTATTTGTAATCTAAAATCCACTTTGAAGCTCAAGCATATTGTAATATTTTCACTTCATCTTCAATAATTCCTTATGATTTCCTTGTTCTATGATTTTTCCATTTTCTATATAAAAAATCATATCTGAGCTTTTTACGGTTTGTAATCTATGAGCGACAACGACGATAGTTTTATTTTTAAATAAATTTTTGAGAGCCTTGCTTACTTCTTCTTCATTGAAACTATCAAGTGCTGATGTTGGCTCATCAAGTATGATTATATGCGGATTTTTAAGCATTATTTTTGCTATTGCAAGTCTTTGTTTTTGTCATCCTGAAAGCTTTACTCATTTTTCTCCTATTTGAGTTTCTAACTTATGAGCTAAATTATTTATAAATTCACACTGAGCAAGTTGTATTACCTTATCTATTTTCTCTTTTGTTGGTTCATAATCCAAAGCATAGAGTAAATTTTCCTTTATACTTCCATCAAATACAGATGGTTCTTGGCTTAGATATCAAATATTTTTATAATAAGTAGAAAGTTTGAGTGAAGATAATTTTTGTCAGTCAATAATAACATTTCAACTTTTGGGAGCAATATATCAAGCAAGAAGTTTTACAAGAGTACTTTTTCCTCCGCCACTTGGTCAGACAAAAGCATACTTTTTTCATCATTCCAAAAGTATATTAAAATTTTTGAAAACACTTGATTTTTCATTGTATCAAAAATTAAGATTTTTAAATTCTATATTTCCATTTTTAAACTCAAAATTTGGTGATTCTGGATTTTCTTCATATTTTGGAATAGTTTCAAAAACTTCTATCAGTTTTTCTATATCTATATAAAATTTAAAAAATTCTTTGAAATGCATTCTCACTTTCCGAGCTGATTTTGATAGAATTTGTACAATCCAAACAAAAAGTGTAAAAGTAGCAAGAGTATAATTTCACTTAACTATTCAAACTCAAATAATTAAGAATAATATCATATAAAATCCTAATATAGTGATATCACTTCCTGTTTCCCACAATCTCTTTTTAAAATTTCAATACCACCACAATTTTGTTATTTCTCTATATATATTTGATAATTCTTCTATTTCATGATTAATTTTTTGATTTTGGAGTATTTCAAATTTTGACATAAGTATTTTTACTTTTTTCCCATCACTTATTACTCTTAAATTTTTTACTTTTTTTCTTATTTTAAAAAGTTGCAAAATTCATTTTCTATAAAAAAATAAAATAATGAAAAATAAAAAAAATGATAATCAAAAATAATATATATTGGGAGAATTTGAAAGTATTAAAATAAACATAAAAAGTATACTTATACTTTCTGCAAATATATCTATAACTAATAAATATGAACTTACTATTGCTTGTATTCAAGTAAAAATAATATTATTCATTTTCCCTGTCCCATATTCTTCTACCTTTGTATTATCAAGATGGATATATTCTTGCAAATATTTACTATTCAATCCATTTTCTATTTCTGTATACAGACTTGCATCCAAAGAATCTTTAAATAAAGAAAAAATGAGGTTTAACAAACTAATGGCTAAAAAAACAAAAGCCCAAAAATATATTTTTTCAATATTTCAAGTAGAAATATATGAGATAATAAGAGAAACAATAGAAACTAAAAATACACTTTGTAATGTATAAAATGACTCAAAAAAAGCAAAAGTATAAAATTTTTTCTTGGAAAAACTTATTGATAATTTGAGTAAATCAATAAATTTTGCATATTTTTTTAGCATATTATTTCTTTTTTAAAAAAATCTAAAATCCACTTTGAAGTTCAAGCATTCTTGCATACACTCATTTTTTTTGTACAAGTTCTTTGTGTTTTCCTCGCTCTATCACTTTTCATCCCTCAAATACGATAATATCATCAGCTTTTTTCACGGTCTGTAATCTATGAGCCACGATAATAACAGTCCTTCCTTTAAAAAGCTCTTCTAGTGCCTCAGTAATAGATTCTTCTGAAAAACTATCAAGAGCAGATGTTGGCTCATCAAGAAGAATAATACTCGGATTTTTCAAAAATATCTTTGCAATAGCAAGTCTTTGCTTTTGTCATCAGCTTAGCCTAATTCCTCTTTCTCCTATTTCTGTTTCTATTCATTTTTCTAACTCAAAAACAAAATCACATTTTGCAAGTCTGAGAGCTTCCAAAATTTGTTTTTCTTTTTCTATTTCATCTTCTTTGTCTTTCATTACACTTTCAAGATTTTCTCGTATTGTAGCATCAAAAACTCATGGCTCTTGTGTCAAATATCAAATATGTTCATAATAACTTTTGAGAGCGGTCTCTTCTAAATTATTTCATAAAACTTCTATTTCTCAATTTTGAGGATAAATATATCCTGCTATAAGTTTTAAAAGTGTTGTTTTTCCTCCACCACTTGCTCATACAAAGGCTGTCTTTTTTCAAAACTCTATGCGAAGTGAAAAATCTTCAAAAATATTTGTTTTATTATAAGCATAGCTTATATTTTTTATTCGTATATCATCTTTTGAAGGCTTAAATGTATATCATACATCATATCATTTGATGGGAGGAAGATTTTCAAAAGTTTCCCAAAGTAACTCAACAGAAGAAAAGTCCCTTAATATATCCCTCATCAAATCAAGAAAAGAAACTATATTTCTTTCCATAAGACTAATAATGACTACAAACATACTAAAATCACTCCAAGTTCCATTTCAAGCAAAAATCAAGTTTCCTATATACAAATACAGTCCTATACGAACAAGTAGAAAAAGAAATGTTGGAAATTCATTTATCATAAGAAATCCAAGAGCTACTGGATCATGATATATTTTTGCCTTGTTAAAATGAGTATAGATTTTTTTGATAATATCTTTTTCTCCGCCACTCTGGAGAAGTTCATTTTTGGACATAAGAGCAATCGTTGCTTGATGAATTGCTTCTTTTTGTTCTTTTCTTCTCAGCATTCTTTTTTCTGCCATCCAAATATTTGCTTTTGTTGCTATAAAAGAGGCGATAATAAGACACAAAACTGTTGCCCAAGCTCCTCAAATACTAATATTTGCTATAAAGAAAAAAGTATAAATAAATACAATAAAAGTATAAATAAATTTATCTACAAGAAGAAAAAGTGTATCAAGCCAGCTATGAACTCATTTATCAAGAGCATTAATAAATCTCCCTGTTCCTATTTTTTCTACTATATTTCCATCTGCCTGAATATAGTTTTTTAGATATTTTTCATAAAGTTTTGGTGATCATCAAAATATAACATTTCTCCATCATAACTTATAAATAGCAAATATCATAATAAGATAAAAAATACTTCCATATATATACCACGGAAGAATATGATAAAAACTTTCTTTATCTCAATTTTCAAGAAATTTAAAAATCCTTCTTACTATTTCTAGAGTAAATATATAATAAAAAGCCTTTAAAAAAGCTGAAATACTTGTTTCAATATATCCACTTGGTATTATAAAAAAAGGCTCAAAGTATTTTTTAAATTTTTCTTTTCAATTCATAAGTATATTTGTCAGTTTCTAACCTTTTTATACTAATAAAATATTTTAAAAAATAAAATTTAATTTTTTTATTTTTTTCTATATAATCAGGAAAATATTAAATATTTATATAAAAATTATGAAAAACAAAAAAATAATCACTCTTTTAATTTTTTTTCTTTCTTTTTTTATTGGAAAAAGTGCTTTTGCAAATAATTATATTTACTATTATTGAGATAGTTGTTCTCATTGTTATGAGCTTGATAAATTCTTGAAAAAAAATGATTTCTATAAAAAATATGATATAGAAAAAAAAGAAGTTTATCATAATATAGAAAACAACAAAGAACTTTTGACTCAATGAGAAAACTTTGGAATTCCTCTTGGGGAAATAGGAATTCCTTTTCTTGTCTATGATAATGATAGTAAGTATCTCAAATGAACTGAAAATATAAAGAATTATTTTATTTCTCTTGAAGAAAATAAACAAGAAAATCAAATAAATAAATGAGAAATAGAAGTAAAAAATGAAAAAGTGCAAACAAATTCTTTTTGGAAATTTCTCCTTATTCTTCTTCCTGCTGCATTTTCCGATAGTATAAATCCTTGTGCTTTTGCTGTATTATTTCTCCTCCTTTCTAGTATACTTTCAAAAACAAATTCTTTTCAAAAAACCATAGTTTCATGACTTCTTTTTTCTTTTGCTGTATTTATCAGTTATTTTCTTATGGGAGTTTGAATTTACAAAGTATTTTCATTTTCAAATCAAATATTTTATATAAAACTTTGAGTTTGAATCTTAGGAATTCTTGTAGGACTTGCGAACATAAAAGATTATTTTTGGTATGGAAAAGGCTTTGTGATGGAAGTTCCTTTTTCTTGGAGACCGACAATGAAAAAATTTATGTCTTCTATTACTTCACCTATTGGATGATTTTTTGCCTGATTTTTTATAAGTCTTTTTCTTCTTCCTTGCACTTCTTGACCATACTTTACTGTGCTATGATACCTCGCTTCAGAAAGTAGTTCTATAAATATGCTTGGCTATATATATCTTTTTATTTACAATATTATTTTTGTCCTTCCTATGATTATTATTACTTTTATTATAGGACTTGGAATAAAAGATATTTCAGAACTCAAAGAACTTAAGGAAACTCATAAAGAAAATATTCACCTCATTGTATGAATTATGATGCTTCTTCTGTGAATCTATCTCCTTTATGAAGCATTTTTTATGTAGTTTCTTTTGTATTTTTAGTTAAATTTTTCTTATTTTTCTTATCTATTCTTTCCCAAAATAAATCTAAAAATTTATCATGGTTTCATCCAGCTTTTTTATTAAGTTTATCAAACATTTTCATCTCTTTAATACTTTCTTTTAGTTTAGGATATAATTTCTCAACATCAATTTTAACTTCTTTTTTAAAAAAATCTCTACTAATTTTGTCTTCATATAAAAGATAAAACATATCTCAATATACCATTTCTCAGATAATATATCTATAATAGTTTCTTTCGTATGGAATTGGATTTTGTATTACTTTTATCCATTGTTTTTCCATTTCTTTTTTCATAAATCAATAAACTAATCTTATTGTTAATAACATAACCAATCAAGAAAGTCTCATATATTTATCGAAAATTTCTTCATTAAACATGATAGTATCAGAATAATTATTTTTAATTTGTTTTTTATTATGAGCATACTCTGATAAATAATTATAAATTTTAACATAAACTTCTCAATTAAATAGATAATCAAGATTTATATTATTTTCAGTAAGTTTTTTATTTTTTTCCGAAGAAGTTAAATATCTAAATTTATTTTTAACGGTATTGTTTATTCACTTAAATTCTTTTGTTTCTGTATCTACTTTTCAAACTTTTATTGAATATTCCCAAACCATCTGAAAATAATTTTCCATAAAGGATCTTAAATGGAAAAATGATGACTTATAGTGTCACATAAGAGATAATCTAAGAGAAATATATAAATCTTCCCATCAATTATTATTATGAATAAGTATTTTTTTTGTAAGTCACATCTTTATCCCATGAAGATTTAATAACTCTACAAAATATTGAAAATTGACAAAATAACTAGTAATAGAATATTCTCAAAGAGGCTTTCAAATTTTTTTTCATAAATAATATTTTGAAGATTTTTCTACAAGTTTTTCAGCTTTTATTAAATCTTTTAATCCTTTTTTATCTTTATTTAATCATATATAAAATTGACTATTATTAAATTTAAAAGAATAACTCATTTTTCTTTTGATATTTTTTATAAATCACATTTCTTCTCCTTTTTTTAATATTTCTTCAAAATCCATATTTTCTATAACTTATACTCTACTCTTTCCCCTATTTCTCTCTTTCAAGAAATAATATTTTGTTCTTTTACTCTATCATACTCATCTATTTCTGGAGCTTGAAATCTCTCTCTTATGAGTATATTATCTTCATCAAATCCCATAATATACCCTGTAAATATTTTTCATTTTCTTGCTTCAAAATTATTTGTATAGACTTCATTTATAACTTTTTTTAATTGCTTGAGTCTTTGCCCTGCAATCTTGTAAGGAACTTTTTTATCAAGATGAAAACTTGCAGAAAGTGGTTCATCATGATATTCAAAAACACTCATACTTTCAAAAGCATATTTTTTGACAAAACAAATGAGTTTTTCAAAATCTTCATCTTCTTCTCAAGGAAATCAAACAATAAAATTTGTATGAATAAAGCTTTTATTAAAGTTTTTTCTTATAGATTCAATAAGATTTACTATATGATTTTCATCATAAAATCTTCCCATTTTTTTTAATATTTTTGGAGAAATATGCTGAAATGGTATATCAAAATACGGAATAAATTTTTTAAGTTTTTTTAGTCTTTTGATACTTTTTTCATCAAGTATATCGGGATACATATAGAAAAGTCGTATCTCAAAATCTCAAGAAATCGTATCAATTTCATCAAGTAAATCAAAAAGTATTGGCTCTCCATAAATATCGCTTCCATACATTGGTGTATTTTGACTAATGATACATATTTCTTTTATTCCATTTTGCACCATAAGCTTTACTTCAGTAACTATATCTTCTTTTTTTCTTGATTTTTGCATTCCTCTAATCTTTGGAATAATACAAAAAGTACAAGTATTATCACATCATTCAGAAATTTTTAAATATTCATACGAATAAGGAGCATTAAAATAAGCCCTTACTTCATCTCATTTCCATACAAAAGCTTCTTTTTTTGAGAGATTTTGTAAATAGTTTTCTAGATTTTTTTGTCATTTTGCTTCTTTCAATACATTTTGAATTTTTGTAAGTTCTAAAAAATTTATACTTTTACTTTTTTTTCAAGTAATAAGCTCTTCTATAAATACATAATTATGAAAAGGAACAACCGCATAAAGATTCTGAAGAGAATTGAGAAATGAATCATTTTTTACAGGGAGATAACAACCCATAAGAATAAGTTTTTTTCATAAAGAATCATAATATTGTATAAATTCTTCTGACTCTTCTCTTGAACTTGAGAGAAATCAGCAAGTATTGATAATAAGATATTCTACATCTCAAGCATCTGGATCTTCAAAAAACTGCACATCATAGGAAGCTCCAAGAGATAAGATTTTTCCTATGACACATTCTAAATCTACAAGATTTTTGTTGCACCCGAGATTGATAGCACTAAAATAAAAACTCATTTTACATCATCAAAAATAATATTATCCCTCAAAGAAAAATTCTTACCAAATCATCTATTGTTGCAAGAAAATGACTAAATACATTTTTTTGTTGAAACATAGCTTGAATAAAATCAACTCCTGAAACCATAAACCACAAAATCACAGATAATAAAACCAGTTTTTCCCAATCAAAATTTGGAACAAGAGAAAAAATATAAGACAAACCAACAAAGCTTATGAAATTTACAAAAAAATTAATAAAAAGTACTTTAAGTTTTCACTTTCTAGAATTTTGAATTTTTTGACTGAGTGGATCATCCATTCCTACTGCTTTCATCCATTCTATACCTGCAAGAAAAGGAGAATAATAAAAAAATGAAAACAAAAAACTAGCAATTGTTGCAATAAATGCTCAAGAAAAATCTATCATAGAAAATTTTTATAAAATAAATCCCAAAAATTGTATTATTTATAGAGAAAAAAGCAAGAGGAAGTTTTTTATACCTTCTTCACTGGAGCAATACGAATATTCATCTTTTTTAATCCTCAATTATTAAAAGCTATTTCTGCTAATTCTCCATTGAGGTCTGTAATAATTCAAATTCAAAATTTTGGATGACTGAGCCTATCTCAGATAGAAAAACTGGCAATATCATTGTCTATTTTTGGAGTTTTTATAACTTTTTGAAAAGTTTCTGAAGAAGGAGAAGAAGAAAGATTTCATCAAAAATTTAAATCTCAAAAAAAACTCACTTCACTTGTAAATCATATTTCTTGTGTATGTACAAGTGGTATTTCATCTATAAATCTTGATTTTGGATTTCTCATATATTCTCCAAATTGAAACCTTTCTTTTGCTCTGGAAATATAAAGCTTTTCTTTTGCTCTTGTCATCGCTACATACATCAATCTTCTTTCTTCTTCTAGTTCTTCTTGATTCCCTATGGTTCTTATGTGAGGAAGTATTCCATCTTCTACTCCTGCAATAAATACATTTTCTCTTTCAAGTCATTTTGAAGTATGAATTGTCATCAAAGTAACAAAATCATTTTCTTCACTCAGTTGGTCCATATCAGTGAGAAGAGAAACTTCATCAATAAATTGCCCTAGAGCAGGAATTGTCTCTATTCACTCGTATGCACTTAGCACATTAATAAGTTCATCAATATTTTCTATTTTTGCATCATACTCAGCTTCGCTATATTCTCATTTTAAATAATCTTTGTATCAAATTTTTTGTATCATATATTCAGCAAATTCTCTCAGTGATGGCAATGAATTAAGTTTTTTTCTCAATTCTCTATAAAGTGTATAAAAATTTGCAAGGCTTATTTTTGCTGCTCATTTTAAATCTTCTACATCTTCTATATTTTCAAGAATTTGTAAATAACTTAAATCATAATTATTTTTATATTCATCAAGAACCTCCAAACTTCTTGCTCCTATTTTTCTTACTGGCACATTGATAATTCTTTTCATACTGATACTATCTTGAGAATTATAGAGAATTTTTAAATAAGCAAGTAAATCTTTTATCTCCATACGATCATAAAATTTGAGTCCGCCAACTACTTTATAAGGAATTCAAGCTCCTATCAAATATTCTTCTATTTGTCTTGATTGTCCATTTGTACGATAAAGTACAAGATTTTTACTATATGGTCTTCCCTGCTCTACGATAATTTCTGCAATTTTTTTGGCTTCATTTCTATCATCTGGAGCTTCTATAAGAGTAATACATTCTCCCTCACAATTCTCTGTCCAAAGAGTCTTAGAAAGAGCATTTTTATTATTTTTTATCACTTCATTTGCTGCATTGATGATATGCTTGGTAGAACGATAATTTTGTTCAAGTTTGATTACAAGAGCTTCAGGATAATCTTTTTTAAAATTCAAAATGTTTCTCATATCTGCTCACCTCCAGCTATAAATTGATTGCCAATCATCTCATACTACTGCTAAATTTCTATACTTACTTGCAAGCATTTTTATGATTTCATACTGAGTAATGTTTGTATCTTGATATTCATCTACCATAATATATGTATATCTTTCTTGATAAGTCGCAAGTATTTCAGGTTTTTGCAAAATATTGTGAGTTTTTATCAAGATATCATCAAAATCAAGAGCATTATTTTCTTGAAGTTTTTTTTGATATTTATGATAAACATCTCTCACAACTTCTTTGAAACTTGAATCCACATATTGCTCATATTGACTTGGAGTTAAAAGACTATTTTTTGCAGTAGATATATAAGTTTGAATTTTTCTTGGAGGAAATTCTTTTTCTTCAAATTTCATTTCTCTGAGTATTTGTTTTATAAGAGAAACACTATCAGCAGTATCATAAATGATAAAATCTTTTTTATAATCAAGTATTTCTATATATTCTTTGAGAACTGAAACTCAAAAACTATGAAATGTTCCCATAAATGGAAGTCTATAATCTTTAAAACTTCTTATCTGAGTACTATCTATTCATAGATTTTTTGCTATTCTTTCTTTCATCTCACGAGCAGCCTTATTGGTAAAGGTTACACATAAGATATTTTGAGGAGAAATCCCATGATTTTTTATCATATTTTCTACTCTTGCTGTCAAAGTCGCCGTCTTTCCGCTTCCTGCTCAGGCAATAATCAGTAAAGGTCATTCAATACACTTCACTGCTTCTTGTTGTCTTTCATTTAAATTCATCACTACTTTTTTTATGTATTAAAATAATTTTCATAAGAGTAATAAAAAATATTTTTTACACAAATTTTATAAAATAAAATTTACAACATTCAAAAATTTGACTCAATAAAAAATATATTGTAGTATATACAAGTATTACAATTAATTTGAAAATATATGTTTTGAAAAAAAATTCTTATTTTTATTATTTCTCTTAGCCTTTTTTCTTTTAGTTTTGCTTTGGCAAAAGAAAATAGTCTTATAGAATATGAAAAAAAATCCATTGCTTATAATTCTTTTGAAATATCTCTTAAAAAAACTCCTTCAAATCACTCAACTGAAATTGCCACAATAAAAGTATGAGAAAGAGGTGAAATAGTAGGAAAACCTATAAAAAATCAAGGATTTAACTGGATAAAGATAGTTTATGATGATGAAAAAAAATGATGGATACAAGAAAATTTTATAATAAGAGAAAATTATTATTCTATAAAAAAACTTGATCAAACTCTTTTTCTTCAAGAAAGAATAAGTCTTAGTGGAACTGAAAGAGTATATTGTTCTACTTGATCAAGTATCAATCTTTCAAATATTCTCACTTCTTTTAGACCTGAACCAAGAGTATTTAATTATACTCCAAGTGAAAGAAGTTCTTCTTATTCTGGTTCTTCTTATTCTTACAATGGTGTTCTTACTTCTTTTAGACCTGAACCAAGAATATTTAAATATGTAGTAGAAAAATGAGTATCATGAAGCTGAGCAACTATACAAAATCTTGCATACAATATAACTACTTCTTTTAGACCCGATCCGAGAGTTTATAATTATACTCCAAGTGAAAGAAGTTCTTCTTATTCTGGTTCTAGCTATTCTTACAATGGTATTCTCACTTCTTTTAGACCTGAACCAAGAGTATTTAATTACACTCCAAGTGAAAGAAGTTCTTCTTATTCTGGTTCTAGCTATTCTTACAATGGTATTCTCACTTCTTTTAGACCCGATCCGAGAGTTTATAATTATACTCCAAGTGAAAGAAGTTCTTCTTATTCTGGTTCTAGCTATTCTTACAATGGTATTCTCACTTCTTTTAGACCTGAACCAAGAGTTTATAATTATACTCCCGCAAATTTTGCTTGTATTCCTGTAGAATAAAAAAATAAGACTCAATTTGAGTCTTATTTTTTTATATTTTTATAACACTACTTTCTCATTTCTCCAAATCTCTTGTAATTCTTCTTTTTTTCTTATTTCTACAATTTCTTCATTTTCTTTTATGAGAAGCTCTGCACTTTCTGGAAAAGAATTATAATTTTTCATACTCATAGAGCTATTATAAGCTCAAGTGCACTCAAATACAAGTATATCTCAAAGAGAAAGTTTTGGAAGCTTCATAGGCTCTACTATTTCTTGATCATACAGTTTTGAAGTGAGAATATCACCACTTTCACAACAATGCCCTACAACTACATAATCTTTTTCTTCTTGTTCTTGTACAAGTGGTGCTATAATTTGTTGTTGAATTCAATACATTGTAACCCTTGGCATATCCGTCATCCCTGTATTGGTTCTTACAAAAGTATAACCATCTTTTCCTGTATCCACAATATCATTTACTTTTGCAATAAAACTTCCTGCACAAATAACTGCATATTTTCAAGGCTCAAGCTCAAGATGTATTTTTCTCCCTGTTTCTTCATAAAACTTTATAAATTTTTCCTTTACTGCTTCTCCAATAGCCTGTAAATCAGCTGATTTTTCGTATGGCATAATTGCTTTTTTCATACCTCCTCCCATATCAAGAATTGTAGCATCTTTGAATTCTTTTATAAAATCAAGTCCAATATTTGCTGTATTTACCCATGATTCTGGTGTGTTTTCAGAACCAATATGCAAATGAATTTTTGTAATTTTTAAATCATATTTTTTTGCAATTTCTTGAATTTGAGGAATATATTCATACCAAATACCAAAACTTGATGTCAATCATCAAGTCAATACCTTTGCAAAATAAGTTTTTCAAACTCAAGGATTTATTCTTACTCCGAGTATTCCTCATGGTCTTTTCTTTCAAAAAGTTTCAAGCTGTAATAAACTTGTAGCAACAAAAAATACTCAAGTATCCAAAATTCATTCAAAATCTTCACTGAGCTCTTGACCAGAAAGAGAAATATCTTTTCCTTCAAATCCTGATGCAATTGCTCTTTTTACTTCATATTCTGAGCTTGCATCTATTTTAAATCCATTTTTTCTAAAATAAGTTAAGATATTTAAGTTACTATTTGCTTTCATAGCATATCTTGTTGTATGTCAAAAAGCTGAAGGAAAAGTATCAAAAGCCATAACTGCTTCTTTTAGTTTTTTTTCACTGTAGACATAAATAGGTGTTTTGTAATTTTCTGCAATATAGGCAACTTGTTCTTTTGTTAAAAAGTTGAGAGAATAAGTCATAAATAAAAAATTAAATAATAATAAAATTATCTCACATAATAAAATCATTCAAATGTTATTTCAGCTGCTCATTGCATAATAACTGTATCTTTTTCATCACCACTCCATTTTACATAGAGAGTACCTCCTCTAATATTTACTTTTACAAATTCATCTTTGTCTAAAAATCAAGCAAGGATTCAAGCAACAACCGATGCACAAGCTCAAGTACCACAAGAAAGTGTTTCTCAAGCCCCTCTTTCCCACACTCTCATACTTATTTCTTTTGATGAAATTACATCTACAAATTCTACATTTGTTCTTTGTGGAAAAATATCTATATTTCTCTCTATAGGCATCCCATATTTTTCTACATTAAATTTATCAAGTGATTCATTTTGTAAAAAAATAACCGCATGAGGATTTCACATACTCACAGGAGTAAAAAGAAAATCTCTCCCTTCTGATTTCAAAAAAAATCTATCTCAAAGTTTTTTATTCTTAAAGGCAATATCTTTTATTTTTCATGGAGCTCACATATTTACTGTAAAAAGATTATCTTCAAAAGCTACTTGTAAAATTCAAGCAAGAGTTTCTACATCTATTTGTTTTTTTTCTGTTAATTTATTTTCAAGAAGATATTTCATATAGCATCGTATACCATTTCCACACATTTCTGCTCTACTTCAATCAGGATTATACATATCATAACGAAAATCTGCTTTTTTTGATTCTGCTACAACAAGAAGTCCATCAGAGCCTATTCAAAAATTTCTATTACACATTTTTTGAATAAAGGCTTCGCTCAAATTTACCTCTAATTCTTCAATATCTTTTTCATATAGTACGATAAAATCATTTCCCGTTCCATGCATTTTTACAAAAGGAAGCTTTTTCATAAAAAATTTTTAAATAAATAAAAAATAAAATATACCATAATATATAATCCAATATTTTTTTTTATCAAATTTATTAAAAAATTTTTATTTATTAAAATAAAATACAATTATATTTAAAAATAAGTCAATATATTATATTTAGTTTTAAACTAGCTATCTTTCAAAATATACTTTTTTATAAAAAAGTATATCAAAAATTTGACAGAAAAATAAATATATTCTACAATACTTATATATTACATATTAAAACAAAAACAAATGCCATCTATTTTTTATGAAATATTTAATGATATCATTAAATTAAATGCTAAAACTTTATGAAAATTCAAAGAAAATGTAAAAGAACTCTTTAAACAATTAAAAGAAGAAAAGGATATAGATAACCTAAAAGTATTAAGAAATAGGCTTTCACATTTACTAAAAGAGCAAATAAATAAAGTAGATAAGAAGACAAAAAAATGACTCAAAGGAATAGAAAATATTATAGATAGTATTGATGAATTTATTGATTCAGAAAAAGAAACAGCAGAAAAAGAAATTAAACCAATAGATGTCGTAAAAAAAATAGAAAAAAGATACCAAGTTTGTGAAAAAATACCTGAAGAAAAAAGAAATAAATATGTCCCTGTATGTATAAAAAAAGATGAGGTAGATTATGAAAAAGAAATTATTGAACTCCAACTTGAACTTGTAAAACTTCAAAAATATATTAAAGAAAGTGGTCAAAAACTTCTTATCATATTTGAAGGAAGAGATGCAGCAGGAAAATGAGGAAATATAAAAAGATTTAATGAATATCTTAATCCAAGAGGTGCAAGAGTTGTAGCTTTGGAAAAACCTACTGATTTAGAAAAAACTCAATGGTATTTTCAAAGATATATTTCTCATCTTCCTCATTGAGGAGAAATGGTATTTTTTGATAGAAGTTGGTATAATAGAGCATGAGTAGAACCAGTAATGGGATTTGTAAAGAAAAAAGATTATGAACAATTTTTGGATGATGTGCCAAAATTTGAAAAAATGCTTATAAGATCAGGGGTAAAAATTATAAAATTTTATTTTTCTGTATCAAAAGATGAGCAAGCAAAAAGATTTGATGAAAGACAGAGAAATCCACTAAAACAATATAAACTTTCTCCTGTGGATCAACTTTCTCAAAAATTATGGGATAGATATACTATAGCAGAATATCACAATTTTACAAATACTCATACAGATTATGCTCCTTGGACTATAATTAATAGTGATGATAAAAAGAAATCAAGAATTAATGCTATGAAATATCTTCTCAATCAATTTGATTACCCAGGAAAAATAAAGGGAAAAAAATTAGAAATTGATACAAAAATAGTACTAGATGGTTCTCAGAAAATAAAAAAATTAGCTGAAGAAATAAATACAGACAAAGATTTGTTTGAATAATGTAATAATTCCTTAAATACCTCTTTTTAAAAAAGAGGTATTTTTTATTTTTTTCTCATTGCTATATTTTAAAAAATCATATACTTTTTAGAAAATAGTGGTTTAAAAATTATTATGAAAAAAATAATCCCCCTTATTCTCTGAATTTTAATCTCTTTATGAGGAGTATGGATTATATTTATAAATAATCCTCATTATGTAAGTCTTGCTGAAATACAATGCAAAAATCAATGAAGAGAATGGGAAAAAGAGAAAAAAATTTGCTCAAATAAAATTTTTATAGATAAAATAGATAGAAAGGAAAAAAAATATATAAAAGAAAACTGAGAAAATTATGATATACAAATCGCTTATCCTCAATATGGAATAAAAAAATTAGATAGCTTACTCAGTAATGATGTTCTTGAAATATCAAAAAAATTTAAAAAAAGTGTAAATAATATCAAAAAAAGACAATTACTTTTGATAGAATTTAAAGAATATGAAACAAAAGAAAAAAATGTCATAAGCATAGCCTATGATATCTATGATACAAGCCTCAAAAGAGAAATCAAAAAATATTATAAAACTTTTGTATATGATATAAATAAATGAAATATTATAAAAATTGAAGATTTGTTTAAAGAAAAAGAAGAAGCAATAAAAAAAATAAATTTTCTTGTAAAAGAAAAATTAAAAAATAAAATTGACCAAGAATATATAAATTCTATTGAAACTTGAAAAAATAGTGAAGATTTAAAAAATTTTTGTTTTGAAAAGGATATGCTCATTATTTTTTATCCTATTTACAAATATGATACTTATAAATATCACTACAAAGAAATAAAAATTCCTCTTATAAATCTAAAATATTATTTTAACTAAGAAAATTATGCAACAATATAGAGATATGCTCCAACATATAATGAAAAACTGAGTAGATAAAGAAGATAGAACTTGAGTGGGAACAAGAAGTGTTTTTGGCTATCAAATGAGATTTGATTTAAGTAAATGATTTCCTCTTGTGACTACAAAAAAGACTTTTATGAAAGCTATAATTCACGAACTTTTATGGTTTTTATCTTGAGATACAAATATTCGTTATCTTGTACAAAATAATGTAAAAATTTGGAATGAATGGGCTTATAGTAAATACCTTCAAGCCGAAAATCTTGAATCAAAATATCCTCGTTATTCTGAAGAATGGCAAAACCATATGATAGAATTTGTAGAAAAAATAAAAGATAATGAAGATTTTGCAAAAAAATGGGGAGATTTATGACCAATTTATGGAAAACAATGGGTTGCTTGGGAAACAAAAGATGGAAAAACTCTCAATCAAATAGAAGAATTAATAAACCTTATAAAAACAGACCCAACTTCAAGAAGGCTTATCATTAGTTGATGGAATGCATGAGAAGTGATAAATCTTGCTAAAGATCACCACTGAGCTCCACCTCCTTGTCATACACTTTTTCAATTTATGGTAATCAACAATAAACTTTCTTGTCAGCTGTATCAAAGATCAGCAGATACTTTTCTTTGAGTTCCTTTCAATATAGCTTCTTATTCCCTTTTAACAATGATGATTGCTCAGGTATGTAATCTCGAATTGTGAGATTTTGTCCATACTTTTTGAGATGCTCATATTTACTCAAACCATTTTGAACAAGTACAAGAACAATTATCAAGAACTCCCTATCCTCTCCCAACTATGAAAATAAATCCTACAAAAAAAGATATTTTTTCTTTTTCTTATGAAGATTTTACTCTAGAAAATTATGTTTCTCATCCTTCTATAAAGGCTCCTATTGCTGTTTAATATTTGAAAAAATATATGGAAAAAAGTATTATAATTATTTTGGCGGTAGATAAAGAAAATGGTATAGGAATCCAAGGAAATCTTCCTTGGAAACTCAAAAGTGATATGATTTATTTTAGAGAAGTAACAACAACAACTCTTCAAAAAGATAAAATAAATGCCCTCATAATGGGAAGAAAAACTTGGGAAAGTATCCCAGAAAAATTTCGCCCACTTCCTTGAAGAAAAAATATTGTCCTCTCAAGAAATGAATTTACATCTGCATGAGCTCTACATTTTTTTTCTTTAGAAGAAGCTATAAAATCTCTAAAAGATGATGAAAATATAGAAAATATTTTTATTATTTGAGGAGCTCAAATATACAATGAAGCCATAAATAAATGAATTGCTGATATGATATACCAAACAAGAATAATGTGAGATTTTTCTTGTGATACTTTTTTTATTTGAATTCCTAATAATTATGAGCTTTCAAGTATCGTCTGACCAAATGAAGAAAATAATATTTCTTTTCAATTTGAAGTGTATAATAAGACAAGAGAAAAAAGTTTCCTAACAAAATAAAATTTTTAAAAATTCTTAATTGTATAAATAAATTGAATTTTCAGTTTTTTTTATTAAAATGTGTTCTTCAAAATAAAAACTTATTACAAAAAAAATATGTCCGCATACGAGTCTCATCCTGAACATCCTATTATAAAACCTCTTTGGAGAGGAAATCCAATAATGAAAAATGGAAAATTTGTAAATCTTGATACTGAGTTTAAAACAAAAACTCAAAATATTGCAACAATAATAAAAAAAACTCATCATAGAGGAAAAACAAGAAAACTTACAAAACATTATTCACTCAAAGTACAGCATATAAAAGCAAATATATTTGATGAAAAAAATACAATTATATGGTTTTGACATGCCTCTTTTTTTCTCAATCTTGATGGAATCAAAATACTTATAGATCCCGTATATTTTGACATTTCTGGGATAATAAAAAGAAAAGCTTGATTTCCTATAGATGTAAATGAAATAAAAAATATTGATTATGTGCTTATTTCTCATGATCATAGAGATCATCTTGATAAAAAAACTCTCAAAAAAATAATAAAAAATAATCCTGATTGTAAATTTATCACAGGATTAAAAAATGAAATTCTCCTTGAAAGTATTACAAAAAAAGAATATATTACTTCTCTTGGTTGGTACCAAAAAATTGAAATAAATGAAAAACTAAAGATAAATTTTCTTCCAGCACATCATCGGGGAAGAAGAGGATTCAAAGATACAGCAAAAAGACTTTGGGGATCATTTTTATTTGAACTCGATGAGAAAAAAATATATTTTGCATGAGACTCATGATATGGAAAACATTTCAAAGAAATTTCTGAACTTTTTGGAGAAATAGATATTGCTATGATAGGAATAGGGGCTTATAATTCTATTCTTTCAAACTCACCTCATACCTGTCCAAATGAAGCCTTAAAAGCAGCAAGTGATCTCAATGCAAAAATGTTTATTCCTATGCATTATGGAACATATGACATATCAGCAGAACCAATCAATGAACCGATGGAAAAACTTCTCTCTTTTGAAGTTCCAGAAAATCTTGAGTTAAAAATAGTAAATATTTGAGAAGTGGTAGGGATATAAATTTTAATATCAAGTTTAATGTTTCACTAATTTACATCAATAGACGATTAAGAGAATAATCTTAGTATCTATTTTATTATTGATTTATAGAATTATAAAAATATTCTTCCTTATATAATCTAAATAGACTACTTTTATAAATCTTTATTATTTGATATTACTTTTTTTATTGGTATTTTGTAGGTCTGAGATACGACATATCGTATTATCATATTATTAAAAACTCTTCTAAAATATCCAGTATTGTATGATAATTTTAGTCCTCTATCTTTGATAAGATTGATAAAAGAAAAATTTTCATTATATTCATTTAAAAGATTAATCATTTTTTTTATTTCAGACTTTATCCACTCTTTTATTCCTTCGCTAAAATTTCAACTTTTTGCTTTTTCTAAATCATCATCACTTATACTATATTTTTTCAAATCTTCTATTGAAATATTAATAAGAAAGTTTTTCAAATCCTCTTGTAAATCTCTTATATTATAACTAATTCTTGTTGCTTCTGATAAAAAACCTATTCCTTCTGGTAATTTTTGATGGTTTACTCAAGAAACGATTGCCATCAAATTAGCAGTTCATTCTGTATCCATCGTATAAAAATTATCTTTGAGTTCAGTTTCAGTTCTTTTTTTATTGGGATCTATAATTCTTTCTACATCAAATTTTATACTTAGTATTATTTCATTCATATGTTTTTCTACCCCCTCAGATTCTCCTAATTCAACTGCTATTTTTAATACTTTTTCTTTTAGTAAATCAAATAATCAAATTCATTTCTCTCAATTAAATATCTCCATTCTTTCTTCTGGAGAAAAATTTTCTGAAGTATCTCAATCACCAATATCATCGAGTAATCTTAAAGTATAATAACTATATCTTAATAATTCTAATCTCTTTTTATAATTTGGAACTTTCATAAGTCTTAGTATGATTCCCGTCATTTCCAAAGACTTTAAAAAATTTTTATATTTTTTCTCATCTCTATTACAAAGACTTTCTTGCAAATCTAATATACTTTTTTCAAGATTAATAATTCAATCTTTTTCATAGACTTCATGTCATGTCTTATAACCTAATTTTGTTCAAATATTCTCTTGTACCTTAAGCATAATAAAAATTATTTTTAGAATTAGGGATAAAAATATTTATATACTATATAATAAAAAATAAGTTAATCAAGTTTTTTTAAAGACAAAGTATAGTTTTTCCCTCTTGATATAGCATTCTTGTATCTGTGCTTAAAGGATTTATAATTTTCAAAGTTAAAGATTAAAGTTTTAATATATTTCAATATAATCTATTTTATAGTCATAAAAAATTTCACATCTTTTTTTTCTTTCATTTATAGTGCTATTTTCTTTATTTAAGATTATTCAATCCATTCAATTAGTATTATATGTTCAAAATTTAAAAGTTCTATATTGTCAAAAATTTCAAGAATAATATTCTACCTCTGTAAACTTTGCAGAATCTAGACTTCACCGACTAGACTCAATTTTGTCGATTTCATAATTTTCGCATAAATCTTTAAATGTTGATTTTCAAAGTATTATATCTTTATAATATTCTCACCTTTTATAAAAAGTTGGAATATATATATTTGTTTTATAATTATTTAAATCAATCCTACTAATTCATCAAATTGAATCAAATAAAATACTTCAATTTGATAGATTATAATAATATTTTTTTATTAATTTATTATCCTCATCTTCTTCCTCATATTCACTAAATGGAGTTCAAAAATCTTCCTTCATTTTCTCTTTAGAAACTCCTTCATAATCGAAAATAATATTAGGATATAATTTATCTATTTTTCCTTTTTTACTATCTGTAAAAAATAACCATCATGCTAAAGATAAAATAACCGCAACTAAAATTCAAACAAATCACCATAATCAAGCATTATTTTCAAAAAAATTTTTTTTATTATTAACTTTTTTTATCATAAAAATTTAATATTTTTAAATTAAAATTTATTTCCCTTCTAAAATTTCTTTCCAAAATTCTATGTTTTTTATTTTTTCCCGAGAATCAGCAAGAAGAATTTTGAAATCTTCAAATTCTTGTGGCTCAAAAGGCACAAGGAGTTGCTTGTATTCTCCATTTCTTCATTCAACAAAATCAATCATCAAATCAGAAACTTCATAATGAGCATTGAAAGAAGTATCAAGCTCACATAAAAGCTTGTAAAAAAGAAGTTGGCGAAAATATTGTCATTCTTGTGGTTCTTCTTTTTTATTTCCATACCTATCTGTTCCCTTTATTTGCCCAAGGGATTTTATGCTTCCAGTTTTATAATCCACAACACAAATTGAAGCTTTTTGTCAAAAAATTGGTTCAAAATCACTCAATTTCACAATCTTATCTATTTTTCCAGTCAGTGGAATATCTCCAAAAAATATATTTCTTTGCTTGAAGTTGTACTCAAGCTGAAGCGGAATTCAAAAATTATTTTTATAGGTCTCATAATAATTTGAAAGTCATTCAAGACCTTTTTTTTCAAGTCTTTCAAATTCTACAGGAGTCAAAATTTCCCTTTTTAAAAGGAGAGAAAAAGTAGAGGTAAGATAAGATTTTTCCTCCCATTTTCATTTTTCAATATATTTTCCATAAAAAAGCTCAAGTACTCTATGATAAATACTTCAAAATATTGTTGCTTCTGTGGGAGCAAAAGGATATTTGAATACCATATTATGAAGAAAAGTTTTTGGATCTGTCAAAAATACATTAAGTTCTGATGGCGAAAGTTTGTAGCTTTTCAAAAATTCTTCTATATAGTCTATTTCTGGCTTACTAAAAGTATGAAGTCTTGGTCAAGAAAAAATATTTTTTACGACTTCTTTCATTGTTTCTTCACTCACTTCTCTTTGCTGCTCTTCAGAAATATATTCTTTTATTTCTTCTACAAAAAGTGATCTTTGTCTTGCTTTGTTTCCTATGATTTTTGGAGCAGAAAAATAAAGATATGATTTTGCTCTTGTCAAAGCTACAAAAAAAAGTCTTCTTTCTTCTTCCCTACTTTTTTCATCCTTTTCTTCTTTTTCTTCTTGTAAACCTTCTCAAACAATTCAAGAAGGAAGTTTTATTTTTGTGATTGCCTTTTTATTATCCCAGTTTCAAGAAACAAGTCATGGAATAAAAACCGCTTCATATTCAAGTCATTTTGAGCTATGAGCTGTCAAAATTTGCACTCAACTACGAGAAGTTTTTAGATTTTCTCTCAAGATTGGAAATCTATAAGTTTTGTATAAATCCATCTTGTGAAGAAAAGTTTCCAAAGAAAGATATGGATTACTTGCTGAAAAATCTTTTATTTTATTAAAAAGTGTAAAAACATCTTGTAAATCATTAAAAGTTCCATACATATCAAGATAATCAAGTAATTGAGATTCTTGTAAAAAATATTCAAAAAATGCAATAAATGTTTTTTGTGATAAATATGACTTAAATTCAAGGAGTTTTTGATTAAAAACTCTTATTTTTTCTCTTGATCCTAATTCTATTTCTTGAAGAAGTGATTCATTTTTTATGATATCAAAGAGAGCAATTTTATCTTTTCTCACATAGTTTTTGGTATTTAAGTATCTTGTAAGAGTTATCACATCAATATTTTCAATATCAATAAAAGAAGAAAGAAGTAAATCTATAAATTTTCTATCATCGGCATAGGGATTTGCTATCAAAAGAAGATAATCAAGAGCAAGATGAATAATATCAGAATTTAAAATATTTGTTTTTTGTTTTGATTCTACTTCTATTCCTTGCGATTTGAGAAATTCACTCCACACTTCTACTTCTTTATTTTGCCTCACAATAAGAGCTATTTCATTTATTTTGATTCCTTTTGAGAGAAGATTTTTTATATTTTCACATACATAATTTTGCTCATCTATTTCATTGTAAGCACTATAAAATTTTGGACTTTCTGGATCTTCAAAGCTTGATTTGGCAATAAGTTTTTTTTCTAAAGCATTTATTTTATTGATAAGTCTTTCATTATTATTTTTTATAAGCTCACTTGCCGTATCCAAAATATACTGATGAGAGCGATAATTATTTTCTAAGACGATGATTTTTGCTTCTTTGTAATGATAAGTAAAATCAAGCATATTTTCTATATTTGCTCATTGAAAACGATAAATAGACTGATCATCATCACCAACAACCATAATATTTGGATTTTTAAAATCTGGAGAATCATCTGGGCGAAGAATAAGAGCAATGATTTCATTTTGAGCATTATTTGTATCTTGATATTCATCCAACATAATATATTGAAATTTTTCTGCATAATAATATCTCAAATCCTCATCTTCCTTAAACTTATCAAGCACAAAATTTATCATATCATTAAAATCATACAAGCCTTTATTTCTCAAATACTCATTGTATTTTTTAAATAGTAAAGCAAGTTCTCTCAATTTTTTTATTCTTTTTTCATATTCTTTTTTATCTTTTTCCATTCTTTTTTCAAGGTCTCGTATTCTTTTATTGAGACGAAGTTCTTCAAGCTGTCCAAAAAGTATTTTTTCTTCTTCATCTATAAGAAGCTCAAATTTTGAAATATGTATTCATTCTTGTTTCAATTGAGAAATACTTGATTTGATATCAAAAAGATAAAAATAATCATCTCCCACGGCTCTAAGCTCTTCTATTTCTCCATCATCTATCATTATTTTCAATATATTTTTTATGATTTCAAGCTGGTCTATTTCATCTATTGCTTTTTCTGTCTTTTCATAAGCAAATTTTTCTGGAAAAGTCTTGATAACATCATCTGAAAAAGAATGAATAGTAGAAACATTGACCTTATAAGCTTCAGTACCTATAAATTTTACAAGCCTTTCTTTGATAGCAATCACTCAAGCATCGGTAAAAGTCGTAATAAGAATATTTTCTGGATTGACTCAAGCCTTGAGAATAATATTTGCTGTCCTCATCCCTATAATTTGAGTTTTTCCAGTTCATGGTCAAGCGACAACCATCACAGCTCCATCAAGAGTCTCTACTGCCTCTTTTTGCTTTTCATTGAGCCTATTATATTCATTTATAAAAATTTCTTTTTGTTGCATATATTTTTAAAAAAATTATATTACAAGCATATTATACAAAAAAATTAAAATGTAAAATATTTATATATAGAAAATATATTTGAATATTTTTTTCAAAAAGGTTTGACAAATAAATTTAATATCTTAAAATATTTTTACTTTATCATTAATTTAAAAAAATATGGCTTTAATTAAATATAACACATTACCTTCTTGAACTATTTCTGAACAAATTTTTTGAAGTTCAATAGATATTCAAGTATTGTGTATTTTACAAGAAATTGGTTTAAAAATACAATGATTGAATGAAAGTAAAAATATATTAAATTCATATCCACCAGATATTGTTGCTGAATATTGAAAAAATACAGATGTTTTAATAACCGAAGAAATAAAAAGAATAAAAGAATTATTAGCAAAAAATCCTGATAAAAAAGTATCAAGAATAGATTGATTAAATGGAATACTTACAGCTTGAGATATTTCTGAAATTTCACCTAGTTTAGAAAAAGTTTCTTGAGATGCAAAATGAAGAGTTTTAGCATTATTAGAGGGGCTTTGAACAGATAGTGAAAAAGAATATTTATCAAATTAAACTCTATAAAAACTTCCTTTAGGAAGTTTTTATTTTTTTTTAATTTTTCTTTTGACTTTTTTGGTGATATTTTTAGAATGCTTTGACTTTTTTATTTTAACCATTAACTAAAAAAATATGTGATGTGAAAAATTACAAGATGATGAATTTGAAAAAATGAGAAAAGCATTTGAAGGCGATAAAACATATAATTTTAAAATGTGATATTCTAAACAGATTAATAATATAATAACACCTCAAAATATATAAAATCAATTCTTAATAAAAAAAGTTATTTCCCTTTTTAAAATCTTAAAAACTCTCCTATCATATAGAGTCCAGCTCTTTCCCTCACTCTTTTTTTTTTAAAATCTTAAAAACTCTCCTATCATATAGAGACTTCCAAAAGCAAGATAGAGAGTTTTTTTATTTTTTTGTGAAAGCAAGTATATCTCATCTGGACTGAGAATAGTTCAAGATTTTCATAAAGATAGAAGACTTTTTTGTATATTTTCACTTGCCTCAAGCATAAAAGTATTTGCAGAATCTACTATCACAAAAAAATCTTGTTCTCAAAATATTTTCAAAATAATATCAATATTTTTTCCTTTTTTGAGAGCAAAGCACAATACTATTGTCTCAAAATTTTTTCTCAAAGTATCAATATATTTTTTAAGTTCTTTGAGACCATCTTCATTATGAGCTCCATCAATAAGTAAATTTTTTGTAATATATTGAAGTCTTCACAGATGATTTACTTGCATAAGTCAAGTTTTTATAATATTTTCCTGTATTCATAGATATTTCGCTATTTCGTATGCTATTCAAGAATTTTTCTTTTGATAAGCTCCGAGAAGATTTGTTTCTTTTTCTCATGCAAAAATAAGAAAAGCTCATTTTTCATAAGCAATTTTTTCTATGATTTCATTTTTATGATTATAGATGATTGGAATTCACGGCTTTATAATTCCTGCCTTTTGGTAAGAAATTTCTTCAAGAGTATTTCACAAAAAATCCATATGATCATAGCCGATACTCGTGATAGCTGTAATATGAGGATTGATAATATTTGTCGAATCAAGTAGTCATCAAAAACCAACTTCTACGATAGCATATTCTACTTTTTTTCTTCTAAAAAATTCAAAAGCTATCAAAGTGCATAATTCAAAAAATGAAAGTGAAACTCAAAACTTGAGAATATAATTGAGTATACTCACAAATTCATCTTTTTCTATATATCCTTCATTGCTTTGAAATCTCTCTCTTAAATCTACAAGATGAGGACTTGTAAAAAGAGCTACTTTTTTATGAGCTTGTTTTAAAATAGAAAAAATCATCTGACAAGTGCTTCCTTTTCAATTTGTTCCTGCTATATGAATACATTTAATTCAATCAAGAGGAAATCACATATTTTCATATAATTTTCTTACTCTTTCAAGAGAATAATCTCTTACTTGTTCTTTAATAAATATTTTTTCTAAAGCTTCTTCATAGCTTTTTACTTGCAAAATTTTTTTATTGTCATCCATCTATCAAATCAAATATGTCATTAAGCTCAGCCTCTAAACTCGCATCATCAAATTTTAGTTCATCTTCTTCTGTTACGACAAAGTCAGAAAAAGTTTTGCTTGATACAAAAAATATCCATCCTCTTGTTGCTAAGGAAGTATAATTTGAATACTTTTCTCATATCATTCACAAATCATAAGCACTATTGATATAATCTGCCTGCCAAGAAGAAGTATTGTATTTTTTTTCTATATTTCTTGCTTTAAAAATAAGCTTTAAAGCTTCTGTAATCGTGATAGAATCATTTGGTCTAAAACTTGTGTTTTTTGCAACAAATCCTTTTGATAAAGCCCATTCTATATATTTACATCCCCAATCTCCTGCATCCACATCACTAAATTTTTTTTCACATTTTTCAGCAACGGTTGCTCCATTTATTTTTGCAACTATTTTCATAAATTCTTTTCTTGTAATTCCATCATCTAATCTATAAGCACTTACATTTGTGCTATTGTTTGTGATATATCATTTTCCAGCTAAAAAATTTGCAGCAACTCATTCTGATCAAGAAAAAGCAAAGCTTGATGAATAAAAAAGAGAAAATATCAATGTAGTAAAAGCAATTATTTTTTTAGACATATATTGTTTTATAAAATAATAAAGTTTGAATACTCAATATATCTAAAAAAGTATAAAAAACAAATTTTTAAAAATTTGTTTTTCTGTTTGACAAATATATTTAAATAAGTATATTAATTTAAAATAAAATTTATTATTTTAGTATGGAAAGGTATTTTTTGACTGAATATTATAAAAAATTTTTAGAACAATATTGAATTATTGATAGAAATACAACATCTATTAAAGTTTCAGATATAATTGAATGATTAATAAAAATAATAAAACAAGAAGAAATATGAAATGAATGAGATTCAAAAAATTTACAATTAGAACTAATAATAAGTGTATTTAAAATATTATTACAAAAAAATATTCCTCCTTTAAAAATACCAAAATAAAAGCTTAGAAAAAAATAGTTAAAAACTTATTAATAAATAAACATTTTATGATTATTGTTTTTGATAATTATACTCAAAAATCTGGTACTCTATATCCAAAATTTATTATGAAATTATGAGATTTGTCTCCGTCTCAATTAAAAGCTTTCTTCTGAAATCAAGTTATAAAAATAATATGAAATTTAAAAATTCAAGAAAATACAGATAAAGCCGAAGTAGATTGAGAATATAGAATTCCAGAAGAATACTCTAGTATATTATCTAATAATATGCTTTTACCAAAAGAAGATGAAAAACATTATCCAAATAATACAAAATTCACATCAATAGATATTTCTCCTGAAAATTTAAAAATAGCTATTTGTATGAGAGCTATGGAATTACTTAATTGATGAAAAAACTTAGATACATTGTCTTTAAATAATTTAAGATGAATTCTTGAATATTTAGAATATGAAAAATGAAAAATTACATTAATTCCAAAGAGTTGATTTTTAGCTTGAGAAATTGTAAATATAAATTCTTATAGATAAATTAATCTAATCCACATACACATCTCTTGGTTTGCTTCCATTTGCTGGTCAGACAACTCCAAGTTCTTCAAGTATATCAAGCACTTTTGCAGCACGAGCATAGCCAAGTCCGAGTTTTCTTTGAATAAGAGAAGTACTTCATTTTCTTGTTTCTTTGACTATTTGTATAGCTTTTTCTATGATTTCTGGAGACTCTTCTTGATCTCCTTGATAGTTTTCCATTATACTTCATTCTAGATTTGATTTTCCATTTACAATACTCTCATCATAAAGATTATTCATCATATCTGGGTCTACTGTCAATTTTATCTGATTTACAACAGCCTCTACTTCATCAGTCTCTACTAAAACTCCTTGAACTCTAAGTGCATCTATAACTCCAGTAGGACTATAAAGCATATCTCATCTTCCGAGTAAATCTTCTGCTCCTACTTTATCTATGACGGTACGACTATCTACCTGAGAAGCAACAGTAAAGGCTATACGACTTGGAATATTTGCTTTTATAAGCCCTGTAATAACATCTACACTTGGTCTTTGTGTTGCGACAATAAGATGCATACCAACTGCTCTTGCCATCTGTGCTATCCTGACAATTGTTCCCTCTACTTCTTTTTTATTTCCACTCATCATTAAATCAGCAAGCTCATCTATTACTATAACAATATAGGGTAATCTTTTATCTTTTTCCATTTTATCATTGTATTCTTTGAGATTTCTTGCTTTTACACTCGTTGCAAGATCATATCTTCTCAGCATCTCAGCAACTGCCCATTTAAGGGCATTGATAGCCTTTTCTGGGTGAGTAATAACCGGAGTGAGAAGATGAGGAATTCCATTGTATACAGAAAGTTCTACTCTTTTTGGATCAACTAAAATAAGTTTTAATTCACTTGGAGTAAATTTATAAAGCATACTTATCAAAAAACCATTCATTCCTACGGACTTTCCACTTGCTGTTTGTCCAGCTACAAGAAGATGAGGCATTTTTACTAAATCACCAACAACAATATCACCATTTACATCTTTTCCGACAGCAATAGGTATTTCATTTTTTGGAGAATTAAATTCTTTTGAAGAAATTATCTCTTTGAGTCCTACTGCCTGACGATTATCATTTGGAACTTCTATTCCTACAACTCAAAGCCCAGGAATAGGTGCTTGGATTCTAATAGATTTTGCTTGAAGAGCAAGGGTAAGGTCTTTTTTGAGATTTTCTATTTTTTGAAGTTTTACTCATTCACTTGGTTTAAGTCTATATTGTATTACTGTTGGTCCTACTTTACATCATTCCATTTCTACTTCTATCTTAAATTGAAGAAGTTTTTCTTGGATTTCTATTTCTTTTCTTCTTATTTCATTTTGATCAACTTTTATCGTTGTCAATCTCTCTTTTAATAACTCAAGACTAGGGAGTTTCCAATGAGGAAATTTTGGCTCTACAAACTTCGTTTCACTTTTTTCTCATGATTTATTTTTTCAAAATTCACTTTTTCCTGTTTCTATTTCTATTTTTTTTGGTCAAAGCTGAACTGCTTTTTTATCTTTTTCATATTTCATTTTTTCCAAAAGTTCTTTTTCTTTTTTGAGAGAAAGTATCATTGTATCAAATTCTTTTTGTTTTTTATCAGTTTCTTGATTTTTCTTTGTTTTTGGTACATCTCCAAGCATATTTTTTGTATCATTTTGAAAACTTTCTTTTATTTCTGAAACTTTTGGAAGAGTAGAAACAACTTTTTTTGTAAAATGGATGGGTGAAAATTTAAAAAGAATAACAAGAGAAAACACAAAACCTATAAAAAAGAGAAAAAAAGTAGTGTTTCTTCACATACTTATTTCTAAAAGTGGGAGTAGATTGAAAACAGCATTATAATCTGTTTTAAAATAACCTATAATTGTAGAAATGGAAGATAAATAGAGTAAAACTCAAATAAGTCTATACATATCAAAATGTAGCTCATTATCTTTGAAAAGATAGAGGGCAAAAATTACTGCAACAGGAGAAAATACCCATTTATAATATTCTCAAAATAATTCAGAAAAAGAGTTAAAAAGAAAGGCTCAAAAAATTGAGTTTGTTTCATTCATCAAAATAACCACTCAAAAAAAAGCAAATAAAAGTCAAAAAACGATTTTATTTGTTTGTCTTGTCATATAAAACAGACTTTTTTTTGTATACACTTTTTTCTTCACAAGCAGTTGATTTAATTTTTAAAATTATTTTAAGAAGATTATAAAGAGAAAAGCATATTTTTCAAATTGAAAAATATGCTTTTTGTTTTTTGGAAAATTATGCAACTTTTACATATGGAACTTTTTGTGGAGAATATAAAGGTTGATGATAACCTTTTGTATCTGGTTTTATAGCTAATCTATCAGGAGAATATTTTTTTACTCTCTTTTTATCTCACTGACCTTGTTTAATTTTATTTTCATCTTCTCTATCTTGTTCAATCATTTTTTTTATAATTTTTTCTTGTGTGCCAAATACCCTTGCTAACTTAAGATTTATTTCTTCATCATGAGAAAGACTTGCGAAGAGAGATACTTTTGAACTTACTTCTTGCATTATTTCTGTAATTTTTTCTTGAAGTTCCTTGGTAGATATTAATCAAGCATCAGATAGATTTATAAGTTCTGTAATTTTTCCTTTTGTATTTCAAGATAATTTATTTATTTCTTGAGAATAACTTATAAATCATTTTAGTTTTTTACTTGTAGAAATATTTTCATCTAGTATGTTATTTTTTGCTGTCATAGTAATAAAATTATTAAATAAATTTGTTTTTGTTTTTTTGTTATTTCAAAGTTACAAAAGTTTTTTCACTTCTTTGAAATAGACTACTGAGCAAGTAAGCTCATTCTCACCTTGTCAGACTTTTTTCTGGTCTATAATAAATTTTTCAGAATTGGTCTTTCCATGTGTTTTCTTCATCAAATACAGTATTTGCTTTTTTATTGTATGCATCATCAAGATCTTTGTAATTTATACTTATTTCTATATTGTTATCAAAGACAAGATAGCTGTATACTTTTTCAAGAAAATCTTTTCTTGTTATTGAGCTATATTTACTTGGATTTTCTTTTTCCAAAAGAGCAATATTTGTATCAATATTTTTTCTTATAGTATTGTCTCAAGTGCTATCTTTCATAACGACAAGAGAATTTTTTATCCAAGCAAGAGCATCAGATTGATTTAACTCTCTCTTTTCCAAGAAATATCATTTATTTATTCCATCAACAATTCCTGTTTTAAGCATACTTACAATTTCTTCATAATATTCATAGTTTTTTGCAAGTCATTTTGGAATTGTTGTTGCTATAGTTTTGCTAGTAAATAGAGTATTGTTATAAGTGTTTTTTACATTTATCTTTGCATCACTATCAAGTATTTTATAGTCAAATACAAGCACTCATCCAACTGTATCTCCATAGCTAAATTGTGGATTTTCTACAAATTTGGAGTTATCACATTTTGTACTATAAATTTTTCTAATATTTTCTATCTTTCATTTTTTTATACAAAATACTATATTATCTTTTGATTCAAGTGTATAAGTTCCTTCATATTTTAAATTGATAAGATTTTTTTTATTTTTATCCTGCATTACAAGAACTCAAGTTTTTTGTTCTCAAAGAACAACTTTTGTATTTGTGATAACTTTTGCAGATTCTCCATATATTTTTACTTTTCCATCATACACTTTTATATCAAATGATTTGATAACTATTTCCCCAACCCTGATAGAAAATTTTACATCTCAAGTAGAAAGTCCTGTAATTTGAATATCTCTTTTTCCATCAGTAAAGTTATAAAGTTTATTTGGGAAAACTTGAATTTTTTCTCTATCTGTAACAAAGTTAAGCTCAGAAGGCATATTTCATTTAAAAGCTTTTCCTTTTTTATCTGTAATACTTAGATTAAGAATAATCTTTTCTCAAACCCCTACATTTGTCTGAGAGTCTTTGAATTTTAAATCAATAGTATAATTTTTTAGAAATTCTTTTACTTCTCTTGCTTCTATTTCCTCCCTTGTAAGAAGTCCAGTTTTAGATATTTTTGCTGTTTCAAGATTTGTATTTTTTACTATTACTTCTTGAGTTGTATTTATTTTTGTTCAAGAATTTACAAAATTATTGTAATCAGTTTTTGCTTGAAGCCTTGTTTTTGGTCAAAAATATCATGCTCCTGTATCATGCGATGAAGCTATAATTCCACGAGAAATTTGATATTCTATAAGATCATTTATTACATCATTATAATCTCAATTTATAGATCATTCATAAACTCAAAGATTTTTTAATATTTGTTGTACAAGTTTTATATCTTCTTTTGAAGAATCTGTATAAACAGTTCTGTTAAATATTGTTTCATCAAAAGAATCTATTTTTGTATCTCCATTTGAGAGAGAAGTATTATAAGTTGTAAGAGAAGTTTTTGCCTCATCTTGATTTACATCTTGGCTTTGTATCTGTATTTTATCAAGTATAGCTCATTGTGTTTCCAAAAATACAAGTGGATCAAGAGTACGGCTTTCAAGTTCAGAAAAACAAACTCCAGATTCAGATATTTCATTATAAGAATACGGACAAGAACTATAATCATAGTAAAAAGGATGATACTTATATTTTAAATCTACTTGGAAATGAAGATGATTTCCCGTAGAATTTCAAGTACTTCCTACTTCACCTATTTTATCTCACACATTTACCTTATCTCAAGCCTTTACAAGAATTTTTGACAAGTGAGCATAATTAGAAACTATTGTTTTTCCATTTATAGTATGGCTAATAGAAACTATATTTCCCCGAGATATCATATTTTGTGCAATTTCTACTTTTCCATCAGCAATTGCAAATACTGGTGTTCCTTCAGCTGTTGCTATATCTACTCATGTATGCCCTCCATTTCAGACATCCCATCAATATTTATAACTTCCTCACCACAAAACAGTGTATATTCTCGTGTAGTCATTGTATCCACCATTTTCCTCAGCATATTTTTTATAATCTTTTGATTTCAAAATAGGTAAATCTCTTTTACAATTATTTCCTAATTCACTAAATTTTTGAAATCTACATCCAAGCTCAGAAATCTGGGAAAGTGGATACATTATCTTTGTTTCAGCTCTTGTTGTAGACCCAGAAAAAAATATGGGGATAAACATAAGCGAAATAAGAAATATTTTTTTTGTTTTTGTTCTCATAATTTTAAGTTTTAAAATTATATTTTATTTTTGCCTTTTTTTCGTATAATAGCTTTCGTTTTTGAAAGGAATTATATTTTTGACAATTTATTATTTGTGTGTGTAATAAATTATGTAATTTTATTATCTTATATATTTTACATTTTGTCAAATATTTTATAATTAATTTTTATAAATTATTATTTTTAGCTTAAAATAAAGACTTTAAAACTGTTAAAAATTTTTCTTATGCCTATTTTTACAATACATATTTGAGATTTTTCTCTTTCTCCAACTTATTATGGTCTTATGTATGTAATATCATTTATTCTTTGTTACCTGAGTGTTTGGAAAAGAAAAATCTTTTCTCTTGATAGCATTGATACTCTCCTTATTTATATATTTTTTTGAATAATTCTTTGAGGAAGGCTTGGTTATGTATTTTTTTATGATTTTCTTTATTACTTCAAAAATCCTCTTGATATAATAAAATTTTGGGAGTGAGGAATGAGTTTTCATGGATGAGCTCTTTGAGTTATACTCGCTGTAATACTTTTTGCTAAAAAAGAAAAAAAGAGTTTTTATTTTGTCATAGATCATATAGCAAGTGTTGTACCTATAGGACTTTTTTTTGGAAGAATAGGAAACTATATCAATAAAGAACTTCTTTGAAAGGCATATAATTGATTTCTTGCTGTAGAAAAAGATGGGCAATATTTTTTTCCATCTCCTCTCCTAGAAGCTTTTTTAGAAGGATTTGTGCTTTATTTTATTCTCTCGTTTGCTCTTAAGAAAAAAAGTTTTGAGGGGCAAATAGGAAGTTTATTTCTTATTTTTTATTGAATATTTAGAACATTTATAGAAATGTTTTTTAGAGTTCCTGATATGCAAATCGGTTATATATTTTGATTTCTCACTATGGGAATGATACTCAGTTTTCCTATGATAATTTTTTGAATTTGATTGTATGTATACCTTCGTAAAAAGAAATAATATGCCTTTAAGTATTTCAAATATTTTTATTTTTATTAGTGTTATTTTTACTTTTATTGCTTCTCTCTTCCCAAATATTTATATGTTTGGTATGAGTTCTTTTTTTCTTGAAAAAGGAAATTTTCCTTTTGTTTGAATACAATTTATTCTTTATAGTTTTCTTCACTGATGAATTTTTCATCTTTTTTTTAATAGTATTTTTATCTATTATTTTTGAAATATAATTGAAAAAATTATGGGGAAAAAAAAGTATCTCATTTTTTTTATTTGAAATACTTTATTTTTATGATGAATACTTCTTTTCTTTTCAAGTGCAAATACCGTAGGAATTAGTGGTTTTTGTATGGCTCTTTTGATGTATTATACCCTTTATCTCAAAGAAAAAAATGATTCTGAGTATAAATGATGAATTACTGCTATTATTGTAAATATTGCTATCACTATCTACCCAGAAATAAGTCTTCTTGGACATTTATTTGGAGCTATTTTTTGAGGATTATTTCGGCTGGGAGAAAAAGTTTTGAAAAAAATTAATTTCTTACATAAACCATAGTAAAAGGAATAACATGACATTCAGTCATATATTGCCATCATCAAGAACAACAAGATGATCAAGAAGCCCAACCTTTTACATAGTTATGACTTGACCGATCCCGCAAAAAAATTCTTGTGCAACTATTAGGAAAATTTCATCCTCCTTGCCAATTATCTCTTGAGGGCTGATCTCCATAATCAACATTATTTAAAATTTGTTTTACATTTGTATTATATAAAATACTCCAAGTAAAATTTAAAACAGAAGAGCTTTTCCATCTCCGCTCTTGGTTTAGTCATACTCTATAAATTCTTATTCCATCAAGAGACTCTTTCCAAGTTTTTCATAAAATTGATGAAATAAGACTTGAAGACATTGCATGAACAGAATTATCTGTAATTTTTACAATATCATTTATATTTCATTGTCAAGAATCACTCCAAGTCCATCATTCTCTTCATTTTGCTACCAAAGTCCACCCACCTCAATCCGTTGTCATATCACAATAGACTTTTATATCCTGATTTCAAGGTGAATTTATAATATAAACTCAATCTACTCAATTACTCAAAGAAAATTTATTTAATATATCTTTACAACTCTTATAATCATTTCAGGCAAGTTTTGATACTGCTCAGGAAATAAGTTTTGTTCCTGTTCCACTTATTATTTCTGTATCTGTAAGAGATGCTTTATAAGTGGTTACATTTGTTGCAACATCTAGTTCTCCTGATGTTTTTATACTTGTTATTTCTTGTATAGGAGTATTATTTGTATCCGTAAGTATTCAAAGTTTATCTCCATACACTTTTGCTATTCTCTTGCTATAATCTATAGTATCTGCATAAATTTGAGGAACAAATGCAATTCATCATTTTTCTAAATATACGAGTATTTGAAAATTATAGAGATTTTCTGTCGTATAGTAAGTAAAATATGTGTCATCTTTTGGATCTTTTCATCATTTACTATATCCTATTGCATTGAGTCAGTTTTGTCAAAAATATCATTGGTATCCTATAAGACTCCCATTATTTTCTATTCTTACATTATTTTCTGGGATAGGTACTGTCTTATTAATCCTATATGATTCTAAAGCCATTGTTATACTTGATGCTTGTGTAATTCTATTACTATCTCTTGCTCATGAACTAAATCATTGATAACTTATAAAGCTTATTGTTCCCAGTATAGCTAATATTGTTATTACTACTATCAGTTCTATAAGAGTAAAGGCTTTTTGAAAGAAAAATTTCATAAATTTTTTCAGGTTATACAAAAAATAAGAAATATTACTCTGTCATCCTTTTTTTAAGTTCGTCCCAAACATCTTTTGGAATATTTTTTGCTATTTTGACATCAGGATAATTTTTTGCAGCAAGAAATGGTCCTCTTTTGCTATTTTTTACGACAAGTTCTTCTCCTGTTTCCACATCAACTAATAATCATTTTTCTTTTAATATTTCTTCTAATATTTCATCTTTTTCTGATTTTATTTTTCCTATCCATTTTACTTCTGGATATTTTGAACTTGCAAGGAATGGTCAAAACCTTCCTGTTTTTACAACAATAGTTCCCTCTACTCCATCAGGACAAGGACGACCTTCATATTTTTCTCTTAAATAAGCAAGAGCATCTTTTTCTTCTGCTGGTTGATCTACATAATCACATTCTGGATATCCAGTACATCCAATAAATTTTCCTCATTTTGAATATTTATATACAAGTTCCTTGCCACACTTCGGACACATATCTCCAGTATGCTCTATAACTTTTTCTCCTTCTTCTTGAGCAATTTTGAGAGACTTTGAAAGAGTTCATTCCCAAAAACGAGAAAGCATAGTTTCATATTTTTCTTCTGAACTTGCTATTTTATCAAAATCATTTTCTACAAGAGAGGTAAATTTATAATTCATCATATGAGTAAAGTATTTTTCCAAAAAATCAGTTACTGTAAAAGCTATTTCTGTAGGAGTAAGATATTTCTTTTCAAACTTTTCTACATATCCTCTATCAATAATCGTTGAAATAGTTGGAGCATAAGTAGAAGGTCTTCCTATTCATTCACCTTCAAGTTTTTTTACAAGACTTGCTTCTGTATATCGTGCTGGTGGTTTTGAAAAAGCTTGAAGTGCATCTATATTTTGAGCTTCTAATATAGTTCATGCTGATATATCTGGTAAGATAGTACTTGATTCTTCCTCTTCATCATCATCACTTCCTTCTATATAAAGCTTCATAAATCCATCAAATTTTATTATTTCTCCTTTTGTTATCCATGATTGTTCTTGATCTACAGGAGAAAAATCAAGAGTTGTTACTTCTACAAGTGCATCAGCCATCTGACTAGCAAGAGTTCTTTTCCATATAAGCTCATAGAGTTTTGCTTCTTCTTTTGCAAGAACAGATACAAGTGATTCTGGAGTTTTTGATATATCTACTGGTCTAATCGCTTCATGAGCTTCTTGTGCACCACTTGTTTTTGTTTTGTATTGTCTTTCTTTATGATATTTTTCTCAAAATAATTTTTTTATAGTAAGTGATGCCTGATTTCTCGCATCATCACTCAAATTAAGACTGTCTGTTCTCATATAAGTGATAAGTCCTTGTCTTTGCCCATTCCCCAAATCAATTCACTCATAAAGTTTTTGAGCTATCATCATTGTCTGTTTTACAGAAAAACCAAATTTTCTACTTGCTTCCTGTTGAAGAGTAGAAGTAGTAAAAGGAGCTCAAGGAGTTCTTTTTGAATCTTTTTTTATTGTTTCTTTGAGAATAAAATCTTTTGTTTGTTTGAGTGAAAAAATTTTGTTCCCATTTTTATCCTTTTTTTCTTCTAAATTAAATGTATCAAAAAGTGTATGAAAAAACTTTTTTACATCTTCTTCTGAATGAAAAGAATGATTTTTTCATTTTATCTTGGTAAAAACTGCTTTTATATTTTGAGTTTGATGTTTGAGATAAGCTATCATTTTCCATGATTCCACTGGTTTAAAATCTTTTATTTCTCTTTCCCTTTCTACTATCATTTTTACTGCAACAGATTGCACTCTTCAAGCAGAAAGTCATTTTCTTATCTTTTTCCAAAGAATTGGGCTTACTTTATACCCTACTAGTCTATCTAATATCCTTCTTGCCTGTTGAGCATCAACGAGACTAATATCTATATTTCTTGGATTTTTTATACTTGCTTCTATTGCTCATTTTGTAATCTCGTGAAATACGATTCTTTTTACTGTCTTTGGATCAACATTAAGAATATGACAAAGATGCCATCCTATAGCCTCTCACTCTCTATCCTCATCCGTTGCTATCCATATTTCTTGATATTTTTTAGCAAGAGTTTTAAGCTCATCAACGACTTTTTTCTTTTCTTTTGTTACCTGATAGTTTGGAGCAAAGTTTTTTTCTATATCTACTCCAAGCTCTTTTTCTGGTAAATCTCTGATATGCCCCATAGAAGCAACGACTTTGTAGTCAGCTCATAAAAATTTCTCAATAGTTTTTGCCTTTGCAGGTGATTCCACAATAACAAGATTTTTAGACATAGAATAATTTTTAAGAATTATTTTCTTTCCCTTTTAATGTTTTTTGTTTGCTTGTCAAAAGTATTTATATAAAACTCCTTTTTTATTAAAAAAAATTTTGCTATTTAAAAGTATTTTATTATTATAATTTTGCAATATATTGCATTATAATATTTTTTAATTTTTATAAATATGCCAAACAAAGATGGAACAGGACCAAACGGAGAAGGTCCAAAAACTTGAGGAGGAAAAGGAAGATGTGGAAAAAAAGCAGGAAATAATGATGGAGGAAGCTCAAAAGGAAGATGTGGAAGAAAAAGTTGTAGTCAACAAGATTAAAAAAAGAATATGGCAAGACCAAAAAAATGAAGAAATTTGAGTTGTCATCCTATAGAGCAGTATTTTTTTAAACCTGCTTGAATTCCTATAAATAACTTAGAGATTATAGAGCTTGAAAAAGATGAGATAGAAATTTTGAAGCTAGTAAATCTTGAAGGAAAAACTATGCAAGAAGGAGCAGAAAAACTTGGGATTTCTGCTTCTACCTTTAATAGAAACTTAAATGTTGTTTACAAAAAATTAAGTGAAGCTCTTCTTTATGGAAAGGCTATAAAAATAAACTCTTAAAATTATTATTTAATTATTAATTATGTTGTTCAAAAAAGAATGATGTCGTTTGAAATATTTTAATATTGCTTTTTATGCTTCTGTAATGGGATTTTGATGACTTAGTATTGCTACTCATAAACTTGAGGAAGTATATAAAACAGGAAGTCATATAGGCTATTTTTTGCTTATAATAAGCTTTTTGTATTTTATAATTATAAGCTGATTATATCTCATAAAAATGTTTATAAATTTTGATGATGTAAAAGCTGATTTTGTTCATAGTGTAAAATCAAACTTTTTTCCATGAATTGGTAAAATACTCTTTCTTTTTGCTATTGGATTTATGTCTTCTCATATAATTTTTGCAAAATATCTTTGGATAATTGGAGCAATCATACAATTTTTTTTCACTATCATAATACTTAGAAGATGGATACAAAAAGAAATGGACATAAAGGAAATGAATCCTTTGTGGTTTATTCCTGTAGTGTGAAATATGATAGCCCCTATTGCGGGATTAAAACTTTGATTTTGAGAAATTTCTTTATTTCTTTTTGCTATTGGTTTTATACTTTGGGCTGTACTTTTTACTATCATTATCAATAGAATATTATTTCATCACCCACTTCATCAAAAACTTCTTCCAACTCTTTTTATTCTCATTGCTCCTCCTTCTATAGCCTTTATTTCGTATACAAATATTAATGCTGGAAATATAGATTTATTTGGAAAAATGCTTTATTATTTTGCTCTTTTTCTTTTTTTAGTTGTTTTTTCCCAAATAAATGTTTTAAAAAATTTAAAATTTTATCTTTCTTGGTGGGCTTATTCTTTTCCTATGGCAGCTCTCACTATAGCAAGTCTTCTTTTTTACAACAAAACTCAATTTTCCTTTATTTCCTTTTTATCTATTTTCTTTTTTGCTTTACTTGTCATCATCATAATAATTTTAATATACAAAACTATTCTTTGAATCAAAAAGAAAGAGCTTTGTACAGAAGAAAGTTAATTTCAATCATATTTATGAGTTTATCTCCTAAGTGTTATGCACTTGGGATTTTTTTTAGATAATAGCTTTATTTATTTTCATTTTCCCTTATAATGAAAAATACTTTATTTTTTAATAAATATAGCTATGAACTCAATTATATTTGCTCAAATACTTGGTAGTTTTTGTATCATTGCAGGACTAAGTCTTATGCTCAATAAGGAAACACTTATAAAATGACTTGAAGATCTTAAAGAGCATTTTATTTTTCTCTATAGTTTTGGAGCTTTGATTTTTATGCTTGGGATGTATATTTTCCTCAGTATATCTACTTTTTCAAATACTGTAGATATAATCGTAAAAATATTTTGAATACTTATTACTTTGAAATGAACAATACTTATGCTTTTTCCAAAACTTACCAAAACAATGATAAAAAAATCAAAATTCTTCTTAAAATATAGTTCTCTTTTTTGACTTATTTATATTCTCTTTTGAATCTATCTTTGTTACCTCGTTTTTTAGTTTTATAGGTTTTGTAATCCATTCCAAGTTTCTATAAATTGTTTTGTTTCTCTGATATCATGCACTCGTATGAAGTCAGCTCAATGAAGTGTCGCAAAAATACTAGAAGCAAGTGAGCTTCCCAATCTATCAGAAGCTCAAGTATCAGAAGTAAGTTTGCTTAAAAATCCTTTTCTTGAAGTTCAGATAAAAAGAGGAAGAGAAAAATTATTTTTTATCATAGATATATTTTGTAATACTTTGAGAGAATCTTTATAATCAGGACTTATAAAAGCTCCCATTCATGGGTCAAGAATAATTTGTTCTTTTTTTATTCCTTGTTTTTGAGCTTCTCATATCCTTTTTATAAAATATCATTCAATAACTTTTAAAATATCTTCTTGAGAAATATTTGGAAGCAAATCAGCTCGTCAAGATGATTTTTTTGCATACATAAGTACATAGGAAATATTTTCATTTTGAGCAATAAGAGGAAACATTTTTTCATCAAATCTTCCTCATGATACATCATTTATCATTTTGACTCATTTTTTAATCCCTATTTTTGCTACTTCTGCTTTCATCGTATCCAGAGAAAAGAAAATATGAGGAAAATCTCCTATCACTTCAAAAAATATCTCAAGTCTTTGATACTCTTCTTTGAGAGAAACAGGACTTGATCATGGAGCAGTGCTTTCTGCTCATACATCTATAATATCAGCTCAAGAATTGCTAAGATAAGTAATTCTTTCCCTCAATTCCTTAGGAGTATATTTTTTTCCATCAGAAAATGAATCAGGAGAAAGATTGAGAACTCAGACAATTTTTGATTGTATTTGCATAAAAAATAAGTTAAATATAAACTTTAGTGTAAAAATTTTGATCATAAAAGCAAAAAAAATACCTCAAATTGAGGTATTTTTGTAATGATATTTTTTATTATTTTATATTATAGATCATATTAGAATCACTTCACAACATCGTGCTTGGAAGTTTCCCATCCCATTTATTAATCCATTGAAGTTGTACATACTCAGCCCCTCATTGTTTTGTAATTGCTTCTGCTTGAATTTTTATTTTTTCTGCTTCTGCTTTTGCTTGTTCTATGGATTGTTGAGCCTGATATTTTACTGTTTCAAGCTTATTTTTTTCTGCAAGTGCTTGTTGTTCTGCTGTTACTTTTTGTTCTACTATTTGGTTAAATTGTTCTGAAAAATCAAAATTTACTATATTGAGTTGATTGATTTTTATTCAAAGACTTTCTGTTTTTCCTCTGAGATTGTCTTCTATTTCTTTTTTTACAAGCTCTCTTTTTGTTATCAAATCACTTGCATTGTATTGACTTGTACTTGCTTTTATACTTTCTTGTAATGCTGGTTTTATAAGAACATTTTCTATATTATCATTGTTTCCTACGGTAGAATACAAAGAGATTATTTTATCTTTATTGATGCTATAATTGAGAGCAATTATAGTAGATACTGATTGTAAATCTTTTGATGCTGAGCTTGCATCTGCTTCGACTTTTCTATTTCTGACATCCATCATAACAACTCTATCCAAAAAAGGATTTTTAAAGTTAAATCAAGGCTCATAAATATTGTTTTGAACTTCTCAAAATCTCTTCACAAGTCAAATACTTCAAGTATCTACTTGAAAATAAGATCAAGCTAAAATGATAAAAATAATAACTGCTCAAAAAATATAAAAGACCCTCAAAATAAATTTTTTGATATTTATCATAATTGATTTATTAGCAAATAAAAAAGACATAAACCTCCTAAATGATAATATTATTTTTATGATTTTTGTCAAAAATGATGATAATTATTATTTATTAAACAGCAGTAGCAATAATATCAGTCTTATCAATCATACCATTGTAATATTTTATTAATCTCTTGTTGGTAATATTGATAATATTTTTCTTTAAATAGTAAAAATTCATCTCCATATCCTTTCTTCTTTTTTTCTTCCCTATACATTTCTCAAAATTCTTCTTTTGTCAATTCAGAAAGAACTCCATCTACTTGTCCTCTATATTGTTCAATTTGATTTTTTATAATAGCTTTTATAATACCTCTTTCAATTTTTGTTGTTAAGAATATTTCACCTGTTCAATCATTTTGTTCTAGCCCACCCATAAAAATCTTATTAAATAATATTTATTCAATATAGAATAAATATTATTTGACGAAATGCAAATATTTTTTGTAATTCCTATATAATTTTATATTTTATATTTTATAAAAAAATTTTTCTTTTTGATTATTATGATTTTATCCCTCTTTTTTCCATTTGTTCTTTGAGCTTCTCAGGAAATCAAGGTCTACAAGAGCAATGTTTATTATGCTCCCTATGCCATTCAAGTCTTTGCTCAAATGTAGGATTTTTTGGCATCTTATGAGCAAGATGCCATTCTTTATTGATAGTCATATTTTGATAAATAAAAGGTAAATTTTATTAATTTCTTTCAACTACTATTAATAATAACTTTTTAATAGTATTCTTCAATGCTAAATTTAAAATTTGAATTTACATATTTTTTAAATAATATAAAACAATATTATATTTAATTACATAAAAAATGAAAACAAGTATTTAATAAAAATTTTATTAAATAACAAAAATTATATGTATTGACCTGATCCTTTAGAAAAATATCCTATGGCTTGATTTCCTCAAGTTTGATATTTAAAAAACTTCATTACAAAAGAGAATATAATTGTTTGAGATTATACTTATTATGATGATTTAGACTGAGTAGAAAATTTTGAAAACAAAAATATATTATATCACTATCCTTTTCTGTGAGATAAACTTATAATTTGAAAATTTTGTGCTATAGCAACTTGAGTAAAATTTATTATGAATTGAGCTAATCATAAAATATCTTGATTTTCCACTTATCCTTTTTCTATATTTTGAAATTCTTGGGAAAAAGTTATACCAAAACTTGAGGAATTACCTTATAAATGAGATACCATTGTTTGAAATGATGTCTGGATTTGATACAATGCAACTATTATGCCATGAATTAAAATATGAAATTGAAGTATTATATGAGCTAACAGTAATGTGACAAAAGATATTCCTGCTTACTCCATAGTTTGATGAAATCCTGCAAAAATTATTAGAAAGAGATTTGATGATGATATTATTGAAAAATTAGAGAAGCTATCTTGGTGGGACTGGAGTGCTGAAAAAATAACTCAAAATCTTGAATACATTGTCTGAAATGATTTAAAAAAATTACTTTGATTATAAAAAATAGAAATTTATTTTTAAAATTTTTACTCTCTCCCCTTGGTAGCGAACTCACAAAGAAGAAAGAAAAAAATAAAATACAAATAGTCAAAAACAAGAGTTCGGTACCTTGCTCTTACAAAAATAGAAATTTATTATTATTGGTTTTCAAAAAATAAACTTGATAAATTATTCAAAATCCAACAAGAAGTTTTTTATTCCTCTTCTTGTTCTCATGTATTATCAGAGCCTATTGGAAAATAATTATTATATCAAGTAAATCCAAGTTCTTGATATCAAGTATTAGAATCGTTTGTAGGGAAAATATCATCAATATTATCTTTATCTCACATATAAGTTAAATTAAAAAATAAATAATGATAAAAATAAAATAAATTATTAATAAATTCATAGAATATCTAAAAATTTTTGATTTATCTCATATAACCTTGTTATTTTCATTGCTTGATTGATTTAAAGTTCATAAAGTGCTTGATTTTAAATTTAATAAAGTTTTTGAATCATCTTTAAAACTATTTGTTTGAGTCAATACATTCGGTCAAGTACTAAATTTTTTACCTCTTAAAATAAAGACCTGAAATCATAAAATAATAAATCAAATCATTAAAACTTCTATTAGAATAAGATCTTTTGAAATAAAAACATTCAACGATTTATTTATAAAATAATTTACTATTAAATATCATTGAACAGCTGATATAAAAGTAAAAAACCACATAACTTTCTGATCTATTTGATTAAAAATTTGTTTATGAATATCTAATTCTTTAAATCAATTAGAAATCAAATAATCTATCTTTTGTTCCCTTTCTATATCTTTCATATAAAATAATATTAAAATTAAATTACTAATATAAAATGATTTTTTCTATTTATCTTTTTGCATTTTTATAATAATATATTTATTTTTTTTCAAAAGTCTAAAGTTTTTATATATTTTTCAAATACCAAAAGAGACCAATCTTTCCGACTAGTCTCTTTCTCTTCCCTACTCCCAATTATCCTTTTGACTATCATAATAAAATATAGGAATAGCAATAAGAGTAAGAATAGCACTAGAAGTCAGCCCCCAAACTATACTCCGTGCAAGTCCACTCCATACAGGATCTGAAGTAATCTTGACTGCTCAAAAAATTGCTGAAAGTGAAGTAAGCATAATTGGCATAAATCGTATGTATCCTGCCTCTATGATAGATTTTTCTATTGTCCATCACCTTTCTTTGAGAATACTTACATAATCCATAAGCAAAATTGCATTTCAGACAACTATTCAAGCAAGTGAAATAATTCCTATCATTCAAGTCGCATTAAAATACTCATTTTTGAGAAGATAAAGAAGTGAAAATCAAGGAAAAATCCCATACAGTCCAAGTAAAAAAGGAAGCATAATAATTCCAGCAACAGCAAAACTACGAAATTGCCCAACTATCAAGAAATAAATAGCAAGAATGGCTATAATCATTGCAACTCCCAAATCTCTAAAAGTATCCATTGTCAGTTTCCATTCTCCATCCCACTCTATTACATAAGTATTTCCATCTTTTTTATTAAGATACTCTATCTTATATGGTCCACTTGAAATAAGCTTGTAATCTGATGCCAAAAATTCAGGTGAATCAAAAACTTTGTACAAATACAAAATAGGATAAACGACAGAATTATCTCCCATCTCTCCATAAACATAATGACTTATTTCTCTTTTATCTGTATTTGTGAGAGGAGAAACAAAATCATACTGCACAGAAGCAATAGAATAAAGAGGAATTTTTATTCAAGCACTATTGGTAAATTTGAGATTTTTTATATCTTGGATATCTTGTAATTGTTCTTGTTTTACTTGAAAAATAATATTTGTCTGTTGCTGAGTTGGAGCATTTTTTACAATCCCTAATTTCACTCAATGAATCATTATTCCCAAAGCATTTTGCACTTGCTCTACACTCAAGTCTGCTCTCGTAAGAGAATCGTGATCAAGCTCTATAGCAATCTTTCTATAAGTACTATCAAAAGAAGTTCCAGCATCAACAATATCATATTTTTTTTGGATTTTTTGGACTTCGTTTGCTACTTTTTTTGTAAAAGCTTGAAGTGATTTTTCATCAGCTGTTGATTTGGTCTTGATAAGAAAAGTTGCTCTTACAGGAGGTCATGGAGGATCTTCTAAAAGTCTGATTTTTATATCTGGATATTTTGCAAGAAGACTTGCTCTCAAGAGTGGACGAATTTTGATAGCAAATTCTTCTGATTTGAGTCTATTTTTTTCTTCTTCTTTTGCTATGAGATTTATTCTTGCTGAGAGATTATATTCTGCAAATCTCTGTGATCCCCCTCTAAAAAGATTGGCAAAATCTCCCATAAATGGAGTTCAAATTGTTGTACTTACATTTTCCACTATTTGTAAATCTTTTGGAAGTTTTTCATTTTTGAGGAAAAATTTTTCTATATCTTTTTCAAGAGAGAGCATCGTATCTGCTGTATCTGATCTCATTCCATCTACCCAAAGATACACTTGGTCTTTATTTGATTTTGGTAACATTCTTGCCTTGAATATCCCTGTATAAATAGGAACAATTACAACAAGCACCAAAGAAATCCAAAACACAAACTTAAATCTTTTTCTTCTTTTTTTTCCTTCTTTTGTCGGAGTAATATATTTTTCCATAATTTTGAGATATATTTTTCTCACATCATATTGTGATTCTTTTTTCTTATGATGATTTTCTCTATCTGCTTCTGTCAAATCTTTTGTCATAAGATAACTCACCCACGGATTGATAGAAAAAGCAATAAATATAGAAAGAATAAGGGCAACAATAGCAAATTTTGGAATTGGTCCCATATATTCTCCCATCATTCAGCTCACTGCAAACATAGAAGCAAAAGCAAGAACTTTTGTAATCGTAGAAAGAATGACTCATGGTCCTACTTCATTGACAGAATCAAGAATAGCTTGGAGTTTTGTTTTGCCTGTAAAAAGTCTTTCTTCTAGATGTCTATGAATATTTTCAACAACAACAATAGAATCATCAACAAGCATTCAAATAACAAGAATAAGAGCAAAAAGAGTAATCCTATTTATATTTTCTCCCATAATGTAAGCATAGAGAAAGACAAGCGAAAGAATAAGCGGAATACTTGTTGCTGTATTGAGGGCATTTTTAAATCCTAGAAAAAGTATCAATATTCATATAACAATAAGAATTGATTGTATCAAATCAGTGATAAGATGACTTGTTGCTTCTTTTGCACTTTCTCATTCATCTTGAATAATATGAAGTTCTATATTTTTTGGAAGTTCTTTTTTAAGTTCTTCTATTCTTTCTTTTATTTTTTCTGTTACAAATACTGAATTTGTCCCTATTTTTTTCCCTATTCCAAGTAATACTGCTGTTTTTTGTAATCAAGTTTTATCTCAAAAGCTTGTGTAAGAAGTATTTCTCTCTGTTCAATATTGCACAGATGCAAGATCAGAAAGTTTTACAACTCATTCTTCTGTTTTCATAATAATGAGATTTTCAAGCATTTCTGGAGTCGTAAAACTTCCATAAGTTTCTACAAATATTTTTTCTCCATCATTGATTATATCTCAAGCAGGAAGTCAAATATTATTTCTTTTTATCACATCATATACTTGAAGAACATCAATATTTTTTGCTTCCAAAAGTCAGGTATCTATCGTGATAGAAATATCTTTTTGTTTTGCTCCGACAATATCAAGAGTGGTAATATTTACTTGTTTTCTCAGTTCGTTTTTTATTTTTTTTGCTATTTCTCCGAGATAAATACTTTGTTCTTGTGATGAAAGAATAATGCCATTTCATGATTTAAAAGCAAGCACATAAGTGATTTGAGGTAAATCATCAGGATCAATAGATTTTACAACGGGAGCTTTTACTCCTTCTGGTTGTAAATCAAGATTTTCGTTTATTTTTTGCAAAAGTCTGATTTTTGCTTTTTCTTTTTCTACTCCCACTTCAAATTTTGCCATCACTGCAACAAAATTATCTCAAGCAGTTCAAAATACTTCATCAATTCATTCCAGTTCCATAATTTTATCTTCGAGGGGATCAAGCAAGAGTTTTTTTGTATCTTTGGAATTTAAGTTTGGTGCTTCTACAACAATCTGGAAAGCAGGAACAACAATAGTTGGATTATATTGTTTTGGAATAATAATATAACTTCCTACTCAAGATATGAGAGTAATAAGCACAAGCACAAAAGTTAATTTGGAATTTTTTATAAAAAATTCAGCTATTTTTGAAAACATATTTTTTTTATAATAAGTAATAATTTTTTCTTTTTTTCGGATTGATGGCAATCAATCCATACTTTTCACTATTTCAACTTTTCTCAATCAGATATATTTTCTTTTCCTTGTGTTATAACAATTTCACCTATTTTTAATCCTTTTATTTGTGAATGAGTTTTACCACTTGAAATAATTTCTATATTTTTAAAAGTAGCAATATTATCTTTGATAACATACACTCAAGGAACTCATAAATCAGCAATAATAGCAGAATTTGGTATAAGCATTCCTCTGTCTTGTTTTTCTTGTCATTGACTTATATGAGCAAAATAAGTTTTTACATACATTCCTATTTTTATACTATGGTCTTTATTTTGTATCTCTATTTCTATATTTGCTGTTTTTGTAATTTTATCAATAGTTGGAAGTATTTTTGTTACTTTTCAAATTACTTCCTTTTTACTTTCTTCAAGATTTATTTTTACTTCTTCTCCAAGCATAATATCTTTGAGAGAATTTTCTGGGACAGAAACATGTACTTTGACAATATCATCATTTGCGACAATATAGAGTGGAACTCCTCCACCAACAACTTGTCCTATTTCTCCAAATTTCTTTGTAACTACTCCATCAAGAGAAGAGATAATTTTTGTATTATCAAGATAGACAATACTTGTCATCTTATTTCCTCCTACTTCTTCTTTTTTTGTATTGAGTTCATCAAGTTTTGCTTGTTTTTGTTTTTTCATACTTTCTATAGAAGCCTCTAATTCTTTGAGTTGTTGTTCTGCTATTGTTTTTTGTTTTTCTGCCATTGTTTTTTGTTCTTGGGCAATAACATTTTTTGTCTCTGTATCACTTACTTGTCATGAAGTAATTGCTTCATAATTTTTGTATGTTTTTTGGAGAGTTTCTATATTTTTTTCAGCAAGTTCTACTTGTTTTTTGAGAAGATCAAGTTGCATTGTTTTATTTTTTTTGAAATTTTGTATATTATTTATTGCTCATTGTATCCCTAATTCTGTCGTAGCACTCACTGAAAGCATAATACTATCAAGATTATTTTGAAATCCAAGCATTTGGGTTTTGTAATTTGAAAGAGTTCCAAGAGAAAGACTTCCTTCTGATGGAATACTTTCGTTAAACATATCATAACTTGTTCAAAGAAGTTCTTTGAGTAAAGGATACATATCTGTGTTAATCCAAACAAGAGTTGCATATATATCTTCCTTACTTGCATTTTCTGATTTTAGAAAAGTATTTTTTTCTTTGAGTGTTTTTATTTTTTCTTGAAGAGTTCTCAAAAGTGTTTCTGATTTTTCTTTTGTTTCTACTTTATTTCCTCATAAAAATGTTTCAAAATCATCATTTTTATCCTTATTTTTTTCTGTTATTCCAATAATTAAATCAAGAGTATCAAATACACTTGTAGTAAAATTTGTCATTTGATTGACTGCTATTTTTGAATTTGAGTAAATATCATTTTCTTTTTGAGTCAAAGTTTCAAGACTATTATCATAATTTGATTGAGCTGTCTCAAGTCAAACCTGAGCTTGCTCTAGCTGAGAAGCAACTGTTTCTAGTTGAGATGCAGCAATAGTTTTTACATCTTCTAAACCTTTACTTGCTCATTTTTTTCCTGCTTCTGCAACCAATATAGAACTCTCAGCAATAGATATACTTGTTTTTATTTGTTCTTTTTTTTGTTCAAGAGCCTTTATTTGCTCATCAAACATAGCAGAAGTAGAAAGAGAAAGACTTTCAAGTGAAAGAGCAATATTATTTGCGACTGCTATTCCTACTTTTGATTCTTCTCCATCAAGTTGCCCAAGTATTGTTCCTGCTTTTATTCTTTGACCTTCTTCTCCGTAAAGAGAAATTATTTTTCCTCCCATCTTTGCTCATAAATATACTTCCTCTTTTCATTCTATATATCCGACAAAATTTTGAGTTTCTTTCAGTGTTCCACTCATAACTTTTGCTGTTTTATAGTTTTTTATAAGGAGTTCTTCTTCTTTTTTTCCACAAGAGCTTAGAACTGTAAGCATAACTAAAAGTAAAGATATTCCTATTTTCTTCATAAGTAATAATTAAAAATTAAAAAATAAATATTTTTTGTATTTCTCAAATGAGATTTTTCATATCAAGAGGACAATCTCCATTGATACATCTTTTTTTCCCTATTTCTTCCAAAAGACAAAGAAGAAGAAAACTTCTTTCTTTATTCATCGCATATTTTTTTTGAAGATACATATGAATAATTTCAAAAACTTCTTTTTGTCTTTTTTGTATCAATTCGGAACTATTTTTATATTCTGAATATCAATTTTGATTGATAACAGAAAATATATTTTTTGATTTTTGTGGATAATACACAAATTTTTGTATAAAATCTGGAAGCTTCAATTCAAGAATTTTTATCAAAAAATCGCTATACTCTTCATAAGAAAAATCAAGAAGTTCTGAAATAAGTACTTCTTTTGAAGGAAAATAATAATATAAAGATGCTTTTTTTATATTAAGACTTATTGCAATTTCATTCATACTTACTTGAGCAAAACTCCTATTATAAAAAAGATTTTGTATTTTTATGAGAATATCTTTTTTCTGCATAAAAAAATATTTTAAAATATAATCTACCTTTTGGTAGGTAGATTATATTTTTATTTTTTTAAAAGTCAAATTTTTGAATGGGAGAAATATTATCATTTATTTTCAAAATCATTATAAATAATTGTTTTTGTTTAAAATAAATGATACACTAAAATAAATTATTAAAATTAATAGAGTTATTTATACCTAAAAACTATGAACTATGAGTTATGAAAATTTTTATAGTCATGAACAAATAAATGAACAAAAAGTAAGGGAAGCTACAAGATATTTGAGTCAAGCCCTAGATAGACTTAAAAAAAATAGTAACTTTAATAAGTATTATTGAGATGCAAATATATGAGATTTTCTTCCTCTTATAATAAAAGAAAGTCGTCTTATTAATAATAAAAAAAGTAGTTCTGGAGCTATAGGATATTTTCAATTAAAATCTGATGCAATAGAAGATGCTAAACAAGAATTAAGAAAACTATGAATAAGTAAATTTTATAATCCAGAAAATCCAGAAGATAATTGTATTTTATGAATTATATATTTTCTTCATAACAAAAACTTAATAAAAAATAAGCTTAAATGATATAATTATGATTCAGAATTTGAACTAATGGCATATAATTGATGACCCAAAAGAGTAAAATCAATTATTGATGTTTATAAAAAAGAAAATCCAAATATTTGAAATAATTTAAAATGGGGGCCTTTTGCAAAATGGCTCGTGTGAAAATTAGAATATAGCTCTCCAACTCAAAGTTTTTCAGAGGAATATAATATTTATTATAAAAATTATTTTTCAAAAGACTGGAGTTTAGATAACACAGAAATAATTTTTTCATGAATAAAAACAAAAAAATGAAAAATTTACGAAATGATAAACTATGTTGAAAAGATAAATGCAATCAAATCAACAAATCAAGAGAAATTAAAAAATAAAGAAAAAGGAAAAATAAAATGACAAACTCAATCACAACTTCAAAGACTTTGACTTGTTATTAATTATAATAAAGAATTAGATAGTTTTAATGGAGATGGTTTTTTTGATGAAAGTTGGTACAACTTTAAGAAATTTATTAAATATAATAGTTTCTATATACAAATAAAAGCTTTAAATTGAGATTGAGCAATAAAAATATTAGAAAGAGCTTGAATTAATCCCTCAGAAGAAAATCTTAAAAAATTCTATGACTTGAATGATTTAGAAAATGATGATGGTATAAAAGCTGATAAATATTATTTGATGCCTAATATAAAAAGTAGATTAATAAAAAGTAAGAAATGAGAATGAGTAGGAAAAATATTAGAAAGAGCCTGAATTAATCCCTCAGAAGAAAATATTGATAAATTTTACCAAATAAATAATTTAAAATCTTGAAGTATAATAGAAATATGAAAATATTATTTATTACCAGCTTGAAAAGAAGATAAAAATATTACATGAGAAAATAGAGAAATTCTTTTAGAGAAAAAACCTGATTTTTATAAATGGTTAAATTCAATAGAGGTAAAAAATAATACATTAAAATGAAAGCTCTTTATTCTTGATCCATGACATTGAGGTGCTGATCCTTGAGCTATACCTATTGCAAAAGATGAAAAAGGAAGAGCTATTCCTTATAAGCAAAGTGATATAAGTGAATCTGACAAAGTTACAAAAAATTGAAAATGAGATGGAAAACTTCATATAGTGGAAGCTAGAGTAGTAATGGATGTATCATATAGATTAGCAAAACTCATAAAAGAAAATGGATGAGAAGTAAAAATTACTCATTATTTTCAAAATTGAATTGACAACTCAGTTTGGACCAAATCATCTCTTTACTCAGCCCAATGACTTTTAGACCCAATACAAAATCATGATACTTGGTGAGATAATACAAAAAAAAGATTTAATGAAAAATCTATTGAATGATTAAAAAAAAGAGTTGAAATTAGAAATAAATTTAAAATATGAAAAAAGAAAAAAAATATTTATTTCTTATCAATTCATGCTGATAATCAATCATATAAAGATGCTATTTGAATTAATATTCTTCACTCAAAAAGGAATACTTGACAAAGAAATTTTGCTAAAGTTCTTTCTGAAAATATCTGAGAGATAAGAAATATGAAAACAACTTTTTCAACAAGAACAACATGAATATTTGTATTAAACCCTATATACTGAGCACATTCTCAAAATGTATTGATAGAACTTTGAAATATGAATAATGAAAATACAACATATGCTTTAAGAAATTCAGAAACAAGACAAGAATATGCAGAATGAATTTTTAAATGATTACTAAAAACTTGTAGCTCTTCTCAATAATTACTCAAACCTCAAAGCATCTATTGGCTTAAGTTTTGCTGCTTTATATGATGGGAGAAGTCAAAAGAATATCCCTATAAAAAGTGAAAATCAAAAGCTCAAAATGATAGAATTATAAGCAATAACTGATGCAACATTAAAATAATTATTGAGAACATATACAACAACAAAACTTAATATTATTCCTATACATCAACCTAAAAGAGATAGTACTGCTGATTCCATCAAAAATTGCATCAAAATATCTTTTTTAGAAGCTCCTATTGCTTTTCTAATCCCTATTTCTCTGGTTCTCTCTGTTACAGAAACAAGCATAATATTCATAACTCCTATTCCTCATACAAGCAGTGATATTCAAGCAATTCCTGAAAGAAGAAGAGTAAAAGTTCAGGTTATTTCACTTACTCTTTCAAGTATATCTGCTTGGCTTCTTATGCTATAAGGTGATTCACTCGTATCTGAAACTCATGCAAGATTGGCAAGATAATTTTCTAACTCTGTTTTTATTGTATCTACTTCTTCTGAGTTTTCTACAAAAACTTGTACCTGAGAAAGAGTCTTTTTTCCAAATTGTCGTATTTGAGCAGTTGTAAGAGGAATAAAAATATTAGAATCAGTTGTTCCTCATTTTTCTTCTATAATTCCTATAATTTCATAAATATTTCCTCCCATTTTTATTTTTTTCCCTACTGGATTTTCTCAAGCAAATATATCTTCTTGTATATCTACTCAAACAATTGCAAATTTATCAAGATTTGTAATATTTTTTTCAGAAAAATTTATTCCTGTTTCTATTTTTGTATTTGTAAGAGTAAAATATTCAGGAGTAATTCACATAATAGAAGCATTTGAATTATTTGTTCCATAGATAATTTGAGCATTTCAAGAAACTATAGGAAGTACTCATTCAAGTCCATCTATTTCATTTTTGATACTGTCAATGGTATCAAGAGTTAAACTTGTATTTCCACTTGATTTTGAATAAACATTACTTGCCCCCATTCATCAGGCAGAGATAGTAAGAGTATTCGCTCAAAGAGATTGTATTTTTTCTACTACCGCTTGCTGGCTTCAAGCACCCATAGCAGTAAGAATAATTACCGAAGAAACTCAAATAATAATTCCCAACATACTCAGAGATGATCTCATCTTGTGAGCAATAATAGATTCAAAAGAATTTATAATATTTTCAAAAAGAATCATAATGGTATTTAAAGAATAAGTCAGTCCTGTATCCTGATATGTTTTTTTGCATATTTATCTATGTCTGGTTCATGAGTAATAAGAATAATAGTTTTTCCCTCTTTTTCGTTAAGTTCCTTTAAAATTCACATAATTTCAATTCAAGTTTGAGTATCAAGAGCTCAAGTTGGCTCATCTGCAAGAATAATATCAGGATCTACAGCTATTGCTCTTGCTATTGAAACTCTTTGTTGTTGTCCTCAAGAAAGTTCATTTGGCTTATTGTACATTTTTGTTTCAAGTCCTACTCTTTTAAGAGCTTCTTTTGCTCTTTGTATTCTTTCTTTTTTTCAAATTCCTTGATAGGAAAGAGGCAAAATAACTTGTTTTAAAACATTCATTCTTGATATGAGATTATAGCTTTGAAAAACAAAACCAACATGACTTGCTCGTATTTTAGAAATTCGTGTTTCTCATAAATCATCTATTCTTTTCCCATCAAAAATATACTCTCAAAAACTTGGAATATCAAGCATCCCTATAATATTCATCAAAGTAGATTTTCATGAACCTGAAGGTCCCATAATAGATATAAAATCTCCTTTTTCTATTTTTAAATTTATTCATTTCAAAACCTCTATTTCTTGATTTCAAAGAGAATATACTTTTTTAATATTTCTTAATTCTATCATTTTTTTGTATTATTTTTAAAAAGGAGGTGGTCATCAAGCATTGCTAGAAGAAGAATTATTATTAGAAGAAGAGTTACTACTCGAACGATTTCATCCTCATCATCAAGTTGGGAAAAGGGAAGTTTTTGTTTCCTCTTCAGAAGTTGAAGTTGTTTTTACTAGCTCTATTATAACTTCATCTCCTTCTTCAAGTCAAGAAAGTATTTCCGTTTTTCCATTTGACACGGCTCAAATAGTTATTTCTTCTTGTTTTTTCTCTCCATTTTCTTTAACAATGACATAATTTTTTGTTCACTCAGATTTTATTGCAGTAGAATCAAGAAGTAATACATCATTTTTTTCAAGAGTAATAATACTTACATCTGCTGTCATTCAAGAAAGTATTTTTTCACTATAATCTTCATCTGTAATAACAAGCTTCACTTCATAGGAAATTACTCAAGAGTTTTCTGTAGGAGTATAATCTATACTCGTAATAACAGCATTAAATTCTTTTTTTGGAAAAGCATCAAAAGTAATTATTGCTTTTGTTCATTCTTTTACATTTACTATATCTATCTGGTCAAGTGAAACAGTTACTACGAGTAAGTCTGGATTTTCTATATAGACATACTGTTCAGTATCACTTGTTAAATTATCCCCAACTTGAAAATCAAGCTTTCTTACCAATCATGAAAAAGGTGCTTCTAATTCATAATTTTCAAGATCTTCCAATGAATCTGCAAGACTAATTTCTGCATTTCTTACAGAATTTTGTGCTGTCTTTAAGTCATATTCACTTACTCATTCTATAAGTTCATCATAAGAAGCCTGATTTATAGAAAGAGTTAATTCATAAGCACTTTTATCCTTTTGTTTTTGAAGAAGTTGATAAGCATAAGTTTGTTCTTTGAGTTTTAAATCATTTTTTAAATTTGTAATTTCATTTTCTGCTTTTGAAAGAGAAAGCTCTGTATCTTTTATTGTTAGTAATTTTTGATTTTGAGTATTTTGATTTTCAGATTTTAATAAATCTAAATTTGTCAAAGTTTTTAACTCATTATTACTTGATATAATTCTTGCAAGATTTGTTTGAGATTTTTGACGAATACTTGAAAGATTTGTCTTGAAAGAATCTATTTTTGATTGAGAAAAATAAACATTTTCTATACTTCCTTCTACTGCTTTATAAGTATAATCAGCAAGGGAAAATAGGTTTGAAAAAAAATCATTTTCATATTCTAGGGTAACAAAAATATCTTCTTTATTATAATTTTTTAGTTTATTAAGGCTTGTTTTTGATTTTGAATAATACTGCTCAGCAAGAGAAAGACTTACTTGATCTTTTTTTCCAAGATACATTTCATATTCATCATTTCTCTCTTCATTTTCATCACTGAGTCAAAGAATATAATCTATACTCAAAAGACTTTCTTCTCAATACAACATATCTTGTAAGGCTGTTTGGTTCATAGAAATAACCTTATCACTATTTTGAATACTTGTATTTCCTTCTTCATTTTCTTGTTTTGCAAGACTTGTTTCATATTCTTTTTTATATGTTTCCAACTTTGCCTGAGTTGAAAGTATATCTTTTTCCTTTATTTCTATATCTTTTTGAAGAGAAGCAATAGTATTATCTCTTTCTTCTATAAAGTTATTTATTTCTAAATCAAGAAGTTCCATTTTATTTTTTGTATCTTCTATTGTTTTTTTAGAGCTCAAAACCTGACTTGCATCAACAGAATTTCCAAGTAAATCTTGAAGTTTTAGTTTTGAATTTTCAAGACTTAATTTTGCCTGTTCTATTTTGTAATTTGGTTGAGTTTTATCAAGCTCAGCAATAATTTGTCATTTTTTTATAGTATCTCATTCTTTGACATTTACCTTTACTACTTTTCCCTGCTGTGTAAATTTTAATTTTTGCTCATCAACAAGTTCAGAACTTCCTACAACATCAACTGTTTCAACAATATTTCATTTTTCTACCTTTACTACTTCTTCTTGTTGTGTTGTAGTTTGATTGGCTTTTTGTTTTTTTTCTACAAAATAATTTCCTCAAATTACAAGAATTATTCATAGTATTACTAAATAAATATTGATATATTTTTTCATCTTTTTGTATTATGAAATTAAGCTATATTATAAAGAAGAGTTCGCTTTAGAAGAATCTGTAGAAGATTTTGTATTTTCTTCCATAATTTCTCTCATTGTTTTTCATGAGTCAAGCTCCATTTTAATTATATCCTTTGAAATTCAAGTTCTCTTACTTATCATTTCTATTTGTTCACTCTCTGTCATATCTGGTCTTGCTCATCTTCACATCATTGTTCAAGTTCCTCACATCATTGTTCAAGTTCCTCACATCATTGTTCAACTTCACATCATCTCTCCAGATCAAAATCAATTTGGAGGCATCATTTGTCATGAAAAAGAAACATTATTAAAATTTCATTGCTTGATATTTCCACTATATACATCATAAGCAAAAAGAAGAAGTGCTCAAATAATAGCACCTATAATAAGAGAAATAACTATTTTTAGCATATAAAAAAATTAAAAATTAAATTAAACAATATAAATTTATAATATCTAGTTTAAAATAAGTTTAAAATATAAAAACTTCTCAAAATATACTTTCTTTTTTGAAAAATAAAAACAACTCTTATTTAAAAAAAACTTCAAATAAAATTATTTGAAGTTTTTTTTGTTATTTTTTTCTCTTGTTTTTACTAATAAAATCACTTAAATAACTTACCTTTTTTTTGCTTGTACAACAAGTGGTTGTCTTTTGTTTTTCATTTTAAAAATTCCAAGAATAACCTCTGCATCTCTAAGTGGAACATTGAGGAAAGAAAATTTATCATATATATCTATTTGTTTTATATGTCCCAAATCAATATTTGTTTCTTGTTTGATAAAATCTTTTATCTTTGATTGAGTCATTCCATCAAATTTTCATTTTGCAAGAAATAATCTACATTCCATATTTGTATTTTCTTCTCTTGAATTTTCTTCATTGAGATCTCTTTCTTCCTCTCTTTTTTGAACATAAGAATCTTGCAAAAATTCCTTCAAAAGAGCAGAAAGTACAACTTCTGTATCTCCTACTTTCAGAACTTCTTTTGCCAAATCCAAAAATTGCTCATTTTTTCACTCCTTAACTGATTTTTCTATTTTTTGTATAAATCTTTTCTTTTTAATTCATAAAATATCTGCTACATTTGGAATTTTTTCTTTTTTTATTGATGATTTTGTAATTTTTTCAATAAAAAATAATTTTCTATATTCAGCTCTTGAAACAAGATTTATAGCCGTTCAAGTCTTCCCTGCTCTTCAAGTTCTTCCTATTCTATGAGTATAACTTTCTGGACTTTCTGGAAGATTATAATTAATTACATGAGTAAGATTATTGACATCAATCCCTCTTGCTGCTACATCTGTTGCAACAAGGATATTTATCTCCCCATTTTTAAATCTTCTCAATATTTTTTCTCTTTGTCTTTGGTCAATATCCCCATGAAGTGCATCAGAAAGATATCCTCTCAATTTTAATTTTTCAGCAACCTCATCAACATCTCTTTTTGTTCTACAAAAAACTATTCCAAAAAAATCATCTTCTATATCCAAAATACGAGTTAAAGCATCAAGCTTATCTTTTTCTCTTACTTCAAAATAAATTTGATTAATAAGATTACTATCAATATCTTCTTTTTTGATAGAAATAAAATCATAATCATGCATATATTTTTCAGCAATAGCAAGTATCGCCTTTGGCATAGTTGCAGAAAAAAGTAAAACTCTTTTTTCTTTGGGTGTAACAGCAAGAATTTCTTCTATTTCTTCTCTAAAACCAATATTGAGCATTTCATCTGCTTCATCTAAAACAAAATATTGAATATGTTCCAATTTTAAATTTCTTCTTTTTATATGATCTTTCACTCTTCAAGGAGTTCAAATAACTATTTGAGGACCAGAACTTAATTTTCTGATTTCATTTGTCATTGATTGTCCTCCATAAAGAAGACAAATATTTACTGCTCTTTCAAGAGAAAAAGAAGCAATTTCTTCAGCAACTTGTATAGCAAGTTCTCTCGTCGGAGTAAGAACTATAGCCTGAGTAAATGATTTTTTCTTATCAATAAGCTCAAGAAGTGGTATCGCAAAAGATGCTGTTTTTCCTGTTCAAGTCTGAGCTTGACCAATAATATCTTTTTTTCCAGCAAGAAAAAGAGGAATAATTTGTTTTTGTATTGGACTTGGTTCTTCAAATCATTTTTGCTTTATCGCACTTAAAATACTTGGAGATAAAGAAAAATCTTCAAAACTTACAATGTTTGTCATAAAAAATAAATAAATAATAAAAACTCTATTTTAAAAGACAAAACTACAAAAATTGAAAAGATTTAGAATATATGGCTCCTCTCTTGAAATTTATGAAACTGCCCTTTAAAAAACAAAATTAACTTTTTGTAAAGTTACATATATTATAACAACTTTTTTTTATTTCCCTAATTTATTTTAAATAATTTTTGATTTCACAAAAATTATAGTAAAATACTCACACTTTATATTGTAATAAAAAAATATGGCAAAACTTATTAGTCCTATCATTCTTCTCCTTATAATTATAGTCTCAATAATTACTGGGGAATTTTATTTCTGAATGATTATATTTTTGGTTTTTCTTTTTCTTTCTGTAAAAATAGTTACTCCAAATACGGTAAAAACAGTAGAATTTCTTGGTCGTTTTAATAGAATTTTGAGACCATGATTAAATTTATTAATTCCTATTTTAGAAATTACAAAATCTCAAGTCCTTTTTAGAAAAAATTTTCCAGTAGAAGTAGAGTGAGTAACAAGTGATAATGTAACTGCTTATATAGGACTTAATGTTATTTACTATGTTAATGATGATGGAGATGATACTCAAAATTGAAGTATCTATAGATCAATTTATTCTATAGATGATCCAAAAACAATGATGAAATCAACAATTGATGAGCAACTCAGAGCTATGATTGTAAGCTTTGATCATAAAGAAATTTTTTGAAAAAGAGAAGAAATAGGAGAAACAATAGAAGAAAGATTGAGACAAAGACTTGACGGTTTTGGATACAAACTTGATTCTATCCAAGTAAGAGATGTAAAATTAGAAAATAGTGTAATGATGGCAATGAATAAAGTAGTAGAAACTCAAAAACTAAAAGAAGCCGCAATGAACGAATGAGAATCAAAAAAGATTATGCAAGTAAAACAAGCAGAAGCAGAAAAAGAAAGTAAAATACTCCTTTGAGAAGGTATGGCTGGACAAAGAATGAAAATTGCAGAATGATTTAAAGAGTCTGTAGATCTCATAAAAGCATCTGATAATAAACTTGATGGAGAAAAGATTTTAAGGTTTTTACTTGATTCTTCAAGAATAGAAACTCTTGGAAATATCTGAAGTTCTGATAAAACAAAACTTATCTATCTCAATGAAAGCTTAGAAGGCTATTCAAAAACAGATAAACTTGTTGCAGGAAGTGATCTTATGAAATAAAAAAATCATATTTAATAAAAAAACGAGAAAACTTCTCGTTTTTTTATTTGTTTTAAATACATATATATGCTAGAATAATGAAGTTAATTTTTTAATATTTTTCTGTGAAAAAAAACAAATCTGTTATAGTCTTTACGGATATAAAAGAATTTACTCTCAAATCCTCTCTTCTTGGAGTAAAAGGAATAACTCAAATACTTGATAAACAAGATGCTATAATTATACCTCTTGTAGAAGAATACAACTGAAGTATTATAAAAACTATTGGTGATGCTTTTATGATAGTTTTTTGAAATGCACAAGATGCAATCAAATGTATGATAGAAGTACAAAAAAAATTTAAACTATACAATCAAACTATAAATGATGAAATCTATAAAATAAAACTAAAAATCTCTCTTGATGAATGAGAATTAATACAAAGAGAAACCATAAAAGGAGAAGATTTTTTTTGAGAGGCTGTAAATATATCATCTCGCTTAGAAAATATTACTCCAGAAGAAAAAATATTTATAACAGAAAAAATTTTTGAAGAAATAAAAAATGAAAATGAATTTAAAATTTCCCCCCTCTGAGAAAAAGAATTTCAGTGAATACTCCATTCAATAAAAATATTTGAAGTATTATACTAATAAGGAACTAAGAGTTATTAATTTCAAGAAGTGCAATATCATATTGTTTTTTTAATTCTTCAAAAGCTTTTATCTCTTCTTTTAAAATAGCATCTAACTTATCAATTTGTTCTATTCCTTGGGTTTCATTTATAATAGATTTTTCTCTTTTTCTGAAACTATCCGATAATAATTTACATTGTTCACTGTAGTAAATATGAAGATTTATTTGATTTTGTACCTTTTTTTGATAGGCACTTAATTCTTCACCAAGGCTTATTTTGTATTCTGCTAATTTTTGTTGTAAAAAAACTCTTATAACCATTAATAAAATCTTGTTGTTCAAAATTCATAAAATTATAAATATTATACTTATATTTTAATTTATTGTCAATTTTTTTTTAAGAATATATTATAGATTTTCCAGATAAATTTCTTGAAAAAACAGATTTTCTTAATATTGAGAAAATCCATATCCCTTTATTTATCTTTTTTCAGAAATCCTATTCCCCACTTCCTACAACTACTCTCGCATGTCTCAGTACCCTATCTTCCAACACATACCCTTTTTCAAATTCATCTATAATAATTCAAGCCTTTCAAGGAACTTGTGTCATCACATCATGTTTATCTGGATCAACACTTTCTCATTTTGACTCAAATATTTTTACTCATAGTTTTTCCAAATCTTTACTTAGAGATTTATAAAGTGTCTGAACTCAAGTAAAAAGAGCATTATCTTGTAAATCAAGAGGAGTATTTGCAATAATTCTTTCCAAATCATCTACACGAGGAAGTATCTTGGAAATAATATCAGATTTAAGAAAAAATATCATATCTTGCTTATCTCTCTCCATCCTTTTTTTGAAATTATCACAATCTGCTTGATGACGAGCAAGAAGTTCTTTTAATTTTATTATTTCCTCAGATTCATCTTTTATCTCTTCTTGTTCCTCTTCTATCACTTCTTCTTGTTCCTCTATTACTTGAGTCTGTTCATCTTTTTCAAGAATTTCATCTCTTTGACTTTTATCTGCCATAGTTCTTTTATTTTAAAAAATATTTTTTTGTGAAGTGATAATAGTCAAAAAAAATATTTTTTCAAGCCTTTTCACTTTACTTTTTGTCTTTAAAAGATAAAATTTTTTAGAAAATATTTCTTGTACCAAAAAATATGAAAATAATAACATGGAATGTAAATGGAATACGAGCTGTTCTAAAAAAATGATTTGAAGATTTTCTTGAAAAAGAATCTCCTGATATTATTTGTCTTCAAGAAACAAAAGCATTTGAAAGCCAATTTCTTGCTGAAATAGGAGAACTTATTGGTTATAAATATGTTTGGCATATTGGCACAAGACCATGATATGCAGGAAGTGCGATTCTTTTTAAAGAAAATTTAGAAGTATCTGATCTTAAAAATCATTTTTGAGAAATTGAGCATTTTCATACAGAATGAAGAGTAACGGAATTAAAATGCAAAAATTTTATACTCATAAATTGCTATTTTCCAAACGGATGACAAAAAGTAACAGAAAAAAATATGCTTGATTATAAGTTAGAATTTTATGACAAAATGATCCATTATGTGAATACTCTTGTAGCATCGTGAAATAATGTTATTATTACTTGAGATTTTAATATTTGTCACGAAGCTATAGATATAGCAAGACCAAAAGAAAATGAAAATTCTATCGGATTTCTTCCTATAGAAAGAAAAAAAATAGATTATCTTCTTGAATTTGGATATATAGATACATTTCGTTATCTTTATCCGAGAAAAACAGATATATATAGTTGGTGGAGTTACAGAGCATGAGCAAGACCAAGAAATGTATGATGGAGACTTGATTATTTTATCGTAAATAAATCTTTTATAGAAAATATTGTAGATACTATTTATCTTACTGATATTATGGGAAGTGATCATTGTCCTGTTGCACTTATACTTAAATAAGATTATTTAATTTCAAAAAATATGAATAGCTTTGAAAGTAATTTTTTTATAAAATATCTCCCTGAAGACACAGAAATATGTGAAATTATTCATAGACATGGTATTGTTATTTTAAAAAAAATTTTTATCTGGCTTTTTATTGTCTCTATTTCAAGTATGTTTTATTACATATCTTATCGTGTAAAAGAGATTATTCCTTTTTATATTTTTGAGATATTTCTTTTTGCTCTTTTTTTCAAAATTGTTTATGATATATTTGATTGGTATAATGATGTTTGGATTATCACTCATGATGGGATTTTTGATATAAAATGGAAACTTTTTAAAAGTGAAACAAATTCTATAAAGTATGAAAATATAGAATGAGTAGAAGTTATAGAAAATTGATTTATTGATATTATACTCAAAAAATGAAGTATTATTATTCATAAAATAGGAGATGAAGAATTTAGTATAGATGAGGTTTATCTTCCTTATAATGCTCTAAATGAAATAGAAAATTTCACAAAAGAAGAAGAAAAAGAAGAACCCCAAAAAGATAAATTTGAGCTTATGATGGAGGCTCTTTCTGGAGTTGTTGTAGATTATATGGATAGAAAATGAGGGAAAAAAGAAGAAAAAATTGAAGAATATTTGGAAGAAATGAAAAAAAAATGAGAAACAATAGATTTAAGATAATATGTAAATAAAAAATAATGTGAAATACAAAAAATAATATATCTAAATCAAAAAAAACTCATATTTCTTCCCTCTTGGAGAGTGATATTCTCAAAAATATTCCAAAATCTCCATGAGTCTATATTTTTTATAATGAAGAAAAAAAGATACTCTATATAGGGAAATCTATCCATTTAAAAAGTAGAGTAAATTCTTATTTCAATGATAAAAATAAACTCAATTTTGCAAAGAAAAAAATGGTATCTGAAATAAAAAACATAGAAACAATTATCACCAATAATGAAACTGAAAGTCTTATACTTGAGTCAACTCTCATAAAAAAACATCTTCCAAAATACAATATTTTGATGAAAGATGATAAAAATTATCTTTATATAAAAATCACAAAAGAAATAATTCCAAAAATTTTTACAACAAGAATAAAAAATTATGACTGAGAATATTTTTGACCCTATACAAGCTCAAATAATGTAAAAAATACTCTCAAAGTTCTCAAAAAAATATTTTGATATAGAGCTTGTAATCTCATCTTTTGAAAAGAAGATAAAAATCTTATAATACAATCTACAAATGGAGTCAAAATTCCTTGTATGGATTATTATATAAAAAGATGTGCCTGACCTTGTCTTCTCAATAAAGAAAATATACAAGCATATAAAGAAAGTATTGAAAAAATAAAAAAAATATTGAATGGAGAAACAAAAGAAATCATAAAAATCCTTGAAGAAGAAATGTATAAAAAAGCTTCTGAACTCAAATTTGAAGAAGCCTCTGAACTCAAAAAAGACAAAGAATCGCTCGTTTCTCTTGAGACTCTGCAAACCGTAAGAGATTTTGTAAAATGAGATTATGATGTCATAAATTTTATAAAAAAATATGAGAGATTTTTTGTAGGATGTATTGAAATAAGAGATAATAAAATCACTGAAGTAAAAAATTATGAGATAGAAAATTATTTAGAAGAAAGCGATGAAGAAATCCTTGAAAAATTTCTTCTTCTCAAAGAATATTCAAGCTCAGGATTAAATATTCTCAATTTTCTCCTTCCTATCACATTAGAGAATCACAATATTTTAGAAGAAAGTCTTGCAAAAATTATTACTATAAAACAAGTAAAAATAGAAACTCCAAAAGTCTGACCAAAATTTGAAATGCTCAAATTTGCCTACAAAAATGTATATGAATTTGCTTACAAAAAATATCTTGCGAGCCAAAGTACAAAAAATTTTACTGCAAAAACTCAAAAAAATTTTCTTACTCTACTTTGATATACTCCTATCAACAAAGATATTATTTTTGAATGTAATGATATTTCTCATCTTTCTGGGACTCATACTGTTGCATCAAGAAGTATCATAAAAAATGGAAAAACTGACTCAAGTCTTTACAAAAAATTTACTATAAAAACTCTGGAAAACAATAAAATTGATGATTTTTCTGCTCTCAAAGAAATTATACAAAGGCGACTCAAAGAAATAGAAAATAAAAAAAATCTCCCTGATCTCATCATCATAGATGGTGGAAAATGACAACTTTCTGCTGTCCTCACGACAATAGAAGCATACAAAAAAAATTGTGATGAGCCGACAAAAATTTTACTTGATAAGCTTCAACTTATTTCGCTTGCAAAAAAAGAAGAAGAAATATTTCTTCCTTGAAAAAGTGAAGCAATACTGCTTGATAAAGAAAGTGAAGAACTCAGGCTTATCCAAAAAATCAGAGATGAAGCACATAGATTTGCTATCACTTTCAATCGTGAAAAAAGAATACAATCTATGCAAAAAAATATTTTAGAATCTTTGCCTTGATTTTGAGCAATCACGAGAAAAAAACTGCTCAAAAAATATGGAAGTGTGGAAAATCTCAAAAATATCCCAAAAGAAGAGCTTAAAGAAATTCTTAATAAAACACAAATAGAGACTCTTGAAGATCATTTATTGATTTAGAGGGGGTTTATTTATTTGGCAAATCAGGTCTTTCTATTCATCACAATACTAATACTATTTTGAGAGGAGTAGGATTTTTTTTAGATTTTAACAAAGTCTTTCAACTAACTTGTCAAAATTTCGTTCATCTTCAAAAATAAAGGTTTCAAAATTTTCTCCTTCAAATAGTTTCTAAATCAATATCTATTCGCTTTCAAAATTCATCTGTTATATTTGTAAATATTTCTTTTATATGGTCAGTATTATTATAATTTATTTTTTCATTTGGTAAATCAGGTCTTTCTATTCATCATAATAACAATACTTTTTTTAATATAATAAGATTCCTTCATCAATTGTATTTTAATAAAATATATCATCAAATTCTTCAAAATTTCGTTCATTCTCAAAAGTAAAGTCATGAAAATTCCTTCATTCAAACTTTTTTCAAATCAATATTTATTGTTTTTCAATTTTCATCTGTTATATTTGTAAATATTTCTTTTATATGGTCAGGATTATTGAAATCTATTTTTTCATCTTGTAAATCAGGTCTTTCTATTCATCATAATTTTAATATTTTTTTCAATCAGGAATTGTTTTTTCATCAATTATATTTTAATAAAGTAAATCATCAAATTCTTCGAAATCTCGTTCATATTCAAAAATAAAGTCATGAAAATTCAGTCATTCAAATAGTTTTCAAATCAATATTTATAGGGGTTCAATCTTTATCTGTTATTGAACTAAAAATAGTTTTATGATATATCTCATCAAAAATTGCTTCCTCTCCATCAATATTTTCGTTTTTTTCATCAAATCAAGCTTCATCTTCTAAAGTTTGACTTGATAAATAATGCTCTAATTTCTTTGCATAATTTTTTGAATAAGTAATTTTATTAGCTTGCTTTCAATCAATTTTTTCTCATTTTGATATATTTATAAAATTATCTTCATTTATTTCTATTATTCCATCATATACAAGACTTACTTCTCATACTTGATCTGATATAAGAAAAGTCCTTGAAAATTGATTTCAATAAAAATGTATAATTTTGTAAGGAATTTTTCTCATTTTATCTTTATTTAAATTTTCTATAAAGACATCAATTTTTACATTTTTATTTCCAAAAAATAAACGATGATAAACTCTTAGAAATTCATCATATTTATCTAAAGTTCTTAATTCCATTATATTATTTCATTTTTTTTCTCATACTTTTTTTTCTCATTTTTTAAACAATGTAAATCATATATTTTTTTCCTCTGGTCTTGAAAAAGAAAGTATTAAATCTACTGCTTTTTTTACTTTTTCATCAGTATTTTTATCCAATATCTTCTTTATTTCTTCTTTTGTTTTTCATTTTCATTTTAATATTTCTTCAACCTTTCGTTGATATTCTATCAAAGCATCCAAAAAATCGTCTGTAAATTTTTCTCAATTTTGTATCTCTTCGGAAAATAATTTTTGAATTTTTTCATATCATTCTCTTAATTCATTTATACTCATTTTTATTTTTTAAACTTATACTCCTTCTATTTTATTATATTTTTTTATAAAAAACAAATAACTAAATTCTCTTTACAAAAAAGAAAATATTTTTAAACTAAAGACATATTTATTTTAAAACACAATTTTCTATGAAAGACTTTGTACAAGAATACAAGAAAAAAAATATAACATCAAATATTTCTATTATCACTTTGAGCTTTGTACTTGCTTTAGGGCTTCATTTTTCTCTCAAAGACAATAGTTTCACAAAACAAATAAAATGAAATATTTTAGAATCTACAACAAATAATACAAACACAACAGAAACTATGGAGGGAGATATTTATCTCCACAATCTTGATACAAATATGCAAGTAGTTACTGCAAATACAGATATGACTCAAGTAAAAAAACTTTCTCTTTCTCTCAGTTATAACAGTGAAAACCTCAAAATAAAAAATTTTACCTCACTTATAGAAGGAGCAAATATAGAAAATATTTCAAATGAAGAAGGATTTTATACTCTTTTTGTTATTCTTGAAAAACCTCTTGATATCAAAATTGGTCAAGATATTCTCCAGATACATACAGAAAAATATTCTGAAAAAACAGAATTTATCAATATGATAAATGTAAATTATACAGATATAAATGGAGCTAACTTCCCTCTCACTACTTCATGAGTAAATTTCTAATATTTTACAAATGCTTTTTGATACTCATTGTCATCCTTATCTTTCAGAAAAACAAAGCGAAAAAGAAGTACTTGAATCTATAAAAAATTCTTCTTTTCCAAATCTCATTCTTTGTGTTGGAACAAAAATAGAAACAAGCCAAAAGTGCAAAGAAACAAGCAAAAATTATGATTTTGCATTTGCGAGTGTTGGGATTCATCCTTGTGAGACTCTTGAATATGTATGACAAGAAAAAGAACGAATCAATGAACTTGAAATAATGCTTCAAAATGATAAAAAAATTGTTGCTATTGGAGAGTGCTGACTTGATTATTATCGGCTTCCTCCTCTTATAGAATCTAAATTTGAAAAACAAAAAATAATAGATATTCAAAAAACTTTTTTCAGACTTCAAATACAACTTGCTCACAAATATAATCTTCCTCTTATTATTCATAATCGTGAAGCCAAAGAAGATATACTCAAAATATTACAAGAAGAAAATTTCAAAAACTTTGTTTTTCATTGCTATACAGAAGATAGAGAATATGCAAAAAAACTCCTTGATTTTTCTCCTCAATGTATGATAAGTTTTAGTGGGATACTTACTTTTAAAAATGCTCTATGAATACAAGAAACAGCAAAGTATATTCCCCTCAAAAATATTTTGATAGAAACAGATAGTCCTTATCTCTCACCAGCACCAGAAAGAGGAACCGAAAATCATCCACAAAAAGTAAAATTTGTGCTTGATAAAATAAAAGAATTAAGAAATGAAAATAATGAATTAATAGAAGAAACTATTTATCAAAATAGTCTTGATTTTTTCTGTCTATCTCATTAAGTTCTTATCAAAAGCTCTTCTTCATTTTCTTCTTTATAATATTCTCTATTTTTATTAAGTACTTCTCTATATACCTGAGCATCTCAATAATCAGCAAAATATTTTTGCCAATTGTGTCCTCATTTTATTTTCATAGAATTTTTTATAGGACACCAATATTTTTCTGTCCTTCAAGCAACTTCTACTGCATAAGAAAAAAGTCCATTGACATAACTACAATACAGACAATGAAATTTTTCAATAAAATTAAGATAATTTAAAAATCTTCTATCATAAATAATATACTCACTTCTTTTTACAAGAGGAATTCCATACAATCTAAATGCTCCTTGTTGATAAATAAAAAGAAATATATCAAGGATAATTGCAGGGATAATCATCCCATAAATAAAAGGCATAGAAATAATATATCTCAAATTCATATTTCCCCAAAGAAACTCTTTCCATAAAGGATCTCTCCATTTTTTATTTTCTTTTTTTGCTTCTTGAGTAAAAACAACTTTCTTTTTATATACTTGATAATGATACTTTTTTTTGAGAGCATCATATTCCCTTTGAAGATCTTTCAAAAATTGCTGTCTTTTTTCTTCAAAGTTTTCCAAAAGTTCATTAATCTTTGACATCTTATATAAAAAGTTAAAATATAATGGCTTTTATATTACACAAATATTTTTTTAGTCAAGAAATAAAAAAAGAAAAGCTTATTTAAAGCTAAATAAGGTAAGTATTTAGAAGAAAATAAAATATTTTATACCTTTTATTTATTAAAAAATGTTTTCAAATTCATCAAAATATCCTGCAATTTTTACTCTTCCTCTTTTAGCTTTGATAGGCTATCTTTTCTTTTGTTATGTGAGTATTCCTCAATACTTTAGCCTTCTTGACAATGTCAATCTTCTCATTCATGAAATGGGACATTTCTTTTTTATGAATTTTAGAAATGAATTTCTTACTGTACTCTGAGGAACAATTATGGAACTTCTCATTCCAAGTCTGATACTTATCTATTTTTGGAGAAGTCTTGATTATTTTTGAATCACTCTTTGTCTTGCATGGATTGGAACAAATTTTTTTTATATAGCTACATATTCTGGAGATGCAGTAAAACAACAACTTCCTCTCCTCTTTGGTGGAGCAATACATGATTGGTATTATATATTTTCTAAACTTTGAGTCCTCCAATATACTGACCAAATTAGCTTTGTATTTTGGTGTATTGGAGTTTTGTTTTTTATCTTATCACTTTGATTTTGAACACTTTTAGTTATAAACAGATGGAGAGGATTATAAAAATTTTAGTATCAAATACATTATTCCTATGATAATTGGAGGATGAATTAAGTAAATAAGAAGAGAGTTTTTTCAAATAAATTTGAGAAAATTAGTAATTTTTCAGCTATATTTTCATCAAAAGATAGTTTCTAAAAATCATTTTTTGGAGAGAAAAATTGCAGAAGTATAAGAAAATAAAAATACTCAAAAATAAGGAAAAACTGGATAAAAATCAGCAGAATAAAATCAAGGATACAAAAATCCCAAGAAAAATAAATAATATGAACTTGTTTTCATAGTAAAAAAAAGTGGAAACAAAATTATCAGGATTCAAAAAAGAAAGTTAAAATATCTGAATCTACGAAAAAAAAGTATCAGCAAGAAAGAAAGAGAAAAAAAATGTAAAATCCCAAAAAGTATAATCTGGCTTGGTAAAAATAAATAAGTATAAAAACTGATAAAAAGAGAAATTATTCCGAGAAAAAAAGCATATTTTAAATATTTTTTTACGATTTTATTACCATACTTTTTTTCAGCAAGAAAAAATGAGATTCCTGAAATAATGATAAAAAGCAAAGCTCAAATCTTACCAATAAAAAGCCAAAAAATAAAAGAAAAGTTCAAGCTATCAATTCAAAAAATATGGACTAAAATATAGTTGAGATGAAAAAGAACCATCAACACAATCGCAATTCCCCTCAAAATATCTAGTTTTTCATATCGCATAGAGTCATAAAAATTATTTTGTAACTAAAAAGAAAAAATCCTAAAAAATCTTGAAAACATTTTTCAAGTGATGACAAAATTTTCTCATTTTTTATTATGAAACATATATCCAGATCATAATTGCTCAGTAAAAATATATCATTTTTTTGCCATAAATTTTTTTAATCTTTCATTTGAATTTGTAGCATTTGTTACATATTTATTGTCTGCATATTCTGAAAATCCATCTTCAGAAAATGGAATAAATACAATTGCTCACAAAATAGATAAACTATCTTTTTCTTGAGTCAAAGCTGGATGAAAAAAAAATAAAAAAATAATAATACCTATAAGAAAAAGTGAAACAAAAATCAAGCTTGTAAGTTTTTTCATAGGGGAAGGATTTAATTAAATTTTCAAAGTATTTATATTACTCATAAATTTCATTTTCTAAATTATGATGATTAACTATAAATGATTTACTTCTATAAAAAACATGTGTTGGGTTGATAACATCACCATAATTTTTTACTACTTTATATGGAGTATCTTCATGAGATAAATCACTAAGTGATCTTGCTGTCCAGTTTTCATATCTAGTTAAAACATCATCTACTATTTTTCTTGAGCTTGGTAAATCTTCATATGGAGTATAATTTTCTTTTTTTTGTGAATTTATCTTATCAGTTTCTTCAAATACTCCAAAATCAATATTTTCATCTAATACAACTATTTTTTGAGTATAAAAATCATGATTTTTTTCTTTTTTTATAGCAATCTCTCAATCTTCCAACATTTCATCAAGAATTTCTGTAATATTATCAGGTACAGGTCAATAAAGAAGCTTTTTATATGTTGCTCAACTTATAGAGTTTCAAGTCCATTCATAATAGTTAAAATCACTAAAATATAGCAATTTATTTAGCATAGTTTTTCAAAGACTTTCTTTACTTTTGAAATTCTTAGCAATATATAATATTAAATCTTTTAATTTTCTATTTTTATCTTCTTTCTTTTTCTCTTTCTTTTCTTCTAAAAAATAATTCATAGGCTTTTCAAAAAAATCAGAAATTTTTTCCACTTCTTCTTTTTTAAACTCTCTTTTTCAATTTTCAACACTAATATAAGTCAATCTACTCACTCAGATATAATTAGCCAAATTTTCTTGTGAAACACTTGTTTCAGCTCTTAATTTTTTAACTAAATCAACTATATTATTTTTAAACATAATACTGTATTATTTAATATATTTTTTACATGAATAATGTATCATATTTTTATTAAAAATCAAGTTTTTTTACAATTTTTTAACAAATTAAGTATAAATTTATTTATTTTTATACATTTAATTTGTTTTTTTAGTTTTACTTATTATTCTTTTATTTTCAATTTAATTTTGCAACCAACTCAAAAAATGCAGGTGCAATTTCTTTAGCATATTTTCTGATATTACTCTTAGTCTCTTCAATAGTCATATCATCAATATAATAAGCTGAATTTATCCATATCCATTTTTTACCTTTGTTATCAATATAACTTTCTCAATTTTCCATATTTTTTTAGTTAAAAATTAAAGCAAAAACCACCTTGTGGTCCTCGAACTTTAACTTTATCTATTTTAAGCCATTTTGCAAAATATCAAAAAAGCACCTTTCCTTTATACAAGAGAAAAGTGCTTTACTTATGCTTTTTTAAAAATGGTGGAGCAATCGTGTCGCCCGTCGAACAGAATTGTATAAATATATGTTAAATAATCAGGAGGAAGTTATGAAGATTTGTGAGTCTTTAAGAAAAGTAATGCATGATTAATTTAATACAAAAAAATATAGCCTGATTTTTAATCAGGCTATATATATATTTAAAATTCCATTCAAAATAATTCATTTCATTTAGATAACTCTTTTATTATTTCTCATTTATTAAAAATTAAGGAATTAGGAATGTCACTTTTAATTAAACTTATAGAATATTGAATATCATATTTTTTACAATAATCTCTTAATAAATTAATAAAACTAACTTTATGTTTATCTCACCAGCTTTCAAGAATTCAATCATGATAAGCAAATTTATAAAAAGATTTATTACTATAGTAAATTAATATAGATAAAACAAAACTAGCACATAATATCTTTGTAGAAGTATATCAATCTCATTTTCATGTTGTATCATTTGCAAAATCTAGTACTGTTGTTGTAAAATTTATATTATTCTTTTTATTAGGTTCAACAATTAATAATACTGTATATTGAAAAACTTTTTTATAAATATCTTGAAAAATCTTTTTTATTTCAATTAAATCAATATTTTCTTTATTTAACTCTAATTTTATTTCATCTACTAACAAAGAAATATCATCATTTATTTTATCTATATCTCATTTAGTTTTTTCTATTCATTGTGCTGAAATTAATTTTTCCTTATGAACTAATATTTCTCAAGATAGTTTTACAATTAAATCTTGGTAATTTTTATATTTAATAAAAGTATCTTTTTCTCTAAGGATATATAAATAATCTCATCTTTTTTTATTTAATTCATATAATTTCCCCCTAATACTATTTCTTTCTTCAGTCTTAGATTTTAGCTCATCTTGTAAATACTTTTTTCTTTCACTTGAAATTTGAGAAGCAAATAATTGAACATCTTTATATTTTTTTACTAGCTGATCGGGTAAATTTAAGCCAACCTCATTGAATAATGTTTCTAATTCATTAATTTTTATAATACTTCCCCCATCATTATCTAATGCATTTTGTACCTCTTCAATATTATAATTTAGATTATATTCTTTATTATTCAATAATGATATTTCGGATTCAATTTCCTTTACTAATTCAATATTAATATCTTGTTCTTTTTGAAAAAAATTAAATTTATCTATTGTATCTTTTATTTCTTTTAACTCTAATTCTTTAGCTTCAATTATAGCTTTTATTTTGTAAATCTCTGAATCAGACACCTTTGATTCCAAATTTACCTTTTTAATATGTTTTCTTTCAAATTCAAGATTTTTTTCAAGAGAATACTTCTCATCAAGTATATCTCAATTAAATCATAGTAATTCAAAAATCATAGGCTTCCATTCAGAATCTGAAAAAAAATTATCTAGATTAAATACCTCGCCATAGTCATCTTGAGTTCTTAATAAATATGGGAGAAATGAACGGTAATTATATCAAGGTTTATCTAAAACATTAAAATTTAATAAAGTATTTAATGTATCTTTAGCTTTTATTTCATCTTTTTTAGTTTTTATTTTAATATCAGAATAATCCCATTCTGTTAATAAATCAGTGAAATTTTGATTATTAGAAAAATGTTTTTTTATAGAAACAAGATTATTATTTTTAATAGATCTTTTTATTGTTAAATAATTTCCATCATTTAGTTTAATTTCAAGAAAAAATATCCAGTCATTAAATTTCGTTTTATATTTTCAAAAAAAATTATTATTTTTGACCTCTTTTAACAATAAAAAATCAATTAAATATACTAATGAGGTTTTTCATAAATTATGTTCTTGAGCATTAACATTAGTTAAATGATCTTCAATATTTCAATAAATAATATTTAAATACTCATTAAATATTATTTCTTTAAAAATACTTTTATTAGAATAAATTTTTGATAATTTCATAATTATATTAAATTAAAACTAATTCTATTATATCTGAATCTTTATAGTATATTATTTTTCATGTCATGTATAAAAAACATAATGACACTAAAAAATTTTCTTTTACTTCATCTCATAATAGATAAATAACTTTATTAAAAAGATCATTATACTTTTGTATATTATCGTTTTTTAATATTTTTATAATTTGATAACTTATTCAAACAACTGAATAAGTTATATTTGTATACTTATTTGGTATTAACATATACTATGAATTAAGTCATATATCACAATTAAAATACATATTGTGTAATAATATCTTCAGTTTATTACTTATTCCATTTTCATGATCATTGTAAGTATTTAACCTTGAAAATATTTCTCCAAAAACTTTTTCAAATGAATCATAAATATTTTTATTTTTTAGATAATATTTATGTATAGCATTACATACTTCTAGATAATCAATTTGTAAATTTTTATTTATTGGATTTCATAAAAATGTAAAAATATGTTCATTGTATTTAATATGTCATATAATATTATTTTTAAAAAATTCCCACGATATATTATTTAATGGATTTTTAATATCTTTTATAAAATCATCATTTCTACTTATAATATTTAAATTCCCCTCAATAAGTTTTTCAGTTCAAAAATCTCTTTTAAAAATTTCAATACATTTTTTTATATCAGAATCTAATAATTTATCAGGAGTTTTAAATTCTACTAAATTCTCCATTAAGAAATTTGATATTTCATCTAATTTTTTAATATCATTTATTTTATCAATTTCAGATATTAAAAAATTATCATCCCAAATATCATTATCTTTATTAAATACAAACAAATCTTTTGTATTAAATTTTGTAGTATATGATTTTTGTTTATCTCAAATAATAAAAATAATTAATTTATCATATTTTTCATATAATTTATGTTTTATAAATTTAGATATTGTTTCTTTAATTTTATCTGAACTACTATCTGTAGTAATTTGAAAAGCAATTTTATTATCGATATCTCATAAATCAATTGCTGGATAATTAGGTATTCAGTTAAGTTTATCTAACTCTTTCAAATTATTATATCAAAAGACAAGACTAAACAATCAACAAAAAAAATCTTGTGCAACTCTATTGCTATCAAATAATCAAATAACATTTTTTAGCGAAGTTCATTTTGATGAAAATGCTAAATTTAATGCTATATTTTTAATTAAATCTTCTTTTTTATATGACATATAATAATAACAATAACTATAACTAATTTAGTGTATAATACTTATTTTAAAAATTTTTACAATATAATATAAAAAATTATCAATTATATTTTTTATATGCTTCTCTTATTAATTCTTTAGCATAAAATAAATCATCTTTATCTTTTACCATTAAAGTTGATTTTTTCCCCCATCATCTTTCTTCAGGAATATTTTTTATCATATCTTTGTGATCATCTAAATCTTCTTTATGTAAAGAAACAAAAGTTATTGCTATTCATGATTTATAAAAATTTAAGCCTACTAAATTTTGAATATTTTTTCTGTATCATGCATAAAATTTAGTTATATTCTCTTTAAGATTATTATCTAATGACAATATAAAATCTCTTAAATCTTCATATAATTCTCTAGTATATTCCCAATTTGGTTTTATTAAATCATCAATTTCATATGTTTTTATTTCTTTATTTACTTTTTCAAATTCATCAGTTTCAAATTTTGTTACCGTTTTAATGCTTTCAGTAGTATTTGAAGCTTTTATTGGATTAAAAACAACTACTCAATTTGAAAATTGTTTTAACTCCCATAACTCAATTGCTAAATCTTTAAAATTTATGGACTCTCTTTGATATCTATTAAAACTATCAGCAATAATAATAACTCTGCTTTGTGACCAATCTATATCTTTTACATCTATGAACTCTTTTCTTTTTCTTCAAAGCTCTTGAGTGAAATCTGCTTTATTATTAAGCATTAAAGCTAAGTAACTCATTCATTGATCTATAACTGAATAACTATTTCATCTTTTATATTCAATAATTACAAAAGAATTTGTTTCGTTATCAAAAGCTAATGAATCAATTCTTAAATTATTTAATTGAAACTCAGTTTTTATAAATTCTAATCAAAAAATATTTTCTAGGTTAGCTTCAGTTAATGATTGCATATCTTTTTCTAGGTTGAATCAAAGTTCCTTTACTTGAGATAATTTTCAAGAGTTATTATTATATATTTGCATAATTAATTTATTAATCTGATAAAATAAAATATTAATTTACCCATTTACTATATAAAGATTTTACCGATGTTGGAATTGAAGAAACATCTATACTAGATATTAGTATTTTTAAATAATGTCTACGACTTGTATCTAATCTTTGTCATATATATGAAGTTTTATCATTAATAAAATCAAACATTATTTGAATTTCCTTAGGTGAAAAATTTGCAACCATTTTTTTATAATAAGGAAAAGCATTGTTAGATACTCAATAAGAATTTCAAATTCAACAAGCTAAAACAACTTCAACATATTCATTTTTTACTGTATCAGGAACTGAGGTTGAAGATGTAATTTCAAGTAATCTTTCAGCAAATGGAGGTTCATTATAAAAATTATTCATTGAAAGATGTACATCAAATAAAGTTTTACAAGCTTTAGATATGATAGCATGTTGCTCTTTTTCTCATAATAAATCAAACATTGCTAATTTCTCAAAGAAATGTTGAGAAGCAGTAGTTCATTTAGTATTTCACTTTATTACATAGTTTTGATGAGATATAATTAGATTAGATTTAATTTTTGGAGTAATTAACTCTTTCAATTCCAAAAATATATTTAATGAATTCACTCTAGTTTCTTCAGTACTCTCCTCATCACAATAAATTCAATACATAGTTCAAAACAATAACTCTCTTTGTGCTTCATGAGTTTGTTTTAATTTTTCACACCATGTTTTTAATTGCTCTTCATTAAATTTTCAAGATTTAATTGATTGTATAAATTGTCATATATTTACTCAAATAGGATTTTCATCTACAGATAGAGCATACTTTACACAACGGCTAGAAAAATTTATTAATTCATTATCATCCAATTCTCAAATAGTTGGATGAGCGGCAGAAAAATTATTCCTTATATCTCTACATTGATCTAAATAAAAAAATCCCTCTTCAGTTATTAAGTTTAGTTTTAAACATAATGTAAGTAATTCAGAATCTTGTAAATCATTTAATTTATTTTCATCAAAATCTTTTTTTTCAGTAATTTCTCAAACTATTTGTAATCAAAATCTTTTAATCTTATTTCTTAGTTCTATAACAGATTCATTCCAAATATAATTTATTCAACTATCAAATAATCATGATGATACTGCTATACACATCTTTACAATTCATTTGGTTCTTAAATTTTCAGGAATTTTTGATATTACTCTTGGTAATCTATTCCAAGCTTCAGATATTTCATCATCACTTGCAATTATATCTCTTGGTACATTTAAAGAACTAGTAATTTCAACTAGATAATTTGATCTATCAGCTATAACACTTGGTAAGTTAACATTTGTCATACTTTTCTATAAATTAACAACTAACACTTAAAACTCATTTTTTCATATCTTCTCTTATCTCTCTCCAATTTGGCATAAATCTATATTTTCAACTATTTTATTTTTTTGTGATGATATAAAATCATTTAAAAGTTTATTTAACATAGAGAAATTTTATATTATAAATTAATTTTTTCAAAACCACTTTCCCATAAATTCAAAAACTTTAAATTCAAGAAAAAATAGTTTTACACCTTTCAGGATTTAAACTCGGTCAAATTCCATATTTTAAGGTATTTTTATTTCAAAAAATATTATCTTTGTAATATTTCTCTCAAAAACTGCTTAAATCTGCTATTTTTATTATATTAAAAAAAGCAATAAGTAAAGAAAAACTTATTGCTTAATTTTTATTTCATTTGGTGGACCGGGCGGGGCTCGAACCCGCGACCTTGGCCTTAAGAGGGCCCTGCTCTACCAACTGAGCTACCGATCCATATTTTTTGAAGCTTTTGCAGTTTATACAGAAAATATGAAAAATCAAATGTAAAATCATTTTTTTTAGTAAGCTTTACTTTTGTACTTTATTTCGTAATATATGTATGTTATTTCTTAATATTTTTGACTATGAAAAATATACAAAAATTGTTCCTTGTAGGAATAGTATCATCCCTTCTTATTTTCCAAAATACTTTTGCTTGATGATGAGGTATCGCTCCAACATGATATACAGATTCTCTCAAAAATATTGCAGATTTAGTAAAAGATAGTGAAACAAAAAAGATAATCACAGACAATATTGTGTCTATCATAAGTAATAATATCCAAGAAAATAGTGATTATAATATAAAAAATTTCTATACAAAAAAACTTAAATTAAATGTAGAAATTCCTGAAGCTCTCAAAGCAAAAATACAAAAAGCTTATATAGGACTTGGTGTAAATCAACAAATATATTATGATGGAATGGGATGAGGAGAAGGATGAAGCCAAGTTGCAACTCCTCTTGATGTAACAGAATGAATAAATCATATAAAAATAGAGCTTAAAACTTCTGAAATTCCTTGAGAAGTCTTGCTACAAAGAGAAATTTTTAATAAATATATAGCAAATGAATATGGTGATTCTTTTATGGGAACTTTGTATTTAGAGCTAATGGATGGAACAACTATTCCTTTTTCAAATAGTTTCTATATCTATATACAAGCAAATACAAATAACTGAAAAGGACAACATTTACAAAATCTTTATTATCAAGAAAATTCATATAATTGATATGCAAATATTTATGATTTACTTAAAGCAGTTTTTGAAAAAATAAAAGTTGGGAAAACAACAAATGAATATATTGCAGTGCTTGAAAAAGCAATAGATAAAGCAAATGAAAAAATGAAAGCAATAGAATCTGCTCAAAAAAAAGTAACAGATTCTATACAAAAAGAAGAAGATTTTGCTAAATTTATAAGAGCTTATTGAGCAACTGTAGAAAGATTTAATCTTCTCAACGATATAAAATATAATATTGGTTCTGAAATAAAAACAAAACAAAGTGAAGGACTTATAGAAGAAATTTTTGGATAATAAATAAACATTTTCTAAATAAAAAATAAGAAGTTAGCAAAATAACTTCTTATTTTTTATTGTAGTTCTCAAAAAAGAAAAAACTTAAATTTTAATTAAAAAAAATTATTTATATAATACAAAAAAATTATCTATAAAATTAATCTATGCCTTTTATAAATCCTTACAAAGAAAAAGCAAAAACCAATGATAAAATTCTTCTTGATACAGAAAAAATTTATGCCCTCAAAGGAAAATGGAACAACTTTTTTCAAAATAAAAAAGAAATAATTCTGGAGATAGGTACCTGAATGGGAAATACATTTAGTAGAGAAATTGCAAAAAATAAGGATTATAACTTTATAGGAATGGAGTTACGATACAAAAGACTTGAAAGAACAGTAGAAAAAACTCTTGCTGTTGGATGAATTGATTTTATTTTACTCAAAGACTATGGTGAAAATATAGATAAGATATTTGAAAGTGAAGAAATACAAAAAACTATTATTTTTTTCCCTGATCCTTGGGAAAAAGTAAAACAAAAAGAAAAAAGACTTCTCCAAAGTGATTTTTTAAAAAAATTATTTTCTATCACAAAAAAAAATGGGATTGTTCAAATAAAAACAGACCATAGAGAGTATTTTGATACCATAATAAAAAGTATAGAAAAAGATTCTCTCTGGAAAATAATAACTCTTTCGTATGATTATGAAAAAGAACTAGAAATATTTAATAAATATGAAATAAGTGAATTTGAAGCAAATTACAGAGGAGAAAAGAAAAATATTTGTTATGGAGAGTTTGAAAAAGTTATTTTATAAAAAGCCATAAAGTATAAGTAGAACTAAAAATAGCCCCATTAGAAGGTGTTCATCAAAAATCATTTAGAACAGCTAGATTATTAAGACAAGATGCTGATTCGCAATAATATAACCCCTCTGTTGTATCATCTCTTCATACCCATATAGCTCATCAATGATCTTGTCATATTCATCTTTTATTATCTGTTAATATACGAGCCTTTCAATTTTCTCAAAGAAAAGCAAAACTCAAATCTCATTGCAAATCTCAATCATAAGTCGTTCATAAATTTGAAAATAAGGCTTTTACATTAGAAACATTTTGCTCATCAGTCAAATCTATGTAATAATCAGGACTATTCAATACCACTCAATATTTAATATCTTTTACCATACTAGGTTTATCAAATGCGGTCCGATTTGATGAAGATGTAGTTATTACTCTATTTGGAAGAATATCGGTATTATCCCAATAATACCACCAATCATTAACAAAAGAATTACTTAATAATTTATCTTTTCATACTGATGTTCTTACCCTAAGATAGTTTCATCTTATCAAACCTCAAACTATATTTATTTTTGTATTTGAATAAGATTTTTTTCCATCTATTAATGTATTTATTCTGTTCCAAGTACTTTGTCATGAAGTTTTGTATCAAATCAAAGTCCATCCACCTCAATCAGTTACCATATCACAATATACATCAAAAGTTCAGGTTCAAGTTGGACTTATAGAATAAACTCAATCCTGAGAAGCTCCTTTTAACTCTTTTATTCTTTTACAATTTCCTTTTGGAAGTGTTGATATAAGAACTGTTCATGATCCTGTTACATTTTCAGAATCAGTTAATATTGCTTTATAAGTAGCTGTAGTCGTGGCAATATCAAGTTTTCATGATGCTGTGATACTCGTTATTTCTTGGATAGGAGTATTATTTATGTCAGTTAATATTCATAACTTATCTCAATACACTCTCATTATTCTTTTACTATAATTTATAGAAGAAGCATAAGTTTGTGGTAAAAAAGTCAATTCTCATTTTTCTAAATATACAAGAATTTCATAATTATCACCATTTACATAATAAGTAAAATAATTGTTATCTTTTGGATCTTTTCATCATTTTCCATACGATATTGAAGCAAGACAATCTTCTCAAAAATATCATTGATATCATATAGGAACTCCATTACTTTCTATCCTAACATTATTTTCTGGAGTAGGAAGAGTTTTATTTATCTTATAAGATTCAAGGGCTTCAGATATATTTGAAGCCTGAGTAACTCTATTACTATCTCTTGCAGAAATACTAAATCATTGATAACTTACAAATCCTATTGTTGAAAGAATTACAAGTATAGTTATGACAACAATCAATTCTACAATAGTAAAAGCTCAATAAATTGTTTTTTGCATAAAATTAGTTATTTAATAATTATTTAAGAAATTATATATAATTATATTAAGAAAAAAAAGAAAGTATATTGACTTTTTTTGATTTAATTTTTTATTATTTTATCATATCAAAAAATAATTCAAGAGAAATAATTTTTATTCAAAATTTTTGAGCCTGAGCTCGTTTACTTCCTGCTTTTTCTCAAGCAAGAAGAAAATCAGTTTTCGCTGAGACACTTGATACAAATTCTCCTCAATTTTCTTCTATTATTTTTATGAGTTCATCACGATTATATTTTTCAAAACTTCCCGTGATACAAATTTTCTTTTTCATAAAAACCCCTTCTCAAACAATTTTTTTAGAAAATTCTATATCAAGAAGTTGTAATAATTTTTTTATAAACTCTTTTTTATTGTCAAAAAATTCTATGACAGAACTTGCTATCTCTGGACCGATATCTTCAAGAGCCTCTAAGTCTTCTTGAGTAAAATCAAAATCAAGCAAAGATTGCTGAGAGTCAAAAAGTAGAGCAAGAGTTTTCGCTGTTTTCTTCCCAACTCATGGGATAGCTAATGCACTTAAAAAATCTACTATTTGTTGTTTTTTTGCTTTTTCTACTGCATCTATGATATTTTGAACAGACTTTTCTTTGAATCAAGGAAGCAAGAGAATTACATCTTTTTTTTCTTTTATTGTAAAAATATCAACTAAATCGTTTATAATTCCCTCTTCCAAAAAAGTCTCTACTTGTTTTTCTCACAAGCCATCAATATTAAATCCTGCTTTTCATACACTATAAGCAATACTTTCTTTTATTTGAGCTGGACATCATTTTACATTTGGACAATAATATCTGACCTTTCCTTCATCTTTTTCCACTTTTGTATGACAAATAGGACAAATAAGAGGAATTTCTATTTTTTCTTCATTTTTTTGCCTTGCTTCTTTTACAACAGAAAGTATTTTTGGAATAACTTCTCAAGCTCTTTTGATAAAAATAGTGTCCCCTATTCGTACATCAAGATTTTCTACTTCATCATAATTATGCAAAGTTGCTCTTTTTACAATAACTCCTCACAAATGAATTGGCTCAAGATTAGCAACAGGAGTAATTGTTCCTGTTCTTCAGACACTATGTTCTACAGAAAGTATTTTTGTTCTTGCTATTTCTGTCGGAAATTTATAAGCAACTGCATATCTCGGATGATGTTCTGTAAAACCTATAGTTTCCCAAAGCTTGATATTATCTACTTTTATAACCAAACCATCTATTTCAAAATCTATTTCTTTTTTTATATTTCAAAAATTTTCTATATTTTTTATAACTTCTTCTATATCTTTACATTTTTTAAAGTAAGACGAAATTTCAAAACCAAGATTTTCCAAATCTTTTATAACTTCATAATAAGTATAATCCCCCTTTAATTCCCCCTTAATAAGGGGGGCGGTAGGGGGATTTTGAATAAACTCAGAAAAATTTGCAAGATCATAGGCAAAAAATTTGAGATTTCTTTGCTTTGTGATAGTTGTATCAAGAACTCTCAAACTCCCACTGGCTGCATTTCTCGGATTAGAAAATATTTTTTCTCCATTTTTCTTTGCTTCCTTATTGAGCATTTCAAAGCTAGAAATTGGCATTACTACCTCTCCCCTTACCTCTAATGTTTTTTTATAATTTATTTTTTGGGGAATATTTTGTATTTGCATAATATTTTCTGTCACATCTTCTCATTCTACTCAATTTCCTCTTGTAATTGCCTGTATCAAATTTCATTCTTCATAAATAAGCTCTATTCCAAGCCCATCAAATTTAAACTCAAGAATATAACTAAGATTATTTGAATTTCATTTTTGAATAGTAATTTTCTTTCATTTTTGTCATTCTGAACTTAAGGTGAATTGCGAAGCAAGAGAGTATCCTCTGGGGGATGTTTCAGAATCATTAAAAAGAGACGGTACAATTTCTTCTTTTACTTCATTATATTTTCCTCATAAATTTTTCTTCACTCTCTCATCAAAATCTCTTAAGTCTCATTCATCATAAGTATTATCAAGACTTATCATTGGACGACTATGAGCAACTTTTTTGAAGCTGGATTGCTTAAAAGAAGCTCAAACAGAAGCAGTAATCTTTTGCTCTACATCATATTTTTCTTCAAGATATTTGAGTTTTTTAAACAAGACATCATACTCAAAATCAGAAATAATTGGCGATTCTTTTTCATAATAAAGACTATTATGAAGCAAAATAATTTCTTGTAATTCTTTTATTCTCTCCTCAGAAATCATAGTTTCCTCTTTATTTAGGAAGAAAAATCATTTTTCCAATGCTTCTTTTTTATTCATTATTATAGTTTTTTAACAAATTTTAAACAAGGAAATTTTTTATAACAATTACTGTATACAAATTTTGCACAATATCAAGGTTTTTTATTAAAATTTTTATTAAACTTTGAGAGAAAAATACTATTTTTTACTCAAAAAATAGTATTTTTTTGTATTTTTTATTTTAGCTACACAAAAACAAAAACTAAACAATAAAAAAAATAAATAAATAATTACAAAAAATGTAAAGTAATATTTTTAGAGTGAAAGAAAAAAATAGGATATAATATATTTGTGCAAAGGAGAAATCCTTTCGCTCATTAAAATAGTTTTTCTTCTCCAGAATGGGATTCACAAAAACCTAGTGAAACACCCTTATAAAAAAACCTAGATTTAAGTTTATCTTAAATCCAAAAATAAAAACAAAAACGGTGAAAAAAATTATATCCGTTTATAAGTAAATTTTAAAAAAAATTTGTTTGTAAACGGATATAATTACAAAAAAATCACCAATTACAAAAAAATAAGACCATTGAAGTCTTATAAAAAAATAAAAATAAAAAAGCATGGTGAATCGCTTTCAAAAAATTACCCAAGAGAGGTTAAACTAATGAAGAGAAAAAAGTTCTTTTGAATCTTTTTAATCTTCAAAGAAAATAAAGGTTAATTTTCTAAAATTGATCTTTTTCCCCCTAGACAACTACAAAAAATTTTTTTTCGTCTAGGAAGTGGAACTAGACAACACAAATAAACTCAAGTCACTTTTACCCAAAATACTTGAGTTTTTTTTATTGCTAAAATTTTATAATTTTCTATACTAAAAAAGAAGAAAAGAGGAAAAGTATAAAAGTAGAAGAAAAAATAAGAAAGGAAATCAGCTATAAAAAGAATGAAGTTAAAAAATTTTTTATTTTAATATCAAGAAAATATAATTTATGAAAACTGAAATAAAAAAATTATGAGATTATATCAATAAAAGTAAAAAAATACTCCTTATTAATCATATTAGAATGGATGGTGATGCTTTTGGAAGCTTATGATCATTTTTTTTGATATTGCAAAAACTTGGAAAAAATGTAAAAGCAGTCAATGATTATGAAGTTCCTAAAAGTCTACAATTTCTTTCAAAAGAAAAAATAATAGAAACAAACTTTGAGATAAAAGATTTTAATCCTGATATTATTATCAGTCTTGATGCTTCTGATTTCTGACAACTCGGAGAAATATATGAAAAAAATAAAGAATTTTTTGAAGAAAAACCTCTTATAGTTATAGATCATCACCTTACAAATCCTTGATTTTGAAATATTAATATCATTGATATTGAAACTTCCTCTACTTGCGAACTCGTGTATGAAATATACAAAAATCTTTGATATGACAAACTCATTGATAACAAAATAGCAAATTTTATCCTTACAGGAATATATACGGATACAAATATTTTTTACAATAAAAACACTTCATCAAAAACAATTCAAATTGCTTCTGAGCTTTTTTCTCTTGGAGCAGAGAGTCACCAAATAATTTTTGAACTTTTTAGAAAAAAATCTCTCAAAAAAATTAAGCTTTTTACAAAAGTACTATCCCATATAGAAGATTTCAAGGATTGAAAAATTGTCGGAGCAATAGCAAAAAAAGAAGATTTTTGAGATACAGACGAAGAAGAAATTTCATGACTTTTAAACGAATGTATAGCAACAATAGAATGAGCAAAAATCGCTTTTCTCATTTATGAAACAGAAAAGTGAAACATAAAAGGAAGCCTCAGAAGCAATGATGACACTATAGATGTTGCAAAAATTTGTGCTCTATTTTGATGAGGTGGGCACAAACTTGCAGCAGGATTTAAGAAATCAGGAAATATAGATGATGTGAAAGAAGAATTATTGAAAGAGTTGGAAAAAGTGGTGTAGGAAAGTTTATGAAAAATAATTTGACAGAATATATTTTATATTTACTATAAAATATATTTGTTTAATTAATTCTTAATTATGTCTATTCAAAAAACAGAGACTGAACCTTCTACTTCTAGCCCTATTGATTTAATTGATATAGCTGATTTATTAGAAGGTGAACTAGAACAACAACAAGAAAAAATGAAAAAATTTATGGAAGCCCTTGGAATTTTTCTTCCTCCCAAAAAAGATGAATTAAAACTTAGAGCTTTCACTTGGGATGAAATAAATAGTCAAGATGGAATAAATTACAAAATAATAGAATTAATCCAAGGGTCTAAAAAAACAATAATGAAAATATTTGAAGAACTTTGAATTAAAACAAATGAAGTGGAGTTAGGTATAAATGAAGATCTTACAAAATTAAAGGAAAGTATAAATAAATATATTAAAAACAAAAATGAAATTATTTTTATTGATGGAATAAAACCTATGAATTTATATACGGAACAAAACTTAACAGAACAGAAAGAAAGAATAAGAAGTTGAAAATGACCGGACTCAGAAACTCAAACTATTGAAACATTATTTAATTCGTTTCTTACATTAGAGGATTTGGATACAATAAGTGGCGAAGAAAAAATTTGAAGTCAAATTAGAGAATTATTTCAAAAAAGTGAAAATATGAATAACTGTGGATATAAAAAAATGGAAGAAAAAATAAATGGACTATTAGCAAAATATAATATTTCTCAAGAAAATGTATTTATTGATCCAGAAATTTCAGTATGAAATACATTAAAGTGAATTTTTAAGCATATATATGCTGTATTACAATTTAATGATCAATTTAACTCTTAACAGATTTTATATTTTAATATTTAATTTGTTCCCCTAAATAAATAAAGTCATGAAAAAAGAAAAAATAAATATTCCCTACTATTGTGCATGATATGATATATACCACTTAGTTGAATTATTGCCTGAAGCAGAAATTAAGAGAATGAGAGATATTCTTAATAATTTTAAAATTCTTCAAGAAGTAGAAGAAATAATAACAAAAAATAAAAGTGGGTGAAAAATTTTTTGACTAACAAATGGAATTGGACTTTGTAGACTTAATAATGACTCCTTTTATTCTTTTGAATCTGGAAATAATGATGAAAAAAAATTAAAAAATAGGGTAGAAAGTGTAACTTATTGTATTGTCAATGAAACAAAAAAAGCAATATTTGAATTGCTTAATACTATTGGAATTTGACTGGAACAAGTCATTGTAAATTATAATGAGGAAGATCCATATTTAACTTCTGTAGTTACAGAATTGAGTAATATCCTTTTCCTAAAATATGATACTAATACTGAAAGCTGAAAAAAGACATTTCCTCAAGAAAAATATAAACAATCTATAAAAGAAAAAAGAAAAAACCAATATCAATGAAAATCTAAAACTATGAAGGAAATACTTAACTCATTTCTTACATTAGAAGATTTGGATACAATAAGTGGCGAAGAAAAAATTTGAAGTCAAATTAGAGAATTATTTGAAAAATATAAAAATATTTTTCAAAATTCCTGACTTATGTCATGAGAATGATGGAAAGAAACTGCTCAAGAATACATTAAATTGAAAAAGAATATAGATACTTTATTAAAAAAATATAATATTTCTCATAAAAATGTATTTGTTGATACAGAAATATTTGAATGAAATACATTAGAATGGTGTTTTAATTTTATTGATAATATATTAAAGGTATATAATTCATTTGAATAGTAAATATTATTAAAATAATATTTACTATTTATAATATATAATAGTTTTTTTCCAGTTAAAATAGTATTTTTTTTAACACATACCTTAAAAAATATTATGACAAAAATTAAAAAAAGTTAAATCATATTCCGAAAAAGAATTAGCAATAATGTTAATTGGAAATTGATATGAAGTAGTACTTCCATAAAAAAAGAGATACAAAATTGTATCTCTTTTTTTTTACTTCTCCAAATTCACCACTATCCCCTTTTTCCTTTTAGAAAAACCTCATCTAAATTTTTTCCAAGTCCTTTTTATAAATCCTTCTTTTTTATTTTTGTTATTGATATATATTTCATAATAAATACCTTTTACGACAAAAAGAGTCAATGTAGAAGCTCCAATAATCCCAAATATTATAGTAAATCCCATCCCAGACCAAAAACGGTCTCTGAGAGCAATAGGAAGTATACCAAGAGCCGTTGTAAGAGTTGTCAAAGTCATTGGCTCAAGACGACTTGATCAAGCTTCCACAAGGGCTTTAAAACCTTCCATTCACTTTTTTAGATTTTGATTAATTGCATCAATAAGAATAATTCCATGATTTACAGCTATTCAAGTAAAAGCAATAAATCCTATACCAAAAGGAAGAGAAAATTTATTGTCTGTCAAAAGAAGTCAAACCATAACAAGAGGAAGCGACATCACAACAGAATATAAAATAACAGCTGGCTGAGAATAACTATTAAATTGAAGAGTAAGAATAGCAAAAATAACAAGAATTGCTATGAAAAAAGATGAAAGAATAGCAGTAATAAGCTCTTTATTTTCTTCATTTTCCCCTCCTGTTTTATAAGAAATACCATTTGAAAAAGTATAATTCTTTGCATACTCAAGAATTTTATTTTGAACAGTTACTGTATCATATCATTTTTCTAAGTCAGCATCAACTGTTATTTGAACCTTTCCATCCTCACGACTTATAGAAGCAATAGCATTTTTTGCATTATATTCTATAAAATTTCCAAGTTGGTAAGTATTTGGTCATAGATTAAAAGTAGCAGTAAGAATATCTTCTATATTTATCTTTTCTCTAAAATTATCTTGTCTTAATACAATATTCATATCTGTTCCATTATCCTCTATTGATCAAACCATAATTCCATTCATCATTTGTGATATTTGTGTATAAATAATTGCTGGAGAAATATCATACAAAGAAAGAGCATCTTTTTTGAGAGTAAATACAAACTGTCACGGAGTATCTTTTGAAGAAATTCAAATATTTTTTGTTCACTTTATTTTTTTAAATTGTTTTTCAAAATCATGAGCTGTTTCTATAAGCACTGGTAGATCATCTGATTTTTGTGCTATAAGATTTATTCCTACTGCTTTTGTTCATGGAGGACCATTAGAAGCAACTTCTGAATTTACTTTTAATCCCTTTTGTTCATATATTGAAAAATCTTTGAGTAAAACTTTTTCTAAATCAAAGACACTCATAAGTCAATCTTTTTTTCTTTCTTCTTTTTCATACAATTGTAAATTTATACTTGTTTTATTATTTATTGTATTGATAGTATAATAATCAATTTCTTTGTATTTTTTCAAAATAAGAGCTATATCATTTATTTGATTTTCCATATCTTCTGTTCTTAATCCTGTTTCTCATTCTATATTAAAAGAAATAATTCATTGATCATCTGCTGGAAAAAGCTCAAATCAGATTCTTGGAGCAAGGAAAATAAAAGAAAGAATAAAAAGAACAATAGGAATAAATATAAATAATCTCCTTATAAAAGTATTTTCTAGAAAAGCACGAAGTGTATGTTTGTACCATTCAGTACAAGTATGAATAACTCGTATACGAAGAGGAATTCAAAGCTTTATTTCTTCTTTTCACAATCTTTCCAATGCGAGTAATTCTTTTTCTTCTTCCTCTGCATATTCTATTGCTGTCTCATCACTTACATAAGTATTTTTTCTTTTTGCAAAAAGAAGGTAAAGAGCATTATTTACAGTAAGAGCAAGAAAAAGTCCTGAAGCCAAAACTCAAAAAATAGTTATAGGAATATAAGCAAGAAATTTTCACATTATTCAAGGAAGAAACATCATCGGCACAAAAGCGACTATTGTTGTCATAACTCAAGAAATAATAGGAATAGAATATTCTCTCACTGCAAGCATAATTGCACTTCTTGGCTCATATCAGACACGAATCTTTGCACTTGCTGCCTGCACAATAACAATAATAGTATCTATCGCTATACCAAAAGAAAGAATAAGAGAAAAATTCGTAAGAAAATTAAGAGTAAATCCTCAATAATACAAAAGAAGAAAAGTTGCCAAGAATGCAAGAGGAAGAGTAATCGTAGCAAAAATTGAATCTCTAAATCATACAAAAAGGTACATAACAATAAAAACAAGCACTAATGTTGTGATAGCCTCCCTTGCAAGCTCTTTATAATCATTGATAACCTCCTGTGCAAGATCAAGTCCATATTTATATCACAAATCTTTAAAATCTTGTCTTTTAAACATTTCTTCTATTTTTCACTTTGCAGCACTACTGACAGCGAATATATTTGCTCATTCTGTTTTATTTATTGTTAATGCCACATAAAGCATAGAATCTATTTTTTCATCTCAAATAAGGTTTATAGATTCATCTTTATAAACCCTCTCTATACTTGCAATTTCTCACAAATTTATAACTGATTTATCAGAAAGTATAAGTGGAATATCTAAAAATTGAATGATGTCATTATACTTTCCCTCAATTCTAAAATCATAATTTTTATCCCCTATTCAAAAATTTCAAACAGGAATATCTCTATTCCAAGTTCTTATACTTGTAGCAATAGAATCAAGAGTGAGAGCTGTTGATTTTAATTTTTCTTGAGAAATAACAAGCTCTATATCATATTCATTTCCATTTGTAAATTTTGCACTTTCAATTCATGGAATATCCTCAAGAACTTTTTTTATTTCCTCAGCATAGCCCATAAGTAAGTTTTTCCCTAAGTTCTCTCTTTTTGCATATACATAAAGAGAAAATGCTTGTTCCGTATCTGTATTTATTTCTGTAATAACTGGTGTCTTTGCATCCGTCGGAAAAGTTACCCTATTTACATTGTTTCTGATTTCATTGACAACATCTTTTGTATTTGCATCTGTTTTAAGAGTTGCAAGAACAGATGACACTCATAAAGAAGAACTAGAAGTTATCTTATCAATTCACTTAATATCTTTTATTTCTTTATATATTTTATCACTTATGAGAGAATCCATATCTGCTGGATTCGTTCAAGTATAAATAGTTGTTATAGAAACCATTCAAAATTTTATTGATGGACTTGATTCTTTTGGTATGGAAAAAAGAGCAATAAGACCAAGCACCAAAAGAGCAAGAACAACAAGATATGATATACGATATTGTCTTATCCAAAAACCTAAAAATCATTTTTCAAATTTTGTTCTCAGAGTCTCTATTTTTTTTTGATTTTCTTCACTTTGCATAATATATAAGTATTTATAAATTAATTAGATATTTTCAAATTAAATTTTGCCTCATCAAAATTTTCTACATTGTTTAAGATAATCATATCATCTTTTAAAAGAGCCGTTCCATCTATATTTTTCTTATATTCAACAAGATTTCAATATATTTTTCAAAAAATTATTTCTTGTTTTTGTATTTTTGAATCTTTATAAAGAGAAATAATTCATTTGTTATTTCCTATAATTTTTACACTTTCAAGAGGCAAAAGTGAAAAACTTGATTTTATTGGTATTTTCACACTTACTACTCATCCAATTGTATCAAGTTGAGTATCAAAAATAACATTTGCTTTATAATTAAAACTATTATCCGTTACTTTTGTGATAGAATAAATACTTCCTGTCATTTCACGACCTGATAAATCAAAATTTACTTTATTTCATACAGAAATAAAACTAAGTTCATCGCTTTTAAAAGCAATTTCTACTTCACTTTTTTTATTTCATAAAATACTTACAACGGGAGTTCAAGGAGCAAGATCTTGTCATACATCTACAAAGATATCTCCTATAACTCCATCAATAGGAGCAGTAATAGTTAATTTTGCATATTCTTTTGAGGCTGAATCATAAGCAATTTGAGCTTCATTAATAGAATTTTGTAATGCTCTCAAACTTACTTCTTTTGTCTTTTTTGCATTTTCAAGAGTTTCACGAGCAGATTTTATTTGAAGCTCAAAAGTTTTTATTGCATCACTTGTAGAAGTAGTAATTTTATCAAGCCCTATTTGTGACTTGTCCTGACTTGATTCAAATGTTTTTTTCTGAATATCTCTATCTTGTCTCAAAAGATCTATTTGTTTTGCAATAGATTCTTGACTTGCTTTATATGTTCTCAAAAAAGTAGAAGCACTATTATTAAAAGAAAGAAAACTTGCATTATTTACCTGAAATTGAGATTGATAGGCATTAATTGTTGATACATAAGCATTTATTTCTGTTTCCGAAAGTATTCAAATACTTGATATAGAATTTGTAAGAGTTCTTTCAAAAGAGTTAAGATAAGTTTTTTCTAATTCATATCATTCATTCAAAATATTTAATAAAGAAAGTATTTTTTCATCGCTTAAATCAGAAAAATCTGCCTTTTTAAATATTCCATCTCTATATTGAATAAGTGATCTTAAATTATCTTCCGTCGTTTGTTTTTGATTTTTATCTTTTCATCAAAGATAACTTTCATATTTTTTTGCATCATCATCATATTTATTTGTCACTCAAAAAAGTTTATCCCCAAATTCTATTGTATCATCCAAAAATATTTGAAGAGAATTATATGAATTTCTTAAATTTGTTTTAAATCCCTCTATTGTTTCTGTATCAGCATTTATTTTATTTTGAAAATCAAGTTCTGCTTTTGTGATAGAATTATCAATTTTTTGAAGTTGAAGAGCTGATTGAGAGTCAAGATTTCAATAATTTACATCTTGTATTGTATCTTCTGCATTTTGTATATCAAGTTCTGTATTTTTTTTGAGAGCTTCTAAATTATTTTGAAGTCTTTCTAGATTTATTTCTGAATCAAAAATTTGTTTATCAAGATTTATTTGTGTAGAATCATAATTAATTTGCACTTTTTCAAGAGTGTTTTGAGCTCTTTCCAAATTAAGTCCATAGCTCACAATATTATCCTTTAGAGCGAGAATTACTTGTCATGATTTCACCTTGTCTCCTTCTTTAACTCAAATATAAGCAATTCTTCCAGAAGCCTGTGAAGCGAGCTTAATTTCTTGTGTAGAGCTTATTTTTCAAGTTTTTTCAAGAAAGGCTCATTGTGATAAATCTCACATTTTTTTTACTTCTATGAGAAAATTTTTTTTATCTGAAGCCCCACTTCATGTTTCACTCAAATCGCCTTGTTTTCAACAAGAACTCAATAAAAGAGTTATTAAAAGTAAATAAATATATATATTTTTTTTCATAAAAAATCTTTTTTAAAAAATAATTATTTTTGTTCATATTCAATATAATCCTTTATCTCTTGAATATCCTCGTTTTGAATAAGTCAAAGATATTTTTCATCTTTTACAACAATAACAAATTTATCTCACACTTTGATATTCATAAAATCTCTCACATCCTTTGGGATAAGAACTTGTCATTTTGGTCAAATAGTACAAACTCCACAGAGTTTAAGAGAATTTTTTTTACATTGCATAGTATAAAAAGTAAGAAAAGTAAGAAAAGTAAAACTTTTTTCTATAATAATGTTTTTTTTTAAGAGAGCAAATATTTTTCTCATATTTTTTAAAAAATTATGATTTAATAAAGAAAAATATGTTTGACTTTTTTATAATATTTTTTATAATATTTTTTATAAAATAGAATTATAAATAATATGGTAAAAGTAATTTATCCGTGATCATTTGATCCATTTACAAATTGACATCAAGATATGTTGATTAAATCTTGAGAAAGATTTGAGCAGGTTGTCGTCGCCGTAGGTCAAAATCCAGATAAAAAATATATGTTTTCCTTTCCTGAAAGAGTAGAAATGATAAAATGAGCAACTAAGGCAAGAGTATATGAATGAATGAATATAGATGTCAAACCTTTTTGATGACTCCTTTCTGATTTTACTTTTGAACAATGAAGCAAAACAGTAATTAGAGGGATTAGATGAATTGGTGATTTTCAATGAGAAGAAACACTAAAAAATATTTTAGAAAAAGAATGAATAGTTTCAATGTATTTATTTGCTGAACAAAATCAAACACATGTAAGTAGTAGTGTAACGAAATCATTATTAAAAGAACAATGATTTATACAAGATTATGTAAGTTTAAATGTAAAGCATTTTTTAGAAGCGAGGATGAATTGACAATATATAGTTTGACTTACATGAACTATATGAGCTTGAAAATCATATATAACAGAAAAATTTTTGGAGCTATGAAAACAAGAAAATATTCCAGTGCACAATATAGATTTAGATAAAATATGACATCGGATTTTAGAAGTAGCAATTGAGGATTGATATAAACAAATAAGGCAGAAGCTTATTAAAAAATTTTGAGATTCTATAGGAACAGAATGAGGTTTTATAGATAGAAAAAAACTTGGAGAAATAGTATTTAATGATTCTAAAAAAAGAAAACTTTTAGATGAAATTATGTTTAATCCTATGCAAGTTAGAATTAGAACAGAAATATATTGAAAAAAAGGTATTATACTATTGAACTGAGCATTATTAGCAGAAGCTGGAATAACAGACTTAGCAAACAATAATATAGTTTTAATATGAGTTGATAATGAAGTGCAAAAGGAAAGATTATCAGGGAGAAATCTTGATAATGAACAAATAGAAAGAAGAGTTAAAAATCAGTTTTCTACTGATAGAAAAAAAGAAGTTATTTCTGCTAGTATTAAGACTACATGATATGGAAATTTAGTAGATTTTGACAATAATTGAAATAATGATGATTTAATAATAGAAGAGAAATTTAATCAAATGCTATGTACTGTTGATATATATGGTGAATTGAGAATGAAATCAGTATTTACGAAATTATGAATTGAAGATAAATGGATTGATATATATGCTAAGTTAAAACCTATGTATGATACTTCTGAGAGATTATATCATAATTGGTTTCATATTATAGCTTGCCTAAATATTCTTTATGAAATAAAAAAGTCTATTTCTCATGAGGAATTTATTGCTTTGTTTTTTGCTATATTATTTCATGATGCTATATATTCTTCAAAAGCAAAAGCATGAGAAAATGAAAGACAAAGTGCTAACTTTGCAAAAGATTTTTTAAAAAAATTATGATTAGAAGAAAAAATAATTGAAAGAGCTAGTTATCTTATATCACTTACTGCTAGTCATAAATTAGATTGAAATGATTTAATAGGAGCTTATATGATAGATATAGATTTATCTATATTATGACAACCTTGGGATATATACCATGGAGGTATAGATTCAATCAAATATGGTTATATGAGAGCCGTAAGAAATGAATATTCAAATTATAAAGAAGAAGATTATAAAAAATGAAGATTAGCATTTTTAGAATGAAAATCTGGAGGAAGAATTTTTAAAACACCTTATTTTATAGAAAAGTATGAAAAACAAGCTCAAGAAAATATACGAAAAGAAATTATTATGCTATGAGGTAATATTTCATAGAGTATACCAAAAGTAAAACTAAAAACATAGACAAAAACACTTTTGCAAAAACACTCTTTTCGATTAAAATCAAAGAAATATCTTTATGATTAATTCCCTACTTTTTAAAAAATTATGCTAGAATTAGAAAAAATCATTGACGAAATAATAGAAAAATGACTAAAAGAAGAAAACATAACAAAAGAAAGTTTTCATAAAATAAAAAATGAGATTTATAAACAATACCATTTAGAAAAACCTCTTCCTTCTATACAGATTTTAGAAAGGTACAATACCCTTATAAAAGAAGGAAAGAAAGAAGAAAATTTTACATTCAAAAAAATTCTCAGAAAGAGAGAAGTAAGAAGTCTTTCTTGAGTCACAGTGATAAGTCTTCTCACAAAATCTTTTCCATGCCCTTGAAAATGTATTTATTGTCCAAATTTTGAATGACTTCCAAAAAGCTATATTCCTCAAGAACCAGCCGTTATGCGAGCCGAACTCAATAATTTTGACCCAATTCTCCAAGTACATAATAGATTGAGATCACTAGAAATTACTGGACACAAAATAGAAAAAAATGATGTAAGAATTATAGGAGGAACTTGGTCTTTTTATCCCAAAAAATATCAAGAAGAATTTATTAAATGAATTTATGATGCTTTTAATAGTTACTATGAAATGAAAGATTTTATAGAATCAACAGATCTCTCAAGCGAAAGATTTGCAAGTTTTAAAATAAAAAAATGATATGAAATCAAAAAATCAAAAACTTTGGAAGAAGCAAAAATACAAAATGAAACTTCAAAAGCAAGAATCATTGGAATAGCTATAGAAACAAGACCTGACCTTATAAATTTTGAAGAAATAAAAAGACTGAGAAGTTATGGAATAACGAGAGTAGAAATAGGATATCAGACAACTATAGATGAAATAAATGCAAAAAATAAAAGATGACATGGAAACAAAGAAAGTATAGAAGCAACAAAAATATTGAAAGATGCTTGATTTAAAGTCGTTGCTCATATGATGCCAAATCTTTTATGAAGCACTCCTGAACTTGATATACAATCTATGAAAGAAATTTTTGAAAATCCTCTTTTTCGTCCTGATGAAATAAAAATATATCCTATGGTAGTGACAAAAAATTCTGAGCTGACAAAAATATGGGAACAATGAAATTTCAAAGCCTATGATGATGAAACTCTTATAAATCTAATGTGTCAGCTTGAAACAATGGTTCCTGAATATGTAAGACTTAATAGAACTTATAGAGATATTCCTGCTTCGGAAATACTTCATGGCTCAACTCTCTCAAATCTGAGACAAATCGTAGAAGAAAAACTCAAAAAAGAAAATAAAGAACTGATTGATATTCGCCATAGAGAAATAAAAAATAAGATAAATAATCCTGAAAATGCTATTTTAAAAGTATGAGAATATGATGCTTCCGAGTGAAAAGAATATTTTCTCAGCTATGAAGATCCAAATGACCAGACTATTTTTAGTCTTCTGAGACTGAGAATTCCGTGAACTATCTTACATTCGTGAAACCAAGAAAATGATATGTATAATGTCTTACCAGAGTTAAAATGAGCTTCTCTCATTAGAGAAATTCACACTTTTTGAGATCAACTCAGTATAGGAGAAAAAGGAAGCACTTTTGGACAACATATCGGTTTTTGAAAAAAACTTATTGCAGAAGCTGAAAAAATATCAAAAGAAAAATATGGAATAAAAAAAATTGCAGTTATTGCGGGAGTGGGAGTCAGAGAATACTACAAAAAAAGAGGCTATTATTTGGAATGAGAATATATGGTGAAAGAATTATAAAAAGTAGAAAACTTTTCTTATTATTGCTTCATCGTTTCTCCTCGTAATGACAAAGCATCTATAAAAATTTCCTATTTTTCAAAAAAACTTCAAAAATAAAAAATACTTATATAATAGAATGATATTAATCTTTAAATAAGTTCTCTATGCACCAAATAGTACGATGTTTTCTCAAAAATTCTGAATGAAAATTTCTTCTTGTCAGACACAAAAATAAGGATTATTGGACTCTTCCATGATGACATATAGAAAAAAAAGAAGATATATTTAGTGCTATGAAAAGAGAAATAATGGAAGAGCTCAATATAAAAGTAAAATTCATCTGAGAAAAAAAATGAATAACAATTGATTGAGTAAAAGAAATTATAAATCCTTTTATTACTTATAAAATTGAATATACAAACAAAAAAGCTAAAAAAGAAAAAAGGCTTGAATATATATTCTTAGCAAAAATAAAAAGTAATCAAATAATTAAAACTCAAATTGATGAAATTGATGAATACAAATTTTTTACAAAAGAAGAAATCAGCAAGCTTGAAAATACATTTGAACAAATAAAAGAATTATGCAAATATATCTAGCAAAAAATATAAAAAAATTTTTTATATATTTTCTTTTTTTTATTCTTCCACTCATCCATTCAAAAATTTTGAATATAGATATATATTGAAATTTTGAATTCACAAAATCTGTATTTTTTATTGTTTTTTCTTCATTTATCATCTTACTAAACATAAAAAACGAAAAGAAAAAAATAAATATTTTTTCGCTATTTTTTATTGTAATTTTACTTATTTCAAGTATTTTTTCTCTTTCCCCTTTTCATTCATTTTTTTGAAGTATTGAAAAATGACACTCATTTTTTTTGTTTCTCAATCTTATAATTTTATATAATATTTTTGTTTCACTTGATATAAAATCAAAAAAAAATATTCTCAACTTTATACTTATTTCTTCTATATTCCCTGCTTTATGGGGAATAAAAGAATTCTTTTCCCCTTCATTTTATTATGATAGCTATATTGGAAGAGCTATTGGAAGCTTTTGAAGTCCTCATTATCTTGCTTCTTATATACTTCTTCTTTCCCCTTTTTTCTTTGATAAGATTTTAAAAGAAAAAAAATATTATTATACTTTCATTTTTATTCCTCTTATTTTTTGCCTTTTTCTTACAAAAAGTTTTATTGCTATTTTTGCTTTTTTATTTTATATTTTTTTTCTTTTCTTTTATGAAAAAAACAAAAAAGTATTTGGTTTTTGAATGATATTTTTAATTATTCTCTTTATTTTTTCTATCATATTTTTTCCATCAAAAATCCATTCTCTTCTTTCAAGATTTTTTATTTGGGAAAGTGTCATAAAAATAATATTTTCATCTCCTAAAATATTCTTCCTCTGATGATGAAATGAAACACTAAATTTTATATTTTGAAACTTTAAATCTCCTTTTCTCTACATATTTGAAAACTTTTGATATCAAGCAGATAGAAGCCATAATATTTTTCTTGATTTTTTTTATAACTTTTGAATTTGAGGATTTTTACTTATAAGCCTTGTTTTTTGATTTCTTATAAAACATTTTGAGAGAAATCCCTACTTTGAAAGTCTTCTTCTTTTTTTCTTTTTTTATTTTTTCAATTTTCCAAGCATTGTTTCTTATCTTCTTTTTATTTTTTTTATGAGCTTCATTTCCCTAGAAAAATGATGATTCAAAAAAATATATAAAAAATTAACAATCTGGAAAAGTATTTGAATATTTTGATGGAGAACTTTTATAAAAGAAAGTAGAAAGAAAAAAACAAAATATATATTCAGCTTTGTATCAAAAATTTTTATCATTTTTTATTCGATTTTTAGCATTTTTATTGTTTCTCGTTTTTTTATCTCTGAGTATTTTTTTTTACAAAATCAGTACAAAAAAGCTATTTTTTTCTTTCCTCACCCAAATTACTTTTACGAAATAAATCTTTTTAATAAAGGAAAAGAAATAGAAAAAATAAAAAGCCCTCTTTATTTTAAAAAAAAGATTTTGAATTTGAGAAATATTGAAGAAAATTGTAAAGAATATCTCACTTTTTATACAAGTGCTGAAGATTATTTTTTTTGTTGAAATATGCTTGAAAAAAGATGATACAAAAAAGAAGCAATAATCTATTATGAAAAATGACTAAAAAAAATTCCAAATTTATGGGAAAAAAATTCTCCTTATTTTAATAATTTTCTCATAAAAAATACGATAAATGGAAATAGATTTTTTAGTGAAAAATATAGTAATATAAAAGATATTCTTGAGAAATTTTAACCCTTATTATTTCATTATGATACAATTAGAAGACATAATACAAGCAAAGAAAAATTTTTGAGACTTTATTCCGACAACTCCACTTGAAAAATCAGAAAGACTCAGTAAAAAATACGAAGCAGAAATTTATCTCAAAAGAGAAGATCTTAATACTGTGAGAAGTTATAAAATAAGAGGAGCCTTCAATCTTATAAACTCTCTTTCAGAAGAAGAAAAAAAAGCTTGAATCGTATGCGCAAGTGCTTGAAATCATGCTCAATGAGTTGCTATAACTTGTAAAGAACTCAAGATAAAATGAGCCATATTTATGCCTCTTACAACTCCCGAACAAAAAGTGTACAAAACAAAACAATTTTGATGAGAGTATGTAGAAATATTTCTCATTTGAGATACTTTTGATGAAGCATCTAAAGAAGCAAGAAAATATGAAAAAGAAAGAAATGCAATATTTGTTCACCCTTTTGATGATGAAAGAATTATCAATTGACAAGCAACTATTTGACTTGAAATCTATGAAAAATTTCAAAAAGAAAATATTGATTATATTATTTGCCCTATTGGTTGAGGATGACTTGTTTCTGGTATCATAGAAATAACTAAAGCTTTAGGAAAAAATACAAAAATAATTGGAGTTGAACCATTTGGAGCTGCTTCTATGAAAAATTCTCTTTCTTTGTGAGAAAATACAATTCTTGAAAAAATAGATATTTTTGTAGATGGAGCAAGTGTAAAAAGAGTTGGTGATAAAGGATATGAAATATGCAAAGCCTATAATTTAGAAGTACTTACAAGTCATGAAAATAGAGTTTGTTCTACAATTTTGGAATATTTAAGAGAGGATGGAATTGTCATAGAACCTGCTTGAGCTCTTGCAAGTGATGCTCTTAAAGATTTGAAAGAAATAATCAAGGGAAAAAAAGTTGTTGTTATTGTCAGTGGGGGAAATTTTGATTTTGAGAGACTTCCAGAAGTAAAAGAGAGAAGTATGAAATTTGAATGAAAAAAGAGATATTTTATTATCAGTTTTCCACAAAGACCATGAGCCTTAAAAGAATTTTTGTGATGTCTTGGAACAGATGATGATATTGCAAGATTTGAATATATGAAAAAATCAAACAAAGAAAGAGCTCCAGTACTTATCTGAATAGAAACAGAAAAAAAAGAAAATTTTGAAACAATAGAAAATAAAATGAAAGAACTTTGATTTAAGTATGAGGATATAACAAATAATGAAATTTATTTTGACTTACTTATATAAACTATGAAAGAAAATATTGTTCTCATTGGTATGTCATGAGCATGAAAATCAACTCTCGGAAAAGTAATTGCTGAAAAATTATGAAAAAACTTTATTGATTTTGATGATTATCTTGAAGAAAAACATAAAAAAACTGTGAGTAGTCTTTTAGAAGAACTTTGAGATGAGAAATTTATTACTATGGAAAGACTTGATTATCAAGATATAATTCTTGATAATACTGTTTTTGCTCCAAGTGGAAGCCTTGCCCTTCAAACTGATATTATGGAAAATATAAATAAAAATGCTATTATTATTTATCTTAATACTGATGTATCTGTAATAAATTGAAGAAAAAAAGATATGCAAGTTGGAAGAATTGTTTGATATAATGGACATAATCTTGATGAAATATATGCAAAAAGAAAAGCAATTTATGAAAGTATATTTGATATAGAAGTAAAAACAACTCAAGAAAATACAAGAGATGAAAATGCTTGAAAAATCATTGAAAAAATAGAACTCTATGAGACAACTTTTAAAAACATCAAAGATACTTATAGTCTTCATGCTCTTACATTTAAAAAACAAACTGAACTCAAAGAAGAAGTAAAAAATTTATATTCTCTTTTTTGCCAGTATATTCCTTATGGAAAAATTCTTGATATTGGTTGTGGATATGGGAGAGATATAAAATATTTCAAAGAAAAAGGATATGATGTAGTAGGAATAGACTTAAGTGAAAAAATGAAAGAAATTGCTTATCCAGAAGTAAAAGATTGTATTTTTATTGGAAATGCATTTGAAAGTCAAAAATATTTTCAAAAAGAATCTTTTGATTGAATTTGGACTCTTGCGACAATTGTTCATATGGAAAAAGAGATGTGAGAAAAATTATTAGAGAAAATGATTTATCTTCTAAAAGTTTGAGGAAGTATCTGTTTTTCTACAAAGCTGAGAGAAGAATGAAACCCAGAAAAAATAAAAAAAGAAAGTATATCTATTCCTTGAATAAAAAACACTTATACATATTATACTGAAAATGAATTAAAATATTTTTTTGAAAAACAATGATTAATAATAAGGGATATAATAATAAACTGAGATACAAAACAAAATAAAGATAGATGGATAAATATAATAGCTTCAAAATAAATTTACTTTATAAAAATAAATTATGGTTATCATTTTTACAACTCGTCAAAATACGAATGGAAAAAATATCAAATCTTCAGAAATAAATAATTCTCATGGAACACCTGAACCAGTAGGACCTTATTCAAAATATAAAAAAACAGGAAATCTTTACTTCTTTAGTTGACAAATAGGGATAAATCCATATACTAACGAATTAGAAAAATGAGGGATAAAAGAAGAAGCAATTCAAGTATGTAGAAATATAAAAGCTCTTCTCCAAGAAGTAGATTTATGATTAAAAGATGTCATAAAAACAACTATTTTCTTGAAAAATATAAATGATTTTGATATAGTAAACGAAGTATACAAAGATTATTTTATATTAAAACCCGCAAGAAGCACAGTAGAAGTAAGTAATCTTCCAAAATGAGCCTCTATTGAAATAGAAGTAATTGCAAGCCATGATATTTTAAATCTTAAATAAAAAAAGAAAAATGGGGAAAAAATATATAATCTTTGATCTTGATGGAACTCTCATAAACTCTATAGAAAGAAATAGAGATAAAATAGTAAAAATTATAGGAGAAGTAGATGAAAAAAAAATAAATACAGCTAAATATATATTGAGCACCACTTCTTGAATGCCTCTTTTAAAACAACTTGAAATAATTTTTGACCATAATCAAAATATAGATTTTCAAAATCTCAAAAATAGAATATATGAAAACCTCCAAACTCAAGCCTTGGGAGAAGTAAAATTTTTTCCTTGAACTATTGAAAAATTAAAAGAATTGAGCAATAATTATAAACTTTTTATCACTACAGCAAATTCTACAAGATTTGCAAAAGAAGAATTGAAAAAAGTAGGAATTGAAAATCTTTTTGAAGAAATAATTTGAAGTGAAAATGTATTGAAATGAAAAGAACATATAGATTTATTTAAAGAAAAAAGTTTAGATGAAAATTTTTGTAGACATGCTATTTATGTTGGAGATGGACAAAGAGATAGAGAAATTGCTATGTCTCAAAATATTACATTTATCCATATAGGAAACGAACAAATTGATATTTATGAAATACCAGATATTAGTGAAATTGATGAAATATTGGAAGAAATAAAAAAATTATAAAAAATAAGAAAAAGTTTGTATTTTAAAACAAAATTTATATAATAATTTCTAGAAAAAGCGATTTTAGTCTGCTATCAACAGACGATGCTGAGGGAAGAAATCTTAAAAAAGAAAATAGAACCCTTCGGAGTTTGGAAATCTCCGTCAAAAAAATAAAATTGAGTAATAGCTTTTAGGTGGTACCTTTCAAAAATATTTTTGAACCAAAAAGCATATAAATGATATTTCTCTTTTAAAAAAGAGTTGCCATTTATATGCTTTTTATTTTTTTATTATCAAATGAAAATGAAAAAATTTATCCTTTTTTTATTTTTTATATTTAGCTTTTTTTTACAAATGTATTTTGCTCAAGCATGAGAAAATACAATAAGTGAAGAAGACAATATTTTGATAAAAAAATTTGTAGAAAGAGCAAAAAATATCATAGAAAAAAAATGAGAAAATTATAAAGATCTCATCATCTATTCCCTTGATGAAAAAATAGAAAATATAGATAAAGAAGAAAAAAAATATACTGTATTTTCAAAACTTATACAAGAAATAGAAGCTCTCGGGAAAAAAGAAATTGCTGAAGAAGATATGAAGAATTATAATATTGATATAAAAAAAATAAGAGAAACTTGGTTATCTTGGCTCAATAAAGAAAGAACATCACTTGGAAAAACTGCTTATTCATACCAAGATATACTCAATAAAAGTTCGTATGAATGGTCAAATATAAGTAAAGCAAGAGGATATATAGATCATAAAAGAAATTCTTGAGATACTTATTATAATTACAATAAAATAAGTTCTTGGCTAAAAGATAGATGAATTATCTGCAAAAATATTTCAAAAATGACTTATAGTGAAAGTATTGGTTGGGGAACTTTTTCTTGTAATGATGATGAATGTAGTGATGAAACAATAGAAGCACTCAAATGAACTTTTAATTTTTATATGTCAGAAAAATGAAGATCGTATGCTCCTCATTACAATGCAATGATAAATTCTCATTTTCAGTATATTTGATTTTGACTCAGTATACAAAAAACAGGAAACAAATACAAATACTATGCAACAACCCATTATTGCACATCTTTAATTTCTAATTAATTTTTCTATGAAAAATCCTATTATAAAAGATTATATAAAAAAACTAAAAGATTCTCTTGAAGAAAATAATTTTGATATGATTGATTATTTGCTTGAATATGCTATTTCTTGAGATTTAAGTGAAGAAGAAAGAGAAGAAATTGATGAACTTATAAATGAAGCAACTCTTTACCTAGAACTCAGAGATGAGGAATATAAAGAAGAAGCTCTCAAAATAATAGAAAATTTAGAAAAATTATATAAATAAAAATAAATATGCCAATTGAATTAACTACTCCCTTTATCATTTCTCAAATACTTGTAATTTTTTCTATGGTATTTGATTTTTTAAGTTTTCAATTTAAATCAAGAAAAACAACCTTTCTTCTTTTTATTATTTCTGCAATTTTAATATGTATTCATTATTTTCTTTTAAATAAAATAACAACTTGAATAATAATGATTATTCTTATTTTTAGATTTATTACTTGTTATTTTACTACAGATAAAAAATTTATGTTTCTTTTTTTTATATTAAATACATTTGCTCTCATTTTTAGCTGTACCGAAATTTATGATTTAATATATTATTCTTGATCAACAATATCTTTAATAGGACAATTCCAAGAAAATAATAAACTGATGAGAAAAATGATGATGATTGGGACTTCTTTTGTAATTGTTTATAATTTCCTTATATTTACACCAATGGGAGTAGTTCTTGAAATATTATTTTTAGTAAGTAATTTCATCTGATATTATAGATTTTATATAAAGAAAAATAAAATTTCTTAAAAAAACTCTCGTCCGAAACGACAATAAACTAAAATTTTTAATTTCTTGCCTTTTTGTTATTCCTTATTTCCTTTTTCATTCCTTTCACTCCTTGTCATTCCTGCAAAGGCAGGAATCTATAAAATTAACTTACCTTTTAAAAAAAATTATGAAAGAACTTAAAAAAAAACTTATAATTGATAATTGATTTAGAAAAATTTTTCAAACTTTTTTTGAAAAAGATGGAGAAAATGGAAGTGTTATAACAATGGAAAACTCAAAAAATATAGATTCTGCTTGTATTCTTCCTCTCACCAAAAACAAAGAAATAATTTATCTAAACGAATATAGATTTTGATTGTGAGAGTTTCAATTTGGAATTCCTGCTGGAGCTTTGGAAAATCAAGAAAAAGCTATGGAATGTGCAAAAAGAGAATTAATGGAAGAAACTTGATACAATGCAAAAAAAATTATTTATCTTTGAAAATATAACCACAATAACTATATCAACTGAAAAATATATTTATTTGTATGAATTGATTGCGAAGAAGTAAAAAAACAAAATTTACAAGATTTAGAAGATATACAAGTATTAAAAACAAGTATTGAAAATTTTGAACAAATGATTGATAACAATGAAATTTTTTGTCCTTGGACAGAAGTTGCTTTTACAAGAGCAAAAAAATTAACAAATAATTTTACAAGCTTTTAAACTATTTATGAGAAATGCTGGAATATGAATAATTATTGATACGAACTGAAGGATTTTACTTCTAAAAAGAAGTAATTATACAAAAGCTTTTCCTCATCACTGGAATGTTCCATGATGAAAATGAGAAATATGAGAAACTCCTGAAAACACGGTTATAAGAGAAATAAAAGAAGAAACCTGATTAGATTTTATTCCTATAAAGATTTACTTTACCTGCATTGTTGAAAATTCTTGAGAAATGATACACTCACATAGATTTTTATGAAACTGGAGCTGAAAGATAAAAATCCAAGAAACAGAATCTGACTGATATGCTTGGTACAATTATGAAGAAACAAGAAACTTGAAAATTGCATTTAACCACAATGAAATTTTAGAAAGACTTTATACCGACTGACTTATAAAATAATCCTCGTCCGAAATGACAATAAACTAAAATAATTTTCTTCCATGCTATCCATTTCACTCTGTCATTCTAAACTCGTTTCAGAATCATTAAAACGAAAAAATCTATTTAATAACAAAAAAACTATGAAAGAAAAAACAAAGGAATATATTGAAGAAAAAGAAAATTTTTTATTACAAAATATAACTCTTATCTCTTTTAGTATTATAGGAATAATTTTGTTTTTGTTTTTTTACCAACAAATTTTTTGTATTATAAACAATATCTTTAATATAAATTATTCTCCAAAAACTATTTCTTTAGAATTTGCTATTACAACTATTTGAGCAATAATCGCTTTTTGGTACTGATATAAAAAATATGAAAGAGATAAAGATATTGAAATGATTGATAAATTAACTAAGTTTAAATTATCTAACTTAGAAGATATATCTAATTTAGAATTATGAATAAAACTTTATAATAAGTGATATATAAGTGATTTTATTTGGGATATAGTTGATAATAGGAATAAAAAAATCATATATCTAACTTTAAGAAATGAATTAACATCAAATAATATAGAAAATATAACAATGATAATTTCAATTTTCTATACATATGATGGAATAGTAAGAAAATATTTAGAAGAAAAAATTGATTATTTTATAAATTATACTGATGAAATGATTAAAATATTTGAAAAAAATAAAAATGAAAGTGAAAAAAATATTTATAAAAAACTAAATAACTGATTTAAAGCATTGAAAGAAACTATTAATAAAACAGATGAAAAATTAAAATATTTACCCCACTAACAACTAACCACTATGACTTTTCCAAAAGTAAAGACAAAACAAAATCCGCATAAATCTTGAAAAAATAATTATGCTTTTATTGATAGTCAAAACTTGAATTTATCAATAATATCACAGTGATGGAAACTTGATTGGAAAAGATTTAGGATTTTTTTAAAAGATAAATACAAGGTAGAAAAAGCATTTTTATTTATTTGATATGTTCCTTGAAACCAAAGCTTATATACATCTTTGCAACAATTTTGATATATCTTAGTTTTCAAACCAACCTTGGAACTCAAAGATTGAAATGTAAAATGAAATGTTGATTCAGAGCTTGTATTACATACAATGATAGAGCTTAAAAATTTTTCAAAAGCCGTTATTATCAGTTGAGATGGGGATTTTTATTGTTTGATAGAATATTTAATAGAAAATAATAAATTATTTAAAATGCTTATTCCAGACAAAAATAAATATTCATCTTTACTAAAAAAGTTTTATAAATATTTGTCTTTTCTCAATCATCCTGATCTGAAAAAGAAAATATGATACACAAAAAAAGAAGCCTAAACCTAAGGACAAAACCTGTCGGTGTGACTTCTTGTCGTGATGACTTTTACATAATATCTAAAAGACGACAAAAAAGCAAATTTATTTTTCATATCCTCCTCGTCCGAAATGACATTAAACTAAATATTTTCTTTCTTCTCTACTATTCCCTTTCGCTCAAGTTATTCACTTTTCCTGTCATTCTGAACTTAAGGTGAATTGCGAAGCAAGAGAGTATCCTCCGGGGGATATTTCAGAATCATTAAAACGATAAAACTATTTAATAAATAAAAATTTTATTTTTAACATAATAAATTATGCAACTTTACACCAATAAATCTTGAAAATTAGAACAAGTAAAAGAAATTTGATTTAAATTAGAAAAAGAAATGCAGGAACTTACAGAACATAATTTGGAAAATATATTTTGACTAGAATTTATAAAAAGTGAATTTTCCTTAAATAATCTCAGAATTGATACTTTGGCTTTTGATAATGAAAATAACTGTTTTGTAATAATTGAATTTAAAAGATGAAGTAGTTATTCTGTTATAGATCAATGATTTTCATATTTATCAATGCTTTTAAATAACAAAGCGAACTTTGTCCACGAATTATGAAAAAAAAGAAATAAATTTATAGATATGGGAAGTATGGATTGGTCTCAAAGTAAAGTAATTTTTATAGCTGACTCTTTTACGAGATACCAAAAAGAATCAATAAATTTCAAGGATTTACCTATAGAACTCTATGAAATGAAACAATTTAATAATTGAACAATTATTTATAATTCTATTTTAGCGACAAATACAACAGAAAGCATAAAAACAATTACAAAACTTGAAACAGAATTTAAAGAAGTAAATAAGGAAATACAAACTTACGATGAAAATTATCATATATCCAGTAAAGATAAAAACATAATTGATATATATGAAGAGTTTAAAAATTTTACAATATCAATAAATAATAGTATTGACATTGTATATAGAAAAAAATATATAACTTTTAGAGCAAATAGAAAAAATTTTTTAGATATAATCATATGAAAATGATATTTAAGTATACGGCTACATTTAAAGAAATGAGAAGATATTTATTGAATAAATAGCGAAAAAAAATTAGACTTTGAATATGATAGAACAACTTCTACAAAACAAGATTTTTTAATAATAAAAATAAAAAATGACAAAGACTTGTTAATAATGAAAGAGTTAATAAAGCAAACTTACGATAAACTAAATAAATAATTTACCAACCTTTACCCACTAACAACTAACCACTATGACATTTCCAAAAGTAAACCAAAAACAAAGTTTTCCAAAATTAGAAGAAGAAGTATTAAAATACTGGAAAGAAAATGATATTTTCAAGGCTTCTATAGAAACAAGAAAAGATTGCGAAGAATTCAAATTTTATGATGGTCCTCCTTTTGCTACTGGAACTCCACATTATGGTCATCTCGTATGATGAACAATAAAAGATGTCATCCCAAGATACCAGACAATGAAAGGGAAAAAAGTAGAAAGAAACTTCGGATGGGATTGTCATGGACTTCCTATAGAAAATATCGTGGAAAAAAAGCTTGAAATAAGTGGAAAAGATGATATAGAAAATAATATTTGAGTCTATAATTTCAATGAAACTTGTAGAGCAAATGTTTTTTGATATGTGGATGAATGGAGAAAAACTGTTGAAAGAATGGGAAGATGGGTGGATATGGATAATGATTATAAAACGATGGATACTGATTTTATGGAATCTGTTTGGTGGACTTATAAAACTATTTATGATAAAGGTCTTATTTATGAAGGGCATAGAGTTGTGCCATATTGTCCTCGTTGTAGCACTCCTCTTTCAAACTTTGAAGTAAATCAAGGCTACAAAGATAAACAAAGTAAAACCGTTACGGTAAAATTTAAAGTAGCTTGAAGTGAAAACAAATATATTCTTGCTTGGACGACCACTCCTTGGACTTTGTATGCAAATCTTGGGCTTGCAGTTGGAGAAGATATCACTTATGTAGAACTACTTGATAAAACAAATGGAGATACCTATATTCTTGCTCGTGAAAAAGTAAAAGATTATTTTAAATCAAAAGAGACCGGTCTTAACTCAGAAAGACCGGTCTCAGAAGGAGGCGAAGAAACCGACTCTTACAAAATCCTCAGAGAATATAAATGAGCTTGTCTTGTTGGGATAAAATACGAACCAGTCTTCCCTGATTTTGAGGTGCAATTCAATGATATGTGAAAAGATTTAGGTACAAATATATATCTAGGAAAAAATACTTGGTCTGTAGTAATTGGTCATCATGTAACAACCGAAACAGGAACCGGTATCGTCCATATAGCTCCTGCATACGGAGAAGATGATAATATTATCGGAGAAAAGGAAGATCTTGGATTTTTTATGCATATTGATGATAGTGGAAAAACTTATAATCTCCTTGATAAAAATGGATTTTCTATTAGTGATATTAACGAATCCGTTTTACTCGAACTCAAAGAAAGAAAAGTTGCTTTGCATATTGCAACGATAAACCACTCTTATCCACATTGCTGGAGATGTGATACTCCACTTATTTATAGAGCAATTTCTGCTTGGTATGTTGCCGTAGAAAAGATAAGAGAAAAAATGCTTGCAAACAATGCAAAAATCCATTGGGTGCCAGAACTGATAAAAGAAGGAAGATTTGGAAAATGGCTTGAGTGAGCTCGTGATTGGAATATTTCAAGAAATAGATATTGGGGCTCAGCTATTCCTGTATGGCAATCTAAAGATAAAAAACAAGAAGTTTGTATTGGAAGTATAGAGGAACTTTATCAAAAAAACAGAGATTTTGGACAAATTACAAAAGTCATTTTGGTAAGACATGGAAGAACTGATTACAATGAAAAATGATTACAAGATAGCCTTTGAAAGGCTCAATTAAGTGAATTATGAAAAAGACAAGCCGAAAAAATAAAAGAATTGCTCGAAAATGAAGCAATAGATATTATTTATTCCTCTCCATTAAGTAGATGTCTTGATACAATAAGACCTCTTTCAGATACATTAAATATTGAAATAAAAACGGAGGATTGATTGAGAGAAGTAAGTTTATGAAACTTAGAATGAAAGGATGTTGATTGGAAATATTTTAGAGAAAATAAAAACGAAAAAATATGATGAAATGGTGAAACTTATGAAGAAATGTCTGGAAGAATGATTCATGCCTACAAAGATATAATTGAAAAAAATAGAGGAAAAACAATTGTAATTGTAAGTCATTGAGACCCAATTTACAATATGCTTTCTCATATACTTTGATTTGAAATAAAAAGAGAATTAAATAAAGATTTTTATCCTTCAAATAGGATCGAAGATGCTCGTTCAATGATTTCAAAAAATTATGTTTACTCAAACACTGGAAAAGAAGTAGACCTCCATAAACATTTTGTTGATGAAATACTTATAAAATGAGAAGAAAAATCTCTTGAAGTAAAAAATGTGCTTGGAATTCACGGATTTTTGAGAAGCGAAAATGTAATAGATTTCATTTTATGAACAAAGATAAATCTTGAAAAAGAAGGAATAAATTTTGATGCTCCAAAATTTGAGTCTTGAGAAAAAATCAATTACAAAAACTGGGAGAAAAAACTTGATGAAATTTGATTAGAAAAATATAACACTATAATTGCTCATTCTATGGGTGGAAGAGTTGCTATGGAGTATATTATTGAACACAAAATAAAGCTTGATAGACTTATCCTTGTTGCTCCTAGCATAAGCTGAAGTGGAAGAAAAGAAATAATTTCATTTTATTCAGAAATGAAACACAATTTTGAGGAAATAAAAAATTTTGTAAAAGAAATTACTGTTGTAGTATCAAAAGATGACTCTGTTGCTTGAGATAAAGAATGAAAAGAATTAGCTCAAAAAATAAATGCAAATCTTATTGAAACAAATTGATATGGACATTTTAATGTAAAAGAATGTAAAGTCATAGAATGAATCATAAAAAACTGAGCTCCTCTCCAAAGAATTCCTGAAGTTCTTGATTGTTGGTTTGAAAGTGGATCTATGCCCTATGCAAGCAAACATTATCCTTTTGATTATCCTCTCCTAAGCTCTCCTAAAGGAGAAGAACTAAATTCCCCTTCTCTTTCAGGAGAAGGGGCGAGGGGATGAGGTTTTAAATTCCCTGCTGATTTTATCGCTGAAGGACTTGATCAAACAAGAGGATGGTTTTATACTTTGCTTATTCTTGGAACGGCACTTTTTGATAATACTCCTTTTTTAAATTGTATTGTCAATGGAATTGTCCTTGCAGAAGATGGAAAAAAAATGAGTAAGAGACTCAATAATTATCCTGAACCAGAAATAATATTTAACAAATATTGAGCTGATGCTATGAGATTTTATCTTATGAATTCTCCTGTTGTAGAAGCTCAAGATTTGAGATTTAGTGAATCGTGAGTAGAAGAAGTCGTAAAAAAAATTATTCTTCCACTTTGGAATACTTATAGTTTTTTCACCACTTATGCAAATATAGATAAATGGAGTCCTGAAAAATGAAATATTTATTATTGTCGCCACGGACAAACTGATAATAATAAAAATGATATAATGAATGGGGGGGATAATGATACTCCTCTCAATGAAAAATGAATCAAACAAGCTCACGAAATAGGAAAACTATTTAATCTCAAAAATGAAAAAATAGATATTATTATTTCTTCTCATCTTTCAAGAGCTTATGATACAGCAAAAATAATAGCAGAAGAAATAGGATATACTTGAGAAATAATACAAGATAAGAGACTAAGAGATCAAGATAGTGGAGTACTTAAATGAAAAGGAAGAGAAGAACTCAAAAAAGAATTTAATCTCAAAAATAATACTGAATTTAGAAAATTTTTTAGAGATAAAAATAATAATAAGATAGAAAGTGTTGAAGAATTTGAAAAAAGAGTACTTGAAATATTTGAAGAAATTCAAGAAAAATACAAGTGAAAAAATATACTTATAGTTGCCCATGCATGAAGTATTAGACCAATACTTAAAAAACTTAATAATATGAGCCAAGATGAAGCTTTTTATGAAATGCCAAGTCTTGAAAATACAAAAATTACAAAACTTCCAACTCTTGGAAGAGAAAATATTCTTGATAAATGGATTATCTGAGAACTTCATAGTCTCATAAAAGAAGTAGAACAAGGGATGGATAATTACACAATTGCGGAAGCAACAAGACCAATCATAAAATTTATGGATAATCTTACAAATTGGTATATCAGAAGAAGTAGAAAAAGATTTTGGAAATCAGAAAATGATAATGATAAACTTCAAGCTTATGAGACTCTCTATGAAGTTCTTGTAACTCTTTGTAAAATTATTGCTCCATTTATGCCTTTTGTTTCAGAACATATTTATAGAAATCTGACAAATAAAAAATCAGTACATCTTGATAGTTTTCCAAAAAGTATAAATATTTTTATAAATGAAGATATAAATTCCCAATTTGATAAAACTGCTCAACTTGTAAATCTCGGACTTGCTTGGAGACAAAGAAATAATTTGAGAGTAAGACAAGCTCTTTCTTCGGCAACTATTTGAGAAAAATTAGAAGATTATTATTGTGATATCATAAAAGATGAACTCAATGTAAAAGAGCTTATTATTCTTGATAATTCAGATAAAATAGCAAAAAAGATTTGTAAACCAAATGCGAGACTCATAGGACCAAAATTTGGACAAGATGTAAAATTTATCATGAATGAAGCAAAATCATGAAACTTTGAAGAACTTGAAGATGGAAAGGTAAAGGTAGCTAATTTTATACTTGAAAAAGATGAGTATGAAATTGCTTTTGAAGCAGGAGATTCTTCATTTGATATAGAAGCTTGATTTGGTATGGTTATTGCTCTTGATAAAAATCTCACTCCTGAACTTATTCAAGAAGGAATTGCAAGGGATATAGTGAGACAAATTCAAGAAGCGAGAAAAGAAGCAAGTTTTGAAGTAAGTGATAGAATACAACTTTGTCTCAAATGAGAAAATTTGGAAGATGTAATAAAAAATTTCTGAGATTATATTCAAGCTGAAACTCTCTCAAGTCTTGTAGAAAATATCAAAAATCCAGATATTGAAAAAAATATTGAACTAGAAGAAAGAAAAATAGTAATAAAATTGAAAAGGTAAAGTATTTTTTAAAAAAAGAGCAAGAAAAACTTGCTCTTTTTTGTTTTTTATGAGAAAATAAAGTTGATTATTTGAATTATTATTTTATAATAACTATCAATAGAATTACCTAAATTAAAAACACCAAATGTTAAAATCAGAAATACAAAAATTTTTATCATATTTAAATAATAAAAATCCAAGTGACTTAATATTTAATTTTCCACACTGAAAATGAGCTTTTGATGAAGTATCATTACTCGTTTGGTGAATTTTATGTTGAATAAAAGATATTGATGATATAAGATTAAAGCATAAAATACTTGCAACTAAGTTTATTACAACAAATTTTGATTTAAATGAAGCAAAAAAGAAAATGCCATTAATTATAAGTGAAGTAAAATGAAAAATAGAAGGAGTATTTGAAAAAAACTTAAATGATCCTAAATTCTTTGAATATTTCATAGTAGATTTTTTGCTAAGAAATATTGATAAAAGTAAAATAAATTATGTTTTAATGTGAGATACAATTTTAGATAATAAGTTAGCAACCGATTTTATTTTTAACATAAATCATAATTGAAAACCTATAAATTTTTGGACTCAGCTCACAACTTGGAATTATAATTTTATAGAAAAAAAGGTACAAAAAATGATTGAACTAAGGAATAAATTGGAAAAATGAGATAAAAAAACAATAGAAGATTTATCAGCTAAAATTCAACCAAATATGTTAGCTATGCTTTCAGTAAATTGAGCTATCAGTAAAGCTTATAAAGAAAAAAAGAAAATATTTTGAGATGCATATAAAAAATGGAAAGATAATTGATATTCAGAATGATGACCAAATCAATTTTTAGAGCAAGAAATAAAAGAAATTTTTGAATTGATAAATCATTTTTTACCACAAATGACAAATTATTTTCTCTTATGATTAGAAAATAACTTTGAGTCTGTAAAAACAAAAGTTATAAATTTTAATTGAAAAAAATATTTTTTAAAACTCAATTATATAGAAGAAAAGGATATTTTTTCAATTCCTTTATATGAAAAATGGGATTGATGAGAAGAAAATTTTATATTTTCTATGGATTTTACACAATCAAGACACCCTTGAAAAAGTGAAAGTATTGATAAGAAATCATAAAAAATTTCCTAAACACTAAAAATAAGCCAAACTTTCGTTTGGCTTATTTTTAGTGTTTTCTCTTTATACTGCTTTTGCTCTTGCTACTCTTTTCTTAGCTCCTTCTTCTGCAATAATATTTACTTCTCCAAGCTTCATTTTTTCTAAAGTTGCAATATTTGCATCTATTTTTTGATTTTCTGTATCAAGTGCTTCAACATTATCTTTTAAATCACTTACTTCCTCTTTTAGAGTCTTAATTTTATCATTTCTTGTATCTATTTGTGTGATTTTTTCATCTTTTTCTTCAGATATTGCAATTTGCCTTGCTTTTAATTTTTGAATAGTCGCTTCCAAAATAGTATTCATATCATCATCTCATTGAGTACTTGTTGTTCCACTAGATGATGAAGTATCACTATTAGCTTGCAAAAAAGAAAAATCATTTTCTTCTTCTTTTTTTTCTTCTTGTAAAAAATTCACAACACTTTCTTGTGCTGGAGTTTGAGCTTGAATTAATTCTTCTTTTAATTGTTCTTGAGAGGATACTACAACTTGTTCTTGATTTTTTGTATCTAAATCAAATCAAGAAAAAACATTTTCTTCATTAGCTTTTGCTTGAGAATCTATTTCTTGAGTTACTTCATTTTTATTTTCATCAATTCAAAAATCAAAAAGATTATCTTCTTTTGATACTTCTGTAACTGGAGATACTAAAGGAATAGAAGTTTCATTATTTTGAGAAAGAATATTTTCAGAATTTCATAAAATTTCTTCCTTTTTTTCTCATTGAGTTGATAAAATATCACTATTTTCAATATCAAGTCCATCATCTGTATCTCACAAAATAATAATATCTTCATCTTGATCTTGCACTGGATTAGACATAATTTATAAGTTAAATAATTAATATAAATATATGATAACACATTTTATTTTTATTTGCAAAAAATGAGAAAAAACATAAAATCCCTTGCATATCATTTTTGATATATATTTAATTTTTAATTATGAAGCTATGGATCTTTCACAAGCATGAAAATTAATGAAACTACAACAAGATGCGATGAAAATAAAAAAAGAACTTGAAAATACTATCATTGAAGCAGAAGTAGGATGACTTGTTATTTCTGTAAATGGAGAAATGAAAGTAGAAAAAGTAGAATTTGAAACTCTTGATTTAATTCCTTGACTTTCTCAATCTCAAAAAGAAGCTCTTGAAAAAGCTATATTAGAATCAGTCAATAAATGAGTAAAAAAATCACAAGAACTTGCAAGTGAAAAAATGCAAGGAGTAATGGGACAAATGGGACTCAATATTCCAGGGATGAGCTAAAAAATATTTTAGAAAACTTTTTAAAATCCAAGCGACTGCTTGGATTTTTTTGACAACCACTTAAAGAATTTTTTTTAAAATAGAAAATATGAAAATTAAAATTATTAAAGTTAAAAAAATTGATAATTAATTAAAATTGGTTTATAATATATTTATATAAGTTGCCCCCCTTAAATTTTTATTAAAAATTAGTTTATTATGTATTTAGTAGAAAATAATGATTTTAACTGAAGTCTAGAAAAGCAAATTCCTTGTTCTTGAGAATTAGAAAAAGAATGGAGTCTTTTTACAGAAGCTCAAATAGAATACCTATGTAGTAAAATATTGTATATTGAATTAACCGAATGATGTTCTATTCAATGCAAAAATTGTTGTTTAGAAGTGGGAAAATGACCAACTGATATTATTCCATTTTATATGCTTAGAAAAATAGTTTCTTATATTAAGAAATCACAACATTGTATATCTCTCTATTTAAGATCTGAGCCTCTTGATTATTTATTTATAGATAAAAAGGGAAAAACTTATAATGTATTTGATGTAATGAAAGTTTTTTATATAGAGAATGGTATTAGAGTTTATATAACTACTGCTCTTCCTAAAGGGAAAGAACGACTTTTTCTAGATAATTTTCATAAGATTGATAGAATTTCTGTTCTTGAAAGTAATATAGAAAGGATAAATAAAATTTTAAATATGAATTTAAAACCTAACTTTGATCGATTTAAAGATGAAAACTCCCCGCAGTTTGAAAATAGAATACAAGATTTCATGAATGCATGAAGAGCTCATTGAAAACCTAATGCAAAAGACCTTATAGAATTTGATAATGATAAATATAAAGAAGGTATTTTTATAAGTCCTAAAGGCTTTTTTAATTACTTCAATGTTAAACCATGAGATAAAGAAAAACAAAAAAGTAATATGTATTTTGAAAAAATTACACCAGAACATTTTTACTACCCATGCAGTATTTGTAATCCTAAAAAAAATACTTGAACATTTAAAACACTTCCAACTTATGAAGAATTGATAGAATGGAGAAAAGAAGTTTTTTCTCCAAAAAATAAACTTAAATCTCCTATAATATCAAGGTTTGATTTTGAGAGTAATTTTTCATTTTGAGATTATTTTTAAAATCAAACAAAGGAAAAGCACTAAAAATTCTCTCTAATTTTTATACTTTTTTTCTTAAAATTTATTAATTTATTTTTTAAATCTTCTCCCCTACCAATCTTTTTCATTTCCTCACAAAGAAGAATTATCAAAAAAAGGATTATTAAAAAAAGATTCAAAAATATCATCTGTTTGTGCTTCAGAAGAATTATTGAAATACATTTGATTTTCTTTTTGATTTCTTTCTAAGTATTCTTTATATCATTCTAGATATTGCTCTTCTTCCTGTGTCAAAAAATCTCTGGTATTTCAAGATTTTCAAGAATTATTTGTATCTGAAATTTTTCATTTTTCCTCTTTCCCTTTTTCTTGACTTCAAGAAGAAGTTTTTTCTTTTTGTTTATTTTCTTCTCAATTTTTTTCTTGTATTTCTTTTTCACTTTCTTCTTTTTCTCTTTTTAATTCATCAAGTTTCTTTTTTACATAATTATAATTTTCTTGAGTTTTTTTATCATCTTGTATTGCAAGACTTTTTGCAAAATATTCAAGCGATTTTTCCCATTTTTTTACTTTATTATTTATATCTTGTTCTTTTTTTCAGAGGTAAAAAAATGTATTTCCAAGATTAAAAAAAAGCTTCTGATTAAAATTTTTATTGTTTCCTCATTGTATATTTTCAAAAAAATTCTTTGCTTTTTCATAATTTCAAAGTTTATAATTATCAAGTCAAAGATTATATTGACTGTATTTATTTTTAAGCAAATTATTTGATTTCTGATGATAAGATATAGCCTTCTTATAATCTTTTTTATTATAATAATTATTTCCGAGATTATTGTTGTACACTATAAAAAAAACATACAATAAAAAAGCAAAAAATAATAAAAAACATACAATAAAAACTAACTTTTTTTTCATAATTTTTTATCTAAAAATAAAAAAAATAAATATAAAACAAAAAATAAAAAAGCTAAAATCAAACATTCTTTTTTTATACTTTTTTCATTTTCTTGTTTCTCATTTTGACTATATTTTGCACTTTTAGAAATACTTTTTTCAAGACGAGAAAAATCAGAAAATGTAGATAAAAAATCATATTTTCAAGAAATAATATGGGCAATATTTTCTATATTTGATTGTATAAGTTTTGAAATAACCATTTCTCCAGCATAAGTTTTGTAAATTTTTTCTCAAAAAACATCTACTCCAATAGGAATATATCATCATTTTTCTGTTCCAATTCAAAATGTAAGAAAATGTATATTTTTGTCTCTTTTTATATTTTCTGGGAGAGAAAAATTTGTTTTTTCATCTCCTCCATCAGTAAAGGTTATAATTGTTCATCAAGCTTTATCATTTGTAAAATTGAGAAAAGCAGAAGAAAAAGCATCTTTGAAATCTGTTCCATTTTTTGAAATATTTTTATTTGTTATTCCATCAAGAAATGTATTAAAAAGACTTACATCTTGAGTAAAAGGTAATATTCTCAAAGATTCTCATGCAAAAATACAAAGAGCATAATTATTATAAGGATTTTTAGCGACAAAATCGGAAATAAATTTTTTTACTGCTTCAAGACGAGAAATATTTCAATTATCATATTGAATATCTTCTACATTCATACTTTTTGAAACATCTATAAGAAATACAAAAGAAGTATTTGTTGTTTTTGTTAAATGATTTGAATATATATGAGGATTAAAAAAACTTAAAACAAGACAAAAAAATGAAAACAGAAGAAAAAAGTAAGGTGATATTATTTTCTTCTTTTTAAAATACAAAAAAAATAGTATTCAAATAACAAAAAATAAAAGAATTATAAAAGGAATGAAAGAAGAAAATCTTGTAAAAAACATAGTTTAAAATTTTATATTCCTAAAATGAGTAAAAAATAAAATTCCCATAAAAAATAAAATTCAGACAGTAAATATATCATATATTTCTTTATTTACTTTGATATGTTTTACTTCTTGTTTTGTTTTTTCCAGTTTTCAAATATCATTAAAAATAGATGCAAGAGTATCCAAAGAAGTAGCTCTATAATATTTTCCATTTGTAGATAATGCTATATTTTTTAAAGATTTTTCATCTACTCAATCTATCTCTATATTTTGGCTATTTCAAAAATTATCTATTGTCTCAAGATAAGTTTTTCACAATCATCAAACTCAAATAGTATATACTTTTATGTTTTTTTCTTTTACAAGCTTAAGAGCAATATTTGGATCTATTCATTTATTTGCTGCTCCATCAGTGACAAGAATAATTATTTTTTGTCTTTTATTTTCTTCTTTATCTTTCTCAAAAAGAGAAGTTCCAAGAAGTAAAGCATCTCACATTGCCGTTCCTTGTAAATCAAAATTTCTTTGATCAATAGTAGATGTTTTTGTCATTGTTATAAAATCTTTTAAAAAATTATAATCAAAACTTAAAGGAACAGAAGTAAAAGGTTTTCATGCAAATAAAACAACTCAAACTCTATCAGAATGAAGTTTTGAAATAAAATCATAAATAACTTTTTTTGCTACTTCTATTCTACTCGGTTTTAAATCATTTGCTTCCATAGAATAACTTACATCCAAAATAAGAGCTATATCAATTCCATTTTTTGATTCTGTTTCTTTTACATTTAGAATTCTTGGTTCTGCAAAAATAAAAGTAAAAAATAAAAAAATAAAAAATAAAGATACAAAAAATAAAAAATATAAAAAACTATCTTTTTTATAAATTTTTTTTAAATCTTCATATCAAGAAAAAGAAATAATTTTTTTCTTTTCTTTAAAAAAAAGAAATAATATAAAAACAAAAAAAAGAAAACTAAGAAGTAAAAAATAAGGGTATCAAAATTCAAATTTTCACATTTTATAAAAAAATTATTTATTTATTAATATATACTTATTTTTTCAAACTTTTTTAAAAGTTTTTCTCTTTTTTCTTGGCTATCATTTTCTTTTTCATCAAATAAAGTATAGTAAACATCTTCAAATATATACAATATTTCTTCTTCTTTTTTACTCATTAATTGTTTTTTTATTTCTTTTAAAGTCATTTTTGATGCTCCAGAAATTAAAAAAACTTTTTCAAAATATTCTCTTAATAACAAACTCAATAATGTGTAAAATTCTTCTCGAGAAAAAGAACTTTTTTTTGTTCTTAATTCTAAAATTTTATTCTTCCAAAATAAATTTTTATCTTCTTTTTCTTCTATTTTTTCTTTTTTTTGTTCAGGTATTTTTTTATCTTCTTGAGAAAGAAAATATCTTAAAACAAAATAAAATCATACAAAAAAGATACTAAGAAACAATAAAAAAATAAATATTTCAGAAAATCCATATCAAGCTTCAACTTCTTTTACATCATTAAAAATATTTGTATCTTTTTGAGTTTGTATGAGTCATTTTTTTTGTCATTTTCAAATATGAATATTAAGAGTATCTGAGCTTATACTTCAACTCTCAGTTTCTAATTTTACTGGTCATATAGTATAGTCTCATTCACTTAATGCCTCAAAGCTTATATCATAATTTATCTTTGCTTTCATTTCACCATTTATCATAACAATTTGTTCACTTTGACTTTGTCATTTTTTTACAAATTTTTCTACTCAATCAATATGTATTTTTTTAATATTTAACTTATTTCAATTTGAATCAAGCGAAAAAGAAAGAGTAAAGCTATCCCCTATATTGAGTTCTTTTTTATCTATATTTATCTTCAATTCACTTCAAGCAAAAATATTTGTAATACAAATAATACTTGCAATAAAAGCTATTAACACCTTTTTCATAAAATAAATAATTTTAAAATATAAAAAAATCAAAAAATATCTTTACATTTTTAGCTTAAAATGAATAAGTATTTTAAGCTCATCTTTTTTTCATAAAAATAAAAAATTCTTTAAAAATATTCTTACTATCATCTATAAAAATATAATCGCCTCCACTTTTTTTAATTTTTTTTTCAAAATCTTCTATTTTTTTCTTTCTAAGAGCTTTATAGAGGTCTTTTTTTTCTTTGTCAAAAGTATCAACAAATAATCATTCTTTTGTATTTCAAAGATTAATTATCATATCTTTATCAAAATCTAAAGTATTTTCAATATGATGAAATATATTTATAAAAACAATATCATTTCAAAAACTCATCTCTCTCAAAACTTTTTCATCACAATCAATATTGTCAGTCATAACAAAAATAAGCTTTTTTTTCAAATTCATAGTTTTTATATATTTACTCACATCATCAAATGACTTTTTTTCATTTTTTGAAGAGCTATTATTATATTCTGTTCAAAATTTATAAATATTAAAAATTCATAGTTTTTTATTTGAAAAAGGAGAAAAATGAAGTGTATTTTTTCAAAAAAACAAGGCTCAAACTTTATCTCCATCTTCTATTGCTGAAAGAGCTATCATAAAAAATATATTCCACATTGTATCTATTTTACTTTTTCAAAAAGAAAAATTCATAGTTTCACTAAAATCAAATAAAAACAATATTGATAATTGCCTTTCTTCTTCCATTTTTCTTACAAGATATTTTCCTTCTCTTCTTGATACAAGCCAATCAATATTACTTGTATCTTCTCATTCTTCCCGAGTTTTAAATTCACTAAAAACTAAGCCATTTCCCCTAAAGGCACTTTTAAAATTTCAAAGAAAATTTGATGACAAAAGTTTTTTTGTCTGTATTTCTATATGCCTAAAATCATTTAAATAATTTTTCATATTTACTTAATCTTTATATTTTTAAGAATCATCTCTACAATGTCGTCTGATTTTATGTTATCGGCAATTGCTTCATAACTCAAGATAATTCTATGCCTCAAAACCGGCTTTGCCATTTCTTTTATATCTTCAGGGAGAATAAAGTCTCTTCCTTCCAAAAAAGCATTAACAAGAGAGGCTTTCAAAAGACTAATAGAAGCTCTTGGAGACACTCAAAATTGTATATATTTTGCAAGAGGAATATCTTTTTTCCTTGTATAAAAACTTATATCTTTTATATATTCATAAAGTGAATCCGAAACAAATATTTTTGAAATAAGTTCTTGAATTTTTTTTATATCTTCTTTCGATAAAATATGTGTCAATTTTTGATATATGTTTCCACTGATATTTTCTTTCATAATACTTATTTCTTCTTCTTCATTTGGATAATCTACAATTGTTTTAAGAAGAAATCTATCAAGCTGTGCTTCTGGTAAATTGTAAGTCCCATCCTGTTCTATAGGGTTTTGAGTTGCAAGGACAATAAATGGCTCTTCCAAAAAAAATGTCTCATCTCCTATACTTACTTGTCTCTCTGCCATAGCTTCCAAAAGTGCTGATTGAACCTTTGATGGAGCTCTATTTATTTCGTCTGCTAAAATAAAATTTGAAAAAATAGGTCATTTTTTTACATAAAAATCATTTTTTATAGGATTAAAAACTCTTGCTCCGATGAGATCAGAAGGAAGTAAATCAGGAGTAAACTGAATTCTTTGATAGGAAAGATTTAATACCTGAGACATACTTGAAACAGCAAGAGTTTTTGCAAGTCAAGGAACCCCTTCAAGTAAAATATGTCATTTTCAAAAAAGTGCTATAAGAATATCTCGTATAAGATTTTCTTGTCCAATTACAACTTTCCCTATCTCTTCTCTTAAAAGTAATATTTTATGAGAAAAATCCAAAACTTCTTCTTTTTCTTTATCTCAATTTCAAGCCATATAATTTTTTTACAAAATAAAACATATCCAAATAATAAAGATTTTTTGGATTTTTTAAAGTTATTTGTTTATTTTTTTAAATATTTTTAAAGAAAATTTAAAGAAAATTTAAAGAAAATTTATTTTTTAACTATTCTTTTTAAAAAGTTGTATTTCGTGATAGAATCTATCACAAAATATTTGACTTTTATTTAAAAGTTTTTATAGTAAAAATAAATTTCTTTAATTTTAATAGATATGAATCTTACACAAAAAATAGATTGAAATACTGCTCATGTTTCTAGCCCAAATACTTCTTCATTACAAAATGAAAAAATGCTATTAGAGCACTGTAGACAATTTTGATTAAAAATAAAAAAAATTAAAGACATTCATGATCAAACTTGAGAAAAAGAAAAAGATTTTATAAGAAATTTAAGAAATTTTTCTGAAGAAGGAATTAAAGCAATAAAAACATCTGATTGAAGAAGGATAGAAAATATTTGAAAAAAAATTATAATTCTTTATAACTCATTTATAAAAGGTAGTGGAAATGTCTACCTTTCTGAAATCCCTACCATTACTTGGAATTTTTATTATTTAGATAAAAAAGATTCATCAATACAACAAGCTATAGATAAAAAAATATTAGAACAATTAGAATATTTTAGAGATTTAGATGGTATTCCTTTTTTATATCTTTCATATGAACAACTTATTTCTAAATGTTGGCCATTTGATAATTATTTTACGACTGATAAAGAACCCTTTACATCCTTATCAAATCTTGAAAAAACTTCATCAGATCTTATAACTTATGGTAGAGAATTAAGACTTAAAAAACTCAATAATGATGATAATACTTTTAAAATAAGAGTTAAAAATTATGAATCAAATATTAATTCTGAACAAGAATTAAGAAGTATATTGGAAGAATTAATTGAAGAACTTCCTGAGAATATAAATTTTTACAGAAAAGGTGAATGAAAAATTATAAGTGCTATTTGAGAAAAATTAGTTTTTATTTGATCTTGTCTAGCAAAAGGTAAAAATACTTATGTAGAAGCTAAGACTTACCCACAAGATAATGACAATAGTCTTTCTGAAAAATATTTTAATACATTTGGTTCTGAAATAGAAAAAAAATACTCTCTTATTATATCAAATTTAAAAAATATACTTTGATGAGATTTGTCTTATTTTCATTTCTTATGATGACTTTGAAATGATTTAGTAACATTAATAAATACTGCTATTGATAATATTGAGACATACAAAAGATAAAATTATTATATAACCTAAATTCTCAACTATGAATAATTCTCAACCAGAAAAATGAATTCATGAACAAGCTTTAGAAAAATTACAAGTTTTCCAAAAATCATTAGATGAAAAATCTGAGCTAGTGTGAACTGATATTAAATTAACTCATCAAGTAAGACAAACTCTTAAAAAAATTGAAGACATTCTAAATACTTTCCCTTGATGACGAGCCCAAGAGAGAGTTTTAACTTTTAGAGTTTGAATAGAAAATAATCAAAATATTCCAGATAGAGTAAGAAAAAAAGTTATTACTTTATTAAATCCTCTGACAAATAAGTATTATAGTTGAACTTAATTTTCCTACTCCCCCAAATTCCCCTCTACAAAATCCCAATTCACAAAATTCCAAAATTGTTTTATATACTCTGCTCTTACATTTCTATAATCTATATAATAGGCATGCTCCCAAATATCTATAACAAGCAAAGGAATATCATCTGTTGTAATAATTGTTCCAGCATTACTTGTAGAAACAATTTCTAAAGCTCAAGACTCTTTTTTTACAAGCCAAGTCCAGCCAGAACCAAAATTTGAAAGAGCGAGAGAACTAAATTTTTCTTTAAACACCTCAAAACTTCCAAAATTTTCCTCTATTTTTTTAAAAAAATTATCAGAAAGTGTTTTCTTTTGTGGAGAAAGACTCTTCCAATAAAAATCGTGATTCCATACTTGAGCAGAATTATTAAAAATTGCTCCACTACTTTTTTTTATGATTTCCTCCAAACTCATATTTTCAAACTCAGTTCATACAATAAGAGTATTCAAATTGTTTATATAGCTTTGATGATGTTTTCCATAATGATATTCAATTGTTTCACGAGAAATAAATGGTATTAAATCAGTAGTTTTATAAGGAAGTTCCATAAGTATATGTGTCATATTTTTTCTTTTATTTTAGAGAATAAAATAAATTGTACCTTCTCATTATAAAAAAACAAAAGAAAGAAAAAAATTTTTTTGAAAAAAAGATTTTTTTTCATATATTTTATGGGTCTTAATTTTTAGAAACGAAAAATGTGATTTAAAAAAGTAAAAATAAATGAAAAAAGCCTTGCTCAAAGACTTATCCCCTTTATTACCTCAGGTCTTTCTGTTATCATAGTATTTGTTCTTTGACTTTCCCTTTTAGAAGCCACAAAACAATTAAATTTTAATCTCTTTGATTTTTTGGGAGAAAAAATCACTCATATATCTTCAGAATGATCAGAAAAAAATAAAATAAATATTCTCCTTGTTTGAAGAGGTTGAGGAAATCATGATGCTCCAAATCTTACAGATACCATTATTTTAGGAAGTATAGATACCAAAAAAAATATAACTTCCCTTTTCTCTATCCCAAGAGACCTCTATGTTGATATAGACGAAAATAGGACAGGAAAAATAAATGAACTTTATAGTAGAGCTTTGAATCAAAATAAAAATGATGAAAAAATAGCAATGAATTCTCTCAGGCAAAAAATTGAAGAAATCACATGAGAAAATATTGACTACTATGTAAATATTGATTTTGAATGATTTAAAGAGATTGTGGACCTTTTTGATTGAGTTGATGTAACTGTAGAAGAAAATCTTGTTGATTATGAATACCCAAATGGAAGAGGTGGGTATACAACTTTTGTCCTAAGAAAATGAACTTGGACACTTGATGGAGAAACGGCTTTAAAATATGCAAGAAGTAGACATTCAACAAGCGATTTTGATAGAAGTTTGAGGCAACAACAACTTATAAGTGCTCTCAAGAAAAAAATAACTGAAAAATGATTTTTCTCAAGTGCTTGAAAAATTAAAGAACTCTATGAAATTACAAATAAATATATGTCTACTGATATGGATATAAAAACTATGGTATGAATTGCTCTCAAAGTAAAAGAAAATAATGAAATACTTTCTTTTAATCTTAATAATTCTTGTGTTTATTGAGCTGTTTGTACAAAAGGATGACTTCTTTACACCCCAGATAGATATCTATTTTGATGAGCAAGTGTTGTTCTTCCAGAATGAGCAACAGCAAGTAACTTAGGTGAATACTCTGAAATTCAAAAATTTACAAATCTTGTATTTAATTATCGCTCTCTGTATAAAGAGGATTATCTTATAACTATTTTTAATAGTACAAAAACTCCTAACCTTGCAAAAGATATAGCAACAAGTCTTACAAAATTTTGATTTAATCTTCCTTCTTATAATGCTATAGGTAACACAAAATGAGAGCTTTATGAAGAGACAACTATTCTTTATAATAATATTGACAAAAATTCTGAAACACTTAGAGCTTTGGAATATTTTCTTAATGTTCCTTTGCAAAAAGTAGAAAAACCTTTATACTCAAATGACGAAAATACTAAAATTGAAATAGTACTCGGATCAGATTATCTCCAATTAGAAAATAATTTTTAAAAATCTATGAGTTTCGAAAAAAAACACATCACTGTAAAATATACAAGAAGACCCCTTCCTCAAAGAAATAATAAAAAAGATGTAAAAGTTATGGTAAAAACACTTTGGTATAGTGTTATTTGACTTGCTTGAATAGCTCTCCTCTTTTGAATAATAATTTATGCAAAGTATATTGCTAGCCTTCCTTCAGTAACAGAACTTGAAAATCTTGATATCTCAGAATCTTCTACTATTTATGATAAAGACTGAAATGAACTTTATAAAGTTTATAAAGAAAAAAGAACCTACATTCCTTATGAAAAAATATCTGAAAATATAATCCATGCTATCGTTGCCTGAGAAGATCAAAGCTTTTTTACAAATAAATGAGTTGATTTTTATAGGATGACTTGAGCAGTTGTTTATTATATAATAGGAAAAGCTGATCGTATAAAGTGAACTTCCACAATTTCTCAACAACTTATAAGAAATACCATCATAAAAAATGAAGATAGTTTGGAAAGAAAAGTAAAAGAAATATATCTCTCTTACAAAATGAATAAAGAATTATCAAAAGAAAAAATTTTAGAGCTGTATCTCAATAAGATATTTTATTGAAGTAATGCCTATGGTATAGAACAAGCAGCCCAAACATTTTTTGGAAAATCAGCTGATAAACTTACTGTTTTAGAAGGAAGTATCCTTGCTTCTCTTCCAAAATGACCATCCTATTATTCCCCTTATAATCATCCGGATAGACTTATTTGATATCCCTATATTTATAAAAAAGATGCTCCAAATGAAGCAATAAAAATTCTTACAAAACAGGATATTGCTATTTATAAAACTGAAGTAGAAAAACTTCTTTCTATTATTGATGCCTTAAAACTTGAAAAATTAAGTGAAGAAACCATAAAAATTTGCTGACTCAATGAAGAAAATTTCAAAAAAAATATTTCAGTAGATAAGAATACTTGTAGTATAATGGGGTATTCAAAACTTCTTGATTTGCTTAATGGAATTCAAATCACCGAATGAGATAAAAAAATAGAATATCAAACATGAAGAAAAGATTTTATTCTCTGAAGAATGCTAGAAGATGGATATATAGATTTTGATATTTATAAATCTTCTCTTATTGGAGGAATAGGAATAGAATTTAGTAAATATAGTGAAAAAATAAAATATCCTTATTTTGTATTTTATGTAAAAGAATATGTAGAAAAAAAATATGGAACAGACCTACTTGAAAGTGGATGATTAAAAATTTATACAACTCTTGATTCAAAGTTACAAGACAAAGCTGAAGAACTTGTAACAAAATATGGAGAAACAAATGCAAAAAGATTTGATGCTCACAATGCTTGACTTGTAAGTATAGATAATAAAACTGGAAATATTCTCGCTATGGTTTGATGAAGAGATTATTTTGATACTGAAAATAAAGGAAATATAAATGCTGCAACTGTTCCTATGCAAAATGGTTCATCATTTAAACCTTTTGTTTATGCTCTTGCAATAGATACAAAACCTGTTGGTTCAAAAACTCCAATTTATGATGTAAAAACTTCTTTTCCTTGATATGAAGGATATCCAAAAAACTTTGATGGAAAATTTATGGGGAAAATGAACCTTACAACTGCCCTTGATTATAGTAGAAATATTCCTGCATTGAAAATGTTTTATGTTGCTTGAGGAGAAAAAAATATAATCAATCTTATGAAAAAACTTTGAGTTACAAGCCTCAAAGAAGATGAAAGATATGGAGCAACTCTTGCTCTTTGAACTGGGGAAATATCTGTATTAGAACTTGCTGGAGCTTATTCTGTTTTTGCAAATCTTTGATATAAAAAAGAAGTAAGCCCTATTATGAAAATAATTGATTCAAAATGACTTGTAATTGAAGAAAGAGGAGAAAAAGATTTTGCTTGAGAAAAAGTTTTTGATGAAAGTTCTTCTTATATTATTAATACAATCTTAAGTGATACTGGATCTAGACCATCTTGATGGAATAGTTTTATTTCTCTTTCTTGAAGGACTGTTGCGGCAAAAACTTGAACAAGTACAAAAAATAAAATACAAAATTGAAAAAAAGTAGTTTATCCAAGAAATCTTTGGACAATAGGATATACTCCTCAAGTTACAACTGTCGTTTGGGCTTGAAATCTTGATGGAAAAGAAACAAATTTTCAATGAGATTGACTCAATGCTGCATGACCAATATGGAGAGATTTTATGAAATATGCTCATGAAGGAAAAAAAGTAGAAAATTGGAAAAGACCAGCATGAGTAAAATCAGTAAATATTTCTACTATTACATGATTTCTTGCATCAAAAACTCTTAATGAAAAATTTATTGTAGCATCTTTATTTAAGAATGTTCCTAAGGCTTATGATTCAAGTCTAAAAACAGTAAAAGTTGATGCTCTTTGTAATGGAAAAGTTGATGAAAATACTCCTCCAGAAGCAATAAAAGAAGTATTTTTAATCAGTTTTGAATCAATTGATCCCAGTAATAAAAACTGGGAAGGATGAGTAAGAGAATGGCTTGGTTCTTGATGAGCCCAAGAAATGATAGGAGATGAAAATTTTGTAAGTTCTATCAGTGATCAACCTTGTAAAAGAACAGAAACTCCAGAAAAAGTAAAAATATCTACTAATATCCAAAATGGAGCAATTCTTAATAATGGATCAAATTATATAGAACTATCCTATAATTCAAAAAATCCTCTTATAAGAGCTGATATTTATGTCTGAGAAAATAAAGTAGATAGTATAAAAATTGAAAATTTAAGACAATGAAATATTAAGAAAAATTTTTCTATTCCAAGTTGATATTATTGAGAATATAATCTTATAGTAAAAACAGTAGATAATAATTATTATTCAAGTGATGAAACTTACAATATTACAATAAGCCAAGCTGATAAAACAAATCCAAAAATAACTATTACAAATCCAAGTGATGGAAATATAAAAATATATCAAAATCAAAGCTTTAATTTAAGAGCAAATATAGAGGATTCTAGTCCTATAAAATCTATAAATGTTTATCTTGATAGCACTCCCTTAAAAATGGGAGAAAAAGATAGAACTTTTTCTTATGCAGTAAATAGTGATTGAACAATGCTTCCTTGAAAATATACTCTAAAAGTAGAAGCAGTGGATAATAGTTTTAATACAACTTCTCAAGAAATACAATTAGAAATACTTGCTATTGACGGAGGAGGAGAAGTAAATCAATAAAAAATTTTTGCTTTACTAAATTATTTTAATTTTTAATTTAATATTTTTTTTATGAAAAAAGTGAGGATAGTTGCTACTATGTGACCAGCTGTTGAAAGTGAACAAAAAATAATCCAGCTTTATAATGCTGGGGTAAATATAATAAGATTTAATTTTTCCCATGCAAACTATGAAAATGCAAGAAAAGTTGCAAATAATATAAAGAAATTAAATTCCCTATGAAAAACAAAACTTTCTCTTCTTCTTGATACAAAATGACCTGAAATAAGAACATGAGATATGGATGGGATTTATAATTATAAAAAATGAGAAGTATTTAAAATTTTTGTAGATAAAACAAAAATGAAAGAAAAATCAGATTTATTTTGTGATTATGAATATCTTGTAGAAGATATGAAAGTATGAAAAAGCATTATTATTGATTCTTGAGTTTTTATCGTAAAAGTAATAGGAAAAACAAAAGATTTTCTAGAAGTAAAAGCACTTAATGCTGCAAGTATCAAATCAAGAAGGCATATAAATCTTCCTTGAACAAAATTAAAACTTCCTTGACTCATTGAACAAGATAAAAAAGATATTCTTTTTGCTATAGAAAATGACTTTGATTTTATTGCTGCCTCATTTATTAGAAGTAAAGAAAATGTAGTGGAAATAAAAGAACTTTTAAAAGCAAACAAAGGAGAATTTATAAGAGTTTTATCAAAAATAGAAACCCAAGAATGAATTGATAATATGGATGGAATAATAGAAGAATCTGACGGAGTGATGATAGCAAGAGGTGATCTTGGTATAGAAGTTCCTATCGAAAAACTTGCAAAATATCAAAAAGAACAAGTTCTTAAATGTAGGGCTCAAGGAAAAATTGTTATTACAGCAACTCATTTTCTAGAAACAATGATTACAAATCCTTTCCCTACAAGAGCTGAAAGTTCAGATATTACTAATGCCGTACTCCAAAAACCTGATACTTTGATGCTTTCTTGAGAAACAAGTATTGGACAATTCCCTATTGAAACTGCAAAAATGATGGCAAAAATAATAAAAGAAGCAGAAAAAGCTATTGATTATAAATATGAAGATTTTTCATATAAAAATTTAAGTGAAAAAGATAAAGAAAAGAAAATTCTTATAAAAAGTGGTCTCCATCTTTGTGATCAACTCAAAATAAAAGCAATGCTTGTATTTACAAAATCATGACTTCTCGCAAGACTCACAAGTAGCTTCAAACCAAAAATTCCTGTCTATGCTTTTACAAAAGAAGAAAAAGTTGTGAGATATATGAATATACTTTTTTGAATAGATGCTATTTCATTAAAAGATTGGAATCAAGAAAACTATGAACATAATCTTGCATCAAGTATAAAATACCTTTTAAAAAATAAACTTGTAAAAAAAGAAGATAAAGTTGTAATAATAACTGATTTAAGAGAGGAGGGGTTTGAAATTCCTGTACTTGAAATAATCCATATAAAGGATTTTTGTACAAAAATTAATTGTCTTTAAAATTTCAAAAAACTTTAATATCAGCAGATTCTATATTAAAATTTTCTGGTATATTCAGGGAAGATATGTCAAAACAATCACAATCGACTATCTTTCCTGTTTTTTTATCTACAAGATGAACATGAAATCATACATTTTTTTCAAAATATGCCTTCTTCCCTACTCAATTTATTTTATTTAAAAGGCCCTTTTCACTTAATTCTTCAAGATTTCTATAAACAGATGATAATCCTACATCACTATATTTTTTCTTAAGTAAAAGAAATACTTCATCAGCAGTAAAATGATTTTTATAACAAATATCAAGTATGTCTTTTGTATAATAATGTATTTTCATATTGTTTATAAAAAAGAAAATAATATAATAACAACAATAATATATAAAAATTTAATAAGAGTGCAACATTATTTTATATAAGGTTTTTATAAATTTAAATAAAATAAGAATAATTCTCATTTTTTATTTTGACAAAAAATAAAATCTCATTAACTTAAGCATTACTTTATATTTTTAATTTTAAATTGTATGGATGAATTTATAGATTTTCAACTTGCAAAAATTGATACAAAAGCTCCTTTTTTTGAGCTTCCCGCTTATAATCCACAGAAAGATGAAGAAACAAATATTTCTCTTGATTCACTCAAAGGAAAATGGGTTGTTCTTTTTTATTATCCTGCTGATTTTACTTTTGTCTGTCCTACAGAACTCAAAGATATGGCTGAAAAAAAAGATTTTTTTGAAAAAATGGGAGTGGAAATATTTGCAGCTTCAACTGATACAATTTTTTCTCATAGAGCTTGGGTTCGTCATGAAAAACTTATGGAAAATTTTCCTTATTGTATGCTTTCTGATCACAATCTTGAAGTTGCATCAGTTTATAATATTCTTGATGAAAAAACAGGAATTGCATGAAGATGAACTTTTGTCATTGATCCAGAAGGAATAATAAGAGTCATAGAAATAACCAGTGGACCTCTCGGAAGAAATAGTGATGAACTCATAAGAAAAATAGCTGCTCTCCAATATATGAGTAATAATCCTTGAGTTGCATGTCCAGCAAAATGGGTAGCTTGAGATAAAACACTTACCCCCTCTATCAAAATAGCTGGAGAAGTTTTTGAGGCCTTAAATAATTAAGAAAATCTAAAAAAATCTCTCCTAAGTTGAGAGATTTTTTTATTTTACTTATTTTTTTAAAATTTTATACTATTCAAATAATATTTAAAAAGATAACTATGCAAGAAAAAATACTCTTCCCTAACGAGATTATATTGAAAACTAAATTTTGGCGAATAGAACAAGACTGGGAAGTTCCTCTCGTTTGATTTTTTATTCTCGTTCCATTAAGGACTCTACAATCTATTGATGAACTCAGTGATGAAGAGGCTGTTGATTTTATAAATCTTCTTCGTAAATTGAGAAAATGAATGAGAGAAATTTTAAAAATAAAAGAAGTATATCTTTTTGAAAATGAAGATACACTTCATAATTTTCACTTGTGGATTTTCCCTCGCCATAATTGGATGGAAAAATTTGGTAAAAAAATAGAATCTGTAAGACCTATAATCAACTATACAAAAGAAAATATGACAAATAAAGAGAATTTCAAAGAAATAAAAAATGCTATTGAAGAAATGAGAGAATATATGAATTTTAATAAAAATAACTAAAGTTTAAAAAACAACTTCTATCATTTTCTAAAAACATTTTTTTATTTCTTTTTTTGATTTCAGATAATTCGTAAATTATCTCTACAATTTTCCTTCTCAGATTTATATCAATCAATCTTTAAAAATCTTTTAATACACCTCTTTATTATAACAGTCCTCACAATACACAATCTCAGGTCTTTCAGGAGCATAAGTTGTTTGTATTTCTTTTCCACACTTATCACAGTTCCTTGTATAAAGATGTCTTGGATTTCTTAAATTCATCCTATCAAGATGTCTTTGGTCTGGATGTCTTCTTGGAATGGGAAGATTATGTTTTCTATAAAAAGCGAGTTCTTCTTTTATTATTTTAAAAGGTTTTTTAGTAATTTCACACTCAATAGCCCAATTCAAAATATCATCAGGAATATCTGCAATATTATTTGGAAGCTTACTTGCAGGAATAATTTTTTCCACTTTAGGAAAAGGAGCTTCATAATTACTCCATTTAAAGACCGGTCTCTTTCTAGCTTCTTGCAAAGTTTTATAAGTATTTCATTCTCTATCAATATAATTTATTTTTCACTCAAGACCGGTCTTAGAAACCTCAGGATTTATTGGATAATACTCTTGAGCAACTGTTTCATTGTAACCAAAAGGACTAAGAGAACTAGGAAAAAATTCTCCCCATTCTCATGTTTTCATCATATGTTCTATAATTTTTGGAACAAGAGCTTCATATTCTTCTTTGGTGTATTGTTTGTTAAGGATACAGTAGGATTTATTTCTGAGTCAAATACAACCGAAAAGATAATTACAAGAATAACAATTCATACTATAAAATGTATGACTTGCTCAATGACAAATTCAAGTAAAACAAGTCTGCACTGCTCCAACTCAAGTATCAAAAATTTCATATCATAAACTAAATCTATCTCCAACACCTCTTCCATCATATACAGAATCACAAATTTCTCCACCATTATCTACATATTTACAATTTTCAGCATTTTCAAATTCATAAGCAAAATAACAATTTTTACAATTTCTTATATTATCGCCAATACTATCTTCACAATTATAAATAAGCAAGTTTTTATTTATTGCTTTTTTTATTATTTCTGACATTTTTTCCCAAGCTCATAAAAGGTATTCATTTTTTATTTCCTCTACTTTTTTAAGATAATCTTCTTTTGAATAAGCTTCATTAAAAATACAATATTTTTTATTTATGAGATTATAACAAGCAAAACAATATTCACAATTTTTACAATCATATAAAAAATAAGAATTCGAACAAAGATTTGAATTTATACAATAAAAACAAGAATAACATTCTTGAGCTCCTATAATTTGATAACAATTTTCTAATTTTTGCCCACCAATACCATCAAAAACATTTTTATTTTGTATAGCTTTTTTTGAATAAAAAGTTTTTTCACAGTGCCAACAAGCAAAGCAAAGATAACAATCCTTCATCTTTCCATTATGATTTCAAAAAGCACTATTTTCACTATCAAGAGTGATAAAAGTTCATTGAAAAGGAATCTTCATCATAAGAGTATGAAACTGTTCAAAAAAAGTTTTTTCAAAGTCAAAAACATTTCCGTAATCCAAAGGATTCCACTTATCACTCCACCAGTCTTTGGAATTATATACGACCACACTTGAAAAAGGAGAATAAATAGAAATTATTTCATTCCCTGTCAAATCACATTTTCTTTTATAAAGTTTTCACTCATTTCTAAAACTTAGCCTTCTTTGTTGTCTGCAATCTGGACAAAGAGTTGGAAACGGAATAAGGTATTTCACTTTTCCATTTCAGAGGTCTTTAAATCCAAATTCAAAAAAGGAATCCGAACTTTGAGATACTCCCCCTTTTATTCCCCCTCAATTGAGGGGGATATTTTCTCAATTAAGACTGGTCTCTTTTAAAGAGACCAGTCTTTGAAATACTGGACTTACTTTTTCATAAAATTCCAAATCTTTATCTGTGATATCAAAACTTACTCCACAATGTTTACAAATACGAGTTTCTATAATTTTTTCATTTTGGAGCATAATTCCCCTATTTATAATAGATAATTTTATTTTATTTTTTCCTTAATTTTTTCAGAAACTTGAGATAATTTATCTTTAAACTCTTCTACGACAACTTCTCAAAAATGCTTTAAAGTCTCTTCTCCTTCTTCTACTTTCTCATCAAAAAATTCTTCTACTTTTTTTGATACATCAGAAGCATACATTTTTCATTTTTTTTGAAGATTTTTTACCAAATCTTCTCCTTCTTCTCTATATTTTTCAATCATTTTTTTCACTTCTTCCTTTTTAGAATCAATATATTCTTGTCTTTCTTCTGTCAAAACTTTTTCTTCTACATCACGAAAAAATCTCTTTTGTATTCCCATAAAGTTTGAAAAAATTATTTTTTTCAAATCTTTTCATGATTGTTTGGCTTTTTCCAAATCTTTTCTTAACTCATTCCCTTTTTTATCATTATAAAGTGAGGCAACAATATTCCCAATAGCATACCCAGAAAGGATATAAAATAACTTTTTCTTCATATATTAAAATTATAAAGAAATAAAATACAATTGAAATTATAATGATATAGTGCTTTTTTACAAAAAATATTATATAATTATTTACAAAGAGTAAAAAGTAAATAAAATCTGCCTTAATAAAATAATTTTTAAAAGTAAAAATAAATATGATTTACAAAAATTTTTCTGAGAAATATAAAAAAACACTCATAGAAAGTGAAAACAAAATAAAAGAAATAGGATTTAAAGAATTAAGACAAGAAGATGTTTTTTTAGAAATTATTAAAAGTGCCGAAAAATGACTTAAAGATGTCTTTAATCTATATGGAATAAATGAAAAACTTATTCTTGAAATAGTATCAAAATGAAATTTTAGTGAAAAAAGTGAAGAAAGAAAATGAGTATATAGTGGAATGGGAACAAAATTAAAAGAAATCATTCTTGGAAGTGTAAAAATAGCTGCTTCTTATTCAAAAGAAAAAGCAACAATAGAGGATTTTATTCTCTCTATGATGGAAAATGACAACTTTCTTTCAAATATTCTCAATTATATTGGTATAAATCCTAAAGATTTTGAAGTAAATATTATTGACTTAAACAAGCTTTGAACAGAATATTTTTCTGAACCAATTGATGAAAAAAGTCTTGAAGAAGGTATGGATAAACTTCTCTGAGCACTCGCTGAAAATATATTTCCTTGATTTAATGGACAAGATGTAACTCCATTTGATGTTAATAAAAATTCTGAAAAATCAGTAAAAAAAGATTCAAATACTCCTGCTCTTGATTTTTTTTCAACAGATCTTATAGAAGAAGCGAGAAATAAAAAACTTGATAAAGTGATAGGAAGAGAACAAGAAATAGAAAGACTTATTGCGATACTGAATAGAAAAACAAAAAATAATCCTGTACTTGTAGGAGAACCTTGAGTCGGAAAAACAGCAATTGTAGAAGGGATTGCAATGAGAATTGCAGAAGGAAATGTTCCTTTTTCTATGAAAGAAAAAAGAATACTCGCTCTTGATATGTCATCTCTTGTTGCTGGAACAAAATATAGAGGAGAATTTGAGGCAAGAATAAAACAAGTTGTAGATGAAGCTTCAAAAATAGAAAATGAAGTTATTCTTTTTATTGATGAAATTCATACAATTATTTGAGCTTGATCATCAGAAGGGACTCTTGATGCCTCTAATATACTCAAACCTGCTATGGGAAGAGGAAGAATAAGGGTTATAGGAGCAACAACTCTTAATGAATATCAAAAATACATTGAAAAAGATGCTGCTTTAGAAAGAAGATTTCAAAAAATAGTTGTTCCAGAACCAAATAAAGAAACCGCTCTTGAGATTATACAGTGACTCAAAGAAGTTTTTGAAGAATACCACAATCTCAATATTTCTCATGAAGCAGTAGAGGAGGCAGTAAACCTCTCTATGAGATATATAACTGATAGATATCTTCCAGATAAAGCGATTGATCTTATTGATGAGGCTTGTAGTCTGAAAAGTATGAAATATAACATTGATGAAGAAGAAATAAAAAAACTCAAAGAAAAAATTGTAGATTTACAAAAGAAAATAGAAAGTGCTGTCATTTCTCAACAATACAAAAAAGCAAGTACTTTCAAACAAGATCAAAAAATTCTTGAAGAAAAAATTCAATCACTAAAACAAAAATTTAGTATTCCAAAAGAAAAAAGATTTAGTGTTGGAAAAGAAGATATTCAGAGAGTTCTCAGTATTTCTACAGGAATTCCAACAGAAAATCTCAGTAAAACAGAAATAGATAAATTAAAAAAACTTACGAAAACAATTCAATCAAAAATTATTGGACAAAATGAAGCAGTGGAAGGAATTATTAAATCTATTATGAGAAGTAAGGCTGGAATTGGTAATCCAAACCGTCCTGTTTGAAGCTTCCTTTTCCTTTGACCAACATGAGTTGGAAAAACAGAACTTGTAAAAGTACTTGCATCTAGTTTTTATGGAGAAAGTGATAGCCTCATAAAAATAGATATGAGCGAATATTCAGATAAAACAAGTGTCAATAAACTTATTGGATCAAGTGCTTGATATGTTGGATATGAAGAAGGATGACTTTTGACAGAAAAAGTAAGAAAGAAACCTTATAGTATAATTTTGTTTGATGAAATAGAAAAATGAGATTTTGAGGTTTATAATCTCCTTTTACAAATTCTTGAAGAATGAATTCTTACTGACAATAAAGGAAGAAAAATAAATTTCAAAAATACAATTATTATTATGACAAGTAATATAGGGCAAGAAGAGTTTAGTGAAAAAGCAAGACTTATAGGATTTGATATTTCAGAAACAGAAGAACAAAAAGTAATGAAAGACTTTACAAAAGCAAAAGAGAAAATAATAAATAATTTGAGTGACTATTTTTCTCCTGAATTTATCAATAGAATTGATAGAGTTATTGTATTTAATCCTCTTGATAAAGAAAAAATAAAAAATATAGTTAAGCTTCAATTACAAGATTTAAGAGAAAGATTAAAAACAAAAAATATAAATTTAAATTATGATGTAAGAATACTAAATTATATTACTGAAAAAGTATATAATCCCGAATTTTGAGCAAGAGAAATAAGAAGATTTATTATTGATAATATTGAAGATACAATAGCAACTAACATAATAGAAACTTGAGAAAAAGAAGTATATACTATAAAAATGATAAAAAATAATTTAGTTGTAGAATAATTATAACTATATAAATATAGATTTGTCAATATTTTAAAATATATTTATGTAGTAAAAAGGCATAAAATTATTATACTTGGCATTAATTATAAATATAAGCAAGAAAAATAATGCAAAAAAAAATACTATTGTATATTACATTCTTCTTAACTCTTTTCTCTCCTTTACTTACAAAGGCTTTTTTGGATGGAGATTTATGAATAGATATTTATAATACTATTGATGAATGAATTGATGAATATGAAGAAAAGATGTATGAGTATGAATTTACAGAACAATGAGAAAAAACAATAACTGAAAAAATAAATAACATTCTTGTTATAAAATGATATTCTCCTTGTATAAAAAATCTAGATATTGACTCTATAGAAGAAATCAAAAATGGAGATATAAATACATTAAAATCAAGTATAGATGAAAAATGTTTAAATAAAGATAAAAATATTAGTTATGATACTCTTAAATCTTATATGTACCTCGTAAAAGAAATAAGTGATAATATCAAGGAAGAAAGCCAAGAAAAAACTAAAAAAACTTATGAAATTTCAAGAATTTGACTTTATTCAGATGGTGATACAAATAATTCTCCTTTTGATTTAATAAATGATATAAAAGAAATTGAGAAAATAATATTTATTCAAGAAAGTGAATATAATGGTGAAGAAAACAGTGATCTAGATGAGTCATTCTCTGATATGTTACATTGATTATTTTGATGAAATGAAGAAAATGATGACGAAAATTTATGAGGTAATGAAAATGATGCTAATTCTTCCAATAATTCGTCTATACTCCCCTCCTCTCCCTTAAATAATAATTCTTATCCTCTTTATATCTCACCATGAACCTATAATTCAAATTATGTTTGTAGTGAGGATACAAATACTCTTATGTTAGCAAGTGGATTAAGTGAAAAAGATATAGCAACCCTTTTAAAAGAAAACTCAAAAAATGCTCTTTGAAAATGAACTTCTTCTTGAAATATAGAACAATGAAATGATAGTCCTCTTTTTTATAAACTAAATACTTATTGAGAAGATACTTATACAGATACCTGATATGAAGAAGTAAATGATAATAGTATTTGGCCTTGTGATGGATTTTTTTGTATAGAAATAGAATTTGTTACTCATAACCAAGAAATTCTTGGTGCATGAAAAGACACATCAAGCATAGAATGACTCGTCACAAAATCAAATGAACATCTCAAAAAATTTGCAAATACCTCCCTTGTACAATCAAAAATGACAACAAATAATTTTGAGCTTGGATTGATGGATTTAGATCTTCCTAGTATATTTCATATGGGGGTTCAAATACAAAAGAGGTCTCCACCTATTCTTAATATAGATAATCAAGAAAAAGAGCAAGAAAATAACGAAAATGAAGAAAATAATGATAAAGGAGAATATTCATTTTTATCTATGCTTGAAGAATATTATAAAAACAATGGTTTAGATTTTAATACCCCAAATAGTATTCAACAATTTTTATGAACAGAAAAAGAAATGAAGAGTATAAAAAATAGTGCAGAATTGAGCTACCCTGAAGTTGCAAAAAAAGCACTTAATTTAAAAGAATCTGAATCAACATGGACATTAAACGAAGAAAAAAATAATTTTGTATCAAAATCTATTGATAAAGTTGCTCTTGGTGAAGATAATAATATTATGTTTCAAGAATTTATAGAATTAGAAAGATTTTCTTGATCATTTAATGATTATATTTCTGCTCTTGCTGCAATTGTAGAACAAATGAATAAAATACCTATTCACAAAAGCTAATTATGAAAAGAAAAATTTTTATCACATTTTTATTACTTTCTCTTTTCAATATATCTCATAGTTTTGCAGATAGTACTTGTAGTGACTGTAAAATAAAAGATTCTCCACCAGAAGTCCTTACAAATTTTATAGATACTATGGAAACCATTAAAAGAAATGTTCAAGCAGAATTAAGAAAAAGTGGAAAATCAGAAACAACAACAAAAACGAAAATGCAAAAAACTATAATAAAATGATTTAATACCATATTTAATTGGAATGAATATTTTTCAGAATTAGATTATTATACTACTTTTCCTCTTTGACAAGATGTTCCTTATGAAATAAAAAGAGACTTTGAATTATTAAAAAAAGAAGAAGATAAATTACAACAAACATTTGAAACAATAGCAAAAAGATGATACAAAGATGTTATTATAACAGATCCATGTAAATGACTTGAAGAAATAAAATGTGAAAGTATAAGTTGAAATGAGGCTTCTTATATATTAACACAATTATTAACAAATACCAAAGAAGTAAAAAGTTATTTTATAGCAAGTATAAGATGAAGATCAGAAAAAAATACAAAAAGTATAGTTCTCGTAAAAGAAACTTTTTTTAGTGATATGGAAAATTATTATGATTCAAGTACAGCAGAAACTTGCTCTCGATGTGAATGAAATTCCACTCAAAAAATAGAAGAATCAATAAACTCTATTACTGAATTAAATAAAAAAGGAAGAAAATGAATTCAAACTTGGGTAGATGCTTGGAATATGCTTATTTGAAATCAAGAAAAATCAAAAGAAAGAGAAACTGAGAGAATTCTCCTATTAAAAGAACTTGCGAGACAATGAGTATCTACTGAAAATACAAGTATTATTATGGGAAATTTAGAAGCATATAATGACAATGGATTTTTTTCTATAAATAATAATTTTTTAAGCAATACCTTTTCAAATATGGGAAGAAAAATCTATGAACAACTTGATGATTTTAATGAAACTGTACTTCAAATATACAATAAAAAAACAAGCTCCCAAAGTAAAAATTGAACAACAAATACAGATATCACCATACAAAATATGGCAGAGGTAAATGAAGAAATAGATAGATCTTCTCAACTAGAAAAAGAAATAGAGACTATTTATTTAAGTGAACTTGCTTTTGCACAATTACAAGATGATAGTGATGAAAAAGTCTATGCACGATTTAGCAAACTTCATATTGAACTTATACAGACAATAAAAAGACTTGATGAAATAATTCCTATATCACAAAAAGTTTGTAATGATCAAGGAAATTGAATGGGAAAATGTAATTAAAATAACAAACGAAATATGCTCCAAAAAAAAGAAATAGAAATGCTGAGAGAAAATGCAAAAGTACATAAAATTGTATTTGATGAAATAAAAAAGAAAGCTAAGCCGTGAGTAAGCTCATGGGAAATAGATGAAATGTGCTGAAAAATTTGTAAAGAATTTGGCTTTCTTCCAGCCTTTAAGTGAGTTTATTGATTTCCAGCAAATATTTGTATTAGTGTAAATGATGCTGTTGTCCACTGAGTACCAAATAAAAAAACAATTTTTCAAAAATGAGATGTAGTGAAGTTTGATTTTTGAGTAAAGGATAAAAAATATTGAGTGAATACAGATGCTGCTTTTTCTATGATTATTGGGGATGGATCTCATGATAAAAAAATAGAAAAATTTTTAAAAGTAAATGAAGAAGCTCTCTATAAAGGAATAGAACAAGCAAGAGACTGAAATACAACTTGAGATATAGGATATGCAATACAAAAACATGTAGAATCATCTTGATTTTATATTATCAAAGATCTAACAGGTCATGGAATAGGAAAAACTATCCATGAAAAACCCTATATCTATAACTATGGAAAACCTCATTCTTGAGAAAAGATAAAAGCTTGAATGCTCCTTGCTATTGAACCTATTATAGGATTTAGTTCTTGAGAAATATATGATAAAGGATGATGGGAAATATATGTAAAAAATAAAAGTCTTTGAAGCCAATTTGAACACACCATTCTTATTACTGATTGATATCCTGAAATAATAATCTAAAAAATAATATCAATTTTGTCAAATATATTTGATTTTTTCATTTAAATCTGCTATATTTATTATGATTATATAATCTTTTTAAAAGAGTAAAATGTACAAAACTTATCTTGTAAAAATATTTCATTCCTACGAAAAAGGGAAAACTTACATAAAAGAGTTTTTTGAAGATATAGGAAAAACTCTTGAAGAAAGAAAAATGATATTTGGAATAAACTATCTGAAATGAGAAATTTTTTATAGTTTTAGTTCAGATGATGTGACCTACCCTGCATTTGAATCACAATTTTATACTTATTTTAACGATTTTCAAGTTACTGTTGATGATAAATGAGTTTGGAATTTTGACCCAGCAAAAACAATAGTTTGAGAATTAATATTAGAAAATAATTGGTTTTTTCCTTTTAAATATTCTACAAATGATAATACTGAATTTGTTTTTAATCTTTTTAGAAGTTTTGAAAATCTATGAGTAACTAGAGATAGAGTAGGAATTTTTGTTGAAATAGAACCTATTGTTGTGGAAAGTTTTCATTTTTTTATTCAATCAAAATGGCAATATTTTAAATTTAAAATTGGACTTATTTTTAAATTTTTTAAATATATTTTTAATCACAAAATACAATCTTGATGGAAAGATTTATGAGAAAAGTATTTTAAATATAAGCTTGAACAAGAGCTTTTTAAAACAAAAATATATATCATTGTTCAATCTGAAACAAAAAATATGGCAAAATGAAAATTAAAATCATTATTTAATAATTTTTCTATATTCAAAAATTACCCACTCAATCAATTTCATCTCAAAGTTCATTCAAAAGTAAATTCTATTACTCATTTTAATATATCATGAGTAAAATTTAAAAAATATATTTATAATGCTGAAGAAATATCAAGTATATTTCATTTTCCAAATAGACCAAAAAGTGAAACTTCTCTTTTAAAAGTTACTGCAAGAAAACTTGCTCTGCCTATAGGAGTTCCTATCTTTGATTCAGATATGTTAAAAAATAGAGAAGTTATCGCAAAAAATTATCCAAAAGAAGCAAATATTGTATGAATATCTGATTATAGAAGTATCAAAGTTCCTGTTTGAATATTTGACGAAGATAGGCTTAGGCATCTTTATGTCATAGGAAAAACAGGAACCTGAAAATCCAAATTTCTTACCAGTCTTATGATAGATGATTTAAGGCAATGAAAAGGAATAGGGGTTATTGATCCTCATGGAGATTTGATAGAAGAAGTAATGACTCATATCCCTCAAGAAAGAATTAATGATGTTATTATTTTTGATCCAACGGATGAAAAATTTCCTTTTTGTTTTAACCCTCTTGATGTAAAAGAAACTGAAAGTAAACAAATTCTTGCAAAATGATTTATTGATATTTTTAAGAAATTTTTTGGAAGTAACTGGAATCCTAAACTTGAACATGTTCTTAGAATGGTATTTCTTGCTTTACTTGATAAGGAAGGATCTACTCTTTTTGATATTATTAGAGCTCTTACTGATAAAGATTTTCGTTACGATATGATTGAAGCAATAGAAGATGATGTCGTAAGAAACTTCTGGACCAATGAATTTGCATGATGGAGTCAACAATTTAATACTGAAGCAATTATGCCAATTTTGAATAAAGTTGGACAACTCCTTTCCATAGATATACTTAAAAATATTTTTTCAAGTCATGAAAATAAACTTGATTTTAGAGAAATGATGGATAAACAAAAAATTCTTCTCATCAAACTTCCAAAATGAAAACTTCAAGAAGAAATTATGGGATTTTTGGGAGCTATGTTTGTTACAAAAATATTTCAAGCGGCTATGGGAAGACAAGGAATTGCAAAAAAAGACAGAACTCCTTTTTTCCTTTATGTGGACGAGTTTCAAAATTTTGCAACAGAAACTTTTAATGAAATTCTCTCTGAAGCAAGAAAGTATGGTCTTTCTCTTTCTGTCGCCCATCAATTTGTAAAACAAATCCCAGCAAATATTTCTGATGCCCTTTTTTGAAATGTGTGAACTCTTATAAGTTTCAGAATTTCTAGTGAAGATGCTCTCTATATGGCAAAGCATTTTGATCCTTTTCTTGAAGCTTATGATTTAGCGAATCTCAATCAAAGAGAATTTTATTGTAAACTTCTTGTAAAATGACAGGTAAAAGACCCATTTTCACTTAAAAGTGTCTATACTCCTGATGCAAAAATTTCCCATGATTATATTGAAAGTATTTATAAAATTTCAAGATCAAAATATAATAGAAGTGTAATAGAAGCAAAGAAGAGTGTCCAAGAAGAACACAAAGATGTCATCAATAAACTTTCTGATTTTTCAGAACCTATCATATAAAAAACTTGAAACTACCAAATAAAAAAGTATTATAAAAATAAATTATTCATAATACTTTTTTTATGTCTCTGCAATACTTTCAAGAAAAAATAAAAGAAAAAAGAAAAAATACTCCTTTTAGAGAATTTGTAATGGAAATAGCTAGTTGGGATTCTTTTAATTTTTATAAAAATCAATGACTTATTTCAAGTTATCCACCAAGCGATAGAGTAATAAATCTTGTTGCTATATGAAAAGGAGAAAAAAATAGTTTTTCTCAAGAAATACAAAAAGATAAACCTTTTTTGTATCAGTTTAGCGAATTTTTTAAAAATATAGAACAAGAATGTTTTATTCATCATACAGCAAGCGAAAATTGTGAATATACAAATAAATTATCTTTTGCAAAAAATTGTTATCTCAGTAATACTGTTATACGAGATGTATCAAATATATTTTATTCTTTTAGTGTAAAAGAAAATTCTCATAATGTTTTCAATAGTGTTATTGTTTGGAATAATTGTGATAATATCTACTTTTGAACTTGAGTTATAGAATCAACTAATATTTTTTATTCAAAATATATTATTAGTTCAAGCAATATTTGGTTTTCTACAAATCTTATAGGATGTTCTGAATGCATTCTCTGTAATAAACTAGAAAATAAAAAATATTGTATAGAAAATAAGGAATATTCTCATGAAGAATATTGAAAGAAAAAAAACGAAATATTAAAAAATAAGGAAAAATTCTTTGATTTATTCAAAAATTTAAAAACAAAATGAGAAAATCAATGAATAAATATTGTTCAATCATACTTTGTAAGAGAATCTGAAAATGTAGAAAATGGTTTTATATGTTATAGAGTGAAAAATGGGAGAAATATAATGTTTTTATGATGAGAAAATCAAAATGAAAATATGTATGATTTTTGTGATGGGTGAACTGTAGGAAATAGTGATATATATGGTGTAAATTGAGCTTGAGGATGATCACAAAATATTTATCTTTCAAAATGAATTATTCGCTCTTCAAATATTTATTATTGTTATAATCTTGATTCCTGTTCTTTTTGTCTTGGATGTATAAATCTTCAAAATAAATCTTATTGTATATTTAATAAAGAATATTTAAAAGAAGAGTGGGAGAAAAAAGTTGAGGAAATATTTTCTACTATGGAAAAAGATGGAAGTCTTGGAAAATATTTTCCTGCCTCTATGAATCCTTATTATTTTAATGATACTCTTGCTTCCCTTATAATAGATTTTTCTAAAGAAGAGATTATAAAAGCTTGATTTATGTGGAGAGATGAAAGTATTAAAGCAGATATTCCTGAAGGAATGGAGATTATTTACACAACTCTCCCTACTTTGCTATCACCTAGTTTTCCCCCTCAATTGAGGGGGATTAAGGGGGAGTTTCTTTCTGATTATCAATGATTTGATTCAAATGGAAACTGGAAAATAAATCCTGAAATAATGGAAAAAGTAATTATTGATTCAAATGGAAATTACTACAAAATAGTAAAACAAGAATATGAATTTCTAGAAAAATATTGACTTCCTCTTCCAGAAATTCATTGGATAGAAAGGGTAAAACTCAATATAAAAATATAAATTATTTCCTTAATACTTTTTTATGTCTATCCAAGAATACCAAGAAAAAATCAGAGAAAAAAGAAAACAAACAATTTTTAGAGATTTTATTATGGAAATAGGAAGTTGGGCAACTTTTACTTTTCAAAAAAATAATTGACTCATATCAAAATTTCCGAAAACGGAAAGAATAAAAAAAATAATAACGACAAAAGAATTTCAAGAGACAAGAGATGAGCTCTTAAAAAAGGGAAAAGATTATGATTTTTCCAAAAATTTCTTTGAAAATTATAAAACTCTTTTTCTTGAAACAGATATTTTTCAGCTCATTGATTATGGAGGAAATCAAAATGCAGACTATAGTGATATGGCTCTCAATTCAAAAAATGTCTATATGTGTGTGGCAGTCATCAATAATTGTGAAAATATTCTCTATGGTATTTCTGTAAAAGATAATTGCACCAATGTAATAAACTGACTCGCTATTTGAGCGAATTCAGAAAATATTTATCAAAGCACAAGTATTCTTAATTCATATAAAATATTTTATTCAAAATTTTTAAATAATTGTAGAGAAATATATTTTTCTAGTAATTTAAATGGTTGTAATGAATGTATTTTTTGTGATAGTCTTGAAAATGCTTCCTATCATATAAAAAATAAATCCTATTCAAAAGAAGAATATCTAGAAGAAAAAAAGAAGATTTTGAAAGAAAAAGAAAAGTTTCTTGACTGGTTTTTAAATCTTCCAAAAGGATGAAAAAATATTAATTCCCATGATGTTGTAGGAAGTGCTGTCATAAACTCAGAAAATGTAAAAAATGGTTATTTTAGCTATAACTCAAAAAATGGGAAAAATCTTATTCTCGTTTGAGGAATTGATGGAAATGAAAATATGTTTGATGTTATTTTTTGATGAGCAAGAACTGCAAATAATCTCTATGGAATTATGTGAGCAAATGGAGAAAATATTTATAATTCTATGAATATTACTTGATGTTCACAAATATATTATTCATATTTTCTCAATAAATGTTCCCATTGCCTTGGATGTATTGGACTTCAAAATAAATCTTATTGTATTCTCAATAAACAATATTCAAAAGAAGAGTGGGAAATACTTGCAGAAAAAATTTTTTCACAAATGGAAAATGATAATCTCTTATGAAAATTTTTCCCATGATATATAAATCCATTTTATTTTAATGACACTCTTGCTTTTTTACTCTGAAATTTTAGTAAAGAAGAAGTTACTAAAGCTTGATTTATGTGGCGAGATGAAAAAATAAAAGTGGATATTCCCGAAAATATTGAAACAATAGAGATAAGAAATCTTTCGTCTTTCCAAGGTTTTGACTCAAATGGAAACTGGAAAATAAGTCCTCTTATACTTGAAAAAATTATCAAAGATGAAAAATGAAACTATTATAGAATCACAAAACATGAATATGATTTTTTGATGAAATATTCTCTTCCTCTTCCAGAAATTCATTGGATGGATAGAATAAAAATAAACTTTTGATTTTAAAAATACTTATGGAAAAAATCGCAGAAACAAAAATCTGTAAACAGTGTAATACAAGTTTTGATATAACTGACAAAGACTTAGAATTTTATGAAAGAGTAAGTCCAATATTCCCAAACCCCGGGGTTTCTTTTTCAATACCAGGGTTAAAACAAGTTTTCCCCCCAAGGGAGAAAGGAGTAAAAGAAAATATCCCCCTCAATTGAGGGGGAACAAAAGAGGCAGTATCTCAAAGACCGGTCTCTTTTCATGAGACCGGTCTTAATTCGGACTCTCAAGGGTCCGGACTTAAAGACCTATGAAACGGAAAAATAAAATACCTCATTCCTTCACCAACTCTTTGTCCTCAATGCAGAGAGCAAAGACGAACAAGTTTTCGTAATGAAAGAAAACTCTATAAAAGAAAATGTGATTTTAGTGGGAAAGATATTATTTCAATCTATTCTCCTGATAAACCCTACAAAGTGTATGACCAAAATATTTGGTGGAGTGATACTTGGTGAGATGGACTTGATTATGCTTGTGATTTTGATTTTTCTACAAGCTTTTTTGAGCAGTTTGATAAACTTATGAAAAAATCCCCACTTTATTCTTTACTAAATTCAAATACTGAAAATTCAAATTTTAGTAATTACATACATTCTGCAAAAAATTGTTATATGAGTTATGTTGTTTATTATGATCCAGAAAATATATATTATTCCAATCAAATATATGGATGAAAAAATATAATTGATTGTTTTTGAACCTATTATTCGCAAAATTGTTATGAATGTATTAACTCTAATGATTGCTATAATTGTTATTATGGAAATACTTTACATTGATGTAAAAATTGTTATTATTGTAGAAATCTTGAGGGGTGTGATAATTGTATAGGATGTGCAAATTTAAAAAATAAAAAATATCATATTTTTAATTCTCCTGTTTCAAAAGAAGAGTTTGAACATATAAAAAAACAAGCCAATAATAAGGATTTTATTCATAAATGTTTTTCTTTTATTTACTCTCAAATATATAAATGCAATCAAAACATACATTGTGAAAATTGTAGTTGAGATTATTTAAAAGATTGTAAAAATGTTTTTGATGCTTACGATATTTATTGAAGTGAAGATAGTAAATTTATACTTGCCGAAGAATCAAAAAATTGCTATGATGGAAGAGGATGAAACCTAGAATATTGCTATGAATTTACTCGTGTATGATGGGGAAGAAATAATTTATTTTCAATGGATTTAGTAGAATCAAGTAATATAATATATTCTTTCCAAATATATTATTCAAATAATTGTTTTTGATGTGTTTGACTCAAAAATAAATCTTATTGTATCCTCAATAAACAATATACAAAAGAAGAATATGAAGCTCTTGTTCCAAAAATAATAGAACATATGATGACTCCCCCTAAATCCCCCTCAATTGAGGGGGAAAGCTGAGCGATAGTGAAGCAGGGGGAGCAAGAATGGGGAGAATTTTTTCCTAGTTCTCTTAGTCCTTTTGGTTACAATGAAACAGTTGCTCAAGAATATTTTCCAATAAATACTCCCCCTATCCCTCACCCTATCCCCCAAAAGGAGAAAGGGAATAATTCCTGTCTTTTTTCTTTCTCCCTTGGGGGGAAAGATGCCTGAAAGGCAGATAGGGGGACTTTTAACTGG
>JAAXWG010000006.1 GCA_013350285.1 Candidatus Altimarinota bacterium | reverse complement strand
CCAGTTAAAAGTCCCCCTATCTGCCTTTCAGGCATCTTTCCCCCCAAGGGAGAAAGAAAAAAGACAGGAATTATTCCCTTTCTCCTTTTGGGGGATAGGGTGAGGGATAGGGGGAGTATTTATTGGATAATATTCTTGAGCAACGGTTTCATTGTAACCAAAAGGACTAAGAGAACTAGGAAAAAATTCTCCCCATTCTTGCTCCCCCTGCTTCACTATCGCTCAGCTTTCCCTCTCAATTGAGGGGGATTTAGGGGGAGTCATCATATGCTCTATAATTTTAGGAACAAGTATTTCATATTCTTCTTTGGTATATTGTTTATTGAGGATGCAATAGGATTTATTTTTGAGTCAAATGCAACCAAAACAATCTTTACAAGTAAACATAAACATTGAATAAAATAAATTTTCTGATTCCTTTATTCTATAAGAAAAATTATTTTTATATGATTTTTTATTTGCCAAAGTTTCATAACAAAAAGATGAATCACCTCAACTATAATTATCCATAGAATTTTTATAACCTACATTATCCCAAGCATACCTTGATCATTCACATTTCTTCATCATATAACAATGATAGCAGTCATTACATTCTATAAGTTCATTTCCTAAGGATTTTATACTCAAAGTATTATCCAAATCTTTATGAACAATTTTTCCTTTTATAAGCTCAAAAAATTGATTTTTCATCTGATTTAATAAACTTCTATTATTCTCAATTTCCTTTTTCTTTTCTTTATATTCTTCTTTATTATAAATCTTATTAAGTATACTATATTGAGCATTATTCAAATTCCAACAAAATATACAATTATTACACCCACTACAATTCCATAAAAATAGAGAACTATGACTAGAATTACATTTATATAGATAACTACTATTTTGACATTTATTGCACTGAAAACACTCATACAGATTTTCACTTTCCTTTACTTGATAGCAATCAATACAATCATTTGATCTGTTTGCTCTATATGAATGTGTTATATTTTTAGAATAGTGTGTTCTAAAGGACATATAACAATTACTACTATCTCATGTATCATTTGTATAAGCACAATTTTCAGAATTTTGTATAGTAGTAGATATTTTTGGAAAAATAAAATCAAGTTCATGAAACTGCTCAAAAAAACTTTTAGAGAAATCAAAATCACGACCATAGTCAAGAGCATCCCATCAATCACTCCACCAAAAATCTTGATTATAAACTTTATAGGGTTTATCTGGAGAATAAATGGAAATTATTTCTTTTCCACTTGCATCACATTTTCTTTTGTAGAGTTTTCTTTCATTACGAAATGATAATCTTCTTTGTTGTCTACAATCAGGGCAAAGAGTAGGAGGAGGGATGAGGTACTTCTTAAGACCAGTTTCTTTAAAAGAGACTGGTCTTTGTCCTGAAAATTGTCATTCTGAACTTGTTTCAGAATGATTAGAAGATCTTTTTTCATTTTGATAGATTCCTGCCTCCGCAGGAATGACAGCTCCCCCTTTTGTTCCCCCTCAATCGAGGGGAATATTTTCTTCTACTCCTTTCTCCCTTGGGGGGAAAGCTTGTTTTAACCCCGGGGTTGAAAAAGAAACCCCGGGGTTTGGAAATACTGGACTTACTTTTTCATAAAATTCCAAATCTTTATCTGTGATATCAAAACTTTCCCCACAATGTTTACAAAATTTTGTTTTGACTATCTTTTCCATAGACAATTTTTTTATATAAGTAATAATTACATATTATAACAATTCACAAAAAAGCAATACAATATTTTAATAAAACTTGATTTTTCTCTTTATATAGAGTAAAATATATGTGATAATTTTTTCACAACACTATGAAAATATATATTTATTTTGAACAACTTTGATTCAACAAAAAAGAAACAGATATTTTTCTTGCTTTGTATAGGCTTTGAAGTCAAGCAGCAAGTGTGATTGCAAAGTATACAAAACTAGAAAGAACCTATGTTTATAAAATTCTTCTAAAATTTTCTCAAGAAAATCTTGTTTCTAGTACTCAAAAAAATGGAGTGAAACACTTTTTTATAAGTGATGCTTCCGTTATAAAAAAATTTATAAAAAATAAAATAAATCACTATCAGAAGCTTGAGAACGAATTTTTTGTTATTGAAAACGAATTAAAACAATTTGAAAATAAATATAGTCTTGAAATACCTAAAATTTCCCTTTTTGACGGACTTGATGGAATACAAAATATGTATGAAGACATTTATATTTATATGAAAAAAAATAATTATATTTCTCTCAAACTTTTTGCTTCAAATGTGCTTGAGTCAAAAGGAAGTGAAAATGGAAATCTGAAGTATTATGGAGAAAATTTTTTTGAAAAATTAAAAGAAGAAAAAATATCTGTTAATACTTTTCTTGGAAATGGGGTCAGTATTATGGAGTCTGTAGGGAAAAGTATTCATATTGAAGAGTTAGAAAACCTTCCTGCCTCCAATGCTTCTATCAATATATTTGTTGTAGGAAATGTGGTATATATTTTTATTTTTAAAAGTATTCCCATAGGATTAAAAATAAGTAGTGAAGAATTTGCTAACTCTCTCCATTTTATGCTTGATAAGATGAGAGTAGATTAAAAAAATCTCCTACAAAAATTTTTGTAGGAGATTTTTTAAGACAGAGAAAATTTAAGCTTCCCAAGAAATTGCATCAACAGGACAAGCAGACATTGCATTTTCTACTCATTTTTCTTCATAATCTTCCATCTCAAGAACAATACTTTTTCACTGATCATCAAGTTCAAAAACTCCTTCTTCAGCGACAACAACACAAGCATTACAACCAATACAAGCATCATTTACTTTTGGAAATCTTTTTCCTGCACTCTTGAGAAGTGCTTTTTTTTCTTCTGATAAAATTATCATAATCAAAATTATTTAAAAAATTAAAATCTAAAAAAGTGTAACTATAAGCAAAAAAAAATCAATTTTTTGTAAAAATAAAAGCTGAAAAACTCCAGCTTTTATTCTATGAAATTAAAAAGATAAGTAAATCTAAAAAATAAATCAAATCCATTTTATGGTCAGCCAAACGATTTGTATCCCTTGGGATTCAAATGTTGTAAGAAGTCCGCTGTATTTCAGAAAAAACTTTTTCAAGAATTCTCATCCATAGAAGCACCAAGCACCTCTTTCTTGTTTAATGGCATAAGGGAAAATTATTTTGACCTGCCGCCTATAAAACAGATAAAGACATTATAATACTTTTGGTTTTTTTTACAAAATTATTATACTTCTACAAAGAAATTTATCCTTAAAAAATAAAAGTATGTTTGGCTATACAATTATAAATACTCCAAGTTTTTTGTACTCAAAAAATACTATTGACAGTATATTTAAAAGTATTTCAAAAAATATTGACAAAAAACAAAACTGACTACTTAATATTGTGTTTGTAGAACAGAAAAGTATAAAAAATTTGAACAATATTTATAGAAAAAAAAATAAAGAAACTGATGTTTTAAGCTTCCATTATTTTGAAAGTTTTGATACATTAAAACAAGATGAGATTGCTTGAGAAATTATTCTTTGTGAAGAAATTATAAAAAAACAAGGATTAGAATATTGACTTGGAAGTGAAAAAGAATTTTATAAACTTTTAATTCATTCCATCCTTCATATTCTTGGTTTTGATCATGAGGATGAGAATGAGTATGAAATAATGAAAAAAATAGAAGAAAAAATAGCTCAAGAATTAGATTTATTCTAAAATATTAAAAAAATCTTTCATATTTTGATTCAAGTTTATCTGTAAATAGTATTCCATCTAAATGATCTACTTCATGTTGTACAACCCTTGCAGAAAGTCATTTTAAAACAAGTTTTTTCACAATTCCTTTTTCATCTATATATTGAAGTTTTATTTCTTTCCATCTTTTCACAAGTCATCTTTCTTGAGGAACCGAAAGACACCCCTCTTTATCAAGCTCTTTTTCTTCACTATATTCAAGAATTTCTGGATTTATCATTATAATTGTTGGAAAATTTTCATCTTCCCAATCTTTTATTAAACTTACAACTATAAGTCTTTTATTGATTCAGACTTGTGGAGCAGCAAGCCCCACTCAAGCATTATCAGGATTTTTGATGTACTTAAGCATTTCTTTTCCTAGTTTGAGATATTTTTTTATATCTTCTTTTTCTATAGGTTGGCTTATAGCTCTTAAGATTTTATTTTCTTTTCCTGTTTCTATATGGAGCATAATAATCTTTTAAATGTATTGTTTATAATATAATTATTTTTTTTTATTTTGCTAATTTTTTTCTTGCTAAATTATATAATTATTTGTCAATAGGTATATTATTAGTCTCAAAAATTTTTATTAGATTTCATAAATATTCCTTTTTTCATAATTTTGCAACTTTTTTTATCAAATCTCCAAAGCTTCTTTTACTTATAGAAATAGAATTATATTTATCTATGTAATAAATACTACTTACTAAATATTTTTCCAAATAACTATAATTAATCTCATTAAATATACTTGTATATAAAAATAGTTTTAAAAATACATCTCAATTTAATTCCTTACTAATATCTTTAAATATTAACCCCAATAATTTATCTTTACTTATTAACTCTAATATTATTTTTTCATACTCTTCATCATCTTTATGAAAAGAAATTCCATATATATATTTTAATATATATTCATCTGATTTTTTATCTATTTCTTTATAATGGGGAATTCATCTAATATCAAAGAAAAGCGGTAATTTTTTTGAAGAAAAATTTTGAAATCTCAACATATAAGGTTTTATTTCTTCTTTTCAAACTGAATTAATTTCAATTTTATTTCAATTTTTATCATAGATATTTAAATAAAATACATTTAAAATTAATTTTCTTTTTTTAGTTTCATCTATAAATTTTAGATTATTAATTTTTTCTACTGATTCATCTATTTTTTTTATATCTCAAATATTATAAATTAAAAATTCTTCATTTAATATATTATCATAAATTTGATTAATTAAACGGTTATCTTTTATATTTTCCTCTAAATCCTGTAAAAAACTTCATAAGTTTGAATAACTTAAATATCTATAATAAGACATAATTATTTTTAATTTCATATAATCATATCCCCATCAACCATTTTGATCCAAATCATCATATTTATTAAAAAATTTATTATTTCAGCTAATAAAAGTGCTTACATCTGGGACAAAATTAGTAGTATTAGAAATAAAATCATTTTCTATATCTAATTGTTCATAAGAAGCTAAACTTATATATTCTTTAGGATTTTTTATTCAAATATCTCTTGCATATTCAAATTGATTTTTTGCTGAATGATATCAATCAGTCCAAGTATTTCAGTAAAATTTATTCTTAGAACGAGTAATAATAGGAATTTTTATTCATAAAATACTTAATTCTGCATTACTTGAAGCTATGATTGAATTTAATAAAAGATCTTTTCATCAAAATATTACCTCTTGAGTATCATATTTTGGATTATTTTTTATTTTTCTCGTAGCAATTATTTTAAAATTTGGAGAAATTTGATCTATTGTTATTTCCTTTATATGGGGTATTTTATTTTTTTCATCAAGTTTCTCATTTATAATATCTATAAGATTTTGTGCTGATTTTTCAAACTCTTCTATTAACTCTCATCAGCTAAAAAGCATTGTTTTTCAATTAAGATTTTGAGGAACTATTTTAAACATAGCTTTAAGTCAATATCATGCTTTTTCTGGATTTAAATCATAAGCTTTTTTCCAAAGTAAAAATAATGCCACAAACAAACTTCAAGCACTTATTCAAAAAATAACATCAGTAATTTCGCCTCTTTCAAGGTCTTTTAATAAAAAACCTAAGTATCAGGCTCATATAGAACCTCATCAAGAAAAACTAGAAAAATTTTTTACCTTTCCTTCTATAACCTTCTTTTTCAATTCAAGTAGTTGTATTTTTTTTGAAATTTCCCAATATCAAGTACTTTGTAAAACTGATTCTTTTTGTTCATTGTGATTTTTTCAAGGAACTCATAAAGCTTCTTGGTATTCTTTTTGAAACAAAATTAAATCATTTTTCATCTCATCAACCTCATTTATTGAAGCTAATAATCTAATTTTATTATTATTAAATTTTTCATTTAATAATGTTTCTACTTGTACTATTTGATTGATTGATTTATCCATTGACTTAAATTAGAATTTATTTATGTTATTTTAACATAAAACATCTATTAAGGCAATTAAAATAGCTTAGAAAATAGATTTATTTCTTCCTCACCACCAATTTTTTCTCATCATCTACATCTAATTCAACACTATCACCAGCTTTTATCTCATCAGACAAAAGTTTGAGTGAAAGATTGTTGAGAATAAAACTTGTAATTGCTCTTTTCATCGGTCTTGCTCAAAATTCTTTATCATAGCCAATATGTATAAGATATTTTTTGATTTCTGGAGTAAAACTTACAGAAATATTTTTTTCTTTCAAAATCTTCACAATATCTTCTAATAATATATCTACAATAGCAAGCATCATAGATTCTGAAAGAGGATTATATACAATAATATCATCTATACGATTAAGAAATTCTGGACGGAAATAAGCCCTCAAATCTTCTTGTAAAGCATCAAATATACTATTATAAGTTTTTCAAGAATTTGCTAGTTCTTGTATTTTCATACTTCCTATATTTGAAGTCATTATAATAATCGTATTTTTGAAATTAACGGTTCTTCCTTTACTATCAGTAAGTCTTCCATCATCAAGCACCTGAAGAAGAATATTAAAAACATCTATATGAGCTTTTTCTATTTCATCAAAAAGTATAACACTATAAGGTTTTCTTCTCACTGCCTCTGTTAATTGTCCTCCTTCTTCATAGCCTACATATCATGGAGGAGCTCAAATAAGCCTTGCAACCGAGTGTTTTTCCATATATTCACTCATATCTATACGAATGTAATTATCTTTGCTATCAAAAAGTACTTCTGCCAAAGTTTTTGCAGTTTCAGTCTTCCCTACTCCTGTTGGTCATAAAAACAAAAAACTTCCAAGTGGTTTATGAGCTTCACTAAGTCCTGCTCTTGCTCTTCTAATTGCATTTGCAACAGCTTCTACTGCCCTATCTTGTCAAACAACTTTTTGTTTAAGATAATCCTCAAGATGGATAAGCTTCTCTTTTTCTGTTTCAAGGAGTTTTTCTACCGGAATAGAAGTCCATTTTGCAATAATATGAGCAATATCTTCTTCCGTTACCTTATCTTTCAAAAAACTTCTTCCTTCTTTTTGTAAGTTTTCAAGAGAAGTTTCTGCTTCAGAAATATCTTTTTCTAGAGTTGGAATTTCAGCATATCGTATTCTTGCTACTTCTCCATAATTTCCTTCCCTTTCAAATTTTTCTGCCTCACTTTTAAGAATATCTATTTTTTCTCTTGATTCTTTTATTTTCACTATTTGTGTCTTTTCTTTTTTCCAAGCAGATTCAAGAACTTGAGCTTGTTCTTTTTTAGAAGCAAGTTTTTTTTCAAGCTCTTGTAATCTCTCTTTTTCTCCTGATTCAGATTTTTTTGCTTCTATTTCTATCTGAATGGTTCTGATTTCTTTTTCAAGAATATCAAGTTCAACTGGTTTTGAAATAGATGCGATTTTTACACTTGAAAGAGCTTCATCAATCAAATCAATCGCTTTGTCTGGAAGTTTTCTATCAGCAATAAATTTGATAGATAAATCTACAGAAGCTTCTATTGCCTTATCAGTAATTTTTATACCATGATGGGCTTCATATTTATCTTTTATTCCTCTTAAAATTGCAAGAGTATCTTCTTTTGTTGGTTCATCAACCATTACTGTTGCAAATCTTCTCTCAAGAGCTGGGTCTTTTTCTATGTACTTTCTGTATTCATTTATTGTTGTTGCTCCTATGAGGTGAAGTTGTCCTCTTGCAAGACTTGGTTTGAGTAAATTTCCTGCATCAGCCTGTCCTTCACTCGCTCAAGCTCAGACAATTGTATGGATTTCATCAATAAAAAGGATAATATTTCCATTTGATTTTTCTACTTCTTTTATCACTGCCTTGAGTCTTTCTTCAAACTCTCCTCTGTATTTTGCTCAGGCAAGAAGTGATCCCATATCAAGAGTAATAATTCTTTTTCCTCTCAAGTTATCTGGAATATCTCATTCTGCTATTTTTTTTGCAATTCACTCAACAATGGCAGTTTTTCCAACTCAAGGATCTCATAAAAGCACTGGATTATTTTTTGTCCTCCTTGAAAGGATTTGTAAACTTCTTCGTATTTCTTCTTCTCTCCCAATCACGGGATCTATTTTTCATTTTTTTGCTTGTTCTACAAGATCTATTCCATATTTTTTTAGAGCATTCATTTTATTTTCTGGATTATTATCGGTAATTTTTTCTCAATTTCTCATTGTTTTAATAATTTCTTCTACTTTTCCTTTATCCACTCAAAAACTTTTGAGTATATTTTTTGTTACTTCATCTCAGAAATCAATAAGTGCAAGAAAAAGATGTTCTTCGCTTATATATTCATCTTTCATAGAATTTGCCTTATTTTCTGCTTCAAGCAAAACTTTGTTGAGATCTGAAGAAATTCTCAAATCATAATTTCCTTCTATTTGAGAAACTTTTTTGAGTTCATTTTGAATTGCTTGTCATACAAGTCTTGTATCTACTCAAATATCAAGAAGTATTTCTTTTATGAGAGAATCTTCGCTCATTATCATCACTCCTAAAAGATGAAGTGATGTAATAGAAGCATTGTGTTCTTGATTTGCAAGACTTTGAGCTTCACTTATTCTCTTGCTCGCATTGAGAGTAAATTTTTCAATATTCATATTTATTAAGTTTAAAAAAATAAATATTATCACCTAGATATTATATGTGCTAATTATTAAAATGCAAATATTTTTTGATATTGTTATAAAAATCTCCATTTTATATTTACTTATTTTTGTAAATCTATACAATAAGGATATATTTATTTTTTAAGTCTTCTACCATTGATATCTTCTTCACAAAGAGACACACAAAGAATTGTGAGTGGAAAAGAAAAAAGTAGTGATACTTCTTTTCCAGAAAATACTCTGAGACCAAAAAAAATAGAAGATTATGTCGGTCAAGAGAAAATAAAAAAACATCTTCTTGTATCTATTTCTTCGGCAAAAATCAGAAAAGAAGCTCTTGAGCATATTATTTTTTATGGTCCACCGTGACTTGGAAAAACAACTCTTGCAAATATCATTGCAAATGAAATGGGAGTAAATATAAAATCAAGTTCTGGTCCTGCAATAGAAAAACAATCAGACTTGGTAAGTATTTTATCAAATCTTGAAGAAGGGGATATTTTATTTATTGATGAAATTCATAGACTTAAACCACAAATAGAAGAAATCCTCTATACAGGAATGGAAGATTTTTCAGTAGATATTATGGTGGGTACCGGTACCTGAGCACAATGAGTAAAACTTCCACTTAAAAAATTTACACTTATTGGAGCAACAACAAAATTGAGTTGTCTTTCTTCGCCCCTCAGAGATAGATTTTGAAATATATTGAAGCTGGATTTTTATAGTGATCAAGAAATAGGAAAAATTCTCCAAAAAAATTCCCAAACAATCAATCTTAATCTTGATGATATTATCGTAAAAATGCTTGCAAAAAGAGCAAGAGGAACACCAAGAATAGCAAATAGAATTCTCAAAATTATCAGAGATTATCACACTATCGGAAAGAATATTTATGAACAAAAAGAGCTTGAAAATATTTTGTATGATATTGGTATAGATTCCCTTGGACTTGATTATCTTGATAGGAAATATCTCCAAACTCTCTTGGAAAAATTTGCAGGATGACCAGTCGGTCTTGGAACAATTGCTGCTGCTATCGGAGAAGAAGAATCTACTTTGGAAGATGTTGTGGAGCCATATTTACTTCAAGTTGGTTTCATAGAAAGAAGTCCTCGTGGAAGAAAAATAACCTTTTCAGGAAAAGAGCATATTAATCAATAAAAAATATTTATGGCTATCTGGCAAACAAAAGCTTGGTGAGAAATGCTCAAAAATTCATGACAAGCAAAAGATATATTTGAAATAGATGAAATTTTTGTAGAAAAAAGAAAAATAAGTTTTTGAAAATATGGGCTCTTTGTTATTGGACTTGATAAAAATATTACAGAAGAAACAAGGCTCAAACTTCAAGCTCTTTGTAAACAAGAAAAAGCTCTTTTTATCCAAATAGAGACGATTTTTTATGATAAAAAAATAGAGTTTTTGAAATGAAAAACTTGCCAGACTTGATACTACAAAAAATTTATTCCTCCTTTTACCGCAGTCATAGATCTAAAAAAAAGCGAAGAGGAAATATTTGCTGATATGAAACCAAAAGGAAGATATAATATCCGCCTTGCAGAAAAAAAATGAGTAGAGTGTCATGTCGTAGAAAAAAATGAAAAAAATATTACGGATTTTTTCTCTCTTATGCAAGAAACTTGCTCTCGTGATAATTTTGCTTGAAACACACTTACATATTACAAATATTTTCTTGAAAAAATACAATGAAGTGAGCTTATAAGTGCAAGTTTTGAATGAAAAATTATTGCTTCATGAATATTTGTTTTTGATACGGAAGTAAGTTTTTATTATTACTGAGCCTCAAGCAATACTTATAGAAATCTTATGGCTCCGTATCTCCTCCAATGGACAGTAATACAAGAAGCAAAAAAAAGAAGATCAAAAATCTATGATTTCCTCTGAATTGCTTCTCCTTGAGAAAAAAATTCTCCCCTTGCTGGAGTAACAGAATTTAAAACAAAACTTTCGCAAGATACCAGAAAAGTAAGCGAAAGTTTTATATTTGTAGAAAATAAGGTGATGTATTTTTTGATTATGGGGTTGAGGAAATTAAAAAACTAATCCAAAAAATTTGGGATTAGTTTTTTAATACATTCTACACTTATATTTATATAATATTTAATTATCTCCTAAAACTGATGCCCTTTCTGCTTATTAAATTCATACTTTATTTGCTTAAATTTTTCTTGAGATTCTTGTGTATTTGTGGTGATTGCATTTTCTATTTCTATGATTTCTGCTTCATTTGTCTGAGTATCATAAATAGCAAAACTCGCTATTCAGGTCTTATAAGCTCCTATTTCTCACGGATTTAAAACAAGACATTTTTCTATGCTTTCCTTGTGTTTTTCGTGATTATGCCCATAAAAAACGGCATCAAAATCTCAAGAACGAGCCATAGATTTTGCCAGCATCGGATAATGCGAGAGAAATATTTTTCGAGAGTCTAGTTCTATCGTATCAAAAATATCAAGTCCTATTTCTAAATTACTGTCTTTCCCAAGCGAAAATTTTGTGATGAGAGTTTTATCTCCATCATTATTTCCCCATATAGCAAAAACGGGAATTGGCGAAGCACAAAGCAATCCTGCTATTGCAGCTCAAGCAAAATCTCCCAAAAATATTATTTTTTCCACATCATATTTTTTCACTTGCTCAAAAAACATAACTAAGTTATGAGCATTATCGTGAATATCTGAAATTACAGCAACTTTCATAGTTAAGAATGTTAAAAAAGTAAACTTAAGTAAAGTTGTTTTAGAGACATTTTTTAAATACTAATTTTATTTATTCTTTCCAGTATATGAAGCAATTTCTTTTTCTTTTTTTTATAATCTTCTTCTATAAATGTAAGTCTTCTATTTATTTCCTCTTTATATTCTTCTTTTCAGTATTTTTTCATATACTTCATAATAATTTTATCACTAAAAAATCTCTCTTGAGAGGTTGTGTTTTCTAACATATGTATTTTACTTAATTATTATACTCACAATCCTTCACGGAACATAAATTTCTTTGATTATTTCGTGTCCTTCTATCCATTTCTGGATATCTACATTTTCTTTTGCTTTTTGGAGAGCTGAACTTTGGCTTTCATTTTTTGTAATTTCTATATCTCCTCTAAGTTTTCCATTGACCTGAACTCATATCTTTATTGTGTCATCAATTGTCATCTTTTCATCATATTGTGGCCAAGAAGCAAAGAAAATAGAATCAGAAAATAATTTTTCTAGCATTTCTCTCATACAATCAAATTCTTTTTTTGTATCTTCTTCTGTTTGCTCGTAAGCATATTTTCCTGTAATTTTGGAAATATAAAGGTTTCTCATCGGAAAATATATATCCCTTGGTCCATTTTCTTTATCTGTAAGAGTATATTCTCTTTTATAGCTATGAGTAAGAATAGTATCATTTGGAAGAAGTATTACCCAAGCATCTTCATAATGAAAATCAAGTGTTCCCCCATTTTCTCTTGCAAGTTTTTTATAATAATTACTCATTGCTTCGGCTATTTGTTCTTGATTACAAGATTTTTCATCAAGTCCTGCGAATTTCAAAGCATTTCTTTTTACATAAGTAGGATTTTCTACTATTCAATCAAAATACATTCAAGAATCTGTTGTAATAATTGGAAATTGTCTTTTTTTTGCCTTATATGGTTCTATCTTTTGCAAAGCATTTTCTAAAGCAGTATTTCCTGTTTCTTCAACTTCTTGATACTCTTGATATTGATGTATAGAAAGAGGAAGATTATTTTTTTCTATCACCATTTGGAGACGAGTCATTTTATTTTTATTTCCTGTAGCAAGATAGGCTTTTTTTATTTCATCTTTTTTGAGATTTTGAAATAATTCCTCAGCAATATGAGGAGCAAAAGGATGCAAAATGATGAGAAAATTCTCTCTCCACTCTTCTTGAAGTAATTCATCTTTTGGAAGTCCTGTATTTACACAAATCATTAACTGGGCAATGGCAGTATTAAATTTATAATTTTCTATATCTTCTCCAACTTTTTTTATTGTTTTATGCAAAGTTTTCATCGCTTCTTCATCACTCTCAGCAAATCTTTTTTCCTCCATAAAAATTCTCCATACTTTATCAAGAAAACGAGAAACTCAGACAATTCCTTTGCTATCCCACGGAGCAGCATCTTTAAAATCTGCCATATACATCTCATAAAGCCTCAGAGCATCGGCTCAATATTCATTTACGATTTCATCAGGATTGACAACATTTTTGAGAGATTTACTCATTTTAGAGACAATTCTATTGAGTTCTTCACCCGTTTCTATGAGATAATATTTTCCATTTTTTTCTTCTACCAAATCATTTGCCACGAGTCCTCCATTTTTTCTTTGGAAAGCATGGGCGAGTATGAGTCCTTGATTTCTCAGTCTATAAAAAGGTTCATCTGATGACACTACTCAAATATCAAAAAGGAATTTATGCCAAAATCTTGCATAAAGGAGATGTAGAACGGCATGCTCAGCTCCCCCAACATAGCTATCAACCTGCCCCCAATATTTCTCTACTTCAGGATTTACGAGCTCATTTTCATTGTGTGGATCCATATATCTGAGATAATACCAGCAACTTCCCCCCCACTGAGGCATTGTATTTGTTTCTCTTTTTCCGCTCAGATTTTCTGCAAGTTTTACATTTACAAAATTTTCTATTTTTGCCAGCGGAGAATTTCCATCACCACTTGGTTCATAATCTTTGACTTCTGGAAGTTCAAGAGGAAGAGTATAATCACAGACCATTTTTGTATAAAGTCCGTCGTAAATTTTAGAAAACTCTTTTCAACCGATATATAAATATTCTCAAGTTTTTGCTTCCTGAAATTCTATTTCTAGTTCTTTTTCTGGAACTCACACCGATAATCCATAATTTTTAACATCAACTAAATCTTTTTTCGTTTGTATATCAAAAACTTTCCCATTAAAAATTATTTTATTAGAAGTTCTCATACTATCAGCATACCAATTTCCTCATTGTTCTTTTGTTTTTGTGATAAGATTTTCTTTCAAAAAATTTATAAGTTCCTCTTCTTTTTCTTGACTGACACTGAGTTTGAAGAATTTTCACCGATCAATATCTTCTTTTTCTATTTCAAGATTTCAAAAATCCTTAAGTTTTAGCACATTTTGAGGAGAAAGACTTTTTTCTATAATCGTGTAAGTTGGAAGTTTTTCTACGATGTAAGCATAATTACAATTATCTTCCATTATCCTAGCATTTCCTCATGAGGAAGAAAGGAGTGAAGAAGTCCCCCTATCCCAGCCTTTCCCCCCGAGGGAGAAAGGAGTAGAAAAGGAAGAAATAATTTTTTGTATTACATTTTCTAAATCGTTTTTGATTTCTTCATTTTTGATTCTTAAAATTTTTACAGAGTATTTTTGTATTATTTCATCTCTAATTTCATCATATTCTTTTTGTTTTGCACTTTCGTGAATTCCTCCATCTATTTCTATAACAAGTTTTTGTTCATCGCTATAAAAATCGGCTATATACCTACCAAATGGATGTTGCCTTCTAAATTTTACTCCTAAATTTTTTCCTCTTAAAATTTCCCATATAATTTCTTCTGTCTTTGTCGGATTTTTTCTCAATTCTTGACTTAATTTTGTTATGTAATCCGGTGTTTTCTTAAAAAAAGAACTATATTTTTCATCTCAGTCCCCTTTCTCCCTTGGGGGGAAAGGGTTAGGGATTGGGGGATTTTCTGACCTAATCCTTGGTAATTTCTCATAATCTTCTTTTTGTAAATGTATCAAAGGAATTGGTTCTCCCCAATATCTTTGGCGACTAAAAAGCCAATCTCTTAGTTTGTAATTTATTTTTTTTGTTCAAAATCAGTTTTTTTCTGCAAATTCTGTAAGTTTTTGACGAGCTTCCTCACTTGTAAATCAATCAAAATCTTTGGAATTTACTAAAACTCAATCATTCGTAAATGCTTCTTTTTTCTTAAAAAAATAAGAAAATATTTCATTATGAGAAGCAATATTTATTTTCTTCTCAGCTTCCTCTTTTGTATACCAAGAAAAAGTATGTTTTTCTTCTTCTTCTTTTTTTATTTCTTCTCTTTTATCTGAGAGAAGTTTAAGATGAAATCAATAAACATATCATTCAACATTATAATCTTTCCCTTTATGATAATGTTTTACAAAAGCTATATAAGGTCATTCTTCAATTATTAAATCAGTATATCCAGTTTCTTCTTTTATTTCTCTTAAAACAGTATCTATTGGATCTTCATTTTCATTTAATTTTCCTGTAACAAATGAATTCCGTCCTGTTTTTTTCCAATTAAGAAGAAGAATTTCTCCTTTATTATTTTCTATAACTCATGCAATTCCTGCTGTTTTATTTGTTTGTTTATCTTTTTGTGGAATTTCTTGACCTCATCCAATTCAAATAAAAGACTCTGCAATACTTTTTTTAATCTCCAAATTATACTTTTTTGCAAACTCAAAATCTCTTTCATCATGTGCTGGAACTGCCATAACGGCTCAAGTTCCATAATTTCATAGTACATAATCAGCTATCCAAAGTGGGACTTTTTCATTATTATAAGGATTTATTAAATAAGTCCCCGTAAACACTCAAGTTTTTTCTTTATTGTCTGCAGTTCTATCTTGGTCTGATTTTTTCTTTGATTCTTCTATATATTGTAAACAAATCTCTTTTTGTTCTGAAGTTATAAAATCCATAACTTGTGGATGATCAGGAGCAAGCACTGCATAAGTCATACCAAAAACAGTATCTATACGAGTTGTGTAAACTCTTATACTTTTATTCTTATCATCATCTTTTTTCATTTCAAACTCACACCCTTCACTTTTTCCTATCCAATTTCTTTGCATATCTTTTATTCCTTCTGGCCAATCCAATTTATCTACATCATGCAAAAGCCTTTCTGCATATTTTGTAATTGCAAGTACCCATTGTCTTAATTGTCTTTTTTCTACTTTTGTCCCACATCTATCACAGGTGAAATCGTTCAAAACTTCTTCGTTTGCAAGCCCCGTCTTACAACTTGGACAATAATTTATTGGCAAGTCTTGTTCATAAGCAAGTCATGCTTCAAACAATTTTAAAAATATCCATTGAGTCCATTTATAATATTTTGGATCAGTCGTATCTATTTCTCTTTCCCAATCATAGCTAAATCAAAGAGACTTAATTTGTTTTTTAAAAGTTTCTATATTTTTATTTGTTGTAATTTTTGGATGAGTTCATGTCTTGATTGCATAGTTTTCAGCAGGAAGTCCAAAAGCATCCCACCCCATTGGATGAAGGACATTATACCCACAAGCATGTTTATATCTTGCCACAATATCATTTGCGGTATAGCCTTCAGGATGACCTACATGAAGTCCTGCTCCACTCGGATAGGGAAACATATCAAGACAATAATATTTTGGTTTTTCCAACCCCGGGGGTTTTCCAACCCCGGGGTTAAAAGTTTTAAAAGTTTTATTTTCTTCCCAAAATTTTTGCCAACGAGATTCTATTTCTTTATGGTTATACATATTCTATCTTTATAAATAAATATTTTCGTCCTAGTATATTTCTCTTTTCTTGTTTCTCAAGTCTTATTTTTAGTTTTTACTTCTTACTACTCAAAGAAGTCTTTTTTTCCTTGAGATTTTTCTTTTATAGATTCATAGCCAAGCTCTACAAATTCTTTTGTCTTATGAAAATCAAAAAAATCAAGATTTCAAAAATCTGGCTTTACAAAAAGAACATTTTTTCATTCTGTCTTGAGCGATTTTTCTTCATTTTGCTCCATCATAAAAATAATAGATCTTTGTAATATTTGGTAATTTATTTCAAAAAAATTAAGTGGAACATCAAATCACAATATATTTCTTTTTCTTTCTTTTATTGGACCAGAAAATCTCTTTATTGCTGAAACTGCAATTACATTCTTTTCTTCTAAAACTTCTATAGGGAGATTATTAACAAAACCACCATCAATAAAGTAATTTTTTCAAATTTTATAAGGAACAAAAGTAGTAGGTAAACTTATACTAGCCCTCAATGCATCTATAATTTTTCCTGTTGTAAAAACTATTTTTTCCCCTGTTTCGAGATTTGTTGCTATAATCTTCAGTGGAATATCTACTTCTTCTATTTTTTTCTCTCAAAAAACTTCTTTAAGTTTTTCTTTTATTTTTTTCCCTTTTATTAAACCTCGCTTTAAATCAAAATCAATTAATATAAAATAATTAATACTTTTTGCAAAATCATATATTTCATTACTTGTTTTCCCTATTGCAAACATTGCTCAAATAATTGCCCCCATAGAGGTTCCAGCAATTTCAGAAATTTCAATATTTTGTTCTTCTAAATATTTTATAACTCAGATGTGAGCAAGTCATCTTGCTGATCATCATCAAAGTGCAAGGGCATATTTTTTTTGCATAAAAAAATTTTATTATGATAAGGCTTTTATAATAGCAAGAGAAAACTCTTCTACATTTTCTGGACCATAAGCAGTAATAAGATTTTCATCTATTACAAGTCATTTATTTTCTGCTTTTGCTCAAGCTTCACGAGCAAGATTTTCAAAATTATTATCCCAATTATTTCCTGTTAGTTTTTTTCATGAAACTACTCACCACTTCAGTAAATTTCTTGGAGATGCACAAATAGAAGCTATAATTTTATTATTTTGAATATGTTTTATTGTAAAATTCTTTACTATTTCATCTTGTCCAAGATCCAAACTTCAAACTCATCAAACAAAAACAACTGCATCAAAAAGCTCATTTTGTAGTTCATAAATTGTTTTTTGATGGTTTTGTATATATCAAAATCTTCACTCAGATATAAATTCTGTAGAAGTTGTTATTATTTCAAAATTATTTACTTCAAAAAATGCTTTTGGGACAATAAATTCCAAATCACGGAAATTTTTTGGAGCAAGTATCATACAAATCTTTTTCATAGCATTGTCTTAATTAAATTATTAAGAATAATTTTAATTATTTTTACTTATTTTTCAATAAAAAAGAACCTTTCTTCAAAGGTTCTTTTCTTATTTATCTCTAAAATTAAGCACTTGGTGCAAGAAGTTTTGTAATAACCCATTGAACAACAGAATTTGCTATCCATATAACAAGGAGTCAAAGAAGAGCTTGTATAAGAATAGTTTTTCCCTTTGATACTTTTTTCTCATCTCCTGCCGCTGTAAGAATACTAAATCATCCATATATAGCAAATATTACAGCAACTATTGCTAAAAATGTTGCAGCTGTTGTAATAAGATTTTGGATTACTGTATCAGCAGTATTTTCACTTCCTTTAACTCCACTTGATACATTTCCTTCACCAAAATTAATAGCATTTGCAAAATTATTCTGAGCAAGAAGAAATATTCCAGCAACAGAAAAAAGAGATTTTTTAATCATATTTTTCATATTTGTAATTTATAAATATAATAAAACAAGCATATTATATTTACTTTTTTAGAAAAAGGCAAATTTTATTTTTAAAATACTTTAAAAAATGGATAAAAACGAATTTTTAAAAGAACTTAAAAAGTATTGATTAAAAAATGATATTCCAAATATAAGCGAAAAAAATGCTTATTTTTTAAGAGATATTATTTTTCTTTCAAAATCAAAAAATATTCTTGAGATAGGAACGGCAAACGGTTATTCTACTATTCATTTTGCACAAGAAGTAAGAAAAAATAAGGGAAAGGTAACAACTATTGAATTTTCTATAAAATCTCATAATGATGCTTTAAAAAATTTTAAAAAAGCAGAAGTAAGTGATTTTATAGAAGCAATTCATTGAAATGCTCTTGATATTATTCCAAAAATAAGAAAAAAATTTGATTTTATTTTTATTGATGGAATGAAAAAAAGAAGTTTAGATTTTCTTCTTCTCGCAAAGAAAAAAATAAAAAAATGAGGAATTATTATTATTGATGATGTTATAAAATTTAAAAATAAAATGGAAAATCTTTATATTTATTTAGAGGAGAATAAAGAGGTTTTCACCATACTTCCAATTGATGAAGATGACGGAATTATGATGATAATAAATAGATAAAAATTTGATTTTTTTTTGTTTTTCATATAATTATGTGACTTTAGAAAAGATAATCATTTTATGAAAAGATTTTTACTTATTACGAGTGGAATTATAGGAATTATTTGATCATTTTCACTTGCTTTCGGAAATGTTATAGGGCTTAACGATACTATAGAATTAGGAGGAATTATAACAAAAGAAATTTTTTTGGATTCTCCTATTTTAAATAAAGCTTTTATAACCTATAGAAGTGATAAAGATATTTCAAGTTATACTTTTTCATCACTCTGTGAAACGAAAACAAAATATTTATGAAACGATGAAGAGTTTTATTTTTTTGAACTTGATTTTCTTTCTCATGAATGTAATCATTCATACATTTCTCTAAAAAATAAAGAAAAAATATTTCCAGATTCTTGATTTTCGCTCAAGTTCACAAAAAATTCAGAATTATATTCTATTCTTCTTGATCTTGATAATGAAAATTTAGAAAAAATGAAAGACAAGTATACAATACTTACAAAAAGACTTAAAATATATAATAATTTAAAAGAAGAGAATATAAAAAAAGAAAATTTAAGTTATCTTATAAAAAAGAGAGAGTATCAGGAAAATCTCTATAAAAAAGAACTTATTGAAAATATATTAAAAAAAAGGCAAGAAAAATATAGTATTCCTGTCTTTTGATACTCTCTTCCTACAAGAGATGATAAATTACCAAATGCTCACCGTCCTTATAGGGCAAGTACAACGGATGGAATTCATCATTCTTGGGATATTGATACTCCTGCTTGAGAAACGGTGGTTGCTCTTGATGATGGAATAATTATTCGTATTGTTGATAGTTGGAAAAAATCAGATTTTGCAAATATAATAAATGGGGATAATCTTGATAAAATGCAAAGAGAAAGAAATCTTGATATATTTAGAGGAAATCAAGTATGGATAAAAACAATGAAATGAGAACTTGTAATGTATGCTCATTTGGATACAATAAATGCATCCTTGAAAGAATGAATGTTTATAGAAGAAAAAACTCCTCTTTGAACTGTAGGAATAACCTGAGTTGACGAAGAATGATATAGTGATTATCATCTTGATTTTGCTATTTGTGAAAATCCCTATATACTAAACAAGGCTGGAAAGTATGAAATAGAAGATTATATGCAATGGGATTGGAAAATGAAAGGAGAAAATAAAGAATACATACTTGAACACCAATATGATTTTTTCTTGAATTAAAAAGTATGCAAAGACTCATTACAAAAAATAAAAAGGCTTATTTTGATTACGAAATACTTACTCCTTTTGAAGCAGGAATAGAACTAAAAGGATATGAAGTAAAGGCATTAAAGGATGGGAAAGTAAATCTAAAATGAAGTTTTATTAGTATACAAAATAATGATTTACTTTTAAAATGATGTCATATATCCCCCCTTTCGAGTCTTCCTAAGAATACTATAGAGTCCAAAAGGGAAAGAAAACTTTTTATTCATAAAAAAGATATATTTTTTCTCTCGTCCAAGATAAAAGAAGCATGAAAAACAATTATTCCTCTTGAAATGTATTTTTCTTGAAATCTTATAAAATTAAAAATAGCTCTTGTTCAAGGAAAGAAAAAATATGATAAAAAACAAACTTTAAAAGAAAGAAGTATGGATATGGAAGCTCGTATCCAAATGAAAAAATTTATTTAGTAAGCTTTTATTTTTACAAAAATTATTTTATGATAGATATAAAAAAAATAAAACAAGATATCGCTTGATATAAAGAAGTTCTCAAAAAAAGAAACTTAAACATAAATCTCGATGATTTTTTAAATCTTGATGAAGAAAAAAATAAAATTTCTATAGAACTTGATAGTCTCAGAAATATAAAAAATGTTGTTTCAAAAGAAATACCAAATCTTTCTGGAGAAGAAAAAGTAAAAAAAATTAATGAAATGAAAAATGTGGGGGAAAAAATTTCTCTTCTTGAAGAGAAACTCAATGAAATAATGGAAAAATACACCTATATTCTCCATAGATTACCAAATTTTCTTGATGAAACAACTGCCATAGGAAAAGATGAGTCCGAAAGTATAACTGAGAGTTTTTTTCTTGAACCAACAAAATTTAATTTTTCTCCAAAAAATCATTATGAAATTGGTGAAGAAAAAAATTGGATAGATCTTGAAAAAGGAGCAGAAATCTCATGAGCTCGTTTTTGGTATCTTAAAGGAAATCTTGCTCTTCTCAATATGACACTTGTTCAATATGCTATCAATTTTCTTGTAAACAAAAATTTTGAATTTTTTATTCCTCCTTATATGGTAAAAGAAAAATCTCTCTTTGGTACAGGTTTTCTTCCTGCTGGAGAAGATTGAGTATATAGTGTCAATCCATGAGAAGATGATTTATATCTCATAGGAACTGCTGAAATTCCACTTACTTCTTACCATATGGGAGAAATAATTGATGTAGAAAAACCAAAACTTTATATTGGATATAGTCCTTGTTTTCGTCGTGAAGCAGGAAGTTATGGAAAAGATATGAAATGAATACTTAGATGACATCAATTTGAAAAAGTTGAAATGGTAGTATTTTGTAAACCAGATGATTCAAAAAAAACTCACAATATGATGGTTGCTATTGAAGAGGAACTTTGGCAAAGTCTAAAAATACCTTATAGAAAGGTAAATATTTGCTCTGGTGACCTTGGAAATCCTGCTCTTAAAAAATATGATTTAGAAGCTTGGATGCCTGGACAAGAAAATTATAGGGAAGTAACGAGTTGTAGTAATGTTGGTGAATTTCAATCAAGAAGATTAGGAATAAAATATAGAAAAGATGATGGAGGTCTTGAATATGTTCATACTCTCAATGGAACAGTTGTTGCTCTTACAAGGTGTCTTATTGCTATTATAGAAAATTATCAGACTTGTGATGGTGATGTTATTATTCCAGAAGTTCTTCGTCCTTATATGGGAGGAAAAGAAAAAATATAGAAAAATAAAAACTCAATTATGAGTTTTTATTTTTTCCCTTTATTTTTTTGAAATAATAATCTCTTTATGATACAATAATAAAGAAGTTTATAATATAAAAAATTAAAAGTGCTACTATTATCAAGCTCAAGCCTAAAATGATATTGAATTCATAGGATCTTCAAAATAGTTAAAGAGACAAATTTTGATTGAATTGATCTTTGTATAGAACATGAAGATTATGATTCTTGGGATAAAGAATATCTTCTTAGCCTTATTAAAGAATTTAAAACTCCTATACTTTCAATTACTGCTCCAAGTGAAAAAATGAGTAAAGAAAAGTTTAATACTATAAAAGAAATTGCAATTTTTTGTTGAGCAAAAACTATTACTATTTCTCCTCCTCGTATAAGTGATAAAAATACAACTTGGTTTACTGACTATATCAATAAAATAGAAAAAATTCCATGAATTGATATTTGTATTCAAAATGTTGCTCCAAAATTTCTCTTTTTTATCATACCAGAATATAAAAATACAACTCTTGAACAAATAAAAAAAATAACCTGAACAACAAGTCTTGATATATCATGAATAGAGCTTTCATCTGGAATGGATATTATAAAAGCAGCAAGAATACTTGGAAATACGATGAGAAATATATTTATATGTGATAAAAACTGAAATAAAGATTGACTTCTTCCTTGAGAGGCTGGAGGTTGAGTTTCTTTTCTCCCTTTAGAAAGCTTTTTTATGCAACTTAAAACAAGCGGATATAAATCATTTCTATCTCTTAAAGTAGAACCTCAAGAGATTTCTATCTGAGACGATGAAGAAATAAAAGAAAAATTAGGAAAATTCAAAGAATATTATGAAAAGTATTTTGTTAATTTTAAATAAATTTTATTCATCATCTTTATACATTGCTATTTTTTTCTCTCATTCTATATAAGCATAATACCATATAGCTATTTTGAATACTTCCATAACCGAAGCAAAATATCATAAAAATACTATAAAAATAAGAAAAAGACTTATTAAAAAAATAAGAGTAATTATAAGAAAAAATTTTGAAGTAATATAAAAAATAGCGGAAAATATAATGATAGGAAAAAAGAGAAATATAAGAAAATTAAAAATAACTCTAATATTTAAAAGAATCATCATAAAATAAAGCTGTATTGTCATTTTAGGATTTAAGATAGTTATTTTTGCAGATTTTGATATTGATTTCAAAACCTTTCCTGTTTTTAAAACTATTTCATATTTTGAATAAGCAAAAAGTAAATGAGCTACTATTGAAAAGAAAAATACTACCAAAAACACATAAGTTACATACCCCATATATTCAAGTCCTATAAACCTGATAGTAAATAAATAGGCATTTAAAACACTTATTATTTTAAATTGACTAAAATTATTATATTCAAAGAGGGGAAGAAAACGGTAAACTCATACTCAAATAACATCAGAAAAACTTACCCGTTCTTGAGTTTTATTTTTTTCGTCTATATAACTAATAAGTCATCATTCAAAAACAGGTACTACAAATAGATGAAGAAAAAGAAATATAAGAGCTGTTATTATAGTTTCAATAAAATATCCTGAATGAAAAAAATCAAGCATCAAAACAAGAACCTCATCTTTTTTATTGAATATATTTACATAGGTATAAATACTTTGATAAACAAGAAGCCAAGTAAGGAAAAGGATAGAGAGAAGTCATGGGAAAAAATAAATTTTTTTTATTTTAGCATCATCTTTTACCAATTTCCAAGCAGGAAGAATAATATTTTCCTTAATATCCATGAGAGGAGGCTATAACAAATTATTAAAAAGAAACTTAATAAAATCAGAAAATCATTTACTCTTTACATTGATTATCTTTTTTTCAAGGAGATAGGCATTTTTTAGAGATTCTATTCTCAAGGAATCATCTTTGAGATAAGTTGGAAATTCATATCTTTTTATATTTTTATCAACAAGTTGCTTTAATATAGGGGTATAAAGTACCTTCATTACTGCTTCATTTTTTATAATTTCTACAACTTTTTTCTCAAGTTCAGTTATTTTCTCAGGAGAAAGAGTTGTTGATTTTAATTCCTCTAGTGCTATATCTAAACTCAATTTCTTATAATTCGAAAAATTATAAGCATTTTTTATCTGACTACTATGAAAATAAGGGAAAATATTAAAATCAAAATATCCAAGATTAATTCATGCAAGAATTATATCATAATCTTTTTCTCATTTTTGAAGCATTGTATTCAAATCAGAAACATTTATAGCTGATGTATTTACAAGTATTCAAAATTGATTAAGGCTCATTTTTATATTTTCTGCAATAAGTTGCATATTTTTATCTGAATCTATATAAATAAGCTTCAGAGAAAATTGTTCTTGTTTTTTATTGTAGAAAAATTTTTCATCAAGAGATTCTATTTTTTTGAGATCTTTTTCTTGTTCTTGAGTTAATTTTGATGATGTACTATTATCTGTTCATGTTGCTGTTTTTATATCACTTGTTCCAGAAAAGGATGAGGTAATTTCTTGTTTTATTGGATGAATAAGGCTTTCTTTTATTTGATTAAGTCTTGCTTCATCTTTGTAAAAATAATAGATGATTTCATCTTTATAAAGCTTTTTTCCATTTATTTCAAAAGAAATTTTGTATACATTTTTCCCCTCTTTTATTGTTTGATAATCATCTTGTTTAAGACGATAATGAAAAAATTCATCTCCTTGCTTAAATCACTTAAGGGCATAGTCATTTACATATACTTTTGTAACATTTGAATTATTAACATTTCATTTTAAAAGAATATCATCTTGAGTGATAAAATTGTATTTATAAGGAGTTGGAGATACTAGAATAGTATTTTTTTCATCAAGATTTATTTGTCATTGTTTTGATGAATTAAGTGTTTCTTCTTTTTTCTTTTTGTTTTTCTCTTGTGTTTCTATATCATCAATAAAAAATTTGATAAGTTCAGAAGACTTATAATATCATTTCTGAGCCATAATTGAGTCTATATTTTTTGCACTTAATTCTCTATCTATACTTCATGTTATGAAATATGGATTATCAAGAGCTTTAAAATTCTTTTCATCTATAATTTTTATAATATTTTGTCTATCTATTTTATCAAGAATAAATGTTCTTAAATCTCTGTTATCTATTGTGTCAACATTCAAAAATAAAGAAACATATTGAGGCATAGTATAATCAAAAGATTGAAGTCTTGGAATTGTTTCTCCTATGAGGCTTGATTTATCATTAAATATATTTATCGTATCTTTGTGCTTTAAAAAATGGGAAGTATCAGTAAAAACTTTGAAAATAATTTTATCTATTAAAAATTTATTATTAAAATATTGTGTATTTTTTACGAGTGTCATTTTTTTTATTCAGACATTTTCTTCCTGTCCTACACTCTCCAATTTAAAGTATCAAGAATATAATCATCCTTCTATTGGAAATTGTGAATTTATTTCCTTTACACCAATAGTATTGAGTATTTTTTGAGAAACAATAGGCTGAAGAAGAACATTAAGAAAATTTATATCATTTCTTGTGTTACTGAAAATAATAATATTATCTTTGGTTTCTATCTTTGTGTCTTTTAAAAGAGAAGAAATTATAGGATTTACTTCTGTAGATAAAATACTATCATATGTTGCTTTTACATCATCTATATTTAGAGGAGTCCCATCTGACCATTTTATATTATCATTAAGATAACATTCAATGTAAGCCAAATTTTTAATATCACAACTCGCCAAATCTGGAACAAACTTATTCTCTTTATAATCATACTTTAATAAAGAACGATACAAGATATTAATAATATATTTATTATAATCACTTGATGGGATAAGTGGATTTAAATGAGGAAAATCTCAAATAATTCACTCTGATATTGTTCATCAAGCAAGAGGACTTGTACGAGCATTGCTATAAATATAAACATAAAAAACATGAGAAAAAGAAGCAATAAAAAAAATGATGCTTATAAAAAATAGATATTTCTTTAATTTTGGTATTATATTTTCTTTTAATGACATAATGTAGAGCTCCTTTTAGTATAAAATAAACAATAAGATAGCAATAAGTATAAAAACTGTTCCTAAGGCAATTGTTGTTATTTGAAGAACTTTTTCAGGTCATCTTTTTGTAACTACTCCCATTCCACCTCACATACTTGTAAGGTTAAGAGTTACATTCTTATTTTGTATTAAAACAACCGCTATAAGTAAAATAGAAACAACTATTTCTAGAATTTTCAAAAATGTTAACATTATAATTATTTTTTAAAAAATAAAAGTGAATAAACCATATTCAAAATAGTAAAAATTGCAACTGCAATTACAAAATTCACCCAGCCTTCTATAGTATATGATATTTCATGAATCCAGAGAATATCATTTATAATATAACTGAAAAGCTTTAAAACAATTGCATTAACAATAAAAATTGTAAGTCAAAAAAATAAAAAGAAAAAAGGAAGACTCACAAGTTTCAAAAGAGGTTTTATAGTGAGGTTTATAAGTCAAAGAATAACTCATCCTATAATATAAGTTTTCCAAGCCTCAGAAGAAAAATAAGAACAATCTTTGCATCATAAAACGACTCCATTTGTTATTCCCATATCATCATTAGAAGAAAGAAGGAATGCTATCAAAAATAATATAAAGGCATTGAGAAGAATAGAACTTATTATTTTCATAAAAAAAACTAAAGTTTTAAAATTTTTACTAATCTATCAATAAAGCTAATATCTTCTTTTTCATCTTCTTGTAAAAAAGAAGCTAATATTGGGCGAAGTTGCTGAGCAATAGTGTTATCAACATCAATATCAATAACAGCTACCCCTTTTTTATTTGTTTTTAATCTCAGTAAAATAGCATTTGCTTCATCATAAATAAATGTAAAAGATTGGATTTTTCAATAATCATAAAATCATTCTCCTATTTTTATTCATAATTGTTCTACTTGAACAAGAATTTCGTCTTCCCCATTTATTTCAAGAAAATAACTTATTCATGCAATAAGAATAATAATAAAACTCATTCCATACTGAGAAGTCAAAAATCCCCAAATTACAAGTCAAATAACAATAGAAAGTCCTATTATATACCATAATTTTGACCTTTCTTTTTTTGCTGAAAATTTCCAAGTATACAAAATTGTTTCCATACTTTTTTATTATTAACTAAAGTTATCAAGAATAAGTTTAATAATTAACCAAGAAAGTGATGCGAGAGCAAGTCAAGAAATTGCCATTATAATTGTTTCTTTTCCTTTTGATTTTTGATCAAAAACTGAACCAAAAAGCATTTGATAAGATCAAATAATAATAAAAATCAAAGAAATTGTAGCAGCAAAACCCATAAAAAAATCTATTGCTCCCACTATTATTTTTGGAATATCACCAATATGTATATTTCCTTCTCTTATTTTTGTTTGAGCATTTGCTCAAATTCATGATAAAACTCAAGCATCATCAACAGCAAAACTTATTTGAGTAGAAAGAATAAATCCAAGAAAGCTAAAAAATATTTTTTTCATAATTATTGTATTACATTATAATCTGAAAGTTCTCATTTTAAAGGAGTTATGTTATCAAGACTTGGATTATAATAATCCGTCAAAAAGCGAACAAGTTCAATTTTTTCAAGAGGAGTCCCTCTAATTCCTATATTTTCTAAACTCGTTTTTATAACATTTACTCTGTTACTTAGTCATTTTTTTAAATTTCAAAAATCTCTTATTTGTTGTCTCACTTTTGAAATATCATTCATACCATTTATTGATTTCCAAAAATTTTTAAATATTCCAACAATTGTTGTATCTTTTACACTTTTTCATTCTTCCTGATCAAAAGGAATAACTATATAAAATTCTTTTTTCATAATTTGAGCAACCTCAACAAGTTTATGAAGATATTCAATATATTCATATGTTTGGTTTTGTAAAAGTGGATTTTTTTGTTTTACTGCAAGATTGCTTAATTTATCAAGATAACCGTTAATATCAAGCTTTGTTGATCGTATAATTATTTGTACCGGAAAATCAAGAGCATTGAGAAACCTTTGAAACCCTATAATTATACTATCTTGTTCTTCTGTACTTTTAAGAAGAAAATTTATAGTACTACATCTCAAAACCATTCTTGCACTTGAATCCTTCATAATAATAATATTTTCTCTTATCTGAGAAAATGGAAGGTGTCTTTGGACTGATCCATCTGATCATCAAGGAATATTTTTTTTCTCTTTTACTGGCACGATACAATAAATTATATTATATTTTTTCTATATTTTCTGAAAACTCTTTCATTTTATCTATTTTTTCATCAAAATCCACTTTTTCATCTTTTTTATTATCAATATTTGTTAATATCCCTATATCTATTGGTTGAAAACTATCTATGGTATTTGCCCAAATTCTTTCTTTTGGATTGATATTAAAGCGAAGTAAAGCGAGAATAAAGGGAACAAATGTCATTTCTGAATTTTTAAAAAGAGCTATTACTAAAGTAAAAAGAATTATAAAAATACTTGGAATAAGAGCAATTTCAGAAGATGTTCTCAATGATAAAGATTTGAAAACATAATAAGCAATAGCGGATCCTATCATAACTATTGCTAACTGCCTTAAACTTAGTCATAAAAATATAGGATCTTCATTTTCTATTTGTACTGGTATTTTATATTGCATAGTGTATCTTTAAAAAAAATTTCTCACTTATAGTATATATTTTTTTATTTTTTTCAATTTATTTACAATAAAAAAACCTCAACTTCAATTGAAGCTGAGGTTTTTACTATTTATATTTATTGTAATCAAACATCTTCATTTCTGAATCAACCTTTCTTACTAAATCAAGAACAACTGAAACGATAATTATAAGTCACGAAGCACTAATAATAAAATCAACAGATTGCCCCATTATTTTTCAAAGGAGATAAGGAAGTACTGCAATAAGTGCAAGAAATCATCCTCCAAATAGATTAAGATGATTTGAAACCTTTCCAAGGTATTCAGCGGTTTCTAGTCATGGTCTAATTCAAGGAATATACCCTCCTCTTTTTTGTATACTTTCTGCAACATTTTCTGTATTAAAAGTAACTGATACATAGAAAAAAGAAAAAGCGAGAACAAGTAAAAAGTAAATAATGATAAATACCCAAGAAGGATTTGTCATACTAAAATATTTTATCAAAAAATCTCCTATAGAAGAAAGTTTTGCAGAAGTTGTATTATTAAAAATCTGTCAAAGAATTGAAGGAAAGGTAACAATAGAAACAGCAAATATGATTGGCACCATTCCTGCTTGATTTATTCTAATTGGGAAATATGATTTTTCTTCTCTTCATGTTCTTGTATATATAATAGGAATTCTTCTATTTCCCTCAGTAAATTTTATAATTACATAAATAATAGCAAGTGTTGCTATAAAAATTCATGCAAAAAGAGGATAATTTCCATTAGAAATATAAGTCATAATTTGTCATGGTACTCAAGAAAGAACTCAAGCAGTAATAATAATACTAATTCCATTTCCTATTCAATATTCTGTCATTACTTCACCAAGCCACATAAGAAAAATAGTTCCAGCAGTGACAACAAGCATAGCACTCATTACAGTATTCATATTTGTAATATCTATAATTGTTCCTCAAACAAGACTATTTAATAAAAATATCATTCCATAACTTTGTATGAAAGCAAGTGGAAGAGCAAGAAGTCTTGTTGCCTTATTAATTTTCTTTTGTCCTGTTTCTCCTTCTTTTTGAAGATCACCTATTTTTGGAATAATTACTCATAAAAGTTGAATAATAATAGAGGCATTAATATACGGTGAAAGTCCCATAAGTATTATTGAGAAATTTTCAAGTCCTCATCCCATTAATGCACTAAAAAATGAAAGTCATTTTTGTTGTGATATCATTGCTTCAAGTCCTGCAGTATTTACTCCAGGTACTGGTACAACTGATAAAATCTTGTAAACAAGAACAAGCAAAAGTGTTGCTATAATTTTTTTTCTTAAATCCTTTACGGCAAAAATAGATTTCATATGATTCAATATCATAACTCTTTTTACTTAAATAATAAAAAACCCAAATACTTTTTGGGTTATTCTATACTATGATAAAATTTCTATACTTCCTCCAGCTTTTTCTATTGCTTCTTTTGCTGAGCGAGAAACTCTTTCTACTTTTAATAAAAGCTTAGATTTTAATTCTCAATCTCAAAGAACCTTTATTGGTAAATTCTTCTTTCCTATAAGATTATTATCAATAAGAACTTGTTTATCTATAGTAGAAATTCATTTTGTACAAATTTTTTCTAAATCACTTATATTTACAATATTATATTCTTTTTTAAAAAGAGCATTTGAAAAACCTTTTAATTTTGGCATTCTTCTGAATAAAGGAGTTTGTCCTCATTCAAACCAAGCTGGAATATTTCAACCACTTCTTGCTTTTTGCCCCTTACATCCTTTTCCAGAAAAAGTTCATTTTCCTGATCCATTTCATCTTCCAAGTCTTTTTGAAGCTTTTCTTGCTCAATCAGCTGGTTTTAAATTATTTAAAGAAAACATAATTTCAACGGTTAAAAACTAATTACTATTTAAAAGAACTCAGTGCTTCAATTGTCGCTCTTGCATTATTGATATGATTTGATGAACCATATTTTTTTGCAAGAATGTCACTATATCAAGCAACCATTAATACTTTTCTTATTGCTCCTCAAGCAATAATTCCTGTTCCTTTTGAAGCTGGATGAAGCATAATTCTTGCTGATTTATATTTATTTTTTGTATTGTATGGTACAGTTCAATCTTCTATTTTTACTTTTACTAAGTTTTTCTTTGCATCTGAAATTGCTTTTGCTATAGCATCAACTACTTCCCAAGATTTTCCAGTTCAAAGTCAAACTTTTCCTTTTCCATCTCCAACAAGTATAACAGCTCTAAAACGAAGTTGTCTTCCTCATGCAGTAACTCTTGTAACTCTATCAATACTGAGTAACTCTTCTTTGAACTCAGGAGTAGTTACTTCCTTATTGTCTCTTCCTTCTGTCCTTGGATTTTTTTTATTTTCAGCTACCATAAATTAATTATTAATTAAGTAAGTAATTAAAATTTTAATCAACCAGCCCTTGCTCATTCAGCCAAAGCTTTTACTCTTCCGTGATAGAGAAACCCTCCTCTATCAAAAACTATTTCATTTACTCATTTTTCTAAAGCTACTTTTGCTATATCTTCTCCTACTTTCTTCGCCATTTCTGTCTTATTTCCTTCTTTTTTCATTTTTATATCAGAACTAGCACAAAGCACATTTCCAGTTGTATCATCAATAAGTTGTGCATAAATATTTGCATTACTTCTGTAAACTGCTAAACGAGGTCTTAATGGAGTTCAAGAAATTTTTACTCTTACTCTTATTTTCCTCTTTAATCTTACAAGGGTTTTCTTTAACATAAACAAAGAATTAATTATTAATATTTTTATTTTTTTCCTGTTTTTCCTGCTTTTCTTCTTACTTGTTCTCCTGCATATCTAATTCATTTTCCTTTATATGGCTCTGGTTTCTTTTTTGCTCTTACTTTTGCAGTAAATTCTCAAACAAGCTGTTTATCAATACCAAAAATATGTATTGTATTTTTTTCTTTTTCATCAAGTGTTACTTTTATTCCTTCTGGAGGAGTCATTTCAACCTTATGAGAAAATCAAAGACTCATTATAATTTTATTTCCTTGTACTTCAAATTTGTACCCAACTCATTGAAGCTCTAAAGTCTTTTTATATCCTTCTGAAACTCATTCGAGCATATTTGCTATAACTGCTCTTGTCGTTCCCCATAAAGCTCAAGCATCTTCTCCAACTGGTTCAACGATAAGAGAATTTTCTTCTTTTTTTATTTTTACTTTTTCTGAAAAAGTAAATGATAAATTTCCAAGAGGTCATTTTACTGAAAATTGACTCCCTTTTAAATCTACTTCAACCTTTTCAGGTATTGTAACAGGCATTTTTCCAATTCTAGACATAGTATAATCAATTAAAAATTACTATTAAATAATGAAATTATTTTATTAAAAAATTTCACAAATAAGTTCTCCTCAAACATTAAGAGTTCTTGCTTCATATCAAGTTACTACTCATCTTGGAGTAGAAACAATATAAATACCTTTTCCATTTCTTGATTTCTTAATATCTTTAGCTCCTACATATATTCTTTGTCATGGTTTACTAATCCTCTTAAAAGTAGGAATATATTTTGTTATTCTTATATCATTCAATTTTACATCAATAAATTTTTTATTGTTTTCTTCTACAACTTCAAAATCAAAAACATATTTATTTTTTTTCAAAATCTTAACAATGTCTGCTTTTAACTTAGAATAAGGAATTCTTATTAATTCTATTCTTGCCATATAGGCATTTCTTACTCTTGTTAATAAATCTCCAATAGGATCTATTATCATAACCAAAAAAAATTATAAACTAAACTTAATTTTATACTACCAACTAGATTTTCTTACTCAAGGTAATTCTCCAGCATTCGCTTTTTCTCTAAAACAAATTCTACAAATATCAAAGTTCCCTAAATATCATCTCGTTCTCCCACATACACTACAAACATTAAAAACTTTTGTAGCAAATTTTGGTTTTTTTCATGATTCTAAAGCTCTTAAAAACTTTGTCTTCAATTGTTTTGCTTTAGCAATTTTTGATTTTCTAGCCATTAAAAAACTATTAAAAATTAAATTTATTTAGAAAAAGGAAATCCCATCATAGTAAGTAATTGCTTTCCTCAATCTTTATCTCTTGCCGTTGTCTTTATTGTTATCTGTAGTCCATGATTTTTTACTACATCATCTTGTGGAACTTCTAGAAATATAGAATGTTCTTTCACTCAGAAATTATAATTTCCTTCTTTATCAAAACCATTCTTATTTATCCCTCTAAAGTCTCTCACTCTTGGAAGAACAATATTTATAAGTTTTTCCAAGAAGATATACATTCTTTCTCCTCTTAAAGTCACAGAAAGTCCTACAGGCATTCCTGCTCTCAATTTAAAGTTTGATATTGCTTTTTTTGCATATCTTACACTTGGTGCCTGACCTGCAATAAGAGCAAAATGGTTCTTCAAAACTGAAAAATCTTTATTTCCTGTTTTTATAAAAGTTCCAATTCCCATATTAAGTACTATTTTCTCAATTTTTGGTACTTCCATAATATTTTGGCATTTTAGACTTTCTTTTAGAGTCGGTATAATTTCTTTTACATATTTTTCTTTAAGGTACATTGGTATATACTTAGTAAATAAAACTACTTAATAATACATTCTGATGGAGTTTTTCCATTCATCTTTGTTGCTATTTTTGAGTATCTCATTTTTTTTATTTTTCCTTTTTCTTCTATTTCAACAAATCCAACTCTTGTTGGTTTATTTGTTATTGGACAAACAAGCATTACACTAGAAGCATCTATTGATTTTTCAACTTTAACAATTTGTCATGGAGTTGCTCCTGATTTTTTTATATGTCTTGTTGCTATATTTACTCCTTCTAGTAAAATTTTATTATCTTCTTTAAAAACTTTAAGCACTTTTGCTTCTTTGTTTTTATCAATTCTTTTTCAAGACATAACCTTTACTTTGTCTCAAACCCTAATTTTCATAAGAATATTGTTATTAATTATAAAACTTCTGGTGCCAAGCTTATTATTTTTTGGAATCATTTATTTTTTAATTCCCTTGCTACTGGTCAGAAAATTCTTGTTCCCTTTGGATTTCCATCTTCACCTATTATCACACAAGCATTATCATCAAATCTTACATAAGTTCCATCTGCTCTTTTTATTTCTTTTGCTGTTCTTACGATAACAGCTTTTACTACTTTTTTCTTTTTTATATTTCCATCTGGAAGTGCTTTTTTAACAGAGCAAACAATAATATCTCCAACTCAAGCATATCTTCTTTTTGATCCTCCAAGCACTTTTATACACAATACTTCCTTTGCTCAAGAATTGTCTGTTACAAATAATCTAGATTCTGGTTGTACCATATTCTCCTATTATTTAAATATTAAATTAACTATATTTTTCTACAAGTTCCCATCTTTTTGTTTTAGAAAGAGGTCTTACTTCTTTTATAAGAACCATATCTCCTTCTAAACAAGAATTCCCTTCATCGTGAGCATAATACTTACTTGTAACCTTAAATCTCTTTTTATACTTTGGATGATTTTTATAACTTATAACAGAGACAACTATTGTCTTATCCATTTTTGAACTTGTTACTAATCCTTTTTTTGTTCTCATTGAAAAAAAATTACCTTATAAATTAACAAATATTAACTCATTTATTCACTGCAACTGTTTTTAGTCTTGCTATATATCTTCTTAAAGCTTTTAAAAGATGAGTTTGCTTTAATTCATTTACTTGGAGTTTCATATTTAATTCAAACATCTTTTTTTCAGAAGATTTTATTTCAGAAATGATTTCTTCAGGAGCTAATTCAAGCACTTTAGACATTTCTTTTAGTTTTAAATCTTTTATTTCTTTCATAAATTATTTTTTAATCAACTAATATTTTAGTTTTTACTGGTAGTTTATAAGCAGCAAGTCTAAAAGCCTCCCTCGCAATTTCTGGTGTTACTCCTGTTATTTCAAACAGAATTCTTCCAGGTTTTACAGGGGCTCTAAACATCTCAAGAGATCATTTTCCTCATCCCATTGGAACCTCAAGTGGCTTTTTTGTAAAAGGTCTATCTGGAAATATTCTAATCCAAATTTTTCACCCCCTTTTAATATATCTTACCATCGCTCTTCTTGCGGATTCAATTTGTCTCGATGTAATAAATCATCTTGTTGTAGTCTTTAATCCATAGCTTCAAAAAGCTATTTGTGATCATCTTATTGCTAATCATTTCAGTCTTCCTCTATGGGTTTTTCTATATTTAGTTGTCTTCGGTTGTAACATGGTGTCCAAATTAGTATATAAAAATTTTTATAATGTCAAGATAAAATTAATTTTTCTTAAAAATATCACCTTTGTAAATCCATACCTTCAGTCCTATTGTACCATAAATAGTTTCTGCTCTTGTTGTAGAATAATCTATATCTGCTCTCATAGTTTGAGTAGGAATATTTCCTTCTTTAAATGTCTCCTTTCTTGCAATTTCTGTTCCATTCAATCTTCCTCAAACTTTTATCTTAATTCCTTTTGCTCATTTTTCCATAGCCTTTGCTATTGCTTGCTTAATTGCTCTTTTATATGGCATTCTTTTTTCCATTTGATTTGCTACCATATATCCTACAATTTTTGCATTTATATCTGGCTTTCTTATTTCTTTTACATTAATTACAACTTTTAATCCTGTTTGTTTTGAAACATTTTCTTGAAGATTTTCAAGATTTTCTCAAGTTTTACCAAGAATAAGAGCTGCTTTTGAAGTATAAACATCTATATTCAATGTATCTTGATCACGAGATACAAGAATATCACCAAGAGGAATTCCTGTTAATTGTTTTTTAAGAATTTCTCTTACCTTTAAATCAATACCAAGATATTTTGAATAATCTCTTTTTCCAGCAAACCAAGATGATTTCCAAGTTTTTATGTATGGTATTCTAAATGCTATAGGACTAACTTTATGTCACATAGATAAATTTATTAGTATTAAATTATTACTTAACTTGTAATTCTAACTTTATATTAGAAGTTCTTTTTAAAATAGAGTGTGTTCTTCCTCTTGAAACAGGATTCCCTCTCTTGTATACAATTCCTTTTGAAACAATAAGTGAATCTATATAAAGATGTGCTGCATCTTGATTATTATTGTTTTCTGCATTTTTTACTGCTGAGTAAAGAATCTTATAAAGCATTTGTGCTCATTTTTTTGGAGCAAACTTAAGAAACTTTAAAGCTTCAGAAGCCTCCTTTCCTTTTACTATTTCAGCAATAACCAACATTTTTTTTGGAGAAATTCTAATATTTTTCCCGTAAGCTTTCATAATTAAGTTAAATTATTTTTAAAGTATTTATTATTTCTTATTTCCAGGATGTGCCCTAAAAATACGAGTAGGAGAAAATTCTCATAATTTATGTCCCACCATATCTTCCGTAACAAATACAGGAGTATGTGCTTTTCCATTGTGAACACCAAAAGTATGCCCAACAAACTCAGGAACAACTGTACAATCTCTTGCCCAAGTTTTTATAACTGTTTTTTTCCCTTGTTCATTAAGAGTATTTACTTTTTTTACCAATCTCTCATATATATAAGGTCATTTTTTTAGACTTCTTGTCATAGACAAAACTTATAAATTAAATTATTTAATAAGGAGTTTTCCTTTTCTTGTTTTTAATATCCACTTATTTGTTATTTTTTTCCTACTTCTTGTTTTATATCCAAGTGCTGGCATTCCCCAAGGTGTTTTTGGTGCTTTCATACCAATAGGAGAATGACCTTCTCATCAACCATGTGGGTGATCAACAGGATTCATAGATTTTCAAAGTACTGTTGGTCTCACTCCCATATGTCTTGATCTTCAGGCTTTTCCTATAACAACTTGATTATGATCTATATTTGATACCTGCCCAAGTGTTGCATAACATTTTTTATGTACAAGTCTAATTTCTCCTGACGGCATTTTCACTTGACTATATTCTCATTCTTGAGAAAATACAAGTCCAGATGTTCCTGCTGATCTAATAGAGCTTGCTCAAGAATTAACAATTAATTCCAAATTATACACTTGCATCCCTACTGGAATATTTCCTATTTCCATTCTATTTCCAGAAGCAAGACCTGCTTCTTTTTTTGTTACAATCACATCTCCAACTTTCATATCTTTATGAGCAAGAACATATCTTCTTTCTCCATCTCTATAACAAACAAGTGCAATATAAGCAGTTCTATATGGATCATACTCTATTGTTTCAACTTTTGCCTCTATATCAATTTTATCGTGAAAGTAAAAGTCTACCAATCTATATCTTTGAGCAACTCAACCTCATTGATGCCTTACAGTAATTCTTCCAGAATTATTTCTTCCTGCATGCTTTTGAAGTTTTATTGTCAAATTTCTATATGGTTTTGAAGTTGTTAGTTCTTCAAAAGTATATCCTGTCATTTGTCTTCTCCCTGGAGTAGTAGGGTTAAATTTCTTGATAGCCACAATCTTTTAATTAAAAACTAAATTATTATTTTACTAAAGAAAAATCTATTTTTGCAGTCTTATCTTTTAGTGTTACATAAGCCTTTTTAAAAGCAGATCTTTTTGTTTGCATTCACTTTCTTCCAAATTTAAATTTTTCTCTTAAGTGTACTATATTTACAGACTCAACTTGAACTCAGTATATTTCTGAAATAGCCTTCTTAACATCAATTTTTGTTGCATCCTGAGATACTTCAAAAACATAACAAGATTTTGTCATTTCTAAATTTGAAGTTTTTTCAGTTACGATTGGTTTTTTTAATATTCTATATATTCTCATAATGATATTATTAGTAATTATTTAGCTAAAGCATTAATTTTTTCTAAAGAAGCTTTTAATAAAATCAAACTTTTATATTTAAGTAAATCAGCAATATTTAAATAATCCACAAGGATAGATTTTACATTTGCTAAATTTGCCAAAGATTTTTCAACAATCTCATTTTTTTCATCTAAAGCAAGAAGTGCTGTTTTTTCTATAGGAAGATTATTCATTAATTCTAACATTTTTTTTGTTTTTATTTCCTGTAATTTAATATCATCTACTATTATAAGTTTATTATCTCTTAATTTAGAAGATAAAACACAAAATAATGCCTTTCTTCTTTCTTTTTTATTCATAGTAATAGTAAAGTTTTGAACATTAAGTGGTCCAAATGCAACTCCTCATTTTTTTCTTAAAGGAGATCTATTTGATCCCATTCTTGCTCTTCCTGTTCATTTTTGTTTGTATATTTTTCTTGTAGATCCTCTTCTTTCTCCTCTTGTTTTTGTATGAGCAACATTTGTTCTTCCATTTGATAATTGATACATAAGTGCTCTATGAACAAGTCCTTCATTTAATTCTACACCAAATATGTTTTCATCGAGAACAACCATTCCAGCTTCTTTCCCGTTTTGATCTAAAACTACTTTTTCCATCTATTAATTATTAGTAATTAAAAACTTATATTTACGAAAGAATTTCTTCCTCCAGGAACTCCTCCTCTCACCCCAATAACAGAAATTTCTTTATTTACTAATTCAAGAGGAACCTTTTTTAAATTTATTTTTTCACACCCCATATGTCCATGCATTTTCTTTCCTTTATGTGTTCTTCTTGGTTTTCTATTACCAATAGAACCAAGTGCTCTATGGAATTTAGATCAAACCCTTCAAGGTCCTCAAGAAAAATTCCATCTTTTCATTGCTCAGGCAAATCATTTTCATTTTGATATTCATTCTATTTCTACTTTTTCAATTCAATCAAGTACATCAATAGTAATTTTATCTCCCACATTAAATTGTCCTTCTCATTCATTTATTTCAAATTCTTCTATTTGCTCAAATTTACTTTTATTCAAAGTTTTATTTCCTTCTTTTATTTGTAATTCTTTTTCTTTTCATAAAACACCTACAATAAGAGCAGAATATCAGTCTCTTTCTATTGTTTTCATTCAAACAACCATCAATTCAGGAATTTGTAAAAGAGTAACAGGGACAAATTTATCCCCCTTAATAACTCTCGTCATTTCAAGTTTTTTTGCTATTATTCAAGCCATATCATTTTTTTTATTAAAAATAAAGTCAGAGGTTAAACTTATATTTTACTTATTTTTAGCTTAAAATACAGTTTAACTTAACCTCTAAATACATAACTTTCAAAAAATTTTTGAAAAAGCCAAGCTATTGTATTAAAAAGATTTATTTTGTCAAAAAAAAAATAAATTAAAAATAAAATTTTGATTTTATCACCTTTATAAGTAATATTTTTCCACTTAATTTTTGTTATATAATGAGAAAATGAAAGACAATATAGAAAATTTAAAAAATAATTTTTTACAAGAACTTCCTCTTTGTTCAAATGAAAATGAATTAAAAGAGCTAGAAATTAAATTCCTTGGAAAAGAAGGAAGTTTAAAAAATATACTTAAATGAATTAAAGATTTAAGTGATGAAGAGAAAAAAGAAATTTGAGTTATAGCAAACAAATTTAAATTTTTTATACAAGAAAGTATAGTTCAAAAAAGAGAAGAATTAAAAAAAGAAAAATATAAAAAAATAGAAGAAAAAGAAAGTTTGGATGTTTCTCTTGAATTTCCTCTTGAAGACGAATGACATCTTCATCCTCTTTCACTTACTTCAAAACTTATGGAAGAAATTTTTATTTCTCTCGGATTTAAAATAGAGGACGGTCCTCAAATAGAAACAGAAGAATACAATTTTGATAAGCTTAATATTCCTGATAATCATCCAGCAAGAGATGTATGGGATACATTTTGGCTTCATGATGATATCAATAAAGAAAGAAAAAGTGGTGATAAATATCTTCTGAGAACTCATACATCACCCGTTCAAATAAGGACTATGCTTAAATGAGAGCTTCCAATAAAAATTATTGTTCCCTGAAGAGTTTTTCGTTATGAGCAGGAGGATGCAAGACATACTTGTAATTTTTATCAACTTGAAGGTCTTGTTGTATGAGAAAATGTAAGTTTTTGAGATTTAAAATGGACTCTTGATACCGCTATGAAAAAACTTCTTTGAGAAAATACAAAAACGAGATTTAGGCCGTCTATTTTCCCTTTTACTGAACCAAGTGCTGAAGTAGATGTAAGTTGTCAAATTTGCTCATGAAATGGTTGTAGGATGTGTTCTATGACTTGATGGGTTGAGCTTCTTGGTGCCTGAATGGTGCATCCAAAAGTTCTTGAATATTGTGGAATAGATTCTGAAAAATATAGTGGTTTTGCTTTTGGTATGGGGATAGATAGAATAGCTGCTCAAAGATTTTGAGTTTCAAGTTCCAGAATGTTTTATCAAAATAAATTAAAACTTAACGAGCAATTTTAAGAAAATAAAAAAAATATTTTCCTTTTTTTGATATATATGTATACTTACCTCGTACAAAAATATAAAGGCTCATTTTAATGGTTTTCTTTTTTACGAAATTTTCAAAGAAATCAGGGAGAAGTGTCTCATTAAGTTAAGTTCCTAGGTTTTTGTTCATATTTTATTTATTATTATTGTTTTTATGTACGATAAAAAAATGGGAGATACTACTCCTGCAGAACCAAATAATACTTTATTTATTAGAAGTCTTTCTTGGGATATTACAAGTGATGACCTTCTTCAAACTTTTACTGAACATGCTGAAGTTGTTTCAGCTAAAGTTCTTTGGGATAGAGAAAGAAATAGAAGTAAAGGATGTGGTTTTGTTGAATTTAAAGATATTGAAACAGCAACTACTGTAAAAGAAAAATTCAATGGTGCTGAACTTGGTGGAAGAAAAGTATTTATTGATTATGCAAGAAAAAAAGATGTTGCATAATTTTTAAAAAAATTAATAAAAAAACTACTTGATAAATCAAGTAGTTTTTTTATTGTTTAAAGATTATTTTTTAATCAAAGTCTAATTCTTTCAAGCCAATGAATTTCAGGTAATGGAAGTCCATATTTCATAAGAAAATCATATTCTTGTGAAATAATTTTATAATAATCTCCATTTTTATCAATAATTACTTTTTTTAATATTTCTGGATTTATTTGCCAAACTCAATTTTCGTCAAAACCTTGGTATTCTAAAAGAACTCCCCCTTGAGTCCCCCTCAATTGAGGGGGAAGCGAGGAACGAGCAGGGGGAGTATTTTCTAAAATATCCGATAGGACTGGGGTTTTTTTTACATACACAACCTCAGCATCTTCAGGAATATCAACTTTTATCTTTTCATCTCTCCACATAAATCCCTTCTCAACAATTTCATCCTTTTTAAAATCTCAAAATAAATGGGCAAGAGTATCATTAAAATAAAGTGGATTCATAGAAGCAGGAAATACTTCTCAGAGAATTTTATCTTTTTCCATAGAAGCAAATATTTTATGAGCGAGGTCATACCATTCTTCCTTAGAGTACTCTTTATTAAGAATACAAAAAGATTTATTTCTTAAGCTTATACATCCTATACAATGATGACAATCAAGCAAATCATAACAATAAAACAAGTTTGAGCCTATAAAACAATTTGATAAATAACAATTTTCTGCACTTCCCATATTAGAACATCCATACAAATCTCAAAATCAAGGATCATCACTACAAATAGTGTCAAGTACATTTTTTCTTCCATTACTATGTCCGACAAAAAATGCATTTCTTGCATTTTGAAGACGATAACAAAAATATCAATTTTCTACATTTTCACTATAAACACAAAAATTTCCACTTACATTTTCACTTGAAATATTTTCTGCTTTTTTATTTACTCTATTATAATAATCTTGAAAATTATGCTTTTCTTTCAGTATTTCTTCTTTTTTTAAAAAATATTCTTCTTTTTTATATTCTTTATTTTTTATGCAATACTTCTGATTATGAAGATTATCACAAAAAATACATTCACTACATCCTATTAAATTACTTGAAAACCAAATATTATTAGAATTAACTATGTATCTTGAATAAAATATTTTATATGATTTTAAAATAGCAGTGCTAAAATAAATAATTTCTGAATGATCCCAAACCATTACAGAATTAAAGACATTTTTACATTCTTCTTGAGAATAAAAAGTATAAAAAATATTTTCACAACTTTTGATTACAATAAAAGAAAGGTAGACATTTTTTGAAAACCGAACTGCTTCTCCATAAGTAATATTTTCTCCTTTTGGGTCTTGCATCGTTGCAGCAACTCAAATTTTATCTATCAAATTTTTATAATTTTGGAAAAAATTTATTTCAAAATCATAATCATTTCCTCTTTTTATCAAAGTATCACGATCTTTTTCGTATTCTAAATTATTAAAAATTTTTATTCTCTCTGTTGGAGGAAAACGAGAAATTCAAAAAGGCATTTTATAAAGAACAAAGGGGATATTACTTGCAATATCTTGTAAAAAATCACGAAAAGAGCTTTGATATCTCTTTTTTTTTATTTTTTCTTCCCAAATTTTGAGTGGTTGCATAAAAAGTAAAAATTAATTAAATTTTAAGCTAAGTTTTATCCTTTCAAGCCAATGAATTTCAGGTAATGGCAATTCGTGTTTTACTAAAAAATCATATTCTTGCTTGATAATTCTATAATAATCGCCATTTTTATCAACAATAACTTTTTTTAATATTTCAGGATTGATTTTCCAGTTTCCGCTTGAGTCAAAGCCTTGATAATCATTTAATCCCCCTTGAGTCCCCCTCGATTGAGGGGGAAGCGAGGAACGAGCAGGGGGAGTAGAATACACAACCTCAGCTCCTTCAGGAATATCAACTTTTACTTTTTCCTCTCTCCACATAAATCCTTCTTTTTCTACTTCTTCTTTTGTAAAGCTATCATCTATAAAATAAGCCATCGTATCATTAAAATAAAATGGATTGATTTCTCAAGGGAAAAATTCTCATAAAGTTCAATCTTCTTCCATAGTCGCAAATATTTTATTAGACAGTTCTTGCCATTCTTCTTTGGAATATTGTTTATTGAGGATACAAAAAGATTTATTTTTGAGTCAAATACAGCCAAGGCAAAAGGAACAATCATTACAGAAATAGGAATAAAATATATTTGATGATTTTTCTATATTTCAAGAACAATAAATATTTTCATTGAGTCGTCAAGAAGCAAAAACTCAATAAAAATCACTTATTCATCAGCAACAAAATGTATCATACATATTTTCAAAATCCTCATTTCCTCAAGAAATTATCAAATTTTTTCCATTTTTTACTTTATTTACAAAATATCCGTTTTGAATATTTTCAGAAAATAATACAAAATTTCATAATATTTTTTCACTTCACATATTCATTCATCATGTATTTGAGTTTTTGTACCAATTTATAAATTCCTTTTTTTGCTTCAATATCTGCTTTTTTCTTGTAAAATACTCAGATTTTTCGAGTTCCTGATTATTAATACAATACGATTTATTTTCCAAATTTTCGCAAAAAATACATTCACTACATCAAACAAGATTTCTTGAAAACCAAGTATTTGAAGAATGGTAAATATATCTCGAATAAAAGATATTAAACGAATTTATAATTCAAGAACAAAAATAAATATTTTCACAGCTATTCCATACCATTACGGAATTTAGAACATTTTTTCAGTTGTGTTTTATGTAATAACTATACAAAACATTTTCACAATTCATCACAACAATAAAGCTAAGATACACATTTTTTGAGGAATTTATGGAGTCGGCATAATTCGCATTTTCAACATCACTTTGTATCATCAATGCTGGAAGATTAATAGATTGAAAAAGGTTTTTATAATTTAAAAAGAAATTTTTAGAAAAATCATATTCTTCTCATTTATTGGTTAAAGTATCTCTATTTTCTTCAAATACAAGTCAATCTTGCACTCAATAAATCCTATCTGAACTTGGAAACTTTGATAAAAATCAATTTATCTTATAAATATGCAAGGGCGAAAAACTACAGATTTCTTTCACAAAGTCTCTAAATTCTGTACTTTTTCTTTTTTCTTTGATTTTTTCCTCCCAAATTTTTAGGTCTTGCATAAAAAATTTTTTAAATATAAAATTTGCCATTCCTCCAAAAACAAAAACCGAATTTATGAAAAATCATACTTTTAAAAAATATTCTCTTTTATACTTATTCTAGGAGAAGTTTTTATTTTTCAAGTTTTTATCCAATATCTTTGCAAAACTTCAAAAAAATAAGCTTTTCCTAAAAATAAGAATTTACAAAAGTCTTTTTTTTCATATTATTTGCCCATTAATTTTATTACAAAACTTTATATATTATGGCTTCAAATGAAACAGTAATTAGATTTGACAGTGTGTCGTTTGACTTTGTTTTTACAAAACCGATTCTTGATGATGTGAGTTTTTCTGTGAGAAAAGGCTCAAAAATAACAATAATGGGACAAAACTGAGCAGGAAAAAGTACGATTTTTAAGCTCATTACTTGAGATCTCAAACCAAAAATTGGAAATATCCATATTGATAAAGAATCAACGATTGCAACTGCTTTTCAAGTAATGCAAGCAGAAGATAAAGAACTGACTATTCAGGCTTTTTTCAATAAATATTTTAGAGATAAAACGGTTTTTAATATTGATAAAAAAATTGCCGAAGTTCTCGATGCAGTCAATCTTAAAGCTCCGCTTGAAAGAATTGTAAAAAGTTTTTCTGGGGGACAACAAGCTCGCTTGCTTCTTGCGGCTGCACTTATCCAAAATCCTGATATTTTACTCCTCGATGAGCCGACAAATAATCTTGATAAAGGTGGGATTTATCACTTGGAAGATTTTTTGAAAGAATATAAAAAAACGGTTATCGTTATTTCCCATGATGCAGAATTTTTAAATTCATTTACTGATTGAGTGCTGTATCTTGATATTCACACAAAAGTAGTAGAACAATATGTTGGAAATTATTACAATGTAGTTGACCAAATTCAAGCTCGTATCGAAAGAGAAAATATGAAAAATGCTCAAATGGCAAAACAAGCTCAAGCAAAAAAAGAACAAGCAGAAGTATTTGCTCATAAATGATGAAAACTTCGTCTTGTTGCGAAGAAAATGAGAGAAGCGGCAGCGGAACTAGAAGAAGAAATGGTGGATGTAAGAAAAGAAGATAAAACCATACGAGCTTTTACAATTCCTATGCAAGAAGATCTTTCTTGAGAACTTCTCAATATCAGTTCTGTTTCTGTAATCATTGACCACGAACCAATAATCAAAAATGTAGATATTAGCCTAAGAAAAGGAGATCATATGCTTCTTTCTGGACCAAATGGAATTGGGAAAAGTACTCTTCTTGAAAGTATTGCAAATGGAAGAGCGATTTGAGCAACGATTGCTCCTGGAGTAACCGTCGGATATTACCGCCAAGATTTTTCTAATCTTGATTTTAATAGCACGGTGTATGAGCAACTTATGAGTTCTGCTTGAGCAAATATAACAGAACAAGAGCTTCGTTCAACCGCTGCTTGATTTCTTATCAATGGAGATTTAATGAAATCAAGAGTTGGAGATATATCAGAATGACAAAAATGACTGGTCGCTTTTTGTGGACTTGTGCTTCAAAAACCTGGGCTTCTTATCCTTGATGAGCCAACCAATCATATCAATTTTCGTCATATTCCCGTGATAGCAACTGCTCTTGATGAATTTAAGTGAGCGATGATTCTTGTATCGCATGTGGATGAGTTTGTTCGGCAAATAAAAATTGATGAATATTTGGAGTTGGATAATATTAAAGGGTAGTTTTACAAACTTATAAAAAATAATTTTTTTCTTATCTTATTTTCTTTCTATGTACCACCTCTATATTCTTGAATGTGCTGATTTTAGTCTGTATACTGGAATTACTGTTGATCTTGATCGAAGGCTTGAGGAACACAATACAAGTAAACTCGGAGCAAGATATACAAGTATTCGTCGTCCCGTAAAGCTTGTTTATTCTGCAAGTTTTGCCAATCGTTCGCTTGCATCAAAAGAAGAATACAGAATCAAACAACTTTCACGAGAAGAAAAACTTGAACTCATCAAAGGAAAAAAATAATTTACTTTTTCCTGTCATTGCGAGGAACGAGGTAATCAGAAAAATGTATTTTGCAATAATATTAAGGAAGCTTAGAAAAACTAAGTTTTTGTCATTCCTGCGAAGGCAGGAATCTTTTAAAATAGGCAAAATCCCTTTTAAAAAAATGAATAATTTGACTTTTTCTTAGCTTCCTTAAGAAATTATTTAATGACAAAAGCATTTTTTTGAATATAATCAGCTTCTTTTACAAAAAGAAATTATTTTTTCACCAAATAAAAATGCTATTTAAAGACCTCAATATAATTCGTCCGATTTTAGAAGCCCTTGAAAAAGAAGGATATGAAAGCCCAACTCCCATCCAAGAAAAAGCAATTCCCCATATCTTACAAGGAAGAGATGTCCTTGGTTCGGCTCAAACAGGAACAGGAAAAACTGCTGCCTTTGCTATACCAACCTTACAACTCCTTTTTCAAGAAAAAGCAATTTCAAATACTCCTCGTGCTATTAAATCACTCATTTTGACTCCTACAAGAGAACTTGCTATACAGATAGAAGAAAGCTTTACTGCTTATGGAAAAAATCTTTGACTTCGTCATGCCGTAATATTTTGATGAGTTTCTCAGCATGCACAAACAGCAAAATTAAGAATAGGAGTCGATATTCTTGTTGCAACTCCGTGAAGGCTCCTTGATCTCATGGAGCAAGGCTATGTAAACCTAAAAAATATAAAAATATTTATTTTGGATGAAGCTGATAGAATGCTAAATATGGGTTTTATCAATGATGTAAAAAAAGTCCTCGCAAAACTTCCTGAAAAAAAACAAACTTTGTTTTTTTCTGCAACAATGCCAAAAGAAATACTCAGTCTTGCTCATTCTATTCTCGTTGATCCCATAAAAGTTGAAGTTGCTCCTGTTTCATCGACAGCTGATACCGTAAAACAATCAATCTACTTTGTAAAGAAAAATGATAAAAAACTACTTTTGGCTGACTTACTCAAAAATCCTGAAATAGCTTCAGTACTTGTTTTTACTCGTACAAAACACGGAGCCGATAGAGTCGTAAAAGATTTAGAAAAAGTAGGAGTCGTTGCGGAAGCAATTCACGGAAATAAATCTCAAAATGCTCGTCAAAGAGCCTTAAATAATTTCAAAACAAAACAAACAAGAGTGCTTATTGCAACCGATATTGCTGCTCGTTGAATCGATGTAGACGACCTTTCTCATGTAATTAATTATGAACTTCCAAATGAATCTGAAACCTATGTGCATCGTATTGGTCGTACAGGAAGAGCAGGACTCAATGGTATTGCACTTTCATTTTGCGAACAAGAAGAAGTGGATTATCTCCATGATATTCAAAAACTTATTGGAAGAAATATAGATATTGTAGAAGATCATCCTTTTGCAGTAAAGCTTTTACTCAATACAAAATGAGCTCCCAAAAAATCAATTCCCCCAAAAAGACATTTTTCTTCGGATAAAAGAAGAGGATTTAAGAAGTAAAAATCTACAAAAAAGAGAGGAAAAAATTTTCCTCTCTTTTTTAAACTCTGTAGTTTCAGAAGACAATAATTCTAGTGCTTTCTTAATATTTCTAAATATTCGCTTATTATCAAAAAATAGGATAAAATAATACAAATATGCCTTAAGCTCATTTGTAAGTATGAACAATGCTTTAGATACAAAAGTATTCCGAGATAATCTGGATTTCAAAACTTTAGAAAATATCCTAGAGGTTCTTGATCATATCAAGCCTATCAAAATAAATAGAAAAGAATACAATGGAAGGAAATGAGAAATTTTAGAAAAAACTGGAAGCGATAAATATGGATATTTTTATAATCTCTATTTAGCAGATGATTTAGAAATAGGAGAACAATTACAAATAATCAATTTACTCAATAAAAATTTTGATTTAGAAAAATATGGAAAAATGAATGAAATAATCACAAAAGTAAAAGTAATGATTGAAATTGTTTTAAAAATACAATGAAAAGAAAAATGAAAAAACTATTTTGAAGAATTAGCTAAAAAATATAATCTCGATAATGATTTTATAGAAAGAATAAAATCACATTCATTAAAAACAAATATGAAAACAACAAGAGATTTTATAAAAACCATAAAATCAAAAACTTGAACAAAAAATTTCAAAGAAGCGAAAAAAAAAGATTTTGAAGTCGGAACAAATGAGCTTTCAAAAATTTTTACTGAAGAGTTTGATCTTACTTTTTTCAGAAAATCTATTAATATGCTGAGACTTGGAATGGAAACTATTACTCAAGCAGAACAAAAAGCAATAATACAATATTGCGAGGAAAATAATTTTGAAAGAATAGAAAAAAATGGGAAAATTTATTATAGCAAATGAAATAAATTGATTGCTATACATAAATGCACAAATACTCTTGATAAAAAAGTAAGATTACTGAGGGATAAAATAGGAATTGATACTCTCAAAAAAGAATTAGAGTATGTGAGAAAAACTTGAAATGAAGAGAAAATAACTGAAAAAGAAATACAAGCAACAAATGCTATTTTAGAAGGAATTTATGAATATCCTTATCAAAAAACAAAAAATAATTACTGATACCAAGCAAAAAAAATTCTTAAATATAAAGAAATTTACTGTGTGGGACTTTGTTTACTCGGACATGCTTTTTTAAGTGAATTATGAATTCAGCATAATGGATTAAAAATTCCTGCACACACAGCTCTTGAAGTAAATATTAGATGAAAAAAATATTATTTTGATGCAGTAAGCTTTAAAAAAATAATTGAATTTGAATATTGAGAAAAATATTGAGAGAATTTTGATCCGATATTTTTAGTTAATTCTTTTTCATTAAAAGCTTCCATAAGGTCTATGGATACTGAAAAGATGTTATTAAGTAGTCTTTACTGAAATAAAGGGGAAGATTTGGTAGATTGAAATAAACAGGATGAAGCAAAAAAAATGTATAATAAATGTGATGAATTGAGAAGATAAATATTGATGCTCATTATAGCCGAGGAATTCTTTAATAAAAATTTGGAAATTAAAAGTTTCCTAACTTTATAATATTAAAAAAACACCTATACATTATATTTTTAGAAAAGACTAAAAAACCTTTGTCTATCAGAATTACTTATAATTCTAACACACAAAGGTTTTTTAATGGTGGGTGATGTAGGGTTCGAACCTACGACCCCCTGCTTGTAAGGCAGATGCTCTCGCCAACTGAGCTAATCACCCAAATGATACATTTTTTTAAAATGGTACCCGAGGCAGGATTTGAACCTACGACCTTCGCCTTAGAAGGGCGCTGCTCTTCCACTGAGCTACTCGGGCAATAAATATCCTACACTCTAAGCGGTAATTTTATAAATTTGATATCAGTGTCTTGGCAGCTACTTACTCTCCCACATTTACGAAATGCAGTACCATCAGCACAAACTAGCTTAACTTCTGTGTTCGGAATGGGAACAGGTGTACCCTAGCCGTTATAACCACCAAGACACTAACATCAAATTTAAAGAGCAATTTTGTTCATCAAATCTGAACAAGTAAAGTTAGTTGAAAGTATTATTTATTAAATAATTAATCGTAGAGATAGTATTAAAATTCGTTCGTCCGATTAGTATTGCTCGGCTAAAAACATCACTGTCCTTACACCTACAACCTATCAACCTTGTAGTCTCCAAGGGGACTTATTGCCTCGAGGGCAGAGGAATCTAATCTTGAAGTAGGCTTCCCACTTAGATGCTTTCAGTGGTTATCCCTTCCAAACTTAGCTACTCGGCGATGCCATTAGACATGACAACCGATACACCAGAGGTTTGTCCACTCCGGTCCTCTCGTACTAGGAGCAGATCTTCTCAAATTCCTAAACGCCTACAGCAGATAGGGGCCAAACTGTCTCACGACGTTCTGAACCCAGCTCGCGTACCGCTTTAAATGGCGAACAGCCATACCCTTGGGACCTTCTCCAGCCCCAGGATGCGACGAGCCGACATCGAGGTGCCAAACCGCATCGTCGATATGAACTCTTGGATGCGATCAGCCTGTTATCCCTAGGGTAACTTTTATCCGTTGAGCGACACTACTTCCATACGTAAGTGCCGGATCACTTTCGCCCACTTTCGTGTCTGATCGACTTGTAGGTCTCTCAGTCAAGCTGGCTTGTGCGAATACACTATCACACCGATTTCCATCCGATGCTAGCCAACCATTGCGCGCCTCCGTTACATTTTAGGAGGCAACCGCCCCAGTTAAACTACCCACCAAGCACTGTCCCCTGATTACAGGGTTAGAGCCACATTTTAAGAAGGGTGGTATCTCAACGATGACTCCACAAAATCTAACGACTCTGCTTCACAGTCTCCCACCTATACTGCACATCTTAAAACATGACCCAATACCAAGCTATAGTAAAGCTCCATAGGGTCTTTCCGTCTTGCTGCAGGTAGTCGGCATTTTTACCGACATTGCAATTTCACCGAGTCTATGCTTGAGACAGTACCCAGACCGTTATGCCATTCGTGCGGGTCGGAACTTACCCGACAAGGAATTTCGCTACCTTAGGACCGTTATAGTTACGGCCGCCGTTCACCAGGGCTTGGGTTCAGAGCTTGCACTCATCCCCGTGACCTTCTGGCACTGGGCAGGCATCACCCCCTATACATCCTCTTACGAGTTTGCAGAGAGCTGTGTTTTTGGTAAACAGTCGCCTGGGTTCTTTCGCTGCGGCCTAGAAAGTAAAATACTTTCAAGGCAGGTTTTATCCCGAAGTTACAACCGCTGTTTTGCCGAGTTCCTTAAGCATAGTTATCTCGTTCACCTTAGTGTTCTCCACTAACCTACGAGTGTTCGTTTACGGTACGGTTACATATACCTTAGCTCTTAGAGGCTTTTCTTGATACCAGAATATAGTAAGAGCGACTTTTCTTTTTCCCGAAAGAAAAAAATTAGTGTAACTAAACTCATCCTTAAAAGATTGCGGATTTGCCTACAATCTAAGATTTGTTTTCGTAACTCAATTCATTAAGAGTCTCTTATATCCCAATATGTCCCCCCTTAGAAAAATATACATAGTCACGGAATATTAACCGTGTATCCATCAGCTTCCCCTATCGGGTACACCTTAGGACCGACTAACCCTACATCGACTGACGTTGTGTAGGAAACCTGAGGTTTTCGGCGGGAAGAGTTTTCATCTTCCTTACGTTACTCATACCAACATTTTCACTTCTGATATCTCCAGAGTCGGTTACCCTCCTCCTTCAGCGACATACAGAACGCTCCGCTACCAGACATACTAAAAGTATGAATTTACATCTTCGGTTTATAGCTTAAGCCCCGTTGGATTTTCGGCGCAAGGTCGCTTGACCAGTGAGCTATTACGCACTCTTTAAAGGAATGGCTGCTTCTAAGCCAACCTCCTGGTTGTCTAAGCAACCTCACATCCTTTGCCACTTAGCTATAAATTAGGGACCTTAGATAGTAATCTGGGCTGTTTCCCTTTTGACAATGGCGCTTATCCGTCACTGTCTGACTCCCGGTATAATTTTTACAGTATTCGAAGTTTATCAGGATTTGCTAAGATTCGCATCCCGCTAGTCCTATCAGAGCCCTACCCCTGTAAAATAGTAATCCGAGGCTAGCCCTAAAGCTATTTCGCGGAGAACCAGCTATCTCTGGGTTCGATTAGCTTTTCACTCCTTCCCACAAGTCATCCAATGGACTTGCAGCTCCAAATGGTTCGGCCCTCCATAGAGTCTTACCTCTACTTCAGCCTGCTCATGGGAAGCTCACCCAGTTTCGGGTCTAGTATATATGACTTATCGCCCTATTCAGGCTCGCTTTCACTACGGCTCCAGATAAATCTTCCTTAACCTTGCCATACACACTAACTCGTTGGTCCGTTCTACAAAAAGTACGATGTCACCCGAAGGCTCCATCTCTTTGAAGGCATAAAGTTTCAGGGTCTATTTCACTCCCCTCCCGGGGTTCTTTTCACCTTTCCCTCATGGTACTAGTTCGCTATCGATCTCGAGTGGTATTTAGCCTTGGAGAATGGTCTCCCCAGCTTCAGTCCAGATTCCACGTGTCTGAACCTACTCAGGAAATAATAGGTACAAAATAAAATTATTTTCAAATACGGGACTAGAACCCTCTATGGTTAAGCTTCCAAACTTATTCTTTTAATATTAATATTTTATACTCGGTTTATTAGCCTCCCCGAATATTATTCCTACAACCCCATAGAGCCAAAAGCTACCTACAGCTTCTATGGTTTGGGCTGATCCCGTTTCGCTCGTCGCTACTCAGGGAATCTCAATTGATTTCTTTTCCATTGCTACTTAGATATTTCAGTTCACAATGTATCCTTCTGCTTTGCAGATAATTCCGATTACCGGAATTGGGTTCCCCCATTCGGAAATCTTGGAGTAATAGCGTTTTTTGTCAACTCCTCCAAGCTTATCGCAGACTTATACGTCCTTCATCGGGCACTCGAGTCAAGGCATCCACTTTATGCCATATTTTAATTTTAAAACCACCTAAACTATTAGTTATTTTTAAAAACTAATAACTTATCAACTAACTTTATTTATTCAGATTTGTTAAAGAACAAAATAAGCAAAATATTAGGAAAAAGAGTACTCTACTCTATAAGGAAAAAAATAAGGAGATAGTCCATCCGCAGGTTCTCCTACGGATACCTTGTTACGACTTCAGCCCAGTCAGTAGTCCTACCATGGGCCCCCATATTACGAGAGGGACTTCCGATATTACTACCTCCCATGCCGTGACGGGCGGTGAGTACAAGACCCAGGAACAAATTCACCGTGACATGTCTGATTCACGATTACTAGCAATTCCAACTTCATGAGGTCGAGTTTCAGACCTCAATCCGGACTGAGACCTGCTTTAGAGATTTGCTCCAAGTTACCTTTTTGCTCCTCTTTGTACAGGCCATTGTATCATGCGTGTGGCCCCAGACGTAAAAGCCATGCTGATTTGACGTCATCCATACCTTCCTCCTATTTAACATAGGCAGTCTCGCTAGACATAGTAACTAGCGATATGGGTTGCGCTCGTTAACGGACTTAACCGAACACCTCAAGGCACGAGCTGACGACAACCATGCAGCACCTGTCTCTGAATTCCCTTGCGGGCACTCCTCTGTTTCCAGTGGATCCTCAGGATGTCAAGTCTGGGTAAGATTCCCCGTTTAGTGTCGAATTAAACCGCATGATCCACTGCTTGTGTGGGTCCCCGTCTATTCCTTTGAGTTTTAATCTTGCGACCGTACTCCTCAGGTGGATAACTTAACGCGTTAGCTACAGCACTGGAGAAAACTCCAACACTTAGTTATCATAGTTTAGGGCGTGGACTACAAGGGTATCTAATCCTTTTCGCTCCCCACGCTTTCGTTCTTGAGCGTCAATCAAAGTCCCAGTAAGCTGCCTTCGCTTTTGGTGTTCTTCTAAGTATCTACGGATTGCACCCCTACACTTAGAATTCCGCTTACCTCTTCCTGATTCTAGGTAAATAGTTTCAAATACAAACACGAAGTTAAGCTCCGGTCTTTCATATCTGACTTATTTACCCGCCTACGAACTCTTTACACCCAGTAATTCCGGGTAATGCTCGGGACTCACGTATTACCGCGGCTGCTGGCACGTGATTAGCCGTCCCTTATTCCTGAAGTACTCTCATTATGCTCCTCCAGAAAAGAAGTTTACAGTCGTTAGACCTTCATCCTTCACGCGGTGTCGCTCCGTCAGGCTTTCGCCCATTGCGGAAGATTCCTCACTGCTGCCTCCCGTAAGAGTATGGACCTTGTCTCAGTTCCATTGTGGCTGATCATCCTCTCAGACCAGCTATCCGTCATAGCCTTGGTAAGCTTTTACCTCACCAACTAGCTGATAGAATGAAGGCTCCTCCCCAAGCGATAAATCTTTACTCCGAAGAGCACATCCGGTATTAATCCACCTTTCGGTGGGCTATCCCTGACTTGGGGGCAGATTCCAACATATTACTCACCCGTTCGCCGCTCTCATATAAAATAGCAAGCTATCTTATAATCCCGCTCGACTTGCATGTGTTAGGCGCACCGCTAGCATTCACCCTGAGCTAGGATCAAACTCTTTTAAACGTAATTTTTTTTGTTGTTTTAAAGTTTTCCTAGACTAGAATACTAATTTCTTTTTCCTAATATTTCACTTATTTTAAAGAACAGTTTTTTTAAAGCTGAGTTATTTTAAAAAATTAAACTTCTTTGTCAAAAGATTTTTTATTTTTTTTATATCTTTATTTCTTATACTTATTTTTTCTTGTATTTTAAAGTAAAAAATAAAAATATGGTGGGCCTGGTTGGAATTGAACCAACGACCAATCGGTTATGAGCCGACTGCTCTAACCTCTGAGCTACAAGCCCTTTAAAAAATTTTTATCTTCTTTTTTCCCTTCTGATTTCCTTCTACTCTATTTATAATACTTTATAAACTGGCGGAAGGGAAGGGATTCGAACCCTCGAAGCCGAAAATCAGCTTACTCCCTTAGCAGGGGAGCCCGTTCAACCACTCTGGCACCCTTCCAAAGAATGTAATCAAAAGTTCTTCAAGAACATAAAATGGCGGAGAGACAGGGATTCGAACCCTGGGTGAGTTGCCCCACGACAGTTTTCAAGACTGTTCCATTCAACCGCTCTGGCATCTCTCCTTATTTCTTTTTTAAAAGAATGTTCAAATTTAAAGAACAACAATGCTTATATACAAAAATGGCTCCCCAGACTGGATTCGAACCAGTGACCAAATGGTTAACAGCCATCTACTCTACCGCTGAGCTACTGAGGAAAACATATATTTTTGCTTTATTTTTGTGATTAATACGGTAAAAAGTAGGTTTTATTAACTTTGTTGTATTATCTATAAAATATTAAAGCGAAACGAATTTTATAAATATTTCGCTTGGTGTCAAACTTTTTTTTGAGGAAAATTATGGAAGAAAAATAAGATTATTTTTATAGGGAGTAAAAAGAATAGATATCCTTTAAGTCACCTTTTTGTATTTTTGAGAGAAAAATTCTTTTTCTTCTTCTTCTGTAGCAACTTTTTCTCATAAAACTTCTAAAATTATTTTCAAATCATTTTTACTTTTCATAATACCATTTGTTTTAAGATTAGATGATTGTATACAATATGTTTTATTAAAACCTATACTAGGAAAATATTTAAAAGATTTTCAATTTACAAGTAAATCTAACCATCTTTTATCTCAATTCTCACCTTGAGAATTTTGATTTTTCTTAGTATTTTTTCAGCGAATATACCATTTTTCATCATGAAAAAAAATTCATTTATTATTAAAATCTTGTTCTCATAGACTATATTCTCTTCTCAAAATTTCTACAAAGTTTGCTTTTTCTTGTTCTTCACTTGCAATTTGAAATCACAAACTTTCAAAAAAAAGTTTTAAGTTGTTATCATATACTGCTGTTATCATTTTTCATGTATTGTCCTTAAAATCTTTTGGACGAAAATAATTTATATAATATCAAGCAATAACTAATTTTTCTGGCGATCAATGTATATTTCAAAAATACCAAACTCATTCTTTATTATATACTCCTATTTCTTCAAAAGACTTTTTATTTTCTTGTATAATTTTTCTCCATCTTTGTTTCATTTTATCATCATCTGCTATTTTATAGCCGAGAAAATCAAGCATTTGTATTACATCATCTCTCGTTGTATGCTTATTCCTATTAAAATATTTTTGATTAAAGGCTTCTGATGGAGAAGATGCGAGTCTTTTTCATCACAATATCAAATCACGAGAAAATCAACGAAAAGGAACAAATAAAATATTTTTTCAATCAATATTTTCAACTGCAATTCAAGATTTTTTCTCTCATTGTCATAAAAAATTATCAAAAAAATACCTAAATTTTCCTATTTCAATACTATATTCTTGTATTACTTCTTCACCTATTCATACACTTTTAAGCTCTTCTTTATATTGTACTTCTTCAAATCTTTTAAAAGAAAGGATTTCAATTTTCGCTTTTAATTTTTCATAAAAATTTTTTTCATTGTATGGAATAGTATAAGAATTAAATCCATTTATTTTTTCTTCTTTTTCTTTATTTTTAAGCTCATCTAAATTAAAAATCCCATCATAAATAAATGTAGCTTGATCTAATTCATTACAAACGAGGATAATAATATTTAAATTTTTTTGTTTATCTTTTACTTCTATCGACAAATATGGGACTTTTCTTCTTTTTTTTACTTGAGGTTTATTATCTCATTCTCAATTTTTTTCTTCATCTAAAGATTCTTCTGAGATCTTTACTTTATCAAGATCAATTCATAAATCGCTCAGTACATCTAAAACAGCTTCATACTTTGGAGCTGTAGAAAAAATTTTTTCTGTTCAATTTTCACTTTTTTCTCAATTACTTAGTGGATTTTTTTTACTTTTAAAAAAAGAAAAGGGAAGAATTTTTTTCTTTTGTTCAAGTATATCTTGTATTTTTTGAAAAAATAAATCCAACATTTTTTCTATTTCTAAAATATCTTCATTTCAATTTACTAATTTTTTTAATTCTTGAATTCATATATCTTCAGCTTGAGCACCAGAAATCTCATCTTCTCATTTAACAAGGGAAGAAACTTTTTGTGAAATATTTAATATAACTTCCCAAATATCTTTTTTTAATTTTTTTATAGAATCATAATCTTGAGAAAGAATTTCTTTCAATTTATTATACTGATCAGTAATTTCTTCTTGTTCCATTTTCCTTATTTATTACTATTTTCTTCATCATACCATTTTTATTTTTAATTTACAAAAAAAGAGACATTTTGTCTCTTTTAAAATAATTTATTTCTCAAACAAAATACAAACCTTTATCTCAAAATAAGAAATATTGGTACATCATAATTCTTCAAGTTTTTCTTTTATTGGCTTGAGTTTATCAATATTTTCAGAAAAATAAGAATCAATTATTTTTTTTACTTGTTTGAGATTATCAGAATTGGCACATTGTAAAATATCATCTTTTTTCAAATCACCATCTTCATAGAGTTTCAAAATATGTCATTCTATCGTAAGTGAACTCATTTCTCTCTCTTTTGCTATTTCTTCTATATTTTTTCATTGCTTAAATAAATCAAGAGTTACTCAGTAAGTATCAAATTCTTGTGATTTTTTTCATTTTTTTATCGCTCAACTTGAGCTTTTTACTTTTGCTTCTTTTTTGAAAACATTATTTTTTGCTTTCATCACAACAAAAGATTGTAATTCTTTTTCTTCCTCTTTGAGGAGATATTCCCTCGTAAGTGCAACTCTTCCTTTTTCTGTCAATCAAATAAGTGGATACATTCCACCTGTTTTTTCCAAGAAATTTTGTCGTATAAGTGATTCAAGAAGAGCAAGAATAAGATCAAGCGAATATTCTTTTAAAATTCAATATTCATTATTTTTATCTAACTCCCGTTTTAACATATTTTTGTCATCATTTCCCGCCAAAAATTTTGCTATGACATTGACTCAAAACTTTCTATCTAACATTTTTACAACATCAAGTACGATTTCAAATACAGACAAATTGACAAGATTGACAACTTCGCCACTATCAAATTTATCCTTTTCTATACAATAATCACAACTTCAACAATTTTCTCATAAATTCACTAAATCTTCTTCGTCTCAAAAATATTCCAAAATAAATTTTTTTCTACAACGAGGGTAAAAAAGCAATTTTTTTATTTGTTCCAGTTTAAAATAGGATTCTTTTTCAAGTAATTCTTGTCTTTTCCAATCAATAAGTATTTGTGAATGTTTTCTTTTTTCTTGAATTATTGTCATTCCTTTTCCTCTAAATCATTCAATTCCTTCCCCCTCAAATCATTTATTTATAATTCCATATTTTTCAAAAATTTTTAAAATACTTCCCACTTTCATATCATTTCCAAGTCATGATTCTTTTGCTATCTGTGCATAAGTTTTCAAAATCTCTACTCATTTTCCTTCTCAGATTTTAAAATCTTTATACAGGTAATCATACAGTTCTAAGACTTCTTTTTTTTCTGGATAAATATTTTCTATAAAAAATTCTTGGATTTTGGTATCTCAAAAACTTGCAAGCACCACTCAATAAGAATTTTTTCCGTCTCTTCCGGCTCTTCCGACTTCCTGATAATAATTTTCAATAGATCAAGGAAGATTGTAATGGATAACAAAACGAATATCTTTTTTATCAATTCACATTCAAAAAGCATTGGTTGCAACAATAACTTTGTAGATTCCATCCATAAACTTATTTTGCATATCTTCTCTCCTATCGGCTGTCATAGCTCCTGTATATTTTCAGACTGAAATATGTTTTGTCTCTAAAAAATCATACACTTCATCAACCATTTTTCTACTTGAGCAGTAAATAATTCCTGATCCTGAAGTTTTTGTAATAATTTCGAGAGTCTTTGCAAGTTTTTCTTCTCTCTTGCTTATTTCTCGCACTAAAATAATGATATTTTTTCTATCAAATCCTTTTGTAAATACTTTATAATTTTCAAGCCCAAGTCTCTCCACAATATCTTCTCTTACTTTTTTTGTCGCTGTTGCAGTAAGAGCAATGATAGGAAAATTTTGTTTTTGTCTCAACTTTTCCAAAAATCATTTTATCTTCATATAACTTGGACGAAAATCATGCCCCCACTGACTGATACAATGAGCTTCATCAACAGCAACAAGAGAAATCTTGATATTTTGCATTATTCGTATAAATTCATAAGAATTGAGTCTTTCTGGAGCAATATAGAGAAATTTTATTGGCTCATCTTCACTTTCATAAGCCTGTTCAAGCTCTGCCAAAATCATATTTTGTTCACTCGTAGAAATAGTAGAATTTATTTGTTCTGCTCGCAAACCTAAACTATTAAGCTTATCAATTTGGTCTTTCATAAGAGAAATAAGGGGAGAAATGACAATCGTCAGTCACGGTAAAATCACTCACGGCAACTGGTAAGTCAATGATTTTCCTCATCAAGTCGGCATAAATACGAGAGTATCGGAAGAATTTAAAACATTTTCAATAACTTCTCTCTGTCCATCATGGAAATTTTCGAGTCCAAATTTTTCTTGTAATATTTTTTGTAAGTGTGGCATTTTTAATGGCTAAGAATTTTAAATATTTAAGTCTTTATTTTTAATTAAAACTGCTGAATTTTTATCAACTATAGATTTAACAAAAGTTATTTTTTCACTAAACTCTATAGGGTCACTTAAATAGTCATCAGACCAGCTTTTTATTAAAATTTTAGAAGCTCATCTTATAAGTAAAAATAAATCATTTGGACTTATAAAAATTACATTATTATTTCATTTTTCTTTTAATTTTCATTCTAACTTCCTTGCTTTTTCATTTAATTCGTTATGAATTATATTAATTCATCATTTAACAGAATAAAAATGGGTTAATGAGTTTCTAATTTCTCTTATTTGTTTTGCAGAAATTTTTGAAAATATCTTTTTATTCACATTAAAGTATTCATTTTCATTTGATAATATAAATTTATTTAAAAATTTTATTGTTTCTTTTTTATCCATTGTCTTTTTCCTTATATCTTCTTCATTATCTATTTTTTCAATATATGTAATATATAAACAAAATAAAGTCTCAAGACTAGCAAATAAAACAATAAATTGCGAACGAATTGGTAAATGAAAATCAAATTTACTAGCTATATTTTCTGGATTTTCAGATATTATGTAATTAAAATCTATATTATTATCTTCAATTTTTTTAGCTAAAAAAGCAGTAAATCATAATGTTTCTGTGTATGATTCTTTTATTTTTTGTAATTGTTTTTCAAAATCTATAAAACTCTCAATTTCTCTTTCTATATTCATTAAGAAATCAAAAATTTTTCATAAATTTGGTGAAATAATTATTTTTTCTCAATCAAACAATATATGTGTAGATTCTTCTTTAATCATTTTTAAAATTATTTATAAACAAATTATACAAAAATTTTATTTTCAATATAATCTTATTTTTATAAATTTCAAAGAAAAATAAAAAAATTTTGTTTTTCAAAAAGACTCTCATTTCTGAAAGTCTTTTTTTATTTTTTTATATATCCAAATTTTTTACATGCTTGGCTCTTGATTGGATGAACCTCCTTCTTGGAGCAACTTCTTCTCCCATAAGTATTTTAAATACTTCGTCTGCTTTAGCAGCATCATCTATATTAACACGATACATTTTTCTCACACTAGGATCCATCGTAGTCTCCCAAAGTTGCTCTGGATTCATTTCTCACAATCATTTATACCTCTGAATATTATCTCCTATAATTCAATATTCTTTCATGATATTTTCTTTCTCTTCATCACTGTAAACATACCAACTTTGTTTTCATTTTCCTAGCCTATAGAGAGGTGGTTGAGCAATATACAAATGTCACTCCTCTATTATATCTTTTAAATATCTAAAGAAAAAGGTTAAAAGAAGGGTTCTAATATGGGCACCATCAACATCTGCATCCGTCATAATTACAATTCTATGATATCTCAATCTTGATATATCAAAGGTTTCTCCTATCGAAGTTCCCATTGCTATAATAAGATTTTTTATTTCTTGATTTGCAAAAATTTTATCAATTCTTGCTTGCTCTGTATTAAGAATTTTCCCTCTCAGTGGAAGAATTGCCTGAATTTCTCTATCTCTTCCTTGTTTTGCTGAACCACCAGCTGAATCTCCTTCGACTATATAAAGCTCTGAAACCTTTGGATCACGACTAGAACAATCAGCAAGTTTTCCTGGGAGAGTCATCCCCTCAAGGGCTCATTTTCTTATAATAGTATCTCTTGCTGCTCTCGCTGCAAGTCTGGCTTTTGCTGCCAAAAATACTTTTTCACAAATTCATTTTGCACTTGTTGGATTTTCTTCTAAAAATTCAAGAAATTTTTCAGCAAAAACTGAATCTACCGCCCCTCTTGCTTCTGCAGTCCCAAGTTTTGCTTTTGTTTGTCATTCAAATTGTGGATCAATGACTTTTACAGAAATCACAGCAGTAAGCCCCTCTATAACATCTTCATTAGTAAGATTTTGATCTTTTTCTTTGAGGATTCCTTTATCTCTCGCATATTTATTTATTGTTCTTGTAAGAGCCGTTCTAAATCATACGAGATGACTTCCTCACTCTGGAGTATGAATATTATTTACAAAACTTATTATATTTGCTGAATATTCTTTGTTATATTGGAGAGAAATTTCTACATTTATATCACTTTTTTCTTTTTCTATATAAAATGTATCTCCGATTGTTCCTTCATTTTTATTTAAAAAATTTACATATGATTTTATTCCTCATTCAAAATAAAATTTATATCTTTCTCCACTTATTTCATCAAAAATCACAAGTTTAATTCCTTTTGTAAGATAGGCTTGTTGTCTCAATCTATTAACAATTGTTTTATAATCAAAACTTGTTGATATTTTAAATATTTCAGCATCTGGAAGAAATTTTATAATAGTTCAGCTTTTATCTGTATCTCCGATTACTTTTGCATCTCATTCTGGAACTCCTCTTTCAAAAGCTTGATAAAATATTTTTCCATCTCTATGAACCCATGCCTCCATCTTGATAGAAAGAGCATTTACAACAGAAGCTCAAACTCAATGAAGCCCTCAAGAAACTTTGTATCCTCATCATCCAAATTTTCATCCTGCATGAAGAACGGTTAAAATAGTTTCAAGAGTTGATTTTCCTGTTTTTGGATGTATTTCAGTTGGAATTCATCTTCCATTATCTTCTACCATACAGCTCCCATCTTTGAGAAGAGTAAGAGTAATAGTATCACAATATCCAGCCATTGCTTCATCTATAGAATTATCTACGATTTCCCATACAAGATGGTGAAGTCCTCTTTCATCCGTTGATCCGATATACATTCATGGTCTCTTTCTTACTGGTTCAAGCCCTTCAAGAACCTGTATATTTTCAGCACCATAGTTTTTATTGTCTTTATTATCTGGCACGATTTTTTTCTTAAAGAATAAATTTTTTCGCCCTAAGAATATATATTTTTTTCAGAAATGCAAGTAAGCCTAAGAAAAAAAAGAATTATTTTGTAGACTTTCTCTTGAAAAAAAATAAAAAATCAAGACACTATAAAAAGAATATGTAAAAAATAAAAATCATCTTTCTTTAAAAAGAAAGTATTTTTTATAAATTTTGTTGTGATATTTTATTATCCTTGAATACTATGTGGCAAGACTTTGCAATTATGACTATAAATATTATTTTTTCTCTTTCTCTGGTTCCTCAAGTAATTGAAGGATTTAAAAAAAAGAAAGGATTAATAGAGTTTTGGACTTCTATTCCTACAACTTTAGGACTTTTTGTTATGTCTTATACTTTTTTAACACTTAATCTTATTTTTTCGGCAATTCTTACTTTTTTGACTTGAATACTTTGGTTTATGCTCTTAGTGCAAAAAATTATTTTTAAAACTCATTAATTATTTTTTAAATACAAAAACTTATGAAGTTTATTATTATTACAGGAGGAGTTATTTCGTGAATCGGTAAATGAGTAAGTGCTGCAAGTATTGGATTTTTTCTTTCAGAAAAATATAAGATTATCCCTATAAAACTTGATGGTTATCTCAATGTAGACCCATGAACGATGAATCCAAAAGAACACGGAGAAGTTTTTGTACTGGAAGATGGGGCTGAAGTAGACATGGATTTTGGACATTATGAAAGGTTTCTTGGACAAAACTCAAACAGAAGTCAGAGCATTACAATGGGAAAAATATTTAAAGATGTCTTGGAAAGAGAAAGACAGGGGGACTATCTTGGACAGACGGTTCAACTCATTCCTCATGTAACAAATTTTATTCAAGATAAAATAAAAGAAGTAACAAAAAATACAAAAACAGATATTTGTATTATAGAAATAGGGGGAACTGTGGGGGATATAGAAAATGAGCTTTTTATAGAAGCAATACGACAAATGAGGCTAAAAGAAAAGAAAAAAGACTTTCTTCATATTCATCTTACTTATGCTCCTATTCCCGCATGAGTAAAAGAACAAAAAACAAAACCAACTCAACAAAGTATCAATCTTCTTCATGCAAAAGGACTTTTTCCTGATTTTGTATTTGTAAGAGGGGAAATTCCATTAACAAATGAAAACAAAGCAAAAATTGCTCTTTTTTCAAATCTTGAAAAACATCAAATTATTTCTGTTCCTGATGTAGACAATATTTATAAAATTCCTGAAATTCTTGCAAAGCAAAATTTTGATACTCTTATGCTTAAACATTTTGGTATCAAAGAAAGATTTGATAAAAAACTAAAACAATGGGGTGATATTATTAAAAAAGAAAAAAATAAAAGTCTTATAATTGGAATAATTGGAAAATACACTGGGCTAGAAGATTCGTATTCAAGTGTTGTAGAGGCATTGAGACATTCGTGATTTCAGCTTTGAGTAGATATAAAAATATGCTTTTTTGATGCAAGAAAAGAAATAGATACAAAAAAAATAAAAGCTCTTGATGGTATTATTGTGCCTTGATGATTTGGTACAAGTGGAATAGAAGAAATGATACGAATACTTGAATTTACAAGAAAAAATAAAATTCCAAGTCTTTGAATTTGTCTCTGATTACAACTTATGATTATAGAATTTACAAGAAATGTACTTGGTGTAAAAAATGCAAATAGCAAAGAATTTGATGAAAAAACAAAAGCTCCTATCATTACTCTTCTTGATTCTCAAGCAAATATCATAAATAAATGAGGAACTATGAGACTCGGAGCACAAAGAAGTATTTTAAAAAAAGGAAAAATTTTTGATTTATATAAAACGGGAGAAAGGATTTGAAAAGATGATAGTATTTCTGAAAGATTCCGTCATAGATATGAAGTAAATCCAGAATTTGTAAAAAGTCTTAATGAAAAAGGATTATATATTTCATGAATAAGTGAAAAAGAAGGAATAGTACAATTTATAGAGCTTGATAAAAAAAATCATCCTTATTTTGTAGGAACTCAATCTCATCCAGAACTTACAAGCCGTCTAGAAAATCCAGCACCTCTTTTTATGGGACTCATTACAGCTTGTTTGAAAAATAAGTAAAAAAATAGTTTCCTATAAATATAGGAAACTATTTTTTTAAATCTAGATTTTCAACTATTGGAAATCCTTGATTTTGAAGCATTTTTCTCAAATATTTTCCTTGAAGTTTTCACACAAGAAAATGAATATGAAAATGTTCTACACTTCTATTTGCCATAGTTTCTCTTGTAAAAGAAAAATAATTTTCTTCTCAAAAAAACTCCTTTACTTTTTTGTATACAATTTCTAATTCTTGTATTTCTTGTATCATCAAATCTGTACTATATATTTTATGCTCATAAGGAACGGCCATAATATGTTTATCATTTCAAGAATATGAGTAAAGATTATGTAAAATATACCAAAAATTCCCTTTCCAAAGAATATGTTCTTTTTGTCAGACAATATCACAAAAAGGACAATCATCTTTTCCATAAATTTTTTTTCATATTTTTTCTAATTTTTTATGTAATTCTTCTCTTGTTCCGATTTTAACCATAGATTAATTTTACTTTTAAATTATACTCATTACTTCCCTAATTATATTAGGGTTTTTATGGATTATATTACTAAAAATTATATTATCCACTATCATTGCTATTTCTTTTGCTAAACCTAAATCTTTTATTCATCACCCATAAATAAGATTTCTTTGAGGATATTTTCTTTTTAATTCCTCCAATAAAGATAAAACTTTATCAAAATCTAAATTTCTATTTCTACTTCATCCCTCAATATAAATATCATCTATATCTGGATTAATTTCTATAAATTGAAAAATTTCTTCATTTGAAGGAATTTCTTTTATTTCTAAAACTTTTGAAGCAGAACAATTTGTAGATAAAAGAATATAAAGCATATTTCTTACCTTATTTTTTATTGATTCATTTTTTTCTAAAATTCTATAAACTTTTGAAGCTAGACCTTTAGATATATTTGAAAAAGGAAATGGATGTGAAATAATTATAGATTCAGCTTCGCCATAAATTTCTTCAATTTGATCTATTCTTCAAGGGAAAAGAGTAAATTTTTTTTCTAATTTTTTCACTGTATTCCCTAATTCCTTTCATGGAGTAGTTGAACATCAAAACCATAAATTGGTATATTGAATATCTAATTTACCAATCTCTTTTATAAGCTCTTTGGGGTTATTATCATTCGGATCAATTAGTAATATAGGTTTCATAACATATTCTTAAATCACTCTAAATTGAAGCTCCACTACTTGCTCTTTCTAGTTGCATTTGTTGATCAGCAACAGCAAGAGCATCAATAATATGCCCGAGTCTTCCTGCCATAATTTGAGGAATTCCTGAAAAATTTTGTCCAATTCTATGATCAGTAACTCTGTCTTGAGGAAAATTATAAGTTCTTATTTTTTCGCTTCTATCACCACTTCCTACCTGAGCGAGTCTTGCTTCTCCCATTTCTTTTGATCTTTTTTCTTCTTCGTATGTATAAATTTTTGCTCTCAATATTTGGAAAGCCTTTTCTCTATTTTTATGCTGACTTCTTCCCTCCTGACAAAAAACTGAAAGTCCTGTTGGAATATGCTTAAGATGGACAGCAGAATCTGTCTTATTGACATGTTGTCCTCCTGCTCCAGAAGCTCTACAAAAAGTCATCTCTATATCTTCATCTTTTATTTCTACATCTATCTCATCTACTTCTGGCATTATAGCAACCGTAATAGCAGAAGTGTGGACTCTTCCTTTACTTTCTGTTTCTGGAATTCTTTGTACTCTATGCACTCACGATTCATATTTAAATCTTGAATAAGCTCCTTCTCATTTTACTTCAAAAATAATTTCTTTTACTCCCCCTGTTTCACTTTCTGTTTTTTCAGTAATTTCTACTTTAAATCCTTCTTCCTCAGCAAAAATAATATAGGCTTTTGCAAGTTCTGAAGCAAAAAGAGATGCTTCTTCTCATCCAGTTCATGCTCTCACTTCCACCATAATATTTTTTTCATCATTTGGATCTTTTGGAAGGAGTGCTATTTTTATTTGTTCTTCTAATTCAATAATTTTTGCCTCTGATTCATCTTTTTGCATTTTTGCAAGTTCTCTCATTTCTTCATCACTTTCTTCATAGAGGATTTTTACCGCTTCATCAAGAGAAGCAAAAAGACCTTTATAAACCTTGTATAGATTTACTGCTTCTTCTATATTTTTCTTTTTTTGAGAAATTTCTTTTACCTTTTTTTGGTCTTTAAAAATCTCTGGATTTCCAAGCTCAAGCTCAAATTTTTCGTATTCTGCAACAAGATTATCAAGATTAAACTTCATAATTATTTTTTAGCAAATTAAATTTTTACTATCATATAAAAATATGTTAAAATAGCAAGGTCTATAAAATAATAATAGAAAATTATGGGGGCGAATATTACTCTTTGTATCACTCCTCAAATAATCGACTACAACGATTATTGAGGAATAGCTCATAGAATGCTAGGATGAATAATTGTAAAAACAAAAGAACTCACTCATAATATAATTATTTACTATGATGAACAACTTTTATGATGATTATATAATATTAAAACTCCTTTAAAATGAATAGACAATATCACAATTAAATTATTTAGCTGAGAAATTTTAGAAATTCCTGAAGATTACAAAAGAAAAATTATGGAATATCTTATTTCAATAGATTCAAAAGATATGGAATGTACCCAATTTTACAAATTTATTACTTGAGAAAAAGTTGATAAATATTTTTCAGAAAAAGATTGGGATTTTTATACTTACAATTGAGGAGATGATATAGAGGTTGGCGATATAATTCTTATTGATGGGTCAGAAGAAGTAAAAAAAACGACAAAAAAAGAACTCATTAATACACCAAAAATTGAAGATTATAAGAAAATCCATTTTTGTATTTATATATGAAAATGACTTTATTTATCAAAGTTTTGAAGCCGTGAAAAGTTTTCTATAACAAATATGAAAAATCTTGATATTACCTATCCACATATAAAATGATGAGTTTTTTTAACTCCCTTAAAATATATAATAAAGAAAAAATCTTAATCCAAATTATATATAACTCTATTGAGAGGAATTTCTCTTTCTGAGAAAATTATTCAAAATGCTAAATATTCATATAAATTGAATCTCTATTATCTACTTTTAATGATATATCATATCTATAATATTCAAAAAAAGTAAAGTATAAATTTTCACTATCTAAAAAAATTTTTAATTTCATATAATATTTCTTTGTATGATGAATAAAATTATTCACCTTGCAATCGAATAAAAAAGAATTCATTATCAGCTTTATCAGATGCAGTTATTCTGTGTTCAATATTAGATGGGATATAAATCAAATCTCCTTCCGTGTATTCCAATGATTCATCATTTTTAAATTCAATGAGACCATATCCTTTTGTTACCAAAAAGAATTCATCCATTTTATCGTGTGAATGCCAATCAAATTTTCCACCAGCTTTTAAATATCCCTTTGTCATCGCTTCTAAATATTTTGACACAAAATCAGCTTTTGATAAAAGAAGTTGGCGACTGCCAGATCCTCCATGAGCTTCTTCAATAGGAATTTTATCTAATGATTTTTTAAAAGGTTTTTTCATATTTTATAAAATATAATAATAAAGTTTTTATTCAGATAATTTAAAAAAATTAGCATTCAATAAAAATTATTTATCAAAAATCCCTTACAAATTATACATTACTCTATTAAGAGGAATTTCTCTTTGTCAAATAATTACTTTTGGAGAAATCATTTCATCATCATTTCACTCAAAATAAAAATCAGTATTTTTTTCTTCATTTTCCATAATTTTAGCAAGTTCTTTTTCTATTTTCTTTACAACACCTATTTTATCAAGAACATCATACACCCTCATTATTGCCTCCTTATTGTAAAAATCCGTCATTCTTACAATTTGTTCTATTCTTTTTCATTTTAACTGAAATTTATAATCTCAAATATATTTTATGCTATAATCTTTGGGGTCTTCTTGTTCTTTTAAATCATATTTTTTAACTCTATTTTCTTCTTTAATTATTTCTTGTTTTTCCTCAATCACATTATCAACAAGGTAGTTTTTTAATTGTTCAAGTCAAAGTGAAGTTGCAGAACTTATAATAAAAACTTTTTTATTACTATATTTTTTTTGAAATTCTTCCACTATGTATTTTTTCATTTCTTCATCAAGTAAATCAGCTTTTGAAAAAACAACAAATTCTTCTTTTTCTAGTAAATCTTGTGAAAAAAGTCCAAGTTCTTTTCTAATATCTTCATAATCATCAAAAATTTTATCAAGACGAGAAATATCAAGAAGATGAAGAAGTACTCTTGTCCTTTCTATATGTTTCAAAAATTGTATTCCTAATCATTTTCCTTCACTTGCTCATGGAATAAGTCAAGGAACATCTTCAAGTACAAGACTTTTTCCTTTATGCTCCAAAACTCAAAGATTTGGAATAAGTGTTGTAAATGGATAATCTCAAATTTTTGGTTTTACTGAAGTTATCACACTGATAAGACTTGATTTTCAAGCAGATGGAATCCCTATAATTCCAATATCAGCAACAAGTTTAAGTTCAAGAACTAATTCATACTCTTCACCAATATCTCATAATTCTGCAAATCAAGGAGCTTGTCTCGTAGAAGAAACAAAATGAGCATTTCCATACCCTCATCTTCCCCCATAAGCAATAGCTTGAATTTGTCATAGTTCAGAAAAATCAACTATCAAATCTCAAGTATGAGCATCTTTTACAAGAGTTCAAACAGGTATTTCAATAATACAATCTTCTCCATTTGCTCAGTGCATAAGCTGAGTTCCTCATTTTTCTCAATTTTCAGCCTGTAATACTTTTTTGTGTCTAAAATCTGAAAGTGTATTGCAATTAGGATTTGTTTTAAAAATAATATTTCCTCCACTTCCTCCGTCTCATCACCGTGGTCATCATTTTGGAATATATTTTTCTCTCCTCCAAGAAACAAGCCCATCTCATCATGATCCTGCAATTACTTTTATTTTTACCTCATCAACAAACATAGTTTTTTAATTAATTTTTAGAATAAAGCTTTTTACATTATATAGTTTAAAAATATTTTTCTTTTTGTAAATAAAAAAGCTTGAGAGAAAATCCCTAAGCTTATTTTTTCTTTTTTGGTGTCAGTAGGTGGATTTGAACCGCCGACCTCAGGGATATGAATCCTGCGCTCTAACCAGCTGAGCTATACTGACATAAATTAAAATGCAAAATGCAAAATAAAAATTTTTTCTATTCTACATTTTGCATTTTTTGTTGTTTTATTGTTTTTTGGTTGCGGAGGTAGGAATCGAACCTACGGCCTCCAGGTTATGAGCCTGGCGAGATACCACTTCTCTACTCCGCGGTATAAAAATGGTACGGCTACGGAGAATTGAACTCCGGTTACCGGGATGAAAACCCGATGTCCTAACCACTAGACGATAGCCGCATAAAATATAAAGCTTGCTCATTATAAGTATTTTAAATATTAGTCAAATTTTTTTGCTAAAAAAATAAAAATATATTCTTACATAAAATTAGTATTTTTCTACTAAGCTCACTCTAAAAAATTTGAAATGTTTTATTTTTTTCTTATGCTTTGTCCATTATAGACAATTTTATTCATTAAAAACATAATAATGTACAAACTTACAAGACAAGAGGCTGCCGATGTATTAAATATATCGACAAGAAGTGTAGACAGATATATAAAGGCTTGAAAACTAAGATCTAAAAAGGATGGAAAGATAATTTATATAAACAATAATGATATAGAAAGTATGAAAAATAATGGACTGAATCAAGAAGTAATTATTCCTATCAAAGTAGACAAAGAAGACAGGGAGGAAATAATTCAAACAAAAGCAATTCAACAAGAAAAACAAAGTGAAAAAATATTAACAACTATTTATGAAGATTTAAGACAAGAAATACAAAAAAAAGATGATATCATACAAACTCTTTCTTTGAGACTTTGAAAAGCTGAAGAAATAGCAAAAAATTCTATTTCTTTAATGGATTTTAAAAAATCTCAATTCCTTTTAGAAGAATCAAAATGATACCTTTCTTGAGAAGTTGAAAATCTTAAGAAAGAAAAAAGTAAACTTGCAAAAGAACTAAAATATGAAAAAAATACTAATAACATTATGATTATTTTTTTAGTTCTTCTTCTTATTCTTACAGCAGTAATTTGGTTTATGAAGATAGGATAAGTGTTTCTTTTATTTTTTGTATTCAATTTGCTTTCAAAAAGAAAAAAGATACACTTGTTTTTATGTGTCCTCATAGTTCAATGGATAGAACAGCCCCCTCCTAAGGGGCAGATGTAGGTTCGATTCCTGCTGGGGATACCATTTAAAATACTTATTTTTAATAATTTTATTATGACACAAAAAAAATGCCCTCTTCGTGACAATATCCTCTACATTATTATAGGAATACTTGTTGTTGTGATTCTTGCTCTTATTTTATTTATGTTTAAAGGAAAAGATTGAGCAATTTGAGCAGTTGGAACAAAAAAACTAGAAATAACTATAATAGGAGATAAAAGATGTACAAATTGTAGTACTGCTGAAATACTTGCCCAATTAAAACAAGTTCCTTTCTTAACAGGAGCAAAATTTATAGAAAAAGATTTTTCTGATGCATGAGTAAGTGATTATATAACAAAAAATAGTATAAAATATCTTCCTGTTTTTGTTTTTTCTTCAAATAATATAAATGATGGTGAGGGAAGTATGAAAAAATTTCTTACAGAACTTCCAGATAAAACTTATTCTCTCCAAGTTGGTTCTAGTTTTGATCCTTTTGCAAAAAGAAGTGATAAATGATTTTTACTTATAGATAAAGAGGTGCTTAAGAGTATAAAAGAGGATTCTTACATAAATGGAAATAAAGAAGCTTCTATTACTTGGCTTGAATACTCTGACTTAGAATGTCCTTTTTGTGCAAAATTCCACAATTCTGGAACTATAGAAGAAGTAATGACAAAATATGGTGAAAAAATTAATAAAATATTTAATCACTTTCCTCTTGATTTTCATCAAAATGCTCAAGTTTGAGCAGAAATACTTGAATGTGTAGGAGAAATATCATGATCTGATAGTTTTTATGCACTTGCAAAAGAAAGTTATACAAAAGAAAACTCTACTCAGAGCTTTCTTGTAGATGAGGCTGTAAAACTTGGTGTAGAAAAAGAAAAACTTAATTCTTGTCTTGAGAGTCATAAATATGCTGAAAAAGTGAAAAATCAAATGATGAGATGAGCTCAATCTTTTTGAATAAATGGAACTCCTTGAAATGTTATCATAAATAACGAAACTTGAGAATATGAAATATTAAGCTGAGCTCTTCCTACTCAAATGTTTAATGATGTAATAGATAAATTATTACAATAATTTTGTTATTAAAATAATAAAAGGAGTCTTAAAAAGACTCCTTTTATTGTAATATTTTTTTTGCAATTATTTCATTTTTTCTCCATTTAGGAGAGACTTTTACTCTGAGAGAGAGAAATATTTTTTTTCAAAAAATATTTTCTAAATCAAGACGAGATTCTTTTCCTATCTGAGAAAGTAGGCTTCAAGCCTTTCCTATAATTATATATTTTTGACTCTCCGTTTCAGTATATATATAAGAAATTATTCGTATAAGATTTTCTTGTTCTTCTATTTCTTCTATTTCCACAAAAATACTATGAGGAAGTTCTTGTTTTGTATGCAAAAATATTTTTTCTCTTATTATTTCACTTATTCTGAAGTCCATCGTTTGAAAGGTAAAATAATCTTCTGGATAGTATGGATGTCATTTTGGGAGATATGTCTTTATTTTTTTCAAAAGCTCATCAAATCCTAATTTTTTAAGTGACGAAATTGTAACTATATTTTCTCATTGAGGAATATCTTTTTTTGTTAAAATATCTATTTTTGTATACACTTTTATAATTGGTTTTTCTAAATTTTTCAATATTTCTTCTATATACTTTTCTTCTTCTCAAGCATCTCTTGTAGAATCTATAAAATATAAAATTATATCTCATTCACTCAAAGAAGAAAGAGCCTGAGAATTTATTTCTTGATTAAAAAAATTTTCAGATTTATGAATTCAAGGAGTATCAAAAAAAATAATTTGACTATCTTCATCATTATAAATTCATAAAATTTTATTTCTTGTTGTTTGAGGAACATTTGTAGTAATTGCGACCTTTTCTCATAAAAGAGTATTGAGAAATGTAGATTTTCCTGTATTTGGTCTCCCTATAATACAAACATATCCAACATACTTTATTATCTGTGTTAAATTTTCTTCTCCTTCTTGCATAAAGATATAATTAAATAAGTATTTTCCCCTATTATAAAAATAAAATACTTTTGACAAAAAAAAAATTTTTTTTAGAATAAGCAGAAGCTTTTGCAGAAAGCTTTTATTTTAAATCCTTCTTTATAAAAACTTATAAAGATATTAACCCATAGGAAAATATGAATAAATATGAACTTATGCTTATTCTTGATCCAAAACTCAGTGATGATGAAAAAACTTCAACTTTGGATACAATAAAAAAAACTATTACAGATAATGCTGGTAGTATAGAAAAAGAAGATGTTTGGTGAGAGAAAAAACTTGCATATAAGATTAATAAATCAGATGTATGATTTTATGTTTTATTGCAAATAGAGTTAGAAGGCTCTAAACTAAAAGAATTAACAAATACAATAAATCTTTTAAAAAAAGTATGGAGGAATATGTTTGTTAAACAAGATTCTTAATTTTAATTTATTAATTTTTTTTGAATGAGAACAGTTAACAAAGTTATCTTAATTGGTAATGTTACAAGAGATCCATCAATAAAAAATACTGAAAATAACAAAAAAATTGCTCTTTTCACTCTTGCGACAAATAGATATTATAAAACTTCTGAATGAGAAAATAAAAGCGAATCAGAGTTCCATAATTGTGTTGCTTGGGGAAATCTTGCTGAGAGAATTGAAAGCTTTCTTTTAAAATGAAAACTTATCTATGTCGAAGGAAGACTCAGAACAAGAGTTATAGAAAAAGATGAAAACAATAAAATCTATAAAACAGAAGTTGTTGTTTCTAATCTCATTTTCTTAAATAAAAGATCTGATTTTGATTGAGAAGTTGAAGATTTATGAATTGCTCATGATTTAGTAGATGATGAAATTGATGTTGAAGATAAATTCTAAAAAATTAAATAAGTTTAAAAGGAAATTATAAAGTTAGCAAATAAAAAATTTGCTTTTATACCCGAATACTTTTTAAACTAAAACTTTTAACCTTTAAAAAATTAATTATGGCTATAGCTAAAAAACCTTGTCCTCTAGAAGGAATTGAAATAGATTATAAAAATGTTGAACTTTTAAGTAAATACATTACAAAATTTTGAAAAATTATTCCAAGATATTACTCTTGAGTAAGTTTAAAAAATCAAAAAAGGCTCTCTCAAGCAATAAAAAGAGCAAGAATTATGGCCTTACTTCCTTTTGTAAAAAGCTTTAATCCAAATAGATAATATTTGATATAAAAAAATCTTCAGTTGAAGATTTTTTTTATTATTTTTCTATTTACTTTTTTCTTTTTTTATATACAATTCCCTCGTTTTAAAAGTCCGGACTTTTTAAGTCCGGTTTTCATTACTTATTTTAATTTACATTTTACATTATTTTTATGTCTTTTAGAAATGTTGCTATTATTGCCCATGTTGATCATGGGAAAACCACTCTTGTAGATGCAATGCTTAAGCAAAGTGGAACTTTTAGAGAAAATGAATCTGTTGAGGAAAGAGTTATGGACTCAAACGATCAAGAAAGAGAAAGAGGTATTACGATTTATGCAAAAAATACTTCTATCTTTTATAAAGAAAATAAAATTAATATCGTGGATACTCCATGACATGCTGATTTTTGAAGTGAAGTAGAAAGAGTTCTTCGTATGGTAGATTGTGTTTTACTCGTTGTAGATGCCTATGAATGACCAATGCCTCAAACAAAATTTGTCTTGAGAAAATCTCTTCAACTTGGTCTCAAACCAATAGTAGTTATTAATAAGATAGATAAACCAACAGCAAGACCTTCTTGGGTAATAGATCAACTTTTTGATTTATTTGTTCAGCTTGGTGCAACAGATGAACAACTTGATTTTTCTGTTTGTTATACAATAGCAAGAGAATGAATTGCTAAAAAAGAACTCAGTGATACTTCTACAAATATTACTCCTCTTTTTGATGTAATAATGGAAAAAGTAGAAGAGGCTACAAATGATACAGAAAAACCTTTTAGAATGCAAGTAGCAAATCTTGGATATGATAATTTTTTATGAAGACTTGCTATTGGAAGAGTATCTGAATGAAAAGTGAAAGTAGGACAAGAAGTATTTATTACTTCTAATGAAGGAGCTAAAAGAAAATGAAAAATTGCAGAAATACTCACAAATGAATGATTAAAAAAAGTTAAAGCAATTGAAGCTCTTGCGGGAGATATTGTAACTCTTGCGGGAATTCCTGATATTTATGTAGGAGAAACCATTGCTCAAAGTATTGATATAGAAGCTCTTCCTGCTATTAATATTGACGAACCAACTCTTAAAATGGAATTTCTCGTTAATAATTCTCCATTTGCTGGAAAAGAGGGGAAATTTGTAACAAGTAGACAAATAAGAGATAGGCTTGAAAGAGAGTTAGAAACAAATGTTGGATTAAAAATAGACTTTGATTCTTGAGATAATTTTAATGTTTCTGGAAGAGGAGAACTTCATCTTTCTGTACTTATAGAGACAATGAGAAGAGAAGGGTATGAACTTCAAGTTGGGTCTCCAATGGTTATTATGCATGAAGAAAACGGAGAAAAACTTGAACCTATAGAAAGAGTTTCTGTTTTACTTCCAAGTGAATCTGCTTGATCAATAATAGAAAGACTTGGAAAAAGAAAAGGAGAAATGGTAAATATGATGGATGAAAATTGACAAACAAGTCTTGAGTTCAAAGTTCCAACAAGGTGACTTCTTGGTTTTAAATCTGAGTTTACAACTCTTACAAAATGAGAAGGAATTCTCACGAGTGCTTTTGAAGAATATGCTCCTTATAAAGGACCTATTGAAAAAAGAGAGGTTGGATCAATGATAAGTGGGGAAAGAGGGGTAACAATGGCATATAGCCTCTGGAAACTTCAAGAAAGAGGACCTATTTTTGTAAATCCAGCAACAGAAATATATGAAGGAATGATTATTGGAGAACATCTTAAATGAGGTGATTTAACAGTAAATCCTTGTAAAAATAAACAACTTACAAATATCAGAGCCTCTGGAACAGATGAAGCTCTAAGACTTACTCCTCCAAAAATAATGACTCTTGAAGAAGCAATTGATTATATTGGACCAGATGAATATGTAGAAGTAACTCCTGAAAGTATAAGACTCAGAAAAAAATATCTCACAGAAAATGAAAGAAAAAAATATAGTAGATAAAATAAAAAAAGGAGAGAGTTCTCCTTTTTTTATTTATTTATCATCTGCCAAACCTTGTCCCAATCAGGGGGTGGAGGATTTTTTATAAAAAAATCGCATCGTTTCACATATTCTTCACTTGGCTTATCTCACAGTTTTAATAATCTAGTAAAAATAGTTTTTGCTTTTTTAAAATTAAAAGAAAAATAAAAATCAAGCCCTGTTTGAAATATTTCAATTATTTCTCTTTTTTCTTTTGATATTTCTCATTTTCTAGCAAGAAGTTCATAAATATTTATAGCTATTTTCTTTCCCTTTACTCGTATTTTATCAAGAAAACGAAACTCATATATATTTTTTACTCATTCAAAAACATCTTCGCTCACACATATATTTGTCCCATAATATTTATTTACTCATTCAAGACGAGATGCGAGATTTACACTATCCCCAAGAGCCGTAAATTCAAGTTTTTTTCATTTTGCTCCAATATTCCCAAGTATTGCTTTTCCTGTATGGATTCCTATTCTTATATTTACTGGAGAGATTTCTCTTTCTTGCCATATTTTATTTAATTCTTTAAGAGAAGAAATCTGTAAAAGAGCAGTATTACAAGCATCTTCTAGCATTGTATCTTCATATCAAAAAGATCCCCAAAGAGCCATTATAGCATCTCATTCATATTTATTTATAAATCATCTTTGTTCTATAATTATATCTGACATCACTTGTAAATATTCCCTCAAAAAAGCAACAAGTTCTTGAGGTGAAAAATCTTCTGACATTGTTGTAAATCCCTCAATGTCTGAAAAAAGAATAGCTATATTTTTTTCAGCTCCATCAAGATTAACAAGACCTTCTCAAGAAATAATTTCTTGTGCAATATCTTTTGATACATATTCAGAAAGTGCTTTATTTAGCTTTATTTTTTCTTTGTTTTCTATGATATACTTAGTAATATTTGAAGAACTCAGAGAAACAAAAAGTGCAAAAAGTATTTCGCTTGGATGATTTATAATAATATTTGTAAATCATATTATGATAATAGGAAGTATAAGAAGAAAAATAACAATTATAGCAATATTACTCCAAATAAGAATATATGAAGAACGGCTTAAATTGAAATAAACGGATAATATTATAAGACAAAATATCAAAATCCATTCAAGTGTATTATTAAAATAAATAAGATAATCTCTATTTAAAATAGTGTTAAGAAAATTTGCATGAATATATACTCCATATTCTATTCCATTTGGTGTCATAAATACATCCTTAATTCCTTTTGTAGCCGTTCATATAATCACTATTTTATCCTTAAAATCAAAACTCTTTTGGAGGGTTTTAAAACTTTCTGTATCATACATATCATAAAAAGAAAATCTTTGAAATTTATGAGAATTTATAAAATTAATGAGAACTTCCTTTTTCCCTTCTTGTGAAAATGGTATCTTGATACTATTTCCTCAATAATAAAATTTATTATCATACTTTGGAGTATATTCTCTTTTTTCCCTTGAATAATTATAAAAACTTTCAAGTAATGCAAGAGAAAAATGTTCATAATATCTATTTGCTCTCTTAAAAAATGGCTCAAGAGAATAAACTGTATTATTTCTTACATCTATCAAAGGAGGAAAAAATCATTCTTTTAAAACATTATTTGAAAAAAGAGGAAGAAGCTCTTCTACTTGTCAGTTATCAAGAATTGCATTTCCTATAACAACATTTCCTGCTTGAGAAAATGCCAAAGCAAGACTATTGTCTATAGGGGTTTCCGTTTTATCTGCAAAAATAATATCAAATCCTATCACTCCTACTTTTGCCTTTTTGAGATTTTCTATTACAGGAATATAAAAAGTTCTTTCAAATGGAAATCTTCATAAATTTTTAAGTGTTTTTTCATCTATTTCTACAACAACTATATTTTTATTGGCTTTTTTTTCAAAAAGCTCATCTCTCAATGTATAATAAAAATTTTGTATATTTTTATTAAAAGAATAAAAAAAACTACTTGAAAAAAATACAATACAAAATATTCCAAAAGAAAGGACAAGTGAGAGAAAATTCTTATTTTTTTTATACTTTCAAAACATTTTTACTCTTTATTGAATATATTATAAATACTATTTATTCCTTTTTCTAATCATTCTTGAGCCTTGTTATTTATATCTTCTATACTTGTTTTTAATTTAAAATTTTCCCAATCCACTCCTTTTCAAAAAAACTCTTGTAAAAACTCTTTGTTTTGACTAAATATAGCAGTCATAGATTGAGGAATATTTTCTATATCAATATAATCACTCATATTAATATCCATTTGTGATACAATATCTTTATGTCATTTAAAAAATTCAAAACTCTTTTCAAGCATAGAATTATCTCCACTTTGAACAATATCTTGTAGATCAAAAAAGCTATATTGTAAAAAAAGCTCTTTTTGTTCTTCATTTGGACTCAATGAAATAAGAATATCTTTATAATTCATTTTCATATCAAATAAATCTTTATCTTTATAAGAAGCAAAATTTATACTTTGATACTGTGAATAAATATCCTTGTAAAGATTTTCTTTTTCTTCAGGGGAAAGTTTATTTATAAGATTTTTTACATCATCATAACTTTCTCAATTTTGCAAACGAGTAATAATTTTTTCTTTTTTAGAAAAAATTTCAATTATTTTTGAAAAAATTGTTGTTTCATTTATCTTTTTCATTGCCTTATTTTGAAGTTCTTTTAGCCGTTTTGCATCAAGTGTTTCGTTCATATTTTGCCATGCTTCATCTCTCAAAGAATCAATAAACTCTTGCATCTCTATAAAAGAAAAAGTATTGAGAGAAAAAGGCTTCTCTTCCCCAATTAAATATTCTTTTCCATCAGCTTTTTTTAGATTTAGCTCATGATCTTTTACATAAATAAATGCTTTATCTAAATCTATATCAAAGCTTGTTCCCCTTACTCCGGCTTCAAGATTATTAAAATACATTTTAAAATACGATTTTTCTCCCATCATACTTACCACTTTTGACCAAGCTTTTCATGAAAGGATTTCTGCTCAAATGCGAATTTGAGAATAATCATGAGCAACAAAATTTTCACGAATTTTTAAAACAGTATTTTCGCCTATTCTTGTTACACTTCCATCTCACCATTCTATAGCAATAAGTGATTTTTCCTTTGTAGAAAGAATATCTCCATTACTTAGCTTTGTTTTTTCGTCTTTTATAAGATTTAGATCATTAAGTGTTGCTTCTCATTCAAGAAGATAAGCATATGAATTGGTATCTCTTTGATTCATTGCATAAGTAAGATATAATTGGAATAATAAAACAATAAATATTACTCCAACAATAAAAAGTATAAATTTGTTTTTAAGTTTTCCCATTTTTCATTATTATAGAATAAATTATTTATAGTTATTTTACAAAAACAAAATGAAAAAACAATATATATTTTTAAGTCTTTTATTTATTACTCTTTATATTATCTATCTTATCCTCAGTTATAAGTATAGAGAATATAAAATTAATTCAAATATAGAGTATCTAAAATCTATGAATGAAGAAATATCTCTAAAAATAGATGAAGCAGAATCTCTTATGGAATATAAAACAACTCGTGCTTACAGAAATAAAATTTTAAAAGAACAACAAGGATTAAAAAATAAATGAGAAAAAGTAGTCTATCTTACAAGTGAACAAAAATACAATAAATATGTTCAAAATAATGAGAATTGAAAACAAAAAAATGGAGAAGAAGAAAATGAAAAAATTCTTTCCCCAGAAGAAAAAATAATACAATCTATGACAAATTATGAAAAATGGAAATATTTCCTTTTTGAATCAAACAAAAAATAAGCAGAAACTTTTGTTTCTACTTATTTTTTGTTTATAAATCTGAAAAGTCTGAAGGCATATCATCTATAGATGTTCCAGAAGAACCTCAAGAGAGAGTTGCATTCTTTTTTCAAAATACCTTATTTCAAATATATTCTATCTTTTCAAAAATTCTTTTTGGTTGTGCATATTTTTCTACATCAAGTCAAAGTAAATTTCCAAGTATAGGAAAGAAAAATATTGTCAAAACGGTAACAACTATTCCTATAATTGCATACCTAATAGTATTAATAGCTGGTTTTATTTTATCATCTTTTCCTCAAGAAAGTATGAGAAGTAATCCTCACCGAAGAATAAATATAATAGAAAAAACTCATGATACCAAAACAAAGAGAGAAATAGCTGTGAGAATAAAATCTCAAAGTTCTAAAGATTGTCAAAGTATTGAACTTGATGCAGAGTCATCAAAAGCATAAGCATTTTCAAATATCATATTTTAAGATTATATTTTAATCAACTACTTTTAAATTAATCTTTTTATTTGTTTTTACTCCTAAAAGTCTCAATATTGCTCTTAGGGCATTTATAGTATTTCCTCCTTTTCCTATAATTACTCCCATATCTTCTTTATTTACTTGGAGAGTAAGAAGTACTCATAATTCATCTTCTTTTCTTTCTATTTTTATATCTTCTTTATGAGAAACGAGATTTTCAAGGATAAATGTAAGGAATTCTACTTCTTGCATATTTATTCTAAGTTATTATAAATAAAAAATAATATCCTTCAAACTTTTTTAGAAGAAGGACAAAAAAACTATAAGCTTATATTATTCATTTTCAATAATTTCTCAACTCTTGGTGAAAGTTGTACTCCATGAGAGAGATACCCTTTTACTTTGTCTGTATCTTTTATTTTAAATTCTTTTGATAAAGGATTATAAAATCAAAGAACTTCCTTATATCCACTTTTTGGAGCAGCAAGATGTTCAGTAAGTACTACCCTAAAGAAAGGCATATTTTTCTTTCCAGCTCTCGCAAGTCTTATTTTTAACATATAAAATTAATATAAATTATTAAAATACTCTTAATTCTTTTTAAATCTTTAATTCTAAAACTATTGCTCAAATAAAATTTCTTCTTTCCTTAAAAAGCATATTTTAGAATTTGTATTGTTTTAATTTGGTGCCCAGGGCGGGAATCGAACCCGCACTCCAGTGAAGGAACAGGATTTTAAGTCCTGCGTGTCTACCAATTCCACCACCTGGGCATAAAAAAAGTAGTATACACTACTTTTACATAATACCCTTTTTTCTTAAAGTTCTTATTCCTGCAGCAGACACTCTTATTCTATATACAAGACCCGTTTCTGGATCTTTTATGTTTTTATAGAAAAGATTTGGTACGAATTTTCTTTTCGTTGCTCTCATTGAGTGGCTTCTATTGTTTCCAACTCAAGTCTTTTTTCCAGTTACTTCACAAATTCTAGACATATAATTTTAATTAATAGTTAATAGTGAGTAGTTATGAATTTTTCTTTAATTATTCACTAATTTAAGCCTTTATTTCTACTCAAACTCCATTTGGAATACTTATATCCTGTAGAAGTTCTAATGTTTTTTGTGTTGGTTCAAGTATATCTATAAGTCTTTTATGTCTTCTTATTTCAAACTGTTCTCTTGCATCTTTGTTTACAAAAGTAGATCTATTTACTGTTACTTTTTCAACTTTTGTAGGAAGTGGTATTGGTCCCACTACCAAAGCTCAAGAATCTTTTGCAATTAAAACAATTTTTTTTACTGTTTCATCTAAAAGCCTGTGATCAAAAGATCTTACACTTATTCTAATCTTTTGGCTTGTTTTTTTTGTAGTCATCTATCTATTTTATTAGTAATATAAGAAAAATAATACAATTTCATTTTCTTACTCTTCTTTTAAAGGAAGAGTAAGATATCAAATCATATTATGCTAAAACTTTTGCAACAACACCAGAACCAACAGTTCTTCCTCCTTCTCTTATCGCAAATCTTAATCATTCAGTCATCGCAATAGGTACTTGAAGAGTAACAACCATTTTTACATTATCTCAAGGCATAACCATTTCTACTCCAGCTGGTAATTCTACATCACCAGTTACATCAGTTGTTCTGAAGTAAAATTGTGGTTTATATCCTTTAAAGAATGGAGTATGTCTTCCTCCTTCATCTTTTGTAAGGATATATACTTCAGATTCAAATTTAGTATGTGGAGTAATAGATTTTGGTTTAGCCAAAACTTGTCCTCTTTCTACATCATCTCTTTCAATACCTCTTAAAAGAAGACCTGCATTATCTCATGCTTGTCCTTGATCAAGAGATTTGTGAAACATTTCTACCCCAGTAACAGTAGTAGTTTTTGGGTCTCTAATACCAAGAATTTCAATAGTATCTCCTACTTTTACAATTCAAGTTTCAATTTTTCCAGTAACAACAGTTCCTCTTCCTTTTATTGAAAATACATCTTCAATAGGCATAAGGAAATCTTTATCAATTGGTCTATCTGGAAGTGGTACATATGCTTCAATAGCATCAAAAAGATCTAAAATAGGTTTTGCTTTTCCTTCAAAATCTGTTGGATTTTCAAGAGCTTGTAAACCAGATCCTCTAATTATTGGAGTATCATCTCATGGAAATTCATTTTTACTTAAAAGATCTCTGATTTCCATTTCTACCAATTCTAACATTTCTTCATCATCTACCATATCACATTTATTCAAAAACACAACAATATATGGAACACCTACTTGTCTTGCAAGAAGAATATGTTCTCTTGTTTGTGCCATAGGTCCGTCAGTAGCAGCAACTATAAGAATAGCAGCATCCATTTGAGCAGCACCTGTAATCATATTTTTAACATAATCAGCATGCCCTGGACAATCCACATGAGCATAATGTCTTTTTGCTGTTTCATATTCTACATGAGAAGTATTGATTGTAATACCTCTTGCTCTTTCTTCAGGAGCATTATCAATAGAAGCAAAATCTCTTATTTCTCCTGTTCCATATTTTGCATGGAGAACAGATGAAATAGCAGCAGTAGTAGTAGTTTTTCCATGATCAACATGTCCAATAGTACCTATGTTAATATGGGGTTTAGAACGATCAAAAGCCATAAGTAAATAATTAAAAATTTAAAATATTTCGTAAAAGTAAGTATATTGAAAAAGCAACTTAATTCAAATTGAAATTAAGCTTTTTTTCTCATTTTTTTTTCAATATTTTTTAAAACTCTTCTCAGTTTCTTGTGTGCATGTCAAGTTAGTCTTGCCATAACTATATTTTGTTAGGATTTATTCAATACTTTTTAAACTTCGCAAGTACAAATTTCTTTGCATTTTGCAACCATCTTGTTTCTCCTTCAAAAGTCTCTCTCTTTAAAAGTGACTTATAGTGCATAATAGCACTTACAATTTTTTTTCAAGTTTTTGAAGACTTTTTATTTACAGAGTAATTAAGTGTTCTTGGTCTTTTATTTGAAAGTCACATATTTTAGAAAAACGGTCAAAGAATAAAAAATGGTGGAGCCTAAGGGAGTCGAACCCTTTACCTCCTGCGTGCAAAGCAGGCGCTCTAGCCAAATGAGCTAAGGCCCCATAATTACTTTTTTAAAGTTTTATGGCGGGAGCGACGGGGCTCGAACCCGCGACCTCGGCAGTGACAGTGCCGCGCTCTAGCCAACTGAGCTACACCCCCACAAAGCTTTAAAAATAAGCCTTTAGTAAAAAGCTTGCAAATTATATAAAAAAATTTTTTTTATGCAAATATTTTTTTATGTTTTTTCAAAATACTAAATTTTTAGCTTAAAATAGAGAAATACGATGATTTATTTTTAGCTTATTTTTCTATGCTAATATATTTTCTTGAAGAAAAAAATCAACTTAATGCTCAGAGAAGAGTGAAAACGATTCACTGAATTATAAAGATATAAAAACTTATAGATACGGTATCAAAAGAAAATGTTCCGCTAAAAAGAAAATTTAAATTCTTGAGAAGTAAAACAAAGATAACACTTGCAATAAAAAAAGATAAAAAATTATAAATCATCCCTTGAAAAACAAAAGGTCCATATATAAAAGCATTGCTTCCTCCTACCAATCTCGTAATATATATTTCATCTTTATAATAATAAATAAAATTTCCTATTATAGAATAAACGATAATTGCTATAGAGATGATAAAAATTCCAATAATAGCATACAGTCCAATTTGAAGAATATTTAAAATATTGATAACTTTTTCTATTCTTTGGTATTGAGAGGTATAATTTGAAAAGTAATCTTTTCCTTTCGTTTTTTGACTAATAAGAATAAAAAGTTTATTTTCTATAATCGCATTCAGTCTTTCATATTCTTGTAATTGTATATCAGAAAGAGCAATAGTAGAAGGAAGAGGATTTGTTCTTTCTAATATATTCACAAGTTCTGGGTCTTTTTTTCTTAATTCTTCAAGTACTTCATCTTTTGTTTTATACTCAACTTTTATAGAAGAGGAAAATTTTTTTATGTCATTTATCATATCTATTACCTCAATAGAATTTTTATCATATTCCTCTTTGAGATAGAGTGAAATGCTTAATTTCGCATTTATTGATTCTATAAGTTTGAAGCTCACATTGTGAAGAACTAATAAAATATTGATAAAAAACATCAAAAGACTTAAAACAAGAATAGACGATATACTTAAAAATTTATTTCTTAAGATATTTTTGAGAGAATATTTTAATATGCGAAAAAACATAAATAAAAAGGTAAAAAAGAATAATGTAATTTAAAAGAATATTAAAACGAAAAGATTTTTTTGCAAATAATTTTTGAAGTAAAATGGGTGTATATTTTTTGCAAAAAAAAAACAAGTGTGTTAGACTAAAGGAGTATTTACTACTTTATTTAATTTTTATGGCAGACAGTAATGAAACACCTAATGGTAATAATGAAGCATTAAACTCTAAGGGAATAGATAAATCTAAACAGGAAATTTTTGGTCTTCTTGAAAAATATAATATTTATTTTTCCGAAGCTAAAAGTAAAAATACTTTCGACGAAAAATATATTATTAACAATATAGAATATATAAAACCAACAAATGATGATATAAATACGATACTTTCTTGGTTCATGAGTAATGAAAAAAATTTAACAGATGAAGAAAAAAATATTTTTTTAGCTTGGAAAGCATATATAGATTATTTTAAGGAAAAATTAAATCTTTCTAATGAAACAAAATGAGTTCTTGCGAGATTTAGAAATGTTGTAACCCCTTCTCAGGAAGATAAAAAAATACCCCAAGATATTCAAAATATTATTGATTCCACTCTTAAGCTTTTTAGTATTAGTGAACTAAAAATATATATTGAAAAAATAGAAAAAATGAAAGAGAGTAGAGATAGAATTATTCTTATAAATTTCCTTATTTGAAAATTAGAAAAAGAAGGATATAGAGTTCTTGTAGAAAGTAATCAACTAATTGTAGAAAAAATATGAATAAAATGAGAAAATAATGAGATTGAGGCAATATTAAACAGCTATATTAATTCTTCAAGAGAATGAAAAGTAAATATAGAAGAGTTTAAAATGTCTCTTTTAGAAAAAACTCAATATTTAGATACTTATATAGAAGCAAGAAGTGATTCTGAATGAAAAATTCTTAATGAAAATGTAAGTAGTGAAGATTATTATAATTTTATTACTGATAAATATAAAAATAATAATATAAATATAGTTGATATGAGTGTAGATGAAATAAAAAATTCTACCCTTATAGATGAAAAAGATAAATCTTTTTTAATATCATACAAACAATGAGCTTATGAAAATTTTATGATTTATGATAAAGTAGAAGAATATAAAAATAGTAAAGATGAGGCAATAGAAAAAGCTAAATGAATGGAAGAACAACTAAAAATAGACAATGATAAGAGAACTATTCCAGAAAGAATAGGTGCTTTTATGAAAAATCCTTTCGCAGAAATGTGAAAAGTTATAGGTCAAGTATGACCTGTTTGATGATTCTTAATAATTATATCTTTTCTCTGAATTATTTTCAAAAATCCAACTGAATCGTTTTGAATAATAGCTTGATGGGCTTGAGGTAAAGCATTATGAGTTGTAGATGGGGGAACAGATTTTGGATGAAAATTACTTAGTAAACTACCTTTTATAGGAGATTTTTTTAAAGATAGTAACGAAGAATGAAATAATTCTAAGCAGTCACCTGAAGGCAATAGTACTCCAATAGATCTTATAGACACTTGAAATGAGACCAAAAATTATTTTACACAAAAAGTAATTTCAAATGCTCAGTTTGTATGAGATTTCAAAGAAATAAATCCATGATTAAATAATTATCTTAACTTTATTAATAACAGTAACTTTTCTGATAATACTTTATTAAAAGATGTTTTATATCCTTGAGATGGAAAATTTAATGAAACTATTTTTTCAAATGAATTAAATTTAGAAGCAAAACTAAAAACTAAGGTAGAATCAGCTTGATTGAATATCTTATACTTTAAAAAAGTATTAAGATTATACCTAACTTGAGAATTCTTATTAACAAGTAAAGATTGATTACAAGAGCATAAAAGCTTTCAAAATAAACTTGGAATTACAAAATGACAAAATTGAAATCAATTAGATATGCAAGATAAAAAAATAAGTGAAATTCTTGAAATATTGAAAATAAAAGAAACTCAAAAATAAATTAACTTTTTAAAATTAATATTATGCCTGAAATATTACAAGATTATCAAATAAGTACACTAAATAAAGTAGATTCTGCTTATATAAATTATATAAATACCCTTACCTGAGAAATAAAAAAAGATTCTCTTAGTGTTTTTATAAAAAAACTTACTAGTGATACAAGAGTAGAAACACAAACAAAAAGTGCAATATTACACTTGGCTACAGAAATGGTAAAAAAATCATCATGAGATCAAAAAAAAGAAACAAAAACTTCACCAACTCAAGCCTGATGAAAAGAACAAACTCCAATTCTTAATCAAAATACTCTCAAGTTTTTTTCTATAAATAATTTAAATGATGTACAAAAAAATCTCACTCTTTCTGGACTTGATTTTGAAAAATTACTTTCTTGATACAAAAACTTTATAGAAATTGATCTACAAAGACTTCCCCCACAATATAAAGAAAAAATCAAAACAGCTATAAGAATGAAACTTGGAAAAGTAAATACAGAAATAGAAAATCTCAAAAAAGAAGAAATGGATAGATTTTGAAATCTTGATAAATTCAAAGAAAATAGATGGATTATAAACGAAATAGTAGAACAAAATTTTTCTTATATAACAAATAAGGTTCTTCCAAGTGCTTATTTTTTAACAAAATATGATAAAAATAAGAAATATACAGATGAGCAAAAAAAGAAAATAGAAGAAATAAATGAAATGTTTCATACTCGGGTAAGTACTGATGGAGATTTTTATGAAGGTTTTTTTAGTACACAAAATACATTTGATATCTCAAATACAGATGATTCAAAATTTTTATCAAATCTTGGACTTGATATATATAAAATAAATAATACAGAACTTCTGAATGAAAAAGATAAAGATATACAAAATAGAGTGAATATATGAACTATAGCCTTTCTTGCATTTTTACTTTGATCATATTTAGCTCCTCAAGCTTGAGCGGTAATAAATATATGATATTTTTCAGTAGATTCTATTGATAGTTTCTTTAGAAATGAGAAATTAGATGTTACAGCATTAAAAATAATAGGAGTAATTCCTCAAGATTATAGGGGGAATATAACAATATGGGATAAAATTACAAGTGTAATTTGAGTACTTCCTGTTGTATGACTTGTATGAAAAGGACTCTCAAAAATTTCAATTATTCAAAAATTAATAATTACTACGAAAGAACAAGAATTGTTCTTACAAATTACAGCTCAAATAGAAAAATTTTTTTCAGAGCATGAAAAAATATCAAAGGTTGCAAATGTAACAACAAATATTTGAAAAAGAATGGTATGATATGAAAATAAAGGGGGTGATACTTTTATTCTCGAACAAGCAAAAAAATTAAAATCTTGAGAAAAAATAAGTATTGATGGAGTAGAAGTAGAAAAAGTAAAGTGATGATATAAAGTAATGCATGATTGAACACCTTATGCACCTAAAAATATAAGAGAACTTTGAAATGTTATCAAAGGAGTTGATGATACAAAAAAGATCAATTTTATAATAGCAACTAAAAAAGCTCATATATTTAAAACTATGGAATGAAAAGAAAGAACTATTGGCGATTATATAGTAACAGTAGAAAATGGTGCTTTTAAAGTAAAAGATAAGAAAAGTTCAATTTTGCTCAAAGAAGATGGCTTAGATAAATTTTTAACAACTTATAATGATGAAATATTAAGTAAATTTTTTAAAGTAAATAAAAAAGAAGTGTTAAAAGAAATAGATCAAGCAACTAATAAAACAGTTTGAAATATGACTGTATGACAATATCTAAAAAATACTTTAGATTATATAGACAAAGCTTGATTTAAAAATGGAAGTAGAAGTAAATTGAAATTTAAAGGTTGAAATTGGTGAGAAAGAGCTGATGCTCTTGGAGGAATACTATTAACTCCTGCAACAACTATGAAACAACTTATTAGTGCTATAATGGGAAAAAATTGGAAAGACTTAATAAAAGTAATTTTTCTTGGAAATAAAAATTATAGACTAAAAGGAGATTGATGAATAAAATGATTCGTTATGGCATGACCTGGAAGAATGATGGCTATAAGTACTCTAGCAATTTCAAGAAATATGGACCAAGAATGAAATACAAATTTTTGAAAAAGTATTGCTGAAATAGCATTATTAAATTACCTATGAATAATAGATACTTATCTTCTTTCTAATATAATGAATAAATAAATATATTTTTAATTTTAAAAATTATGTCTCAAACTATAGAAACCCAAAAAATACCTCCACAAATTTCTCCTATTACCATTGAAACACCAGAACAACTTGCTCAATATATGGAAAAAAAGAATATCTTGTTAGCAAATAAAATCAGAGAATTAATTTACGAGAAAACAAAAAATGAAATAACTCAAGACTCTTTAAGTCAAAGATCAGCTTTACAAAGTGAGTTACCAAACAAAAAAAACATTGAGGCTTGGGAAAAATTAAAAAAATGATTATCTCAAGAAGATAAAAAAACTATAGAAAATAGTCTTGATGAAAATAATAAAAAAATAGTAAGAGAAAAATTTCAAAATAATCCCATTTTAGCTTGATGAAAACAAGTTGAAGAAATAATTATTCCTTTATCATGAGCAATATGAGCACAACAGATAAAAACTAATCTCCCTCCAGATATATCAGAAAAAATTCAATGAAAGTTTATTGATTGGATTGGCAAAAAAGTAGAATGATGGAAACAATGATGGATAGATAAATTTTTAAATCTCAAAGAAAAAGTAGATTCTTGAAATTGATGATTTTTTGGGGATTTTAAATTATGATTTTTTGAGATGATTTTAGGTATGTTTAAAGTTGATACAAAAAAATTGCTCAATGATAAGAAAAAAAAGATAGAATCTGAAGCAAAAAAAAATATGTCTTGAGAAGAACTTAAAGAAACAGAAAAAAAAGCAAAATATGTATTTGCCTCAGATATGCTTATCAAATATTTTTGATATCAATTTAAAAACAATTGAATTATTGAAGAGATTTCACCAGCACAAGAAGTTTCAAAAAATAAGTTTCTTGCATCAATGAAGGATTTATTTATAAAAGATCTTTTTATAAATAGACCTATTTCAGAAATAAAAAATATTTATAGTCTTCACCGTCCTCCTCAAAAACAAGAAGGTATTGCAAAAGATTTAGGGATAAATGATATCCCTGATGAAGTTGTATATTATGGTATAGCACTTCTTGTTGCTCAAAATTCTATCGGATACAAAATCATAAAAACAGTATATGAGGAACAGTGAAAAACAAATCTTGATAATCTTACAGTAAAAGAACTTATTCTCGGAATATATGATGAGATAAGTGTTGGTGGTGATTTGTTAGAAACAATTAAAAATTTTCATCAAAATCCTCAAGGATTTCTTGATTCTCTCTGAGGATGAATTGAAGTAAAAAAAGATAATGATTGAAAAATAATTATGAGCTGATGACTTACAGATAATAAGGAAAAGTTAGCAAAATTAAAAATAAGTCCAAATATAATATTTTTTATGCTACATGAAGATAAAAAAATAGATGATACTAAAAAAAATATCAATGAAACAACTTATAACCTGAGTAAAGAAGAAAAAGAAACTATAAATACAAAAATATTTCCTTTTTGAAGAGAAATAATAAAAACGATTATTTCAGAAAAATGTAGAATAATAGAAAATACTGTACCTCTATTAGAAAAAATTCCTCTTACAACAAAAGAAATTTTAGAACTCTATATTACAACCTGAGGGGAAACAAATTTTGAAAAAATGAGTCAAATAAAGAAAACTTACCTTATTACAAGAATTATGTGATTAATATTAAAGAGAGATGAAAGTCTTGCATGAACCTTATGAACAAAATTTTTAGAAGGAAAACTTAATGTGCCTAAAGAAGTAAATGAAGTACTTACACAAATAGGAAAAAATATTAGTATTAAGGCGATAAAAGAAACCTTTAGTACTTTGTGATTATGAATAAAGTTTTTTGACAATATTGCAAAAGAAAATCTTGGTATAGCTATATTAATGCTTTTATGACTTTTATGATTACCTATATTTAATTCCAAAAAAGTATCATTACTTACAAGATTTGGTATAAAATAAAGGAATAAAACAAATTCCCCTTAATCCCACTCTTGACTAAATAAAATCTTCCCTATAATCAGGGAAGATTTTATTTTAAGGAAAAAACTATGAAACTCAGTGATTTTGATTATATCCTACCAAAAGAGCTTATTGCTCAAACTCC
>JAAXWG010000005.1 GCA_013350285.1 Candidatus Altimarinota bacterium | reverse complement strand
AGACCAAAGACATCTTGATAGGATGAGTTTAAGAAATCCAAGACATCTTTATACAAGAAACTGTGATAAGTGTGGAAAAGAAATACAGACAACTTATGCTCCTGAAAGACCTGAGATTGTGTATTGTAAAGAGTGTTATAATAAGGAGGTGTATTAAAAGATTAAAAAAGGAAAAGAAAAAAAGGAAAATTGTAGAGATAATTTACGAATTATCTGATAATAAAAAAAATTACAGATATAATTCTTCAAATTATTTTAAATAATAATATGATTTAAAAAAATACTATGGAAAAAAAACTATGAATTTTTATCGCAAGAATGAATCCTCCACATAAATGACATATGAAAATCATAAAAAAAATATTAAAAGAAAATGATTATGCTCTTATTTTTATTTGATCATCTGAAAAAAATGATGAACTTAATCCTCTCAATTCTCAAGAAAGAGAAAATATTATAAAGCAAAATTTAAAAAATCATTTTGAAAATAATACAATAAAAACAATATTATTAAATGATGAAGAAACAGATAAAAAATGGATAGACACTATAAAAAAAGAATTTGATACTTTTTCTTGAAATCTTTTTTCAGAAACAACTTTTTATGGTGGAGATTTAGAAAATGATTATGCTATACAAGTGATAAAAAATTTTGAAAAAGAACTTCCTTTTGAAAAAATATCATATAAAGAAATATCTAGAAAAAATTCTTTTATATCTTTTGATGGGAAAAAATATGCAATATCATGAACTCAGATAAGAACTCTATGGAAAGAAAAAAATATTACAATAATTGAAAAAATGTTAGAAAAAAATATGCAAAAAGACATTATTTCATTACTGAGAAAATATGAAGATAAATAATATTCATTGTAGACATTGTTGAAAATATTTTGATATTGTAGACAAAGAAAAAGAATTATATGAAAAAATAAGTCCTGTTTTTAAAAGACCGGACTTTTTAAAGGAGACCGTTCTTAATTGAGAAAATATTCCCCCTAATTGAGGGGAAACAAAAAGGAAAGGTGTCATTCCTGCGAAGGCAGGAATCTATGAAAATGAAAAGATACCTTCTAATGATTCTGAAATATCCACCAGAGGATACTCTCTTGCTTCGCAATTCACCTTAAATTCAGAATGACAATTTTTAGATCAAAGACCGGTCTCTTTTGAGGAGACCGGTCTTGATTGTGAGTCCAAACTTAAGAAATATCTTATCCCCTACCCTACTCTTTGTCCAGAATGTAGACAAAGACTAAGACTCGCATTTAGAAATGAAAGAAAATTTTATAATGAAATATGCAATAAATGTGGCAAAAAAGAAATCAGCACCATATCAAAAGAATCATGAAGAAAAATACTCTGTCAAAAATGTTATAATGAAGAAGATAAAGGAAAATATTATGAAGAATATAATGGAGATTTTCAATCATCACTTTTCAATCTTTTTAAAAAAGTTCCCTATAAGTCAAAGCTTATAATGAATATGGAAAATTCAGAATATTGTAATCAAGAATCAGATGATAAAAATTGCTACCTCAATACTGGAGGACATTTCAATGAAAATAGTTTGTATAATACTTTTTCGCTTTATTGAAAATATACTATTGATAATTATTGGGTATTTCAAAGTGAAAATATTTATGAATGTATAAATATTTTTGAATCAAGCTCAGTATTTTTTTCTGAATTTGTAGAAAAAAGTTTCAATGTATTTTTTTCTTTTGATATCAAATGATGTCAGAATGTACTTTTTTGATATGGACAAAAAAATAAGCAATATGTCTACAAAAATAAAATACTTTCAAAAGAAGAATGGCAAGAAAAACATAAAATTATAAAAACAAAAATGAAATCCTACAAATGACTTCAAGAAATTTTGAAAGAATATGATGATTTTATACAAGCATTTCCAAAGAAAAATTTTTATAATATCAATTGTGAAAATGTAATAGGAAATGAAAATAAAAACATAAAAAAATGATTGTATTGTAACTCATGAGAAGAATGAGAAAATATAATATATGGAAATATTTTTGCTTGAGTTTCAAACTCTATGGATATAGAATCATCATGATGGGGTGAAAGAATGTATAATATAGCAAGTAGTATGAGACTCAATAATTGTATTGTTTGAAGTCATTGTTTTTGATGAGAAGTAAGAGATAGTTTTTATATTTACTTCATAAATGGAGGAAATAATTTGTTATGATGTTTTGGACTTGAAAATAAAAGTTACCATATTCTCAATAAAGCTTATTCAAAAGAAGAATGGGAAAGCCTTGCAATAAAAATAATTCAGTCTCTCTCCTCACCCCAGCCCTCTCTTGCAGGAGAGGGAGTAAGAGAGTGGTGAGAATTTTTTGATATGTCATTCTCCCCTTTTCCTTATAATGATACAGTCGCAATGGAATATTTTCCTATACAAAAACTCGTTTACCTTGAAGAAAAAACAAAAAAAATAATACGAGAAGAAATCCTTGATAAAAATTGAAAATGAACGGTGTATATTTTGGATGAAAAAAAGTTCATTTCAGAAGCTTTTCTTGATGTATGAGGACAAGAAAAAATAAAAATATCTTGGAGAACAAGAGAAAATGAAATAAATATTCCCGAATGAATTGAAGTGATACAAGCAAAAAATCTTCCTGATACTATTGATGAAGTTTCTGAAGATATTCTCAAAAAAGCTATCATCTGTGAAAAAACAAATCGTCCTTTTAGGATAGTAAAAATGGAACTAGATTTTTATAAAAAATATGGACTTCCTCTTCCAAGACTTCATCACGACCAAAGACATATTCAAAGATTACAAAAAAAATCTTGAAGAAAAATTTTTGAAAGAATTTGTGATAAATGTAAAAAAGCAATACAAACAACTTACAAAGATTCTTTTCTCATCTATTGTGAAGAATGTTATGAAAAAGAGTTTGAGTAGAGGGAGGAAAAATTACACTACTTTTTTATAATTTCAATAAAAAATATAATTTTATTTGACAAATATAATAAACTTATGATAATAAAAATAATGATTTTATTATATAATATTATTTTATTATGTCTTTAGATTGAAATAACACTGCAAATGGTCCTACAAAAGTAGTAGATGATACTACTGCAAATGGTCCTACAAAAGTAGTAGATGATACTGCAAAAGCAACATATTGATTACTCACAACGGAAGCTCAAAAATTTATCGCTTCTTGTAATATGTTTGATGGTGATCAATGAACAGTTACTTTGAGTGAGAATCTGACTGGTCAAATAAATACAGCAGTAAAAGCAAGTCAAGCTCTTACAGTAGCATGAAGTGAAATGTCCGACTTATATGAACTAGTTGCTTGATATGCTGAACAGATGGAAAATTTATTAAAAGAAGGGGGTAAGAAAAAAGGAAAAACGAAAACAAAAAAAGCTAATAAATGACTTCAACTTCCCTTTGGTATGAAAAAATTTCAAGATGGTATAGCAAAAATGAATCCTGAACAAAGAGCTATTTGATGAGCTTTATTATGAGCAACAACTCTTCTTATCCCTGGTATTTGATTCTTTGCAATACCTCTAGCATTAGCTTGATGATGAGCATGATTTTTTTATGACAAGCTTCCATGAGCTCAGTGAGAAGATGTCTTTTCTCAGCTAGAAGAAGGTTGATTAACTCAATTAGCAGAACAAATAGAAACAGCCTTGAATAATGTCACTACTCAATATAAATCTTTACAAGAAGCAAGGAAAGTTTTTGAAAAATTTTTACAGGAAGCAAGAGATAAATTAAAAAAAGTAGAAACTTTTTTAATAACTGATATTTCAGATGAGGAAAGAGCTCAATTAGAAAAAATACAACAAGAATTGAATGAATATATTACTATGTTAGAAGCTCAACTTGGGAATGTAGGTACTTCTATAGAATATTATAAAACTTCTGTTATGCAACTTGTTGAGGATGCTCCAAAAGCCTTATCATATTTGTGAGTGAATTTACTGAGTTATAGGATATGAGAGAGTGCTTGATCAGTAACACAAGTTGATGAAGGTTTAAGAGAATTATGAAATGCTTCATTAGTTCTCACCTTTCAACAAGTTGCAAAAATTTGAGAAAAACTCAAAGCGAATGTATGAAAACCTTTTATATCAGATGATACTTTGAGACAAATTGTTGACCGACAGAAACAAATCACAGGAAATACTCAAGTAGTAAGACAATTATGAGATTGAACTTGATGAAATGGAGCTTGAAACACTGAAAGAAGTGCTTTATTACAATTATTACAAGAAAATAACAGAAATCAATAATATGAATCATTTAACTCAAAATACATTTTTATCTCCCGAAGAGCGAGAAAAAAGGAATCTTGCCTATTATTGAGAATTTATTGCATTGAGAGATTTTGATGATGGTTGGGAAAATTCTCTATACAAAAAAGCCTTAAATTATATATTACAAAGCAATATTCCCATAAGAGTATTTGAAGATAGTGATAAAAAAAAATGATATGTAAAAGTTATCCTAGAGATATCACAGCTTGATAATGATATGGAGCAAAAGATTTTTGATATGAGCATTGCTCTTCAAAGAGAATATTTTTTTACTCCTATTGTCCAAAATACAGGATTTTGAGTAAGCGAAAAATCACAAGTACCAGCTATTGTAGAATCTCCCAAACAAGATGAAATATGATACCAACGATATAATTTACAAAAAGAAGTAGCAAAAATATTTGCTATAGAAAATGAGCTCAACAAAATAAAATACCAATTAGATATTTTATCACAAAGCAATGAACCATATATTCAAAAAATAGTGGAACAATTACAAGAAGCAAAATCACAGTTGGAAGAAAAATTAGGTGATTTAGAAACCTCAAAAAATGAGCTTATTGCTCAATATTATTTAAATCTTGCTACTAAAAATCTTGAAACAGAGGTAAGAGTCCAAATATCTCAATTTCAAGCGAGTGCTATCCTTGATTTATCTTGATCTGATAAGTGAGAGAAAGAAAGCACGATTTTGGATTGGATAAAAAAAATAGAAATATTAATGTGAGAGATTTCTCAAGAAGTAGGGGAAAATCAACAGGAATATAAAAAAAATTTAGATAATTTACTTCTTCAATTTCAACAAATCCTTTCTCAAGCAACAAATAAAGAAATAAATTGTATAGAAACTTGAATTATAGGAAATGTAAAAATTGAAGAAAATGAAATAACAAAAGGGACCCTATTATTAACTAATAAAGAATTTTATAAAATAGGAAACAAAATACAATGATTTACCCTTCCTTGAATCAAAGAAATAAAAAGTATAAAATATCCAAAGATATTAAAAAATGGGATGGTTATATGATTTACAGCAGAAGATGAAAATGGAAATGAAATTATTTTTTGGATCGCAGGAAATGAATATAAAGAATTAAATCTTCATTGAGTAAAAAATACGAAAAATATAAACTTAGGGAAAAATAACAAACCTTATTGAAAAGTAATGGATGAAAATGAAACTCATTTTTGGTTTGAATGAGAAATATATACGACACTTAAACTTCCTTGAGTGGAAAATACAAAAAGTAGTAATGTTACAAAAGATGAAAGTGGAAAACCAAAATATTGAGATATAACAGATGAAAATGGAAATGAAACTATATTTTGGCTAGAATGAGGTGAGTATAAAAAATTAGAACTTCCTTGAGTAAATAATATAAAATATAGCGATATTACAAAAGATGAAAATGGAAAACCAAAATATTGATGGGTAAAAGATGAAAATGGAAATATAATTTATTTTTGGCTAGAATGAGATGAGTATAAAACACTAAATCTTCCTTGAGTAAAGAATATAAGAAGTAGCAGGATTCAAAAAGAAGAAAATGGGAAACCTCTATATTGAGGGGTAAAAGATGAAAATGAAAATGAAACTACATTTTGGACTGAATGAGGTGAGTATAAAAAATTAGAACTTCCTTGAGTAAATAATATAAAATATAGCGATATTAAAAAAGATGAAAATGGAAAACCAAAATATTGATGGGTAAAAGATGAAAATGAAAATATAACTCATTTTTGGCTAGAATGAGATAAGTATAAAACACTAAATCTTCCTTGAGTAAAGAATATAAAATATAGCGATATTAAAAAAGATGAAAATGGAAAACCAAAATATTGAGATATAACAGATGAAAATAAAAATATAACTCATTTTTGGCTAGAATGAGATGAGTATAAAACACTAAATCTTCCTTGAGTAAATAATATAAAAAGTTGCGATATTGAAAAAGATGAAAATGGGAAACCACTGTATTGAGGGGTAACAGATGAAAATGAAAATAAAATTATATTTTGGCTAGAATGAAAGGAATATAAAATATTAGAAATTGTTTGAGTAAATAATATAAGAAGTAGCCGTATTAAAAAAGATGAAAATGGAAAACCTCTATATTGATGGGTAACAGATGAAAATGAAAATAAAATTTATTTTCAATATTCCTTCGGAAAATATAAAAAAAGTTTTATAAGAAAATTAATAATGGTAAGTGTAGAGTAATCTAAGAATAAAATAGCTTATTTTAGACTCCCCCTTAATACACCTAAATTGAGGGGGAATTTTAGACTATACAAAATTAATTTAAAAAAACAAACAAAGATTATAGAAAAAAATATTTTTCATTGAAATGATTTAATTGAAGCTTTTTATTTTTTTAGGATTTTTCAATATATGTAAACGATCTTTCCCTATCTCACTCTAAATTTATAATCATCTGGAATATATTCTTGCTTGAGGTGTGAAAGACATTTTACTATATTATTATGCCAATTTGTAGGACTTGAAGCATAAATAGATCATTTTTTGTTTCCATATCTACTCAATTGTTGCACTTCTGTATACCTTCATAAATACTTGTTATTAAGAGTTTGTACCATAAGATATACTCATTGCCTTGCATTTGTCATCGTTTTTGTTGCTCAAGAATCGGTATTTCATACATTTCCTACATTATAGGGAGTTTTGAGATAATTCCCAAGAGTTGTTTCAGCAAGTCAAATACACATAACAAAAGAAGGATCAATACCTCAATCAATAGCTTCTTCAACCCAAATATTCCAATCTCTAAAAGCAGGACTTGCATAAGTATTGAGAAGATATTTTTGTCTATCTATCTCTGTGTCTCCTACAAGTTTAAACACTTTTTTTCAAGAACTTCATTGATTTACATATTCATATCATTTTCTTTCTTTGTAATCTTTTGTAAATTTAAATTTATATTTTTCAGGAAGACTACTATAAGAAAGGTAAGATAAATCAAGAAATTCCAATGGATCTTTTGATTCTTTATCTTTAAATACTTCAAAATGAAGATGAGCTCAAGTTGTCATAATTCATGCTCATTTTGTCCCATAAGCTCCTCAACTTTTTGCAATAATTGCTCAAGCATTTACAAAATCATTTTCTTTTACAAATACTTCATTTACATGTCCATAAACCGTTACGAATCAATCTGGATGTTTGAGTGCCAAAAAAGCATAATCTTGTGTATCAGGGGGGTTGATGTAAAGCACATATCATTCAGCAGGAGCTTTGATAGGAGTTCATTGAGGAATAACTATATCAATCGCATCATGACTTGACCCAAGTACTTTTTGATATCCGTCATCATGAAAATATGCACTAATTCCATAATATGGATTTACTGGCCAAGAAAGAACATTTGTCATTCATGCTTTAAAAGATTTCAGTTGAGATTCTGCATAGATAATTTTATTGAGTTCAAGACATTTTCAACTAAGATTTCTAGAAAAAATGGTATCTTTTGATAAATCTATATAATCACAATTATATTTTTCAAGCATTTTTTTCTTTGTATCATTAAATTTTATTCTTTCCTGAAGTTCTTTCATTTTTATTGTTTTTTCAAGTTCAATTTTTTCAGTAATATATTTTTTATAAAGACTTTCTTCTCACTTTGAAACATCAAGAATTCTTTGTTTTAATTCTTTTTTTTCATCAAGCATTTTCTTTTGAATCATTAAGTCTTTCCTCAATTCTTTGAGACTTGATTCTTGTTTTTCTAAATCAAGTTTTTTCATATAAAGTGTGCTGATGTAGCTTCTATGTTGATCAATAAGTTTTTTTCCTGTTATCTCTATAACTCACTTAAAATATACATCATTAATAACATCTCCTATATCTTCCCCACTTAAAATAATTGTTTTAAGATTATCTATATCTTCCCCTTCATACATATAATTTCCTTTTTTATATATATGAACCAGATAATCAAGAAGTATTTCCCTATTTTCTTCTACTTTTTTTGTCAAAACCTCTATTGTTTTTTTTTGATTTTCTATTTGACTACTTGTGTATACAATATCATCATTTGTCTGTTCAGCTTGTTTTATAGTATCAGCAATATCTTCATCAAGTTCAGCAATAGTTCCTTCAAGAGACATAATTCTTTTTGCTATATTTTCATTTTGTTGTTCAAGATATTCTCTCTTATCTTTGATATTATTTGAAATAGTTTGATACATATTTAATTTATTTGAAATAGAAAAAAATCATTGATCTTCCCCATCAAATAAAGTATTATCATCATCAAACAAGAGATTAAATTGTGATCTTTTGAAATTATCCAAAATAATCCCCTTTTGTTTACTTGTAAGAGCAAAAGCAGGTGAACTTATTTGTAAGGTAACAAAAAGTATAATTATTCCAGAAAAAAATCTTTTAAAATTCATTGTAGTAATATTATTATTTCGTTAATTTTATCATAAACACGAGAAAAAATCAAAAGCTTTTTTATTTTTTAGTAATTCTTATTTTGCATACTTTGTATAAAAAGTTCTATCAAAAAAAGAAGAATAAAAAGAAGAAAAAATGTAACTATGCTCAAAGCTCATAAATGGAAGAAAAGAAAAAGTCAAAAAATGAAAATACTTACCATAAAAGCTTGTCTAAAACTAGATAAAATATGAAAAATATAAACCTCTCCTCTATAATAAATCTTTTTAAAAAAATAAATAAAAAGAGATAAAATACTTGAAAGAGAAAGAATAAATGAAAAAGACAAAGCCCCAAGAGCTATAAAAGTATTTTTGTAAGGATCAAGATAATTAAGAACTATAAAAAAAGTCCCTAAAGTTATGAGAAATGTAATAAATATTATAAAAATTAAAAGTCTTTTTTTCATAAAATATTTCTTATAATTTATCTTTTATGCTTATTTTATCTATAAAAATACATTTTCAAGTTTTTTCATCTATATCTGCAATTAAAGCATTTAAAATATAATTTTTATCAAGAGATTGTTCTATTCTTCATTTTATTATTCCGGTTTGAAATCTTTTTTCTACACTTTTATAATCTGCTCCTATTACTGAAAATCTTGGTCCTGTCATTCATACATCTGTTATCATTCAAGTTCAAAGAGGAAGAATTTGCTCATCATTGGTCTGTATATGTGTATGAGTTCAATACAAAAGACTTAATCTTCCATCAAACATAAATCCCATACCATATATTTCAGCCGAAGTTTCTCTATGAAAATCAACAAAAACAGCATCAAATTTTTCTTGAGAAAATTCTGTAAGTATTTCTTCTAATTTTAAAAAAGGATTATATACTTCATATTTCATAAAAACCTGCCCAAGAAGATGAATAACAAGTATTTTTTTTTCTTTTTTTTCTATTATTTTGTATCAAACTCAGGGCATTTTGTATTGAGCAGATTCATAAAAATTTGCAGGTCTTATAAGAAGAGAATAAGACGAATTAAGATTTGCTTTTATGTCTTCTTCATTATCAAAAATATGATCTCCCGTAAATATCACATCAATTCAAGTATTTTCAAATTCTCAAATATGCTTTTTAATAGGTCATCTTCCAGAACTTATATTATCCGCATTTACAAAAATAAAATCTGGTGAATATTTTTCTCTGAGTAAAGAAAGATTTTTAAGAAATGCTTCTCTCCCTATTCTGCCATATATGTCTCAAAAAATAAGTGCTCTCATAAATATTTTAAATTTTTTAAACTTTTTGTTTTTTTATATAATTGTTATAAAGTGAATAAAACACCATTTCCATATATCAATTAAAAACAAGAAAAATAAATATTGAATAAATTATTTCCATTGCATTAAAAAATCATAGTTTCTTTTTTACTTCAAGTATATTCATATCAGAATAAAGAAGTTTAAGATTTTCAAGATTTGCCAAATCATCTTCATTTATTTTCTTTTGTTCTTGTTTATAAGATAGGTTAATATATTGTGTCATAGTTTCTATTTCTTTTTCTACATAAGCAGAAAATCCAAAAAAAGGAAGCATAATAAAACCAAAAATAACAAAAGTAGAAGCAATAGTTAAAAAAGTATGGTATCAGCGAGTAAGAGAAAAAGATTTTTGTATTACTTCTTTTGAATTTAAATTCAATGTTTTTTTACTAAAAAAAGAAAATATCTTCATAGTCTTTTTTTCTCCCTTTTCATTCATATCTGCATTTTTATTGTCAATTGAATCAAGCATAATAAAAAAAGAAAAACTCATTTTATAAACAAGATAAACAAAAACAAGAGCACACACACTGATAAAAATAATACTCAAAAGAGAGAAAATAAAAGGAGGAGACATCAAATTTACTCATAATCATCAAGAAAAAGAAAAGATAATTCCAAGAAGAATTAATCAAAAAATAAAAATTCAAAGAGGAATAAGAAAGTAAAAAGACTGCCAAGCAAAAATTTTAATATAAAGAATAAAAGCTTCTTTATTAAAATAAAGATTTTTTTTGTAAGGAAGTAATGTATTATTTAAATATGATTTTGTAAGATAAAGTTGAAGAATTATCTTATAAGAGACTGTAAGAAAAAAAACTACAAATCCTAAAAGAAGAAATATTAATTCTAAGAAAACAATAAAAATATTATCTTGTATCATATGAACTAAATCAGGAGAAATTCCTATTTCTGAATAATGAAAAATATCTTTCCAAACAATAGGATCAATCCACATAAGAAAAATGACAACAAAAAAGAAAGGAAGAAAGGTTATTATTCAAAGAACAAAAGTAGAAAGACTTATAATTATCTTTGAAATATTCCAATGAATAAAATTGTTATAAAGGAATAAAACATCATTAAATATAGTTTTAATAAGTTTTTTGAAATCTTTCATAGAATTTTTCATATAAATGATTTTAAAATAAATAAATATTTTCAAAGACAATATAATAAAAAATACTCAATTTGCAATTAAAATAATAAAGTATAAAATGAAAAAAAATTTTTAATCTAAAAAACTTATAAACTGGGAGAATATGAAAAGACATGAATTAGTATTTAGTATAATAAAAATTCCTCTTGATTTTATCATTATCACTCTTTCATTTTTCATTGCAAGAGAACTGAGACTTGTAACGGATCTTATTCCTTGAATTTCTCTTCCTATTCAGACAATAGATACAAAATGACTTTTTATTTATGCTCTTTTATGTGCCTGTGTTTCTGTTTTTATTCTTATGAGTCATTGACTTTATAATATAAAAATAACAAACTCAAAAATTAAAGAAAATTTTGATATTATACGATTTTCTTTTTATTCTTTTATTTTCTTTTCTGTTATTGTTTATTTAGGAAGAGATTTTATATATAAAAAAGAAATTCCGAGACTTATTATACTTTTTTCATTTTTTATTAGCACTTTTTGAGCTATTATACAAAGAATTGTTCTTAATGAAGCTCAATTTTATCTTCTCAAAAAATGATTTCTTTCCAAAAAAAACATTATTCTCATAAATAATAAAAAATTTAAAGAAATAGAATATATTATAGAAGATATAAAAAAATGTAATATTTATACTATTGTATGATATATAAATCAAGAAGACAAAGATATAAAAAATCTGAAATATCTCTGAGGAATGAATGAAGTAGAATCATTATTTTCTCAAAAGAAATGTGATGAAATACTCTATATTGAAAGTGATTTTTCAAAAAAAGAGCTCTATAAAATATGGGAACTTGCAAGAATTTTTGGAATACGATACAGATATATTACGAATACTTTTGATGTAACAAGGTCAAATACAAGCCTTTCTCTTATAAATGAAATAGCCGTTGTAGAAATAAATAATACTCCCCTAAATGATTGGTGAAGAATAATAAAAAGACTTATTGATATTATTGGAAGTATTTTAGGAATTATTATTTTTTCTCCTCTTATCATCATTACTGCAATACTCATAAAATTTGATGATTTCAATGCTCCTATTATTTACAAAAATAGAAGAGTTGGACAAAATTGAAAAATTTTTAATCTCTATAAATTTCGCTATCTCAAATGGGAATACTGTGTAAAAGATAGTTATGGAATAGATGAAAATGAAGACAAAGCACTCAAATTTGAAAAAAAACTCATTCAAGAAAAAAGTAAGAGAAATTGACCTCTTTATAAGATACATAATGATCCAAGAAAAACAAAAATAGGAAAATTTATAGAAAAATATTCTATTGATGAGATTCCTCAATTTTTTAATGTGTTTGTTTGAAATATGAGTCTTGTAGGACCAAGACCACATCAACCCAGAGAAGTAAAAAATTATGAAATAAATCATAAAAGACTTCTTACAATAAAGCCATGAATTACAGGTATGGCTCAAGTAAATGGAAGAGAAGAAAACGATTTTACAAGAGAAGCAAATCTTGATATTTTTTATATAGAAAACTGGACTATTTTACTTGACCTCAAAATTATGTTTAAAACTCTCTTTACAATTTTAGGAAGAAAATAGTTAATTTTTTTAGTATTTTATCTTATCTCTATTTCCCTCTCATCTTCTTGCCCTGTTTTTTTAAGAATTATTTCTATATCTGGAATATAATAAGTCTCTATAATTTCTGGCCATTCTATGAGAATAATTCAAGTATTATTATCAAGTATTTCTTCTCATCCTATTGCAAAAAATTCATCATAACTTGATAATCTATATAAATCAAAATGATAAAGATTTATCAGTTTTTTATTTTTTCTAAAAGATCAAAAATCTTCACTCTCAACTAAATACTTGTTATAATAAGTATAAGTAGGACTTGTTACCTCTTGTTTAACTCAGAGAATATTTTGAATAATATGCTTAGAAAGAGTTGTTTTTCAAGAAGCAAGGTCTCATTTTAAAAAGATAATACAAGGAGTATGAATGGCTATTTTTAGGCTCTGTATCTCACTTAAAAAATATTTTTGTATCATATCAAGAAGTAAATAGTTAAAAATTTGATTTAATAAAAAATATATTATATAATGGAAGCATATTAAGTTAATTGCTAACAAACTAAATATTATGGAAACATTAGTAGAAGTAAATAAAAAAGATGAAAATGGTGTAATAATCTTTGAATTTACATGAGAACTTGACGAAACAAATGCAGATAAGACATTTACGAGTATTTATAATGAGATTTGAGACTTTGCTTGAAAAAAGGTAGTTTTTAATCTTCATTGATTAAAATATCTCAATTCAAAATCAATAGGATATATTGCTGATGTTTTTTCAAATATAGAAGAAAATAAAGGAAAGATGTATATTTCCAATTGTGATGAGAGTGTAAAGGATGTCTTAGAGCTTGTAGGAATTACTACAATTATCCCAACTGTTGATACAGAAGAAATTGCTATAGAAGCTCTTTCAAAAGAATAAGAAAAATTAATATTAAAAAAAAGGAGATTTAACTCCTTTTTTTTAATTCATATACTCTTTCAATTTTTCTCAAAATTGAGTGAGACTAAATTCTTTTGCTCTCGCTTCACAATCTGATCGCATTGAGATACATCTTTCAGCAGAAAGATATTGTATTCAAGTAATAATATCTTCTATTTGAGCTTCTCTTGGTATGAGAAATCCTGTTTTTTCGTGAATAATTGTTTCCTTGAGTCCCCCATCATTGACTCATAAAACTGGCTTTCCTGCTGACATACTTTCTATTGGACTCATTCCAAAATCCTCATCTATTGGGATATAAATCGTTGCAATAGCATTTCCGATATATTCTTCAAAACCAACATTATTTTTCAAAGTGATAAATTCTATATTATCGTATCATTGTGCGAGGGAAAATATTTTTTCTCTTGCTGGATCATTTTCTCCATAGATAACAATAAGTTTTTTATCAGGCATTTTTTTAAATGCTTCTACTACCATGTCAACTCTTTTTGCATCTGCAAGACGAGCAAAAGAAAGATAATAATCCTTAGTATCAATATATTTGAATTTTTCAGTATCAACTGGAGGATAAAGAACAAGAGAATCTTTAGCAACAAATTTTTTTATTCTTGCTTGAGTATTGAGTGAATTTGTAAGAATAAGATCCATAGCATTTATATCTCTTTCATAAAGCATACGAAAAATGAAAAATCCCATATTAAAAAAAGGTTTCAATAAAAATGGAACTTTAGCAATATATAAATCATAGAGATCATACAGATACCTTGGTGGAGTATGACAATAATAAATTTTCTTTGTTGTTTTTTTACAATTTCTCACAGCACTAATACAATCTCCACTAAAAAGAACGACATCATAATCCCTCAAAAATTTCGTACGAAAAAGAAAGGACCATTTCAACTTCAAATGACGAAATCATTTTTTAAAAATTTCTGACGAAATAGATATCATTTTTCCTTTAAATCCTTCATATCTGAGATCAAAACTTCCTTTACTAAAAAATCCCGAAGCAATATCAGCATTGAGTATTTTTCCCATCATCAAGATAAGTCTTTCACCACCTCATTTATAAAGAAAAGTGTCATGAAGAATAATTATTTTTTTTGGCATATTTATGGTTATTAAAAAACAGTAAAGAAATTATATAAAAGTTCTGCTAATTTCAAAAAAAATTAAAACAATATAATTCCAGCTAAAGAAGAAAGAATAATAAACGATGCAAGAATCTGAATTTTATCCAATTTTTCTTTTAAAAACAAATAAGAAAATAAGCCTACTACAACAAATCCAGCAATAAAAGTAACACTTACTATATAAAAAGGAAATTTTTTGTATGATTCTGCAAAACCATAAGTTGCTATAAGTGTAAGTGGTGCCAATAAGAAAATAAGCAAAAAATATTTTTTTTCAATTAAAAAATTATTCTTTTTCTCAAAAAAACTAAAAAAGAGAAGAAAAAGAAAAATAAAAACACCATTTATTGTTTCAAGTGTATATGATGCAAGTAATGGGGGAAACTTAGCTCCATACAGTTTGAAAAAATATCAACTAAAAGAAAAAACAATTCCATTGAATAAAGAAATAAAAATTCAAAGAGAAATATTTTTGAGTTTCAAATGACTCACATCAATTTTGGAAAAAGAAAAAATAAAAAATCCTATAAAAATAAATATAATTCCTATAATATCTATAAAACTAAAAGTTTCTGAAAATAAAAAATAAGCGATTATAAAAGCAACAATAGTACGAGAAGGTTCAAAAAATATCTTTGCTACCATAAAAGGAAGTAAATTACTCGCAAAGAATACAAAAATAACATATAATGCTCAAAAAAAAGAAGCAAGAAGTATATTTTTCCATTCAAGTATATAAATATCTTTGTAAGAAATTATAAAAGGGAGAAATGGAATCCCCCATAAAAACATTGTTAATTGACGATAAAAAGCAATTTTCCTTGCTCCTATATCCCTTGCATATTTTGAGAGCAATACAGCACTCAAAGGATAAAAGATAAGAGGAATTATAAGGTAAATTACATTTGGCATTTTTTTAAAATTTTAATAATTAAATAGTGTCTTTTTGCTATTCTTTTGGAGATAAAAATTTATTTAAAAAATAATTTTAGCATTTTTGGGCTAATATTTTTGTCATTTCGACCAAAGTGGAGAAATATTTTTTTAATTTTAGTATTATTTCTATAAAAGTAAAAATCTATTAAATCTTCATTTAATTCTTTACACAAAGTTTTATCCTCTCAAACCAATGTAAATTAGGAAGTGGAAGAGCATATTTTATCAAAAAATCATACTCTGGTTTGATGATTTTGTAGAAATTCCCTTTTGAGTCTTGAATTACTTTTTTTAATATTTCAGGATTTATTTGCCAGTTTCAATTTGAGTCAAAAGCTTGGTAGAAGTCAAGAAATTCCCCATCAATCACCCTCGATTGAGGGGGAAGCGAGGAACGAGCAGGGGGAGTAGTTCTTACAACTTCAGCACCTTCAGGAATATCTACTTTTATTGCATCTTTTCTCCAAAGATAGCCTTCTTTTTGTATTTCATCTTGAGAAAAAGAATTATCAAGAAAATAAGCAATTGAATCATTAAAATAAAAAGGATTGAGAGTTCAAGGAAAAAAATTGCCAAGTATATTTTCCCTCTCCATAGAAGAAAATATTTCATCTGCTTTTTTATGCCATTCTTCTTTTGAATATTGCTTATTGAAAATACAAAAATGTTTATTTTTGAGACCAACACATCCTAAACAAAATGAACAAGATTCTAAAAAATAAGAATAAAATATATGAGAACTCCTTCAAATCTCTGCAGAACAATAAATATTATCACTATTTTCCCCTGCTCCCATAACTGCATAAAAATCCTTACTATTTACCCCAACATCAAGACAATCATAAAAATCATTTGATCCATTTGTACCATGCCCACATCATACATTTCTTCCATCTTTGAGACGAGTAAAATAAAATCCATTTTCTACATTTTCACAAAAATAAATGACATTTCCAGTAGAATTTTTAGTTCCATAATTAATAGCTTTTTTTGTAAGACCTTGAAAATATGCTAAAAATTTTTCTTTTTCTCTCAGTATCTCCTCTTTTTTCTTTTTATATTCATTTTCACTATATTCTTGATTTTCTATGAAAAATTTTTTATTTTGTAATGCATCACAAAAAATACATTCTCTACATCCTATCAAATTAGTAGAAAACCAAATATCGCTTGAATCAGAGATAAATTTTGAATAAAAAATATTATATCCATTATTTATAGCACTTGATTGATACACATTTTGGCTTTTATTCATTACCATAAAACTATTGAAAATATTTACTACTTTGTCATAACAAAGAACTGAATAATAAATATTTTCGGCATCAATTCCTATCGTATTAGATAAATACACATTTTTTCCCGTGAAAACGGCATCGGCATACTCTGCATTTTCATTCGTATTGAAATGGATAAGATTTCAGAAGGGAATATCAAAAAAAAGTGAAGAAAAATTATCAAAAAAATCCTTTCCATTATCATATTCTCTTTGAGGAAGATTATCTCTCATTTCATTAAAATTTTGTATAGACACAATATTTTTTACTCTGCCTTCTGGAGCATATCTCGTCACCATTCCTCCATTTTTATAAAAAGAAAAAGGCTTCCAACTCGCAACTTCTTTGAGATACTGACGAAAAGGAGTGTTCTTTCTTTTTTCTCTGATTTTTTGCTTCCAAGTATCGAGCTTATTTTGGGACATAAAAAGGTGGAATTATTTTTTATATTTAAATTTTTTTTACTTCATTTTCTATCTTTTCCCAAGACATTTCAACTTCCGGAATTTTTACTTTTATCTTTTTAATTTTATATTTAAAATCATCAATATTTATATTCATTTCTTCTTCTAATTTCTCTAATTTTATCTTATTTTCAATAATTTTTTTCCATATTTTATTACCCTTTTCTATTGCAATTTTGAGCAATTTAAATTTCTTTACCCAAATATTTTCTAAAACGAGCATATTTGCAAAACTATCAAAGTTTATTTTAGTCAATGTTTCTATTCAAGTATTTGGAGCTGGAAAATTATAACAAATCTGTCACTCCATTCTTTTATTTGAAAAAGACTTTTGTGTTTCAAAATATGTTAAATCTTTTATTTCATATAATCATTTTGCTAAATCTAACATCATTATTAAACAATATTGTTCATAGTTTGCTACTGATTTAAATAAACTATTTACATTTCATTCTTTAACAGTAAATACATCTTTATTTCAAGTTTTTAATTCAAGTAAAAATTTGTTTCAATTTTTTAAGGTCATTTCTATATCTGGATCGGTTGATTTTTCTCAATCAATTAGAATTTTTTTAATTTCGTGATTATAAATAAAATCATGATTCTTATCTTTTCAAAAAAGATGAACAGATTTTATAAGAGAATTTTTTTCTAAAACTTTAATAATAAGATCCTCTACAAACCATCAATAAATAACATTTCTTCAATAATCACTTTCATTCCTATTCATTGAGCTAGGTGAGTTATAGGCATCATTTTTATATCTAATAAAAATCTGATATTTATTTCTATATTCTTCATTTATTTTTTTAAATAATTCTTTTCAAATAACCTCTGCAAATAAATTTTCATATTTTATAGATACTTCTTCAAAATCCATATCTCTCAGAGATTTTTCTTTTATATTAGGCATAAAATTAATATACATTAGTAAATAATTCAGTTTTCTTTGTTTTTAATATTCAAAATTTTAAATTAACATTATAATTTATACTATTTTTTGGCATATTTTTTACTAATTCTTGTATCATTTTTGGAGGAACTCATTCTCAAATTACTTGTCTAATAAAATTATCACTCGCCCAAGTGGGAAAATCTATATTTTCTGGTAATCCTGTTAAGATACAAATTTCTTTCAAACTCAAAACTCTCGCATCGCTATAAATTCAATTTTCTAATAATCTTCAAGGATGTACATTATTTTGGCTAGAAATAGCTCAATTACACATTGTAATAGTTGGTGCTGGTTTTTCCCAGTCAATTCTTTTGTAAGTCGTAGAAAATCATTTTATTCTTTCTCAATTTTCTTTTTGTGGAAAATATTTTTCATTTTCAAAAGCAGTTTTTCCTGTTGGAGTATTCTTCATCCATAAAATATGATTTTGAGAGTGTTTTTTCGCATAATGATATTTTATTTGTGAATATTCTCAAGATTCTAAGCTTGGTAGATGTCATATTGCTTCTTTAACAGTGATTTTTTTCTTCTTTTGCGGAAATTCCCATTTTCAAATATATTTTTTTGTAATTAATGTAATAGCCCTTTTTCTTACTTGTGGAGTTCCATAATCACTCACATCTAAAACTCACATATTCAAATTATATTTTTCTCATAATTCAATATTGAGATAATCTTTTATCTTAATTTTATTTCAATTATACATTACATTTGTATCAAAAAAACTAGGAACATTTTCAATTATTGCATAATTTGGATCCAAATCTTTTATAAACTCAACAGCTTTCAATATTAAATTATTTCTTGGATCATCTTCCTTCATTTTTCAAGCTACACTCATTCCTTGGCAAGGTGGAGTCGCTAAAACAAATTCACAATTATTTTTTAATGATTTTTCTAAAATTTGATTATAAACAAATTCATTTGTAATATCTCAACAAATTATTTCTGAGTTTGGATAAAAATAATTATATAAATCACATCTTTTTTTTAATAATTCATTTACAACAACAATATCAACTCAAAGTTCTTTTAAATAAAACTCAGCTATTCATACATTTGCAAACAATGAAACTCATTTAATCATTTTTATTTTTATAAAATATAAAATAAAAGTTTTATTTAATATAATTACTTTTTTAAAAAAATAAAAACATTTATCATATTTTGTATATATTCCCTACTCTCTTACTTTCTTCTTCAAGCTCTGCAAAATAACAAGTGCATCAATAGGAGTAATATTGTTTATATCTATATTTTTTATTTCCTCTTCTACTTCTGATTCTTTTTCTATTATTTGTATTTCTGGCTTATATCCAAAATCTCCAAATGAAAGCTGAGAGATTTTATCTCCTTTATGCTCAAGCTCTAATTTTTTGAGCATTTTTCTTGCTTCTAGGATAATCTCATTGCCTATTCCTGCAATTCTTGCAACTTCTATACCATAACTTTTTTTTATTCCTCACGGAATTATCTTTCTCAAAAATATGAGATTTTCATCATTTTCTCCAACTGCAATAGAAAAATTTTTGACTCAAGAAAGAATTTTTGACTCATCTACAAGCTCATGATAATGAGTTGCAAAAAGAGTTTTTGCCCCAATACTATCGTGATTATACTTGAGAATTGCCCAAGCTAGACTCATTCCATCATAAGTACTTGTTCCCCTTCCGATTTCATCTATGATAACAAAACTTTTTTTTGTAGAATTATTTAAAATATTTGCTACTTCTTGCATCTCTACCATAAAAGTTGATTGTCCAAGTGCAAGATTATCAGAAGCACCAATACGAGAAAATATCTTATCTGTGAGAGGAATAGAAGCAGTTTTTGCAGGAACAAAACTTCCCATATGAGCAAGAAGTATTATAAGTGCATTTTGTCTTAAAAATGTTGATTTTCATCCCATATTTGGACCTGTTAATATATGCACAAATTCTTCTTCTTTGAGTAATAAATCATTACTAATAAAATCTGATTCAAATTTTTCTATGACAGGATGCCTCCCTCATTTTATTTCCAAATTATAACCTTCATGTATATGTGGTTTTGTATAATTATTTTCACTCGCTACTTGTGATAAAGAAGCTATAAAATCTATAAAAGCTATATTTTCTCACTTTTTCTTTATTTCTTTATAGTTATCCAAAATATGTTCTCGTATTTTCAAAAATATTTCATATTCTTTTTGTGCCAAAATTCATTCTCATTCAAAAAGTTTTTTTTCAAAATCCTTGAGTTCTTTAGTAATGAACCTTGTAGCAGAAACAAGAGTTTGCTTATGAACAAAATAAGAAGGAATTTTTGAAATTTGTGAATTAGGAATTTCTATAAAATATCCACTAATATTGGTATATTTTATTTTGAGAGCATTAATTTGAGAATCATTTATAAGTTTTTTTTGGTAAGCAGAAAGCCAATCTTTTGAGTTTTTTATAATATTTCTTAGTTCATCTACTTCTTCATCATATCCATCTTTTATGATATTTCCTTCTGTTATGAGAGGAGAAGCATCTTCTTTTATTGCATCGTCTATAAGTTTTATAAGCTCTTGCAGGTCTTGCATAATTTTTTAAATTTAAAATTGAAAATATTGAAAATAAGTTTATAAATAAAAGGCACTTTGTAAAGAAAAAAATAAATCTAAAAAATATGATAAAAGTTAAAAAAACAGATACAATTATTGATATAATATCAAAAATAAATGAAGAAAAAACAGGAAATATAATTCTTGATTTTCCTCTTGGGCATCCTATACTTCACAATTATGTCTCTCTCAAAATCCTCAAAACTCATTGTGGAAGAAAAAGGCTTATTATTGTTACACCAGATATTACTTCAAGAAAAATAGGGAAAAATCTAGGAATAGAATACTCTCTTGTAAAAGACTCAAAATTTTATGAAGAAAAACAAGAACAATGAAATATTCTCAAACATAATTTTAGTTTTTCTGAATATCTCATTTTTGAACTCAAAAAATATGCTAAAAAAACAAAAAGATTTTTTATAGACAATAAAAATATAAAATATTACACTTCAAAATATCAAAAACAACAATCTAGAATTTGATTTTTTCTTGTTTGACTTATTATTTCAATTTTTTTATTTTTATTTATTTTTTACTTTGCTGTCACAAAAACCTATATTACTATTACCCCTGAAGTAAAAGTAAAAACGAGAGGAAAAAATTTTGTTTTCCAAGAATCTGCTAAAGAAAGTATTCTTCTTCCCGAAAATATTATTCCTCTTGTAAAGGTTTCAAAAATGATTTCTTTAGAAGAAAATTTTTGAGCGACATGAATTGATAGCTCAAAAATAAAAAAAAGTAGTGGAATGATTCGTCTTATTAATAAAACAGATGAAGAAGTAAATCTTATGGAAAAAACAAGACTTCAAGCAAAAAATTGAGTTATATTTGAAATTAATAATTGGGTAAAAATTCCAGCATCTGAATGAAATAAAGCAGGAACAATTGATGTAAAAATAACATCTCAAATAAAAGATGTAAAATGAGTAACCATAGGAGAAAATGCAAATATTGATACAAAAGAAATTCTTAGTATTCCTTGACTTCAAGAAAATAAAGATGATATATATGCCATTTCTCTCGAAAAATTTACTGGATGAGAAAATTATGTAGACAAAAAAAATATATCAAATGAAGATATAGAAAATGCAAAAAAAGTACTAGAAGAAAAACTAAAAACAGAATCCCTTAAAGAATTAAGAAAACAAATAAAAAACGATAATATTGCCAACAATGTAACCTATGAAATACTTGGAATCAATGATATTATATTCTATAAAAATTTGGAAATTACTATTCCAGAAGATGTAAAAATATGAGATAATAAAAATAGTTTTATTTTAAAATGAAAAATAGAAATAGAAGCCTATACCTACAATAAAAATTCTGTTATTACAAAGCTAAAAAAAGTTATAAATGAAAGTACAATAGAAGGAAGCGAAAAAATACTTCTTATAGATGAATGATCTCTCAGAGTTGCAACAGAAATATATAGGCAAGAAAAACCTTTTGAAGTGAAAGCAACTTTAGAAGTAGAATCTTTTATTATCCATAATTTCTTAAATGATAATGATAATTATGTACAAAAATTAAAAAGTACTATTCTTTGATTTTCAAAAGAAGAAGCAACAAATGTACTCTTAAATGATCCAAAAATAAGTAATGTAAAAATAGATATTACACCATTTTTTATGGATAAAATATCAAATATTTCTGATAATATCATTTTTAAAGTAAGTGATACATTATAACGATGTACCGGTACTGAACTTTCTAGTTTTTACTTTCTTCTTTGTGAGTTCAGTACCAAGTTAGTAGAAAATATTTTTCCTTTCTAATTTTTCTTTTTATCAAGACAAATACTGAGCTTTTTATCTCCAATATATTCTGAAAAAATATCGTAAAACCAAGTTCTAACTTCTCTATTTTCTCTATAAAATCCATCTTCATTTTTTTCTAATTTATACAAAACATCAAGAGTTTTTTCTTTTTGTAGAATTTTATTGTAGTCTTCATAAGTATACATAAGCCCTCCCAAAAAAATAGAATTAATTTTTGAAAAATCTATTTTTTTAGAAATATACTTCAAAAAATCTGTATAAATTTCTCTATAATTTTTCACTTCCAAAAGTGGTAAAAATCTCAAACCAACTTTCCAATTATTTTTTATAAGTGTATTTATTGCTTCTATTCTCATATCGAGCAAAGGAGTTTTTTGTTCATAATTTTTTATGATTTCTTGTGGGCTGAGAGAAAAAGCAATTTCTGTATGAGTTATATTTTTATGCTTGAGAAGATGAGAAATATTTGTTGATTTTGTCCTGATTTCCATCCTTGCATTGGGAAGAGTTTCAAAAAAAGGGATAAAAAAATCACTAAATTCACTTATCAAATCTGTTGCTAAATTGTCCGAATAATCAGAACTATAAAACCAAATTGGATACTGAGATTTTTTGAATTGTTCCAAAGTTTTTTTTATCTGATTTTGCATATCTTCATAATTCACAAAAAAAACTTGCATATTGTTATTTTTCAAAGCTCATTTAAGATAACAATAACGGCAATCATAGACACAATTCAGCGAATTTTTGAAAAAAAAACCCTCTCACGGAAAACCATAATTTTCTGGAACTTGAGTCAAAGCATTGTTTAAACTTGCTATAATAACAGATTTTTCTGTATTTCAAGAAATATTTTTATCAAAGATATTTTTATAATTATCTATTGGCAATACAATAGGATTTTTATAAAAAGAAATAATATGCTTTGCTCTCTCATTTTCTTGTAAGTTTTTTTCTAGGTAAATAAGCATAGGTTGTTTTAGATATATTTTCCAATAATGTAATTAAAAAAATAAGGAATACAAATTTTGATTATTTTTAAGAAAAGATATAATAAAAAGGAATATTCAAAATAAAAAAATTTTTATTAAAATTATACTTTCTTTTGTGGTTGAAAAAATAATAAATATTGCTCTTGGAGCTTGAGAAATAATTATGAATGTAAAAAAGAAAGGTTTCAAAACAAAAACAAAATCTAATGAATTTGATTTTGTGACAGAAGCAGATGAAAAAGCTGATACATATATTCGTAAGGAATTAAAAAAATTATTTCCTGAAGACTTAATATTATCCGAAGAATCAAATAATATTCCCAAAAATTTTAATGAAAATGTATGGATGGTAGATCCACTTGATGGGACAAAAAATTTTGTAAATGGGGGAAATGATTTTTCTGTTATGATAGGGCTTTGTAAAAAGGGAAAACCTATTTTATGAGTTGTTTATGCTCCTGAAAAAAACTTACTTTATTATGCGGAAAAAGGGAAATGAGCCTTTACAAAACAAAAAGAAAATATTTCTTGTCTCTCTGTAAATAATATTTCTCAAATAGAAAAATCAAAAATTATTATACGATTTACTCATGGAGAAAAAAGAGATACTGATGCTATGATACAAGATATTCCAAGCTTATGAAAAATTCCAATTAGTAGTATAGGAATAGTTCTTGGAATGATAGCAGAAAAAAAAGCAGAGTTTCATATATCTACAAACAAAAGAATTTCTAAATGGGATACTTGTGCTCCCCAAATTATACTTGAAGAAGCAGGGGGGATTCTTACTGATTGGAAGGGAAGCAAACCTGATTATACCCAAGAAAATTCAAATTGGGAAAAACTCTTCATTGCAAGCAATAAAGTAATTCATAAAAAAGTAATAGAATATATTAGAAATTATTATAAGTAATTTGATTATCTAAACTAATTTGTATAATAAAAAAAGTTTTATTTTTTTACAAAATATCTATGGAAAAAATATTGATAGAAGATGAATATATAACTGTTTCAGAAAAGGATAAAATAATAACTCTTACTTGGAAAGATGCAACTTCTCACTTTACTAATGAGCTTTTTAAACAAGAAGCTTTGAAATATGTAGAAACTATAAAAACTTCTGAAGTAAAAAAAATTATTGTAGATATGAGAAAATTCTTTTTCAATTTAAGCGATGAAATAATAGAATGGAGAAATAAAAATATTATTTATATCTATAATGAATATAAAATAGAAAAATTTGCCTTTATAAGTAATATTGCAACAATAAATCAAGATAATCCAAAAAATACTTTTATAACAAAAACTTTTACAAATAAAGAGGAAGCAAAAAATTGGATAAAACTATAAAATAATAAATTAGTTCTCTATGAAAATTTACAAATATATATTAGAAATAGCTGTTTTTATATGTGGTGCTGTTGTTATGGTATTTGAATTAGTTGGGTCAAGAGTTCTTGGTCCCTATTTTGGAACTTCAATATTTGTTTGGACAAGTCTTATATGAATTATTTTGACAAGTCTCAGCTTATGATACCATTTTGGCTGAAAAATAGCAGATAAAAAACCTCATATTGAATCTTTATCATTGATTATTTTCTTATCTGCTATTTTTATTGGAATAACTCTTTTTTTTAAAGAGTTTTTACTCATTTACCTGCAATGAAATATTTCAAATACACAAATATCTTCCGTAGTTGCATCAATAATACTTTTTTTTCCTGCAAGTTTTCTACTTGGTATGGTTTCTCCCTATGCAGCAAAGCTTAAATTAAATAATCTAAATGTTTCATGAACAACGATAGGAAATCTTTATGCTATTTCTACAGCAGGAAGTATCTTTGGGACATTTCTTTCTTGATTTTATTTAATTCCACATTTTTGAACAAATAAATTATTGATTATCTTATCTCTTACATTAATTATTGTTTCAATTTCCCTTTCAATAAAAAATCTCAATAAAATAAAAATCTTTACTTTATTTTTAATGATTATAAGTTGGGCTATCTCAGATATATCAAATTATATATCTGAGAAAAAATGATTTATAGACATTGATACTGCATATAATCGTATTTGGATATATAATTGGGTTCACCCAAAAGAAAAAAAACTAGTAAAAATTATGGGAGTTAATAATGAAAATCATTCTTCAATGTTTTTGGACAGCAATGAACTTGTCAATGAATATACAAAATATTACCATCTCATAAAATATTTTAATCCTGATTTTAAAAAAGCTCTTATGATTTGAGGAGCTGGATATTCTTTTCCAAAAGATTTTTTACTTAAATACAAAAATTCAACTCTTGATGTAATTGAAATTGATCCAATGATTACTGAACTTGCAAAAAAATATTTTAAATTAAAAGAAAATTCAAAATTAACTATTTATCACGAAGATGCAAGAGTTTACCTCAACAAAACAAAAGAAAAATATGATGTGATTTTTTGAGATGCATTTAGTTCACATTATTCACTCCCATACCAACTTACAACAAAAGAAGCAGTACAAAAAAAATATGATATTTTAAGGAATAATGGTGTTGTTATATTAAATATTATTTCAGCAATAGAAGGGGAAAAAGCTAATTTTTTGAAGGCCGAATATGCAACATATAAAAATATATTTTCACAAGTATATTTATTTCCTGTAGGTGATGTAAACGATTGAAAAAGAGTACAAAATATAATTTTGGTAGCATTAAAATCAGATAAAAAACAAAATTTTAAATCTTCTAATATTCAATTAAATGAATATTTAGGACATCTACGGAAGAAAAAAATTGAAGAAGATATACCAATTTTAACTGACGATTTTGCTCCTGTAGATTATTATATCAACCAAGCAATTTAAAAATATATTTAAAATAATTATATCTTATAAACTTTAAATTCAAATGAAACTTATTTCAAAAAATCCATCTAATAATTATGAAATACTTTGAGAAGTAGAAATATCTACAGACGAAGAAATTGAAGAAAAAGTAAAAAATGCAAATGAAGCAAAAAAATTATGGAAAGAATTAGGAATACAAAAAAGAATAAAATTATTAAAACCTATTTGTGAAGAATTTAAAGAAAAATCTCTAGAAATTGCAGAACTTATATCAAAAGAAATAGGAAAACCTATAAGAGAATGTATTGATGAAACAAATATTTATACAGAAGAATTTGATTGGTTTATAAACAATGCTGAAAATATACTCAAAGATGAAATAACTTATGAAGATGAAAATTCAATCCATAAAATCATTTATGAACCATTTTGAACTTCTGCCGTTATAACCCCTTGGAATTTTCCTTTTGGTATGGCTATTCGGTGAATAATTCCCAATTTAATCGCTGGAAATACTGTTGTGTTCAAGATATCAGAAGAATGTCCTCTTGTCTGAAAATTAATAGAAAAAATAATAAATAAACATAATTTACCAAAATGAGTTTTTTCTGAAATATATGGAGCCTGAGATATAGGTGAAAAATTATCAAAAAGTGATATTAATCTCATTTGGTTTACTTGAAGTACAAAAGTATGACAAATTCTTTACAAAACAGCATGAGAAAAATTTATAAAAGCAATACTTGAAATGGGGGGATCAAATCCTTGTATAATTTTTGAAAATGTAAATATAGATAAATATATTGAAATTGTTTATAATGGAAGATTTCAAAATTGTGGTCAAGTATGTGATGCAATAAAAAGATGTATAGTCCAAGAATCTATTTTTGATGAATTTGTTTTTAAATTAAAAGAATTTATTAAGACAAAAAAAATATGAAATCCCCTCAATTACAAAACTGATATTTGAAGTCTTGTAGCAGAAAGACAACTAATTTTATTAAAATCTCAATTAGAAGAAGCTTTAGATAAAGGAGCAAAGATAATTATAGGAGCAAATGAAATACAAAATCTTAAAGGAGCTTTTTTTGAACCAACTATTTTAATAAATATAACAAAAGATATGAAGATTTGGAAAGAAGAAGTTTTTTGACCAATTCTTCCAATTATAAAATTTAAAACCGAAGAAGAAGCAATTGAACTTGCAAATGATACAATATATTGACTTGGTTGAAGAGTAATTTCAAAAGATGAAGAACAAGCAAGAAGAATTGCATTAAAAATAGAAGCTGGAAGTATAGAAATCAATGAATGAAACCGTTGGCTTACTTGCAATCCTTTTTGATGATATAAAAAATCTTGAATGTGAAGAGAACTTTGAAATGTATGATTTAAAGAACTCAGTCAAATAAAAGTTATATCTATGAGTAAATAACACCCCTTTATGCTCAAAAAACTATTTTCACTTGAAGCAAATATTTGGAAACATTTTATTATTCTCTTTACTGGGAGAAGAAATTTTGTCCCAATTTTAAGCATATACTATCTTTCATTACCCAATACTCATGCTCAAGAAATAGGTTTTTATACAGCCGTTTGATATGCTTTTTCTCTTATTTTTCAGATTCCCGCTGGAGTTTTATGAGATAAATTATGAAATAAAACAACCATAATCATATCTAAAATATTGCTATTATTATCTAGTATTATGTATGTTATCTGAGATAATTTTTGGTATTTTTTAATTTGATCAACTCTTATGTCTTTGTGAGCTGATGCTTTTTCTACAGGAAATACATCAGCTTTTCTTCATGATACTCTCACAAATTTAAAAAAAGAGGATACATTTAAAAAAGTATCTTCTACTATACGATGATGGGTCTCATTTATAAGTATATTTTTCATAATTGCTTTGCCATTTTTTACAAGTATTAGCCTTAATTTTCCTTTTAAAATAGGAGTTTTCATAGATATAATAGGACTTATAACGGCATTTTCACTTTATCCAGCACGATGAAATGCAGAATATTATGAAAAAATAAGTTTTCTCAATGTTAAAAATACTATAAAAGAATCAAAATGAACAGGATTATTTTCTATCATACTATTTTCTTCTATAATATCGTCTTTTTTGATGACAGATGGTTCTTTTAGAGGACCTTATCTTCAAAGTCTTGGCTATCCAGTTATCTATATTTGATTTGTTATGGGATTATCAAGACTTGTTCGGTTTGTTGTAGGAAAATATGCTTCAAAAATAGAAGATTTTATTTCTTTCAAAAAACTAATGATTTTAGAAACATTTATTTTTAGCCTTTATTATATTTTTGCTTCTTTTATAGACAATCCTTATTTTGTATGACTTATATTTTCACTTATTATAGGATATCAATGGTGAAGGTCTGATATTTATACCGATCATATTATCAAACTTATTCCATGAAAAAAATACAAATCTACTATTCTCTCTATAAAATGACAGATTATATGAATAATTCAAATTATTTTGATGACTATAATAGCTTTTGTTATGAATGCTTCTTATAAATTATGATTTCTCGTAATGGGAATTTCTCTCTTTGTACTTTTGATGCTCGTTTATGTTTTTTTATTGAGAGAAAAAATAAATAAATAAAAATTATGAATATTTTAAAAAATCCAATGAAACAAACAAAAAATATATTCCTCTACTATGTAATAAGCTTTTTTTCAGCTTGTATTTTTCTTGTTCCTATTTGGAGTTTTTTCTTTGTAAATTATCTTAAATTTTCTTTTTGAACTGCATTATTTATTACCACTTTTTCTTGACTTATCAGCTTTATTTTTGAGATTCCTTCGTGAGCTTGGTCAGATAGATTTTGAAGAAAGATAACTTATATAATTGGGCTAATAATTATTTTATTTTGATATAGTTTTTATCTCTGGGCAGACAATGTTTTTTTCTTTATTATTTCAGCATTTTTTCAATGAATTGGATTTGCAACGACTTCATGAAACATAGAATCACTAATTCATGATAGTTTGATAGAAAGTAAACAAGAAAAAGAGTTTAAAAATATTTCAGCAAATGCCTATATTTACCTCTTTTTATGAAGATGAATTTCGGCTCTTGTTGCGGGATATCTTTTTTTACTTGATCCACTTTTTCCTATTTATGGAACAATATTTGCTTATGGGATAAGTCTTGCCTTGATATTTTTTCTTCATGAAGCAAATTATCACAAAACTGAAGCCATTACAAATATGCAACAAATGAAAGAATCTTTTCTCTTTGTCTCAAAAAATAAAACTATTTTAATATTTTTAATGCTCATATTTTTACAATCATGAATAGGAAATATTTATTGGTTTACCTATCAACCTTACCTCAAACATATATGATTTTCTATTAAACATATTGGGATTATTTTTGCAAGTATATCATTTATTTCTGCTTTTTGATCCTATCTTATAAAAAGTATTCAAGATAAATTTACTCCTATTGCTATTGTAAGGTGAATTTTTTATTCAATATATCTTTCTTCTCTCTTTTTCTACTTTTTAGATAACAAATTTTGACTCATCCCAATAATACTATTATCTATTACTTTTGGTTTTATTATGCCTCTATGAAATAATTTCCTCAGCTCTCTTGTAGAAAGTAGTAAAAAAGCAACGGTATTATCCATATTTTCCTTTGTTGTAACAATTTGATATTTTTCTTTTGCTACTATTTCTTGATTCCTCGTTGATATTTTCGGACTGAAATCATTCTATTTTTGAGTGATGATTTTTAGTTTTTTCCTACTTATGATAGATTTGATATATTTTAATAAAAATAAATTTCTAATCTTTGTCAAATAAAAAAAATTTCCCTTTTTTGCAAGAAACAAAAATAAAATATAATTAGCTTTGTATTCTTTATTTCCTAATTTTTAATTATGAATAAAAACAAAATAATATTTTTTCTTATTTTTACTCTTTTATTTTCTTTAAACCTTTCTTCTTGCTGAAAAAAAGACTCCTCAAAAACAACAATCAAAGCAGAAAAACAAGAAAAAATTATAAGTAAATATGAAAAAATAACAAAAAAAATAAAAGAAGACAAACTTGATACAATGAGAGAAAATATAAGTCCTGATGATATTTCTCTTATGCAAATAGATGCTTATACTTGAAGTAAAAATCCTCTTAGTGATTTATGAAATACCTTTATTTCTTCACTAAAAAATTCAGAAGAAGATAAACTTACTGATAATAAAAATTGATGAATTAGTGTACAAACTCTAGAAAAAGAACTTGGAGAAATTCCTGAGAATTTCAAAAGAAAATTTGAGTTGGAACTTGATATTTATGACTTTACAACAAAAGAAAAAATAAGTTCTTGAACAGTTTATGTTAATGGAGTAAATTTATGAAGTTTTGAAAAATGAAAAGCAACAAAAAAATTTGAATGGCTAAAATGAATAGAAAGTTTTGATATACTTATAAGAAGTGATAATTATTGAGATGCTATGCTTCATCTCAATTCTCTTAATTCAGAAGGAAAACTTCTTATAGGAGAAGTTGCTATGAAAAAAGCTATCATAGAAGAAAAAGAAATTGGAAAAACTCAAGAAATAAAAATTCCTTGAGTATCTATAAAATTAAATGAATGTTCTCTTGTTACAAAATCTTGAGATTGCTATAAGTGAAAAGCTCAAGTAAAAATAAACTTTGTCTCTTGAAAAGAAGCAAATGAATGACAAGTGTCATTGAATAGAAAAGCTCTTACAAAAGAGTGAAAAATAGTGTATCTCCAAAGTTGAGGAATGGCTTTTGTTGATTTTATAAATTCTGATTGAGATTTTTTAAAATTAAAAAATTGAGAAAAAATAGAAATAAGTTATAAAATAAATGATGAAGATATACAAAATATGGAACAAAAAAAATATGGAAATGGAGAAAAAAATTGATATTGGTGGTATGATAAAAATAGTTCTTTATGGAAAGAAGAAAATGCAAAGATTTCACTTGATATAAAAAATAAAACTTGGACAGCCAAAGTATCTCACTTATATTAATTTTAAAAAAAAATAATACTATGAAAAAAATATATAGTTTCTTTTTTGTTATTCTTCTTTTGATTATAACAAAAAGCTATGCAAATCGGGATGATGTCAATAATATGACTTATGGAACAAATATAATTGCTCCTTATAATATACAAGTTACAACAAAAAATACAGCCTGTAATACAAAAAAAACATATGAAGCAAAAGATATTTTTTCTCTTCTCAATATAAGCTGAATTAATTGAGTAAATTGTTATAAAGCAAGCTCTTCAAAATTTGTATGTACAAAAAATATTTCAAATGGTCCCATAAAACCAATAATTGAGAAATTTAAAATATATGCAACAAATCAAGAAATACTTTCTACTCTTTGAGTTCCTGAAAAAATAAGAAAAAATATCAGTGGAAACTACTTGCAAGAATTTTCAGCAAAAATGAATCTTCTTGTTGATAGTAATGGAAAACTTACCCCTAGTTGGGATACAGATTTTGAATTTTCTGATATTGCAAATCCTTTTTCTCTTTTTTGAAATGGCAACACTATAGAATATAGTGATGAAAGTGAATGTAATGATTGTACAAAAACTACAACTTGAACTTGAGCAACATGAGATACTTGTAGTGGAGAATGAGGAAATCGTACCTGTACAACAAATACTTGTAGCCTTATAAATACAAAAATCCCAACTCCTCTCAATATAGATCTTCCACCATTTGATAATAATATAACTCCACCAACTATAGATTTTATAGATATAAATGGATGTGAAAAAACAAAAGTAAATTGATGGGATCAATTCATTTGTTATGCAAATTCAAAATTAGATTTTGAAGTAAAGTTAAAAACTCTTGGAACAGGATATAAACCAAAATGAATAGAAAATCTTAACCTTTCTATAAATAATTGGGAAAATAATGCTCCTGCTTCTCCAACAAAAAAAGAAAAAGTAAATATACAAGATTCTTGAAATCATAGTATTTCTTTTGCATCAGAAAAATTTACAACAAAATGAAAATATACTCTTGAATTTCAATGAGAATGAAAATGAGATAATCCATCAACATTTAGCCCATTAAAAAATATAAAACTTATAATTATAGCAAATAATAATTATACTCCTGATTGATGACCTGAAGTAAGTGGTGATCCTTTTGCAAATAATAGTGATAAAATTCATATTTGCCAAAATATAACAGACTCCTATGGAAATAAATTTTGAAAAGATTATGGAGAATTATCATCAAATTTTGTTGATATAAAAGAAGGAATATTTCTTAATAATGTACAGAAAAATTGATGAGAAGCACTTGTTGTAAGTAATATTTCATTTAGAAATTCTCAAATATGCTTCGATATAAAATCAAAAACTCCTGATGAGAAAAAGATAACTATAGATTTACTTATTCCAAAACATTCTCAACAAGAAGATTCTACTCTTCTTTCTAGCTCAAGTTCCCTTATTATAAATCCTCGTATAGCATTTAAAAAACCTTTTGTTTGACTTCTCAAGGCTTCAAAAGATGAATGAAAAACTTGGGAAGCAAGTCCTGAAATAGGAACAAATATGGATTATAAACTTGAACTTATAAGAAAAACTTCTATCAATGTAAATCCAAATCTTAATAATTTCAAATGAAGTGTACAGGCTCAAAACACTGAAAATCATACAGTAGAAAATGTATCTTCACCAAGTCCAATTCTTAATCTTCTCCAAATAGAAAATGGTATTTCTTTTATTCTTTCTCCTCAATTTAGCTTAAGAATAAATACATCAAAACAAGCAAAGACACTTGTAAAAAATCCTAGTATTATCCTTAATCCTTGTCCTATTATTTCTTATGAAATATGAGGAAAAAATATATCCTATTATCTTTCAGCAAAAGAAGATGATTTTGATAACAATGATTTTATACAACTATGAGGAATTGATGATTTTAAATGAGTAAAAATTATTGGAACATCTCAATCAAGCTGAAAATACACTATTACAGGACAAAAAGATAATTTTTCTGATTTATATAAATCAAAATTAAGAGAAGCAATAAAAAAGAATGCTTATGAACTTATAAAATGAATGAAAAATGGACAAATAATAAAAAAAGTAAAATATAGTGAATGAGATATAACTATTTCTTGAGAAAATATTGAATATGAAACTCTTATTGTAAAAAATTGAAATGTTATAATAGATAACAATCTAAATAAAAATTGAAAAACTCTTTGAATAATTGTTTTAAAAGATAATTATAATTCTAAAATAGATTTTAATACTTCTGGAAATATATATATCACTCCTCAAGTTACTTATATAAATGCTCTTATTTATGCTGATGGAGGATTTATTTCTACTGACAATACAGGAAAAGTTTATACAAGTGATTCATCAAAAAGAACTTCCAACTTACAAAATCAACTTACATTAAAATGAAGTCTATTTACAAGAAATACCATTGGATGAGCAATTCTTTCTTGATGAGATTACAAACTTCCTTGATGAGAAAAAACTACTGATTTTAATCTCGCTATGGTATATGATTTAAACTATGTAAGAAGAGGAAATAAAGGATGTATAGATAATAATACCAATGGAAAGTGTGATACTTTTGATAATCCTTTTATAATTGAGTACAATCCAGATATACAAAAAAATCCTCCAGTTTGATTTTAATCAAAAAAAGTCTTCTTAAATTAAGAAGACTTTTTTATATATTCTATTACTCCATCAAGGTCATGAATTAAATTATCTTTTTGAATCATCTCATCAAGAGACAACCAAATAAAATCAGTATGTGAAACCGGATCTATTTTTACATCAAATTTTTCATCTATTTCATACAAAAAAGTATGATACCAAAAATCATATTCTTTATATCGTATGGGAAAAGATTTATAAAACTTAATATTTTCTCTTTCAAGAGAAAATCAAGTCTCTTCAAATGTTTCTCTTTTACAAGCAAGAAACATATCTTCATTGTTTTCCAATTTTCATGCAGGAAGTCACCAAGTATTTCATTGAGGCTTATTTGGATGTCTCAAAAGAAAAAGATATTCATCTTTACACTTTATCAAACAAGATGAAACTTCCATTTTTGGATTAAAATCTTGAGGAATTTCTGCAAATATCATAGTACTTAAATTATAATTTATTTCCCATTATTTGAGCTAAAATGCATTACTAAAAGTATAATAAGTGAAAGGAAAGAAAAAGAAATAAATGTATAAAGAAGCTTCAAAAAAATCTCCAAAGTCTCCTTTGTATCAAGAAATCACCAAATCATCAAAATCCCTATCAAAAAAGAAATAAAAGAAAATACAATAATCATCATACCAAGTATCTTTTTAATTGTTTGTGCCATAAAATTTAAATTATTAATAATTACCAAGATATTATAAGTTTAAAAATCAAAAATCAAATTTCTACAAATAGTATAAACTCAAGTTACAATTTATTTTTATATTAATTCATTTTCAACATTTATTTCACCATGAAAATCTTCCAACATTTTATATTTTATTTCTTCATAACTACATTTTTGACCAAGTAACCAACTAAGCTTTACCATCATAGATTCAATACTCATATCAAAAGCTGGAATTGCAAGATCATTTTCTTTTAAAAATTGTCCTGTCTCATTAACTTGGAAACTTGAAACTCCTCACGGAGCCTGAGTTGTAACAATAATTGGAATTCTTTTTTCTTTTAAGAATTCAAAAGCTGGAAACAAATGAGCACTTGGATCTCAAGCTCCAAAAGCTCTTAAAATAAAAGCTTTTATATTATTATTTTCTACAAGAGATTGAAAAATATCTACTGACATTCCAGGAAATTCTGTCAATGAAACAATTCACTTTGCATCAAAATCCTTTTTTATACTTAAAACTCGTGATTGAATAGCGAGCGGTTTCCATTTTGAAAGATAACTTACATGTTTTTTTAAAGCTCCATCATTTATTCTCATAAAACGACCTATTTGTCAAAGAGAACCAGTTTGAAAAGAGTTAAATGGATCATAATCAAAATCCGATCATTTTTTCACCCTCGTTCCTGAAATAATTTTACTTCAAAAAACAACCATCACTCACTTTACTTCATGATATCACCGAACAGCGAGTCGTAAAGCATTAACAAGATTTGTTACTGAATCCGTTCCAAGATAGCCAAGAGGAACTTGTGCCCCTGTGATGATAACCGGTTTGTTAATATTTTCTAATCAAAAAGAAAGTGCTGATGCAGTATAGCCCATAGTATTGGTTCCATGAAGAATAACAAATGAATCATAATCATCATAGTTTTCTTGTATTGTTTCTATCAGCTTTGTCCAATTTTCTGGTTGTATATTTGAACTATCAAGATTGAAAATCTCAATAATTGAAGGAATAATTTCAATATTCCAATTCATTTTTATGATTTCTACAGAATTATCTAGTACTTCTATAAAATTATTTGGATCAGATTTTTTGTTTTGTGAAACATTACTTTTGGCTACATTTCAAGCAACTGTCCCGCCAGTAAAAATAATAAGGACATTTTTTTCAGTATACTTAGCCATAAGTGATTAAAATAAATTATAAAATTCTGATTTTATTATAAAGAATATGGTAAATATTCAAGAAAATCTTAAAAAATAAAACATTCAAAGGGTCTCTTTTTCTCCAATAAAAATTGTAAAATATAAATTTTTCGTATTATAGAAAGGATTTTTATAATATTAGAAAAAATATGAATTTAGAGCATATTAGAAATTTTTGTATCATTGCCCATATTGACCATGGAAAATCAACTCTTGCTGATAGATTTCTTGAAATAACAGGAACTATAGACAAAAGAGAAATGAAAAGAGGACAAATGCTTGATACGATGGAACTAGAACAAGAAAGAGGAATTACTATAAAACTCCAACCGGTAAGAATGCAATGGAAAGGCTATGAACTGAATATTATAGACACTCCATGACATGTAGATTTTCAGTATGAAGTTTCTCGTAGTCTTGCTTCTGTAGAATGAGCCATTCTCGTCGTAGATGCAACTCAAGGAATAGAAGCTCAAACTCTTTCCAATGTCTATATGGCAATAGAAAATGACCTTGATATTATTCCAATTATCAACAAAATTGATCTTCCTGCTGCAAATGTAGAAAAAGTAATGGAAGAAATTATCCATCTTCTTTGATGTAAAAAAGAAGATATTATTCCTGTAAGTGCAAAAACTTGAGAAAATGTTTCAAGCATTCTTGATGCTGTAATAGAAAGAATAAAAATGCCAAAAGTATTTGAAAATGCACTTTCTTCAGGAACAAATGTAAGAAATGATATTCTTCATTTTTCAATACATTCTCGTACAAGTTTAGAATGACTTACAATAAATCCAAAATCAGAACTCAAAGCTCTCGTTTTTGATAGTCAGTATGATACCTATAGAGGAGTTGTTTCTTATATAAAAATATTTTCTGGAGAAGTAAAAAAGTGAGATACTCTCTTTTTTATCAATACAGGAAAAAAAATAGAAGTCACTGAAGTGGGATACTTTGCTCCAAAATACCAAGCAAGTGAAAAAATAGAAACTTGATCTATTGGCTATGTAGTAACGGGACTTAAATCTATCAGAGAAGCAAAGGTATGAGATACTCTTTGGAAACCAGCAGATAATGAATGACCAAAAGATAAAGTAGAAAATGCCCAAGCAATTCCTTGATTTAAAAAAGTAACTCCTTTTATCTTTGCATGAATATTTCCTATAAATAGTGATGAATATCCGCAATTTGTAGATGCTGTAGAAAAACTTATGCTCAATGATTCAGCCCTTACAATAGAACCAGAAGTAAGTCCTGCTCTTGGACATGGATATAGATGTGGATTTCTCGGACTCCTTCATCTTGATATCGTGAGAGAAAGACTCATAAGAGAGTTTAATATGGATGTCATTATTACTTCCCCTCAAGTAACTTACAAAGTAAAAATGATAGGAGACAAAAGAGAAGAATACAATAGATTTCATAGTGAGCTAGTGGGCGAGACCGGTCTTAGAATAGAAAGACCGGTCTCTCAAGAAAAAGTTTTTACTTTTCTCTTTATATCAAACCCAGAAGATCTCCCAAAAAGAGAACTCTACATTTCTATGGAAGAACCTATCGCAAAATGTGAACTTATCACTCCAAAAGAATATGTCGGAAACTTGATGAAACTTGCTCAGGAAAGAAGAGGAATTTTTGTGAACCAAAATTTTTTGGATCAAGAAAGAATTATGCTGACCTATGAGCTTCCAATGAGTGAGCTTATAAGTGATTTTTATGATGAACTCAAAAGTCTCTCAAGTGGATATGCTTCTATGAATTATGAATTTTTAAAATATAGAGAAGATGACCTCGTAAAGCTAGATTTTTTGATTGCCGGAGAAAAAGTAGAAGCTCTCAGTATGATGTGTCATAGAACTCAAGCTCAAAATATAGGAGGAAAAATTACAAAAAAACTCAAAGAAGTTGTCCCAAAAGCTCTTTTTGCGATAGCAATTCAAGCAGCAGTCGGAGGAAAAGTCGTTGCTCGTGAAGATATTTCTGCTCTCAGAAAAGATGTGACTGCAAAGCTGTATGGATGAGATATTTCAAGAAAAAGAAAGCTTCTTGATAAACAAAAAGAAGGAAAGAAAAAAATGAAACAATTCTGAAAAGTTAGTTTGCCAAGTGAGGTTTTTATAAATTTATTAAAGAAATAGGATTTTTTAGCTACCCCTTAGTCCCCCTCAATTGAAGGGGAAAGCGAGGAACGAGCAGAGGGAGTTAATAATAGTAAAGAAATGAGCAAGAGGCTTTTTAATACTAAAATTTAATTATGAATATAATTCAGTTAAATAATAGATTACCTTATAATTTAAAGCTTAAAGAAAAAACAAAAGAATTAAGGAAAAATATGACAGAACCAGAAAAGAAGATATGGTTTTGATTTTTAAGAAATATAAGTAATTCAAAATTTAGAGTTTATAGGCAAAGACCTATTAATAATTTTATAGTTGATTTTTATATCCCAAAGCTTAAAATCGTAATTGAAGTAGATTGAGAAACTCATTTTGATGAAGCTTGAATTGCCTATGATGAGGAAAGAACTCAAATCTTAGAATGACTTTGATTAAAAGTCTTGCGATTTACCAATAAAGATATCATGGAAAATTTTGATGTAGTTTGTAGAGAGTTAGAAAAAGAGCTTTGAATAAACTAAATTGTAAAGAGATGAAAATCTCTTTATTTTTTGATTTAATTACATACTTATATAAAATATATAAAAATATTTATTCCTAATAAATTCTCAGTTATGGAGAAAAAGAAAATAATTTTTAAAATATTATCATTTATATTAAATATACCAATAAAAATAATAGAGTTTATTCAGTTTATAATTTCTTGGTTAATAGAGTTTATAATAAGACTTTTATATTTTTTATATAGAATATTAATTGAAAATATTTACATAAAAAAATTTCTTTTATACATAAATAAAGTATATAATTGAATCTTAATAATTTTCTTTTTTTTATTTTATTTTTTTATTCTAGTAAAAATAAATTATCTAAAATTTATCTTAGATTATAAAAGTATATTTATAGAAATACAATCAATTATACTGAATAATAAAGATATTTTGTTCAAAACATCCTATCTAATTTTTTCTTTTATAATAATAAAAAACTTTCTTAAAATATATAATTTTATACAAAAATATTTAATAAATCTTCCTAATTTTATAATTTTAATAGGGATAATATATTTTTCTCCAAACTATAATAATATAACATTTAATCTCTTTTCAATAATTTTTACTATTTTCATATTATTTGGTGAAATAAAAATTTTATTAAATACAGATAAGAAAAAAAGTACAAATGCTTATTACATAAAATCATATAAGAAAATTTATAACAAAATTAATCCTAAAGATTTTAGTAATTCAAAAAATATAAAAGAATGATTAATAACAAAATTTAAACATTATAAAAAATATTCAAGAGAATCTAAGATATTTAATAATATACAATCTAATTATATAAAGCCATTAAATGATGATCCTATAAGTTTATGATGAGATATTTTTTGATATCACAACTTCGTAAAAAATATATATGATATAATAAATTGAATAGATACTTCGGAATTAAAAGGATCATATAGTATATGAATAGTATGAGAATGGTGAAGCTGAAAAAGTAGTATTATAAACTTACTTTATGATGATTTTATAGACTGAAGAAATAACTATATTTTCTATAAATTTAATCCTTGGAACTATGAAAAAGATAATATAGTTGAAAAATTTCTAACAGATTTTTCAAAGATTTTAGATAATAATTATTTCTCAAAAGAGATAAAATCATATCTCTCTTTATTAACAAATTTAGATTGAAAATTTAAAATATTAAATGCTTTATTTAAAGATGAAAACTTAAATACAATAAAAGATAATATAAACAAATATCTATGAACTATTGATAAAAAAATAATCATTGTAATAGATGATTTAGATAGATGTGAACCAGAAGAAGTAATAATGATGCTAAATATCGTAAAGAATTTATGAGATTTTAAAAATGTAATATATTTAGTGTCGTATGATAAGAAACATATAACTAAAATACTAGAAGATAGATGATTTGAATGAATTTATATTGATAAAATTATAAATATTGAAAAATATTTGATAAAACCAACAAAAGAACAATTAGAAGAATATTTTTTAAGAAATTTTGAAAATATATTAGAAATTATTGGTTGCAAATTTACTTCCGAAGATGTAAAAATTGTATTAAATTGATTTGATACTATATTTAATAGCGAAAATCTCAGATTTATTAAAAAATTACTCAATCATATTAATTTGATTTTACAATTAGAAGATAATAAAGAAAAAATATTAAACTTTAATAATAAAGATTTATATAATTTAATACTTATAAATTATGTAAAATTAAAAGATTATACCTTTTTTTCAAATTGTATATCAATATTCTATTCCTTAAAAAAGGAACCATATATTTTCAAAGATAAAAATCCATTAGAAACAAATAAGGTTAATATTGATTTTAATAAAAAATTTATATTCTTATTATGAATAAGTATAAACTGACAAGAGTTACACTGACAAGATTCTGAAAGTCATTCTGGTTACATAAAACTCTTAATAATTAATGAACGAGAAAAAATTTATCAGAATATTAAATTTATTAATAGTTTTTCTTAATCTCTTAATTCTAACCTATAAAACTAACCTATGAGAATAAATCGGATTGATAACCTGAAATGAATAGGAATACTGCTCATCGTTCTTGGGCATTGTGGTTTGCCTTTGGGAAATCCTCTGACAAAATACCTTTTTTCTTTTCATGTGGCATTGTTTTTTATCGTGTCGTGATTTTTGTTTAGTGAAGATAAACACACTGATTTTACAAAATTTTTCAAAAATAAATTCTTGAGACTTGTTGTTCCATTTTTCTTTTTCAATATCATTTTTTTCGCTATAAACAAACTTCTTTGAGAATTTAGCTGAACAAGTATACGAGATTTTCTTGTCGGAGTATTGTATGGAGATTATCTCGGCGATAAATGAGGCTATATCAATAACACCGGATGATTTAATATTTCAAATGTATCAACTTGGTTTCTTCCTGCTTTATTTGTCACCAGTATCTATTTTTTTGTTATCAATAAAATGATACAATCAAAGGAAATGAAGATTTTTTCAGTTATCGTGATTTCTTTGCTTGTCTATATAGAGAGTAAATTTACAAATTTTAGATTTCCGTGGGGACTTGAAATAGGGCTTATGGTAATGCTTTTTTATGCTTTTGGAAATATCTTTAAAAAGCAGATTAAAAAATTTGCTGACAAGATAGATTACAGATATATTTTGTTTCTCATAATCGTTTTTTGAATCCATATTTTGTTTGTAAATCCAACTAATATTTCTACCAATGATTATGGAAATTATGCCTTCTTTTTGCTCGATGCTTTGCTCTGATTTATCACATTTCTCATTATTTCAAAACTTATCTGAGAAAACAAGATTTTGTCTTTTTTCTGAAAAAATTCTATCATCATTCTCGGTTTTGAATGGATAAAAATCCTGATACAAAAAAATATTTTTTTCCTCTCTTTTTGACTTCTCTCATACGAAAGAAGCTATTTATTTTGATTTACTCAATTTTTTCTTACAATATTATTCCTCGTTCCGATTATCTTTATAGTCAATAAATTTTTCCCTTTTATTCTATGAATGTCATATAAAAAATAATTTAATAATCAGTATTTTATGGCTTATATCTATGAAACGAAAAATTTTTTGGTAGAAAGTTTTGAAACTCCACATATCACAAGAACCGATGGAGGACATATAAAAATACTCCCAAAAGTCTCTATAAAAAATAGGACAGAAATGAGTCCTGCTCTTGCTATAGAATTTATCCGACTCACTATGATTATTGGAGAATCCTTTGAAGTAGCAATGAACAATCGTGGAATAAAGATTATTCGTCTCAATTATCAAGATATGGGAAACTGGGCTTTTAAATCGGGAAAAGAGCCTATTTTTCATATGCATATTTATGGGAGAGCAAAAGATGCAAAGTACCAAGCATACCAAGAAGCAGTCAATCTTCCAGATAGATCAACGGGATTTTACAAAGATTTTGAAGCTCTCAATGAAGATGATATACAAGAAATCCAAAAACAAATTTCTTTTGTACTCAAACAAGAAAAATATGATCTAAAAAACTGGGGACTTTCTTTTTAAAAATAATTTTTTAATCTTAAAAAATGTTTCAAAATCTTATTAATGAACTTGAATTTTTTCAAGACAAAAACAAAGCAAAAATCCTCCAAAGATTTTTCAAAACTTGAGTCTGAGAATATGGGGAATGAGATATTTTTTTGTGAATTACCGTGCCAATTCTAAGAAAATTAGCAAAAAAATACAAAGATTTATCAGTAGATGATTTAGAAAAACTCCTTCAATCAAATATTCACGAACAAAGATTTCTCGCTCTTTGCATTATTCGCCTCAATTATGAAGAATGAAAAACTGAAAAAAAATACTTTTTTGAACTCAGCTTAAAAAATATTTCCAGTATAAATAACTGGGATTTGGTAGATACTTTTGTTCCCTATGTGATAGGAGATTTTTTAAAGAAAAATGGGAATATTTCTCTCCTTTATGAATATGTAAAATCTCAAAATCTTTGGATAAAAAGAATTGCTATTATGTCTACTTTTGCTTTTATAAAAGCAAATTCGTTTGATGATACAATAAAAATTTGTGAGCTTCTTCTCGCAGATAAGCACGATTTGATACAAAAAGCTTGTGGCTGGATGCTTCGAGAAGTATGAAAAAGAGACGAAAAAATACTCATCAATTTTTTAGAAAAATATCATAAAATTATGCCAAGAACGATGCTCAGGTATTCACTTGAAAAATTAGACAAAGAAAAAAAGGACTATTTTATGGGAAGAAGATAATTTTAGAAAATATTTTTGACAAATAATAAAATACATTTATTATAAATAATATTTACTTCCCCTAAAATAAATATTATGAAAGTAAAATGACTTGTAGTTTGAACAATGTTAGCACTAAGTGCACAAGCTTGTACTAACAAAGAAACCGTTCCTAATAATAATTTTTGAATTGTATCTGAAGGAACTCAAAATAAGACTGCAAAAATTATTTCTTCTAGTTTATCTGTAGTAGATAAAGAATGAGTATCTCAAGAAAGTAAAAATGAAATCAAAGATAAACTTGATATTCTAATTTCAAAAATAAAACATAATCCTGTAGTAGATGAAGTTTGAGTATTATCTCCTGAAACTAAAAATACAATAGAATCTAGACTTAAGAAAAAAATAGATTGAGAATTATATAATCAAATTATCGTTGTTGTAGTGAATAGTTTTGAAGAATACTGATTTGGTTCTATTGAAGAAATGGCAAATTATATATGAACTAACTGAAAAATTGGTCTTGAATGAGCAAATAATGGAATAGTTGTACTCCATACTATGAAACCTTCACTCTATAGAATTGAAACAGCAAGCTGAGTAGAGTGATATCTAACAGACTTAAAGGCATGAAAAATTGTAAGGAAATCAAAGGAAGTATATGATAAAAAAGATGTAAATTGAAGATTGAATTATATTACTGATGAAATAGATAATGTTACCAGAGAGAAAAGTAATGTTCAAGAAGTAAAAAATGAGGTAGAAGAAAATAATAAAACACAAATAGCAAAGGATAAAGCAAATTTATTAGATTCATTAAATACACTTGCAGGTATCTTATTGGTAGGTTTCTTATGATATAAATCATATAAATGAATAAAGAAATTAAAAAACAAAAAATTAAAAGATAAAATTAAAAAACAAATTATCTATTTAAAAACAAGAATAGAAAGTGAAAAACAAAAATATCCAGATTGGTTTATACAAAAATATATTCTTGAGTATGAAAAATCTTTGGAAGAAATGAGTAATTATTCCGAAGAAGATTTAGATAATATAATAGACGGGAGAAATACAATAAGATGAAATAATATATATTATAAATATATTAATACTGTATCTAACATTGAAAGAGATATTCCTAATTGGGTGAGTAACTATCAACAAGAAGTAGAAAAAAAAGAGAGTAAATTTACTAATTTCAAAAAATTATCTGAAGAAGCTCAAAAATTAAAAGTAAAATTAGAACAAGAAAATTTTAAAATATGAGAAATAACTATACCCAAGATTGAGACAGAAGATGATGATGTAATTATCTTTACAGAAAAACTTGATGATGCTATTAGTATATTATTTAATGTAGTAGCTTTTCTTAAGAATATCCCTGATTTTTATCGTTCAATACAATGAATGAATACTCGTATAAGTGAAGATTTTTCTCGCCATAAAAATTCATATTCAGAAACAGTAAATCAATATAAAAATATATATTGAAATGAAATAGATTTTGATTTAGACGAACTTAAAAAAAATATAGATACTTTTAATGGGAAATTTTTAGAAGCTTATAAGCAAAAAGATATTCCAGAATTACAATCTCTTAATGATCAATCAAAAAATATTTTTGGCTCGATAGAAAAAGTGACTTCAGATATGAAAAGAGAAATAAGTTGGTATAATTCGATTCCAAATGAAACAAAACAAAGAAGTGAAAAACTTAAATCAATAAATATTAATCCAGAATATAAGAAAAATGCTGAAGCTTACATCCAAAAAACTGGCAAAAGAGAATTTAAAGATTTTGATTTACAATGAACTATATCAATTTTAAATCAGTTAATTATTGAGATAGATTCAAATTATTCACAAAAAAAAGATTTATCAAAAATTAAAAATCAATTAATAAAATTCGATGATGATTTTGAAACTATAATAAAATATATGTGACTTGGTGAAGCTCTTGCCTTAATTATAAAAAAAGAACAAGAAGAAGAAGAAAGAAAAAGAGAAGAACAAGAGGAAGAAAGAAGAAAAGAGGAAGAAAGAAAAAGAAAAGAAAAAGATGATAATAATAATACTTTCTCTTCTGGTTTAGATGCTTGAGGATGAGGTGGTTGGAGTTCTGGTTGAGGTGGTTGATTTGGTTGAGGATGAGTTACCGATGATTAAACATCAAATTTAGAAACTGCAAAAAATATTTTCTAATTTTTATAAATACCCCCCTACTTCACTGCTCTCCATTGCTTAAAATAATAGCACTGCCCATTTTCATCAAGCTTTATCATAAAGATTCCATCAATGTGTTGATTTTCATTTGTTTTGAGAAGTGTTCTTGATACTTCCCAATTTGCAATAGCAATATCTTCATCCGTCGCAATTAATTTGAAGTCATAGTTTACATTGTCTTGATTTAAAGGAACTACTTCCCATAAAGCCATAACACCATCCAAAGTTTTCACAGGATCTTCAAAGACTGATTCAAAATATTCTAACTCTTCACTAAATAAAGGACGAATTTTTTGAGGATTTTTCTCACTCCAAGCTTCCCCAAGTTTTATAAACCATTCATTAAATACTTTTTTATCCATATTTTTAATTTTAAAGAAATATAAAAAATTTTACCACTCTATTTCCTTTTTCCCAAGTTTTTTCAAAATTTCATTTGTCTTACTAAAATGTTTGCACCCAAAAAATCCTTTGTGAGCTCCAAGTGGGGAAGGATGACTTGCTTCCAAAACAAAGTGCTTATTTATATCAATAAGTGTTTTTTTACTCTTTGCAAAATTTCCCCAAAGTAAAAATACTACTCCTTCTTTTTTATCAGAAATCGTTTTTATCACGGCATCCGTAAATTGTTCCCATCCTATTTTTGCATGACTTGCTGGTTCCCCAGCTCTCACTGTCAAAATCGCATTAAGAAGCAACACTCACTCTTTCGCCCATCGTTCAAGATTTCAAGATGCAGGAATCTCTTTTCCTATATCCTCTTTTATTTCTTTAAAAATATTTTTAAGACTCGGAGGAAACAAAACTCCGTCCTGCACAGAAAAACTGAGTCCGTGAGCTTGATTGGGTCAATGATATGGATCTTGCCCAAGTATAACGACTTTTACATCATCAAAAGCAGTAATGTTAAAGGAATTGAAAATAAGAGGCATAGGAGGATAAAGAATTTTATGAGCCTGTATATCATCTACAAGAGTTTTTTTTATTATTTGAAAATATTCTTTTTTAAATTCTTTTTCAAGAACTTGAAGCCAAGAAGATTCTAATTTTGGTTGTATCTCCATAATTTTTACTAAAAAATAGTATATTCAATATAACAACTTTTTAAGAAAAAAAAAGCGAAAAAAAACAAAAAAATCTTTTGAAGAACTAAAAGAATGATTACAATAAGAGAAAAAGATATTAGAAAAATATTTTTTTCCCATTTATATGAAGATAGGAATCTATAAAAATAAGACTATTATGAAAAAAATTTATATAATTTGAATTGGATGAATAGGAATATCAGCTCTTGCAAGATATTATAATACTTTATGATACCAAATATATGGAAGTGATTTAGTAGGAAGTCCTCTTATAGAAGATTTGAAAAAAGAAGGGATGAATATAATTATAGGAGAAGATGAAGAAAGAATACAGAGTGATTTTGAGCTTGTCATATATTCAGAAGCTGTACAAAAAAATCAAAGAGAGAGAAAAAAAGCAGAATCTCTAGGACTTCATTGTATATCATATCCTCAGGCTCTTGGCTTTGTTAGCGATGATAAAAAACTTATTGCTATTGCTTGAACTCACGGAAAATCTACGACAACAAGCCTTGTAAGTCTTATTCTAAAAAATTCAAATAAAGATTTTTCAAGTATTGTTGGAACTATAGTTAAAGAATTTGATGAAAAAAATTTTTTTGTGAGACAAACATGAAAAGATGACAAATACTTTGTACTTGAATCCTGTGAATATAAAGAAGCATTTCTCAATTATAAGCCTTTTATTTGAGTTATTACCAATATAGAAGCAGACCATCTTGATTATTATAAAAATATAGATAACTATGTTCAAGCTTTTAAAAAATTTGTAGAAAATATCAGACCACAAGGCTTTGCTCTCATAAATATGAACAATAATTTTTGTAAATCTCTTCTTTCTCTGAGAGATGATATTCATTTTGTAGAAGTATATGAAAATTATTTTATTATAAAATGAGAAAAATATATTTTTCCACAAATTTCTATGCAAATTCCTTGAAATCATATTCTTTTTGATGCAAAACTCGCTTATGTTGTAGGAAAAATTTTAGATGAAGAAGAAAAAAATATCATAAAAACTCTCGAAAATTATAATTGAGTGTGGAGAAGAATGGAAATAATCAAAAAAACAAAAAATGGAAATATACTTATGAGTGATTATGGACACCATCCAACAGAAATACTTTTGACAACGAAAGCTATAAAAGAAAAATACACCGACAAAAAACTTTATTGTGTTTTTCAGCCACACCAATATTCAAGAACTCTTGAGCTTTTAAATGATTTTAAAATGTGTTTTTGAGCTTGTGATTTCCTCGTTATTCCTGATATTTATGCTTCTAGAGATAGTGAAGAAAATAAGAAAAAAATAGATGGAAAAAAATTTGCTGAGCTTATTGATAGTCCAAAAGCCACTTTTTGAAATGGTATAAAAAATACTCTCAAAATTATAGAAACATACGACGAAAAAAATCCTGCATCAAGTATTATTCTTCTTCTCGGAGCAGGAAATGTAGATAATCTGAGATATGAGATACAATAAAATTTTACCCTTTAATTTCTAAAAATATGGAAAACTTTTTTCGTTTTTTAAAACTTGAAAATATCAAAGGAATTGTAAAAAATGTCTTTTCTCGCTTTCCTGTGAGTATCGGAATTTTGCTTTTTACGGCTCTTGTTTTTCTGGTTATGATTCACTGAGATTGGTCAGATTTTATTGATAATCGCCTTACTCAAGGAATTATGAGCCTTGTTATTACTTTCTTTTTGAGTATAGGAAGCTCTATTTTTTCTGAAAGTATCAATCAAAGCCAAAAAAAGAAATATATGACTCAACTTTTTCCTCTTATTTTTTGATGACTTTTTTTTCTCTCTTTTTCACACTATATAAACGATTTTGAAAATTTTCTTCTTTTTATTTTGAGTCTTTTTGGAATTATTGGTTTTCTTCTTTTTGCTCCTTATTTGAAAGATATTCTCAAAAAAACAGCAGAACAATCAATATATTATAGCTATTTTTATAAAATCAGTGTGGTGTTTCTTCTGTCATTTATTCTTGGATGAGTGCTTTCTTTTCTTTGAATGATAGCTCTTTCAGCCATTTTTACTCTTTTTGACTTGAAAGGAATTTTATTAGAAAAGATATATTCCGATTGGGCGATCATTGCTCTTGTTTGTATTACTCCATTTTTTGGCTTATCAAAATTACCAACAAGCGAAACTTTTTCAAAAAATGATTTCAGTGAAAATATTTTTTTCTCATTTTTAGTAAAGTATATTGCTATTCCCTTTATTTATATTTATTTTATTATTCTTTATCTTTATTCTGCAAAAGTTTTACTTCATTTTTGAGAATGGCCAAAATGAGAAGTCAGTTGGATGGTGATAGGATTTTCTATTTTTTGATATCTTGCCTATATTTTTTCCTATATTTTTGAAGAAAAAACAAAATACATACAATTTTTCAGAAAGATTTTTCCTTTTGTTGTCGTTCCTCAGATATGTATGCTTTTTTATGCAATTTACTTAAGAATTTATCAGTATGATATTACCGTCAATAGGTATTTTGTCGTTGTATTTTGAATCTGGCTTTTGATTATTTCTCTTTACTATATTTTTAGTAAGAAAAAATACTTGTGATATATTCCACTTATTTTGACTCTTTTTACTATCATTATCTCTATTGGTCCGTGGTCTGTTTATCAGCTTCCAGAAACAAGGCAACTTACAAGATTAAAAAATAATCTCATTGATGCTCATATTCTACAAGATGGGGAAATCATTATTCCAAATAAAAGTTCTGATATTGATAAAAATTTAGCAAAAGAAATATATAATGGGATATCTTATCTTTGCGACTTAGATAATTGTAAAAATATAAAATTATTATTTTCCAAAGAATATAATGCTCTTGCAACTGAACATAAAAAAAACTTTGAAGAAAATAAAATAAATGAATTTAAAAATACAACAGATTTAAGCGAAAGAGGAAGAATACTTAAAAGAGAATATAGAGAAATGACAAAATGGGAAATTGTAAGTAGCTTAACAGCAAAACTAAAAATTCAACAAGAATATTTTTCTTCACTTAAAAATGATTCTCAAGAATTTATAGAAGTATATATAGACTCTAAAAGTGATTCATTTTTCCCTATAGAGTTAGGTAATTATGAGTTTATAAGTAATCTAAGTGAAACAAATAATAATTCTCTCCTTCGTGTAAAAATAATTCCTAAGCTTCAAACTCTTGAGGTTTTAGAAAATGGAAAAATAACAGAAAAAACTTCTATCAAAGTAATAGAAGATCAAATTTTACAAAAAATAAATACATTATGAAGCCATGCTCTTTCAAAGGAAAATCTTATTTATGAGCTTGAAACAGACCACTATAAAATAAAACTTTTCTTTTCAAATCTCAGTATAAAAAATCCAAAATATATAAAAACAGATGAAAATAATAATAGTTATACTAATGTTGATTGATATGCTCTCATAAAGAGAGAATAAAAAAACTAATTAGCTTCAATTTGTTGATAAATAAGAGTCCTAATATCTAGTGGTTTTGATAAATTTTCTATAGGTTTACTATGTCATCATGTTCAACTAATCACTAGTGTTCAAGCTCAAATAATTCTTTCAAATATAGTCTGATCTAATCTTGCACTTTCTACTTTATTTAATTGTAATTCAAAAACTGATCTTGCAATAATACCAGTCTTGTATAGTATTCTTTTATTAGTCAAAGCGATTTCTATAGTTAAAAAGAAAAATAATTTATATAAAAAAACTACTATCATAGAAAGTCATAATGCCCATATGGGAGTTTTAGAAAAAACTCAGACAATAAATAAAAGTAATCAAAAAATTATTCCCATTAACATAACAAAAGTATAAAAATCATGAATTTTTCCCTTATATATAATATTTTCATTATCTAATAAATTACTCTCTACATATCCCATAAATATTAAAGTTAGAAATTACAAAGTAAATATATTTTAGCATATATATTTTTTCGTTGCAAATATCTTATATTTCTCTTTCTTTTTTTTACTTTATACTCTTAAAAGCCTCTTCTCCTTCTCAAGCACATTTTGTAGCAACAATATCTATAATCATCCCATAAATTGCTCAAGCAATAATAGTCATTATTGCTATACTAGAAGCATTTTGCATTTGCATAATAAAAGCTCAAAAAGATATATCTATACTTATAATTGCTCAAGCGACTGCTCATCTCAAAAATGGATACATTCTAAATCAAAAAAGAGGATGAATCGTAATAAGACCAAGGATAGCTACCACAAATCCTATCAATATCCTATTGAAAATAATGTTCCACATTATTGCTCCTCCCCAATAATTTTCTCCTGCTCAAGATGATGCAAGATAAGCACAAAGAAGTCAAAATAATACTCCAAGAAAAAGAGAAATAGCCATTCTTTTGACTATAACTTTTGAAAAAACTCCACTTTTTGCCATATGAAAAAAGTTATAAAAATAAAACTTTTACACTATAGACTATTTTTTTGAAAAATAAAATTATTTTTGTAATTCTTCCAATAATTTTTCACTATGTCCTTTTGCTTGAATATTTCTCCATTCTTTCAAGATATTCCCTTCTCTATCAAGAAGAAAAGTGCTTCGTATTGTTCCTATATAGCTTTTTCCATACAATTTTTTTTCTCAAAGAACTCCAAACTCTTTATGGAGATTTAAACTTTCATCACTAATAAGAGAAATATTGAGATTATAATTTTGAATAAATTTTTTGTGAGATTTTACTCCATCTTTTGAAACTCCCACAATATTTATAGATAAATTTTGAAAATTTTTGAGAAATTTGCTAAAATCAGAAGCTTCCAAACTACAACCAGAAGTATTATCTTTTGGGTAAAAATAAAGAAGAGTTTTTTCATATAAGGAAAAAATATCTCACAATTTTTTTATTTCTTCTGTTTCACCAGAGACAAAAATAACTTTTTGATTTGTATTTATTTTCATAAAATTATTTTTTCAATCCAATAAAGTTTTTTTGCTTCATATCAATTTTTGCAAGTAAAAATACAAACACTCTACTAATATAATAGAAAACTATAAGACTCATTACAATTCAAATAGCAAGCATAAGTCAAAATCCTTTAATAAGATTGATACCAAAAATAAATAAAATAAGAGCAACTATTAATCCTGTAAGATTACTATCCCATATAGCACTAAATGATTGTTCAAAACCAAGCTTCAAAGCATTATCCATTTTTTCCCCTTCCTTGAGTTCATCTTTTATTCTTTCAAATATCAAAATATTTGCATCTATCGCCATACCAACAGAAAGAATAAGACCTGCAATAGAAGCAAGAGTAAGAATAATTCCAAAGAATTTTACAACAGCAAGAACCATAAGAATATATAAAAGAAGAGAAATAGAGGCAACAACTCAAGAAGCTCTATAAACAAGCATAAGAAAGAGTGCTATGATAGCAAAACCTATAAGTCCAGAAACAATAAGTTTAGAAAGAGAATCTATTCAAAGTCTTGAATCTATACTTCTTTCTGAAGTAAGATAGATAGGAGCAGGAACAACTCAAGTGTTTATATTTTGTGATAACATACGAGCTTCTTCAGGACTATATTCTCCTGTAATAACTGCCTTTCCTGTCAAAATAGCTTCATTTACATTTGGAGCAGTAAGAAGTTGTCCTCCAACAAAAATAGCAAGTTGTTTTCCTGTCAATCTACGAGTAAGCTCTCCAAAAATTTCTGCTCATTCATCATTAAAGGTAAGTTCTACCATAGGTTGAAATGCTTGATTAAATTGCACTGATGATTTTACAAAATATTTATCATTGAGTATTCTTCCTTTTTTATCCTGAGCTGGTTTCCAATCTGATGGTTTTTGTGTAATAAAAATATAATCTATATCATATATATCACTTCCTGTTCAAGTTGCTTTGCTAATAGTATTAACTTTTGTTACCCAATATCCTATCCCACTTGAGCTTTGTTGTAATGTTCCATTTTCAAAACTAATAGTTTCTTTTCCTGTTCAAGTAAGCACCTTGTCTACAAGTCCTTCTTTTTTAAATTCTTGTGGAAGAGAAAAATAAGACTTTAATTCGCTAAGTGTTCAAGTAAGAGTTCCTGTATCTACATTTTCATAATTATCTTTAAATTTATTTGATGCAAGAGAAAATGACGAGTTTTTGATTTCTTTTAGAGCCTCATTTGCAAGAGTTGCTCTTGCTTGTATATCTTCTTCTGTGATTTTATCTCTTTTTTCTTTAAATTCTATTTTTACGACTCTTCCTATTGCCTCTTTTGCTCTTTTTATATTTTCTTTGTTTTCAGTAGAATTTGTTCCCTTCAAAGGAATTTGCACAATAATGTGTTTTTCATTTCCATAAGTTGCAGAAGTAATTTGAGAATCATTGATATTTAATACTTGAATTCTTTTGTCTATAATAGATTTTAATCCTTCTATGATAGAATCTTCTTTTGTTTTATCATAATCTTGCTCTTTTTTTACTTCATCTAAATCTACTTTATAATCAAGCTCTACTCCTCATTGTAGATCAAGTCCCAGTTTGTATTCAGAAGAAAGATAAGGAATATTAATATTGTACAAATTCCAAGGAAATGCATACAATCAAAGGATAATTCCTAAAACGACTATGGAAAGAAATTTCCAAAACAAATTACTTTTTTTGCTCATAAATCTATTAAAATAAAATTAAAATTTCATTAAATGTAATAATTTTTTTCAAAAAGTAAAAAGAAAAAAAGTAAATACTATTTCTTTATATTTTTTAAATGGAAAAAATAAAAGTTAAGGAAACTCTGAAAAACTAATTTTTTGTCATTTCTGCGAATGCAGAAATCTATTACAATAAACAAAATCCTACTTATAGAAGTAGTATTTAAAAGAATAAAAAACTTTTATTCCTTCTCCTCTTCTCCTTTCTTCCTTGCAAGCTGTCAACAAGCGGCATCTATATCATCTCCCATCGTGGCACGAATCGTTGAAGGAATCCCATATTTTTCGAGTGTTCTTTGAAAATTTTCAATAATAATCCTTGAAGGAGCTTTATAGGTTCCACCTCTTCCCTCTCAGGAATTATACGGAATAAAATTTACATGAGCAAGCCTTCATTCAAGAAGTTGAGCAAGTTCAGTTGCTAAAGCAAGAGAATCATTGACTCACTGAATCATAATATATTCATAAAAAATTCTTTTATTTGTCTTTTTTTCATATTCAAGAAGTGTCTGCATCAAATCTGCGAGAGGATATTTTTTATTGACTGACATCATCATATTTCTCACTTCATCATTGGGAGCATGGAGACTGATAGCGAGAGAAGTTTGAGAAAAATCATTCATAAATGCTTGTATTCATGGAATAATTCCACAACTTGAAACCGTTACTCTCCTATTTGCAAGATTGAGTTTTTTTTGCTCACAAATAATTTGAATAGATTTTTTTACATTTTCATAATTCAAAAAAGGCTCTCCCATACCCATATAGACGACATTTCTCAAAATTACTCCTTCTTCATTGAGCAGTTTTGCAGCAAACATTACTTGTTCCACTATTTCATAAAATGTAAGATTTCTTTGAAGTCCGAGTTTTCCCGTTGCACAAAAACTACAACCCATAGCACAACCTGCTTGACAAGAAATACACAAAGTATTTCTTCCTGTTAAATGCCTCATAATCACACTTTCTACAAAAAATCCATCACTTGTCTTAAAAAGAATTTTTGTTGTTTGCCCATTTTCAGAGCTTATTTTTTCATAACAAGTAAGCGAAAAAAAGAAAAAATTTTCTATGAGTTGCTCTCGTAGAGTTTTTGGAATTGTTTGCATCGCTTCAAAATCAAAAACAAAGTTTTTATAGAGAGCATTTTCTATTTGTGCATAGCGAAAAAGTGGGATTTTTTGTCAAGAAAAAAATTTTTTTATTGCTTCTTCATCGTGTATGGAAAACATATTTTTAAATTATAAATGATAATTTTTTTGAAAGTATATAGAAATAAAAAAGAAAAGAAAGAAATTATTTTTGAATATTTTATAAAATTAATACAATTATCAAAGAAGCCTTTTTTTTAAGAAAGCTAATGAAAAATTTTCCTTAAACAATATAAAATATGAAAAAAAATATAAAAGCAACAAGTATTGTAGAAGCCCTTGTCATTATGCTTATTGTTGTAATGGGAATAGTAGGAATGTATGATATTTTTTCACGATCAAAAGCACTTTCAGTAAGTACCTGAAATCGTATAGTAGCTATTCAAATAGCAAGAGAATGAGTTGAGGCTTTGACGAATATAAGAAATACAAATACCCTTCTTTTTAGTGCCGATTTGGAAAATTGTTGGAATACCCTCAATTATGATGTCAATTGTATTAGTAATACAGGAACAGGAACAGATATTCAAAATAATACAAGCTTTGTTGTATACAAAGATATTGATAATAGATGGAAACTTCAAGAAGAAATAAGCTCATGAACAGGATATAGAGATAGTAATTATAGAAACGATTTTAGAGTAAATTTTGATTGAGATGGACTTTATACTCAAAGCTGAGGAACAAATTTTGCTCCTCTTTTCACAAGAGAAATATTGATAAACTATGAAGATACTGACGGAGATATGACTCCTACATCAAACGATGAAAAAATGAATATTGCATCTATTGTACGATGGGGAGATTCAAGCTCATCTGAACCTTATGAAATCCGTCTTGATCTTCTTCTTTCAAATTGGGAAGGAGAGGATTAAGGGGTATTATATTACATAAAAAAACCATAGACAAAATATTTTGTCTATGGTTTTTTTATCTTTTTAAAAGTAAAATTTTATTTTTTTCAAGTTGCCTTATCTACTGAATCTTTTGTTGGTCAAATAATAATTGTATCAAGTGAACTACTATCACTAGCTCATTTTTTTTCTCAAGATCTTCATTTTGGAATATTCTCATAGAAACTATCTGCTAATCTTTCCAAATAATCTTTTACTTCTGGACTTTCATCTTTATCAAAGTCATCATATGAAAATTTTCCCTGTATATCTTTTTTATAATCAATTCCCCATTTAGATAATTCAGGCATATAATCTTCAAATGCCATTCTTATAACATCTGGAACTCAAGGATTTGATATTATAGATGCATAAATAATTGGTTTTAAAATATGTTTAATATTATCTTTTCTTATAGATTTTTTAGCTTCTTCACTTATTGGACCATAATCTCTTCTCATAGTAGCAATAAGTTCATTTCTGAGTTCTTCCCAATGTAATGTTCAGACAACTTTATTCTTCCATCCTCCTCAACTTATCGCTCATAAAGATTGAAAAGCTGATTCTTTCGCATTCGTTCATGAAATTCATCTATGTTTTAAAGTATCATTTCTAAGGTGTTCCTTATTATATTCAATTTCATCCTCACAAAGATGATTCATTTTTTTATAATATTCTGCAAATTTTTTATTTCCTTCTTTATGATATTGTCAATCAAGGTGATATCCTGCTTTACTTTCTACTTCTAGCATTTTATTAAAACGGCTATCTTTATCAGTTCTTCCATCATTGAGATTATACATCGCTCTTATTATTACTTCACCATAATCTTTATAAAAGCTTTGTGTTTCAGAAACTCTAGCATTTATACCCGCCTTATCTCATGTTCTTTTATGTAAATTATCAAAAATTTTTTGAGCTCTGTTTGCAATTCAGTTATATTTTGGCTCCAATTGTTCTATTCTTTTTGATACTGCTAATATAGAATCATTCAATAAATCTATATCTTTTTTTAAGGTTAAAAATTTCCACATAGGAACAATATGCCCTTTTTCTAGAAATTTTTTACAATGATCACGAAGAACAACATTATCCATATCATAAGCAACTCATGAAAAAGCAATTATAAAAGCAGGTTCACTAATATCTTTCATTCAAGGAGATCATTTTTCCATAACTTTTTCTGCCCAACCAAGAGCATTTGGAGTATTTCCATTTTTTAGTTCACTATAAAAGCCTTTTAATCTTCCTGTCATAGTTCTTTCATCTCATCAATCTTTATATCAATCTTTCATTTCCTTTTCCTTTCATTCAGCTCTAATCCTTTTAAAGTGTTTATGAAGTTTTGATCTTCTTTTTATTCCATTATAACCATTTGGTCAACATTGTTTTACCAAAAGTACATAGACAAGATGTTCTTCTACAAAACATTCTCCTCTTCCTTCTAACTCAGCCTTTACTTCATTGTAGAGATCATCTCACACTTCTCCACCAAGAGCTTTATACCAAAGAAAAGTTCCCTGATATTCTTGTAAATGTTTTTTAGCATAAAGCACTCAATATTTTTGCATTAAAAAAACAAGTCCTGCTTCTAATTTATATTGAGGAACATCTTTATTAAGTAACCGTTCCTTTATAAGCAATGTTGCATCTTTTGAATCAAGTGTATCAAGCTGACTTATATATTCTTCCATTCTTTTCTTTTGCTCTGATTCTACTTTTGATTGAAAAGTAGTTCTTAATTCACTTGGAAGAAATCATATTTTTCCAAGTGTATTATTTGCAAACATTGCTGCTTTTTCTTCTGATCATTTTTCCAACCGTTCTGTATATCCCTTCCATCAAAGGGTTGCTCCTTTTATAATATTATCAAAAGAAAAACCTTGCATATATCTTGAAGTCCAACTACCTTTCATCCCTTTTACCTCTTCTACTTCATCTTTTTGTTTTCTTTTTTCTTCATTCATTTCATATGAATCAGGCTTCATTTCCTTTTGCTTTAAAAGTGCTGTTAATTGCCCCATACTAAGCTCATATTTTGTTGGACTAATAGAGTCTATTGTATTTTCAGTTATTTTTTCTACTTCCTCTGTCTTTTTATTTTTTTTCTCTTTTTTTTCTACTTTTCTTTCTCAAAAACTTACACTTACCCTATCTCCATTGATAGAATGAATTTTTATAAAATCTCTTCCATCATCACTAGAATCTTTCCCTGGAGAAATAAATATATTACATTCATAATCTTTATCCTTTTTATTCTTATCTTTTCCCTTTAAAATAAACTTATTATTCTCAAACTTAATCTCTTTCCAAGAATCTCAAATATCTTTTTGTTCAGACATTTCTTGTATTACATCTTCAGCTTTTTTTGCTTTTGAAACTCTTTTTCATCATCTTTTTTCAAAAACCTGAAAAAATTCAATTAATTTAGGACATTCCTCTCAAAATGGAGAAGAAACTGTAATATGATCATAAGCAATTTTTTTTATAGTAAATATCCCCTTTCCCCCATCTAGTGTAAAAGTTGTTCCTTCTTCCAAACCAAAATTTTTCCCAGCTTCATCTACTTCATCAAGTTTATCTTTTAGTGCTTCAATGTTACCATGTAAACTTTTTCTTTCTTGTGTAATTTTTTCTCTCAAATCTTTAATTTCACTATCTTCTTCTGTTTTTCATTCCTCCTCTTTCAGTCTTTCTATTTCATCTTTATATTTTCCTACATTTTGAGCCACATCTATTTCATCTTTAAAATTTTCAAGACTTGTATCTATTTCAATTTTTCAAGCATTAAGATCTTCCTGAAAACTATCTCAAGATAAAATTTTAACTTCTATATCACTTATTCATTGTTCTTTATTTCAATCTTTTAAAAAATCATAAAGTTGAGGAAAAGAGAAAAATCAAGGAATTATATCTTTCTTTGGATTATATTTATTTAATCATCTATCTATCATATAAGCCCCTCATCATTCATTTTTTTCATCTATTTTCCCTATCTCAAGATAACGAACTTCTTTTTCTCATCTTTCTCTTTTTTCTTTATCAGAAGAAGGATAAGTAAAAACAATAACTCATTTATCTTTAAAATTTTCTGCTCAAGTAACATTTTTAAGTTCTGCTAATTTTTTATAAAAATCTCACTTCAATCAAGAAGAAGTATAATTTATGAAATTATTATAATCATCAATAATTGACATTTCAGATTTTTTTATAAGTTTAAAAAACTTTTCTTTATTTTCTTGACTATCTCTTATTCCTTTTCAATCACTCAAAAGTTCCTGAAATTTTTCTTCTGAGAAATTTTCATTTGTAAATATCTGTTCTGTAGAAATAAGAATATCATCAAAAAAATTCCATGATTTTCATCTTAAAAATTCATTTAACTCATTATCACTTATTGTTCACTTTCCTTCAACTTGAGAAAAATATTCTCTTAAAATACCTTTTTTTATCTTTAAAATCTTTTCATCACCAAGAATTTCAAGTCATTTTAAATCTCAAAATGATATATATGGGAAAAATTCTTTTAAAAATTCTATCCTCTCTGTAGGTCTCAAAATTTTCATAAAAAAATCATATATATCTCCCTCTTCCAACTTATCAAATGATACTTCTCAAGATTCTATTTTTTTAAAAAATTTATTAAATATTATTTTATCTGCTTCAGAAAAATTATCTTGTCTTTTTTTAAAATCACTTTCTTCTACTAATTTCAAAAACATTTTCGGCATATTTTTAAATTCAACAGTATCTCTAATACCATTTTTTTCCAAAAGTTTTTTTCTTTCTGTAAAACTTCTTGCATAAATATAGAAATCGTTTTGCGAAATTGTGTTAAATATTTTCTTTAATTTAATTTTTTCTTCTGGTAGTAAATTAAATTCTTTTGAAAATAATTCTTCTAACTTATCACTATTTTGTTTAAGGGTCATATAGTCAGATCTAAACTGATTTCTTAAATCATTTAAATTCATATTTGTTTTACAATCAAATTTTTTTCTTTCATTTTTCTCTTCGTCAGTAGCATATGAAATCCACCTTCCTTTTGAAAATTTATATAAATCTGCTTTAAAATTTTCAAAACTCACATTATTTGAAAAAAGTTTATTAAGAAATTCTCAATAATTTTCTTTATTTTCTCATAATTTTTTCTCCTCTGCAAACTCTTTTAGAAATTTTGGTTTTAAAGAAGAATCATCTTTTTTTCAATCTCTTTCTAAGTTCTCGCCCTCTCATTCTTTTGGTGCATTTCCACCATTATTTGTATCAGCCATAACAATATAAATAAATAATAAATATTTCATCTATTATAGTATAAAAAGAGATAAAATACAAAAAAATTTGAATTTTTTTATAAGTTCTTACAATGGCTTTATTAAAATAATAATAATCAAATTCTTTCTATGGTATTTTTTTGAATTCTTGCTTCCATTGTATTATTCTCTTGTATTGTATTTATTCACGAATTTTGACACTTTAAACTTGCTCGTATTTTTAAAGTAAAAGTGGAAGAATTTTGACTTGGAATTCCTCCAAGAGCAAAAAAACTTTTTACAGACAAAACTTGAACTCTTTTTTCACTTAATTGGATTCCCTTAGGATGATTTGTACGATTAAAATGAGAACAAAATCATATTTTTTTCTTGTATGATGAAAAAGAAAAACTTCTCTCTTCAGAGGAAATTGAAAAATATATCAAAGAAAAAAAGGAAGTTTTTGATAAAAATGGAAATAAAATAAAAAAAGAAGAAAAACAAAAAATAGCTTGGCAACTCAAAGAAAATAAAGATAAAGATAATCTCAGTAATAAGCCTTATTGGCAACAAGCTCTTATTATTTTGTGATGAGTAGGAATGAATTTTATATTTGCTATAATTATTTTTTCTTGTCTTTTTTTCTTTTGAGTAAAACCAATAGGAATAAATGATAGCATACAAACAAATTTGGATATAAAACTTATTCCAAGCTTTGAACAAGCCCTAAAAGAATGAGTAATTATAAAAGAAGACTGAATTGTTCTTGCTCCTGTTGAAAAAAGTAATGCTATAAAAGCAGGAATAAAAAAATGAGATATACTTCTTGCTATAGAGGATAAAAATGTAAATTCTTTTGATGAAGTAAAAAATATTCTTACTTCTTTCGCTTCAAAAGAAGTAAGTTTTGAAATACTGAGGAATAAGAAAAAAGAAATTTTAAAAGTAAATATTTCTAAAGATGGGAAAATCTGATCTTATATGGGAGAAAACATTCATCCAAATGAAAATTTTATCTATAAATATTGATTTTTAAAATCAATACAATATGGAATAAAAGAAACCTATAATCAATCTCTTCTTACACTACAAGCTCTCGGAGTTTTGGTAAAAAATATTTCTTCTTGAGAAAAAGAACAAAGAGAAGAAGCTCTTCAAAGTGTCAGCGGTCCAGTAGGAATAGTAGAAATAGTATGACAAAGTCTTAATCTTGGATTTTCTTTTTTTCTTCTTTTATGAGCTCTTATAAGTATTAATCTTTGAGTTTTTAATCTCCTTCCAATTCCTGCCCTTGATGGAGGAAGATTTTTATTTATTTGTATCAATATGATAAGTGAAAAATTTAGCAAAAAAAAGTGAATTCCTCTTCATATTGAATGATTTATTCATATATTATTTTTTGTTCTATTAATTGCTTTTAGTATAATTATAACATATAATGATATCAGTAAATTAATTAATAAATAAGTATGGAAATAAAGTGAAAAATAAAAGCTCTTCCTCCTAAAAATATAACAGAAGAAGCAAAATTATATATAAACAAACTTCTTACGAGTCTTGATGATCTCTACTATCATCAATATGAACATACCCTTGATGTCTATGAAAGAAGTACTTATCTTGCAAAAAAAGAAGGACTAAATGATGAAGATAGAGAAATGATTGGTCTTGCTGCACTATTTCATGATACAGGATTCGTTGTTCGTTATGATGAAAATGAAATAATAGGAGCAAAAATAGCAGAAAATTTTTTAAAAACGATGCTGTATTCTGATGAAAAAATAAAAGAAATAGAAAGAATTATTTTAGCAACAAATCCAAACTATAAAGAGCCTAAAGATATATTTGAAGCAATTATAAAAGATGCCGATATTGATAATCTCTGAAGAGATGATTTTTTTGAAAAATGAGGAAAAGTAAAAACTGAAATTGAAACAATAAAAAGTATAAAAATAAAAGATCCTGAATGGCACCATGCTATGCTTGATGTACTTTATAAAAATAAATTTTTTACAAAAACTCAAAAAGAAGAAAGAGAACAAAAAAGAGAAGAAAATATAGAACATTTAAAAACAAAAATTTCAATAGATGACCTCAAAAAAAATTTAGATGATGATAAATAAAAATTATGTTTAAATTTAATTTAGAAAAAACAGAAGGAAAAGCAAGAGCATGAATATTTGAAACAGAACACGGAAATATAGAAACTCCTATTTTTATGCCTGTTGGAACAAAAGCAACCGTAAAATGAATTATCAAAGAAGAACTCGATGAAATGGGAGCAGAGATAATTCTTAATAATACCTATCATCTCTATCTCCGTCCTTGAGATGAACTTATAAAAAATTTTTGATGACTTCACACATTTCAAAATTATCATAAACCTATTTTAACTGATAGCTGAGGATTTCAGGTTTTTTCTCTCGGAAATATAAAAAGACCGATCTCAGAGAGTAGCCCCAATATCAATCAAAATCTCGTAAAAATCACAGAAGATGGAGTTCATTTTCGTAGCATTATAGATGGAAGTAAGCATTTTTTTTCACCTGAAAAAGTGATGGATATACAAAGTAATCTTGGAGCAGATATTATTATGGCCTTTGATGAATGTGCTCCTTGAGATAGTAGTGAAGAATATGCAAAAAAGGCAATGATACGAACTCATAACTGGTTAGAGAGATGTCATAAAGAGTGGGAAATAAATGAAAAAAAAAGACAAAAAGAATGACAACATAAACAAGCTCTTTTTTGAATTATTCAAGGATGAATTTATGATAATCTCAGACAAGAATCAGCACAATTTGTCAGTTCTCTTGATCTTCCATGAATTGCTATAGGAGGACTTTCTGTTTGAGAATCAAAAGAAGATATGTACAGAAGCATTGAAGTAGTAGAAAAATTTCTTCCTGAAAATAAACCAAGATACCTTATGGGAGTAGGAACTCCTGAAGATTTGATAGAATGAATTGCTCGCGGAATAGATATGTTTGATTGTGTCTTACCCACAAGAATAGGAAGACATGGAAGTGCTTTTTGAACCTATGGAAATATAAAAATAAAAAATGAAATACATAAACTCAGTGATAAAGCTCTTGATGAAGTATGTGATTGTAAAGTGTGTAAAAATTACAGTAGATGATATTTGAGACATTTAATGATGGAAAACGAAATTCTTTGACTCAGACTTCTTTCTTATCACAATTTGTATTTTCTTATAAATCTTACAAAAAAAGCAAGAAAAGCTATAAAAGAATGAAATTTTGAAGTAATGAGAAGTGATTTTTGGAAAAAATATAAAATTAATTAAAAAATAAAAAAATAAATTTGCAATATTTTTAGAATTCCTTATATTAAAATCTCTTATAAGTTTTCTTTATGAGCAAAGAAAAAAGATTTGATGTTTGGAAAAAAATCTGAGTCATACGATATCTCTCTTCTCCGAAAAGAGAAATAGAATATTGGCGGGGAGATGTATATAACAAGCTTTTTTGAGAGCTTGATTTTTATGATTCTCCTGAGGAAAAAAATCGCTATAAGATGCAAGAATTTAATGAAATTTTTGCTCTATGAGAAGATATTTATTCTCAAATGTTTTGAAAAGAATATAGAGAAAAATTTCAATATTTTTTATGAATTATTCAAAGTTTTTTAGATAATAAAAATTTTGATAATACAAAAGGGAAAGGTCTTAATTATCTTATAGCTACACTTATAAATAATCTTCTTTCTCTTAGAGAAGGTGAAGAATGAGAAGAATTTCATCATGCAATCAAAAATACTTTCTGAGAAGAAATGTTTGAAGAAAGTAAAAAACAACATTTTACTATAAGTCAAAAACAAGTTAATTATAAAAGTAAAGCACAAATTTCAGAAATTCCAAATGAATGGGAAATGTTTTTTCAAAAAGAAATAGTTAATATTTTAGGTCAAAGAAAAAGAGAAAAATGACCTTCTAGACTCCCTACTTTATGAAAAGAAAATAATTTTACTCTCTCTAGACTTGATAATAGTTTTAGTAATAAAAAAGAGAGAAGTCCTGTACGATCTATAGAATTCCTTTTACGAGAGGCTTATAGAAATTTTTTCAAATGAAAAGAAGAATATGAGGAAGCTTGAATATATCTCAATAAAGTAAAACATGCTTATGCTCTTTCAAAATGGAAATTTCAAGAAATACTAAGAAATGATAGAAGTCGTTTTTTTGAACATCTAAGAAATTCTGCTTTTAATATAATAAGATATTCAAAAAATAAAACATTTGATGCTTTTCTTGTTGCCTTACTTCACGACATTATAGAAGATACAGATATAGATTTTCGCACTCTCCGTTCATTTTTTTGAGAAAAAATTGCTCTTGCTGTTTATTCTATTAGTAAAGATTCTGTTCTTAATCATATAAAAGAGGATGATAAGGAATATCAAACTAAAAAAGAATGTCTTGAAAAATCATGACTTTTAAATGATAATAAAAGAATTAAAATAAAGTATGAAAAAATTTATAAAAAATATAAAGATATTTTTAAATGAGAAGAAAATACTATAATAAGAGAAAAAACTAAGTTTTCTCAAGAAATAATAAATAAAATAACTTATAATCCTTATAAAACTCTTTCTCAAAATGAGAGAGAAAATATAGAAAAAGAGCTTCCTTTATGAATGACTCTTGAAAAATTTGCTAAATATATGCAATATTATGAAGAAATAGAAGATAAATATAAAAAAGAAAGAAATAAAAAATATATGGAGCATTTCAGAAGTCTTAAAAGTTTTAAAGAAAATCTAGAAAAAAATATCACAAACTTAAAAAATGAATGAATAAAAATAAATTTAAATGAAAATAATGAAGATGAAATAAACGAAATTATAAAAATAGCCTGCGAATGAAAATTTTCTGATAGAATAAATAATCTAGAAACTGCTGAAACAAGAAAAGATAATTCAGAAGAAATGATAAATAAAAATAAAGGGAAAATAGGTGAAACAATACATATTTTTATTCCTTTTAGTGAAGAATTTGATAAAAGTTTTTGAGGTAATTATAATGATGGTCTAAAAAAAGCTATAAAAACAGTAAAAAGATATACTACAAAAAATCCTATAAAGAGAAAAATTTTAAATATACTTTCTTTTTAAGAAAAAAATTCTATTCCGTTTTCTCTTCAAAAGTTATTGTTCCTCCATTTTCTACAAAAAGTTGAACAATTGTAAGGATTTTATCATAATCTTCTTTCTTACTTTATCCTAAAAAGCACCTTGTATCAAGAAGGAATATATTGCATATAAAATCTTGTATAATCTTCTTCTGTTTTGAGAGAGTTATTTTCACTTTTTAAATAAGTATAAATTCATAACAAATAAGGATGTTTTGTGCTATTTATACTTCCACTTGCTACGAGATTATTAATCTTTGTATAACAAGAAGAAAGTTTTTGTGATCGCAATAATTCATTTCAATGCTTATCCATACTATCATAATTTACTCATGCATATTTCATATATTCATCTAAATCAGCTTCTTTTCTTGAAGAATTTTTATAATCTTCTAAAGCGAGCATAAGACAAATACTATCACTTCCTACAAGTTCTAGTTTATCAGAAGTAAAACTTTTCAACATTTCTTCATATCTTTTTGTAAGATCTCCATCAGGACTTTTATCTATTGTTGCCGCATTTAAATCTACCAAAATATAAGACATTCCTAATTTTTTTATTCTTTCTATTCATGTATTTATATTGGTTTCATCATACATATATTTATCAAAATTAAAGAGCAAACTATCATCATAGAGCCTATATACATTATCAGAAATAAAATATTTCATAAAAGTTCCCACTCTATAAATAATGGCATTACTTTTCATATCTAAAGAAGGATGGACAATAGATTTATAAAGCTTATTTCTTATCCTTTTAGCTTCTCTTCTCACATTTATATCCACATTTTCATAGAGAGATAATTCTCACAAAAATGCTTCTAATCATTTTGCTCCATGTATTTTTTCCAAAATAGGTAAAATATTTTGAGCATATTGTGTAGTTGAAATATAATCGCTTAATTCTTTTTTAAGAGAATTTATAAGTATTTCTTGTTTTTCTTTATCTATATTCATTTCAAAAAGAAAATCAAAATACTCAGGATGAGTAGAAAATATTGCTTCATTCTCATTCATTTTTCAAAGCTTATATTCTGTATATCAAGCTGTTTTTAGATTAATAAAAAGATGGGGAATTGCTGAATTGAAAAAATAAAAAATTATAAGAAAAAAGACTACAAAACTACAAAAAAATCTTACCTGTAGCTTTATCTTTTCTTCCTCTTCATCGTAAGAAAAAAGATAATAGAGTCAAAAAGCAAAAGATACAAGAAAAGTAAGATACATGATAATCCCATACCAAACTATTCAAAAAGCAGAGATTAACCATAAGAAAACATAAAAAGAAGAAAAAACAAAATTAAAAACAAAAAGTTCAAGATTTTTATGATTTTTTATATCAAGAGAAAAAATAAAAAACAATATATTTATGACAAAAAATAAAAATAAAAATATATATCAAAAAGGAAGAGTAAGTGAAGAAAAAATATTGCTAAAAAACAAAGAACTCCCCTTAAGCACAAAAAGAAAAACAGCAAATAAAAGAAGGAAATAAATAAACACATGATAATATTTTTTTCTATAAGGAAGAAAAAGAAAAAGTCATGGAAGAAAAGCAAGAAAAATATAACTTATATCCGTAAATTCTCCTCTTTGATTTGCTTGCATTGTAAGATTCCAAGGAAGTTTCACATAATTATTTATTCCTTTTTCATATCAAAAATATCTTCCTAAATCCTCATTTGAAGATATTCATTCATTACTCATTACTGCCTTATTTTCTAAAGAATCTAAATGTTTTTGCGAATGAATAAGTGTATAATCAGGTGTAAATATTTTCATCTCTCAAGAAATAAGAGTTCAGATATTTATATTTCACGATTTTATAGTAGATATATTGTAAGAAATCCAAGGAATTAATGAAACGATGATTCATAGAAGTAAACTTACAAAAAACAAAAGAAAATGATGAATATTTTTGTATTTTTTAAATCAATATCATAAAAACAATAATCAAAAAACAAAAGAGACAAGAGAAAAATTATTTACAAATTGAATATCATTTTTTGGATACACAACACTCATAAAATCCCATAAATGAAACTTTGTAAAAAGAGCAAAAAAGATTCATAAAAATCATAAAAAACCACTTAATCCAAGCTTGTAAAAAAAGAAAAGACCAAAAGAAGCAGAAATAAGAAGTAAACTTGTTAATTTTATAGAAAATGTAAATCCAAGTAATATTCCTATAAGAAAGAAATAAAATACTGCTCATTTTTCTAATTTCTCTTTTTTATAAAAAAGATAATAAAGAGAATAAAGAGCTATCATGCTGATAAGAAAAAGTCCTTGATCAAGCTTCATATCTTTTGCAAAATGAAAAATAGCCATAGGAAGAGAAATATAAATAGCCGTTACAAGAAGAGGAATATTAAAAAATGTTTTCTTTTGTTTTGAATTATTTAAAAAAGAATGAATAAAAAGTGTTAAAAAAATAGATATTAAGAGTCAAGAAAAACTATTTATAAAAAAAGCCTGTGTACTACTTCAAAATAAAAATCAAATTCCTGTAAATACTTGCCAAGATATCATCTGTCAAAAAGAAAAAATTTCTCAGGTATAGGCTATTTGGTTTGCATAGTTCATATATACTCCCAAATCATCCCAACCTATCGGAAAAGGTCTCATAATATTGATAAAATTTACTGAGAGAAGAGCTGTTATTATAAGAAAAAGAAATTCTGATGAGAGAAGATAGGGTTGGAATTTTTTTATAAAATTGTCTGATCAAAATTGATGATTATCAAAAACCATTTGCAAATTTCAAATTTTTTTAAAAGAAGCAAAAAACTCTCTAAATGAAAAAACAAGAAATAACAATACAATTATAAGAAAACTCCAAAGAGTATAAAATCAAAGAAATCAGGCAATAGATAAGAAACTAATAAATAAAAATATTCCAATACCATAGGATATAAAAATTTTAAAAATTTTCCCCTCTTCTTGAAATCATTTTTTATAAGAAAGTAAAGTATATCAACTGCTATAAAATAAAAAACTTAAGAAAATAGGAAGAATAAGAAAAAATAATATTTTTAGAAAAAGTAATATTCCATTTCAAACAGCAATAGTATTAAAATGAAAAAAACTAAGACAAAAAATAAAAAGTTGAATCAAAAAAAGATTAAGCAAAGTCCATGGAGTAAAAATTACTTTTTTATCGTCCTTAAAATAATAATAAAACTTATATCCAATATAAGCTAAAAAAATAAATATTCCATAAAAGAAATATCCATCAAAATTTTCTTTATGAAAAGAAAAAGTAACATAATAAAAAAACATTACTACAAGAGCAAATAAAGAAACAAAAAAAGTTCTAAAAAGCAATCTAATCATAAATAAAAATTAATTTTTAAAATCTATTTTGGATTATAGATTTTTTTTTTAAAATATAAAGAGAAAATATTTTTTTATTTCCTAAAGTATATAAGTATGGACTATGCAAAAGAGAGTATAAAACTTCATAAAAAACTTGCCTGAAAAATAGAAACTATTTCAAAAGTGAGACTCAAAAATAAAATAGATTTAAGTCTTGCCTATACTCCGTGAGTCGCTGAACCATGTCTTGAGATAGCAAAAGATAAGAAAAAAGTTTATGACTATACTATAAAAGGAAATACTATTGCTGTTATTAGTGATGGAACAGCAGTACTTGGACTTGGAGATATAGGTCCTGAAGCAAGCCTCCCTGTAATGGAATGAAAATGTGTACTTTTTAAACAATTTGGTTGAGTAAATGCTTTTCCTATTGTTCTTGATACCAAAAATACCGAAGAAATAATAAAAACTATCAAGCTTATTTCTCCTTGATTTTGATGAATTAATTTAGAAGATATTAGTGCTCCGAGATGTTTTGAAATAGAACAAAGACTGATAGAAGAACTTGATATTCCCGTATTTCACGATGATCAACATGGAACTGCTATTGTGGTCCTTGCAGGAATTATAAATGGATTAAAAATTACTAAGAAAAAGAAAGAAGAAGTAAAAGTAATTATCAATGGAGTAGGAGCAGCAGGAGTTGCTATTGCTAAACTTCTCCTTCACTATGGAATAAAAGACATTGTTATGGTTGATACGGTTGGAACTATTTATAAATGAAGAGAATGACTCAATCCAGTAAAAGAAATGCTTACAGATATGACAAATACTGCATGTATACTTGATCCCAATAGTAAATCTTGTATTAAATGATGACTTCAAGAAGCGATGGAAGGAAGAGATATATTTATCTGAGTTTCAAAATGAAATATTGTTTCAAAAAAAATGGTCGAATCAATGAATAAAGATCCAATGATATTTGCAATGGCAAATCCAACACCAGAAATTTCTCCAGATCTCGCCTATGAAGCAGGAGCAAAGATAGTAGCAACGGGAAGAAGTGATTATCCAAATCAACTCAATAATGTTCTTGTTTTTCCATGAATTTTTGCTTGAGCTCTGAAAAATAAAGTAAAAAAAATAACAGATGAAATGAAAATCAATGCTGCAAAAAATTTGGCGGAATATGTAAAAAACCCAAATCCAAAAAAAATTATTCCTTCTCCTTTTGATAAAGGAGTAGCAAAAGTAGTGGCAAAAGCAATTAAAGAATAATTTATCTTTTAGATATTTTGTGCTAAAAAAGATTTCTTGATTTCCTTTCACTTCACTCGAAATGACAAAAAATTTTTACTACGACTCTTTTTTATTTTTAATCTTTTATTTTTATGAAAATTGCTATTTTTTGAACTGGATATGTAGGACTTGTTTCTGGAGCTTGTTTTGCAGAAATAGGACATGAGGTAATGTGTGTTGATGTCGATGAAAGAAAAATAGAAAATCTCAAAAAATGAATTATCCCTATCTATGAATTTGGACTTGAAGAAATTGTAAAAAATAATTATGCTCATAAAAGACTTCTTTTTACCACTGATGCAAAACTTGGTATAGAATTTTGAGATATTATTTTTAATGCGGTATGAACTCCACCAGATAAAGAAAATCATAATAAAGCTGACTTACAATATGTAGAAGCTGTAGCAAGAACTTTTTGAAAATACATAAATTCATATAAAATCCTTGTTAATAAATCTACCGTTCCTGTTGGAACTTGAAAAATTTGCAAAAATATAATTCAAGAAGAAATAGAAAAAAGAAAAGAAAAAAAAGAATTTGATGTTGTTTCTAATCCGGAGTTTTTGAGGGAAGGAACGGCTATAAAAGATTTTATGCTTCCTGATAGAATTGTCTGTGGAGTAGAAACACAAAAAGCAAAAGAATATATGGGAAATATTTATAAACCTATTTTGAGAAATTATTCCAGTATCGTTTTTACGGATATAAAATCAGCAGAACTTATAAAATATGCATCAAATTCATTTCTTGCTACAAAAATTAGTTTTATCAATGAAATCGCAAACTTTGCGGAAATAGTCGGAGCGAATATTGAAGATATTTCTAAATGAATGGGACTTGATAAAAGGATCGGAAATAGATTTCTTCATGCAGGAATTGGTTATGGGGGAAGTTGTTTTCCAAAAGATATAAAAGCCCTTATAGAAACAGGGAAAGATTATGACTTTGATTTCAAAATAATTAAAGCAACAGAAGAAGTAAACGAAAAACAAAAAACTCTTCCTATAAAAAAATATCAAAAATATCAAAAAAATATTGCTTGAAAAAATATTGCCATTTGGGGGCTGACTTTTAAACCAAAAACAGATGATACAAGAGAAGCTCCAAGTATTGATATTATAAAAGAACTTCTCAAAGAATGAGTCGCAAAAATTTCTTGCTTTGACAAAGAATGAGCAAATCAAATGAAAAATATTTTTCAATGAGAAGAACACATATTTTTCTTTGAAGAGGATATGTATGAAGTTCTTGAAAATGCAGATGTTCTTTTCTTGCTTACAGAATGGGATGAATTTAGAATTGCTGATTTTTGAAAAATAAAAGAAAAAATGATATGAAATATAATAATAGATGGAAGAAATATCTGGGAAAAAGAAAATATAGAAAAATATGGATTTATCTATGAATGAATAGGAAAATAACAAAATTACTTAATAGAGTATGATAGAAGAACACAATAGTCTTGCCGAAAAATTTATAAAAAAAGGAATATGGTTGTACATATTTTCCTATATTATTGCTCCTATGGGATATATAGTGAAAATTGTAGTTTCTCAAGAGCTCAGTGTTTCTGAAGTTTGAGTTCTTTATTGAATTATAAGTCTTATAAGTATGGTAACTGCTTACAATGATTTATGAATGAGTGAAAGTATTAACCATTTTGTCCCAGAATACATACAACAAAAACGATATGATAAAGTAAAAACCATTATTGCCTATGCATTTCTTGCTCAGATAATTACTTGAATTTCTATTGCTTTATTCTTTTTCTTTTGAGCAGATTTTTTAGCAAGTCATTATTTTAAATCAAGTGTAGCAAAGGAGATAATGCAAATTTTTGCTCTTTATTTCCTTTGAATCAATATATTTGAAGTTATTGCTACCTTTTTTATGGCAATACAAAATACTTTTTATAATAAAATAATGGATCTTTGGAGAATGGGGGTTTTAGTACTTTTTACTCTTTTTCTTTTTTTCACTTGAAAATGAACTATTATAAGCTACAGTTATGCTTGGATTGTATGACTCTTTATAGGCATATTTGTGGCAATTTTTCTTTTTTATAAACATTATTTCAAAAATTATTTAAGATGAGAAAAAATAATTTGGAGTAAAGAAATGTTTTATCCGATATTTAAATATGCACTTCTTGTTTTTTTATGAGCTCAGGCATGAACTCTTTTGGGACAAATAGATATGCAAATGATTATTTATATGCTTTGAACAAAAGATGCTTGATATTATACCAATTATTTAAGTATTATTTCTATTCCTTTTATGATTATTTGACCAATATTTGCTCTTTTATTTCCTGTTTTTTCAGAACTTCATAGCAAAAAACAATATGATAAAATAAATTCAATAAAAACTCTTTTCAACAAAAATTTCCTCAGTATTTGAATTGCTTTCAATATATTATTTTTTGTTTTTGCTGAAAAAATAGCTTTTATTCTTTTTTGAGAAAAATATATTATGTCCTGAGTAATATTAAAATATTCTATTCTTCTTCTCACTTTTAATTATTTGCTTCAAGTAAATTTCAATATAATGGCAGGTATAGGAAAAGTAAAAGAAAGAATACATATTATCCTCATTGCTGTCATAATAAATATTATTACAAATTATATACTTATAAAAATGCTTTGAGTTGCAGGTTCAAGTCTTGCAACATGAATTTGATGGTTTGTCATACGGATACTCTCAGAAATAAAACTTGGAAAAGATTTTAAATCAAAATTTGATTTCATCTTTCTTACAAAAAATATCCTCTTTTTAAGTCTTTTATGATGATGAATATATTTTTATATACATCCTTTTTTACAAAATCTTTGAAGACTTGATAGCTTATTTTTTGTCACAATTATAAGTATAATTTATTTTTGTATTTTTGGGTTTTTTAATTATAAAGAGTTTAGTTTATTTATGAAAGAATTGAATAATATAAGAAAACTAAAAAATTAATATGAAGCAAAAAATTATAATAACAGGATGAGCTTGATTTATAGGATCAAATTTTTTAAATAAATATGTATTATGAAATAAAAATATTGATTTTATAAACATTGATGCTCTCACTTATGCTTGAAAATTAGAAAATATCAGTGAAGAAGTAAAAAATTCTTCAAATTATTTTTTTGAAAAAGTAGATATCAGAGATAAACAAAAAGTAGAAGAAATTTATAAAAAATATAATCCAACAGATATTATTCATTTTGCTGCTGAATCTCATGTAGATAATAGTATCAAAAATCCTTTTATTTTCACAGAAACAAATGTAATAGGAACACAAAATTTACTTGAAGCACATAAAAAATTTTCCCTCAATAGATTTCATCATATTTCTACTGATGAAGTCTATGGTGATATTCCAGAAGGATGATTTTTTACTGAATCCACTCCAATAAATCCATCAAGTCCTTATAGTGCATCAAAAGCATCAAGTGATTTACTTGTAAAAGCTTATGGAAGAACTTTTTGAATAGAATATGTTATCACAAGATGTAGTAACAATTATTGACCAAATCAAGATAGTGAAAAACTTATTCCTCATTTTATAGAATTTCTCAAGAATAACAAAAAAGTTACTCTCTACTGAAATGGTAAAAATATAAGAGACTGGCTCTATGTAGAAGATCATTGTGATGCTATTTGGGAAGTTTTTACAAAAGCAGAAAATTGAAGTATGTATAATATTGGTGGAAATAATGAATATACAAATCTTGAAATCACAAAACTTATTTTGAAAGAAATGAAAAAAGATGAAAGTTTTATAGATTTTGTAGAAGATAGAAAATGACATGATATGAGATATGCAATTGATGCGACAAAAATAAAAAATGAACTTGGATGGATCCCAAAAATAAAATTTGAAGATGGAATTGTAAAAACAATACATTTTTATTTAAATAAATAATTAATTACTATTTTCTTTAATTTTTTTTTATGAAATGAATAATCCTCGCTTGATGAAGCGGAACAAGACTTTATCCTATAACTCAAGCTATCAGTAAACAGCTTATGCCTGTTTATGATAAACCGATGATTTACTATCCCCTTTCCTCTTTGATGCTTGCAGGAATACAAGATATTCTTATTATTACGACTCCAGAAGATCAATCAGGTTTCAAAAAACTTTTATGAGACGGAAAAAAATGGTGAATTAAGCTCTATTATGAAATACAAGAAAAACCAAATTGACTTGCAGAAGCTTTTATAATTGGCGAAAAATTCATTTGAGATGATGATATTTGTTTAATTTTGGGAGATAATATATTTTACTGACAAGGTTTTTCTTTACTTCTCCAAAATATTAAAGAAAAAGTAAAAGAAACAAGAAGTGCTTATATATTTTGATATGCTGTAAATGATCCTGAAAGATCATGAGTAGTAGAATTTGATAGCAATAAAAATGTAATCTCAATAGAAGAAAAACCTCAAAATCCAAAATCCAATTATGCTATTCCATGACTCTATTTTTATACCAATGAATCTATAGAAATAGCTAAAAAAGTACAACCATCAAAAAGATGAGAATTAGAAATTACTGATATACATATTGCTTATTTAAAAAAATGAAAACTCAAAGTAGAAATACTCAATAGAGGGTATGCTTGGCTCGATACAGGAACTCATGAGAGTATGCTAGAAGCAAGTAATTTTATAGAAATAATAGAAAAAAGACAGGGATTTAAAATTGCTTGTCCTGAAGAAATAGCCTATCTCAACGGTTGGATTTCAAAAGAAAAATTAGAAGAATTAGCAAAACCACTTCTTAAAAGTAATTATTGAAAATATCTACTCAGATTGATACAAAAGTAAACGATTTTTTAATTTTTTGATCTTTTAATCTTTTAATCTTTTACTATATGTTTCACTTTATACAAACTCCTCTTGACTGACTTATGATAATTGAAGCTCAAGTATATTGAGATGAAAGAGGTTTCTTTATGGAAACTTATAATAAATGAGACTTTGATAATGTTTGAATAAATTGTAATTTTGTTCAAGATAATCATTCTAAATCAAAAGCTTGAGTTTTGAGAGGACTCCATTTTCAGACAAAAAATACACAAAGTAAATTGGTAAGAGTTATTGCTTGAAGTGTCTATGATGTCGCTCTTGATTTGAGAAAAAACTCTCCCACTTTTTGAAAATGGTTTTGAGTAGTCTTAAATAGTGAAAATAAAAAACAATTATTTGTTCCTACATGATTTGCACATTGATTTCTCACTTTAACAGATGATACAGAATTTGTATACAAATGTGACAATTTTTATAATCCAGAATCAGAAGGATGAATTATGTGGAATGATGAAGAACTCAATATAAATTGGAAAGATTTTTTTGATAGTGAAAAAATTATCATCTCTGAAAAAGATAAAAAAAATATGAGCTTGAATGATTTTAGAATAATTAATCCTTTCTAAAAATGAAAAAAATCCTCCTCACATGAGCAAACGGAATGCTCGCAACAGATTTTGTAGATAGGCATAAAAATGATTTTGAGATATTTTCGTATGATAAAAATACTCTTGATATTATGGATATTGAATCCATAGAAAATAAAGTCAAAGAAATACATCCTGACATAATTTTAAATTGTGCTGCTTATACTGCAGTAGATGATGCAGAAGATATATGAAAATTATTAAATTATCATATCAATACTCTTGGAGTTTATAATCTTGCAAAAATTTCAAATACATATGCAATAGATTTTATAACTTTTTCAACAGATTATGTTTTTGATGGAAAAAAAGAAAGCTGATATAATGAAAATGATATTTGCAATCCTATAAATGAATATGGTATGAGTAAATATTTATGAGAAATATTTGCCCTAAAAGAAAATAAAAATGCTATTATTGTAAGAACAAGTTGGCTTTATGGATGATGAAAAGAATTTAAGAATTTTGTAAATACTATTTTAAGACTTTCTGAAACAAAAAGTGAATTAAAAGTCATCAATGAACAATTTTGAAACCCTACTTATACTGTGGATTTAAGTCTCGCAGTTTCTCAAGTAATAAAAAATATTGAAAAATATAGAGGAAGTATTTTTCATTTTTCAAATGAAACAGAAAATAATGATATTAGTTGGTTTGATTTTGCTTGTGAAATAATTACAATGCAAGAAAAAAATACAAAAATAATTCCTTGTCAAATAAGTGAATATCAAACAAAAGCCCAAAGACCTAATTTTTCAAAACTCATAAATGACAGTGATATAAAGTTAAGAAATTGGAAAGAGTGATTAAAAGATTATTTGGATAATTTATAAAAATGAGACTAGCATACTTTTTTTGGAATTCTTTTTTACCAAATTTTTTCAAAAATTTTATAAAAAAGAAAATCTTATCAATTCAATATAAAAATATTAATTTATCACGATGAACTATTCAAAAAATTTCAATTCTTGATATAATAAATAAAGTAATACAATTTGATAACAATGTTTCTCTTTATGAAACTTCTATAAGATGAAATTTTAAAATTTGAGAATATTCATATATAAATTGACCTAATACATTTTTATTTTCATTAAACAATTATAAAATAGAAATAGGAAGATATTGTTGTGTTGCAATGAATACAAATATGATTACATATAATGATCACTTAAGTAATAAACTCACAAATTATCCTTTTATTGATTATAAAGAACAACACCATTGATGAGATATAATTATTTGAAATGATGTTTGGATATGAATGAATTGTATAATTCTCCCTTGAATAAAAATTTGAAATGGTGCTGTAATATGAGCTTGAACTATAGTAACAAAAGATGTTCCTGATTATGCTATATATGCTTGAAATCCATGAAAAGTTATAAAATATCGTTTTGATGAAAATACCATTAATAATTTACTAAAACTAGAACGGTGGAATTGGGATATTGAAAAAGTTAAGAAAAATTATAATTTAGACTTTTTAAATAATAATACTAAAAATGAATAAAAAAATTACAATATGAATTACTTCTTGTTGAAGATATAAATTATTAAAAAAAACAATTATTTCCCTTTGAAAAAATATTAATTTATCTGAATACAAAAAAATAATTACAGAAGATTCAACAAAAAAATCACATATAAAAAAAATCATAAAAGAAAATAAAAACTGATTTTTAAAATGATGGGATTTAATTTATACAAGTTGAAGCAAACAACAGTGAGCATTAGAAAAATTATATAAAAATATTAACACCCCTTATATTTTCCATTGTGAAGATGATTGGTTTTTTAAAAAAGTTGATTTTAATTTTTTTGATATATCTATTAATTTATTAGAAAAAAATAAAAATATATGAATTGTTCAATTAAGAGATTTTAAAAAAGATTGATGATTAAAATTATTAGATAAAGAAGAAAATGAAAGATATAATGAGTTATTTTCAAATGAGAAAATAGTTGAAAATAATCTAGAATTTATATATTTTCGTAATGACGAAAAATGAGATTTATGTAAAGGATTTTCATATAATCCATGAATGAGAAGAACTGAAGAAATGAAAAAAATAATGTTTTGATATGAAAACTATGTAGATGAATTTGCTATTTGAACAAGATTTAAAAATTTATGATTAAGATGAGTAAATTTAAAAAACTGAATAATAATTCATATTTGAAATAGTTTTTTAAGCACTCGTTTCAAATCTTTATTTGATGAATGATTTATTATTTGAATAAAGAAAGTAATAATATGAACAATTAAATATAGAGTATGATTATTATCTAAATATCTAAGAAAATGATAATACAAATATATAAGTTTTTTGATAATATCAAAATTACAAGATTTTTAATGGATATAATTGCTTGAATAAAATTGAAAATTATAGCAAAAAAACTTGATTCAAATATTCTCATAAATAAAGAGTGAATAAAAGAGATGAATATACCTTATGAATGGTTTACAGAAAATAAACCATTGGGGATTAGTTGAATTGCAAGACTAAAAAATGCAGAAGATTTTTTAGAAATAGTAGTAGAATCTCACATTCCTTTTTTAGATGAAATAATATTGGTAGATAATATGTCTACGGATAATACTAAAAAAATATGTTTAAAACTTGCAGAAAAATACCAAAAAAAAATTAAATTTTTTGAATACAATTATAATATATTACCAATATGAACAAAAAATTTAATATGAAATAGTTTATATTCTTTTTCATATTATACTAATTGGTGTTTTTCTAAATCATCCTATAAATATGTAATGAGATTAGATGATGATAATTTATTAATTTCACAAAAATGGAAAAAAATAAGAAAATATATCTTAGAAAAAATACCAAAAAAATATATTGCATATTGGTGATATAATTTATTTAAAAAAAATAATAATATTTGAATTTGTAAAAATGATATATATTCTTGAAAATATTGAGATCACTGAATATATCCAGTTTCAGTATCTACATATTATATTCAAAATGAAATATGAGAAGAATTAAAACATAATTTATTTTTTAAAAGATTTAATTTAACATTTTTACATTTAAAATATTTGAAGAAAAATTTTGGTTTAAAAAACTGTATTTTAACAGAAATAGGAAAAGAAAGAAGAAATCTTATTGAAAAATCAGAATCTATAAAAATAGAGAATTTTATAAGAAATAATAAAGATTTAGATTTAATAAAAAACATAATTAAAAATATTTTAAAAATTAATAAATATTAAATGAAAGAAATAATAAAAAATCTTTTGTGAAAAAAATTAACTAATACCCTTTTTAATATTTTTTATTGAGATAGAATTATTCCTTGAATACTAAATATATCAAGAATACATTTTATAAGTTTAAAGAAATATATAACTTATTTTGTAGATAAATTTGTAATGAAAAATAATACCATATTGGATTTTTGATGTTGAAATATGATATATAAAGATTTTTTTTATAAAAAAAATTGTCAATATTATTGATTAGATATATGAGAATCTCCTGAAAATAATTGAAATTATATTATTTATGAATGATGAAAAATTCCATTTGAAGATAAAAAATTTGATATAGTAATTAGTACTCAAGTATTTGAACATTTAAAAGATGTAAAATTTTATGCTCAAGAAATTGAGAGAATTACAAAAAAATGATGATATATTTTACTTACAATAGCTCATGTATGGGAATATCATCCATATCCAAAACATTATCAAAATATAATGTTTGATATAATTCCTGAAATATTTACTAACTCAAAAATTATTGAATATAAATGAGATACTACTGAATATCAAAATTTAAATTTATTCAAAATGAAATATTTATCAAAACATTGATTATTTTGATTATTTCTTATATGAATAGTAAATTTAAAATTTATTATTTTAGATAAATTGAATTTATCTAAAATATGACCAACAAAATATAATCCTTTTACTTGAAACATTTTAATAATACTAAAAGTAAAATAATCATGCCAAAAATCTCAATAATAACAACAACTTATAAACATCAAGATTTTATAGCAAAAACTATTGAAAGTATTTTATCTCAATCATTTACAGATTGGGAGCTTTTAATTTGAGATGATAGTCCAAATTATGAAACTTGGAATATCATCCAGAAATATGTAGAAAAATATCCTGAAAAAATAAAAGCTTGGCATCATTCTCAAAATAAATGAATAGTTAATAATATGAATTTTTTATTTGAAATGGTAGATAAAAAAACCGAATTTATTACATTTTTAGAATGAGATGACCTATATACTTATGATAATTTAGAAAATAAGATAAAATATTTTTTAGATAATCCAAATACTGATTTTTTATATAACTGATATAGTGAAATTAATAAAGAATGAAATATAATAAACAACAAAACTAAAATGAAATTCTTAAAAAAAATTTCATTTATTGACTTTCTTAAATATTGAGAAAATTTTATAAAATCTTTTTGATGTGTAACATTAAAGTATTCTATTTATGACAAATTTTATCCACTTTTTTCACCAAACTGAGAAAAAATGTTTTGATTATTAGATTTTTTTACATATTTGAGAATTCTACCTGAAATAAATATATGATATTTAAAAAATAAAATTTTTTTCTATAGATATCATTGAAATAATTTTTCTTGATTTGAAAATAAAGATACTTTATTTCAAGAAAATTTATCAATTTATGAGTATTATCTAGAAATATATAACTCAGATAAATTAATAAAAAAAATAATTTTATATAGAATAAACTATTTAAAATCAATTTATAATATTTCCAATAATAATAAAATTCAAAGTCTTACTTTTTTATATCAATCTTTTAAATATTCCTATAAATTAAATATATTTAATAGAATTAAAATATTAATTAGAATAATTATTCCAAAATTTTTAAATGATTTATTAATTAAAATATACACTAATAAATAAAATATGCCTTTAGTATCAATAATTTTAACTGTTTATAATTGAGAAAAATTTATACTTGAAACAATTAATTCTGTTTTAAATCAAACATATAAAAATCTTGAATTAATTATAATAAATGATTTTTCAAAAGATAATTCAGAAAATATAATAAAATCATTTAATGATGATAGAATTATTTATATAAAAAATAATAACAATTTAAATATTGTTGAAAGTAGAAATATTTGAATAAAAAAATCTACTTGAAAGTATTTATGTTTTTTAGATCATGATGATATTTTTATGGAAGATAAAATAAAAAAACAAGTAGAATTTCTTGAAAAAAATACTGATTACTGATTGGTTTGATGTAATATAATAAATGTTGATGAGAATAATAATATTATATGAAAAAATATAGTTCCAGAAACGGATGAAATAATTAGAAATAGATTATTAAGATCTTCTCAATTTGCTTGTTGAGCTGTATTAATAAGAAAAGATATTTTAGATATAGTTGGATTTTTAGATAATAAATTTATTAAAACAGATGATTATGATTTATGGTTAAAAATATGAACTATTTCAAAAATGCATAATCTACAAGAATTTCTATTTAAATATAGATATCATTTAAATAATACTAGTAATAAAAGTCATAAAGAGATGATTATAAAATCAATAAGATTATGCATAAAATATAGAAACTATTATCCAAATTTTATGAAAAGTATTATTTTATGGTTTTCTTATTTATTAATTCCAAAAGTAATTTCTAAAAAAATATTATCATATATAAAATTTAATAAATAAAAAATGACTAATCCTATCATTACAATCTGTATTGCAAATTACAATAAATGACCTTATATAAAAGAATGTCTTGATAGTATTATAAAATTTGAAAATATTGAAAATATTGAAATTATTATTGTTGATGATTGTTCAAATGACAATTCAAAGGAAATAATAAAAAATTGGATAGATAATAATAAAGAAATAAAAATAATATTTAATGAAAATAAAGAAAATAAATGACCTTGATACACTTACAATCAAACTATAAAAAAATCTAATTGAGAATTTATAACTTTTATGGATAGTGATGATTTTTTTATATTATCAACACTAGATGAAAAAAGAAAAAAATTATTAAAAAATCCTGATTTTAAAATTATATATTGAAATTGAACTTTTTACGAAAATAATATTTTGAGCTGATTATCTATTCATAAAAATATATTCAATACATTTAAATTTTTTGATAATGATACTTCTAAAATTTTAGAAAATATTTATTGTAAAGTTCCTCTTTTATCAATTTCTTCATCTCTTATAAGAAAAGATTTTTTACAAGAAACATGAGGTTTTGATGAAGAAATTTTCTCAAATGACTGGGTTTTAAATATAAAAATTTTTCAAAAATTAAGAGATAAAAATTATTTTTCAATAGATGAAAATATAGCTTTTTGATACAGAATTTATGAAAATAATATTTCAAAGAATTATGATAAAATTCTTAGTATGCTCTCTGAAGTCATAGAAAAATATTGCCCTGAAAAATTAAAAAATATTTGATATTCTAATATTTATTTTACAAATTCGCTATCAAATTTAAGCATTTGAAATTATAAAAAAGCTTTTTCAAGCATCAAAAAATCATTAAAATATAAATTTAAAATTAACAAAATAATAGTATTCATAATCGCTTTTTTGATTCCTAAAAAATTATTAAATATGATTCCTAAAAAATCATTAAATAAAATAAAATCATTTATTCTTAAAAAATTTCAGTAAAAAAATTATAAAGAGATGATAAATCATCTCTTTATTTCTAACTAGCTAAAAAATCCCATATATTTTTATGAATTATTCATTTATATGGTGTTAAAACATCATCCAAAGATAATACTATTTTTGTATAATTATCTTTTATTTGCTCTAAGTTTCAAAACTCTCTTCTAAAAACATCCTCATTATTTATAATATAAGCAACTTGTATATACAAAATTTCTTTTCATTTTTCGGCAACAAAATCTACTTCTAAATCTCATATATTTCAAATATAGATAGTGTATCAATTTTGTCTTAAATAATTATAAACAATATTTTCTAATTTTTTTCATCATCATATATCATAAGTTGAAGAAAAAAAATTATTAAAAGCTAAGTCATTTAAATAATATTTTTTTTCTCATTCAAGAATTTTTTTTCATTTTAAATCATACCTAGAAACTCAGTGTAAAATATAAGTTTTTTCCAAAAAATTTATATAATTTCAAATAGTTGTTGTATTTGTTTTTATTTCTATTCACCTTAATTTTTTTACAATTGAATTAAGTGAAAATAAATTTCAAATATTTGATGCTAAATAAAAAAATAATTTTTCAAGTAAATCAATATCTTTGATATTGAACTTTTTTACTATATCTTTTAAGATAATACTATCTTTTATTGATTTCAAAAAATTTAATTTTGAATCATTATCTGATAACTTATAAAGCTCTGAAATTCAAGAAAAATTAGTATAATTTAGAAAATTTTGTTTAGTATTTTCTAAATTAAAATATCATAAATACTCTAAATAACTAAATGGCATTATCTCAAAATCTATATATCTTCAAGTTAAATATGTTGATAAATCAGATGAAAGTAAATTTGCATTACTTCAAGTAATAAATATATCTACATCAAAATTATCATCTGCTCTATAAGAATTTATAAGTTTTTCCCATCAAGAAATTTCTTGTATTTCATCTAAAAAAATGTAAAATCTATTTTTATTTTTTACTTTTCTTATAATATTTTTTATATAATTATCTAACTCTAAAATATTATTAAATTTCAAGAAATCAATTTCTAAATTTATATAAATAATATTTGAAGATTTTATTTTCTTTGTATTTTCTAAAAAATATATAATTTGCTTCATTATATAAGATTTACCAACTCTTCTTTGTCATATCAAAACTTTTATAAGCTCTGTATTATCTAAATAATTAAGTATTTTATTTAAATAAAATACTCTTTTATTCCAATATTCATTTGCTAATTTTATTAAAAATTAAATTTTAGCAATTATACTTGTTAAAACTTAAAGTCAAATTTTATTTTATCTCAAATATTTTTTCAAATTCACTTCCTTCAAAATTTTTAAATCAATCTCAAACTAATTTATAAGGCAATCTATCAAAACATTTAAAAAATTTAGGGAATATTTTTGCAATACCTATCCTAATTATGGCATATCTTTTTATTTCATATAAAAAAACTAAAAAAGCATAAAAAGTCATTCAATGAACATCAAATAATCTTTTCATATTTTTTAAATTTAACTGAAACCAAGAATAAGTTAAATTATTGAAATTATCTTTTATAAGATGAAAAGTCAAAGTTTCATCTAAATTATAAATTTTATTTTCTCACTTACATAAACTAAATTTTTGAAAATAAGCATCTGCAAAATACAATATATTTTCATCATATCTATAATTTCATTTTCTAAATACAAGAGATGAATGAATCGTATATTTATTTTTTTCTTTTAAATAATACAAAAAATATTTTTTATCACTTTCATAATACATCACCGTCTTTGTACCACATCAAATATAGTTAATATTTTTATCTAAAAAATCTACTTGTTTTTTTAATTTATTTGAAGCCCATAAATCATCATGATCAAGAATAGCAATATATTCTCAAGAAGACTTTTCAAGCAAATAATTTAAACCTCCATAAGGTCAAAGATTTTTGTATAATTCAAATAATTTTATTCTTTCATCTTGAAAAGATTTTATATTTTTTACTGTGTCATCAGAAGAATTATTATCCAAAATTAATAATTCAAAATCTCATAATGTCTGATTTAAAACATTTTTTATTGTTGAAAAAATATACTTTCAAGAATTATAAGTACAAATTAAAACTGAAACTTTCATGATATTTTTTTAGTTATTATAAAATCTCCAACTATTTCTTAAGCTTTCTTCCAAAGAAATTTTTGTTTTCCATCAAAGTTCTTTTTCTGCTTTCTCTGGATTACAAAAAACACTTGCTAAATCTCCTTCTCTCCTTCAAATAACTTTGTAAGGTATATCTTTTCAAATAACTTTTTTATTTGCTTCTATCATTTCCAAAACAGAGACTCACTTCCCTGTTCATAAATTATAAGTTTCAAATTTTCCTGAGACTGACCTTTCATTAAAACCACTCTCTAAATTTGAATAAGCCTTCAAATGTCAATCAATAAGATCAATTACATCTATATAGTCCCTTACTCAAGTACCATCAAGAGTATCATAATCATTTCAAAAAACTTTGAGTTCTTCAAGCTCTCAAGTTGCAACCTTCATAATATAAGGAAGGAGATTATTAGGAATTCAAGATGGATTTTCTCCTATATATCAAGAGTTATGAGCTCAAATAGGATTAAAATATCTTAAATTTATCACTCTAAATCACGAAAATTTTGCTAAATCTTTCAAAATATTTTCAAGTAAAAATTTAGTTGTTCAGTATGGATTTGTAGTATTTCAAATAAGTTCATCTTCTTTAAGTCCAATCTTTAAAGAGTCCTGTCTATTATCCATATTATAAACGGTTGCACTACTTGAAAAAATAATATTTTTTACTTTAAACTTTTCCATCATCTCAAAAAGTTTTAAACTTCAAACAATATTATTATCAAAATATGCAAGTGCTTTTTGACACGATTCTCCAACTGATTTAAGTCAAGCAAAATGAATAACTCAGTCAAAATTGTATTTTTGAAAAATTTCTTCTAAAGAGTAAAATCATTTAATTTTTTTTCAATCAATATAATTTATTTTATTTATTCATTTTTCATTTAATAATTCTCATTTAACAGTTCTCAAATCTGTTTCAAAAAAATCTGGTTTATATCACAATATTTTTTCTATTCCAACAAGAATATCTACATTACTATTTGATAAATTATCAACTATAACCGTTTTGTATCAAGCTTGTTCAAAAGCTACAACTCCATGAGATCATATATATCCTATTCCTCCTGTAATTAAAATTGTTTTTTTCATATTATTTAATTTTTTTATAAATATCTCATCTATTTCAAGCATCAAAAAATGAAATTACTAAATTTTTTTCTATTATTTCATATATAAATCTAAAATCTCAAATTCTCAGTCTATATGAGTTAGGAAGTCAAACTAAGACTTTTATATCAAGATTATTTTCATAGGGATCGAGTGCCAAAATCCTTATTGCTCTTTCAAATTTATCTATCAACTCCTCTCATTTATGCTTAAGTAAAAATTTTTGAACTGTTTTTTCAAGTATGACTTTATACATATTATTTCAAACTATTTAAAAAACTAAAAGCTTCTACTCAATCAAGTCAATGAGAACTATTTTTATAAGCCTTAATATCATCAAGGCTTGCTTTTTCTTTTTCAAATGAAAGTTTTTGCATAGCATTGTATTCTTCAATACTTAAAAATATTCAAATAGGTTTATTCTGAGAGAGGAGTATTTTTTTTCCCGACTTTGATAAATCCTTTATAACTTGTGAAGTTTTATCTCTCAAGTCAGAGATAGAAACAAAATTATTTTCTATTAACATAAAAATATTTTTATAAAGTAAAATCTTGGTAAAACTATAAGTATTTTTACCAAGATTTCAAACTTTATTTAAAAAACTTATTCCATATAAATCTAAGAGCTATATTTATAGCATTACTTGATTTTTGTCATTTTGCCTTACTATATTCATCATAATGTATAGTTACTGGAACTTCTAAAAATTTTATTCCTTTTGTTGCTATTGTATCAATTATTTCAGAAGCATGTCCCATCCCATCAATAGTGATTTTTATATCATTCAAAGCTTCTTTTTTTATAAATCTATAGCCATTATGAGTATCACTTAGTTTAATATGGCTTATAACAAATGTAAACATTATTCCAAGCTTGAGTATAAGTTTTCTCGTGAAATTTATATTTTTGGCAACTCATTTAAATCTTGAACCAAGAAAAATCATAGCATCTTTATTACTTTGTATTGCCTCTTCAAAAAATTTAATATCATCTAAACTATGCTGTCAATCACTATCAAAACTTATAACAAACTTAATAGCTCCATACCTCCTTATGTATTCAAACCCTGTTTCAAGTGCTGCTCATTGTCCCCTATTTTTGAAATGATTTAGTACTATTAATTTGTTTCAAAATTTTTCTAATTCAAATTTTGTTCTATCCGTTGATCAATCATTGATAACAATTATATTTTCATATCATCTTTCAATTATCTTATTTATTCATTCATAAATAACTTTTTCTTCATTATATGCAGGAACAACAAATACATATTCCCCATTTATCAAAGTTTTTGGTGAATTTTCTATTGCTATTTCTCTGACAATTTTTGTTAAATCACTTCTATTTTCTTCTGTTTTACGAAGAAGGAGAAGAGAAAAATATATCAAAAAAATAATAGATGAATACACAAGTAAATCAGCTCATCTCTGAAGTCAAAAAAGTTGTCCAACAAAGTTTAAAACTCGTGGAAAAAAAGTAAAAACAAGAAGTCCTGAACCAATAGACAAAAATATAAAAAAATGAAGAGCATTAAACTTCTGCCTACGAGCAATATCAAGCCCTAATATAAAAATAACTATTCAAGAAACAGTAAAAAATAATTCAAGAAGATTCATAAGCAAACTTTTAATATAAAAATCTTTAAAAGATTATATAAAATTTATAAAAAAATACTATTTTTTCTTTTTAAACAAAGACTCTATATCTTCTCTGATAGTACTTATAAGTTCTAAATCCCTCAAATCAGCCATTTTTAAATCTGGAATTCCACTTTGTCTCACTCCATACACTTCTCACGGTCCTCTGATTTCAAGATCTATTTCTGCGAGTTGGAAGCCATTATTTGTCCTTTCCATTGCTCTCAGCCTATCTGTTTTTTGTCATGAGCTGGGAAAAAGATAACAATACGATTGGTGCTTTCCTCTTCCAACTCTTCCCCTAAATTGATGAAGTTGTGAAAGACCAAATCTTTCAGCTCATTCAATACACATAATACTTGCATTTGGAATATCAACTCAAACCTCAACAACCGAAGTAGAAGATAAAACTTGAATCTCATTATTTTGGAATTGTCTCATTATACTTTCTTTTTCCTTTGCTTTCATTTTTCCGTGTAAAAGTCCAACGGAAAAAGGAGCAAATATTTCTCTCAAACTTTCACTTGTTTTTATCGCATTAGCAAGATCTATTTTCTCTGATTCTTCTACCAAAGGACTAATCCAAAAAACCTGTCTTCATTTTTCTAATTCACTTCTCACAAAAAGTTCTATTTGTTGTCTTTCTTCATCATTTTTTGCGACACGAGTAAATATTTCCTTTCTTCCTTTTGGATATTCAGAAATAATGGATAAATCTTGATCCCCATACAAAGTAAGAGCAAGAGTTCTTGGAATTGGTGTTGCAGTCATATTGAGAGAATGAGGAATAAGCGAACTTTTCGTATCAACAAGGGAGATTTTTTCTATAATATCAAACTCTTTTAATTGCATAAGTTTATATTCTTCATTAAAAAGCCTTGCATTTTTTATCATTTCAAAAAATTGAAGAGAGTAATTTTCATCCATTTCATCAAATCATAATTTTTCATAATAATGGAATAAATCTTCCTTACATAACACAAAGAGTTTTTTTTCTTTTGAATTTATTTTTGTCATATACAAAAATTTTATCAATTTATTTCCAAGTTTTTCTCCTCTATATGATGGATCAACCCATAAATTTGCTAATTCATATTCGTCTCAAGAAAGAGAAAAAATCCTTCAAAAAGCAATAATTTTATCCTTGTCTTTTATGACACTGAAATCTTCTTTTTTGAGATTATGTTTATTTTTGGAATACAAATTACAAATAATATTTGCTTTTATAAAATCAAAATCAGCTTCTTCTATATTGTCTATAAAACGAAATCCATTTGTTACAAAAGATAAAATTCAAGATTCAAGCACTTCTCTTTGTTTTACTCAAAAACGATGCTGTTCATCAATTACAACAAATCAAAGATTATGAAAAGATACATCTTCTTGAATAATCGCATGAGTTCAAACAATAATATCAAGATTTCCTTGTTTTAAATCTTTTTTTATAGACTCTTTTTGTTTTGCAGAAGTACTTCAAACAAGAAGATTTAGGCTTATTCCATACTCAAAAATAATATTTCCCATACTTTCAAAATGCTGTCTTGCCAAAATTTCTGTCGGAGCCATAAAAGCGACTTGTATCTTCTTACCAAGAATTTCTGACTGCTTAATAGCATGAATAGCTGAAATAAGTGCCACTATTGTCTTCCCTGTTCCTACATCTCCTTCAAGAAGTCTTCTCATAGCATGAGAAAGCTCCATATCTTTGAGTATCTGAAAAAGAGAGATTTTTTGTTGGTCAGTAAGAGAAAAAGGTAGTTTTGCAATAATATTTTTTACTAAGTCGGGAGAAAAAGGAAGAGCTATACTTTTTCACTCTGAGAGAGAAAAACTTTGATATTTTTTTTCAATTGCTTTGTAATTGATAAGATATAATTCTTCATAAGCAAGTCTTTCTTTTGCTTGAGAAATATCAAGCTTATTTTTTGGAAAATGAATTTTTAAAAATGCTTCTTTTCTCGGAAGAAAATTATATTTTTTCAAAATTTCTAGAGGAAGATTTTCTTGTATTTCTTCAAAATAATTTTTCAATAATTCCATTTTTGATTCTATCCATTTTCATGGAATATAGTTTGCATCAGGGTAAATTGGAACTATTTCTCAGGATACTTTTGATAAATCTGTCTCTACATCCGGAGAAGAAAAAACAAGTTTTCCATATTCATATTTTACCTTTCATGATACAATCACCTTTTTCCCTTCAAAAACTTTTATTGAGTTAGCAAAATATTGTCTATTAAACCAAACTCATTCACTCAAAAATCAAGATTTATCTTCAAAAATAGCCTTTGTAAGCAATTTATTATTTGCTGTTCTTGTGCTAGAAATAGATATTAAAGTAAGGAGAAGAGTATTTTTTTCTTTTATATTCACGAGAGAAAGAGAATCAAGAACATTGGTCCTATCTTCATAATCTCTTGGTGTGTGCATAATCATATCCATAACTGTCTCTATTCATGATTTTTTAAGAGAGTTTATATAAGTATCAGTTGTATGCAAAATTGCTTTTGTGAGTTGCATAGTATTCGTATTTTTAATAAGATTTAAAATAAGTATAAAAAATATTTAGCTAAAATCAAAAAAATTATAATTTACGGTATAAGTTGATAAGTTGATTTATTTGCTTTTTATATAAATTACTTTATCTTATAACCATATTTTTTTCATACTTTTTTATTAAGAAATATGCTTCAAAATGAAAAAATTATAGAAACAAATATTTGTAGACATTGTGGATCAAATTTTGATATCACAGACAAAGATTTGGAATTTTATAAGAAAATAAGTCCAGTATTTCCAAACCCAAAAAGACCGGTCTCTTTAAAGGAGACCGGTCTTAATTGAGAGAAAAGTCCGGACTCTTTTTTTGAGTCCGGATTTAAAAATCTCTGAAATGGAAAAGTAAAATATCTTATCCCTCCTCCTACCCTTTGTCCTGATTGCAGACAACAAAGAAGACTCAGTTTTAGAAATGAAAGAAAACTCTATAAAAGAAAATGTGATTTTAGTGGCAAAGATATTATTTCAATCTATTCTCCTGATAAACCCTATAAAGTCTATGAACAAAAAATATGGTGGGGTGATAAATGGGAGGCGACTGATTATGGGAAAGATTTTGATTTTGGTAGATGATTTTTTGAGCAGTTTGAAAGCATTTTGCTCAATGTTCCAAGAATAAATCTTTATGTAGATAAAACATGTGAAAATTGTAATTTTACAAATCAAATAACTCACTGTAAAAATTCTTATCTTATTATAAGTTGTGCAGAAAGTGAAAACTGTCTTTATGGAAAGAGAGTAAATAACTCTATTGGTTGTATAGATTGCTTTTTGGCAAATCAATGTAAGTATTGTTATGAATGAATAGATATTTTTTCTTGTTTTAACTGTTTTTATATAATTAAAAGTATTAGTTGTAAGGATTGTTATTTTATTTATGATTGTGATTGATGTAGTAATTGTATATTATCCACAAATCTAAAAAATAAATCATTTTATATAGAAAATATAAAATATACCCCCGAAGAATATAAAAGAAGAAAAGAAGAAATCTTTAAGCAAAATAGTATTTTTTATATAAAAGAAAAATTTGAACAAATAATCAAGATAGCTATCCAAAAAAATCTAAACATAAAAAATTGTGAAAATGTATTAGGTGATTTTGTTCAAAATTCTAAAAACTCTTTTTTTGTTTTTGATTGAGAAAATATTGAAAATATAAAATATGCCCAATTTATTCAAGATACAGACAATTCTTATGACTTAGATTATAGTTGTTGTAATTCTTCTTTATCATATGAAATTTCTACCTGATGAGTAAATATGTTTCACTGTTTATTTTCTATTGATATTTGGCCCGAAGCAAAAAATTGTTATTATTGTGATTCTTGTATTTCATCATCTTACCTTTTTTGATGTATTTGACTCCGTAATAAATCCTATTGTATCCTCAATAAACAATATACAAAAGAAGAATATGAAAAATTGGTGCCAAAAATTATAGAACATATGATGACTCCCCCTAAATCCCCCTCAATTGAGGGGGAAAGCTGAGCGATAGTGAAGCAGGGGGAGCAAGAATGGTGAGAATTTTTTCCAAGTTCTCTTAGTCCTTTTGGATACAATGAAACCGTTGCTCAAGAATATTATCCAATTAATCCCCCAGTCCTTAGGGACATCCCCCTTATTAAGGGGGACAGCCAAAACGGAGTGGAGGCAGGGGGATTTTATTATATTGATAGAGAATGAAATACTTATAATACTCTTGAAGAAGCTTGAAAAAGACCGGTCTTTAAATACAGCACTTATGAAGCTCCTTTTCCTAAGGTAGAAAAAATTATCCCTGCAAGTAAGCTTCCTGAAAATATTGCAGATATTCCTGATGATATTTTGAACTGGGCTATTGAGTGTGAAGTTACTAAAAAACCTTTTAGAATAATAAAAGAAGAACTCGCTTTTTATAGAAAACATAATCTTCCCATTCCAAGAAGACATCCAGACCAAAGACATCTTGATAGGATGAGTTTAAGAAATCCAAGACATCTTTATACAAGGAACTGTGATAAGTGTGGAAAAGAAATACAGACAACTTATGCTCCTGAAAGACCTGAGATAGTCTATTGTGAAGAGTGTTATAATAAGGAAATTTATTAGAGAATAGTGAATAGTGAAAAAGATTAAAAGTTGAAAAGATTTATAGACTGATTAATATGAATCTGAAAAAAATGTAAAGATAATTCACGAATTATCTAAAATAAAAAAAAGATATAATAATTTATATATCTTTTAAAAATTATAATAAATATTAATTAATAAAAAATACTTTCTTATGCAAAAGCTATTAAAAAAATATAATCTCATATTAAACGAAAAACAACAAAAAAAATTTGAAAAATTCCTTGAACTTTTTTTGGAAAAAAATGCACAAATAAATCTTTCTTCTATCCGAGAAAAAGATGAAGTAGTTGAAAAACATTTTATTGATAGCTTGATGCTCACAAAATTTATAAATCTTTCTTGAAATATTTGAGACTTGTGAACTTGAGGTGGTTTTCCGTGAATTCCTTTGTGAATATTTTATGAAGATAAAAAAGATTTTTCAATGGATCTTATTGATTCTACTGAGAAAAAAATAAAATCTTGTCAGTATTTCGTAGAAAATCTTGAGCTAGAAAATATAAAAGCAATTGTGGGAAGAGCCGAAGAAATGAGAAGAAAAGATGAATACAAAGAAAAATATGATTTTCTCCTTTCCAGAGCCGTTGCTTATTTTCCAAAACTGCTTGAATATGCTCTTCCGCTTGTGAAAAAATGAGGATATTTTATCGCCTATAAAAGCAATAATCCTGAAGAACTCAAAGAAGGAGAAAAAATCCTTAAAAAACGGAAAGCAACAATTGAAAAAATAGAAAAATATACTCTCGGCGACCAAGAAAGAATTTTGATTTTTGTAAGGAAATAAAAAAATATTCTAGCGAACAAATATCATTCCTTGCTGTAAATTAAAAGCTCAATAGCCTGAACTATATGCAGCAGTATTAAATCCCCAAGAACTCAATCAATATATACCTAATGGAGTTATATCTCTAAAAGGATAATAACTCGTATTGTTAATTCATCACCACTGAAGAAACATTCTTGCATGATTCCAAGTTTTTTCTGTATCAAGAATTCATCAATCATAAACTACTTTTTGAGATGATGTAGGAGAATCTCAGCTATAATCTGTTATTAATATATTTTTATCTACATTAAATCTAAGTGCAAGTTGTATCTGATTTTTGTTTATATAACGAGCAACCAATAATTGTCATTTTGAAATAATATTTTTTGATAAAATTCATAAAGAATATGGTTTTGTATAATTATCAACCGCCCCTGTAGATACATTCCATCAAAAATCTCAACTCCCTCCATTTACACTTCTCGCTACCAATGTCCACCCACCTCAATCTGTTGTCATATCACAGTAAACCTGAATAAATCATGTCCCTAATGGATTAATATTATAAATTCCATTTTTTTTACCTATTCCTAATTCTTTTATTCTTTTACAATTTCCATTTGGACTTATTTGAGTAAGCATACTTCCTGTTCATTCTATTACATAATTTTCTCATAAATAAGCAACATATACTCCTGTCGCTGTTGCTATATCAAATTTTCCAACAGCTTTTATATTTGGTATTTCTTGAATTGGAGTATTATTTATATCTGTTAATATTCATAATCTATCTCCATATACTCTTACTATCCTTTTACTATAGTCTACAGCATCTGCATATGTCTGAGGAATATATGATACTCATCTTTCTAGATATACGAGTAATTGATAATTATAAAAACTTTCTGTTACATAATAACTAAAATATGTATCATCTTTTGGATCCTTTCATCATCTAGGATTTCCTCCTATTATACTTAATCATTCTTGTCAGAGATATCATTGATAAGCTATGAGATTCCCATTATTCTCTATTCTTATAGCATTTTCTGGCATTGGAACTGTCTTATTTATTCTATATGCTTCTATAGCCCTTGTTATATTTGCCACTTGAGTAATCCTATTACTATCTCTTGCCGAAAGAGTAAATCATTGATAGCTTAAAAAACTTATTGCTCATAATATTGTAATTATTGTTATTACTATTATCAACTCCACGAGAGTAAAAGCTTTTGAAAAAGATTTTAGCTTCATTATTTTTTATTATTTTTTAAAAAAATCTTGTTTAAGAGTATAAAAACTTTTTTATTTTTTAAAAGAAAAACTTATTGACAATAAATAATATACTTAATTTCTTATATATATAACAAGTTTTTTTACTCTATAATAATATCTAGTACCTTGAGCATAATCCCTTTTTTTCCATTGAAATTATCTTCAAGTAGATCAAAAATAATACTTATTTTTGAAGATTGTCTTAAAATATCACGACAATGTCAAAATCAAAATCCACAGATTTTATAGCCGTCTTTATGATTTATTTTTATATGATCGACTCATGATCCAAGATATTCTATCGCAGAATAATCAAGATTTTGTATCATAAAAATAGGCTTGGTATTACCAATACCAAAAGGTTTATATCTCGTCATTTCTTTGATAAGTTTAAAACTTATTTCACTTGGAGAAATAAGTTTATCAACAATAATCTTTTTTTTGTAGAGAGAAAAATCTTGATTATTAACTTTTTGTAAAATAATGTGTTTAAACTCCTCAAATTTTTCTTTTTTTATAGTAAATCAAGCTGCTTGTTTGTGTCCACCAAAAGCTTCAAAAAAATGCTTATTTTCTTCTAATATTTCAGAAATATTAAAATACTCAGGACTTCTACAACTTGCCACAAGTTTATCACCTTCTTCTATCAAAACAATTGATGGTTTATAAAATCGCTCCGTTAATTTTCCTGCAACAATACCGATAATCCCGTGCTCTATTTCCGGAGAATGATACAATAAAATATTATCATCTTGATTAATTTGAAGCATTGCTTCATCAAAAAATTTATAAGTCAATTTCCTTCTCTTATCATTGAGATTTTCAAGTTCTTGCAAAGTCGTATGCACACTTTCTTCTTGGTTGAGAATAAGACTTACCGCCTTATAAGGATCAGCCATTCTTCCGGCTGAATTGAGCTTTGGACCAATAAGAAAACTAAAAATATCTGCATCCAAATCTTCGTGAATTTTTTCTTCTATCATTTTTTTAATTCCTCTTGATCTCGAATTTTTTATTTGTTTCAAGCCTTCTTGGACAATAATCCTATTTTCTCCTGTCAGCACCATACAATCCGCAACCGTTCCAATCGCCACAATATCAATAGATTCTTGAATGTATTTTTTGTATTCTGCTTCGCTTAAAAAATCTCTTGCAAGAGCCATAATAAGCTTAAAACAAACTCACACTCCTGCCAAATCTTTAAATGGATAAGGACAATCCTGTCTCTTTGGATTGATAAGACACACTGATTCAAGTAAATTATCTTCTGGAACGGTATGGTGGTCAGTAATAATGACTTCTATTCCCTTTTCTTTTGCATATTGAACGACTGCTCCATCTCTCGTTCCACAATCAACCGTGATAATGAGTGAAACTCCGAGAGAAGCAAGCTCATCTATAAAATAATTTTTCAGTCCATAGCCATCTTTAGCTCTGTGTGGAAGTCTATAACTCGCATTGACTCAAATCTTTTTAAAAAAATGCATCAAAAGAGAAGTGCTTGTCACTCCATCAACATCATAATCTCAAAAAACAATTACTCTTTCCTGTGATGTATGAGCTTTTTTTATCCTCGCCACGGCTTCACTCATCCCTGCAAGAAGATAGGGATCAAGTAAATCATCCAAAGAAGTTTCTATATCTGCTTCATTTTCAAAACGAGAGCGAAGTATTCCCTCTATACTTTTTTCTTTTGTATCTATATCATAAGCAATAATATTTCCGCTTATACTGAGTTGTTCTTGCATATTTTTTTTAAAATAATTATCTTAAAAGTTTTTTATGTAAGTGATTATATAAAGTTTCGTTTCTTTGTAAAAGAGAATATTTTTAAAAATATTTTTGAGTGAAAAATTAAATTTTGAAAAATAATATTTCTTCATACAATAGGAAAACAAAAAAGAGAAATCTTATTTGATACATGCACCCGTAGCTCAGTTGGATAGAGCACCAGGCCGCGGACCTGGGTTTTGCGTGGGTTCGAGTCCTGCCGGGTGTACCAAT
>JAAXWG010000002.1:262512-300609 GCA_013350285.1 Candidatus Altimarinota bacterium | reverse complement strand
TTGGTACTTCTAAGGGGAATTGAACCCCTGTCTGGACCGTGAGAGGGTCCCGTCCTAGCCACTAGACGATAGAAGCAAAATTAAAAACTAGTCTTTTTATGAAAAGACTAGTTTTTATATTATAACTATTTCAATTTTTCTCTAAGTTCTTTTAATGTCATAGTATCAATATCAGTCGTAACTCCAGTTGCTCTTGCAGTTCCCATAATAATTTTCATAGCTCCAGCAAGATCAACAGCATTTAAGTCTGGCATTTTCTGTTCAGCAATTTCTTTAAGTTGTTCTATTGTTAAGTGTCCTACTTTATCTTTTTGAGGTATTTTAGAACCACTTTTAAGACCAAGTTTCATTTTAATAAGTACTCATGCAGGTGGTTGCTTTACTACGAAAGTAAAAGTCCTATCTTCATAAACAGTAATAACAACAGGGAGAACAATCCCCATTTTATCCTTTGTTTGTTCATTAAAAGCCTGAGTAAATTGTGGAATAGGTACTCCGTGTTGTCCAAGAGCAGGTCCTACCGGAGGAGCTGGAGTCGCTTGTCCTCACTTGATTTGAAGTTTTATGTATCCTTTTATAGCAGCCATAGTCTAATATTTAATAATAAAAATGGTGAAAAATATAACAATGCTTATTTTTTATTGCTTTCGGGGGCAAAGATAAGTCTATTATATTTGTTTTTAGAAGCAGCCGGCAGTATTATGTAGAAAAATCTTAAAAAATCAATTTTTTTTAAGATTTTTTATTTTTTTTATTTTTATTTTGTTTATACTTGCTTTGTTTTTTAATTCTTTAAATTGTTATTAATTTTAAGGTTAAAGGGAATGAATTTTATATATTTAATTCCCTTTTTATTTATATGAAAAATTTTAGTTTTTAATCTTTTTTAGGAAATGGAGACTTTAATACATGATCAAAAATGAAATAGGATATCCGATGAACAATTATTAAATGAAGCTATCACAAGATTATGGTCAAGAAAAAATGAAGTTAATTACTTTCCAAATGAAGTTAATACAATATTAACTGGCAATGAATATGAAAAAGTAATAATATGACCAAGGACAGGAATATGAAAAGATATTTCAAATATATTATATGAAAATGGAATTTCTTTTACACCAGTGTGAAGTAGAAATGAATGAACAATACAAGAAATATCAAAGTGGGCCAATCCTGATAAAGAGGGGTATTCTTGAGATGTTTTTAAACCAGAAACAGAGGCAAATAAATATATTATAGAAAGTCTTCCCAATAAAAAATCTATAATATATTTATCAGCAGGAATGGATATGGATCCATATAGAATGCTTGATCCAAATATCAATCCAAATACTTTTGCAGAGTGGGATGGATGAATAGATGACATACAAAAAGAAGCAATTAGATGGAAAGCAATTTTAGGAGCAGGCGATGAATGGTATAAAAAATTTAAAAATATAATTGTGAAGGATATTATAAATCCAGAAACTTGACAAAAATGGCATGATTGAACTACTATTACAGAAAAAAATGAACTTAGGAAAAGATTAGCAGATAATCAAATTGAGTTTATTAGGCATTTTATACAAAGTTTATTAAATAGAAATTCAAGAGAACCAATAGTTATAATTTTTTTTAATACTATTATGGCAAAGGCTTTTGAGTCTCCTATGGTAGGAGATGTTTCACATTATGCCCGTTTTAAAAATGAAGTAACAAAAATAATAGAAGATAATCGTTTAGAGCTTGAGAAAAAATGAGTTTATATAAAAAATATTATTTTAGGTTTAGTATATAGTCCAATGCTTTTATCAAGATGACCTGTAAGTTTAATAATGTCTAAAGAAGCAGCAGATAGAGTTTGAATGGATATTCCTATAGGAGGAAAACCTCTTGTAGCAAGAATTCCACTTGAATCTCTCAATGTAGCTGAAAATATAATTAAAATTGCAAATACTCCTCCAGATATGACTCCAAATTTGATACCTTATTTCTTAGAAGAACATTGAAATATTAAAAATATAACAATAGAATATGAACAATGGGGAGATAAAATTTTAAAGAAAGTGATTTCAGAAAGAGAAAAATTATGAATAACAAAAGATCAAATATTGGAAAATAAAGAAATAAATATTACAGAAGCAGTAAAAGATTTTTTAATAGAATTAAGACAAGAAAGTTTAGATATTTATATTAGTCAATTATCTTTGTCAAAAGAAAAAAAGGAAAAATTAAAAAGAAAATTAGCAAAAAATTTAGAAGTAGCAAGGGAAATAATAAAAAAACTTCCTCAAAAAATATTTTTTAAAAGTTTTATAGATAATGTTTGTCTTCGTATAGAATGAAATTATCCTTAAAAATAGGATATTAAGAAAATTAAAAAAAATAAAATTATTCATTTTTTAAAATGAATTTGTCTATTTAAATAGATTTTTGCTTAAGTTTATACTCGGTATGAGTGTAGAGGAATAACAAAAACTTAGTTTTTTAGATTTTCCTTAAAGAAAGTGAGTGTTTTTTGCAATACAAAAGATAATATAGTAATATTATAAGTAATATTTATAATACTATCATAAAAAATATGAAAATAGAACAAAGACAATATATTTCTGAAAAATGGTCATCAGAGGAAATAAATACTTCTGCTCAACTAGTTCTTGTTTTTATTGCACCTGATTTTTTAAGAGATTCAAATAATATAGATGTTCATAGTTTGTTAAAATCATTCTATCCGCAATCAGATATAGTTTATATTTCAACTTATTGAGAAATATTAGGAAATAGTATTTTTGATAAATCTATATCTATTACTGCTATGACTTTTGATAAAACTCCTATTAAATTAGTATCTTGAGAGGTAAATAATATAGAAAATAGTATTGAAGTAGCTTCAAAATTAGCAAAAGAATTATTGAGTAATGACTTAAAACATATTTTAGTATTTTCAGATGGATTATGAGTAAATGGATCGGAATTAATTAAATGAATGAAAGAAATATTACCCAGAAATATTTGAGTTACATGATGACTTGCTTGAGATAATCCAGATGTTATTAACACATATGCTTGACTTAATTCTTTTTCTGTAGAAAAAAATAATATAGTAATGATTTGACTTTATGGTGATTCTATAAAAATATGATCTTGTTCTGTTTCTTGATGGACAAAATTTGGTATAAAAAGGACTATTACAAAATCAAAATGAAATATAGTTTATGAAGTTGATTGAGAACCAGCTTTAGAACTTTATAAGGATTACTTGTGAGATAAATCTTGATTATTCTATCCTATACCAATAAGTATTTTTGATAAAAATGAAGATGAAGCAGTTGTAAGGACATTATTAAGAATAAATAAAGAAGATAAAAGTGTAGTATTTTCATCTGATGTACCAGAATGATATAGTGCATATTTTATGAAAGCAAGTTATGATGATATAATAAAATGAGCAGGGAGTTCAACAAGAGAATCTTATAAATTAAATCCTCATCCTCAAATTGCTCTTTTAGTAAACTGTATTTCAAGAAGAATGGTTTTAAGGCAAAGGATTGAAGAAGAAATAGAAGAAGTTATAAGTGTTGTTTGAAAAGATTGTAAAATAGCTTGATTTTATTCTTATGGGGAAATTTGAAAAAATATTAGTATAGATTCTGATTATTTTCTTCATAATCAGACTATGACAACAATTTTAATATCAGAAGATTAAATTTTATGTATTCTTGGCAAAATAGTGTTAAATCAAAGCTTTTAAAAAAACAAATAAGTAAATATTTGAATTTTTTGGAAAAAGAGGAGTATGAAAAATTAAATCCTTTTTTAAATGCCATAGATGAAGAATATACTTATGAAAATGAAAGGCTTTCTTTGGTAGAAAAAACTCTAGAAGTAAGTTCAAGTGAACTTACTACAAAAAATGAACAACTTTCAAATATACTCAATAAAAATATTGAGATAAATGAAAAATTGCAAGAAAGTAAAGATAATCTTGCTTCTATCATAGATAATCTTTGAGAGGGGCTCATTGTTGTAGATTCAAACAATACTATTGTTATAATTAATAGTAAAGCATCTTTATTAACAGGATATTCAAAAGAATTTCTAAAATGAAAAAATTACAATGAATATATCAATTTTGTTTCAGATAATGAAAAAATAAAAATATGAAATTTTATTCTAGATACATTAAAAGAAGGAAAAGAATATTTTTTTAATAAAAATATTCTTCTCATTTGAAAAAACAAAAATATTCCTATTTCTCTTATTTCTACACCACTTGAAAATTTTTCATCTTGAAAAAGATCTTGTATTATTGTTTTTAGAGATGCTACAAAAGAGAGAGAATTAGAAAATATGAAAAATGAATTTATTTCCGTAACTTCCCATGAGCTAAGAACTCCTATGACAGTTATTAAAGAATATGTAAACTTATTTTTAAAAGGAAAATTTGGACCAATAAATGAAACCCAAAAAAAATATTGAGAAAGAGTTTTATCAAATACAGATACTTTAATAGAGCTTGTTAATGACACTCTTGATATTAATAAAATTGAATCTTGAAAAATGGATTATGAATTTACATCAACAAATATAAGAGAATTAATTGTAAAGACAATTGAAGAATTTACAAACTTGTTAAGTGAAAAAAATATAATAATTGAGCACAATCTATGAGATATTACTGCTATGGTTGATGAAGAAAAATTGAAACAAGTACTTATAAACCTTATTTCTAATGCTTATAAATTCACAAATTTTGATTGAAAAATAATTATAAAATTAGAAGAAATGTCCGATAAAAGAAATTTTCAAGTATCAATTGAGGATACTTGAATTGGAATAAGAAGAAAAGATATAAATAAATTATTTAAAAAATTTTCTCAAATTTGATCACATCTTAATAAAACAGAAAAAGGAACAGGATTAGGACTTTTTATATGTAAAAATATAATAGAGTGAATGGGCGGAAAAATATTTATAAAAAGTAGCTATTGAAAGGGAAGTACATTTTCCTTTATTCTCCCTATAAAACAAGGGTAAGTTTTATATTTTTTGTTTTAATAATTCTATTGCTTTTTTTACAACTTCTTCTCATTTATAGTCTGACTTTCTTAAATAAATATCTGCTCCGGATTCCATTATTGTGGTTTCATCTTCCTTTGAAGAAAGATTGCTACACACAACTATTGGTATACTTATTGATGATTGAGTTTTTATTGTTTTTAATACCTCAAACCCATTCATACTTGGCATCATAATATCCAAGACAATAATATCTGGTTTTTTTTCTAAAAGTTTTACAATTCATTCCATTCCATTTTTTGCTGTATCAACTACAAATCCTTCCATCTCAAAATTAATTTTATAAATTTCTAATAAATCTATATTGTCTTCAATAATTAGTACTTTTTTTTTCATAATTTAATAAAGCTATTAAAATAAATAAAATTTAACTTAGTTTATTTTTTTTCTTTTCATCTTTTATAAAAAATTCTTTTACAAGAAAAAGAATAAATATAAAAGCAAGACTAATAATAGTTTTCTTGAGAATCATATTTTCTTGTTCTATATAGATTCCAAGCGAAGCCCAAAGAAAAACAAAAGAAGGAATAAAATTTTTATATTTTTTGACAATAATACCATTTACAAGAGCTAAAACTCAAAGAGCCATAAAAACCCAAGTAAGTCCTATATTAACTCCTTTACTTACGAGAAAAACTGTTGTATTTGCAATAGTTGCAATAAATATCCATCAAAGAGACAAATCAATAGTATATCTAAATATTTTTTCACTTTTTCTTGAAAGAGAAAAAAGATAAATAAAAGAAGCAATAATAAGTAAAATTACTCCAAGACTGATAGCTATTTCATCAAGATGCCAAGGAAATAGCCAAAGACTTGTAAGAAACATAGAGAGAGAAAAAAATAAATTTTCTCTTTTTGAAATTTTAATTTTTTTCGTTGCTATAAGAAAGGATACCCCTATCCAAGCAAGATAAATAAGACTCCAAATAGAAAAAGTAAAAGGAGCAGGAGTAATGAGACTATAATATTTATCAGATATGTCTTTCTGTGTCACTCAAGCCAAAGGAGTAAGTGATATCCAAGCAGAAATGATAATACTTATAAAAGCACTTACAATAGGAAGAAATCTTTTTTGCATAAGAAGAAATATTAAGAAATAAAGTTTTATTTAAAACTTGTTGAGACGACTTTTTCTTCATAAAAACTTGCTACAATTTGGATTCATACATGCTCAGTTCCAGCAAAAAATAATCCCTGTCCAACTCAAGAATTAAGAAGAATATACTTTTCTTGTTCAGTAAGCTTAAAAACATCTTGTAATATATCTATAGAAGCACTAGATTGTTTAAGAAGAAGCTGAATAGATGAGTTTGTTACAATAGGTTTTCCATAAGAACTTTTTACAAAATCTTCTACATCCTGAGTAATAGTTGTTATTCCTAAATTATATTTTCTTGCTCTTTTTACAAGTCAAAACAGAAATTTTGCAGTATCATCATATTGCATAATATTCCATGCTTCATCTATGACAAGGAGCCTTTTTTTAGTAGAGCTTCTTACTTTATTCCATATATGATTAAGAATAACAAACATTGCAATAGGTCTCAAAATTTCATCAAGGTCTCTTACAGAAAAAACTTGAAGTCAATCTTGGAGATCAATATTTGTTCTTTGGCTAAATATTCAAGAAAAAATTCAAGTTGTATACTTTTCCATTCTTCTTACAAGTCCTTTTCCTCATTCCATTGTTTCAAGAACATCTTGTAAATCTTTCATAATAGGAATTTCTTTTCCAATAGCACTATCATCTTCTAAGGTAATTCATTTGAGACTATAGGTTGTGATAAGAGCTTTTTCCATTATAGACTCCTCTTCTGAATTGAGTTTTCAAAGCATAAGATTCATAAGCCCAAGAAGATTTATAACAGCATTTCTGAGTAAATCTCAAGATCTTGTTTCTTGGTCTTTGAGTCAAAGAGGAAGATCAAAAGGATTGATTCTTTCTTTTGCATTAAGACTGACATTAAGATAACTTCCTCCAACAGTATCAACAAGAGGCTTATACTCATTTTCTGGATCAACAATGATTACATCAGTTCCAAGCATAAGACTTCTTAAAATTTCTAGTTTTACAGTAAAAGATTTTCAAGATCATGATTTTGCAAATACACACATATTTGCATTTTCCATTTTAAATCTATCAAAAATTATTAATGAATTATTGTGAGTATTTATTCCGTAAAGAATTCCTTCGTCATGACTTAGAGTAGATGAACTAAAAGGAAAAGTAGTAGAAAGTCATCAAGTAGATATATTTCTATAGACTCCAAGTTCGTCTTTTGCAAAAGGTCCCGTAGAGATAAATCCTTGTTCTGCTCTCAAATAACTTTGTTTTTGAAGGACATTTCTTCCAGCCAAAATAGTTTCTATATCTTTTCCTATTTTATTGAGTTTTTCTTCATCTTCTGCATAAAGAGTGATATAAATTCAAAAATGAAAATATTTTTCCATTCCTCTTGTAAGTTTTTCTCTGAGTTCTTCTACATCTTGTATTTGTGCATCAACTGCTGGGTCATGAATAAGTCATTTTTCTGCATTTATACTTCTTTCAGAATAGAGTTGAGTAAGTCTTTTTCTTAAATATTTTTGTATGTAAGCTGAATCAATAGGGTAAATATAGAGACTTACATCAAATTTTACATCCCAATTAATAACAGGTGATAGCCAATTTCATTCCAAAAAAGTCGGATAAGAATAGACAAAATAAGTCTTTACAAAAGTATTATTAATTCTGATTTTATCAGGAAATACTTTTAAAAAAGCAGGAGAAATAATATCTTTTATATAAGCAAGAGCTTCTTTGTAATCTTTTTCTACTTCAAGTATTATTTTTTCATCTTGTTTTGAAAAAGTTTCTTCTTGTTTTTTTTCTGTTCCTTCTTGATATAAGTCTCAATTATATCAAAAAATATCTCAATTATACCTTTTTTTTATAAGTGCGAGCAGTTTTTCTTGTTTTTCCACAGGGAGATTTTGTATAAAAAATAAATGTCTTGCACAACATTATATTTTACAAAACATTTATTTCAAATTTTTGCTTTAATTGGACTAGAAAAATTAAAAAATTTATGTTTAAAATTTTACCATTTCCATTCTGTAATAAAATCCTCAGCAAGAGGAGTTTCTTTATCCTCATTTATATTATATTCTTCTCCTCTATAATGAGCCACGACAAGAGTGATGTCATCCATTTGAATATGGTTGTATCCCATAAATTTTGAAAGTTCTATACTAATATTGTTAAATACATTAGAAGTACTTTTATAATCTTTCCCATATATATTTGGAGCATTTTGTATTGCTGATACAAGTCTTTCTTCTCAAAACCTTTGTTCATTTCCATCTTTTTTCCCCTGATTAATAGCTTCTGTTATTCCATCACTATAAAGTACAAGAATATCATTTATTTCAAATTTTATTTCTTGCTCTTTGAGTAGTTTAGAAATATCCTTTATCATACCAAGTGCAACTCATCAAGATTTTATTTTAAAGCATTTATTGAGTTTATGCTTGTATACGATAAGATTTTCATGCCCAGCTCCTGTCATAAAAAGTCTTTTTTCTTTTTCATTCCATCTAATAAGAAGCATAGTCATCAAAAGATTTGCTTTTACTCTTGGTTTCAAAACCTCATTTGTTTCAGCAAGAATTTTTGCTCATGATTCATAGATTTTTGAAAATCAAGAGATAAGAGCATTTACCATCATCATAATAAATCAAGCTCCAACTCAATGCCCTGTTGCATCTCATACATACACATAATAGTTATCTCACTCTTGAATCACATCATAACTATCTCATCCTATTTCTCATGCTGGTTTTGATTTTGCAACAACATTGAGAGAAGGGATAGAGCCTAGTTTTTTCTCAAGGAGTTTTGACTGAATTTCTTTTCCGAGTTCTACTTCTGATTTTATTTCTTTTCCGTGAATAAACTCATCCTTTATATTTTTGAGAGTTGTGAGAGTATTTGTAAAAAATAAGATAATATAATTAAGATGAGGATTTACAGACTTTTCTATTTCTATAGGTCATGCTTTTATTTTTCCATAAAGAAATTTTTTAATAGTATATTCTAAATCAATGATAGGTTTTTCATACACTATTTTTATTATAGAAATTATAAGAAGAGCTTCTATGATAAAAATAAGACTTGGAATAGAATATTTTTCTATTCCTTGACTTCCAAGAATAGAGTCTCATCAAAAATAAATAAATACAACATTGAGGAGAAGAATTATAACAACAAGGAGATTTGTTATATTAACTAAATACTTCATAAAGTTAATTATTTAAATAATTTTATCTTATTGTATCCTATTTATTTCTTAAAAGCAAACAAAGAAGCCTTATTTTTTTAACATTATTTAAAATTTTTTGTGGAAAAAGAAGTATATCTCAATATAATTCCCTTTGTAAAAAAAGTTGTAGGAAATATATTTCTTTGCTTTAAACAATACAAAAGCTGTATAAAATATTAGAACATTAACTTTAACCTTATAAAAAATATGAGTTTTGACGGAACTATTACTGCTATAGATATTTGAACATCTAAAATAAGAACAGTAATATGAAGATTTGAAGAAGGCGAAACTAAGAGCTTCCATGTTCTTTGAATAGGAATTGCTTCTTCAAATGCAATTAGAAAAGGAAACATCCTTGATATGGAAGAATTTAAAAGTAATCTTGATAAATCCCTTGAAGATGCTGAAAAAATGGCAGGAGAGCAAGTTTCTTGAGCTTTTTTATCTTTTAATTCTTCTTCTTTTGAAGTAATTACCAGTAAATGAGTGGTTGCTATATCTGGATCTGAGATAGCTCAAGATGATATTGATAGAGTGCTTGAAATGTGTAAAAATGGAGTTGATATGCCAAATAAAGAAATTTTAAAAGTAATCCCAGAATATTTTGTTGTTGATTTGGAAGAAGGAGTAAAAAACCCTCTTGGAATGTCAGCAAGAAAACTAGAAGCAGTAGCCCATATTTTTTCAATGAATTTAAATGTGTTGAGTAATATTAAAAAAGCAGTTGCTGATGTAGGAATAGAGGTTTATGATATATATCCAAATCTTTTATCTGCTCCAGAAGGAGTTTTGACAAAAAGACAAAAAGAACTTGGTGTAGTGTGTATAGATATTGGTGCTTCTACAACAGGAGTTACTGTATTTGAAGAAGGATCATTAAAATTTTCTTCTATTATTCCCATAGGAGGAGATAATGTAACAAATGATATTGCTCTTTGATTGAGAACTTCTATTGATGTTGCTGAAAAACTCAAATTAGAATTTTCTGAATTAAATCTTTCAGAAGATATACTAAAATGAGGAGAAGATGAGATAGATTTATCAAGATTGAATATTTGAGAAAATATGATGCTTTCAAGATTATATCTTTCTAAAATAGCAACAGCAAGATATGAGGAAATACTCTTTTTCGTAAGAGAAGAATTAAGAAAGGTAGGAAAGGATGGAATGCTTCCAGAATGAGCAATTCTTGTATGAGGATGAGCAAAAGCAAGAGGACTTCTTGAAGTAGCAAAAGATATCTTAAGACTCCCTTGTTTTATAGGAACACCTGTAGAAAAAGATAGTCTTGCTGATACAACAATAAGTGATCCTGTATTTGCTTCAGCTATAGGAACAATGATACTTGCAAAAAAATATTCTGCACCAGCATCATTTTTTTCACTTAATGTAACAGGAGTATTTTCTTCTATTATAAAAGTGTTTAAGAGACTCCTTCCTTAAAAAAAATAAAAAAATAAGAACATTAATTTTAGTTTTGTAATTTAATATATTATGATAAAAAGAGAAGATAAATTAAAAAATTTACTTACAAAAAATCCAAAAAAGTCATCTTGACCAGAGGAAATAAATATATCTGATTCTATTTCACCTGTAGCAAAAATTATTGTTGTTTGAGTAGGTGGTGGTTGATCAAATGCAGTGAATAGAATGATCGAAGGATGACTTGAATGAGTAGAATTTATTTCACTTAATACAGATGCACAGGCCTTATTTAGATCTCTTCCAGAAAGAAAAATCAATATCTGAAAGGTTATTACTTGTGGACTTGGAGCAGGAAGTAATCCAGATATAGGAAAAAAAGCAGCAGAAGAATCAAGAGAAGAAATAAAAGCAGCACTTTCTTGAGCTGATATGGTATTTATTACTTGTGGACTTGGAGGAGGAACCTGAACTGGTGCCGCTCCTGTTGTAGCAGAAATAGCAAAAGAACTAGGAGCTTTAACAGTATGAGTAGTAACAAAACCATTTGCTTTTGAATGACAAAATAGAATGAGTAAATCTATTGATGGATATGAGGCTTTAAAAGAAAAAGTAGATACTCTTATCACTATACCAAATGATAGAATACTTTCTATTATAGATAAAAAAACTCCACTTTTAGATGCTTTTTCTATCGTAGATGAAGTACTAAATCAATGAGTACAAGGTATATCTGATCTTATTACTCAACCTTGACTTATTAATGTTGATTTTGCTGATGTACGATCAGTTATGAAAAATGCAGGGTCAGCACTTATGGGAATAGGATATGGTTCATGAGAAAATAGGGCAGTAGAAGCAGCAAGATCAGCAATTGATAGCCCACTTTTAGAGCTTTCTATTGCTGGAGCAAGAGGACTTCTTTTTAATATTACTTGAGGAACAGACCTTTCTATGTTTGAGGTAGATGAAGCAGCAAGAATTATTACTGAATCAGTTGATACTGAGGCAAATATTATATTTGGAGCAACTCTTAATGCTGACTATACAGGAGAAATAAAAATAACAGTTGTTGCGACTTGATTTGATGAAAATTCAAATAAAAAATTTGGTGATGGAAAGATAAGTACTGTAAATGAATTTAAAAATAATCCTTTTTGAAAAAGAGCAGTAAATGACACAAGAGTAAATCCATCTTCTCATAGTGGAAATGGAATAAGCACATCTCCAATTTCTTCTCATTCACAAAAACCAGCAGAAGATGATTTAGATATTCCTACATTTTTGAGAAAAGTGAAGAAATAGAAAGAGTTTTCAATACTATTGACTATAAAAAAAATAAGACTAAACTAAAAAAGTCTTATTTTTTTATGTAAGAATTATGAAATCTAAACAAAAATTTCTAAGTTTAGTAATAGTATTATTATTACTTTTTGTTTCTATATGAATATATTTTTGGCTTTCAAGTGATAAAAATATTAATATTCCTGAAAATCCATTTTCTTTTGATTTACCAAGTCCTAAAGATTCTAAAGAAGCAGGGTATTATACAAAAAATGATACAATCAGTATGATATATTTATCAACTCCATATTATCTTTGAAACCAAGAAGAGATACTTCCTTGATACAAAGAGTACAATAAATTAAAAAAATGAAAAATAGATGAGACTATAAAATTGACAAATGAATTATATCAAAAAAATATAGAAATAAAAAAACTACTGGAACCTTTTAAAAGTGAATATTTTGATTTTACTGACATTGTTTTAAAAAAAGATAAAAAATCTAGAAAATTTATTGCAGAAATAACAAAAAATATTACAGAAAGTTTGGTATGAGAAGAAATATTGATAGCTAATTATGAAAGTATTGATACTTCAAAAATTGTAAATCTATTTGCAAAATCAAATTTTGAATACCAAAAAACTATGTATTCACTTGATTTAGGAAAAAAAATTACCAAAGATACAATATATTTATTAACGAGTAGTGTTATTTTATCAGAGCTTTATAAGGATAATAAAGATTTAAAATGAGAAGCCCAAGTATTTGAAGATAAAATGAAAAAACTATCATCTTTAAATAAAAAAATAGATGAAATAAAAAATCATATGATTTATATTGATACTGCTTTAAAACAAATTGAGACTTGAGATTATTACTTAGCTAAATCATCTCTTAATTTTGTAAAAACAAATATATTAGATGTAAAAAATAAACTTAATTCAATTAAATGAAATGAATATTTTTCAAAAGATGATGTTGAACTATCTAAACAATATCTTTCATATATGGAAGAATTTACTAAAAATGCAGAAACACAATTATGAAAAGTGAACAAAAGTAATCTTATATCACTTTCTGATATAAAAAAAATAGCAAATAAGAAATCATATTTATTATCAAAAGTTTATGCAGTATCAGATGATGATCTTTGAACTGCCTATGATACTTTATCTCAAAGTTCTGTTACTAGCTCGGATACAATAGATACAATAAAAAGTTGATTAAAATCAGCAGCGAATATGACATGGGAATGAGCAAAAAAATGATTTAATTGAGCCAAAACTGTTGTTTGAGTAACTCTTGATACAGCAAGTGCAGTAACAAAATCTACAATGGATGCATGATTTGGTTTGGCAAATTGAAATACTCTTGATGAAGTAACGAGTGAAATATGATCAAATTTTAAAAGGATATGAAATAATTATGATAAGTGAGTATCGGGATCAGATGTATTAAAGGATGCTTGATGACAGCTTGAATGAGCTGAAGATGCAATAAAAAATGCTATAGAATGAACTATTTGAGAAGGACGGACAAGTTGGTGAGTAGGTTGATTGGCAAAATTAACAGTTTGAATGTTTACAGGTTTTTGAAAATGAATTTATAAAATTGCTGATAAACAAGCAACTGTATGAACATTAATTGAAGGATGACTTGATGTTGGTTTATCTTTTATAGGATGATCAAAAGTACTTTTACAATGAACAGCAGGAGCAGGATGAAAAGAAGTAGCAAAGAATTTTTGAAGTAAAGTTGTGAATTTTGTTACAAAAATATGAGCCAATGCTGAAAAATGATGATTAAAAAGCTTAACATCTAAAGAAGCAATGGGATTACTGACTAAAGCAGTTGAACTAGAGGCTAAGCAAGCAATTGTTGCTGAGATAAAACAAGCTGAGATTATAGTAAGTAAAAAATTAACAGAGATTCTTAGAGAATGATTAGCAACAATAATTAAAAATGCAAAATGAGCTTGAGAAACAGTTGCTTGAAATTATAAAGATTTTGTAAAAGAACAGTTTAAACATAGTTTAGAATGATATAAAGAAGCTCTTAAAAAGATTGTTTGAAATGGATTTGATGATTATATAGATAACATAGTTACTTGAAAAATAGATGATTTTGTAAAAACTTCAATTAGAGTTTATGCTGATGCAAGTGCTTTTGATTGAATATATGAAAAATCATATCCAATATGAGATAAAATTAGATTACCAATAAAAGTAATTATAGAAAATTGAACAGTGTCTTGATGAGCAAAACAAACATACAATAATGATTGATGGAGTGCAACACTAGAAGTAAAAGTAGTATGATGAGTTGATGATAAATGAAATTTAGTAGATACAAAATGGGAATGAAAACTTAAGGCTTGATGACCTTCATCATCTTTTGATTTATTTTGATTAGATAAGGATACAAAAAACTGTATAGATGATTTAAATGTTACTTGAGAATGAAAAGTAAACTGAAGTGTTGTTGATAAAGCAAAATTAAAGATATCTATGTCAGGTACTCGTAAAGCTTGGGGGACATTTTGGTGCGAACCTATTCCAGATACTGCTGTAAAGCCACTAGAAAAACCATTTGAAATAGATTTAGATAAAACCCAATAACTTTTTTAAATCAATTTTTTCAACTTTTCTTGAATTTTTAAAAAAATCATTATAATGTACTCTGTATTTAGAAGAAGGGCGAGGATTTGGACACAAATTCTCGTTTTCTTTTAAGAAAACTTTTATATTTTTATTTAGTTATCGTATGTTAGATATTAAAAAAATAGAAGCTGCTATAAATATGATTTCAGCAGAAAAGAAGATTCCAAAAGAAAAACTTATAGAAATCATAGAAGCAGCAATCAGAACTGCTTATAAAAAAGATTATGGATATAAGGATGAAAAGGTAAATGTTCATTTAAATCTTGAGTCTTGAGAAATAGAAATAACAGTAGAAAAAACTCTTGTTCGTGAAGTTCAAAATCCAGCTCTTGAAATAAGTTTTGAAGAATTAGGAGATGATGCTGAATGATTTCAAGAAGGAGATACAATAGAGCTTGATATGACCGATGATGTTATGGGAGATAATGCTGAGGCTTTTTGAAGAATAGCTTCACAAGCAGCAAGACAAGTAATTATCCAAAAAATAGGAGATACAGAAAAAGAAAAAATCTATGATATATTTGTAGGAAAAGAGGGAACAGTTGTAAGTATGAAAGTAGATCTTGTAGAAGGATGAAAAGTCATTTTTGATTATAATGGAAATCAAATTATCCTTCCAAAAAATGAACAAGTATCAAGAGATACTTATTCTCCATGAGCAAGATTTTATGTTTATATTGCTGAAGTATCAAATACTGATGGAGCAAATCCAAAAGTAATATTATCAAGAAAAAGAGCTGAAATTGTTCCAGCTATATTTTCTCAGTATGTTCCTGAGGTAATAGATGGTATAGTAGTGATAGATAGAGTAGTAAGACATCCATGAGTAAAAACAAAAATGCTTGTAAGTACTGCTTATGATGAAATAGATCCAGTAGGAACACTTATTGGACAAAAATGAATGAGAGTAAAATCAGTGATGGAAGAACTGAGTGGTGAAAAAATAGATATTATCTCAAATACAAATGATATAAAAGAAATTATAGCAAAAGCTCTTACTCCAGCAGAAGTAGAAAGAGTGGAAATAGATGAAGAAAATGGAGTAGCAAATGTATTTATAAAACAAGAAGAAAGAGCAAAAGCAGTTGGAAAAGGTTGAGTAAATGTCAACCTTGCAGCAGATCTTGTAGGATATAAAATTTCTCTCCAAGAAATAGATTAAAAAATAAGAAAAAAATTATGAAAGTTATATTTTTAAAAAATGTTCTTCATGTTGCTAAGCAATGAGAAGTAAAAGAAGTAAAAGATGGATATGCGACAAATTTTCTTTTTCCAAAATGACTTGCAAAAGAATATAGTCATGATATAGAAAAGAAAATTTCAGAGCAAAAACAAAAAAAAGAAAATCAAAGAAGGGATATTGTAGAACAAAGAAATGAAATATTTGAACAAATGAATGGAAAAACTATTTCTTTCGAACTTCCTAAATCAGAAGGAGGGAAAACTTTTTGATCAATCTGAGAAAAAGATGTTATAGAAAAACTAAAACAACAATTTAAGCTTCATTTTTGAAAATCAGATATTGAAATGCCAGATGGACACATAAAAAAATCTGGAACTCATACTATTTTTGTAAAAATTTGAGGAGGAACAATGGTAAAAATTATTATTGAAATTAGATAAAATGTCATATCTTGCTTTGGATTTATGAGATAAAAGGGTTGGGATAGCCTTTTCACGAGAATGAATTTCTCTCCCTCTAAAAATCGTAGAAAGAACAAAGATAATACAAGAATTAAAAAAGATTATTCAAGAAAAAAATACAAAAATAATTATTGTTGGCTTACCATACGATTTATATAATACAGATACAAAACAATTAGAAAAAACTCAAAAATTTATAAAAAAATTAAAAAATATATTTTCAGAAATTAAAATTATTGGATTTGATGAGAGATTTACAAGTTTTGAAGCAGAAAATATACAAAAAGAATTATGAATAAAGGAAAAATACAAAGATGATATAGCTGCATTTTTGATATTAGAATCTTACTTACATTTAAAAAAATAATTTATGAGCTATATTTTTCTTGTTTTCTGATTTTTAATATTAATAAAATCAGCTGATTTTCTTGTTGATGGGGCTTCTAGTTTTGCAAAAAAATTTGGAATATCAGAGCTTGTAATAGGGCTCACTATTGTTGCTTTTTGAACTTCTGCACCAGAGCTTTTTGTTAATGTATTTTCTGCTATGAAGTGAGAAACAGGAATTGCTCTTGGAAATATACTTGGTTCAAATATTGCAAATATACTTCTTATTTTATGAATTTCAGGATTTATTTATCCACTCAAAGCAAAAACTTCTACTGTTTATAAAGAAATACCCTTCACTTTACTTTCTTCATTTGCCTTATTTTTTCTCATATTTGATAGTTTTTTTTCTCAAGCAAAAGAAAATATATTAACAAGATGAGATGGACTTGTTTTATTACTTTTTTTTCTCATATTTTTTGTTTATACTTTTGGAATTTCAAAACAGGAAACACAATTTTTTTCAGAAAAAGTAAATGAAATGTCTATCGTAAAATCTATGATATATATTATTGGAGGAATAATAGGACTTGCTCTTTGAGCCGAACTTCTTGTACGATCAGCAAGAGCTATAGCTCTTTCTTTTTGAGTTTCAGAGACATTTATAGGGCTTACTATTGTTGCTGTTTGAACAAGTCTCCCAGAGCTTATGACTTCTATTATTGCGAGTAAGAAAAAAAATAGTGATATAGCAATAGGAAATATTATAGGTTCAAATATTTTTAATACTCTTTTTATTTTAGGAATTACTTCTATTATTTATCCACTTTCTGTTGAGAGCGGAAGTATTTTTGATGTACTTTTTATGATACTTATTACTTTTCTTCTTCTTATATTTCTTCTTTTTGTAGGACAAAGAGAAATACTTGGTCGTTTAGAGGGGAGTATATTTTTATTTCTTTATATGAGTTATATGTCTTATCTCATATATAATCAAGTTCTCGCAATATAGTTTTTTAAAAATTTATAAAAAAATACAAATTTTTTTATATAAAATTTTCTTTTAATATCTTAAAAAATTTTTTTGATGTCTTTTTAATGCCTAGAAATAAAAATATTTACAAATTACAAAAAAATATTATAAAATATTTGACATAATTTTAAAACTATGATTTAATATAATTGTTTCATTAGTTTTTAATCCAACAATTATGAAAACAAAAACAAAAATATTTTGCATTAGCATATTGTCAATGCTTGCAATCACTGCATTTTGAGCAGACACAGCAAATATAGAAAAAGTAACAGTTATGTCTCCAAATTCTCTTAAAATGACTCTTACTTGAACTATAGATTTAGCTGATGATACTTTAGAAGGAGATATTAAGGTACTAAAAGATCTGAGTATCCAAAAGGTAGAAAAAAGCCCAGTGGCAGAGAATATTATCAATATTACTCTCTCAGAGGAGCTTACTCCTGATACAAATTATAGTATACTTTCTGTTTTTGGAGCAGAAGGAAATATGGATTTTGCTCTTGGAAAAAATATAAAAGGAGCAGAATTTATCAATACAGATAGTGAAAATCCAACTATTGATAAGCTTGTTGTAAAAGATAGTACAGAAATAGATATCTATTATAAAATATGATTAATTTGAGAAGAATTTGAATATAAAGTATTATCTTGAGTTTGAATAGAAGGTATTTCTAAGTATAAAACAGATATAACTTTGAATACAAAAAATAGTTTTACATCTGATTCAGAATATATAATAATGCTTATTTCACTTAAAGATGTATTTGGAAAAGAACTTTCTTTTAATGATGGAATATTTGATTTTGAAACTCAAGAAATAAGTGAAGAAGCACTACAACTTTTGTCTGAATCATGAGCAATTGTAGAAGAATGATTAAATTCAGCAAAAGAAGAAGAAAAATGAAATTTAAAAGAAGTTGCTATGAATACTCCTCATACTCCTGATACTTGAGCTGAAACTTGGGTACTTATTCTTGGAACTTTAATTATAAATACATTCTTCACTTATTCAAGGAGAAAAAAAGCAAAAACTGCTTAGTTAATTGCAAAAAATAACAAAAAATGGTTAAATAAGAAAGACAATATATTTAACCATTTTTTTTATTATGAAAGATGCAATAAGACCTGAACATGTTATAAGAGATCAACTTTTACAAGTAATGATAGATTCTGAAGGAAGCGATATGTATATCACTGTTTGAACTTTTCCATCAATAAAGATAGGAGGACAAATTGTAAGTGTAGATGAAGGAATCGAAAAACTAAATCCCCAAGATACTTTAGAATTTGCAGAATCTCTTATGACACAAAATCAACATAATTTTCTTCTTAAAGAACAAAATCTTGATTTTGCCTTTTCTTTTTGAGATAGAAGGTTTAGGTGTAATATTTCTTTCCAGATGGCGAATTATATGGTTGTATTAAGACTTCTTAATGCTTATATTCCAAATCTTGAAGAGCTTTGACTTACTGATATATACAAAGAGGTAACAAAATTTTGACAAGGACTTATTCTTGTTACTGGACCGACAGGATCAGGAAAAAGTACGACACTAGCCGCTATGGTAAACTATATCAATGAAAATTATAGAAAACATATTATTACGATAGAAGATCCAGTAGAATATCTTCATGAGCACAAAGAATCTATCATAGAACAAAAAGAAGTAGGAAAAGATGTTCCAAATTATGAGATAGCTCTTGCTGGAGCAATGAGACAAAATCCACAAGTTATACTTTTTTGAGAAATGAGAACAAAAAAAGAGATGGAAATGGCGATGACTCTTGCAGAGACAGGACATCTTGTGCTTTCTACTCTCCATACGAGAAGTGCTATACAAACGATATCAAGAATAGTGGATACATTTGATGCAGCTGAGCAAAATCAAATAAGATTACAGCTATCTGATGCTTTAGTTGCTGTATTTTCTCAAAGACTTCTTGTAACAAGAGATGGAACAGGAGTAATGATGGCAAAAGAAATTCTTATAAAAAATGGAGCAATAGCAAACCTCATAAGAGAAAATGATCTTCATCAAATTCCTTCGGTATTACAGATGTCATCAAGAGAAGGAATGCAACTTCTAGAAACAGATATAGTAAGATATATAAAACAAGGATTTATCACCGAAGAGGAAGGATATAAATATGCCAATAATCATAAATTTATAAAAGATTCTATTTAAAGAATTTTTACAAAACAAATAAATCATTTATCAAAAGTCAAAAAAAGTACTTTTATAAATATAAAATAACACAAAAAAAACTCAAACGAAAGTTTGAGTTTTTTTATAAAGATTAATCCTAGTAAGGAAGGTTTGTACCACCATCAGTAACTGGAGTAGTACCACCACCAGAAGCTTTTTCATCAATAAGTCCTCCAATCTCTTGAACAGAAAGAGCAACATTACCAGAAGCAGGAGCTACAGAACCACTAAGAGTAAGAGTCTTACCATCAGTGCTTATTTTTGCAATAGTGTATGTGTTAGCATTTAATGTAACAGTATCCGCTGGGAAAAGTTTATTTATATCAGTATTACTTGTAACATTAACAGTTTTAAGAGTAGCATCTCCTAATGTTACAGCAACGGTAGCTGCAGCCACTGTTCTTTGTGAATAATCACCAATAACTTTTGCAACTTTAGATCCAGCTCCTTGCTCCATACTTGCAGCAAGTTCATGTTTTCCATTTTTTCTAGTTGTTACTCACATTACATAAGAAGCATTTCCACTTGGATCTTGAAAATCAGTAGATTTTACAGGAAGAGCAGAATAATTAACAGTTCCAGCATTGTAATCAGCAGTAGTACTATTACTTCCTGCTATAGAGGGAGTAGTAAGTTGGTTTACAGCAGATCAAGAAACAAAAGAAAGAATAGCTTGTCCTTCAGCAAGTTGAGTACTTATAGCACTTTCTATAGAACCAAGATCACTGGTTCTTTTAGAGTTTCTTGCATCAGAAGAATATCCTTGGAGAGAGATAAAAGCAATACTTCAGAGAATTGCAAGAATAGTGATAACCACGATAAGTTCCACTAATGTAAATCATCTTTTCAAATTTTTCATTTCTAAAAAAATTAGAATATAAATATAAAATCTGTAAAAACAGATAGGCCGCATTGTACACGAACTAATCAAAAAAATCAAGGAAATTATAATTTGTTTGCTAGACTTTTTATTATTTATTTTTTTAGTTAAAAAAAATCCAAGTAAAACTACTTGGATTTTTTAAATTTTTATAGAAAAATTAGTAAGGAAGATTAACTCAACCATCAGTAACTATTCAAGCTGAAGTTCCTCCTGCATCAATAAGTCCTCCACTTTCAGTAGCACTAAGAGCTAGAGTTGTTGCATTAGTAGGAACATTACCACTAAGAGTAATAGTTTTACCGTCAGAAGATATTTTTGAGATAGTTCTTGCTGTTGGTCCAGTACCATCTGATATTACTGTATCAGCAGTAAAGAATTTATTGATATCAGTATTATTTGTTATTGTTACAACACTAAGATTAGAACCAGTTCCTATAGCTATAGTAGCATTTGTTCTTGCGGAATAATCACCAATAACTTTTGCAACTTTAGATCCAGCTCCTTGCTCCATACTTGCAGCAAGTTCATGTTTTCCATCTTTTCTTGTTGTTACTCCTACTACATAAGAAGCATTTCCACTTGGATCTTGAAAATCAGTAGATTTTACAGGAAGAGCAGAATAATTAACAGTTCCAGCATTGTAATCAGCAGTAGTACTATTACTTCCTGCTATAGAGGGAGTAGTAAGTTGGTTTGCAGTAGTTCAAGATGCAAAAGAAAGAATGCTTTGCCCTTCAGCAAGTTGAGTACTCATAGCACTTTCTAAAGAACCAAGATCACTTGTTCTTTTAGAGTTTCTTGCATCAGAAGAGTATCCTTGGAGAGAGATAAAAGCAATACTTCAGAGAATTGCAAGGATAGTGATAACTACGATAAGTTCCACTAATGTAAATCACCTTTTTAAATTTTTCATTTCTAAAAAAATTAGAATATAAATATAAAATCTGTAAAAACAGACAAGTTACATTGTATAGGAATAGTAGGGAAAAATCAAGGAAATTATAGTTTGTTTGCTAGACTTTTATTTTTTTGATTTTTTAGTATAATTTATAAAAAAGAAACATTTTAGATTTAATTTATTGATTAGAAAAAAAAAATATATATAATCAATTTTAAAAATTATTAGAAACTTACTTTCTAAGCTAATCTAGGTATAAAATATAATATCAATATTTTTTTATTTAAGGGGTAAAATGAAAAGTTCTAAAGATAAAATTTGATTTACTTTGGTAGAGCTTATAGTTACCATAGTTATTTTAACTATTCTTTGAGCTATAGCTTTTACAAGTATTCAATGATATGGTAAAAATGCGAGAGATTCAGTAAGAACTTCTGATATAAATAATATAAAAAAAAATTTAGAACTTTTTAAAACAGAAAAATCATTTTTTCCTCTCCCAACAAATCCTAGAGATATAATATTTACTTGAGCAACTATATGGAAAGAATGAACCTTTTGAGAACAAACAAGAGCAATAGCATGAAGAATAAATGAGGTTCCTCTTGATCCTCTTACAAAAAATGAATATACTTATTCAGTACTAACAAATTTATTGGAATATCAGATAGGTTTTGCAGTAGAAAATTGAGGTTTTTCATTTTTAAATGCAAGCTTTTGAACAAATTGATTAAGAACCGCTATTGTAGGAACTTATAATGCAAAAGCATTATTAACATCTACTTGAGGGAAAGATTATATATTAAGTAGTCCAAGTATAATAACTTCAGATGCATCAGAAACAGATTTTTTTGATATAATAGGAAATAAAAAATTAGCATATAATTGATATCAAAATTTACCAAGTTCTTATAATATAAATAATTCAAATTTATCAAAAGTTTTTGATTTTTATGAATGACTTGCTGTATTTACAGATGAAGATAATGAACTTTTTATTTGAAATTTTCAAGATTTAAAAAATCAAGATACAAGACTTGGTTTTTATAAAAAGTTAAGTGATAGATATAATCAATCAACCTTAGAATGACAAGAGGATTATATTGATTTTTCCCTTGTATATGCAGATATATATAATCCTACACTTGATTTTATAAAATATTCTTGTGCTCTTACAAAAAAAGTAGTAAACATACTTGAAATTGAATGTGATTGAGGGGATGAAGTTTCTGATATTATTTTTTGAGATGTTGATACTTGAGCATTACTTCCAAATGGAGAAACAAATTATGTATGACAGTGGCCCTTTTGAGATGTATGATCAAGATGACAGTGAGTTTGAACCGCTGATCATCATAGAAATAGTATGGGAATGTCAGGAGCACTTAATAAGTCTATTTGAGTAAAATGGAGACTTTTTACTACAAATAAATCACCATTGATATATTATGGAGGATTTGATGTTAATGGAGATGGAAATGAAAATATTATATATTGATATGGGGGAAAAATATATTTATGAGATACTATTACTTGAGGAAATATTTGGGAAACAAAAGTTTTAGATATTAGGGCTATTTTGTGAATAGAAAATATTTTGTGAAATGGTGTAAAATCAATTATAGTTGCTTTATGAAATGATTGGTATATTGGAGTTATCAATTGAGCAAATGGAGATTTAGAGCGGATTTCAAATTCTGCATCTTGACCAGTAAAGACAGTAAAACCTTGATGGCCAACAATAGATTATAAAGTTTTTGATGTAAATGGAGATGGTATAAATGAATATCATTTTAAACAATGGTATAATAAATATAATTCTTTTCGTTTCTTTAACTCATCAGGAAAGGTAATAGGGGAAACACTTTGGTCTTCTCAATGATATGGAGATTATAATGAATGAAGTGATGGATATCAACCACAACAATGGGCTATGGGAAATATAGCTTCAAAATTAGTTATTTGAACAAAATGATCACATACCTTTGCTTTTTATTCTAATGATGTAAATCCGAGTCTTTCATGAAACCTCAAATACAAAATGCCTGCTTTCTGAAAAATATTTGTTTGAGGAAATAGTTGAAATTGACGGAATAGTTGAATAGGGTATTTTTATGATATTAATAATGATTGAAATGATGAGTATATTTATAGAATTGATGAAGAATTAAATAATAATAAACTTTCTCGTTTATGAGTTGCTTGACTCAATACTTCTTGAGTAATGGTTCAATATATGTCTTTATCAAATCCAAGAGTTGTAGGAGCCTCTTGACTTACTTCTTATGGAAATTTTTCTATTCCTATAGCTCTTAGAAATCAGACAAATCCTGAAGATTCTTATATACTTTCTTATGGAAGAGATCCTGTTGATTTAGTTAATAAATGGCTTCTCTTAAAATATAAATGATCTTTAGATTCTTGATATAAAAAAACATCTACTGAAAATGAATCTTTTAATTATGAACTAGCATATAATGCTTTTGATACAAGTTATACACTGGCAGGAATTTATAGCAATGGAATAAAAGATTATGTTGTATTACTCAAATGATGAGAGTATTATTTTTATACTTTTAATGGAATAAATACTTTTTTGACATCAAGTTCATTAAAAGTGAGAGGTTCTTTTTTTGGAAATACTTTATTTGATGGAGGATATGATATAAGAAGAGAAAGAAATAAAAATGCTTGAGTGTTTCTTGCATCCTATGATACAAATGGAAATGGAAAGAAAGAATTTGTAGTTTCGGATGGAGGGTACTTTAAATTTTATGAAGTAGAGGATACAGGAGTAACTTTTGTAAAACAGTTTTGACCAACAAGTTGAGTTCCTTCTTGTATAAAATGGGGATTGACAGAAGATAATAATGATATGTATGCTCTATCTTATAATCTAACAACAAATACTATTAATTATTATAGAACGAAAGCATCTTTAGGAAATTATAATTTTACAAAAATAACATCAGATAATTTTTATTCTTGAGGGGAAGTAAAAGATTTGGTTATATCTAAATTATGATTATGAGAATCTAGGTATAATAAATTGATGATAAGCTGAATAGGAATGTTTGATGCGAGAAGTTCTTATCCTTGATCTCCTCCTATTAAGCTAAATAATGATTTCTTTTTTTCTTATGATATGGATTTAGATTGATATAATGAGGTATTTATATGATGAAAAGCCTATACATTTAATGCTCCTTGAAGTTATAGCTTGAAATACAATTCTACATGATGGGTTTGAGATTTGAATTGAGATTGAGTATTTGATATAGCTCGGTCATATTGTACTTCTACAGCTACATGGCCTAATCATCTTTTTTATACAATAAGAAGTTGAGTAGATGGAAGTCAGATAGTTCCTGACTTAGATCGGTGAAATTGAAATGGATATTGTGACGGATGAAATAGTCATTCTAATGTTTCTGAAGATTTTGATGGAGATGGTATTGATGAGCTTATTCCTTGAACTGATGCAAGAGCAACAAGAGTATTATCAATAAGTTGATGAGTTGTTACTGAATGAAATCAGATGTCACCATATAGTGAAGAAATAGCTCTTGTAGCTTTTGATTTTGATGGAGATTGAAAAAAAGAGGTTATAAGAGGAACAAATAATGCAGGAGTTATGAAAGTAAATTCTTCAAATAAAATTCAGCTTTCAAGTCTTGTAAATATTCCATGAGATGTAATTTCTACTTTTTGAATAAGTTGATGAATTCCTTCATTTCATAGATTTAATAACAAAACATATGTTGCTTTTAGATGACTTGATTGACAGGTTTCTCTTAAATCTTGGAATGGAACAAATATAACAAATAATTTTAATAATTATTATTTAAATGCTAGAAAATATGCAAATGCTCAAGAAATTTTAAATAATAATTTAATACCTCTTCCTACAGCAGATGTTCTTTTAGGAGACTTTATTCAAGATGGAAGTATTCAGGTACTTGTTTGATGAGGAGATGGATATATATATATTATTTGATTAAATTGAAATATAATAAAGGCTTATAATATTGGTTCTGCTATAAAAAGAATGATTTTTTGAGACACAAATGATGATAAATTATTAGATATAATAGTTTCAGCAGAAGATGGATATGTATACCAAATAGCAAGTTCAAGAATTAATCCACCATCAATGGTAAGAGATGGTGTAAATTATGGATCTGATATTGATTCTCAATCAGAAGTTAAAAAAGTTTGATTAAGTTTTTCATCCGTTCCTGAAACAATGGGTTATTTTGTACAGCTTTATAATAAAACACATAAATCTATAGTTTTTGATAGAATTGATATAGGAAGCCAAACATCTGCTTGTATTGTATCTGCTGATGTAACAGATGCAAGTTGTATAAAAGCAAATAGGAATTTTAGTTTGAACAACAATACTACTTATGAATGGAGAGTACAAAGTTATAATGAAAGCATATCTTCTCCTACAGCTGTTTCAGATGGATTTATTATACAGTAAAATTTATTTAAAATATTTTTAAAGCTATGTTTTATTTTTTTGAATTATATTCTCTTAATAAAAAGAAGTTTACTATGATAATAATCTTTGTTATTATAGTGTTTATTAGTTTTTATTTTTTATTTATTGATGATGTAGAAAGTAAAATAGAAGAAATAAAAATGAAAAATTCTATAAGTATAGAAAAAGGGCAAGAAGAAAAATTGAAAGAATATGATTATTATCAAGTATATGTTTATCCAAATGATTTTAGTATAGAATGTAAGAGTTCTAAAGAGGATATTTGTAATACATTACAAACGAATCTTGATTCAGTAAAAAGTTATCCATTATTATTTTTATGACAAAGATTAAGGCATTGAGAGGCTTCAGATATGAATCTGGATATATATTTTTTGGATAGTGAAAAAAATAAGCAAACAGTAAAAGATATTTTTAAATTACTTTATTTTTGAAAATGAGAAAAAAGAAAAATTACGGGAGATGAAAAATATTTTGATTTTAAAAAAACAGATACCAATACTTGAGTAAGTCTTAATGAAATGGAAATTTTATGTATTGAAGGGATTAAAAATTCAATTATTCCATGAACATATGATGAAGAAAATATTATAAAAGAAAGAGCAAAGCTTGAATGTAATTGATTGTCAAAAATAAAATTGGAAAATATAGCTTTTTGATGAAATAAACAATTAGAAAATGATGATACTAATATAGTCAATCTTTCTATTAATATAAGTGAATTAATGATATTATATAAATTTTTTAAAAAAGAATCTTGAAATTTTAAAGAGGTTTATAAAGAATGAAAGAAAATAAATAAAATATTTACATTAACTTCTCAAATAGATTTGAGTGAATTTTAAATTAAAAAACGAGTTAAAAAACTCGTTTTTTAATTGTTTTACATTTTCTTTGCAATACTTCCCATTTCAAAGAAAGGAAGCATAACTGCAATGATAATACTACCAACAAGTACACCAACAATAACAATGATAATAGGCTCCATCATACTCGACATATTTCCAATATACCTTTTTAGTTCTCCATTGTAATTTCCTCCTATTTTTTTAAGAGAATCTGAGAGTGTTCATGTTTCTTCTCAAGTACTTATAACATAAGCAAATTCTTCTGAAAAAAGCTTATTGAGATATACTCATTCTTCATAATCAAGATTAAGACCAAGGGATTTTGATATAGTTAGTCACACTTCCACTTCATTTTTTATTCTTACAAGCTCTTTTTTATAAAGCATATTTGGTACTACAGTACTTGCAGTTTTTAGAGAATCAAGTAAAAGAACTCAGGAATCAAGAAGTATGGTAAAAGATTTGATGAAATAAACGATATTTGATTGTTTTACAACATATCAAAATATAGGCATATTAACAAATAATTTAGCAAAAGAAATTTTTCCTATATAAGTTTTTCAAATAATTTTAACAGAAATAATAGTTATAAAGATAGAAATAATAATAACATACCATTTTGCAATAAAAAAATCTGATATATTTACAATAATTTGAGTTGGTCATGGGAGAGCTGTTCCTGTTTTTTTAAATGATTCTGTTACTTTTGGAACAATAAATGTCATCATACCAACTACCATGAGGAGGGTAAGACTAAGAAGAATTACAGGGTAAATCATTGCTCACTTTACTTTTCCTTTTAATTCTATACTTTCTAAAAGATTATCATCAAGTTCTGCAAGTATTTTTCCAAGTTTTCAAGTTTTTTCTCCTACATCTATAAGAGAAACAGTTAATCCATCAAATACTTTTGGATATTGTCTCATTGTTTCATTTATTCCTATACCATGATCAATATTATTTTTTATTTCTGTTGCTATCTTTTTCATAAAAGGGTTTTTAACCTGTTTTACAAGGATACTTAAGGCTCATTTAATATCAATTCAAGAATTAATGAAGATAGAAAGTTTATTTATAAATTGCCGAAGTTCTTTTTTAGAAACCTTATTAAAGAGAGAAATTTCTTTTCCAAAAGAGGATCCTCAACTTTTTAATTGGGATTTTATTTGCATCTTTCTTGCTTCCTCAAGAAGTTTGAGAAATTTTGTATTATCAAAGTTTCAGTATTTGTCGTAAAAAGCTCAAGTAAGCATTTTCTCTTTTTTTTAAAGGGTAAATTTATATATTTCCATCTTTTGCTATAATCTCATTACATTCTTTTATAACGGTCATATAATCTCATTTTTTCATAAGTTCTTTCAATACATTATATTTACTTTCTATTTTCTTATTTTTTTGTTCTACTTTATATTTTGTCTCATTTGCTATTGCAAGTTTGAGATATTTATTTATTTTAGGATGAATGAATCATTCTTTGATAAATCTTATTGCTTCTTGTTTGAGCATAAGTATTTCTCAGGTATAATAATATCATTCAAGTACTTTTATGATATTTAACAATTGTTTTTCTTTTTTTATTTTTTCAATTTCTGCTTCAAGTTGTTCTTTTGTTTTTCATATCATTTTTTTAACAGTCTTATTAGAAAGTCATTCCCTTGAAGCAACTTCTTGAAGATAATTATCTTTTTCTTGTATAATATCCTTTAATTCATTTCTTTTTAAAATAATAACAGTTGCATCATCCTCAAATTTAGCTCATCATTTAAAAGACTTTACATCATCAATAATAGCATTATAAAGTTTTGTAATATTTGATCCTTCTCAATTTTTTTGTATACATATTTCAAGTTTTTCAAATCAATAAAGCTCAGAGCTCATATTTCTTGCTTCTACAATACCATCACTAAAACAAATAAGCATATCTTCATTTTCCAATTCAATATCTTTTATCCTAACATCATCTTCTTCTTTAATTATTCTAATTCAAGATGCAAGTCCTCATGGAATAAGTTTTTCAACCCTTTTTTCTTTTGACTTATATATAAACATAGGCTCATGTCCCATACCAACATATTGTATTATTTGAGGATGTTCTTTCTCTATTTCAAAAAATATTCAAGTTATAAAATTTCTACTTTGTAGATCTTGTTTAAGTCAATTATTAATATTAAATACAATTTTTCTTAAAGGATTTCATACAGAATATTTATTAAATAATCTATTAAGGAGTGATACAATAAGTCCTGCCTTTACTCAATGTCCTGTTGCATCTCAAAGAAAGAAATTATATTTTGTTTTATCATCCAAAAATCAAAAAGTATCTCATGATATTTTATCTGCTCCAAGTATTTTTCAAAAAAATTCATATCCTCTGATATTATTTACCATAAGCTCTTTTATAAGACCTTGGTGAACTTTTTCAAGCTTACTTTTTGCTATATCCATTTCTGCTTGATTTTGAGATTCTATAAGGGAAGTTACTTCATCTATAAGCTTTCTTTTTCTTTTTTTCTCAAGTATTATTTTATAAAAATTAAATATTTTTTTGAATTTATTTTCTTGTCATTCTTTATTTTCTCCACCTTCTATTTGTTCTTGTCATTCTTCCAAATTCATCGTTTGTCAAATAAGTTTCAATGCTTCGTTTTTAGTATTTTTTTTCGCATTTACTTCTTCTCTTATCCTATCTTTTTCTATTGCTCTTTGAATAGATCTTTTTTCTTTGTTGTAAAATTGTATAACAACATATTTATCCTTGTTGTCCTCAAGAAAATTTGAAAGGAGATTGAGAGCTTCTTGATTTCTATGAGTTTTTGAAAGAAGTGTAATTTCTTCTTTTATTTTTTTAAATTTAAGCTTAAACCTTTCTCAAGATATTTTATCATTATACTTTTGTTCTTTTTCTTTAAGTTTTACTTCAAGCTTACTTATAATAAAAGCATTTTTTTCAAATCTCCTTTTTTCCTCTCTTTTTTTATTAGAATCTTCTATTGCTCTTACAAATATATTAAGAGCCTCTTCTTCTTTTTGTCTTATTTCATCTATTGCTTTATGAGCCTTTTCCCAATCTTCTGTAAAAATATATATATCAATAGCATTTATTGCATCATGGAAGTCTTTTACTTTTTTTGTATCAAGCTCTTTTTTCTTTTTTAAATTTTTTTTATTTTTATCATTTCAAATTTTATCATTTTCTTCTTTTTCTTCCATGAGAACATTTTTTCTTTCTTCTTCTATTTTTTCATCTTCTATTTTTTGTTCTTCTATTATTTTATTTTGTTCTTCTGTTTCATTTTTTTCTTGTATTTCATCATTTTTTTTCATTTGACTAATTGATATTTTTCATATCACACCTTCTTTTATTATTTCAACTTGTTTCTTCTCTTCTTCTTTCAATAATAACTCTTTATTAATTAAAGAATCTTGAGTATTATCTTTCAATTCTTCTTTTTTAATTTCTTCTATTCATTCATTATTAATATCATTTATTGGTTTTAATTCAGAAATTGGAAGAATAAGTTCCTGCTCATTTTTCTCAACTTTTATGATATTTTCATTATTTATAACAATATTATTTTGTTGTAATGGTGCTTCATTATTTGTAACAATATTATTGTAATTATCTTTATTATAATTTGATGGAATTTTTGATGTAAGACTAGTAGAGTCTTGCTGTTTATGAATCTTTGAAAAAAAAGGAATTATATTTTTTATTTTTAATATAAAATTTTCTCAAGATATTTTAGTATTGTATTTTTTTTCTTCTTTTTTTATTTTTTCTTCAAGTTTATTTATAATAAGAGTATTTTTTTCAAATCTTTTTTTCAGATCTAATTTTTTGTTATTATTTTCTATTCCATTTATTAGTATATTAAGAGACTTTTTTTCTTTTTTTCTTATTTCCTCTATTGCCTTATAAGCTTTTTCCCAATCTTTTTCAGAAATATATATATTAATAGCTTTTACTACATCATGAAAGTCTTTTACTTTTTTTGTATCAAGTTCTTTTTTCTTTTTTAATTTTTTTATGTCTTTATCATTTTTATTTTCAACATTTTTTTCTATTTCTTCTATAATTTTATTATTAGTTTCATTTTTTGTTTCTAGTAAAACTTTATGATTATCTAATGAGTTTATATTTTCCATTTTTTCTATTAATATATCTTCTTTTTTTATTTTTTCTTGAAGGGGAACTTTAGATTCTTCTTTCTTTTTTACTTTTTTACTATTATTATCTTTTATAATAGACTCATTAATTATTTCTTTATTAATGGTAATATCTTTTTTGGGAATTATTTTTTCTTTTTTCTTAAATAACATATTTTTGTTTTTGTTAATATTTTATATAAGTTTAAGTGCTTCTTCAACGGTTGTTTCTCAGAGAGCTGCTTTTATAAGACCATCTTGAACAATAGTTATCATTCAATGTTCTATAGCTTTTTCAGCCATTTCATTTGCACTTCTTCTTTCAAGTATCATAGATTCGAGATAATCTCCTACTATGAGAACTTCATGAATTCACATTCTTCACTTATATCATGAATTATTACATTTCTCACATCAAGCTCCTTCATAAAAAACGAGGTTTTTTAATTCTTCTTCTTCCATAATAGGTTTCAAAAATCCTTCTACTTTTTTTCTTACTTGTTCACTTAGTACTTTTTCTTTTTTACAAAAAGGACACATTCTTTTTGCAAGCCTTTGACTGATTACCATCTTCATCGCACTAGAAAGCAAGAAAGGTTCTACTCCCATATTGATAAGCCTTTGTACAGTTCCAGTTGCACTATTTGTATGGATAGTAGAAAGTACAAGATGTCAGGTAAGTGCTGCTTCTACCGCAAGAGTTGCCGTTTCTTTATCTCTTATTTCTCAAACCATTATAATATCAGGGTCTTGCCTTACGAGACTTCTCAGTCCTGTTGCAAAGGTATATCAAATATCTGGTTTTACTTGAGATTGGTTTACATATTCTATTGCATACTCTATTGGATCTTCAAGGGTTGATATATTGTAATCAAGAGGATTAAAATTTTTAAGTATTCAAAAAAGAGTTGTTGATTTTCAAGATCCTGTTGGTCAAGCAACAAGCATAATACCATATTTACTTTTGAGAGCCTCTCTTACTTTTTCCAAGTTTACATCAATAAGCCCAAGTTTTGTGATATTAGTAAGAGTTGCATCTGGTTTCAAAATTCTCATTACCACCTTTTCTCAATAACTTGTTGGAAGGGTAGAAAGCCTTATATCTATATTTTTATTTTCTACTTCATAATAATAAGTTATTTTTCCATCTTGAGGTTTTTTATTTTCATCTATTTTTATTTTTGCAAGTACTTTTAATCTTGTAACAATGCTTGATATATTTTCTCTATCTAGTTTATCAATAATGAGAAAATCACCATCTTGACGAAAACGAACCATAAGAAAAAATTCAGTAGGTTCTATATGGATATCTGATGCTCTTTGTTCTATAGCAGACTTAAAAATCCAATTGACATATTCTACAATATCTCAGACATCTTTTTTTATTTGCATAGACTGTATAATCACATTTTTATCCTGTTCCATAATTTAGTTATTTTTGGTTATTTTCAATTTTATACCATTTTAACATTAATTTTGATAAAAAGGAAGAAAATATACTTGATAAAATAAAAATAATAACTTTAATAAAAAATCCTCTTTAAGACTTACTCTAAAGAGGATTTTAAAAATTTATATTTAAGATTAATGATTTTTGAAATATTCTTTAATTTTTTCTCTTCAAACCTTCTCTCTTTCAATTTTTATTTGCTCTTTTTCAGTTGTTAAGATAGAGTTATTTTCTTCATCTGCTTTAATAGTTCATGAAAGAGAAAGACCACTTATATTTATTTGTTCTTTATTTTCTATACTTGAAGTATTGATATTTTTATCTCATTTTATTTTACTTACAATATTAAGTACATTTGCTTTATAATTTGGGAAAGACTGATGTTGTGGATCTAAATAAATGATTGATCAGGTTATTATTCATCAAACAAAAATAATAATAAGTATAAATTTATAATTTGTTTTTGCTTTCTTTTTTAGAGCTTCTAGTCTTTCAAGAAAACTTATTCTTCTTTTTTCAAAAATAGGAGTATAATTTGTAAAGAGTTCATCACTATTTTCTTCTTTCAATATTTCTCAAGTTCAGTTTATTTCTTCTCAAGAGAGGGAAATATCCTCTTTTGTTTTTTCTTCTTCAATAATATTTATTTTCTTCTCTTCAATTTTAGACTTTTCATCCTTTAAAGAAGAAGGAGAAGTTGAAATTTTATCTTTATCAAAATCAGCTTTTAGACTACTTATACTTATTTTTGTTTGTGTTTTTCCTTCATCCATAATAATAATTTTATAATATATTTTGAAGATATAGATATATTATAAAACATAATTTTAAATATGTCAAAAATATTATCAATAATTAATAATATATTATATTTAAGGGAAAATACAGCTAATATTATCAAGACTTCAGCTAGAATTAAGAATCTGATATTCTCCATTTCCTATACTTTTCCCAGCCTCATATATCTCATTACAATTTTCAAAATCTCTATTTTGAGGAATTCTTGTATTTATATCATCTATAACTCAAGAAAAACCTATTCCATCACTAAAAGGAATTCAATTCTCAAGATTATAAGGAAGATTGTGCCTTGTTCCATCAACAATAAATTTATTTTTATATGAGTTATCTGTAATTTCCACACTTCCACTTCCATTATGAGCAATCATAATACTTGGAAGAATATTTTTTGCTACAGTTTTATAGCTTCAATATAATAAAGCAATTGAGTTTCAATTATTTTCAAGACTTGTTCATATTTGGAATTCTTGCCTATTTTGAGTAATAGAATAAATATAGGGGATATGAAGGTATGGGTCAAGAGGAAGAGAATCAAGAGTAGAAAGGCTCATTTTTTCATTCATTTTCCCTTGTTTTACTATTTCTAATCATAAATTAGTAAAACTAAAATTATCTCAAGGAAGAGGGTAAGCTCATTTTTTTTGTTTATAGAGATTGAGAGAAGAATTTATGTTTCATAGATGAGCCATTCTTTCAGCATCTCTTGATGTACTTATATGTTTTGAATAACTAAAAAAACCAAGGGTAGAAAGCATTATAATTATTACAGATGTTATGATAAGCTCTACAAAAGTAAATGCAGTTTTTTGTTTCTTCATAGAAAAATAATATTATAGTTAACTTATAAAAGTATAAAGAAATATGAAAAATAGCAAGGGTAAGACTTTGAAATTTTTTTATTAAAAATAAAAAGGTAAATAAAATATTTAATATAAAAGGAGTTGCTTTTTAAAGCAACTCCTTTTATATTAAAATTCACCTATATATTTATTGGTATCATATTCATTTCAATTGCTTCAATATTTTTCAAATAAAGAATTTGAAATGTTATATTTAATTGGTTGATTTTGTTTTAGTATATCATTTCCATAAAGATAGTTTGTAACAGGAGTTGTTAATCCACTTGTTTTTCTTCCTCTATCTAAACAGTTTATTCCCCATGAGATAACTATATTTGGATTACTATGATAATTACATGTGACAGATAGTCATAGTGTTATAATAGCACCATTTCAAAAATCAAGACTTGATCAAAGTTGAGCATTACTTGGGATGTTTTCAGAAGAATTTCAAGAACTTAAAAAGCTATCATTTCCATCTGTTCATACTGCAATATAATCATTTCAAAACATTTTTATATCACCATAATATTTATTATTGTAAGATTCAGATATATTCACTCCAACATAATTGTTATAAATATAAGTATTATTTATACTATTATTGTTTGACCAAGCAAAATCTATTCCAGTATAATAATTATTATAGGCATGTACATTACTTATTATACTATTTTGTAATCCATGAAGGATAAGTCAATAATTATTATTATAGCTTTGAATGTTATTGAAAGTATTAAATTCTCCTCCATCATTTCATATTCATAATCCCTGATTATTATAAGTTTGAATATTATTGAATGTATTCTTGTCTGAATCTCTAAAGAAAATTCAATAATCACCACTGTTATAAATTTGTAAATTTTCAAATGTTGAAATATCTACATCGTGTAACCGAATTCATTTGTAATAAGAATTGTATATTTTAATGTTTTTAAAAGTACTATTTCTTAATCCTTCAAAATAAGTTCAAAGACGATTTTTATCATGATTTCATCAAGCTCAGTTTGATTCATTATCTACACTAATATTAGATATAATAGAATTTTCTCTTCAATAGGCAGTTATTACACCATTTTCTAATTGAGAATTACTATAAATTATAGTATTTTCTTCACCTATAAGTCATACACAATCTCATCAAATTTCAATTGGATTTGTAGTTATATAATTTCAATTTATGAGTTTATATATTGTATTTTCATTAAGTGTATTAGGAATTGTATTAGTTCAAGGAAGAATATTTATAACATTCATTGTATCAGGACTACAAGTATTATTATTCCAATTATTACTATATTCACTTTCATCTGCAAAAATTTCTTTTATTTCATCAGGGGTATCTAATTCACAATTGCTTCCATTCCAAGAATATCAAGAATTACATTTAAATTGACAAGTATTATCATCAGGAGATGAAGAATATCAAGCAGATAGAGCATCAAGAGAGGTTCAAGTAGGAGCATCAACAAGAGAATAATTAGAAGAATTATTGTAATAAAGAGTATTACTAGGAAGATTAGTACAAGGTCAAGAAATAAGTGTTCCAGAAACTATACAATTACTTCCATCCCAAGAGTATCAACTTGAACAAACATAATGACAACTAGTTGTAGTAGTAGTACTATAAATGCTTTCACTATCAGAAGGCATCCAGTTAGATCCATCCCAAGTTTGAGTATAAGAATTTATACTATTCCAAGAGGTATTTTCTGGTTTTGCTCAACAAGTAAATATTTGGGTATCTGCTATACAATTTATTCCATTCCAAGTATAATGTGCTTTACAAGTAAAATAGCAAGGATTATTTGGATTTGTATTTTGCCAAGATTGATTAGACATAGTTGGTATTCCTACATTAATATTAGCATTTGTAGGCTTAGGATTTACACAAAAATTTGCTGATAGTGTACTTTCATTTTCACAACTTCATCCTTCATCAAAATCACAAATTATATTTATGAGTCCTCAAGTATTAGTAAGGATTTGGTATTCACCATCACCTAAGCTTTTTCCTGCATTACATATTTCTTCACAACTTTTATAATCTATATTTTGCCATATTTTCTCATCTTGTTCTATTAAAATTGAAGACAAAACAACTCAGGATGCACTAAAAGGAGTTCCATTTTCAAGATTGTAGGGAAGATTATAAGGAAATCAATTGAGGATAAATTTATTTTTGAAAGGTTCTTTACTTATATCTATATTTCCGGTTCCATTGTAAGCAATAAGTAAACTTGGCAGAATATTTTTTGATACACTTTTATAATCTCATTCTACTAAAGCAATAGGAGTTCAATTATTTTCAAGGGTTGATGCAATTTGATATTCTTCCTTATTTAGAGTTATTCAATATAAGTAAGGATTATCAGTACTTGGATCAAATGGAATTTTATTTAAACTTGCCAAAGAAAATGATTTATCTATTTTTCCTTGTTTTACTAACTCTGTTCAAGAGTTTGTGAGTGTGAAATAATCTGAAGGAAGGGGATAAATTCATTTATTTTGTTTGTAATCTTTTAATCAAGATGAAAGATTTACCATATTTGATACTCTTTCAGAATCTTTAGAGTTACCTATATGTTTTGAATAACTATAAAATCCAATAGTAGAAATAATTATAATTATGACAGAAGTAATAATAAGTTCCACAAATGTGAAAGCTAATTTTTTATTTTTGTTTTTCATAAATAATAAATAAAGTTATAGATGTAAGTAAATAATATCATATCTAAAAAATTTAGACAAAGAAATATATATTGACTTTTAATAATTATACTTAATTATTAAAAGTCTGAAATATGTTTAGAATCATCATAATTAGTTCAATTTATTCCATAATTTTCAGCAAGAGAATTATAATAATTATATCTTATTGGATTTATCTGATTTAGAATATTTGATTTATAACTATAATTTGTAATAGGAGTTGTTACTCAAGTAATTTTTCTTCATTGATAAGTACAATTTGTACCCCAAGAAATAACAATATTAGCTTGAAAGTGATAATTATAAGATATAGTTCAACTTGTAGTATATACTCCATCAACAAAAACTACACTTGATGTAAGTTGAGAAATTCATGGAATAATTTCATTAGTTTTTAAAGTGAGTTCATCAAGATTAATTTTCCAATATCATTAATATCACAAATATTATTATCCAATTAAAAGTATATTTACTACTATTTTCAAACATAAATATATAAGGTTCTACCTTATCAACAAGTCCCAAATATTGGTTTTGGAAGAATCCAAGAATAAGCACCTTCTGTAAAGTTTTCATAGTCAGTAACATTACAAACATTCCAAGAACTTAAATCTTGATTAAAACTATCAGCATAGTAAAACATATATCCCATATTTTCAGCACTAGTTGTGTTCCAGTTAGAAATATCTTGATTAAAGTTAGTGTCATCAAAGAACATTCCCCACATGTATTTAACATTACTTACATCCCAATTAGAAATATCTTGATTAAAATCATTATTATATCTAAACATTTCATGCATAGCAACAACATTACTTGTGTTCCAGTTAGAGATATCCTGATTAAAAGGAGAGGCATAAAACATTCAAGACATATCAGTAACCTGAGCAGTATTCCAACTAGAGATATCCTGATTAAAAGGAGTACTACCAAACATACTAGCCATATTGGTAACTTGAGCAGTGTTCCAGTTAGAGATATCCTGATTAAAAGGAGTAGCATCAAACATATATTCCATACTGGTAACATTACTTGTGTCCCAATTTCCAATAGGAGCATTGAA
>JAAXWG010000002.1:0-262412 GCA_013350285.1 Candidatus Altimarinota bacterium | reverse complement strand
TACTAGCCATATTGGTAACTTGAGCAGTGTTCCAGTTAGAGATATCCTGATTAAAAGGAGTAGCATCAAACATATATTCCATACTGGTAACATTACTTGTGTCCCAATTTCCAATAGGAGCATTGAATTCAGATTCAGTAAACATATACTCCATGTTAGTAACCTGAGCAGTATTCCAAGAACTTAAATCTTGATTAAAACTATCAGCATAGTAAAACATATATCCCATATTTTCAGCACTAGTTGTGTTCCAGTTAGAAATATCTTGATTAAAGTTAGTGTCATCAAAGAACATTCCCCACATGTATTTAACATTACTTACATCCCAATTAGAAATATCTTGATTAAAATCATTATTATATCTAAACATTTCATGCATAGCAACAACATTACTTGTGTTCCAGTTAGAGATATCCTGATTAAAAGGAGAGGCATAAAACATTCAAGACATATCAGTAACCTGAGCAGTATTCCAACTAGAGATATCCTGATTAAAAGGAGTACTACCAAACATACTAGCCATATTGGTAACTTGAGCAGTGTTCCAGTTAGAGATATCCTGATTAAAAGGAGTAGCATCAAACATATATTCCATACTGGTAACATTACTTGTGTCCCAATTTCCAATAGGAGCATTGAAGTTACTTTCCCAAAACATAGCAGTCATATTAGTAACCTGAGCAGTATTCCAAGAACTTAAATTTTGATTAAAACTACTTGCTCAAAAGAACATGTATCACATATCTTCAACATTACTCGTATCCCAATTTCAAATATTTTGGTTAAAATTACTTGCTCACCGAAACATTCCCCACATACAAGTTACATTACTTGTATTCCAACTTCAAATATCTTGATTAAAATTATTTGCTCATATAAACATACCACACATATTATTTACATTACTTGTATTCCAATCTCCAATATATCAATCAAAAGAACTTTTATAAAACATCTCGCTCATACTTGTAACATTACTTAAATTCCATGAATTTATATTTGGTATGTTTGTAAGAGAAGTTGTTTCACTAAAAGCCCCATCAAAAATGGTTGTTCATGAAAGATTAAGTATATCTGTTGCTGTAATAGTTAAATGAGAAGCTCAATTGAAGTAATATCAACTATTTCAAAGATTAAGTGGTCCCCAAGAACTAATATTAATAATTTTATCCTTATCTCATCAATTAAAAAAAGCAAATCATTCTATAGTTCAAGAAATCTCTATGGTATAAGTTCATTCACTACTATAAGTATGATTTTTTTCTTCTTGATTCCAAGAGTTAATAGTATCACTTGTGCCATCTCACCAATCAACAGTAAAATTATAATTACCACTTGGTATAAGAGGAAGATTAACTTGATTTGATGAAGAAGATCAGTCACTCATGTTGTTTGTCTTCCAAGCTGATACAAATAAAGACTCTCATTCTATACAACTAGATCCATTCCAAGAATATCAAGAATTACATTTAAATTCACAAGTATTATTCGATGGAGATGGTCAATATCAAGCAGATAGAGCATCAAGGGAGGTTCAAGTAGGAGCATCAACAAGAGAATAATTAGAAGAATTATTGTAATAAAGAGCATTAGTAGGAAGACTAGTACAAGGTCAAGAAACAAGAGTTTCAGAAATTATACAACTAGACCCATTCCAAGAATATCAAGAATTACATTTAAATTCACAAGTATTATTTGATGGAGATGGTCAATATCAAGCAGATAGAGCATCAAGGGAGGTTCAAGTAGGAGCATCAACAAGAGAATAATTAGAAGAATTATTGTAATAAAGAGCATTAGTAGGAAGACTAGTACAAGGTCAAGAAACAAGAGTTTCAGAAATTATACAACTAGACCCATTCCAAGAATATCAAGAATTACATTTAAATTGACAAGTATTATCATCAGGAGAAGAAGAATATCAAGCAGATAGAGCATCAAGAGAGGTTCAGCTAGGAGCATCAACAAGAGAATAATTAGAAGAATTATTGTAATAAAGAGCATTAGTAGGAAGACTAGTACAATGTCAAGAAACAAGAGTTTCAGAGATTATACAACTAGATCCATCCCAAGTATAATTATTTTGACACTTAAATCTACAATCTTCCGTACTTGGATTTATATCATAGTTTGCATTTTTTGTAGGAAGCCAGTTTGCTCCATCCCAAGTTTTAGTATAATTTGGAGAAGTATTCCAATCAGCACCAAAAGGAATTACTCATCAACAAAGAGCTACTTTTGTTGTTCAAACAGGTAAAAAATTACATTGAACATTTATTATTTTTCAATTCTCATCAAGGATCTGATATTCACCATCACCTATTGCTTTTTTTGATTCATAAATTTCATCACAGCTCTTAAAACTTGTATTTTGGATAATAGTTTTATTTGGATTTTCTAGGATTCAACTAAAAGAGGTATTTACATTATGAAAAGGAATTCAGGTATCAATAGAATAGGGAAGATTATTTCCTAAATCATCAATGATAAATTTATTTTTATAATTATTATTTGTTATATCTATACTCCCACTTCCATTATAGGCAATAACAATACTTGGAAGAATATTTTTTGAAACTGTTTCATAAGAACCCATAACAAAAGCAACTGGATTTCCATCATTTTCAAGAGTGGTTGCTATTTGAAAATCTTGTTTATTTTTTGTTATAGAGTAAATATAGGGAATTTTTAGCAGAGGATCAAGAGGGATTTTATCAAGACTTGAAAGGGCTACTTTTTCATTAAGTTTTCCTTGATAGGCAATCTCAATAGTACCATTTTTTATTATAAATGTATCTCAAGGAATAGGAAAATAACCTCTTTTTTGTTTATAAAGCCTAAGACTAGAATCTATATTTTTCATATCTGATATTCTTTCAGAATCTCTTGAACTACTTGAATACTTTGAATAACTATAGAATCAAAGAGTTCAAAGTAGTATTATTATGGTAGAGGTAATTATAAGCTCAACAAAAGTAAAAGCTCATTTTTGATTTTTGTTTTTCATAAATAAAAAGTAAAAATATACCTAAAAAGAATATCATATATGAAAGTATTTTGCAAAAAAGTACCATTTTGTTAAAAATAATAAAAATCATCTTAAAAATTTGACCATAATATAAATAAATGATACTATCTATTTATATTTAAAATCTATTTATAATTTATAAATGAAAAAAGATAAAAATTTTTTTTTAAAATTCTTTAAAAAAAGAAAAAAAGAAATAAATAATATATATTTTATTATTCCTTTGTTTTTTTTCTTGTGAGTTTTAGCAGTATTTGCAAGTGATATATTTTATGATATACCTTATGGTCTTGCTACAAATCCTTGATCAAATAATTCTATTATAAGATTTTCTCATGGAGAAGATACAAGATATGTAAATAAATGAGCTGATTCAAGTGTTGTAGGAAATTATTTTTCGGAATATTATTATGATTCAGTCCTTTGATTTTTTAGACTCGATTGGTCTACTAATATGCAAGATAATGTGAGAATAATCGGTCCTACAACAAAATGTAATTCTTGATATGGGTATAAACTTTGAGGTTTTGCAAAGAGTGATTATTATGGATTTATGGATTTTGATTATAATAATGATATATTTGTTTATTATTGTAATTTTGATAAAAGTCTTCATTGATATGCCTATACAAAACATAATTGATTTCAAGCATTTGATGGAGTAGGTTTTGAAATACTTCCAATAAAATCTTTTATAAATATTTCTTGAACGGGTATATTTGTCAATGATACTACAAAAGTAGGAATAGAATATATATATACTTGAAGTAATTCAGAAGCTTTATATAATTCTCTTTGATGAGATATATTTAATTTTGATGATACAAAAGATTCTATATTTTACATTATTAAATAAATAATTTACTTTTTAAGTTTTTTACTATATGAAAATATTAATTTTAATTATAAGTATTTTTTCTTTTTTAAGTTTAAATACCTATGCATCAGATCTTGATGAAGTAAAAGTAAGGGTAAACCAACTTCAAACAATAGACTCATGATTGCCATCTGTTTCAGAACAAAAATGAATTATAGGAACAATCTTATCACTTATTTTTAATTCTTCAGGAAAAATAAAATCAGAATTTATAGATGTTGTAAATACTGTTTGGCAACAAGTAGGATCTGATATTTATTATGATGAAGGAAGTGTATGAATTGGTACATCAAGTCCATCTCAAAAACTTGATGTAAATGGATGAAATATCCGTTCAAATGGAGAATTTATTTCTACATCAGCAAATTCTTTTAGGAGTATTTATTGAAATTATTGAACAATTTGGAGGAATGATGGAAATTATTATCATCTTTTATTTACAAATTCTTGAAATCAGTATTGAGGATTTAATAGTTTAAGACCCTTTTCAGTAAATATGACAAATGGAAATGTAGGGATTGGGACAGATTCCCCATCTGTTAGACTTGATGTAAATGGTAATATTATAGCAGATGATCCTACAGTAAGTAATCATGTAGCTACAAAATCATATGTAGATACTCAAATTGCTTCTGCTTGATCTTCTGCAATTTCTGCAGTTATTGATGCTATATATCCTATAGGAGCTGTTTATATTTCTACAAGTTCTGCTAATCCTGGTACTTTTCTTTGAGGAACTTGGGTTTCTTTCTGAGCCTGAAGAGTTCTTGTAGGAAGAGATGCTACTCAAACAGAATTTGATACAATAGAAGAAACAGGGGGAGCAAAAACTCATACTTTGACAGTAAATGAAATGCCAAGTCATACTCACTGACTAACAAGAGCAAATGATGATGCTACTCGTTCATGAGGAGGAGCTTGATTTTGATTAGCAACAAGTTTTTGATGAGATGTTCCAGAATATACAGAAACCAATGATTATGATATGATTTCATCTGCTTGATGAAATTTGTCACACAATAATCTTCAACCATACATAGTTGTTTATATGTGGAAAAGAACTTGATAAAAATTGTAAAAATACTGTTCCTAAAAAAATTTAGTTATTAAAAAATTATTAATATGAAAAAAATATTTTTTCTTATATTTTCACTTCTTTTTCTTTTTTCTTGTAGTTTTTGAAATACTGGAAAAAATGTTAAAAATGAGCAGGGGGGAAACCAAGTTTTGAAAAAAGAAATTTCTTATACTAAACTCATAGAACAAAATCCAAGTATTATAGAACAAAATAAGGATTATAATTTTTGTATGACACAAGCAGTTGATACATGTCAAAAGCAAAGTTTTTCTCAAATAGTAGATACGATGAAGGATATTTCCAATTGTGAAGAATTTAAAAATCAAGAACTTGTTTCTGATTGTAAAGATATGATATATCAAATTCAGGCTGTAAAAAATCTTGATACACAACTGTGTAAAAATATGAGAAGTGAGAAAGTAAAAAAATGTGAAAATATTGTAATATCAGAAAAGGCAAATAAAGAAGAAAATATAGATTTATGTAATCAAATTAATTCTGAAAAGAATTGAAACGAAGAAGATTTTTGAAATCAAGATATGTGTAAAATGGTCATAATAAACAAAAAAGTTATGCAAAACAAAAAAGATAAAGAACTTTGTAATACATTAAAAGAACAAACTTTTAAAAATGAATGTATGGTTTTAATGCAATAAGTTTTTGAAAAATTATAAGTTTTTTTATAATAGCTAAGAACTTTATTCTTAGCTATTTTTTATGAAAATTAATCCAATTTCTTGATTCAGTGATTATCCTGCTGAAAAGTATCTCATCTTTGATACAATGAAAAAAATTATCAAAGATACTTATGCTCTTTTTGGTTTTATACCATTTGAAACTCCTGCTGTTGAGAGAATAGAAACACTCAAAGCAAAAGGATGAGATGATAATGAAATTTATGGGATACATAGATTGAATGGAGAAAAAAATGATGCAGATTTAGCACTCCGTTTTGATCTTACTGTCCCTCTTGCAAGATATATTGCTCAGTATGAAGGAGATATAAAATTTCCTTTTAAAAGACAACATATAGATAGATCATGGAGGGGAGAAAGGGCTCAAACATGAAGAGCAAGAGAATTTTATCAGGCAGATATAGATATCATAGGGAGAGAAAAACTTCCACTTTTTGCTGATGTAGAAGTTATACAAGCAATTTATCAAACTTTGAAAAATCTCAATTTTTGAGGATTTAAAATACATATCAATAATAAAAAAATTCTTATTTGATTTCTTGAAAGTATTGGAGTTGAGTGAGAAAAACAAAAAGATATTATAGCTATCATAGATAAAAAAGACAAATTAAAAATTGCAGGGAAAGATATAAAACCTTTTTTATCTGAAATAATAAAAGAGCTAAGTATTGTAGAAGAAATCATCAAATATATCCAAGTTTCAGAAATGAGTAAGGGTGAAATTATGAAGTTTTTATCAAAATATAAAAATGAAGTATTAGAAGAAGGGAAAAAAGAGCTTAATTTTGTTTATGATATTTTATTAAATGCTTGAGTAAGTGAGAATGATATTTGTTTTGATAATACTATTTCAAGAGGACTTAATTATTATACTGGAACTATTTTTGAGACATTTTTGAGAGAAGCTCAACAATATGGAAGTATCGCATCAGGAGGAAGATATGAAAATCTTGTTGGGAATTTTAGTAAAAATACATATCCATGAGTAGGAGGAAGTATAGGGCTTACAAGGCTTTTTCAAGTCCTTGATAGTCTCAAAAAATTTGATAATGAAAAAAAATCTTTCCTAGATACTCTTGTTCTTAATATGTGAGATAATTACATCAGAAAATATCTAGAAATTGCAGATATTTTGAGAAAAGAAGGTTTCTCTACAGAGATATTTCTTGATAGTAATATAAAAATGCAAAAACAACTAGAATATGCAAATGCAAAAAATATTCATTATGCTCTTATAATTGGTGAAGATGAGATACAAAATAATGAAATTAGCATCAAAAATTTATTTACATGAGACCAAGAGAGAGTGAAATTTGAGGAATTAAAAAAATATTTTTCCTAGAAATTAAGATTTAAATTATTTTCTTATAAGTCTTTTTATACTTGCTCTTACTATTTGATTTTTTATCCCTATATCACTTCCATATTCCCTTGTAAGCCAAAGTGCACGAGAATATATAGCTCAATTAAAATTTACAATATCATCTACTTTATTTCCATTTTCATCAATATATTTATATTCAGTATTGAGTGTTCAAGTAAAAATTTGAAATTCTGATCCACTTGAATTTTTATAGATATAAAATATTTCATTTTCAGCAATATTACTCGTGTCCAATTGATTTACTATATGAAAAAGATTATTTTTTAATAAAGATATTCTTGTATTTTTTTCAAAAGCATCAATAAGAGTCATACTATAACTTATAACATTAATGATTCAGAGAATAGTGAAAGAAAGAATTGCAATACCTATAACAATTCAAACAAGGGATTCTCATTTTTTAGTTTTTCTCATTTTGCATTTTTTATAAATTACATATAATGCTTTTATTATATATAATATTAAAAGTAAGTGAAATTTTTTACTAAAAAAGGGTTTACTTTGACAGAGCTTATTATTGCAGTAAGTATAAGTGCAATAGTGCTTATTTTTATATTTAAATTTGTTGCTGATATTATAGGAAATCTTTCATATACAAATAAAAAAACACAAATTTTTAATTCTTTTTATGAATTTTCTGCAGAAGTAGATAATTATAAAAGTAGTTTTCCAAGAATGAATATATTTGTAAATGTTTCATCAAATATATGAAATGATGTTGTTATTTTTAGAAATATACAAGGAACTCATGGTATAATGCTTTGAGTTGTAGATAAGGCAAGTATGAAACTTGCAAAAAATTCAACTTATCCTTTTTATACAGAAAAAATTCTTTGATACAGAGAGTTAACAGATGCTAATCTCATAGAAATATCATGAGATGCAAACAAAATTTATGAGTATGAATTTTTTCAAGATAAGGTATTTGAGGACTTACTTGTAAAAAGTTTTCAAGCAGAACTATATAATACAGGGGCAATTCTTGATATAGATATATATTTGAATACAGATTTTAGTCCTGATCTCCTTTGAACTGAATGGGAAGGACTTTCTCAAGAATGAATTTATAAAATAAATCTCAATTTTTAAATAAGTTTATGAAGAAGATAAAAAATGTTTTTTGATCAGTTTTGATTTATACATTATTTTTGGTAAGTATATCCCTTGTTATGGCTGTTGTTATCCTTAATATAGGAGCAGAGGTTTTTAATAATATAGAATATCAAGGAATTGTAAGAAAACTTACATCAAATATCATATACAAATGAAATCTTGCATTTAAATATAACCTTTCTCTTAATGAAAATGGAAGTGGGGAAATAGATGATATTTCTTGTCCAACATCTATTAGTATGAGTGGAGCAACAAGTAGTGGAATTATCTCTTCATCTCTTCGTTATGGAGGATGAACTTCATATTGTAGTGGTACTTATAATACAGATGATGTACTTATTTATTTTAATGAAGATTTTACATGATTTACTTGAGCAATATATCTTTGAGAAAGAGTCTCTCTTATTGCTGGAGTTGGGCAAACTAATTTTTCTGATACAGATAATACTTTTATTTCTTTTACTCCAACTTGATTATGAGGTATAGATTCTATTGATGATAATTTTAATAATGATGATTATAAAGTTACTTGAGGTTCTTGAGTATATTATCCAGATAATTATGAAGATGATGATGTATTGGCAAGAAAAATGATTTATTCATATATTTCCCCATGAATATGATATACAAATATTTTTTGGAATAATAAAAAGATGATGAATATAATACAAAATAATTCTCATAATAATGATAATTTGAATATGAAGATATGAGAAGTGGGAACAGGAGTTCTCTATCTTGATATAAATAGTCCTTTTTCTATACGAGTAGTACGATTTGATAGGGATAGTTTTGAAGATTTTTGAGAATTAAGTTCGGTGCAAATGATACAAGAATTGGATCAAACAGCAAGAATCGGATATATTCAAAATGATGGAAGTGTATCAACAGGATGAATTATACAAACAGGAAATGAATATATTTTTGATTTTACAAATAATGATTATGCAGTATTTCTTTCTAATTCTTCAACTTGAACTTTATTTTTTACATTAAAGTGATATACTGATAATGGAACAGGGGTATATATCAATCCAATTGATGATAGTGATTCTCAACTTATACGATACTTCTGATGAGATATCTTGATAGATTCTGAAAAAAGATATCTTTATAAGCAATTTGAAACAATAAGTGCAAAATAATATTAATTTTTTATATTTATAATTTTTATGGAAACTTCCGTCGTGATTTTGTTTATTATTCTTTTTTCTTTATCAGCCTTTTTTTCTTGAAGTGAAATAGCTCTTATGACTCTCCCTATTCATAAAGTAGATACTTTTGTAAAAAATAAGAGATGGGGTGCTAAAGCTCTTAAGTATGTAAAAATACATAGTGATAAACTCCTTATTACTATTCTTATTGGAAACAATCTCGTAAACACCTATGCAGCAGCACTTGCTACACAGATATCCATTACTATTGCAAGAAATTCTTGAATAGAAGAAGCAGTCGCTATTTGATTATCTACTTGAATTATTACTTTTTTAATATTGATGTTTGGAGAAATTATTCCAAAAAGTTATGCGACAAAAAATGCAGAAAAAATAGCTTTTTTTGCAGCACATATCTATAAATTTTTAATATTTATTTTGTATCCAATAATAATAGTTATAGAATTTATTATAAAACTTTTCACTTGAACACATAAAAAAAGTAGTATTACTGATGAAGAATTAGAGGTTTTTATAGATATGGGAAAGGATTCTTGAACTCTTGATGATGATGAACATGAAAGGATAAAAAATATTTTATGACTTTGAGATATGTGTGTAGAAGATATTATGACTCCAAGAGTGGATATAGAGTGAATTAATGATGAAATTACCGTAAAAGAAGCATATGAATATTATTTAAGTCATACAAGAAGTCGTATTCCTGTATACAAAAATAATCCTGATAAAATTCATAGTATTTTAACAATAAGAGATTTACTCAAGGCAATAAAGGAAGGAAAAGAAGATCAAAAAATTAATTCAGTAGTGATTTCAAATGCTCTCAAAGTTCCTCTTAATCAACCAATAGATAAACTTCTTGAAATTTTCCAAAAATCTCATAGGCATATAGCAATTGTACTTGATGAATATGGTTGAGTTGCAGGGCTTATTACTTTAGAAGATATTATTGAAGAAGTTTTTTGAGAAATACGAGATGAAACAGATAAGGAACACGATGAAATAAAAAAAATAAAAGAAAATCTTTATACAATAGATTCTTCTGCTATCATAGATGATGTACTTGAGGAATTTGACTTAGAATTAAAACACATCAATCTTGATGAAAAAGACTTTTCTACAGAGACAGTAAGTTATGTGATTACTGATAAATTGGAATGATTTCCAAATAAGGGAGAAATAATTAATTTTGATGTCTACAAACAGGAAGAAAAAAAAACTTGATTACTCAAGTTTAAGATAATAGAAATAATAGATTGAAGAATAGGTGATATAGAAGTAAGTTATGAAATTTTAGGCGAGTAAATCATCTTTTATTATTTTTCTTTTATCGTCATTATGAAATTTAAGCATATTTTCATCTATAATAAGTCAAAAAGGATTTCAGAGTCTTTGAGAGCTTCTCAAGGTTTTTGGAAGCCATATTCTTTTTATAATTTTTTCAATTAAATTTCAAAAAATTCAATCTTTACCTTTTTTATCTTTTTTTACAAGAATATAATTTTTATTATTTTCTATTATTTCTTCAAAAGCATCAAAATTACACCATTTTTTATTTTCCAAGATAAATTTTTTATAGCTATCATTTATATCAATAAGAGGCTTCATATAGAGAATCCGAAAAAAAAGATATATATCTTTTTCTAGGGAAATTTTTTTAAAATTCATAGATTCTTCCGCGATAAAAAAAGAAAGACAAAATTTTCAGGCATGTTTTTTTTCAGTTTTTCTTTGTCATAATAAGAAGAAATAAAGAGTAACAAAAAATCTCACAAGCCAAAGTCTTTTTTGTTTTGTAATGATAAAAAGATCAATATCAGAATCTTTATGACAAGTATTCATAGAGAGAGAGTTTCCTATCCCTACAAAAAGAATTCAAGGGAAAAGGACAAGAAAAGGAATATACAATTTTACTTTTTTTAAAAGAGCCTTTTCATAATCTCAAGGCTCTTTTTTTATATTAAAATATTCAATAAATTTTTTATGTTCTTCTTCCTTGAATAAAAGCATATTCTTTACTAATCAATTATGTTTTGAAATATACTCTCTAAATTACCAAAATCATCTTGATAACTTTCTATTTTTAATTCTATTTTTTCTATAAGATAATTTACCATAGCCTTCATTTTTATATTTTTCTTTGTTATTTTTTCTAATTCTTTTATTAATTTTTCTAAAGCAGAAATTCTTTTAGAGTTTTCACTATACTTACTTTCCAGTTTTATGACAAAATTTGCTAAAAGTTTATCAAGTTTTTCTTTTATTGAACTTGAAAGTGAAGATGAGTCTTGATTAGAAGTATTTTCACATTTTTCCACCTGTTTCCATCCAGATGGAATATCACAAGGAGTTGAAAAAACTTTACATTTTCAAGTAGATTTTTCTATAGCAGCTTGAGTTTTTTGAATACATACTTGAGAATCACTATCACTAGAATCATCACCGTCATCAGAATAATATATTTTTACAACATTACTACAATATCTTTCTTTTTCACTTGTAATAGCACAAACTCTATAATAAGTAGTTCCTTCAAGAGGAGATTTATCAGTATAAGAATTTGTATTTATATCTGTTGTGTAATAAATATATCCATCATCTGGGTAGACAGGTGAGCTATTCTTTTGAGACCTAATAATTTTATAATATATAAAATTATCTTCATCTTTTGTAAAAGTATCCCAGCTTGTTTTTACACTCTCTCAAGACACAGAAGCTTCAAAAGAAAGATTTGTGTCAGAAATAGGAGAACTATATCAATTTGATGTTGATTCTGTATAAGTAGCACTTGCAGATAAGTTTATGAAAACAAGAGCAAGTAAAGAATAAAAAGCTTTTTTCATAGGTATATTTTATAAAATAAACATAATTATTATTAACAAAATAGCTAAAAAATCAAAATTTTTACTTTTTTTAACTTTTCTTTTTTGTAAAATTATCTAAAAAAGATTGAGAAGTTTAGAAAAGAAATTAATATACATATATAAATTTATATATTAAAAAATATTATGTATAGAGAAATAAGTGCTATGGAGTTCAAAGAAAAATTTTTAAATAATTTTGATACTTTAGAACTTATAGATGTAAGAGAAAAAAGTGAATTTGAACAAATAAAAATAAAAAATTCAAAACTTATTCCTATAGGAGAATTAAAAAATAAAATAAATGAAATTGATTGGAGTAAAGAGGTTATTTTTATTTGTAGAACTGGATCAAGAAGTGCTTATGTAACAAGAATTTTAAATGAAAATGGTTATAATTCTATCAATCTTGCTGGGTGAATAAATATTGTGAGATTGAATTGTGAAGAATGTATCAGTCAATGACAATTAAATTCAAAATATTTTGAATAAAAAATAATTACTTATTAAAAAATATGTATAGACAAGCGATATGTGCAGTTTTTGTAAACAAAGAAAATAAAATTCTTCTTGGTTTTAATTCAAAAGATGGAGTGTATACTATGTGCCAATGAGGAATTGAAGAATGAGAAACACCAAAAGAAGCTTGTAAAAGAGAAGTAAAAGAAGAGCTTGGGTTTAAAATAAGTGATGAAGATTTAGAAGCAGAATTTGAAGAAATAGTGAAATGCGAATGGGTAAAAGATAAAAGTCTTGATTATTACGAAACAGAATTTATAGGACAAGAGTTGAAAATATTTAAAATTTTTTTTGATGAAGAAAAAATGAACTTTTCTCAAAGCAATGAGTTTGAAAATCCTGTATGGATATATCCACACGAAATTCACAAATTTAATATTTCTCTTGGAAAAATTAAATTCAAGCTTGAAGCTTATAAGGAAATAATAAAAATTATTTGAATTTAAAATCTATGCAAAAATACGACAAAGCACTTTACTACGAAATCTTTGAATCCTGAGAATATGCTTTTTTGGATAGTTTTTTTTCAGAATCAAAAATAATTGTAGATGTTGGCGGACATAAAGGATTTTTTTCTTTATATGCTTTTTCAAAAGGATTTTCTTGAAAAATCTATTTTTTTGAACCTATTGAAGAAAATTTCAAAGAAGCACAAAAGAATCTAGAAAATTTTAAATCTCATATTTACTTTTATAACAAATGAATTTCCAATAAAGATTATATCTGAGAAATGTATTATAATAGCGAAAAAACAATGCAATCAAGTGTATTTAATCATAGTTTTTTATGTAATAGTTGAGAAAAAAGAGAGAGAGAATTTATCAATATATCTAATTTTTTTGAAGAAAAAAATTTTTCAAAATTTGTTGATATTTTAAAAATAGATATAGAATGATATGAATTTGAACTCCTCGAAAATATAGATGAAAGATTTCTCAAAAAAGTACAAATTCTTGTTATTGAATATCACGAAATATTTGATGATGAAAATAAAAAGAAAGAAAAAATTATACAAAAATTAGAAAAATATTTTTCTTCTTCCCAAATATTTCCATCTAGATATACTCCTAAAGTGTGAATAATATTTGCAAAAAAATAAAACTATGCGATACCTTTGTACAAATTGTTCTTATATTTATGATGAAGCACTTTGAGATGCACTCGAGTGAATAGCTTCTTGAACTTTGTTTGATGATTTATGAGAAGATTTTGTTTGTCCAAGTTGCTATGAAGAAAAAGAAAATTTTCAAGAAATAAAAGAAGAAATCAACTATCCTTATGATAACAAAGGAAATCTTAGTGCTTTGGAAAAAGAACATTATATAAATTATTCTCTTGAAAATGATGTACTTAAAGTATATGTTGGAAAAGACGAAGAACATCCTATGGAAGAATGACATTTTATTGCTTGTATTGCTCTTTTTGATGAAAATGATGAAAAAATAGAAGAAAAATTTCTTTCTCCAGAAGATGATTGTATAGCAGAGTTTGATATACAATACCTTGATGAATTTGAAATAAAAATATATTGTTCTCTCCATCTTTGGTGGGGAAGTGGAAAAATAAATATAAATTCTCTTTAGAAATTTTAATTTTTTTATATAATTATGGTAAAGTAAATTGTCATTATGAAACAAAGAGTTTTTTTAGAAATACTTGTTGATAAGAATAATCTTGAATGAGCTTGAGTATTTGAGCAAGTGCTTCTTGTTTTGCATAAAATATATGATAAAGGAATAAAAAAGTCTTCACATGATACTCTCTCTGATACTTTTTCATTTGAAATAACAAAAATAGGCAATAGGATACGATTTTTTATCACTTGTGATAAAAAATACAAAGATTTTCTCACAAATCAAATTTATGCTCATTATAGCAATGTAGAAATCCATGAAGTAAAAGATTATTTTTCTGCAGTTCCAAAAGATAAAATTCAACTTGCTGAACTTGAACTTCAAAAACACTATATTTATCCTATCAATACTTTTTGAGAACTTCAAGATGCAAGTATCAAAACACAAATAGATCCCTATGCTTCTATTACTTCTTCTCTTTCAAAAATAGGAAAATATAGCCTTAATACTCTTCAAATAAATTTTTTTCCTCTCGCAGAAAATGAATGGAAAAAAAATATACATCATACGATGGAGGTTTTGTCTTCACACCATTCTAATTTTTATAAAAAATTGCTTCTCAGTAAAAAAATAAAATTCTTGAAACTTTGACTTTTTCCTCTTTATTGAATTGCTTTTCTCATAAAGCTTATTTTCTGAAAAGGATTTTCTTCTTGAGAAAAATTAAAAGATGATGAAATAGAGATAAAACCAAGTTTTCTTACAAAAATATCACATCCTTGATTTTGAGTTTCTATCAATGTCGTTCATGCTTGAGAAAAACCAATGGAAGGAAGATTTGCTATAAAAGAAATATTTTCAACATTGAGTGTTTATACAAACTTTTGAAATAATTCCTTTCGTATCAAATGAATCACAAATGATGAAAAGAAAATAAGAAATGTTATAAAAAGAAGAGTAGATGAAAAAATCATACTCAATAGCTCTGAACTTGCTTGACTTGTGCATCTTCCGACAAGCTATGTAAAAACTTCTTCTATTAATTGGATAAGTTCAAGAGCCTTTGAACCACCGACAAGTTTACCTATTATTGATCCAGATTTAAAAGATTCTATCAATCCTGAAAACCTTCTTACTCCTCTTGGAAAAACAAATTTTAGAGGAACAGATATGAGTTTTTGAATTGCTCCTGACGATAGAAGAAGACATATTTATATTATCTGAAAAACTTGAATGGGAAAATCAACACTCCTAGAAAATATGATTATAGATGATATGAAAAAATGAAGAGGTTTAGCTCTTGTTGATCCTCATGGAGATTTAGCAGAAGGAGTTATAGGGTTTATACCAAAAAATAGGACAAATCATACAATTATTTTTGATCCAAGTGATAAAGAATGGCCAATAGCTTTTAATATGCTTGAAGATATAGAGCCAGAGTTGAGACCACTTATTGCTTCTTGACTTGTAGGGATTTTCAAAAAAATATTTTGAACAAGCTGGGGACCAAGACTAGAACATGTGCTGAGAAATACAATTCTTGCTTTACTTGAATATCCTAATTCTACTCTTATTTCTATTCCTTTGATGCTGACTTCTGATGATTTTAGAAGAAGAGTTGTAGCGAAGATAACAGACCCTGTTGTGAGAAATTTTTGGATTTGAGAATTTGCAAAACTTTCTCCTCAGCAAAGAATAGAAACAATAAATCCTGTACTTAATAAAGTGGGACAACTTCTTTCAAGTCCGATTTTGAGAAATATTTTGGGGCAGACAAAAAATTCTTTTAATCTTCGTTGGGCAATGGATAATGGAAAAATTATTATAGTTAATCTCTCAAAAGGAAAAATAGGAGAAGATGCTTCGAGTCTTCTTTGAGCAATGATAATTACAAAATTTCAGCTTGAAGCAATGAGTAGGGCAGATATAAAAGAAAGTGAAAGAAAAGATTTTTATCTCTATGTTGATGAATTTCAAAATTTTGCGACCGATAGTTTTTCTGTAATCCTTTCTGAAGCGAGAAAATACAAGCTTAATCTTGTTATGGCAAATCAATATGTAGACCAGATGACAGAATCTCTTAAATGAGCAATTTTTTGAAATGTATGAAGCCTTATTTCTTTTCAAGTAGGGTATCAAGATGCTCGTATTCTCAAAGAAGCCTTTGCTTGATGAATAGAGGAAGAAGATTTAGTAAATATAAAAAAATATTCTATCTATCTCAAAATGTTGATTGATGGAGTTCCTTCTCCTATATTCTCAGCTGATACTTTTGCTCCTCATAAAAAAGATGATGATGAATTTAAAGAGAGATACGAAAAAATTCTTCAGGTAAGTAGAGAAAAATATTGTAAACCAAGAAAACTTGTCGTAGAAAAAATAAATAAAATGCTTGAAGGAGTTGAAGAAAGGGAAGAAAAAAAGGAAAAAGAAAAAAAGAAGGAAAAATAAAATTTTTCCTTCTTTTTTAGATTTAAAAAAATAAAAAGATTTGCAAAAAAATAAAAAAAATATAAATTTTCCAGTCGTTTATAAAAAACCTTTTATTTTATAAAAAAATTATATGGAAGAAGTAAGTTTTTTGAGCTCAACCCTCTCTCTTTTGATACTTTTGCTTATATCAAGTTTCACTTACATATTTTCTAAAAAAGTAAATTTTCCCTATACAGTACTTTTAGTAATTATAGGGCTTTTATTTGTTCCTCTTTCAAAAATTCATTTTTTCTCTTTTATAGATGATTTTAGTCTCACTCCTGATATATTATTTTTTGTTTTTCTTCCAATATTATTATTTGAAGCTGCTTATAATATGAACTATAGGCAAATTATAAAAAACTGGAAATCTATAACTTGACTTGCCGTTTTTGGTCTTCTTATTTCTGCTTTTGTTATAGCATGAGCTTTGTTTTTTATTTTTCCTCTTGTTTGATTTTCTATTCCTTTTCTTGTTTGTCTTTTATTTTGATCACTTATATCAGCAACTGATCCCGTAGCTGTACTTTCTATTTTTAAAAGTATAGGAGCTCCAAGAAGACTTACTCTTATATTTGAAGGAGAAAGTGTAGCAAATGATGGAACTTCTGTTGCATTATTTCTTGTTATTCTTGGGATTATTTTGGAATGAAAAAGTGGAATTTGAGTTGTGGGAAGTTGATTATTGTCTTTTGCTTCTATGCTTTTTTGAGGAATTCTTTTTTGAGTTTTTACTTGACTTGTTTTTTCAAAAATAATACAAAAAGTAAAAAATAATGAACTCGTTGAAATTTCTCTTACTCTTATTCTTGCTCATCTTACTTTTGTCCTTTCAGAACTTATCACAGAACATGTGAGTATTGGATGATTTCATCTTCAAATATCTGGAGTTATTTCTACTGCTGTTGCAGCGATTATTATTGGAAATTATGGAAGATATAAAATTAGTCCAAAAGTAGAAGAATATATGGAAAAATTTTGGTGATTTTTTGCTTTTGTAGCAAACTCTCTTGTTTTTATACTTATGGGATTGATTCTTTCTACAGTAAATATTTCTTTTTCAGAATTTCTTATTCCTATTTTTGTGGTAATTGTTGTTGTAATGATTGCAAGAGCAATAAGTGTCTACCTTCCTCTTTGATTTATAAATATATTCAAATTAGAAGATTCTATTCCTATGACTTGGCAACACCTTCTTTCTTGGGGAAGTTTGAGGTGAGCTCTTGCTCTTATGATGGTGCTTCTCATTCCATGAGTTGGTGATGAATGATATGATAAAATCCTTGCCTTTCAAAATCTTGTTTCTTGGGAATATTCATTTTCTATTAGAGACTTTATTCTTGTTATCACTATAGGAAGTATTATGTTTACTCTTTTTATAAAAGCAACAAGTATCGCTTATATTATGAAAAAGATGAAAATAGATGCTCTTCATGAGTTAGAAGAGTTTGAATATGAAGAAGGAAAAATACTCGCAAATTTTAAAGTGATAGAGAAATTAAATAACTCTTTTCAAAAAGGTTATATTGTAGAAGAAGAATATAATGAACTAAAAGCAAAATATGAATTAAATCTCAGTAATGCCGTACAGGCTCTTACACATTTACTTGAATGACAAAAAGATAAAGCTTGTACTCTCATAAGGAGAGCAATAAGTCTCCATGCTCTTTGAATAGAAAAACAATATTTAAAAGAACTTTTTCTTTATAATGAAATTGATGAAAAAAATTTTAAACATATTCTCAATAAAATTACAAGACAAGTAGAAAGACTAGAAGCATGAGAACCACAACTCAAAGATATTGCTGAAATTCCTCAAGAATATGATATATTTCAAAAAGCATTAAAAAGGATTTCTCATAATTCTCTTGATTTTACAGATATGTATATAAAAAATAGGACAAAAGTAGTAATTACAAGAAAGGTAATAAAAGAATTAGAACAACTGAGATCAATAAATTTTTGATTTAATACCTCTGCTTTTGATGAAATTATTACTCTTTATTCTCATTTTAATAAACTTGCCCAAGAAAGAAGAAATGAAATATTTGCTCAAAACAAATCATCTATACTTATGATGGAAGCAAAACTTGCAGATAAATCTCTCTTAAAATTAGAGGAAAGAGTTATAGAAGATTTGTATGAAAAAGAGATTATTACTCCAAAATTATTTTTGAGATTTATGGAAGAAATAGAAAAAGAAATATATAAAGATGTAAAAGCTATTTAATAACTTGAATTTTTTCTAAAAAAACTTATCCTCTTAAAGAATAAGTTTTTTTTAATACAAAGAAATATGAAAATAGATAATTTAACTCTTGCTTTTGGGAATAAAATAGTCCTCAAAGATATAGATATAGAGATAAAATCTTGAGAATTTGTCTTTTTTATTGGACATTCTGGTTCTGGAAAAACTTCACTTATACGATCGCTTATAGGTGATTTAAAACCGATGAGAGGGGATATTGTTTTGGATAATGGAGCTTTTTTGTATAAAAATTTGAGTGATGAAATACTTCTAAAATATAGGAGACAGATAGGAGTGATTTTCCAAGATTATAAGCTTATGGATTCAAAAAAAGTATATGAAAATGTTGCTTTTGCTATGGAAGTCTGCTGATATAAAGATCAGTATGTAAAAAAGAGAGTTCCTGAAGCACTCAAACAAGTAGGACTCCTCATCAAAAAGGATAAATTTGTTTGTGAACTTTCGTGAGGAGAAAAACAAAGAGTTTCTATTGCAAGAGCATTAGTTCATAATCCAAGTGTCATTATTGGAGATGAGCCAACAGGAAATCTTGACCCAACGACTGCAAATGAAATTCTTGATATTCTCATTGATCTCAATAAAGAAGGAAAGACTATTATCATCGCAACACATGATAAAAATATCGTTGATAAACTCAAAAAGAGAGTTATTCTTTTCAAAGATAAGCAAATAATGAGTGATGAAAAAAGAGGAATGTATATAGAATAACACAAGAAAAATTTATTATTTCTTTTCTTCTTGAAATTTCTTTTCCATATAATCTATTACAATAGAAGTTTGACTATTATTTAAATGACTATATTTTTCTTTAAAAAGCTGAAACATCTTTTTACTTTTAAAACTTAGAAGATAAAGATGGAATATATAGGGATTTTTTATATTTTCTCAATTTTCATATCTACTATCAAGAAAAAATTTAAAATCTAGACTTAAATTGATTTCTCACTCTATTATTATTCTAACAATATCGTTTAATATTTCTGTAGCAAGTAGGTTTTTTATATTTTCTTCATTTAATCAAAGAGTTTGATATTTATTGTAAAAATCAATTATTTTTATTTTATCTTTACTTTTTATAGGTCTTTCTAAAAGAAATTCAATACTTTGAGGAAGTAAAATATTTAATCAAAGTTCATCAATAATTTCTGTTAGTCTCTCAAAACTTATTTTTTCTCTTTTCCCAAGTTTTTTTTCTTCTTGTTTTATTTTTATTTTTAGTAAATTATTTTTTTTAAGTTCTTCATATATAAGAGCCATAGATGAAGGATTATTCTTTTTTATAAAAGCAACAAAATCAAGAAAAATTCAAGAAAAAGAATTACTACATTCCAGAATTTTATGAGTATTTTCTTGAACTCTTTGTTTTTGTAAATTAAGAGAATTCTTAATAAAACACTCAAAAATAGAGCTAAGTGTATTATGTTCCACTCAGTTTTCCATACTAATCTTTATAAACTAAATATTTAAGTCTCTTAAAATAATTTCTTGCTTTTGAGTAGTTTTTTGATACTCCATATTCAGTCTCACTATCAAGGTCAGAATATTGTTCCCTTAGGCTAAGATAATAAAATAATTTATTTGTATAATACACATAACTATTGTAGTTTGAAACAATTCATTGCATAGTATAATATTCAAATTCATCATTTTCATACCTATTTAATATTTCATTTTTGAGAAGTTCAGAAGTTTCTTTGAAACTATCAAAAACTTCTTGAGTATCTGGAGCTATGAAGCTTACATTTTTTATTTTTGCGAGATTCATAGTAAAAGCCTCAGGTCCTACTTTAAATTGAAGAAGTTGCTCTATATATCATTCTCCAGCATTTGCAAAATTCGGTATTGAAAAAATAACAATAAAAATTATAATGCTAAATATCTTTTTCATAAAAAAGTAATTAAAAAGTAATTAATATAATTTATAATAATATTTTTTTAAAAGTCAAATAAAAAATATGGCAACAAAAGATTATTACAAAGTTTTGTGAGTTGATAAGCAAGCAAGTGATGAAGAAATAAAAAAAGCATATAGAAGACTTGCGATGAAATATCATCCTGATAGAAATAAAGGCAATAAAGAATCAGAGCAAAAATTCAAAGAAATAGGGGAGGCTTATGGAGTTCTTTCAGATAAAGAAAAAAGGAAACAATATGATATGTTTGGTTCTGATTTTTCTTGATCCAATCCTTTTTCTTGAGGCTGAGCTTCTTATGGATGAGCTGGGTTTGAAGATATTTTTTCCTCTTTTGGTGGTGGAACTAAAGGGGGAAGAAATCAATGATTTTCTTTTGATTTTGAAGATATTTTTTGAGGGTTTTCTGGGGATACAGGAGGAAAAAAGACAAAAAATTCTTATTCTCATAGACAAGAGCCAAAACAACAACAAGAAGAAAGTCTTGATATAGAAAAAACTTATGAAGTTCCTATCTTTGATCTTATTTTATGATGTAAGATAGAAGTAGAATGAGTGGGGAGAAAAAAAGCAAAACTCAAAATTCCTCCTTCTACCAAGAGTGGAGCAAAATTTCGTGTCAAAGATTTTTGAAAAACTCATCTTGGTCATACCTGAAATTTAATAGTAAAAGTAGAGGGAATTATGCCAAAACATCTAAGTGATGTGGATAAGCAACTTCTTGAACAAATCAGACAAAATGTAGGATATTAAAACTCCAAGTTTTATCCTATTTTTTTCATCTCATTCAAAATATTATCATCAAGAGACTCAAGTTTAAAAAGAGTCTCAATTTTGTTTTTATCTATAAACTTGAGAATTTTTTCAATAATTTTATTTGAATGATGTGTTTTTAGAGTTCAGAGAATATTATAAATTTTTAGCTTTGTAATAAGAAGTTTTTGAAAATTTATATTTTTTTCTTCATTCACTTTTTCCATAATAAAAAATATTTCTTCTATTTTAAGTCCAAAAGGACAATTTTTGAGAATAATACTTATTATTGTTAAGTATTCATTTATTTCTTCAAATGATTTATTTTCATAGAGAAATTCTGATTTTATCTTGATATTTCCTACTTTATGAATATTGAATCATTGTTTTGTCTTTATTTCAGCATTTATAATATAAGCAATATCAAGTATTTTTTCTTTTTTCCCTCATTTTTTTTGAAGAAGAATTTTTCCATATTCTTGAGAAAATACACTGTAAACAAATTCATTTTTACTATTTTTTTCAAGATGGAGGATGATTGCTTTGGTTTTAAATAGCATAAATTAAAGAAAAAAATAAAAATAATCAAAAAAAATTGAATTTGCTTTTTTTTTCTATATAATTTAACTTAATTTTATAAATTATCAAATATTTATTATGACTCAAGAAGATTCTTCTATAAAACCAAATATTTCTGAACAAGAAGTAGATAGTATTGTTCTTCAACTTATTGAATGACATTCAAATGATGTTCAAGTAGAGGAAAAAACTTTTTTAGACCTCTTAAAACATTCTCTTTCTCTTTCTACAGTAGAAAAAAAGAGAGTTATAGATGCTGTTCCTAACCTTTCTCAATTTCAGTTTGATGAGCTTGCAAAAGTCTTTATAGAGGAAAGAGAAAAATTCAAGGAATTATCAAAAGAACATCCAGATGATATAAAAAAACTTTTGAAAAAACAACAAATAGAATGGCTTCAATTAGGAGATATTTATAAATCAGAACTGGCAAATAAATCAAAAGAAGATGCGGATAAACAAAAAGCAGATGAGATAAAAAAGAGTCTTTGATTATAAAAATATGAAAATACTTTTTTGTACTTATATTGAAAAAAGACAAAGAGTTGATATATATTTATCAGCTCTTTTTTGAGAGTTCTCAAGAAGTTATATTCAAAAAATAATTGATAGGGGAGAAGTAAAAATAAACAATGAAATTATTTCCAAAAATATAAAAATTAATCCAAAAGATGAGATAGAAATGAATCTAGAAATAGAAAAATCTATTTTAATAGCTGAAGAAATAATGCTTGATATAATTTATGAAGATGAAAATATAATACTTATTAACAAAGATGCTTGAGTCAATGTTCACCCTGTTCCTTGAGAAGATGGAAAGACTTGAACTCTTGTCAATGCTTTGCTTTATCATTGCAAAGAAAAACTTCCCACAATAAATGGGACAGAAAGACCATGAATTGTGCATAGACTTGATAAAGATACTTCTTGAATTATTATGATAGCAAAAAATGATATGATGATGAAATACTTACAAGAAATCATAAAAAAAAGAAAAATTCAAAAATATTACCTCACAATCGTTAAATGAAAGATAAAAGAAAAAAACTTTAGTATAGAATCATATATTGGAAGACATCCAACGGATAAAATAAAAATGACAACAAAAAATCCTCTCAATCCAAAACTAGCTTACACTTCTTGAGAGTTACTTACTTATATTGATGATGAATTTAGTCTCTTAAAAATAAAAATAGAAACAGGAAGAACTCATCAGATACGAGTGCATCTTGCTTCTATTGGGTTTCCTATCATTGGCGATAAAGTGTATGGAGATAAAGAAATAAATAAATTGGTAGAAAAAAAATATTGACTCACAAGACAGGCTCTTCATGCTTATGAACTTGGTTTTGAACTTTATGGAAAAGATACTTTTTTTCAAGCAAATTTAAAAGAAGATATGGAAAAAATTATAGGAGATATTGAGCTTTAACTTGATTTTAGAAGAAGATTTTTATAAAACACTATATCACATTTACCATATTAAAAAAAGGCAACATTATAGCGAGAATTATAGTTCCTATTACAAGACCAACTCAGATAATTACAACTGGTTCTATAGCTGTTTGAATATTTTTTACTACTATATCAAGTTCTTTATCAAATTTTATTCAGATTTTCACAAGAAGTCATGAGAGATTTCCAGTTTGTTCTCCTATTTTTACAATACTTGAAAGCTCAATAGGAAAAAAAGGATTTTCTTTTTTAGTTTTTATCATTTCTATTCCCATAAGAGTACTTAAATCTTTTCCAAGGGATACTCACTCTATAATTTTTTCTATTTCTTTTTTATAATATTCATTTTCTAAGGCATTTCCACAGACAGTAAGAGATTTATTTATTATAATCCCATTTTCAAGCAGAGTCCCAAGAGTAGAAGAAAAAAGTGTAAGGATTTTTTTCTTTATGATTTTTCAAAAAATAGGAAAATAAAGAATCCATTTATCATAATACAATTTTGTTTTTTTTGATTTTTTAAATATTTTTATTCCTACAAATACAATAAGAAATAATCCAATCAAAAGAATCAAGTTTTTTTGAAGAAAATTTGAAATATCTATAATATATTGAGTAAGAGAAGGGAGATTTACCCTTGCATCTTTATACATTTTTTCTATTTTTGGTATGACATAAAGCATAAAAGCAATAATCATACTTGTTGCAAGAAATATAATAATACTTGGATAAATAAGAGCAGAAATAATTTTACTTTTTAATTCTTGATTTTTTTCTTCTTTAATCTTGATAGTTTCAAGAGAATATCCAAGTTTTCCTGTTATTTCTCACATTTCTATGATAGCAAAATCAAATTCATTGAAGCTTCAAGGAAATAGTCGCATACTTGTCTCAAAATTTCCTCATTTATTTGTATTCTCAATAATAGTAGTAAGCATTTGAGAAACATTTTTATTTTTTGTCTGATACAAAATAATTTTGAGGGAATTAGAAAGAGGAATTCAAGAATTGATAAGATTTGAAAGTTGTTCAAAAAAACTTATTTTTTCCTTTGAGTTTATTTTTATGTTTTTTTTGAGCGAGATTTTTATTTTTTCTATGAAATTTTCCATTTATTTCTTTTATATTAGTTTACTTTATCATTCTAACATTTTATTTGTTTTTTTTCAAAAATTTTTATAATAAGAGAAACTAATCTTTAAAAAAGTGTTGTATGATAAAAATATTTTGAATAGGAGAAGAAGATAATTCTCTTGAAAATGAAGATCTTCTTGAACTTGATGAAGAAATACTTCCTCAAGAGATTGAGGAGGAAGCATGACAAATTGCTCTTGATATTTTGGAAACAAAAGAAGAATTATTTATAATTGCTCCAATTGCTTGAGTTGAGCTTCAAGATATAGAGGTATCTTTGAGTAAGACAGTTCTTACAATAAAATGAACAAGAGAAGAACCAGAAATTTATAAAGACTCTCATATTATAATGAGAAATAAAGAGTGTTTTTGGTGAGATTTTGTAAGAAATGTAATATTGCCTGAAAATTTAAATTTTGATAGTATAAAAGCTCAGATGGATAATAATCTTCTGGTTATATCCATAGAAAAATTGAGATTTAATTCTCAATATATAAAAGTAAATAAAATGATACGATAATTTTTAAAGAAAAAAATATGTTATTTTGATGAGCAAAAAAAGATAAAAAATCAAGCCCTGTAAGTAAGGTAGATAAGATAGTAACAGGACTTATTATTGGTGGGGCAGTTGCTTCTATATTTTGACTTTCAAAAACAAAATCATGAAAAAAAATTACAAATCTCGTTTATAAAGAATCAAAAAATACAGTAAAAAGTTCTTATAGCCTTTTTTGAAAAGCTCTTGCTTCATTTGTATCTTTGTTTAATAAGAAAAAATAATTATGAAAAAATTTTATTTCCTTTTAATATATTTGTTTTTTTTCTCTTCTTTGCAAGTTTTTTCTGCTGAGGGTTGTGAGTATATAGGGAAAAGAGATGAATGTATAGAAGCAAATAAAAATGGAACAACAAAAAGTGTAGAAGAATATGTTTGTCCTCAAACAACAAGTGCTGAAGAAATTCTTTACCAAATTATTTTTGATGAAAAATTTAAGGAATATGATGAAGAAATGCTAACATATCTTGATTGGTTAGAACAAAATAAGGATTATTATTTTTGAGAAGAAAAACAAGAAAATTTTTTGGAAGGGATAAATGGAGTAACAAAAAAATTTTGAGTATATGGAGAATATTATGAGAAGTATTTAGGGCTTTGTTGACCAAAATGAAAAATTATTCAAGATTTTCTAGCTTGTGTTTGAAGAACTTCTTTTGATGAATCAAAAGAGTATTTTAAGACAGTTACCTGTGAATCTCTCGCAAATAAAAAAATAAGTATTGCAAAAGAAACAGCTTACAATGTACTAAAATTAAATAAAATGCAGATAAGAAAGGATGATAAAAAAGAATATTTTCAAGAAAGAAGAAGTGCTTATGATAGAGTTCTTGATTTGATTATGGTAAATCTTGGTTATATAGAGAGAATATGGAAAAAATGGCCATCAAAAATAAAGGATAATATGCATAAATAATTTTTTTCTTTTATTTGATTTTCTTTTTTGTTTTTACAACTTTTTTTATTACTTTATTTTTCTCGTCTTTTATCTCTATTTATTCTTCCTTTTTTTTTCTTCTTTTTGCAACTAAGATAATAAAGAAAATAAAAACTACAAATCATATAGGTCATACTACAAGCCAATTTATACCAATATATTGTTCTTTATAAGTGATATCAAAATCCTTTGCAGAGTTAAAATCAATATCTTCATCATCTTTTCATTTATATTTGATATTTATTTTTGCCTTCATTTTTTCAGTTTTTTCCCTTTCTTTTACTTGTTCCCGCATCATGAGCATATCTTTATCTTTGAGATTTTTTTCGGTATAATAATCACTAAAACTTTTATAATCTATACTGATTTCTCCATCTTCATCTATTTTTTTATAGGGAAAACCTTTCCAATCTTGAGAAAATACTCTTTCAGATCAGGGGAGTACATTTCCATCTTCATCATTGATAGGGATATAATCTACTATTTTTTTTCCTATGATTATACCATCTTCATTTTTTATAGTTTCTTCTCCAACTCTTTTTATTACATTTCCATCTTCATCTTCAAGTATGATTTCTCATTTTGGTTTTATATGAGTGTTTCATGTATTTTCAAATGTAACTCAAAAATCTATTGTTATTTTTTCATCATCTTCATTTTTTTCATCATTTTCTTCTTTATTATCTTTTAAAAGATTTGTATGTATAAAATTAAGAATAGTTTCTTTGAGAGATATATCAGTATTATCTTTTGCTCATTTTCCATCTCATCCTCCATTGACTTGAATAAAAATATCTTTTATTTCTGCTTCTACTTCTACCTCTCCATTTACATGAAGGAGTAAAATAACTCATACTTCTTTTATTGTATTGATAGTAGAATTTGTAGAGCTATTTCCATAACTAAAAAATAAAGCTCCATAGTGTCATCAAGGATTTGCATCACTTGGAATATTTATGGTAAGTGTTATATTTTCCTCTCATCGAGCTGGAATATTTATTGTTTCAGGAAAAGAAGATATCCAAGGAGCTAGTGTTCTTCTCATATTTGTATTTTGTTCAGGAGGAAAACATTTAGGAGTTCAGCTATTGTTAAAAGTATTACAATCTTTTGCATTTATATTGAGATTAACTGCTTCTTCTGAATTATTAATTATTTTTATACTTTTTGTAACAGAGCTTCAAGTATCACTTGTTAATTCATATCGTACAGGAGAAACAGTAACATCAATTTCTGCTCAAAAAGTATGTTGATAAAAGGGTATTAAAAACAGTATTCCAATAAAAAAAGAGCTAATTTTTCTATTCATTTTCTAAATTTTAATTTTTAATATAGTTTGTATTATATTTTTTTTGCTTTGAAAATCAAAAAAAGATTTGAGAATCTTTCTCAAATCTTTTTAAAAGTATTTATATATTTAAAATTAGAAGTTTCAAGTTATGCTAAAAACGATTGTATCTTTATAGTCATTTCCGGCAGGAGTTTGAGTACTAATTCTTGATGCAACACTAAATCTTACATCATTTGTCCCATTAGATTCTTCAGGTTTATTTGTAGAATAAATAGTATGACTTGTTGTATTATTTACTTCTGTATTAAGATTTGCTGTTTGAGTATATCCAGCTACAGTTGAGTCAGAAGCTGCATTGAGAGCAGAATTAAATACATAACTTTCAGCAATACCATCAGCACTAAGATTATTAATAGTAGAACCATTAGTTGCACTTGTTAGCCCTCCATTTTTTGAGCTTGCAGTTATTGCTACACCATTTGAAGCATTTGTCCCTACTTCTAAATCTATACTTCCTGTAGTATAAGTTGTGTTATTTAGTGTTCCAAGAGCAATGGAATCACTAGAAATTACCATATTAAGTATAGGAAGAACTTGAGCAGTAACAATAATCCCATCAATTGTAGCCGTTGCTTCTCATGGAAAAGCTTCATCCCACATTATAGGAGTACTAAGCCCACCACTTCCTGTTACACTTCCTGTACCTATTTGTACATCAGCATAAACATTTGTACTTGTTGCAAGGATTCAAATCAATGCTATAGTAGCAGAGATTTTTTTTATTTTTGTATTCATAATAAATGTAATTAAGAAGTAAATTTTATTATGTGGACTTATCTTAACATATATTTTTTATTGTGTCAAAAAAATGAGAATGATTATTGATATTCTGAAGAAAAAATAAAACCAAGCTCTCCATTGTAATTTCCACTTGAATGAGAATAGTTTGTATAAGCTCAAAGTTTGATTTTATAAGTATAAGTATTTTTTTCTCCATTTGTATTAAGATTTTTATTTTGACTTACAAGAACAATATTTGAATTATTTATTTTTTGTACACTTCAAGTATAAGGAGCAAAATCATATCAAAATCCTTTTGTTCCATCCCAATCTTCTATCATATTTCAAGTTCCATTTGTAGGAGGAGTGTTGTTTTTGAGGTAAAGAGAAAATCAAGCTCAAACAGTTTGTATAGTAAGTGTTATTTCGTCATCTGAAAAAGAATGAGTGAAAGCTTTTGCTTCATTGATAGCTATATCTGGACGACTGATATTCCAAGTAATTTCATCTACATAAAATATAATTTCTCTATTTCTTGTATTTCCAACAATATCTTTTATAGAAAAATTTGCTCTGTATTTTCCATAGCCTAAGGTATGCATAGGATAATTTGCCTGAGAGCTTGTTATAGATATTCCTAGTTGATCAATATAACTTGGAGCAATATCTCATCACCAAGCACCAACTCCATTCCATTTTTGGAGACTTATAGTACTTGAGTTTGTATCTACTCAAGATTCGTTATCAGAGTAATTAAAAGAAAGAGTAAAATCTCCTTTTGGGAGGATTCAATCACTACTTGGAGAAGATGAAGAAATAATAGGAGCAGTATTATCACTTGAAATTGTTACATCATCAAGTTCTGATTTTTCAGTTCCATCTGATTCAAGGTAAGCTCTTAGTCTAAAACTGTTTCCAGAAATGACATTATTAAAACTAAGTATATTTGCTTGTATAGTGGCTATATCATTTGTTTGACTATAATCTCAAGCATTTCAAATAATCCAAGCATTCCCATTCCAATAATAATAATTTACTCCTCCATTTTTTGATATTTGGTATTTCATATTTCAAGCATTATTAACTCCAACTTTTTCTATCATATTATAGAGTGCTCATAAATAGGTCGTATTTGTATTAGTTGTTATATAAGGAACTGTTGGGTATAGAGAAGATGCTTCAAGTATTTCAAGAGCGGAACTGAGGTAAGAAGCGACATAAATAAAATTTCAAACTTTAAATAATCAATCTACTCCATCAAGAAGAGGATTAGCAGCATTATGAATAATTTTGTTTACAAAAACAGGAGTTGTAGGAACGGATATATCCGCTATATTTATGGCATCATTTCAATAGGAACTGATAAAAAGTTTATCTCAATCAATTAATAAGTCTCTCGGATTTGTAAGTGAATAACTTCATCACGAAATATTTATGACACCTACAGGTGCTGTTGGTGTTGAAATATCAATAACTCTAACTGAAGCATTAAGATAAGCTGAAACATAAGCATAATTTCAAGATACTTCAACATGATGAGCTCCATTAAGATTTGTTGCATCAGTAACACTTCATGAAACAGTTGGAGCAAGAGGATTAGAAATATTAATTACTGTAAAATAATCTCAATCATATGCTGTTATATAAGCATAAGTACCGACAATTTTTATATCTCTTGCTCCATTAAGAGTAGTAGTATTTCTGACGGTTCAAGCAATGGTAGGACTTGCAGGATTTGAGACATTGATAACTTGGAGAGCATCATAAGTATCACAAGTTAAATAAATATAATTTCAAGATTTAGCAATTCCTCTTGCTCCATTGAGAGTAGTAGAATTGATAAGTTGTCAAGTAGGAGTAGGAGTTGCAGGATTGGTAACATCAATTATCTGGATAGCATCACTCACATTTGAAGCAACATAGAGATAATTTCCATCTTTTACTATTCCGGATGCTCCATCAAGTCTTATTGTTCCTGCATTATTTACTATTTCAGAGACAAAAGTTGGATTTGCAGGATTTGATATATTGAGAATAGATACACTATCTCTGAGGTAATTTGTCATATAGGCATAATTTCCATCTACGATGACATCATAAGCTCAACTGTAAGTTGTAGTACTGTTTATTTTTCATTTATGATTGAGTTGTTGAAATTGAATAGTTTTAGGGTAGGATACTTCAAGTATTTCAAGAGCGGAACTGAGGTAAGAAGCGACATAAATAAAATTTCAAACTTTAAATAATCAATCTACTCCATCAAGAAGAGGATTAGCAGCATTATGAATAATTTTGTTTACAAAAACAGGAGTTGTAGGAACGGATATATCCGCTATATTTATGGCATCATTTCAATAGGAACTGATAAAAAGTTTATCTCAATCAATTAATAAGTCTCTCGGATTTGTAAGTGAATAACTTCATCACGAAATATTTATGACACCTACAGGTGCTGTTGGTGTTGAAATATCAATAACTCTAACTGAAGCATTAAGATAAGCTGAAACATAAGCATAATTTCAAGATACTTCAACATGATGAGCTCCATTAAGATTTGTTGCATCAGTAACACTTCATGAAACAGTTGGAGCAAGAGGATTAGAAATATTAATTACTGTAAAATAATCTCAATCATATGCTGTTATATAAGCATAAGTACCGACAATTTTTATATCTCTTGCTCCATTAAGAGTAGTAGTATTTCTGACGGTTCAAGCAATGGTAGGACTTGCAGGATTTGAGACATTGATAACTTGGAGAGCATCATAAGTATCACAAGTTAAATAAATATAATTTCAAGATTTAGCAATTCCTCTTGCTCCATTGAGAGTAGTAGAATTGATAAGTTGTCAAGTAGGAGTAGGAGTTGCAGGATTGGTAACATCAATTATCTGGATAGCATCACTCACATTTGAAGCAACATAGAGATAATTTCCATCTTTTACTATTCCGGATGCTCCATCAAGTCTTATTGTTCCTGCATTATTGACTATTTCAGAGACAAAAGTTGGATTTGCAGGATTTGATATATTGAGAATAGATACACTATCTCTGAGGTAATTTGTCATATAGGCATAATTTCCATCTACGACAACATCATAAGCTCAGCTGTAAGTTGTAGTACTGTTTATTTTTCATTTATGATTGAGTTGTTCACTCAGTTGAGCGAGTGAATTATTGACATAAGCTTGAGTTGAACTTGATGAAGTATAATCTGTAGGCACAGAAAAATCTATCACATAATCAAGAGCTATTACATGAGAAATATCTCAAAATGAGAAGAAAAGGAGTAAGGATGCGATAAATTTTCTTGTTTTGGTTTTCATAAGAAAGATAATTATTCTCATAATAATTTTAGCATATAAGCAGGGAAAAAAGCCAGAATTTTATCTTGACAGGTAATTTAAAGTGTTTTTAGAATATTTTCTAAGGATTTTTTATTTTTAAGAGGATAGTAAATCAACTTAATTTTTACAAAAATTATTTATTATATCATAAACTTGTCTTATGATTAAAAAAATTGTAAAAAGGTAGAAAAAAATAAATATATTCAAATTTAATTTTATTTCTGTATAATATAGAAAAATAAAAATATTATTTTTAAAATATCCCCCCATCCCCAGCCCTTTCCCCCCAAGGGAGAAAGGGGGTAATAGGAAGACCAATTTGTATGAGCTATAATTTTTAATATAAGTAAAAACTTTATGCAGAAAATAAAAGCAAAAAAATCACTGGGACAAAATTTTTTACACGATGAAAATACTCTTGAAACGATAGCAAGTTTTTTTGATATTGTGTGAGAAAATATTGTGGAAGTAGGACCATGATATGGAGCATTGACTGAAAAGCTTATTTTAAAAAAACCTCAGTCTTTGGAACTTGTAGAGCTTGATAGGGATATGGTACAAATTTTGCAAGAAAAAGTAGAAAATAAGAGTTTTGATATACACAATATTGATTTTATTCTTCATCATAAAGATGTATTAAAATTTTTTCCATCAAAAGATAATTATATTGTTATTGCAAATATTCCTTATTATATTACTTCACCAATTTTGAGACATTTTTTATATGAGCTAGAAAACAAACCTCAAAAAATGCTTATTTTGATGCAAAAAGAAGTAGCAGAAAAAATACTTGAATATAGAAAATGAAAATCAAGTGTTTTGAGTTTGATGCTAGCAAAAAAAGCTCGTGCAGAAGGAGTAATAGATGTGCCAAAGGAATTCTTTTCACCAAAACCAAAAGTAGATTCTTTTGTTCTTGCTTTTTATTGTGAACAAAGACTTCCTGAAATAGCAGATGATGTATTTCTTGATTTTATAAAATCATCTTTTTCAGAACCAAGAAAAAAACTTATCAATAATCTTGCAAAAGCTGGATACAACAAAGAAAAAATTTTGGAGATACTCAAAAATATAGGAAAAGATGAAAATGTGAGAGCAGAAGATTTGAGTTTGGAGGAATATGGAGAGATAATTAGGGAAGTGATTTGTGGGTAATTTTTTCTATACTTTTTCCATTATAATCAGTTGCATTTATAATTTTTTTTGGATAAATATTTGTTCAAGATAGAGCCTTCCATCTATTAGGAGTTGTATATATTTTTTTTCCTCAATTAGCTGTATATATTTTATAAAGTTTTGATATATAAAATTCAAATATTTTATCATCATTATGTCTTAAACTATATTTCTTTTTTATTTCATCAACAACTCTTTTTATATATATTTCACTAACATATCATTGTAATCTTATCATTGCAAAAATTCTTTTACTTCATTCTCTGATTTTATGATTAGCTAAACCTTGTTCATTTTTATTATTTTCTAATATACATCTTGCTTCTACCATATGATTTCAAGTGAGAGCATTTTCTTGATCGTCTTCAGGAATATCTACTCATCAATTAAATTTTATATCTTTAAATTTTGTATTTGTATTTTTTCTTTCAGTATTAATTTTTAAGTTTTCTAAAGCATTTTTGAAATCATTATCTAAAAAATGTCAATATTCATTTAAAAATCATTGTAAATAATCATTATCAATTAAATTCGCTTGTTTAAATTCTCAAATTTTTTTATTGTAAAGATTTATAAATAAATATTCAAGAATATAAATAATATCCTCTTCATTTTTACAAACAAATTCCATAGCAATTTCGTCTTTTATTTTTTCTCAAGGCATTCAAATACTTTTAGATACGACACTTTCTTCGCTTTTTGCTCTAAATCTAATAGCTGTATCTATTACTTTGTTTTTTCAATTTCATAAATCTTTTGTATATTTTAATTTTATTTCTTTTGGGAGAGGTTTATTTGGAAAATATTCTCTTATATCAGATATTTGCATTCATGTTAAAATAGTATTTTTTATTAATCGTTCTCATTTTTTATCAAGTTCTTTTAATTTTTTATCGTTCAAAATATCATTTACTGCAACACAAGTTTTTGCAATATTACAATAAATTTGCCTATAATTTCATTCTTTTTCAGTTCTTCTTAAAAAATCTATAACATCTTGTTTATTTCTAAATTGAAAACTTTGTAAATTTCTTGGTATACTACGATAAAGATACTGATTATAAAAAATAAGAGCTTCTTGAAAAATCTGATTCAATTGCTGTATTCAACTTTTTTCGACAATATTAATATTTAGCTTTTCTTCTACTAATTTTACTATTTCTTCATCATTGAGTCATTTGATTCTAAAAACATCATATTTATCAATAGTTTCTCAATTTTGTATTTTCCCTATCCTTTTAAGCAAAAGCTCCCTCTCTAAAGATTCTACTTCTCAATCAATAAATATATGTATTTTAGGTTCATCATTGAATTCTTTCAATTCGCAAGTCATCTCTTATTTTTCTAAAAAATATATTTATATAATAATAAATATAAATATTTATTTGTCAAATAAAAAATTCTCAATTATAACTGTATCATTTTTAAATCTTTTCTTATCTTTTTGTATTCTGGAAAGAGTTTTTCTACAAGACTCCAAAAATTTTTGGAGTGATTTTTTTCTTTGATATGACAGACTTCGTGTACAATCACATATTCAAGAAAAATTATAGGTAAGTGAACAAGTTTGAGATTGAGAGAAATATTATTTGTATGTGAGCATGATCACCATTTTCATTTATAGGATTTGAGAGTAAGTTTTTGATAGGAAACATTGAGTTTTTTGCTATATTTTTTGAGGAATTCTCTACTTTCTTTAGAGAGCAATGCTTCTAAATATTTATGTAAATCTTCTTTGATTTTTTGTTTTTCTATTTTTTCACCAAATATAATGATATAATTTCCTTCCTCTTCTTTGATTTCTTGTCTTTTTTTATTAATTTTTCTTTGCTTAAATTCTTCAGCTTTTGCTATCAAAGTTTGGAGTAATTTTTCATCATTTGCTTTTTTAACAGGAATACTAAAAAGAAACTCTCCGTTTTTTGACATTCGTATCCGAGAATGTTTGATACGAGCATATTTTATAGTGTATTGTATCATAAATTATGGTTGAAAAATTTCTTCACTTGTATATTTTACATCTTTTACTTCTGCAAATTGTTTTGCAGTTTTTTGGATAGAAGCATTCATAAGCCCAACACGACAACTTCCTCAAGAAGTAAATCACGGAATTACGGGGAAATCAAGAGTAAGGATTCCATTACTTTTATCAAGAGAAATATTTTTTATCTGAAATTCCTTATGTGGGAACTCGCTTGTTAGTCATTTTGTTTTTTCTTCTTCTGTTGGTCACTCTAAAAGAAGTGTGAGAGTTTTTTGTATAACATTTGCAGTATCTTTAGGGATAGTTCTTTCTATAGGGACTACAAATTGCTCAGCACAGCTTTGATTTGTATCAAGAGCTTGATTGTAGTAAAAAAGTTTTATTTTGATTGTTTCAGGTTTTTGGAAACTGCAAGAAAAAAGAAAGAGAAAAAAAATGATGCACAAAAAAGAAAAATATTTTTTCATAAAGTTAAAAATTATGAAATAAGTAAGGAAAGTATAGGATTTTTTTCAGAAAATTCAAGCAAGGAAAAAGTTTTTTCATTTTCTTTATTTTTAGTATACTTGGAAAGAGAATTTTTTTAATGAGGATTTTTTTTGAAAAACTCCCCCTTAGTCCCCCTCGATTGAGGGGGAAATTGAGCGAAGCGAATTAGGAGGAGTTTTTCTACAATTAACATTAAATTCAGAATGACAAAATTATTGTTTTCTTAATTTTTCAGTATTCCCTTAATAAAAAAATAAATAATTATGCAAGATTGAGAGAAAATTTTTGATTTTATACTTTTTTTGGAAAAATTGAGCATCAATAAACGATGGACAAAAACGGACAGTTTTTTGATAAAAGAGTCCATTTCTGATCACTCGTTTAGAGTTTTGCTTATTGTTTTTGTAATGTATAGAAAACTTAAGCCAAATATTGATTTACTCAAAACTTTAAAAATTGCTCTTGTTCACGATATCATAGAATGAGTAGTTGGAGATACAGACTATAATTCTGTTTATTTAGGACTTGTTTCAAAAGAAGAAAAAGCAGAAAAAGAATTGGAGGCAATACAAAAAATAAGGGAAAGTTTGCCAGAAAAAATAGGAAATGAAATCTTTTTTCTTTGGATGGATTATGAAAAAGCTATAACAAAAGAAGCAAAGTTTGTAAAAGCCTTGGAAAAAACAGAATCAATATTACATACTATTTATTACGGAGATTCTTATATCAATATTGTTGATAAATTTGCGACTTATTGTGATAATGCGATGAAAGAATGTAGTGAATTACATCCGTATTATGCCGAAGTAAAAAGAAAACTCAAAGAAGTTTGTCAAAGTGGATGATTGGATTGGAAAGATTCCTACGATATGGAGGAAACAATGGAAGATTTTGAGAAAATATTTACTTTTTTTCAGTTGGCTCAAAAACTCAAAGAAACAGAGCGATATGGGGCAAGTCCAGAAGTAAAAGAAAAATCCACAGTAGCAGAACATACTTTTCGTCTTGTATTTATTGTATTTCTCGTAAAAGAATTCTTTGAAGTAGATATTGATCTTCTCAAAGCTTTTAATATTGCTATTTTTCATGATATTGCAGAAACTCTTACAGAAGAAATAGATTGTGTTCTTATCTATAAAGGAATTGTCTCAAAAGAAGAGAAAAGCAAAAATGAACTCGTCGCAATGCAAAAAATACGAGAAATGCTTCCTCACGAAATCGGTGATGAAATATTTTCTCTTTGGGAAGAATATGAAAAGTGAGAAACGAAAGAAGCACAAATTGTAAAAGCTTTTGATAAATTTGAATGAATTTCTCATCTTCTCTATTATTGATATGAAAATTTTGATGAACCAGATATTATAGCAACTCACTGTGATACACATTTCAAAAAAGTTCCTGAATTACTTCCACTTCTGAAAATTTTAAAAACAAGACTCAAAGAAGAATATAAAAAGTGGTGAAAAGACTGGAAAAGGGAGTATGATGAAGTATTTTTATAAATTTATTTTAGTACATTGAGTATATCATCAATATTTTTTTCTCATCAACATGAGCTAAGTATAAGTTTTTTATTTTCATCAAAAACAACAAAAGAAGGAATATAATCACATTTTTTTCATACAAGAGTTTCAAAATCTGGTATGGTATTTGTGTCTAGATTTTGAGGAATATCAACTTCAAATTTTTTTCAATTGATAGAGTTTACTTGGATATCTATTTTTTCTTTATAAGTATCATATATTTTTTCTTTAAACTGAGGCATTGCATTTACACAGTGTGGACAAGCGGTAGAGCCCCAAATGATTATTTGTTTTTTTCATTGGTTTGAATGTGTGTTTTCTTGTTCTTTGCTACAAGAATTAAAAGAAATCAACACAATAAAGATAAATAAAATTTTTTTCATATTATTTTTGTAAATTATCTAAATTATCTAGATTTTCTTAGTATTCATTTTAAATTTACTTTTCATAGAGAAGTATATCATTCTCATTTTTCTAATTTTTCTCAAGCAATTTTATTAAATACTAAAGAATTTCAAACTAATTCAAATATATAATATCCTTTAGATTTATCCTCTGTATAGAGATTTATAAATTTTTCATTTTGTTCCCATTTGATAAAGTTTATATTTCATTCCTCCATTTTTACGGTTCCATCATTTTTTATATTGAATTTAAATTTATAATTATATTTTTTTTGATCCCCACTGATAATATTTTGTAAATTTCCTTCCCATTTTCAAGTAACAGAAGCATTTAATATCTTTTTATTAGATATAATTTTTTTTGCTTCATTACTAATGTTTAAAATATCTTTTATTGTTATATCACTATCATTTATTTCATCTTTTATTCCTATTGAATTTAACCATTTTTCAATTTCATTTTTATCTAATATAAAAATATTCATAGGGTTTTTATCTTTTAATTCAACTCATATAATTTTTCATTCTTGAATATTTTTTCTAAATTTTTCTAATCCCAGTACTATAATAGTACTATTAGTAGATTTTTCTTTAATATTTTTTAAGGTTAATACATTAGGAATATTTTTTCCTAACCTATTAGCTTTTATAGTTATTCCAGAAATTTTATTATTGTTTGCTAAAGAAATGCTCGCATTATCATCATTAATTAAGAGACTTAAATCTCATCAATTTATTATAATAGATAATTGATTAATATTTGATTCTCATGAAATTTTACCAATTTCTACTCCTCATACAAATCAAGTAATTTTACAAGAATCATTTATCATACCTGCTGAAAATTCTAATTTTTGAAAAGAGTCAGAAAATCCTGTCCAAGCATTTTCTTTTATTTCATACTGATTTTGTCTTAATAATTGAGGTACTTTTTTTGTATCTGCTAAAATATATTTAGCTAAAGAGTCTATTTTTTCTTTAGCAAATGCAATATCAAATATATTTGATATTGTTTTTTTATCATAGGCTTGAGCCTTTAGCATAAATTTATTTATACTTATTTTACTTGATTCTTTTTTTGCTAAATTTTGTAGATTTTGAGAAGCTATTTCTAAAATTTCCCAATCAGAGGAAATTTTATCAAGTTCATTTTTCCAATTTTTATAATTACCATAATCTTCGGCATTTACTAAAATATCATTTGTTTTATAACGAAGAGAAATATAATTTTTTGAAACTTCATAAGTTTCTTGTAATAATTGTTGTTCTTTAGAAGGAGCTATTTTATTTTTGTTTCAAAGGTCTTTTTCATTTTTTGAAAACCAAAAAATAAAAAAAGATATAAGGAAAATAGTAATTAAAATCAAAATAATTTTAATGAATATTTTTTTCATAAGAAAGAATCTAAAAATATAAATTACTTTATCATTATTATCTTACTTGTATTTAAGTCAAAAATATATTTTAAAAACTATTTTTTAATCTTAAAAATAGTTTTTAATAGTATTTTGACATAAGAAATTATATATGCTACAATGTTCCAAATATTATTTAAGTAATTTTTATGGATGAAATACAAAAACAAGTATATGAAAAAAAGAGAGAGCTTATACTTTCAGTTTTAGAAAGTCTTTTTTGATATTGGGATTTAGCAGAATGAATCCATGCTCTTGTATCCAGTCAATTTGTTACTCAGGAACTTTTAGATTCTCTTACCCAAATATTGAGTGATGCTATTGAAAATGTGCAAGATGAAAAAATAAAAAAGAAAATACAAAAATGACTTGAATTGATTGAGAAAATTAGGGAAATTGAAGCTCAAGAAAGAGCAGAAGATATAAAACTTGCAGAGCTAGAACTCCTAAAACTATAATTATTTTACTTTTTTAAATAAAAAATATGACAGAAGTAGAAGTACAAAAAGAAGTTCCTAAGTCAAATGAAAGAGAATTAGGAAAATTTGTGGAAGAATTAAATAAAGGAAAAGTTTCTGAGGAAACATTAGGAGCAATGGGCGATTTCTTAAAAAGACCTGAAAAATTAAAAGATCATAAAGAAGTCTTAAAAGAACCACTAAAAAATTTTATAAATAATATTCCTGATAGTCAAAATCAACTTACTAAGTCTCAAAAAGAAATTTTAGAAATGTATCACAAATTATACATTTGAGCTACAATTCCTTCTGAAAATTTATTAAAAGTAGTAAAAGACCATATAAAAACTCCTCAAGTTTTAAAGTGAGAACAACAAAATCCTTCACAAGAAACTCCAGAATCTCTTATTACTAAAATTAATAATCCCGAATTTGCTAGAGAAAAAGATACAAATTTAGAAAAATTAAAAAATATAAAAGTTACTCAAGAACAAGTAAAAACTATAATAGAATGAATAGAATGAATAGAATGAAATATTGAGATTAAACAAAAAATTAAAAATGCTCTTATTCAAAGTATACTTACATCTTGATATACAATAAATTCTCAAGCTGATATGGATTTTATAAAAAATAATTGAAGTGAAGAAATAAAAAAACAAATTAAAGATCTTAAGTTTGACGATAAGCAAGAGAAAAAAGTTTTAAAAATAGAATCTGGGAAAGTAATTTTTGTTAATACAAAGGATACTCCTACTGCATGAGAAACAAGCCTTTCGAAAATAACACAAGATATGGCACAAAATTGAGTAAATGAACAAAATTTACAAGAATTCCTTGATAAATTATGAAAAAGCTGAAAAATATGAGAAGGATTAAAAAAGTTTTTTGAAGCTTTTTTTACACTTTTTAAAAGTCTTCTTGGTTCAAAATGATGAATAATGGAAAGCGAAATCAATAATAATGATGAAAAAATAGAAACTCTTACAAATATGCTTAAAAAGAATTCAAGCGATCAGGTAGAATTTTTTAAAGATATTTTTTTTAATGATAAAGGCGAATTTGAAGATATTAATTCTGAAAAAAATCAAGGTTATATAATGACTGTACAAAAATTACTTTGAATAGAAGCAGAAACAAAAGAAGAATGAGATAAAAAAATATATGTATATGGAGATAAAACAAAACAAGCAGTAAAGGATATTCAAGTAAAAATATATTGAGAAGATAAAGCATGACAAGATCAAAAAATAACATGAAAATTTGATGAACAAACAGTAAAAGATTATTTAGAATTTTTGAAAAATTGACAATCAGCTACATCAAATGAAGAGGTTACAGATACATCAACTACAGATTAAGAGAATTCACAAAAAATTGATTAAAAAATAAAAATAATCCCAAAAAAAATTTCTTTTTGGGATTATTTTTATTTTAAGAAAAAAATTGTTCACCGTAAAAATTGACTTAGCTTTTTATTTAAATAGTATAATTATACTTATTAAATAATAATTGTTTTTATGAAAAAAAATATAATTGGGATTTTGCTTATATTATCTTTATTACTTGTATCTTGTGGAAAAAAAGAAGTTGAAAACACTGATGTAAAAGTTAGTGATACAACTACTAAAACAGTAAGTGAAGAAAAAACAGTATTAGAAGAAACTACAGAAGAAAAAATGAATGCAACAATGATGGAAATATATAAAAAATGAAAACCAGCAACTTGTACTTTCAAGATTACTTGAGAAGATTGAGCTGTGTATGATTCTATAATGTATATTGATTGAAAGGTGCTTAAATATGTTATGAAATGAGAAATTGAATGACAAAAGCTTGAAAATAATGTATTAATAAAAGATGGATTTTCATATACTTGGTCAAATATGGATAAACAATGATTTAAAATGAAAGAAAATTTAAATGAAGAAACAAGCGAAGAATGAAATGAAATGGAAGCACAAGAAATGAATGAAACTTATGAATTTAGTTGTAAAAAATGAGCTAATTCATCTATGTTTGAATTGCCTAGTGATATAAAATTTCAAGAATTTGATATGCCTAATATGCCTGAAATTCCAAACTGAACAATGTGAGAATAATTTTTATTTATTAATTTATTTATTATGAAAAAGTTACTTATTTTATTCGTTTTAGTATTATCTCTTATACTAACTTCTTGTGCTGGTGATAAAGCTCAAAATAATCATACAAGTACAGAAGAAGTAAGTATTAATACAAGCAAAGACTCAAGTAGTGTATGAAAAAAACAAACTATGCAGGAATGTATGCAAGGATGTGAGATAATGTGGAAAAGTAATCCTTGAAACAACGAAAGAACAAGTGCTGATATGAAAGTTGATTGTGATAATTTATGTTATGCATCTATATGAATACAAAATAATGATTTAGAACTATGTGAAAAATCTGAAGATGTATTATTGAAATGAGGGTGTTATACTGAAGTAGCAAAGGTAAAAAAAGATTCTAGTATTTGTGATAAAGTTACTGATTCAACTCTAAAAAATGCTTGTTATTCTTCTGTTGCTGAGGATTTAAAAGATTTAAGTATTTGTGAAAAAATTGATAGTGATATATTTAAACAATTATGTATTGATACCATAAAGAATAGTTAATAATAGGGATATCATTTTAAAAAATTACTCTTTTTATTGTATCTATATTTTAATTTTTATAAAAGCTTTTCCATACTCTTCAAAACCAGCTTTAAAATAAAACTTATGTGCATTTTTGAGATGGTTATCTGATTCAAGACGAATAGTTTTTATGTCATTTTCTTTTGCCCAAAGAGTTATTGCATCAATGAGAAATATTCATAATCATTTTCCTTGAAATTCATCAGCTACAAATATTTCTTCTATTTCTGCTGAATATTCTCATTTTCTGATTTGAGGAATTTTATGAACGGTTGCAATGGCGATAAATTTACCATCTTCTATTCCGAGGAAAATAGCAGAATTATCTGAGCTGATAACTTCATCAAATATTTTTCATCCAAAATCTTTTGCAGTATGAGAAAGAGAGGCTTTTTTAGGATTGATTTGATAAGCACAATCTGTGCGAAAATCATCAAGAAGTCTGAGGATTTCTGCTTTATGTGATGTATTTGCTTTGATTATTTTCATATAAAGTAGTTTAATTTTGAGTCTTCTCAAAATATTTGTTCTAAAGGTAATATTTTTACATCATCATCTAAATCATTTATAAAAAACTCATCAAATATTTCTGTAAAAAATTTATCATTTTCTAAAATTTTATTTCTAAATAAAGATAAAAAAATATCAGTAAATTGTATGGCATCAAAACATCTCGAATTTACAAAAGAAAATCTAATTGTAATATTTTTTCATGTTATAAGTTTAATTTGTTCTGTTATTTTACTTCTATATACTTCTTCTAATCAATTTACAACTTCTCATCATCATCATTCATAATCTCTTCTTCTATCAAATATTATATTTATTGTCTTTATCTCTCTAAACATAGTTTGTATAAGAGATCAACTATCCTTCATCTTATTAGCTAATGCAAAAATTGACTGTTTAGCAAAGTAATGTTCATAGGTTTCTCACCTTGGTATATATCTTCTGTCAACTTTATATAAAAATGTGTGAAAATATACATTATTATCTTCATTGAAAATCTTCATCCATTCTCTTATTAATTTAATTTGTCTAACATCACTTATTGTAATCTTACATCAATGCATTGTATGCCAAGAATTAGTTTCTTTTCTTGCAACTTTCAACTTCCTTAAAAAATCTAATTCTTCTATATAGGAATTAGTAATTAAATATCACATTAATACATATTCTTTTCAACCAATTTTGATATTAAGTGACTCATCAACCCATATTGTGATTGCTGAAGATTTATATTCTATCATTTTGGAGGAAAATTATCATCACCATAAGTATTTCTTTCCCTAATTCTTCATGTTTTTCAATGGATAAAGAGTTCAGATTTGTTATTTTTTGCAATATCTTTACCAAAATCTATAGCTTCTTTTTGAGTTGAAAATGTTTTAGTTACCTTATCAGATCAAGCTTTTTTTACAGCCCATTTACCATCAGAATAAGGAACTACATGTTGATTTTTTTTCATTCATAAATATATAGAAAATAATTTTTCTTTGAAATTATATTATATTTAGATTTTATGTAAAATATAATTTTATAAAAATAAATTTCTTTTATTTCTAACAAAAAAAAGTCCTCACTTCGTGAGAACTTTTTTATTTTTTTAATGGCAGCCCCGCAGAGAATCGAACTCTGATCGCAGGATTTGGAGTCCTGCATTCTAACCGTTGAACTACAGGGCTAGAAATTTCTCTGAAATATTTTTTATTTCAGAGAAATTGTATTAAATATTAAATCTATAAAAAGATTCAAGTGTATTAGCCCCAATAAAATCTTTTACTTTTTGGTCTGGATTGATAACAAAAGCTTGTTCAAGGAGAGAAATATCTGACTTGAATTTATCCATTTTTCCTTCAATAATTTTAAGTAAAACTTCTTCTGGTTTTCCAGCCATTTTTGGATCATTTTTCATTATTTCTAGTTGGATAGATTTCTCTTTTGTAATCACTGCTTCAGAAATATCTGCAGGACTGAGTACATCAGGATTTGTAGCGGTTACATGCATTGCTACTTGTTTTAATTTTTCATCATCAGTAGTTGTTTCTTTGCTTACTACGACAGCAGCAAGTTTTTCATTTGAATGAAGATAAGGAACAACTTTTCCTCCAGAAATAATTTTCACATCTTTTATATTTATATTTTCTCCCATTTTCATTACATATTCTGTTTTCATAACTTCCATTTTTTCTTTTGCTGTTTCTTCATTTCCTTCAGTTTTGAGTACTTGTAAAAATTCAGAAGCCATTTTTTGGAAAACATCTGTTTTTGCAACAAAATCTGTTTCACATTGTACAGAAACAATATAACATTTATTTCCTTCACATTCTACTTTGATAATTCCTTCAGAAGTCTGCCTATCAGCAGCTTTTGCAGCTTTTGAAAGTCATTTTTTTCTGAGAACATCAATAGATTCTTCTATATTTCCATTTGTTTCTTCAAGAGCTTTTTTACATTCCATCATAGAAATACCAGTAATATCTCTAAGTTCTTTTACTTGAGCAGCAGTTATAGCCATATTTTAAAAGTTTAAAAATTAAATTAGAGTTTATCTTTTATTTTTTCTTCTATTTTATCAAAATATTCAAGTTCTACTTTTTCTCCAGAATAAGCTTTGTAGCCAAGATAAATACAAATAATGATATATATCAAAAAAAGTATTCATCCGAGATTGAGAAAAGGTAAAATAAGATTAAATAAAAATACCAAAAGTATGTAGGCTATAAAAAGGAAACTTCCATATTTTATATGCTTTCTAAATTCTGGATTTTTATCATCTTCTATAAAAAAGAGAATAATAGCAACAAGAGGAATATAACAAATAGTGTATTTAAATTTCTCACTTTTTGTTTTTTGCTCTTCTTGATTTGTATTTTCTTCTTGAGACATAGCAAATATTTTAAAAATTAAAAAGGAGTAAGACTAAAAAGCTTCCTAAGAGATTATAATAATACTCCTTTTTTTGTCTATTTTTATTCTTCAGAACTTACTTCTTTTTCTACAACAACATCTTCTTTTGTTTCTTTTACTTCGTCTTTATTATCTTCTTGAACTTTTAGTCCAAGATCTTTTTTCACTTGTGGTTTTTTCATCCCAGCTACTTTTTCATCATCTATTTTTTTAAATTTCCCTTCGTTTGTTCCAGCTTTTTCTACAACAACTTTTTCACTAAAAGATTTTTTTAATTCTTGAGCAATAAATTGAAGTCAAGTAACAGAATTTGTATTTGCTGGAATTATATTATCTACAACCAAATCATCACCATTTGTATTTGAAATAGAAATTACTTGAATTTTTAAAGTATTTGCTTCTTTTACTGCTTGTTTTTCAAAAACACCATCTACGACAAAAATCATATCAGGAGCTTTTTTCATTTCTTTTAATCATCCATAAGCAGCATCTAATTTTTCAAGCTCTAGTTTTCTCATAGCAATTTCTTTTTTTGTAAGTCATTCTAAAGCTCAAGCTTCAAAATCTTTTTGTAATTTTGTATAAGTATTAATTCTTTTTTTAATTGTTTGGAAATTTGTAAGAAGTCATGGAACCCATTTATTGATAGTATAAAAACTTCCAGTTTCTTCAGCAAGTTTTTTAAAAGCATCTCTTGCTTGAAGTTTTGTTGCAACAAAAAGTACTTTTTTTCCACTTTTTGATAGTTCTGTAATTGTTGCTTTTACTTCTTCAAGTTTTTCAGCTGTTTTTACAAGATTTATAATATGTATTCCATTAACTGCTCCATAAATATATGGTTTCATTCTTGGATTCCAATAATTTGTTTTATTTCCTATATGTAAGAGATTATCAAACATTGTATTAAGTAGTTCTTTTTCCATTGTGTTATCCTTAAAAGTTAAAATGTATTTTATATAGTCATCTTATACCGTGACCAAATTTTAAAAAATTTAGCAGGAAGTATAATCGTATATAAAAGCTTATAAAATAATTATTCTGCTTTTTCTCATTCAGAAACTTTTTCTTCTTTTGGAGTTTCAGTTTCTTCTTTTTTAGCAGTTTTTTTCTTTTCTTTTTTTTCTGTTTTTTCTCCTTCTTCTGCTTTTGTTTCTTCACTTCAAGCTGGAGCTTCTTTTAAAGCTTTGAGAGAAAGACCAATTCTTTTTTCTTTTGGTTCAAAATTGATAATTTTTGCTTCTATTTCTTCTCCTACTTTCACAAATTCTCTAATATCTTTTACGACACCATGAGAAATCTCAGAAAGATGAATAAGACCTTGGATTCCTCCATCAAGCTCAATAAATGCTCAAAATTGAGAAATTCTTGAAATAGGAGCTTTGATAGTATCCCCAAGTTTGTATTTTGCTGCAAGAACATCCCAAGGATTTTCTTTGAGTCTCTTGATTGAGAGTGAAATTTTTTCAGAATCAAGTCCAATAATTTTTACTTTTACTTTTTGTCCTACTTTTGCAAATTTAGAAGGATTATTTACATGTCCCCAATCTATTTCAGATACATGCACAAGTCCTTCAAGTCCATCAAATGTAACGAAAAGTCCATAAGTAAGTATACCACTTACTACTCATTCTACGATATCTCCTTCTTTTAATTTTTCTAGTGCTTTTTCTCTTGTTTCTTGAATAGCTGCTTTTTCAGAGAAAATAATTTTCTTTCCTTCTTCATCTACATTAATAACTCTTACTTTAAAATCTTTTCCTACAAGTCCATTTAAATGTTCTAAAATCTTTTCTGGATCAGCTCCTTCTACTCTTGGATAATGAATAGGAGTGAGTTGAGAAACAGGGATAAACCCTTTTAATCCATCAATATCAACAAGAAGTCATCCTTTGTTTGCTTCTGTTGGTTTTACAGTGATAACTTCACCACCTTTGAAATATGCTCCAAGATTAGAAAGACTTTTAATTTGATTTGCTCTCTTAAGAGAAAGTATCAAAAGCCCTCTTTCTACAGAATCTCCAAGAACCATTATTTCAATGATATCTCCTTCATGGAGAGAATTTACATCAACTGTATTTCCAAGCTCTTTACTAATAACAAGACCAGTAAATTGATTGTTTACATTGACAAGAATATTTTTCTTTTCAACTTTTACAACTGTACCAGAAATAACTTCTCCTTCTTTTGGATATTTAATCTCAGGAGATTTTTTAAATAACTCTTCAAACAGAGTTAAATCACTTTGTTTTGCCATTATAGCAATAATTAAAAAATAAAATATAAAAGTAAAAAAATAGCTTAAAAATGCTAAAACTTTTTACTAGCAAGGCTTTAATAAGGAAAATTAAAACATCAAACTAAAAAGTTTCTCATTACAAAAAATAAGCTTTCTTTTGCGAAAGCAGAACAATTTTATACAAAAAGGCTTCAAAGTCAAAAGATTTTTGATTTTTTTGCAAAAAGAAAGATTATAGCATAAAAAATAATTTGACAAATAATATAATTTTATTATAAGGAAATAAAAATTACTAATTTTATATTTTTTTATGACTTACACTACTCTTCTCTGAAAAGAGATAACAGAACAAACTAATCCTAGAAAATATCCTAAAAACTTAAAAACAAATGAAAGAAAAACATTAAAATCTCAAGTAAAGTTTATCAATTTTCTGATAAAACTAAATTCTCTCCTCAATAAAGAATTTAGAGAGTTTGAATGAAAATGAACTTTAGCACCAGAATTGACAGCTTTAAATTTTAATTTTTCTAATCTTATATTTACAAATACAAAACGGAGGTTAGATGCAACTATTAAAGATTATATTTTTAGTACATTAAAAAACATTAAAAGAATTGAAAAATTAATTAATGAAAATAAAGAAAGAGATTTATGTAATATTTCAACTAGATTAGATTGATTAGAATTAAATATAGTAATCTTTGAGGAAATATTTCAAACTCAAGAAAAAATATTAGATAAATTTCAAAATATTATGAGTAAAAGGTGATGAAAAAATATCAATATTTGAGATTTACAAATATCAATGAATGAGTTAAGTGAAAAAAAGAGTTGAAGAATAAAAAAAGAGAATAATAAACAAGAAAGTTTAACAAGTATAGAAGAAAGATTATCTAATATAGAAGAAAGGATAAATCTTCAATTTAAAAAAATTGAGGATGAAAGAAAAGAAACAAGGTTGGCTATAAATGCTTTAGGCGAAATTCAATTATTATTAGAATCTTTCCTTGATGATAAGAAAATCTATAATGAAATAGAAGAAATTAGAACTTTCTTAGGTAGATATAGATGAACCTATTTTTTAGAGTCTCTTGAAAAAGCTTTTAAAGGTATATATATTGATTGAAAACAAGACTGAAAAGTGGAGTATGAAGAATTAATAGAACTTTTTAAAAAAAGTATATATGATTTAATTAATAGTCGTAGAAATAATGACACAATTGTACCACTTCATAGAAAACTCACATGGAAAGAAGCTATAAAATCTATAAGACCCTTTGCTCTTTTTGTAAAAAATATTATCCCCCATTCTGAAGCTTCTCCATCTTCTTAAAAATCCTCTTTTAAATTTTAGATGCCAAAATCAAATTTAATTATTTATTCTCAAAAACATTTCCATTTTCCTCAGGATTAAAAACGGAAATAAATTCATTTCCGTTTTTATTTTTGTGGAGAAAAAGTTCTTTTGGAGGCATGAGGGAAATTCTTTTTTTTGTCCTTTCATCAGGATGGAGGAGCGGAAGCGGAAGATGAAAACGATGATAAAATTTGAGTTCATCAGCAATAAGCCTAAAAAGTCTTCATGATTTTTCACATTTAAATACATTTTTGAGTATTTCTTCATCATTCCGATTTTTATTTTGTTTGAGGATTTTTATTCACACAGGAATATTTATATCTTTTTTTGGACTCCATTGAAAAACTCGTATTTTTCAAGCTTCTTCCAAAGAATTATAAGTATTTCATTTTCTATCAATGTAAGAAAAACTATTTCTTTGTCATTCTGAACTTGTTTCAGAATCATTAAATGGTATTTTCTCATTTTTATAGATTTCCGCCTTCGCAGGAATGACATTGTTAGGATTTATCGGAAAATAATCTTGTGCAATAGTTTCATTGTAGCCAAAAGGACTAAGAGAAGCAGGAAAAAATTCTCACCATTCTATTTCTCCCTCTCTTTCAGGAGAGGGCTGGGGTGAGGACATATGCTCTATAATTTTGGGAACTAGTTTTTCATAGTCTTCTTTTGAGTATTGTTTGTTTAAAATACAATATTTTTTTCGCTTGAGTCCGACACAGCCAAAACAACTTTCGCAATGATGACACATTTCGCTATACCGTACATCATAACACGACCAACAAAAAATAGTAAAACAGGCTTTATGTGAATGATCAGGAACGATTCATTCATAACACCGTTCAAGCTCTCCTCAAACAGTGAGATCTTGAGCATTTTTTCCTGTATCTCAAAAAGTCCAGTATTTACAATTTTCACTATTTTTGAGATTGTAACAAAAAAGACTATTTTTTGCATTCACAAGATTATTTCAAAAACTCCTTTCAGTTTTGTAGAGATTCATATTTTTCTTTGGAAATTGCTTCAAAAAATCAGAAAAATTTTGTTCCATTTTTTCTCTATTTTCTTTTAGGTTCTTTTGAAAGGTTTTTACATATTTTTCATAGTCTTCTTTTGAGTAAACTTTGTTAAAAATATGATATTTTTTATTTTCTAGTGAAACACAAAAAAGACAATTTTCACATCAAGTAAGATCATATCAAAAATAACAATCACGACAGGCTTGAGAATTTTGAAGGAAAAAACATTGATTTAAATCATAGCTATCAAAACATTCATAACAATTTTCACTATCCATCACAAAAAAACAATCAAGAAGCCATTTTCATGAAGCCATATTGGAAGAATAATGTGAGTGTTCAAGTTTCCAAGCAACGGTTGTAAGATAGCAGTCTTTTGAATAAGCAACATTTTGACAATATTCTATATTTTCACTTGCGACTCCATTGTCATTGACCATAGCAATTTTTGGCACATCATCAAGTAATTTTCCATATTGCTCAAAAAAACTCTGAGAAAAATCAAAATCTCTTCCATAATCAAGAGCTTCCCAAGAATCACTCCACCATTCTTTTGAGCTATAAATTTTTTTATGCTTTTCTGGATTATAGATGGTGATTATTTTTTCTCATGATAGTGCTGATGTTGTTGAATAGAGTGATCTATCATTTTTGTGAAGCATTCTTCTTCTTTGTCTTTCTTGTGGGCTGAGAGTGGGGAAGGGAAGTGGGAAAATTTTAACCCCGGGGTTTCCTTTCAACCCCGGGGTTGAGTTAAGGGGAAAACGAGGACTTATTCTTTCAAGAAAATCTTTTTCACTTTGAAAAATATAAAATTTTTCTCCAGAAATTTTACAGATTTTTTCTTCTATAACTCTATCATCTACTTTTTTGGCAATATAATCATAGACTTCTTTTTTCATATTTTACAAAGAAAAAAATAAAAGACTTTTTGATTATAATCAAAAAGTCTTTTTATAGAAGTTTTTTTATACTTACCTCTACTTCAAATCAATTTACACTTTCTTTTCATGCATAAAAACCATATTGATTATAAAAATTAAGAATACTCTCTATTTCATTTTTTGTAATTTCTATTTTTCAATTATAAAATGGTATTTTTCAATAAATTTCAATACTTTCTTCCTTTTTTTCAATTTTCCATATTGTAACCTTTATGCTTAATATGGTAGTTATAACTTCTATTTTAAAAATATGGTTTCAGATATTTATTTGTTGATTATCTTCATCAAAAATAAGAGAATTTTCTTCATCTAATATGTCTTCTACTTTAAGTTCTTGCATAATAGAAAAAATAAAAAAAGTACTTACTAAGAGGCTTGTACTTTTTAAAAATGGGGTACTCGAAGGGGCTCGAACCCTCGACCTCCAGAGTCACAATCTGGCATTCTAACCAACTGAACTACGAGTACCATAAAAATATGCCAGCAAAGTATATAAAAAAAGATACGGATGTCAAAAAAAAGTTTTTAAGAAGCTTGTTTTAGTTGTGATTGGTCGAGAATATTATTTACAAAGATAATAACTTGTCTCATAGAATCTATAGTTTCTCAATCATTAATTTCTTCTAACATCTCTTTTCATCTTTCTAGTTCTAAATCTAAAATTTTAATTGTAGAAGCTTTAAAGGTTTCTACAATTATTCAATACTTTTTTTCTCAGGAAGATCCACAATATATAATGTTAAAAGCTTTTTCAAATGAGGATTCCAAATATGTTCAGTCTATAAATACATTCATTTCTTGGAGTTTTCCTTGAATTTCACTTAGATTATTTTTTTCTTTTAATTGTTCTATAGGTATCGTTTTTAATTCTTGTTCTAAAATAGATATTTCTTCTTCTATAGAATATATCTCTTCTTCAATTTTTTGTTTTTCTTGTTCTTCTAGCTTATAGTAGTGATTATCTTCTCTTTTTTCTAAAGCACTTTTTTCTTTTTCTAATTTTTTTATTGTTTCTTTTGCAGATATTTGACTAATATTTTGTTTTAAAATTATTATTTCAGATTTTATTTCTTCTATTCTTTTTTTTATCTCTCATAATCTAGTTTCTCAAATACTATATTTATCTTTATTAATTTTCTTTTTTAGATTTATTCTTATGCTTTTTAATTCCTTAATTTTTTCTATTTTTTCTATTCTTGATTTTTTTTCTTGTAATTCTCCCAATATTTTATTTGTTTTTATTCTTTTTTGAATCCCTTGAATAAGGAACAATAAGGAAGATATACTTTCTTGGATTATTTCATCTAGCTCTTTATTTATTTCCTCAATGTCCATATCTCTAAAATCAAAGGTAGTAAATGATGCTTGAATTCTTATTTCTTTTCCATCAATGAGTTGAGATTTTTCAAGAAGAAGACTATTAAATTTTTTTAGGAAGTTAAAAAAATTTATTTTAGAAGTTATGTATTTTTTTTCATTTCCATTTAGATGTTCAGGATATTTATGACTTTTAGGTATTTTTTCTATTCTTTCAAAAATTACCCTTCATTTATTGTTAGAGTGTTGAAAAATTTGAGTTATCATAAAAAAATAAGTTGTTTCAAGGGGTAAATAAAAAAATTGTAAGTATTTATATTTTTTTGTCAAATAATTTTTTTATTGGGAAAGATATTTTTATTTTTTGAGAAAATCCTTTAGTCTAAGTCAAAACCTATCAAAATAGTAGCATCAGACTCATCTACATTTTTAAATTTTTTTATAAGATATTTATGAATTTCTATTCATGGAGAGCTTGAAACGACATTTTTTCTTTTTATTTCGTGAAAGTTAACAGAAGGAAAAATTACTTTTTTCCCTAGTTTATGCACTATAGGATTATCTGGTTGTCTCAAGATTTCATCGTGTGTGATACAGAGTAAAATATCTCTTTTGAGACAATCATAAACTCCATGATTTTTATCTTCTTCGTTTTCAAAAATATATCTTTTGTCTTCATTTGAAAGAGCTATGACCTCTTTGACTCAAACAATAGTTTTTAAGACACTCATTTCTTTTGTGATGATAGATTCTTTCGTTTCTTTTTCTTCTTCTTTTATTATTTCTTTTTTCCCATTTTCTATTTGAGAAAGGGAAGTGATAGCTTGTCTCTCTTTTGGATCAAGAAGATAGAGATAATTAATAATTTTGTATATTTTTTCTACTTTTGGAATATATTTTGCTTCAAAATCTCCATCAGCCCCAGCACTAGAACGAGCAAAAAATGTTCAATAATCAAACATATAATGAAAAATATTATTTTTTGAGTAAGCCATATCACGAATATTTTTGTAAAAAATATTCATATGAAATTTTGAAAAAATTCCATTTCTTACTTTGATAAGTATTTTTTCATTTGTAATAATAAAATATGATTTTTTCCAAAAGAAAAAATGAAAAAAGAAAATAATGATAGGAATCAGAATAAGCACAAAAATAAGAAAAAAAGTATTATTTTTCAGAATAAAATAAAAAACAATGGAGCTTATTATCCCATACTTAAGATAAGTTATAATAAAATTGGAAAGTAAAATAAGTTTATGTTGGTGAGTTTTGTAGAGTATATAATCAGAAAAATTTTCCATAAAATAAAAAAAATAATAATAGTATTCCTTCTATCTTATCTTGACTTTTAAAAAAGGCAAGATTTATTACAAAAAGGAGAGATGAAGTATAACTTCATCTCTCCAACATATTAAACATACTTTTCAAATTTTTCTTTGAGCATTTTGAGAATAAACATACTTCTTTTTTCACTTCCTGTAAGTTTTCCATCTCTATTAAGATTTTGAAGGTATGCAACCCAAGCATCTATTTTTTTTGCCATAGCTTTTATATGAGCTTTTGACATATCATTTTTTCTTATAGTTTTTATTACTCTTGTTTCTAGAACTTGCTCATAATTTATAAAACTTCTATTTCCTGCAAGAGAGTCAAATTTTGGAATTTCACTTCTTTTTATTCCAGATGAACTTGTAGAAGATGAAGTGCTTGTATTTGTTGTTGTAGAAGTTGTGGTAGAAGTACTTGTAGAACTAGAACTTGATGAGCTTGTTGCAGTAGAGTTACTACATTTTTCAAAACCATCCCAAGCAAAAAATGAATAATTTGTACTATAACTTACAAGTTTACAAGAAGAATATCTTGAATCTTTTTCCCAATAATATCTTACTACTGGATAATTAGAAATTTCAAAATCTCCGGCTTTCTTACAAGAATAACTTGATCCCATATTTACTTGGAGAGCATTTGCAAATTCACTAAAAAAATCAATTCTTGTTTGAGCTTCTTCTGTTTCTTTTCCTTGTCCACATAAATCATTATTTATAGCATTGATTGTTGCTCAAAATCATTGTTCAAGTCAGTTTCTCATTTCTGTTGCATTTGGTTTCCAATATCAAGTAACAATATCATGAAGACTTGGTTTTTGATTTTGTGGAATCATATAATACCATATTGCAGAAGCAAGTCAGATGATTCCGTTTTCAGAAATAATTTCAGGAGAATCAAGAAGTATTTTTTCATTGTTGTAAAGACCAAGAGAAAGAATTTTATAATTTTCTTTTCCTTCTATCATCATAGGTCATCTTGGTCAATATTTATCTCCAATAATTCCAGATTGTTTTGTATAGAAAAGTCCTTGTTTCCAAGTAGGAAGGGAAAGACTTTCATATCAAGGGATAGATGAAGATTTTGCTTGAAGTCAACTTGTATAGGTCATATGTGCAAAAAGTGTTGCAAGTTCTCTTTTACAAGTCGTATCTTTATCTTCTCCTATATAGGCTCCTTGTTCTCCACAAAATTTTGGAAATAGAGCAACTGCTTGGAGAAATTTTTCGTAAGTATATTGAGATTTTGCAATAGGGAAGAGTGTATCCCATTTTTCTTCTGAGAGAATATTCATTACTCTTCTTACATTTGGAAGATTATTAGAATGTTTATTTATATCAATTTGAGTACTTCCAGTATATATTTTTATAGATTCTCTTACTCTTTTTATGTTATCATTTGTAAGAATAAGACTTTCTGAAAAATCTGTAGATGAAAGATTTGAATTTGTAGAAGAAGAATATCCACTTACTTTTATTTCCAAAGACTTACTTCTGCTACATCTTTCTTCATAAGAGAGAGTATCACACATATAAACATTGTAAGTATAAGTTCCATTATTTCTTCCATTTATATAAAAAGTTCCACTTCTTTGACTATCAGTTGAAGATATATTTTTTATTTGAATAATATCTCCATTTTCTTCAAGTTTTACTTTTGTTCCCGTTGGAGTATTTTGAGGAATTATCCAAGAAATACTATAGTTTCCTTCAGAATAAGTACGAGAAAGATTTGTAATAAGAGGAACTCAAGGATAACCAGAAATAGTTGTATAAGAAGAAATTACAGAAGTTCCTTCTACTTCACCAGTTACATCTTCCCAAGCTTCTTCCCAATATTTTCAAACTCATGGTTCATAAAAACCTCACTCTTTACAAAGACTTGTATAAAGATGGTCTCTACATTCATAATATCTACTATTGTTGATGACAATGTCTCCTGCTTTGTAAGAAGTTCCAGAATAAAACTGAGATATTGCAAATCAAGAATGAAGAGAAAAAATCAGTATGATGCTTAAAAAAGTAAAAAATATTTTTTTCATAATGTGTTAATTATAAAGTAATATCTTACTTATAGTCAAAAAAATATTTTTTGCAAGTTTTTTATAAAAAATTATATTTTGAAATTTTCAAGAGATTTTTTATCTCTTTTTTAAGAGAATTTCTAGTTATGAAATAATTCTTTGTTTTTTAATATCAAAGCAAATCAAACTATAAAAAATAGACAAGATATTATAATATATCAAATTAAAGATGAAAGAGGATAATAATATATACTTGCATAAAGACTTGAAAATATAGAAAAAATGATTTGATAAAAAAAGCTTATAATAACAATAAAAGGGTACCAAGTTTTGAATCTTATCATTCAAAATCAAATAATAATGACAAGAAGAGACATTCCTATTGAGAGAATATCAAATAAAAGCCATTTTATATATACAAATGAGTTAAAAATTGAAAATATTTGCATCAAAGCACCGAGGATTCAAAAAATTATTGCAAGATATCAGAAAAATATAAATACCTGCTTAAACCATCATTTTCAAAAACTTTGAATTGCCTGTAAAAAAGAGCTTCCTATAAGACTTTTCATAAAATCTAAGCTTTCTATCTTTTTTACCAAAGATTCATTATAAAAACCTTTCACAAGATTATCTGATAATTTTTCTCATTTTTGGATAAAGTTATCCAAAGTTTCTTTTTTTTCTGTACTCATATTTTTTGTAATATTTAAGAAATAAATAAAATTTTAATCCCATTTACAAAATAACTCCTTTATTTTTTTATTGACAACTATAACTATAACTAAATTATTTTTTAATTCAATTTTATCTAAAAAATATTTAAAAGTTCTTTTTCTATTTCTGAGAAATACTTATTTTCTAATTCAATTTGTTCTTCTTCACTAAATTTTGAAAGTACCCAATCAGAAACTTCATATTTTGAATTATAACCAATTCAAAATTTTATTCTTTGAAACTCTTGTCAAAAAAATTGGATAATGTCTTTTATACCATTATGTCCTCATGCAGTTCCCGTTTCCCTCGTTCGTATTTTTCCAAAATCCATACTGATATCATCATAAATGATACACATATCTTTTTGACTCATCTTATAAAAATCACTACATTTTTTTATACTTTCTCAAGAGAGATTCATAAAAGTTTGTGGTTTTAAAAGTATCACTTTTTCTCCTTTTATCAATCCAGTTGTGATATCTCCCTTAAATTTAGATTCATAGGAAAATTCAGGAAGATTCTGTTTTTTTTGAAAATAATCCAAAAATAGAAAACCAAGATTATGCCTTGTTATTTCATATTCTTTTCATGGATTTCCAAGTCAAACGATAAGTTTCATAATTTTTTTATAAATTGTATTTTTATTATTATAACAAAAAAAAATGAGAAAAAAGTTTTTCTCATTTTTTTGGAAGGGAAGAGGGTAATTATGCTGGAGTATTTAATTTTTCTATTATTGCTTGAATAGTTTTTGGTCAAGGAGGAATACCATCTATATCTTTTCATGTAAATCATAATTTATTAAAGAATTTTATGTTCTTTGTCTTTGTCTTCTTATTTTTTGTATATATTTTTTTGTATCCTCATCAATTTGATCGTTTGATGGAGGAGTATCTTTTGCTCATTCCTCTCCAACCTGTTTTCTATTTTTTGCTCTTTCTGCTAATCTAATTAGTAAAGATTCTGAATTTTTATAAAGTTCAGTTTCTCGTGTTTTAATTTGCTTTGCAGTTAAATTTTCTTCTAGAATCAATGCTTCAATATTATTTATATAAATAGTCATTATTTCTGTAGCTCAACTTTTAAATAAATCTAAATCACCTCAATTTTTACTAATTTCATATTCCAGAGCTTTAATAAAATCTAAAAATACTTCTCAAGTTTCTTTTTTTTCTGCTTTAAAACCTTTTTCTCTAATTAATTTTAAATATTCTTTAAGAAGAAGATCCATTTCACCTTCAATTATTTCCATATTTTTAGAGTTTTGAGTTTTCCATTCTTTTCTAAGGTTATCTTTTTTAAAATCATAAGATTTTTTTAAGTTATCTTCTGATGATATATCTAAAGGAATACTTTTAAATAATCTTAAATATTCTATAAGAAGAAGATTCATTTCACCTTCAATTATTTCCATATTTTTAGAGTTTTGAGTTTTCCATTCTTTTCTAAGCTTAAGCTTTTTACTATTATATTCCTTAGTTAATTCATCAATTGCCTGAGCAATCGAATTATAATCTGTTAAATTTTTATTAGGAATAAAGTTAAATTGAATATTTCCATTTCTTTTTCCATCATCTTTAGCTAATTTTAATCATTCATTAAATGAAGAAATAAATCTACCTCTATATCATTTTAATCTTTCTTGTATAGGAATTTTCTTTTTTTCTCATTTATTAGGAACTGGATTTGCTCATTCTTCTTTTTTATCATCATCTCATACTCAATTTTCATCTTTAATTTTTTCGTTTCCAAGTGGAGATAAAAAAGTATTTCTAAATGTTGGAATTCAAAGTCCACTGAATAATCATGCTGGAGCTTTTTTAATCTGCTCAGCTACCTGAGTAAAATCTACAAGACTTTGATTAGCTACTTTATCTATAAATACTTCATACATAGGGGATCAGCTAGCAATACCATCTCTATGTACATAACACCAAAGTGCTTCTGATACTTTTACTTTTTTTTCTGTTGACCAAGCAGAAAGTGCATTATTTCAATTATTTTGTAATTCTCCTACTGCATTTGCAATAAAATCATAATTTACATCTGTATATCCCCAGTTATGCATAAGGCTTACTATCTTATCTATTCTTGGTGTATGGTTCACAACATCACTCAAAATTCATTTACTTACTGCCTCATTAAAGAGTTCTGGAGAAAGAAGATCATTTTTTCATTCAGCACTTGCTTCAAGTATAAATTGCATAACTTGATTTTTTGCATCATTTCAAGCATGAGTATTATTAAATATAGTATCTTTGAGTGTTTCCCAAAGTGTATTTGGACGAGTATCTTGAGCAAGAGAAGTAATAAACTTATTTGCTTTTTCTTGTCATAAGATAATTTCAAGTCTACTTGCTATATTAGGATCAAGTGCTTCTTTTATTGAAAAAATATTTTCTCATTGAACTAGATAACCATTATTTTTAAGCATCTCTATATTTTCTGGTCTTTGTATCCAGTCAGTATAACTTGTTTCTGTCGTTATATTTTGAGGAATAAGACTCCTTAATTTAGCATCACTTATACTAATAGATTCACTTCAAGGAATAATTTCTGTTTTTGCAAAAATTCAATTATGGAAAATTCCTTGAAAAATTAAACTTGTACCAAGATAGACAGCTGATGATGTTGCTCATTTTTTCAAAGCCTCATTTCTTCTTGTTGTTTTAAAATTATCTTGAGCAAGCATTAAATCTGCATTAAGTCTTTCCATCGTTTTCTTATAAGATTCATTATTACTTTGTATATCTTCTAGTTTTATACCAAGCTTATTTGCTCAAGCAAGAATATTTTTATGAAGTCTATTCATCTCCACTTCCATTTCTTCATCCATTTGCTCGTTTGTTTTTCATATATTTTCTTTCATTTTCAAGAAATTATAACCTGTTGCTCTCCAATTATCAAGTCTAGCTAATGCTTGTCCAAGCCACATTTCAAAAAATTGTCTTTCAGAAGTTAATTTTTGATAGTTTTCACTATGATTCTCTGGATTATATACAAGTCAATGTTTTGTTTCTTCTCAATCCTCTTTATTTAAATAATTTTCTAATTTTTCATTTAATACATTGATAGGAGCAAAATGTCTATGTGTTGTCCCTTTTCTTGTTTCTATTTGAGGATTTCCATCTACTCATCTTCTTTGATAGAGTTTTAATTTTTTTCTATTGTTTTTAATCCTTCTATTAAGCAAAATCTTTTTTATAAATCAAAGTTTATTATTTTTAAGGTTTTCTTCATCTTCTTGTATTTTTCTTAGTATTCTTGCATATTCATCTTCTCATCTTACTACTCTTTCTTCATATTGATTATGTGAATCACTATAATTAGATGCTCTTTTAGCTCATACTATAGCTCAAGCCATACCAGCTCATACAAGCATAGTAATAAGTGGGTTAGAAAAAGCAAGTGCTGTACCTACAACTGCAATAGGAGTAGATCAAAGTGTAAATATAGGATGTCTATCAAGCCATTTTCAAATCCTATTTACAGTATTTTTCTCAATAGAATTATTTTGTCTTACTTGATTTTTTGTATCAAATGCTCCATCTCATCCTACAAGTACATCTATTTTTAGATTTATTTGTTTTGATAATATTTTTTCTATAATTTCATTATTACCAAGACTTAGTTTTAATAATTCTATATTTTGTTTTGTGAAAGAAACTCCAAAATCTCTCTCTAAAAATATTTTGTATTTTTTAATATCTGTATCATTTATTTGTCAATTACTTATACTTTTTATAAAATCTCTGTATTCTTTTTCTTTTTTAAGTTTAAGAAGCACATTTGTCCCCTGATTTTGTATATCTTGAAGAGCATTATTTAATTCTTCATTATTTTGAATATATGTCTGAAATAAATTTTGAAATTGATTGTCATCTATTTCTCCATTTACATATTGTTGAGCGAGTTCATTTAGTTCTGTAGTTTCTATACTATGAGTAAGATTTTCACTTCTCTTTGTACTTGCATCAAAATTACCATAAAATTCAGTTTCTCGCCTATCAGATGCTTGAGCAAATTTTCAAGTAAACATTTCTGCTCTTAATTTTTCAAGCTCTTCTTGTATATATTGATCCAAGATATTTTTTCTATTAAAAAATCTTTTTCCTCTATTAAAAAGTCCTGTAATTTTTCCAAAACCTTTTTTTTCCTTATCTTCGGCATGTTCATTTGTTATTCTTTCTTCTGCTCTTTTTCTTGCCTCTCTCATCATCACTTCTTCCATATCAGAAATATTTGTAAGAACGGGAATAATATTATTTACTATATCTAAAGTCTCGTCTTTATGAGCTTCTAATTGTAATGGATCTTTATGAGCTTCTAATTGTAATGGATCTTTATGAGCTTCTAATTGTAATGGATCTTTATGAGCTTCTAATTGTAATGGATCTTTATGAGCTTCTAATTGTAATGGATCTTTATGAGCTTCTAATTGTAATGGATCTTTATGAGCTGGAAGAAGTCTACTTGAATCAGTTATTATACTATTTACAGTATTTTTCGTACTATCTATTAATTTATCTTTTTCTCAAAATCATCAAAAATCTTCTAAAATACTTACAAGTTTACTGAATGTATTAGCTATATTCTCCCTTAAAAAATTAATTTCATCATTATTATTTTCTTTTTTTTGTGCTATTTTTAAGGCTCTTAAAGTCTGATTATAAACTTCTATTCAAGAAAGTAATATTTTCTTTTTATGTTCTAGATCTTCTATCTCTTTTTTTATTCAATTAAATTTTTCTTCTAAATCCTTATACTCTTTTCCAGATTTATAATTCATTTTTCTCTTTAAAATATTCAATGTATCTCACCTTAATTCAATCATCTTATCTATATTTCAAAGAGCATATCATGATATCTCTACTATATTATCTTGAGTCAAATTAAGATGAGAAATATTCTCTTTTTTTTCGTGATTTATTAAACTAATTTTTCTTTTTTCTAAGTCTTTTATTTCTTGTTCTAATTGTAAATACTCTTGTTCTATTTCATCATGTTTTTTTCAAATTGCACGATTATTACTCGCATGATTCATTTCTTTATTTAGTTCATCTTGTCTTTTTTTCTTCTCGTTTATCTGACTATCTATTTCATTAATACTTTCTTGTTCTGAAAAATTAATAGTTGTTGTTGAATTATTCATAAAAAATTATAATTAAAAATATATACTACTTAATAATATAATAAAAAAATAGAAAAGTCAATTTTTTTAATTGACTTTTCTATTTTTTAGATTTTATATTATATTCTTAATAATAAAATTTTTTACTTTCCTATTTTTCTAAGAAATATTATTTCTATTATAACAAAAAAAAATGAAAAAAAAGTTTTTCTCATTTTTTTGGAAGGGAAGAGGGGGGAATTATGCTGGAGCATTTAATTTTTCTATCATTGCTTGAATAGTTTTTGGTCAAGGAATACCATCTATATCTTCTCATGTAAATCATAATTTTTTTTCTTGGAGTTTTTTTAATGCTTCAATTGTTTTTTGTCAAAAAATTCCATCTATATTTCATAAATCATTAGCATATCAAAGTTCTTTTATAGCTAATTGAATTGCATAGATTACAAGAGCTGAATTTTCTGGAATATTCTCCTTTTTACTAAAATCAGCATCTTTATATTTAGCTAATATATCTATAATATCTTGTTTTGTTGGTTTTTCATAATCAAAATTTTCTTTATATGTAAGAATTTGATTTTTTGCCCATGCTTGGTTTATTTTTATTGAATTAGTTCAAGTTTCTTTTTGAGTGGCAGGAGCAGCGGCAGGAGTAGTGGCAGGAGCAGCGGCAGGAGTAGTGGCAGGAGCAGCGGCAGGAGTAGTGGCAGGAGCAGCGGCAGGAGCAGCGGCAGGAGTAGTGGCAGGAGCAGCGGCAGGAGTAGTGGCAGGAGCAGCGGCAGGAGTAGTGGCAGGAGCAGCGGCAGGAGCAGCGGCAGGAGTAGTGGCAGGAGCAGCGGCAGGAGCAGCGGCAGGAGTAGTGGCAGGAGTAGTGGCAGGAGCAGCGGCAGGAGTAGCAATTTTATCAAGGTCTTCTAATGTCTTTCAACCATGAGCTCAATCAGTAATAATAGTCTTTCAATTTGCTGTATCAAAATTTCAAATAAACCTTTCTTTATTAATATTTACAAAAATTCAACTTCATTTAGGTTTTCATACTTTAAATTCTCAAATATAATAAGATCAATTTTGGAAAAATTTTTTTCATATTCAATTATGATAATTTGGTCTATTATCACTCCCTATTTTTGCAATTTTAAATTCATTATCATTAAATTCACTATTATTATCTGAATATTTTGAATTAGGATAATATTTTCAATTTTGTATTATTCTATTTGAATAACTGTTATTACTTGAAAAAATATAAATAGTACCCCCCCTTCATACAGTAACTGATCTTATTTTTATATCTTCATTTTTATTTTTTTCATTTAGAACTGTTACTTGTCAAATTTTGCTTCATTCTATTTTTTTCCAATCAAACATTCATGATGTTTTTCAGTAAGCAATTTGATACATTTTTTGAAAAACTTCAAAACTCTTTTTATTTTGTATTGTATATCATTTTTCCAACATTTCTTTTGTAATAGATTTTAGAAGTTTTTTTTCTGTATCTTTTAAATTTTCAATTTCTTTTAAATCTCTCTCATTAATTTGTTGATCATTGAGGATATTTTCTAAAGAAGAACCTTGAGCTATGTTATTATTTTCAGCCATAATTTTTATTTTTAATAAATAATTTTGTTTTTATTTTTTTAACTATTAAATCATAGCATATAAAAAAACACTTGCCAATATTTTTAAATTGACAAGTGCTTAATTTATTATTTATATTATATTATCCATAACTTATTTATAATATTTTGAATAGATTTTGGTGAGAGTATATTTGTGTCACTACTGAGTAAAGTTTCCAGTGATTTTTTTGTTTTTCTTCCCCATATTCCATCAATATTTCCAAGAATTGTTCATTGTCATAATAAACTCAAACTTACTTGGAGAGCATAAATAAAAAGAGGAGAATATATTTTTTCTTTTTCATCATTATTTTTTTCTTTTTTCAATATATCTATAATATCTTGTTTTTTTGGATTTTTATAATCAAATCATAGATTTTCTAATCAAGGGTTATTGACAATGAGATTATTTACTAATTGAAGCTTAGATAAAAAAGGATCAATAGGAATTATAGGGGTATTTATCATAGAATTATTCATTTTTGGACGATTTAATTTTGGAATATTGGTGATAGGATTATCCAATTTTAATAATTCACTTTTTTGTTTTTTTCATTTATATATAAGAAGTCTTCCATTATATATATTTTCTCGTTTTGCCATAAGAGGGCTAATCATTTCATAATATTCTTCCTCTGTAGGGATTTTTACTCTTATTTCTCATCCATTTTGTTTTTTAGTTGCTCATATTGCATAATTTCAATTTTCATCACTTTCAGTTTCACTTATAGTTCCATCTGGCCACATTACTTTTACGAGAGAGCTTATTATAGTTTTTCATCTAATTTCAGGAAATCATTCTTTTTTTTCTTTTATGAGATAAGCTTCTAGATTTGAGATAGCATCTATTTCTTTTAATGTCATTCAAGCAAAAACTCAGTTGAGGATTTTTATTGTATTTTTAGAAATAATTGAGTCTTTTTGTACATTTGAAGCTTGATTTTCAAAATTTCAAGAAAATTTTATACCACTTGTATTAGTATAAACTCCTTTAGTATTATTTATTCTTCCATTATAAAATTCTCATTTGTATGAAGAATTATCTCACCAACTATAAACTCATTTTCCCCATTTTTTTCAAATATTTGTTTCTCATATATAAGTATCACCATTTATATAAATTTTATTTATATGATGATATCAATTAGGAATTTTTTCTTGAGAAGATAATGATTGTATTTCAATATTATTATTGTTTCATTTGTAATCTATTTGAGAAAAATTAGTATTTTCATAAAACTTTCCATTTTCTATATATCAAAAACTTCACTCAATATTTGCTTGCTTATATAAAAATATTTTCCCATTTTTATCTATTTTTAGAGATAAAAACTCTATTTTAATATTATTTTTTAATAAAAATATTCACATAGATGAAATTTTATTTCAATTTAACTTAAGAATTCAGCTTTCTTTTCAAAATATAAGTGTATAAATATGATTAAAAACCTTAAGGTCATTTTCATTTTTTATAGTATAACCTTTTTCTTCCAACATTTCCTGAAAAAGAGGAATAAGACTTTGTTTTGTTCTTGAAGACATACTTTCTAAAAATATTATGTCTTTTCCATCTAATTTTTTATCTTTTCAAAATTCTTTAATTAAGTTATTTTCTGATTTTTTTGTATCCATATTTATAAGTGAAAAATAATTATCCTATAAATACTAACATAAAATTGAAAATGAAGCAAAAATTATTCTTTAAAAAATCATTTTTTTATAATAATATCTTGTAAAAAACGAGCAATTTTACTGATAAATTCAAAAATTTTTCTTTCAGGTTTTCTTTCAAGTAAGCCTATATCAAATAGATAAAGATGACTTCAATCAGTAAAAATATTTGGAATTACTCGCATATCATAAATAAAATCGCTTCCAAGAATATCAAGACAAAATCCTTCTTTTTCCCACATTACTTCATTGATGATAACAAGTTTTTTAAATTTCATAAGAAGGTGATGATTTTCTTCAAGCATTTTTTTTGTAAGTTTTTCTCAAGCAATTTCTTTTTGTTTGATTATATAATGCCCATCATTATCTTGAATAATTTCTGTATCAGCTATTTTTACAATTTTTGAAAAATAAGTCTTAATCATCTCAAAATTTTTAATGGCTTGTTTGTAGGAATCATTTTTTTTATAAAAAATATTTTTTCCAACAATTCAAGGCATTTTATAGTAATGTTCTCAGTCTTTGAAAACAAAATTTTCTCCTATGATTCTCCATGAGAATTTTTGTTTTCCTACTTCTTTTATCCTTTGTATTTCATGTTGTTCCATAATTTTTTTTAGTTCATAAATTTTTTATGTATTTCTTTGAGATGAGGATTACTCACATGAGTATAGACTTGAGTTGTTGTAATACTCGCATGTCCAAGCATTTCTTGAATACTTCTCAAGTCCGCTCAGTTACAAAGAAGTGTTGTCGCAAAAGAATGTCTCAAGGTATGAGCAGAAATATCTTTGAGAATTCCAGCTTTGAGAGCATATTCTTTTATCATACTTGTTATAAAAAATCGTGTCAATCTCAGATTTTCATCATCAAGTTCACTTATATTTTCTTTTTTGAAATTATGGCGAATAAAAAGAGGAGCATATATATCATTTCTTGCTTCTTGATATTCTTTTATTATTTTTGCTGTTTCATCTGTAAGATAGACAATTCTGAGTTTTCTTCCTTTCCCCCTCACGACAAATTCTTTTGTTTCAAGATTGATATCATTTTTATTGAGCTGGCAGAGTTCACTAATACGAAGACCAGTTGAATAAATACATTTCATAATTGCAAGGTCTCTTTTTCCTATAATAGTAGTAATATTTACTTGAGAAAAAAGTTTTTTGAGTTCATCTTCATTGAGAAACTCTACCTGTCTTTGTTCTGCTTTTATCAAATCTATTGCGGTAGGGGAGAGTGATTGTATTCCAGTTTTTTCGCAATATTTCAAGAAGCTTCTCAGAGTAATCATATAGGCATTGATGGTTTTGAGAGAGAGTGATTTTTGAGATTTTTTATAGATATAAGTTCTAAATCCTTCTGCTATGTCCAAATCAATATTTTCTATGATGATATTTTCTTTGTTTATAGTTTTGAGATATTCTTGAAAATATTTTAAATGCCTATCATATTGTTCTACTGTTTTTGGAGATTTATTTTTGATAAGCTCTAACCAATTGAGAAATTTATCTTTTCCTATTTTGAATTCCATTATAAAAGAGACTAAAATATAGTTTCTTTATATTATCTATTTTTTATAAAAAATAAAGATTTATTTTTTATAAGGTTTTTGGTTTGAAAAAGCTGATGTATATCATCAAGAGTTTATATGTGTTTTAATATGTTTCTCAAATTAATATAAATTCTCAATTTTGCTCTCTTAAATTATCTTTTCCTATTTTTCCTATACTTACATTATTTACTCAAAGATCTATCATCAATAAGTTATTTTTATATAAAAGTAACTTATGTTTTTCTAAAATTTTTCATCTTGATATTAATATTTTTTTTCATCATTTTTCATAAATAATTCAATACTCATTCTGCTCTACAAGATTATATCATCTTGGTTTTATACTCATCCAAGTTCAATGACTTTTTCATCAGTGTTCTTCTCAAGAGGCAATTTTAATGATTCAATTATTATTTTCAAAATTTCATATATTTCCATATGTTCACTCTATAAGACAAATGAGTTCATCTGTTGTATCTTGCTCTCAAGTATGTTTGTGAGCACTTATTTTTCATCATTTTTTAGTATATTGAAAAGCTATATCAATTCATTCAAATCATTGAAATTTTTCTAATACTCCACTAAATAAGTTCTTACATCATTGAACTTTAACTGGCTGTAGAGAATTTTTCGTATGATATCTAAAATCCAATAACTCTTTAACTAATTCTCATTCTTTATGTCCTTGAGAAGGGGGAATATTAAATATTTCATTTTCTCCTAATTTTAGAGGTTCAATACTCATTATTTTTAATAATTTTGAAATTAATATAATTTATATTATCATAAATATAAATTATGTCAATACCTTTCTCTGAAAATAATTTTTGAGATGTGATAAATCTTTCCCCCTTTTCCTCTTTTAATCTCTTTTAATACATCTCCTTATTATAACACTCTTCACAATAGACTATCTCAGGTCTTTCAGGAGCATAAGTTGTCTGTATTTCTTTTCCACACTTATCACACTTTCTTGTATAAAGATGTCTTGGATTTCTTAAACTCATCCTATCAAGATGTCTTTGGTCTGGATGTCTTCTTGGTATGGGAAGATTATGTTTTCTATAAAAAGCTAATTCTTCTTTTATTATTTTAAAAGGTTTCTTAGTAACTTCACACTCAATAGCCCAGTTCAAAATATCATCAGGAATATCTGTAATATTTTCAGGAAGCTTACTTGCAGGAATAATTTTTTCTACCTTAGGAAAAGGAGCTTCATAAGTAGACCAGTTAAAAGTCCCCCTATCTGCCTTTCAGGCATCTTTCCCCCCAAGGGAGAAAGAAAAAAGACAAGAATTATTCCCTTTCTCCTTTTTGGGGAAAGGGTGAGGGATAGGGGGAGTATTTATCGGATAATATTCATTTGCAACCGTTTCATTATATCCAAAAGGACTAAGAGAACTAGGAAAAAATTCTCACCACTCTTGCTCCCCCTGCTTCACTATCGCTCAGCTTTCCCCCTCAATTGAGGGGGATTTAGGGGGAATCATCATATGCTCTATAATTTTAGGAACAAGTATTTCATATTCTTCTTTTGTATATTGTTTATTGAGAATGCAATATTCTTTATTCTCTAAATTTACACAGGCAAAACAATGCCTACTTTTTTTTACATCAATACAATAAATAAGATTTTCTCACTTTCAGACAATACTTGAAAATAAAATATTATGAGAGTATCTTCAAACAGAAACAGATTCATACATTTTTCATGATTCTTCACCATAGGAAGAAATATCAAATAAATCATCTGAATAATTTACATTGGTGCAATACTTGCATTCATTACATTCTAAAACATCAAATGAGAGAGAACAATTATTTGAATTTATAATATTATTTCATAAACAATTTTCACTTCCGACTAAATTAGATGATTTTACTATACTATTTTGAGTAAATAAATTAAACTTGTTTTTGAATTCAATCAAAAGAGAATAATTTTTAAATTTTTCAATAAGCTCATTATATTTTTCTTTACTTATTGGTTCATTAAAGAGATGATAACTTTTATTATTTAGATTACTACAAGCTATACAATAAGAACAATTATAACAATTATCCAAAAAATAACTAAATTTACATCAAAATGATTTTCTTGAAAAAAAAGAATTAAACATATCATAACAATCAACACATTCATATAAGTATTCTGAATTTCAAATAAAACAACTATCCATAATATAATCTGATTTTTTTAAGGCAAATCAGTAAAAAGAATTATTTATAGTATTGGCTTCAAATACTAAATAAGAATTATGAATTTCTGAAGTATGATTTGTATAAACAGAGTTATGTATGACATTTGAAGCAGATCAAATAAGATTTTGAAAGGGAGTATTTTTAATCAAATAATTTATTTGTTCAAAAATACTTTTATTAAAATCTATATCAATTCAGTATTCAAGCTGATTCCAATCTTCGCTTGACCAACATTCATTGCAATAATTTTTAAATCAACTGTTTAGGAAAAATCTTGATACTATTTCCTTACCACATTTTCAACATACATTCTTGTATAAGTGCATTGGGTTTGAAAAACTCAATCTTCTTTGTTCTCTACAATGAGGGCAAAGAGTTGGAGGAGGAATAAGATACTTCTTAAGTCCAGACTCTTCAAAGTTTGAACTTTTCCCTCAATTAAGACCGGTCTCATGAAAAGAGACTGGTCTTTGTTCTGAAAATTGTCATTCCGACTCAGAATCATTAGAAGGTATTTTTTCATTTTCATAGATTCCTCCCTTCGCAGGAATGACATCTTCCCTTCAATTGAGGGGAAGATTTTCTTCTACTCCTTTCTCCTTTTGGGGGAAAGGTTGGGATAGAGGAAATACTGGACTTACTTTTTCATAAAATTCCAAATCTTTGTCTGTGATATCAAAACTCGCTCCACAATATCTACAAATTTTTGTTTCTATGATTTTTTCCATTATTTTACTGATGAAGACTAATGCTTTTTATTATAGAGAAAAAAATATTATTTCAACTCTTTAAAATTTGGAAGAAAGAAAAATATGTGTTACAATGAACATAAATTAATTTTTTACCATCCATTATATGATAATTTGAGAAATATTAAGGGACTCAATTAATAAGAAAGCATCTGATGTCATAATCATATCAGATGCTTTACCATATTTAAAAATAAATTGAGAAATGGTTCTTTTGGAACAATATGGTATAGTTTCAAAAGAAATAATGGAAACAGAAATTTTTTCTATAATGTCAGAAAAACAAAAAATAGAATTTAGAGAAAAGCTTGAAATAGATTTTTCTATAGATTTAAAATGATATTCTCGTTTTAGAGTCAATGCATTTTATCATAAAAAATGATTTTGAGTTGTTTTTAGAGTAATTAGAAATGAACTTCCTAGTTTTGAAGAGCTTATGCTTCCTCCACATGTACTTAATTTTGTAGAAAGAAAAAATGGTCTTATCCTCATTACATGAGCTGTTGGAACATGAAAATCTACAACAATGAGTGTTTTGATTGATTATATAAACAAAAATTTTAAAAAACACATTATTACTGTAGAAGACCCAATAGAATATATGTTTAGCAATGATAAATCACTTATTGAACAAAGAGAAGTAGGAGTTAATACTCATAGTTTTGAAAATGGTTTAAAATATGCACTCAGACAAGCATCAGATGTTATAATGGTTGGGGAAATGAGAGATTTAGAAACTTTTAGATTAGCACTTAGAGCTGCAGAGACAGGAAATCTTGTTCTTGCAACTCTTCATACTTCTTGAGCAGCAAGGACTATTTCAAGAGTTATAGATATGTTTCCAAGTGAAGAAAAAGAACAAGTAATGCAACAGCTTTCTGAGTCTCTTATTGCTGTTATATGGCAAGATTTACTAAAAAGAAAAGATGAAGAGGGAAGAATTCCTGCTGTAGAAATACTTGTAAATAATACAAATGTAGCAAATATTATAAGAAGATGACAAACTCATCAGCTCAACAATGCGATAGAAACATGAAAAGCAAATGGAATGATTACGATGAAAAAAAGTCTAGAGTTTCTTTATGAGAAAGGATATATTTATGAAGATAATTACAATAATTATCTAAAATTTCTTTGAAGACTTGATGAAAGTTTATAATTTATACACAATATTTAAAAAATCACAAATTATTTTTTCAACAAAAAATTTATAAAAACAAAAAAGTTTTTATAATGCCCTTGTTTTGAAAAAATTTTCTATGTATACAAAAACATCTATACGAAAAATTATAAAAGAGAACTTTTTAAATTATTCAAGTGTATCACGAGAACAGAAAGACTTACATATAATGAGTAAAATTTTTGAACACGAAAAGATAAAAACTTGTAAAAAAGTAGCTCTTTATATTTCTCAAGCTGATGAGCCAAATACAAGTAAAGTGATAAGTACTTTTTTTGAAATGTGAAAAAATATTTATATTCCTCTTATCAAAGATAAAAACTTATTTTTTGGAGAATTAAAAAAGGGAGTTAAATTAAAAAAATGACAATATAATATATTAGAGCCAGATATCTTTGATATTTATGATTGAGAAATAGATATTTTTCTTGTTCCTTGAAGGGCTTTTACTTATGATGGAAAAAGAGTCTGAAGAGGAGTATGATATTATGATAAATTTTTTTCAGGAGAAAAATATAAAAATGCCTATAAAATAGGGATTTGCTATGACTTTCAAATAGTTCCTGATTTCCAAGAAGATACTTGGGATATAAAAATGGATGAAATTATTTTTTAAAAATAGAAAATGAAAAATTTACGATATTGAATTTTTTTCGCCTTGCTTTTTTCTTTTATACCTCATACTTTCTCTGTTACAAGCAATCTTTTGACTGAAGAAAATAAAAAGGCTTTATTTTTTGAAACAATCGAAAAAAAAATTATAACAAGGGCAGAGTGGTGAGCAGATGAGAATTATAGGTATTTGAATTCTAATGAATGGAAAGATATAATAAAAAAACAAGAAACTCTGTCAAAAAATCTTACACAAAAACAAATAGAAGCAAATGAAAAAGAACAAAAAAAGAAAAATGGAATTTATGCCTATATAAACAAGTATTTTAATCAAGATAATGCAATTGTACAAAAAATTAGTTTTGAGTGAGTTAATGAACTTGCACGGCCAGTAGAAAAAACAGAATATGTAAAATCTATTGTTCTTCATCATACGGCAGATGAATACAAAGATTCTTATGGATGAATCAAGGCAATTTATAGATATCATTCTCTTAGTAGACAATGGGGTGATATAGGCTACAATTATATTATTTGATATAATGGAGAAATTTTTGAATGAAGAGCTTGAGGTGATTATGTCGTATGAGCTCATGCTTTGTGGAACAATAGATCAACCGTAGGGATTTCTGTAATGTGAAATTATAGTAAAAAGCCAATTTCTGAAAAACAATATATTGCTTTAAAAAATCTTGTAAGATATCTAGCATATAAATATGGTATCAATATGAATGATACTTTTCCACTTCATGAAGAATGTTCTTGAAAAAATTGTCCTCTTTGAATAAAAACGGAAGATTATTATCCTCTTTCTGGACACAGAGATGGAGGAAATACAAGTTGTCCTTGAGATGAGCTTTATAAAAAGATGTTACAAATCAGAAAAGATTTGCAGTATGAAACAATGTATTACAAACCTATAAAAAATAGTTGAATGGAGGGGAATTAAAAAGAAAGAGTTTCTATTTTATTAATATTCCAAAAATTTTTTGTAAATTCTATTGCTTTTTTTTCATCAAAATCTTTACAAGTATAGATGATAAGGGATAAAAATTTTGAGTTTGACCAAACATAAACAGATATTCCAGAATCAATCAAAGGAACAAAGGCATCATATCCTTGATTTTCTTGTTTTCCTTCTCATCATGGTGAAAAAATTATAGGTTTTCCATACATTCTTAAATTTAAATATTCAGTGATATTTTCAAAATAATCTTCAATTGTTTTCTTATCAGCATCAATAGTATAAAATCATTCAATAAGTAATCTTTGTCTTTTTATATTGGGTGCTAAATTTTTCATATTCATATTTAGTTTTGCTTAAAAATTATAAAATAATTTATTTTTTAAAAAGGACCTAAATTATTTTTATAGAAAAAATACATTTACTTTTTTTAAAAAATATCTCTTATCTTAGATCAATTTTTTCATATTCTTTGATAAGATTTTTCCATGCATCATAAAGTCCAATAAGTTCATTTTGAACTTCAGGAAAGGCTGATAAATCTCGTATATCTCTTTCCATTTTAGCATATGCTTTGAAATTCTCATTATTTTTTTTATCTTGTTTAGACATATAAAAATACATCGGATCTGTCATATGACTGGCAGAATCGACAAAGGCTATGATTTTTGCTTCCAATGTTTTAGGCATAACATCACGACATCTGTGTGCACGAATACAATGCAATACTTCTTCCATTTTTTTTGAGTCATATTTTTCTTGTTCCAGAAATTCTCTCGCTCGCTCTTCACCTCTTATTGCATGATCTATTTCGGTTGGAAGTGGATAATGTCCAATATCATGAAGCCATACAGACAATAAAACAATTTCTTCATTTGCTTGAGGATATTTTCTTAACATAAATTTCGCCCATTTTTCAGCTTCTGGAACATGAGGTAATCTGATCAAAAACTATCTACCATTTCCAAAAATTTTGCCTTTGCTTTTTCAATGATTGTTTTCATAGTTTAAAGGAATTGGTATAAGATAATTTTTATTTTTTAAAAAGGGGATAGGGGTGAATTGAAAAAATACCTTATTTAATTATAGGAATTTTTGGAAATTCTACTATCTTACCAAGTCCATCTAAAATTGCCTGTCTACAAGCCTTTTTAAAATTTTCATTTTTATTTTCATTCAAATAATTAACAACTACAAATAAATCAAATGTTTTTACTAATGCAATTTTTTCTCTATCTGCTCCAATTTTACATTTTTGAGTAAAATCTAATGTTCTTTCTGTTGGATTTTTTAATCTTTCTGGATTTCCAAATAAAATACCTAAAGCCTTTTCTTCTACATCATCTCTTGCAAAATCTGCATTTAATGATTCTAATAATTGTCTAAATTTTGTTATATCTATAACTTTATTATCTTTTCATTCACATTCGCCTATAAATCTATGTTTTTCTGGACTTAAAATTACTTGGTCTAATTCAAGCTCACCATCGTTATAATTTTCTGCTTCATAATCTAAAATATGTAATGCCTTAATAACTGCATTTTCTAATGGTTTTCCTTGCTCAAATAGTAAATCTTTTAAAATATTTTCATTTTCTAATTCTCCATTTAATTTTTTATTTTTTGATTTTATTTTTTCTATTTCTATCTCGTTTTTTTCTATTTCTTTTTCAATTTTAATTGCCTTCTTTGAAGAATAAACTTCTTTATTACTCCATTGTGGAGGTGGTGTTTTCTCGGATTCTTGTAATAATTGTTGATCTATAGACAAAAAGCAATCTACAAAATTATTTCCAAAATTCATCGCTTCATCTGTCCAACAATCTTCTTTCCCATTTTCTTTATATTCAGTAAATTCATCATTATCATATTTTAAATAAGGCAAAGTAACTACATTGCCATTTCCTACCTTATAGACTGCACCTAGTATTTTTGCCTTATCTCTACCAGTAAAGATTATTTGAGCATTACTTGGATTTTCAACATATAATTGATATTCTAAATTTTTCTTAAATTTATTATAAAAATCACTAAAAATAGAATTTCCAGAAAATTCTATATGTTTTCCAGAAGCTGATACTAGTGTTCCAATATTTATTGGTAAAAATTCGTAATTATTTTTTGTATAGGTGCTATATGAATGTTCACCTTTTCTCTGTGAAGTAACACTAGATGCAAGAATATAACTTTCTTTCTTTGATAAAAATATATAAATATTCTTTCCAGATTGTAAAAAGTCCTCAATTTCTTTTTTTAGATGAGATATATTTTCCTCATATTTCTTTGAATTTGCAACATCATGACAACCACCACCTCCTGAAGAAAAACTAACAAAACCATTATAACTTGGATGCAATGATTCTGGCGAAATTAACAAAACATCAGCATCCATTAGTGATTTCTTAGAATTGAAATCCACATAATTTTCAGAATACCCAGGTATTTCATATCCAATTGTGAATATTTGTTTATTCATAAACTTACATAAAAACATAAAATTATAACACCTTATCCTACATTCCCAAAATCTTCTATATATTTCTTCAGCTCATCAAACTTGATTTTTGTTTCTTCATTTTTTATTCTGATACTGATAGTTTTATCATTCATATCTTGTTCTCCGATAACAAATATCATAGGAACTTTGAGCATTTCGGCTTTTCTAATCTTTTTCCCAAGAGAATCTTGTTTATCATCTATACTATAACGAATTTCATTGAATTTATATGGCTTCATTAAGTAAGTTTCATCCAAAACTGATTGTATTTCTTCTACATAGGGAGCAACATTATCTACAACCGTAAGGATTCTTATTTGTTCAGGAGCAACCCAAAAAGGAAATCTTCCACCATTCATCTCTATCAAAAATGCCATAAATCTATCTATAGATCCCATCAGTGCCATATGGATAATTGCAGGAATTTCATCTTCTCCTTCACTATTTTTATAAGTAATTCCAAATTTTGGAGCGATAGAATAATCCACTTGGATAGTAGAAAGAGAATCTTCTTTTCCGTTTACATTTCTTACTTGAATATCTATTTTTGGTCCATAAAAAGCTGCTTCGTTTGGAGCTTCATAATATTCCACTCCGATTTTATCAAGCACTTCTTTCATTGCTCTAATAGCATCCCTCCATTCTACGGTTTCTTCTCCATATTTTTCTTTGTTATTTTCAAAGTCAGGAAGAGAAAATCTTATTTTATAATCTTTTATCCCAAGGACTTCATAGGCTCTGATAAATCTTGAAAGAGCTTCACTGATGACTTCAAAAAGTTGGCTTCTCATACAATAGACATGAGCATCATTTTGAGTAAATCCTCTCACTCTTATGAGTCCAGAAAGTACTCCACTTTCTTCATATCTGTAGACGGTTCCATATTCCATAAGTTTATAAGGCAATTCTTTATATGATCTTGGTTTGTGAAGATAGATTTTGTGATGCATAGGACAATTCATCGGCTTGAGATAAAACTCATCTACCTGTCCATCAATAACTCCTTCTCCATTAAGATTCATCATTTTCATCGGAGCATACATTCCATCTTTGTAATGATCAAGATGTCATGAATGAGAAAAAAGATCTGATTTTGCAATGTGTGGAGTATAGACATATTGGTATCCAGCTTTTTCTGCTTCTTGTATCATATATTGTTCAAGGATTTGTCTGAGTTTTGCTCCGTAGGGAAGATAGAGAGGAAGTCCAGCTCCAACTTCTTCATCAATCATAAAAATTTCCATAGAAGCTCCAAGCACTCTGTGGTCTCTTTTTTTTGCTTCTTCCATTTGTTTTACATAAGCATCAAGTTCTTCACGAGTATCAAAAGCCAGTCCATAAATACGAGTGAGCATTTTATTTTTTGAATCTCCCATCCAATAAGCTCCGGCAAGTTTTGTCAGCTTGAAACTATTTGCATCAATTTCACGAGTATTTTCTACATGAGGTCAAGTACACATATCTATAAATTTAAGATTTTTAACTTGGTCTCCATCCATTTCATCAAATGAATATACACTTTTTCATTCAATTCATTTTTTAAGATTTTCTTGGATATGGAGATAATTTTCAGATTTTCATTTTGCAACATTGAGATAAAAAGTGATTTTTCAGCTTATTTTTTCTTTATTTTTGAAGTCATTATTTTGGATTTTATCAATTATATCTATTTTAAATTCTTCTCACATTGCTGTAAGTATTTTTTTTGCAAGATCATAATCAACTTCAAATTTTCTAAAATCTTGATTTTGCTGAATAATTTTTTTCATTCTTTTTTCTACTTCTTTGAGATTTTCTTCTTTAAATTCTTCTCATCAAAAATCAAAATCATAATAAAATCCATTTTCTATACTTGGACCAATGGCTATTTTTACATTTGGGTAGATTTCTTTTACTGCTTGTGCAAGTATATGTGCAAGAGAGTGTCTTTTTATTTCTATGTTCATAAGGTTTTTTAAATTAATAAATAAAAAAATAAACTCATACCTTTTAAAAGTAGAGTTTTTGATTTTTACATATACTTGGTACCAAAAAATACTCTTACTTTTAAGAAAGAATAAAATTTAAACTGGTTTCAAGTCATGTGAGCTTCATCTAGTGCTTGGTGAAGAAATAATCTAAATATGAGTGTATAGAAAAATAATCTAATGTCAAAAGGAAAAGGAAATTTTTTAATAATTTTAATTTAATTACAAAATTAAGAGGGAATTATTATAAATTATAGTTTTAGGATATTTCATTTTTTATAATAGTAAATATTTTTTGAAATATTTTGAAATTTATAAAAAAAAATCTTTCCTAAGCTTTTGTATCATTTTTTGTAAAAAACTCTCTTTTCAAAAATATTTTTTCTAATCTTTTTAAGAAAAAAACTTTTTAACATTCTTCTTTTTTCTCTTCTTTATTATCTTTACTGAAGATTTTTTTGGAAACAAAAAATAAAAATCAAATATTTTTATAGAAAAAAATATTTGATTTTTATAGAAAAATTATTATATTTTTTATAGTTAATTTTTATTTATTTTAAGCCAATAAAAAATATGTTGAGTTTTAACAAAATTGTAAACAAAATGTTGAAAAAATGATGAAATATAATTTTTAAAGAAGATATCTTTGATATGATAGATCCAGAGCAAAAAGAAAAATATCAATCCTATGTAGATAAAACTATTTACAGACTCAAGGCAGAAAAAATAATTATTCCTATAAAATCTTGAGTGTATATTATTCCAGAATTATGAGATTTTGATTTCAATGAAATAGATTTACTAGAAAAATATTATCTTAAACTTCTCAAAAAATATATAAGTTTTTATGTAGGAAGTTCCTATTTTATCAGTGGTAAAAAATCTTTAGAACTTCAACTCAAAGATTATTCTGTTCCTGAAAAAATCTCTATTATAAATAGGAGTCTTAATAAAAAAATAAAAGTAGGAAATTATGAAATCATTTTTAAAACTATTTCCTGAAATTTAGATGGGAAAAAAATAAATCTTTTTGCAAAGCTTTCATCTTTTACTGATACACTTTCTATTGATTCTCTTGAGTTCAAAGTTGCTTCTCTTGAGCTTGCTTTGCTTGAAGCTTCTGTTATCTCTATTTGAGAAACTTGAATAGATATAAATCTTCTTAATAAAGCAATAAAAAAGTATGCAAAAGTATTTAAAAAAGAAGTATTTAGAGAATTATGAAAATATAAATTTATTATGTCTTTTAATAGATTGAAAGAACTGAGTAAAAATATAGACAAGGATTTGTATGAGCTTTTTCTTGATATTATTAAGCAAAACGGATGACTTTTTATCGGAGAAGGATTAAGAGGGTTTTAAAAAAAAGTTCTTAGAAATTTCTAAGAACTTTTTTTGTTTTTTTAACTATATTTTCTTTTGTATATTACAAATCCCATTCCTCCAAAGAGTGCAAGTAAAAACAAAATAAGTATTTCAGGACCTGTTTGTAATTTTGTTGCTTCTGATAAATCTCCTTCATAATTTTCTCATGATGAATCTTTTCCAACTCATTTTATAGCAAAATAATCATAAGTTACTTTATCACCAGTAATTGCTACTTCAAAGTATGAATCTTTTACATTTTGTATAAATTCCAAAGTTCCATCTTCTTTTTTCTTGTAAACATTGTAGCTTTCAGCTTTTTCATTTTTATCCCAAGTAAGGATAGATTTTGTTTTTAGTACAGTAAGTTTTATTCCGGTAATTCTGAGAGGATCTTTTAGCTCAGCAGCTTTCATTTCTTCTTGTGTTTCTCAAGTTGCAGTATCTTCTGCACCAGTTCCAGCTGAGTTAAGCTCTTCAATTACATTTATAGTGACAGCAGCAGTTTCTCTTGTTTGGTTTCAAAAATCATCTTTTAAAACAACATCAACATCATATTTTCAAGCTTTTTTTGGAGCCGTAACAGTTCCTTTATAAACCCCTTCTCTTGTTTCTTTTAATGCAGTTATGACATCATCAAGGATTACATTTACACTAGAAAGACCTTGATTTGATATTAATTCTACTGCTATAGGAGATTCTGGTTCTACATCATCTTTAGGAGAAACTTTTATTGATTGGAGAATAGGTTTTGTAGAGTTTATTTTTATATTTACATTTTCAGATTCACCTATTTTTTTATTGTCTGCATCAAGAACTTGAGCTTTTATAAAACTTTCTCCCTCAGAGAGAGTTATTTCTTTTTCAAACACTCACTCAGAATTACTTGTTGTATTTATTTCTTCTTTATTATTTATGACAATTACAACTCTATGATTTTTCTTTGTTGTTCCTGATATAACAACATCTGTTTTTCCAAGAGTAATACCACTTTCAGGAGATATGATTGTTATTTCTTCTCCTCAAGTAGAACTTGCTCATTGAGAAATATCTACTTCAGCCATTCCCATAATAGTATCATCATTGAGATCATATACATGAATACTTTGTTTTCCTGCATTTTTAAACTTTACAGCATTTTCAAATTTTACTTTTCCTTGGTCAGCAGAAGTAAAGGTATAAGTATTTTCTTTTAAAACATTTGGAAATTCTGCTTCTTTGTCAGTTTCAGAAAATACAATAACAGTGCCATCATAATTGGAAACGGTTTCATTATTTTTATCTACAGCTTCTATAGTGACATCAAGGGCTTCTGACACATTTGCACTTGTTGGAGTTATCGTAACTTCAAAATGATCAATACTTGCAGCTCAAGCAATAGCAATATTAAAAAATACTCAAGCGAGAATACTTAAGAATGTGAATTTTTTTGTTGTTTTCATTTTTATTTGTTTTTAATAATTATAATTTATATACTCTATTTTACTATTAATGAATTTTATTTTCAATTTATTTAGTAATAAATAGCTTTACAATAAGTAATTTTTATATCTTTATAATGTTTCAAATTTCTCATTTTCACAGAGAACTTATAATGATTTGATATCAATTAAGCTGTGATAAAATAATATTTTTGTGTTTTTCATCTATCTCACTTAAGAGGTCATCAATCAGAAGAATAGGCTTTTTTTGGGTTTTCTCTTCTATAAATTGAGTTTCAAGAAGTTTCAATCCCAAAATAATACTTTTTGCTTCACCACGAGAAGCAAAATGACTTATAGAAACAGTATCAAGCATAATATCAAAATCATCAACATGAGGTCATATATGAGTATTTCAGAGTATTATATCTCTTTCAAGATTCTTTATTAAGTAGCCTTCAATACTTTCTTCTTTCTTTTCCTGATCTACTTTTGTAATATAATGAAAAGAGATATTACTTATTTTTCCATCAAAATAAATAAGAAGGGAATTGATGTGTTTGGAAAAATATTTTTTAAGCTCAAATCTATAAAAATATATTTGACTTGCTATTTCTATAAATTTTTGGTTCCAAAAGATGATTTCTTTTTTTTCTCTTTTTCCCTCTTTTATATTTTTAAGGACTTTATTTCTATTTTTAAGTATATCTTTGTAACTTTTTAAAAGTTTTGCATATTCTCAATATGAATGACTAAGAATAGAATCAAGAAAATCTCTTCTCAAACTTGGAGAAAGATACATCATATTCATTACCATAGGATGAAAAACAATACTTTTTGCTACAAAGTCTTTTTGTTTTGATATACTTGTATTTTTCCCATTGATAGCAATTTTTTTGATATTATTTATTTTATCATAAGAGACACTTACTTTATTTCCTTCATTATCTTCACTTTCAATAAAAAAAACTTCTTCCTCTTTATTTACAAGATTGTAAAAATCAAGTCAAAAAATCTCATTTCCGCAGAGTATACTGATAGCCTCCAAAATATTTGATTTTCCACTCCCATTATCTCAAAGAATGAAATTTATATCTTTTTCAAAAGAAAAAGTCTTATTTTGGAAATTTCTAAAATTCTTGATACTCAATGATTTTATCACTTGCTTATTTTTCTTTAATTATAAAAAACTATTTCATAATATTCCCAATCGCTATTTGTTCAGCAATAACTTTTTGAGGAGAACATGCAAGAAGCTCTTCAGGACTTGCTTGTTTTTGTGTTTGTTCATCTTTTCTCAATACATTGTCTTTTTTTACTACGGATATAGTTGGCTCTACTCAATTTGTATCAACTTCATTTAAAAGGTCTACATAATTAAGAATTTCCCCAATATCATTTATAATTTTTACTTCTTCTGCTGGGAGTTTACAAAGATTTTTTGCAATTTTTTTTATTTGGTCTTGTGTTATAGTCATTTTTAAATATATTTATTTTTAAATACAATTGTAAATATATTTTTAAATAAAAAAAAATCAAATATGTTGCTAAAAAATACAATAAATAAATTTTTTCAAGCAAAGACAGAAACACTCTTAGAAAAGAGATTAAAAGCATCAAAAATAATACTTATTGTTTTTGTACTTTTGTTTTTTCTGCATTATTTTTTTATTTGAGTTGGCTTTTATTCTGATTTACTTGCTCCTTATTTAAGTATAAGCTACAGCTTATTTTTGCTTTCTCTTTTTTTATATTTTTCTCTTTTAGCAAGGTCTTTTTTTGCAAATAAGCTTTGAGTAGGAGCATTTTATGTCGTATTTATAATATTTATTTTAGTTTTTTTATTTTTACTTCTTCCTGTTTTTATAAAAGGAGGAATTTTTAGTTTATTAAGATAAGAAAAAGTGAAAAAAATAATATTCGTTTTAGTATTTTTGATATTTCTTAGTTCTTGTGGCACAAAAACTACGACAAGTACTTCTCTCGTAAAATATGAATGAGAAGGTTTTTCTCTCAGTATACCGACAAATTGGGTTGATCTGACTCAAGATAAAACAGCTCTTCCAAAACCAAGCTCATGAGATATCGCTTTGGCTCTTGCTTCTAGTGAGTTTCAAAATGGTTTTTCAAATAATCTCCTTATTTTAAAAGATGAACTCAACTATGAAACAAGCTCAAAAGAGTTTTCTACTCTCAATAATATTTGAGCAACAGAACAATATAGTGAATATGAAGAAGTAGAAAAAAAAGAAATTACTTTTGCTGATAAAGATAATTCTATCTTGTATATTTTTGATGCAAGATACAATGATAGGACTCCAAAACTAAGATTTTTGCAATCTGCTCATATCTGTGATGGAAAAAAATCTTTTTTCTTGACAATAGCCCTCCCTATGAATATAACTGAGGCCTCACGATACGAAGATATAATAAAGTCTTTTAAATGTGAGTAAGATATAATTTTTGGCGCCGTGGCAGAGTGGTCATGCAGAGGTCTGCAACACCTTGTACAGCGGTTCAATTCCGCTCGGTGCCTCCAAAGAAAAAAGAAAAATCTCCCTCAATTTTGAGGGAGATTTTTGTAAATTTAATTGTTGGACTTTTTAGATAAATTTATTATATTTCTTGTTAAATATTTTAAAAAATAATTTGTATAAATGAGCTTTGTTTGAACCTATTTGGAAAATATAATAAAAGAGTTTAACTCATGAAGAGCAAGAGAACATAGCTACAGACCAGCACTCAAAAATCTGCTTGAGATAATAAATGAAAATATTCTTGCTACAAATGAACCAGCAAGAGAAAAATGTGGAGCTCCAGATTTTATTATCACAGATAAAAAAAATATCCCAAGAGGCTATATTGAAGCAAAAGATATTGTTCCCAGTATTTTGGATGATAAAAAAAATCAAGAACAAATAAAAAAATACTTTGATGGAGAACTCGGCTATAATTTTATCCACACTGATAATTTAGAATTTAGATTTTATAGAAATAAAATCCTCGTAGAATCCGTAAAAATAGGTGAAATACAAAATAATAAAATAGTTCCCAAACAAGAAAATTTTGAAAAATTAGAAATGCTTCTCGTTAATTTTTTAAGCTTCAAAACTCAAACGATTACTTCTTCAAAAAAATTGAGTGAAATAATGGCTTGAAAGGCTCGTATGATAAAAAGAGTTATTTATATGGCACTTGTAAATAATAAGGATATACAAACAGAAATACATTCTCAATTTGAAATATTTAAAAAAATACTTGTTCACGATTTAGATGAAACAAGTTTTGCTGATATTTATGCACAAACTATAACTTATGGATTATTTACTGCTCGTTTGCACGACCCAACTTTACCTACTTTTGATAGAGATGAAGCAGCAAAACTTCTACCAAAATCAAATCCTTTTTTAAAGAAATTTTTTCAAAGTTTGAGAGATGATTTAGATTCAAGAATTGTTTGGATAGTTGATGACTTAGTTGAGATTTTTTTGGCTTGTGATGTTAAAAAATTGCTTGACTGATATGGAAAAACAACTTCAAGAAATGATCCAATAATTCATTTTTATGAAGATTTTCTTGCAAGTTATGATGCAAAATTGAGAAAATCAAAATGAGTTTATTATACTCCAGAACCAGTTGTGAATTTTATGATTAGAGGAGTTGATTATATTTTGAAAAATGATTTTAATTTAGCTGATTGAATAGCAGACACTTCAAAAATTACTCTGGAAGAGGATTTGCAAGTTGTGAAATGAAAAATGCAAAAAAGAAAAAGAGAAGTTCATAAAGTACAGATATTGGATCCAGCAACTTGAACAGGAACTTTTCTTAATGACATAATCAAATATATTTACACTACCAGATTTGAATGAATGACAGGAATTTGGAAAAGTTATGTAGATGAAAACCTCCTTCCAAGACTTCATGGATTTGAAATAATGATGGCAAGTTATGCTATGGCTCACCTAAAACTTGATTTAACTTTGCAAGAAACAGGATATAAAAATGAAAACCAAGATAGGCTTGGAATCTATCTCACAAACTCTCTTGAAGAACAGCACGAAGATACTGGAACTATTTTTGCAAGTTGGCTTTCAGCAGAATCAAATGAAGCAAATTATATCAAGAAAAATATCCCAATAATGACCATTATTTGAAATCCGCCGTATTCAGTTTCATCACAAAATAAATGAACTTGGATTTTGGATTTACTCAAAGATTATAAAAAAGATTTGAATGAAAGAAATATTCAACCATTATCAGATGATTATATAAAATTTATAAGATATGGAGAACAATATATAGAGAAAAATGGAGAATGAATTTTGGCTTTTATCACAAATAATAGTTATCTTGATGGAATTACTCATAGACAGATGAGAAAACATTTACTTGAAACTTTTGATAAAATTTATATCTACGATTTACACGGAAATGCTCGTAAAAAAGAAACTTGTCCAAACGGAGATATTGATCAAAATGTATTTGATATAATGGCTTGAGTGTCAATTATCTTCGCTATTAAAAAGAAAAATTAGTAATTTTTTCTAAAAATATGATTTATAATCCATACATACATAAAAGAAAATCATTGAGATTAAAAAATTATGATTATTCAAATGAATGATTATATTTTATAACGATTTGTATAAAAAATGGGTTGAATTTGCTCGGAGAAATAAAAGATGACGAAATGATTTTATATGATTCTGGTAAAATGATAGAAGAGTGTTGGTTGGAATTGGAAGAGCGATTTCAAAATATAAAATTGCATAATTATGTGGTGATGCCAAATCATTTCCATTGAATTATAGAAATAATAGATAATGGGAATAATGAGGGGCATAATAGGGATACCCATAAAGGGCATCCGTACGGGAATGATGAAAATAATGATGAAAATATCGTAGGGGCAATCCCTTGTGGTTGCCCGATTCCAGAGATAGAGGATACCCACAAGGGGCATCCGTACAGGGCAATCCCTTGTGGTTGCCCAATTCCAGAGGCAAAGGATACCCACGAGGGGCATCCGTACGAGGCAATCCCTTGTGGTTGCCCAAATAATCCAAATTTATGAAATATAATCGGATGATTTAAATCAATTAGCACAAATAAATATATAGAGAATGTAAAAAAAAATAATTGGCAAACATTTCCTTGAAAATTATGGCATACAAATTATTATGAACATATCATCAGAAATGAGAAATCATATCTCAAAATAGTAGAATATATAGAAAATAATCCCAGAAAATGGATAGAAGATAAACTATATAAAAAAATATTTAATTTTTAATTAAAAAATATGGAAGAATTATTAAAAAATTTAAATCAGAATTATTCAAATATAATAACAGCAGGAGCTACAGTTATTTATATGATATTTACTTGATGGTTAATTTTGGAAACTAGAAAAACTAGGAAAATGCAAGAAAAACCTTACATTGAAGTTTTTTTAAGAAGAGAAAAAAGTCGGTGAAATATGTTAGAACTTGTAATTAAAAATATTTGATATTCTTGAGCTCATAGTATAAAATTATCTTCAGATAAAGATTTTAACTTGTTAGATAATAATGACAGATATACTCTAAAAAACTTATGATTTTTTAAAAATTGAATTTCTTTTTTACCAGTTAATTGAGAAATAGTGAATACTTTTACTATATTATCTACTAATTATGAAGAAAAAATAAAATGGAAAATAAATATTTTATGTGAATATACTGATAAATACTGAGATTTGATAAAAGATAGCTTTTTATTGGATTTATCTTCTTTTGAAGACACATTTTTACCACAAGATGAACCTATATATAAAATAGAAAAGCATTTAAAATCAATAGAAAAAAGTTTAAATAAGATTTCAACTTGATTTTTAAATGCTAGCTTAATAACTCAGAATAAAAAAGACTATATAGCTGAACAAAAAGAAAAATTTGAAGAATATAAAAAAGCTAAAGAAAATTTATAAAAAATAACAATAATTAACCTATGCCCAAAAAATCACTTGCTCAAGTTTTCCATTTTGACTCTTTTTGAAAAAGACAAGAAAAATATGATAATCTAACAAATACAAATTTTGAAGATGTAGCTTGGAAAGAACTAAATCCAACAGAACCATACTACTTTTTTGTGCCAAAAGATTTTTGAACTCAAGAAAAATATAATGAAGGATTTAGTATAAATGAGATTTTTAAAATAAATTCAATATGAATTGTTACATGAAAAGATAGTGAATTAGTAAGTCTAAAAAAAACTGAACTTCTTTGCACGAATATTGCATATAGACCTTTTGATTTTCAATATACTACATATGACATGAAATTATTACAAAGGTCTAGGTCAAGGATTATGGATAATATATTTGAAAAGGATAACACAGTCTTATGTATTTGAGGCACTGCAAAAAATATATATTCTAATTGTTTAGTTTCTGCTTTTATAGTATGAAAACATTATGTAACATCAGAATCATATGCTTTCCCTCTTTATCTTTACACAAAAAAAGAAGAAAATTTATTTTCAAATAATTCTGAAATATCATCAGAATGATGAGAAATAAAAACTCCAAATTTTAATATGGAAATTATTTCTAAAATAGAAGAAAAACTAGGTATAAGAGCAGATTTTATCCCTGACTCCGTAAGGACTAGCTTTATGCTTATGCCTGAAGATGTAAGGGTTGGCTTTATGTCTGCCCCAAGTGTTATGCCTACCATCATCCTAACATTTTCCCCAGAAAATCTTTTTGATTATATCTATGCAGTTTTGCACTCAAAAAATTATAGAGAAACTTACAAAGAATTTTTAAAAATAGATTTTCCAAAAATTCCTTTTGATGTCAGTAAAGATTTATTTTTTGAAATGTCTCATCTGTGAGAAGAATTAAGAAGTTATCATTTGATGGAAAATGAAAATCTTATTCCAAAAAATTTCATCACAAAATATGAAATAGATGGAGATAATCTCGTAGAAAAAGTGGGGTATAAAGAAAGTCCAGACTCCATAGAGTCCGGACTTGGAAGTATCTATATAAATGATATTCAATATTTTTCTTGAGTTCCAGCGACCGTTTGGGAATTTTATATTTGATGATACCAACCAGCTCAAAAATGGCTCAAAGATAGAAAAGGAAGAAATCTTAATTATGAAGATATCTTACATTATTCCAAAATAATTTTGTGCCTAAAAGAAACTATAAGAATTATGGATGAAATAGAGAAAATTTTTAAAATTTAGTTATCTTCAAAAACTATGCTTTCTTAAAAAATTCTGTTTTTAGTACAAGTTTGCCACTTTCTATAACTCCATCTTCATCAGTGAGACGAATATTTTTAAACTTATCACCTCTTTTTATATTTACTCATTTTCATTTTAAATCTTTTATTGCGATTACTGTATCTCCATTATTGAGAATATTTCCATTACAATCTTTCATTTTTATTGTTTTTATAGATAAAATTGAGCTAATTATAGAGAAAAAATAACTTTTTTCAAAAAAAATAAAAAATTTCTTGACTTCTATATATAGTATATATAATGGTATTATGAGTATTTATTTTTTAACATAATATATTATGCTAAGCGAAAAACAACAAAAAGTATTTGATATACTCTATGAGTATATTATGAAACATGGGAGAGCTCCAACTCTTGATGAATTACAAATTATTACTGAACAAAAATCAAAAAGGGGAGTTGTTCAGTATCTTGAAGCTCTTGAAAGAAAAGGATTTATTACAAGAGGGGATGGACACAGAAGTATTAAACTTGGGAACTCAGTAGGGTTTCAGACAACAATGCATATACCAATTTTTGGTTTTGCAAATGCTGGAAGACCCCTTGTAGAAGCTGAACAAACAGATTTATGAGTATTTCCTGTTTCAAAAAAATTAATTCAAGGAGATGGGAAAAAATATTTTATCGTAAAGATAGAGGGAACAAGTATGAATAATTTTAAAGTAAATGGGAAATTTATAGAAAATGGAAGCTATGTACTTATTAAAAAAGATGAAGTAAGTCTCAATAATAAAGATGCTTTTCTTTTTATAGTTGATAGATCAGCAACAGTAAAGAAATTTAAAAAAGATAGTCAAAATATTTATCTTCTTCCAGAATCAAAAGATGAATACCATAAACCAATTGTTATGGCTCCTGATGATAATATAATAGTAAATGGAAAAGTAGTTGATGTATTTAATTTTGAATAGAAAGATATTTATCCAAAAAACTCCTTCAAATTTGAGGGAGTTTTTTAGTGGAGTCAAAGTAAATTATTTATTTTTATTTCAATACTATTTTTTATATTAGAACTTTTTTCTTTTTCATTCTCCAAAATCTCGTATGCTTCCAACAATGATGATGCACATCATTTTAGAGAATTTGATAAATTCTCTCTTCCTCTCATTTTATCTGCATAACTATCTCTAGAAATCTTGAGAGACAAAAAAATAAGAAAAATTCTTAGTTCTTTTTTATCTAGATTTCATATTTTTTTAGCTAATTCTTGATTATCTAAGTTTATGGATTTTATTTTTGAAGTATGTTTTGAATTTATATCTCCTTTTAGAGTGTGTTTTTCACAAATATCCCAAGCATCTTCTATGTATGTGGAAGCATTTTTTAAACATCCTCAAATTTTTTTATTCTTACATTCTTCTGATAAATCCGATAAAAATAGAGCTAAGTCATCATAAAATAAATCTCAAATTTCTTCACATAATTCTTCAAGACTTATTTCTATTCCTTCTATTTTATAATTTATTTTCTCCATAAATTTTTTAGGATGTCTTTTAAAGTTTACTACCCCTGTCAAATTGATACTTTTAATTCTCAATCATAAAAATAAACATTTAATCTAGTTCATTCTTTGTCAAATCAAAGGTAATTTCTATAATTATTAATTTCATTTCATAATAAAGCTATTCATCACCTCTGAACAACTGCTTGAGTCATCCTAAAAGAATTGTGATTAAAAACTCACTGGTGTGCATCTCAATGAATAAATCATACTGGTTTTGAAGAATAATCTAATGATGATAATTTACACGAGTTATTTCATAATGCCAAACAAATATCTTTTTCACTTCACTTATATTTATCACAAAGTCAAAATCAATGAAGAGAAATTCCTCAGTATATGATAGGTAATGAATAATTTCACTCTGGAACTCATGATATTATCCTTTTTATGATTGATTTAATTCTTCATTCTAATTCTATTGTCAATGGATTTTTCTTAGCAAACTCCTTTATTTGAAATAATATTAATTTTCAATTATCCAATTCTCACAATTCCAACTGGTAAGCAATAGAATTATCTAATATTTTTTCTTCCCTTAAAATTTCTAATATCTTTCTTGCTTTTATTCAGTTTTGTGATGAATTTACTCAAGAATCAGTTTCTCCTTTTATATCTTTATAATTTCAATAATCTCTAGATTTATCAATAAATATATCATCAGTATTAGGATTTTCTGTAACTGTTAAAATAGGAACATCTATTTTTGTAACAACTCAATAAGATAAATCTTCCTCTCTGTAAGGGACTCAAGTTCAATTTGCATATACTAATATATTTTCTTTTATAAAACCGATTTTTTCTCTTATCTTGTGGAGAGTTTTATTTATATTATCCATGTTTATTTTTTCTATCGTTTCTGTTGGAAATATATCTACAAAACTTCTAAAATCTCAAGGAGCACTTACTCTGAGGAGTAATTTTTTTTCTCCTTTTTTTATTATTCTATTAGCTTGTTCTTCAACATTTCTATATTCTCTTTCACTAATATTTGTTTTATTTGATATGAGTATTGGATTTGAATTTTTTGATATTATAATTCATTTATCTCGTAATTTTTGAACTATACCTTGATTTTCTGCTATGAGATAGAGTAATCATAATTTTCATCAATATTCTTCTATTGATGAAAAGACTTTTTTTCAATAATTTCAGAGAGTTAATCAATTTGGTATATCAAACATTTTTAATTTCAAAAATATCTAAGGAAATATTTATTTATAATAAATATAAAAAATAAAAAGTCAAAATATATTTTTAAAGAATTTCAAAGAAAAATATTTTTTCTATTTTTTCCTTTGCTTTTCAATACTATTTTTGTATAAGTTTATATATATTAGATATTTTAAAACGAATTCCATCCTTATGAAAATAATTCTCTTTTTTTAAGGAGTAATCTGAAGATAAAGCAAAAGTATTTGCAGGAGGAAACATAATATTTTCTTTATCTTCTTCGGGGCATTCTAACTCAATAATTAAGTAATTTCATTTTAATTCATCTTCACTAACTGAAAAATCTTTAATTTTTCATGTATCATCTTTTCCATATACTGTAAACATTTTTTTTATTTCAGGAGTTTGATAATCATAATTGTTATGATTATCAGGAATAGTTCAAAATCTCATTTCCAAAGATTTTTTAACTTTTTCGGATAAATCTTGACTACGGACTCAAGTAAGATTGTATAAATCTTTTTCAGAACATCAAGAGAGAGTAAGAATTAATCATAAAATCATAAAAACTCTTTTTCAAAAAAAATTAGGGTTGGCAAAAGATTTTTTTTCTCCTTCTTCTCATAATCAATTGGGAGCATTATTTGAATTTGACATATTATTTGAATTTGACATATTTTTTGTAAAAAATAAAAATATAAAATATTATTTCTAAAATAGAAAATATTTATATATTGTCAAATTTATTTTATAAATAATTTTTACAAAAATCTATTTTTTCCTTTGCTTTTCAATACTATTTTTATATAATCCCTTGTAGATTGATTAAAAAAATCAAATTTTTTATTTGTTTTAAATATTTTTATGCTAAGGACACATACTTGTAATGAATTGACAAAAACACAAATAGGACAACAAGTTACACTTGCTTGATGGGTTTCAAATAGAAGAGATCACGGAGGAATTATTTTTATAGATTTGAGAGATAGGTATGGGCTGACTCAAATTGTTTTTGATCCAGAAGATGATAAAACTGCTTGGGAAGAAGCAAATACTCTCAGAAGTGAATTTGTAATACAAGCAACTTGAATTGTAAGAGCAAGACCAGAATGACAGGAAAATAAAAATCTCAAATCTTGAGAAATAGAAATTATTATCAAAAATCTTATTATTCTCTCTCGTTCAAAAACTCCTCCTTTTGAGCTTGATGAATATGCAGAAGTTGCAAATGAAGAAATAAGATACAAACACAGATATATAGATTTGAGAAGAAAAGCAGTACTTGACAATGTAATGTATCGTTCAAAATTTCTCAATTTTACAAGAAATTGGTTTGCTCATCATGAATTTTTGGAGGTTCAAACTCCACTTTTTACCGTATCAAGTCCAGAAGGAGCAAGAGATTATCTCATCCCATCAAGAGTAAATCCAGGGAAATTTTATGCTCTTCCTCAAGCTCCTCAACAATACAAACAATTGCTTATGGTAGGAGGAATAGATAAATATTTTCAAATTGCTCCTTGTTTTAGAGATGAAGATCCAAGAGCAGATAGACATGCTTGTGAATTTTATCAAATAGATTGTGAAATGAGTTTTGTTGATGAAGAAGATGTTTTTGGAGTGGTTGAATCTTATATAAGAGAGGCGGTAAAAGAACTTTCAGATAAGACGGTTTTTGAAGATACATTTTTTAGAATGAGTCATGAAGAAGCTTTAGAAAATTATGGAAGTGATAAGCCAGATTTGAGGTTTGGAATGAAATTTGTTGATTTAACAGATATTTTTGCTGAGTCAGCCTTTGGTGTTTTTAAATCAGTGTATGATACAGGAGGAGTTATAAAAGCAATAAAATTAGAAAATCAATCAATGAGTAGAAAGGATATTGATGAATTAACTCAAGTAGCAATACGAGCTTGAGCAAAAGGACTTGCATATATTATTTATGATAAAGAAGAAGGACCGAAATCACCAATTTTAAAATTTTTCTCTGAAGCAGAAACTAAAGAAATGGAAGCAAGACTTGAGCCAAAAACAGGAGATATCATTTTCTTTTCAGCTTCGGATTTTGAAAAAGCTGTTTCTATTCTCAGTGTTGTGAGACTTGCTCTCAGAGATAAATTTAATCTTGCTGACCAGAAAAAACTTGCTTTTTGTTGGATTATAGATTTTCCTATGTTTGAGCAAGATCTAGCAACAGGAAAAATAGATTTTTGTCATAATCCTTTTTCTATGCCAAGAGGATGACTTGAAGCATTTGAGAGAGAAGATTATCTTACAATAAAAGCAAATCAATATGATTTATCGTGTAATGGTTTTGAAATACTTTCTGGGTCTATACGAAACTATGATGTTGCATCGCTTGTAAAAGCATTTGAAGTAGTCGGAAGAAGTGCAGAAGAAGTAAAAACAAAATTTGGTGCCATGTATGAAGCCTTTCAATATGGAGTACCACCTCATGGTGGTTTTGCCATAGGAATGGATAGATGGATGATGATTCTCAAAGATGAAGATAATATTAGAGAAGTGTATGCTTTCCCAAAATCAGGTCGTGCACAAGATATGATGATGGGGGCACCAAGTCTCGTTGACAAAGAACAACTTGATGAACTTTTTATAGATATTAAACCATTTGATTTATAAAAAAATTATGTTTGACACTTTTAAAAAGATTTTTTTTCTTTCTCAAAAAAGAATTGAGGATTTAGAAAATGATGATAAATGATGGTATAATGGTTATGAGACTTTTTTGAAGTGAATGAGGGAAGAGATAGGTGAAATGGAACAAGAGCTCAAAGAAAATAATTCTGTTCATCTTGAAGATGAGCTTGGGGATATTTTGTGGGATTATCTTTCATTTATCAATGTCTTAGAAAAAAGAAATTATATCTCAAGTGCCGAAAAAGTTTTTGAAAGAATTCACAAAAAATATGGGGAAAGATTAAAGGCTGTTTATGGACAAAATACAGAAAATGCTTGGTATGAAATCAAAAAGAAACAAAAAGAAGAGCTTCAGCAAGAGCATCAAGAAAAACACGGAGAGAAATAAAAAAAATCTTACTCAATTGAGTAAGATTTTTTTGAAAAATTATAATGAAAGAATTTTAAATATTATAATTTTTGCATTGCTTCATCAGATGTTTCACCAGTTAATGAAGCTATCAATGCTTCAATTTCTTTTTGAGGATTAATAGCTCCACCTTCTATCTCATTTTCAAAATTTTTCATAATTTAAAGAATTAATAATAAAGTAAAATCATTTTAGGATATTAAATTTATTTGTCAAATCTTTTTTGAAAAATAGATATTTTTTTTATTCATTTGTTTCAAAAAGCTCTAATTGTTCTAATTTTATTTGATAATAATTTTTGGTTTTTCATTGAATTTCCTCTAATAATTTTTTATAATTTTCTTTAAATTGTTTTTTTAAATTTTCTATTTTTGTTTGATATTCTTCATCTTCAGGGAAGAAATCTTTATATTTTTCAATTAATATAATAAAATCTCTTATTGCAGACCTTGTTTTAAATCTTTTCTGACTATCTTGTTCTTCTCATATATTTTCTAGTTCTCTTTGTTCTTTTAGTTGTTTTAGTAAAATTTTTAGTTTATCACTATCTTGCATATGTGTAATTTTTACTTCCAAATTATTGAAACATATTGCCTTCAAAATATTATCAAATTTCTCTTCAATAGAAATTAAAAGATTTAGTAATTCTCTTTCATTTTTGTATTTTTCCTTTAATAAATTTATGGTATTTTTGTATGATTCCAATCCTGATGCTTCTGTATCGTAAAAATGAGAAAAATGAGATGAATTATTTATTATTATATTAATTTTTTCTTGTACTTCCTCTATTTGTTCTGGTAATTTTGTAAAATTATCAATAGAAGGAACATTACTTAATCAAGAATTTGAAATTTCTAGAGCCATATTTGTTTATATTAAGATAAAGTAATTTTATAATAAATTTTAAATTCATTTTGTCAATTTATTTATTTTTCTTTACAAATATTTTTTTTGAATACACTTTTAAAAAAGATTTAGTTTTTTATAAAAAACTTATGAAAAGAGAAATAAATATCAATGGGATAAAATGGATAGATGGGGTAGATCTTGGGAAAAAAGAAGTCTATGAAATTTTAAAAGATTATGATTTTCATGAGCTTGATTTAGAAGCTGCAATGGAAGAAAATCAAAGAGCGAGAATAGATGGATATAATAATTATTTTTTCGTTATACTTCATTTTCCAAAATACAATCAAAAAAGAAGAACATATGAACTCAATGAATTTAATGTCTTTGTATGAAAAGATTTTTTAATTACTTTGAGAAATTATCATGGAACACATGTTGATACTATTTTTGATAAATATGCTCATCTTGACGATGAGGAAGAAAACTCTATAAAAATAAGTTCAGGATTTATACTGTATGAAATTGTTCAATCAATGCTTGAAAAGATGTTTAAAGTTGTGGAAAACATACGATGAGATTTAAAATATCTTGAAAAACAAGTGTTTGATAATATAAATTCTCCTCTTGTAAAAGATATAATGATTAAGAAGAGAAATATTTTTGTACTTAAAAATATGTTTAAGCCACAGGTACTTGTAATGAATGCTCTAGAAAATAGTATAAATCAACTTTTTGATGGGACAATGGAGCTTTATTTTGAAGATTTAGAAGATAAACTTAGGTATGTTGTTAATGATATTATTATTTTAGAAGAACAAATAATTGCTATAGAGGATGCTTTTACAACAATAATTGATATAAAAACAAGCTATGTAATTACTATTCTTACTCTTTTTTCTGCATTTATTATGCCTTTGACTTTGATAACAAGTTTTTATGGTATGAATATAGATTTACCTTTTCAAAATTCACCTTGGTTTGTTCACTGAATTCTCCTTTTTAGTACTTTTTGTATGGGAATGATGTATTTTATTTTGAAGAAAATGGGGAAAATGTAAATTTCCTTGAGTTATTTTTTATTTTCATATAATGAGGGAACTAATTTTTAAATAAAGAATTGAATTATGCATCCAAAAGTTACGATTATTGGGAGACCAAATGTCGGAAAATCAAGTTTTTTTAATATGTATACAGGGCATAAAATAGCTATTGTTGCAGATGAAGCAGGAACGACAAGAGATATTTCAGAATTTGATTATCATGATAGAGAAAATAATATTACTTATGTTTTTTCAGATTCTGGAGGACTTGATTTTTCTTCTGATGAAGATGAAATAGCAAAAGATATTATAGAAAAAACAAAACAAGCAATTGATGAAAGTGATCTTTTGCTCTGGATAATTGAATATGATAGGATGACTTATCTTGATGAAAAAGTTTTGGAATCTCTGAAACAAGAATGAAGAGAAAATGTGTTTATCATAGCAAATAAGGCTGATAATGAAGAAAAGGTAATGGAATCTTATTCTCAGGCTTGAATAGGATGATTTAAAGAATTTTTTCCTGTTTCTGTTTCACATAATAATGGGATACTAGAAGTAAGAAAAGCTGTCGCAGATTTTCTCAAAAAAAAGTGATTTCAAGAAGATAGTGAAGAAAATGAAGAAGAGGGAATAAAACTTGCAATTATAGGTCGTCCAAATGTTGGAAAATCAAGTATTGTTAATGCTCTCGTAGGAAAAGAAAGGGTAATGGTAAAAGATATGAGTGGAACGACAAGAGATAGTGTTGATAGTAAAATAGAATTTAATGGAGAAAAATTTGTGCTTATAGATACAGCATGACTTAGAAGATTGTCAAAGGTAGGAACAAGAAATATAGAAAATTGGTCAGTGATGAGAACAGAAAGATCTATAACAAGAGCTGATATTGTTGCGGTTATTATAGATGGATTTGATGGGATTAGTCAGCAAGATTTATCTATAATTTCAAGAGTTTTAGAAGAAAAAAAATGACTTATAATTGTTGTTAATAAATGGGATAAAGTATTAGCAAAACCATGAGTTGATAAGGATACTATGATGAATAGATATCTTAATTATCTCAAAAGCGAGATAGATTTTCTTCCTTGGGTTTCTACTCTCTTTACTTCGGCAACAGAGAAAAAAAGACTTTCAGAAATACTTGAAGCAAGTATAGAAATAAATAAAGAAAGACAAAAAAGAGTAAAAACAGGAGTTTTTAATAATTTTATAGAAGAAGTTGTTTATAAGCATCCACCAACAGGAACAAGAAAATCACACAAACCAAAGATTTATTATGGAAGCCAAGTAGGAGTGAATCCACCAAAATTTGTTTTTACTGTCAATAATCCTGAACATTTTCATTTTACTTACAAGCGATATTTAGAAAATCGTATCAGAGACACTTTTTGATTTTTTGGAACTCCGATGATTATAGAATTTAGAGGAAGAGGGAAGACAAAAGATATAGTGAAGTAGGGATAATTTTAATTATAAAAAAATAAGTCATAGTTTATGAATTATTTTTTTTGTTTTTCTAATTATATATTTTTACTTCAAGTATTTTGACTTATTTGCTTCGTGTCAGGCATTATCTACTGCATAGTGGATAGTTCCATCGCTTCCGTGAAGATAAAAATAATAAGGACTTGATTTACTATTCATTGTTGCAAAAATAGTTTCAGCACTTGGATTTGAAATAGGTGTTATAGGAAGTCATACCATTGTTCTTGTATTATAATCATTTTTTTCTCCTATATATTTACTGACTACCATTTTACATTCTTCACTTGTGAGTTTGTGAGGATAACAAACGGTTGCATCAGCTCCTAGCATCCATCATTCATCAAGTCTTTTTTTCAGTATTCCTGAAACTGTTGCTTTTTCACTCGGATTTTTTTCTTCTTTTTCTACGATAGAGGACAAAATAATTATTTCTAATAATTCTTTACTAGAATATTTTTTTTCTCACTTACTTATAACTTTGTCTTGAAAATTTTTAAGCATTTTATAAATAAGTCCATCAAGAGTAAAAGAAGATGGATTGATGTTGTAAGTATCAGGATAAAGAAACCCTTCAAGAGTTTCAATTTTTTCTAAAAATGCAAAATCTTGTTGGAAATTTTTAAAATTATGTGTTACTTTCTCTATAAATTCTTCTTTTTTTATTAATCCCATTTGACTCAGTTTTTCATCTATATCATACACATTCCATCCTTCTAAAAAAGTGATTTGTATATCTTCATTGATTGGGTTTTGGAGTTGTTTTATCACATTACCAAGAGAAGATTTTTCTTTGATGACATATTTTCATTTTTGTAAATCAAAAGAAGGAGGATTAAATTTAAGGTATATTTTGAAGAGATTTTTATCAATTTTAAGCATATTTGAAAGACTATAAAAATTATCTCCTTCTTTTATTTCTATTATTTTTTGCTCTTTTACTACTATTGATTTTGAGAAATTATTATACATTACAAAAAATCATACTCAAAATATTATAAAGAAAATAATAACTAATTTTATAAATTTTTTCATCTTGTTTTTTTCTAAAAAATAAAAATCTTTTAAAAGAATTGTATGGAGCAAAAAAAAAAGTCAAAAAGTTTTGCTTTTTTTATTTAATTTTATATATTTCTCTTGTTAGCACTACCTTCGAATGTGTCGAGGATGATGAGGTAGGGCAATTTTTTGTATTTTGAAAAATTTATTTTTTTACAACATAAATGTATGCCTACAAAAAAGACATCCTCAGATGTTTGAAGTCTCTATGACATAAAAGGAAGACATTACTTTACTGATGATAAAAGTGTTGCTTGAATTCCAGAACTTCTTGAAGTGCAACTTGATTCATACAAAGATTTTTTATCAAGTGGAATTGATAAAACATTTAAAGAAAGTTTTCCAATATCTGATTTTTCTGGAGAAAAAATTGATATTTATTATAAAGGCTTTAGTCTGGAAGAACCAAAATTTGATCCAGAATCATGTAAAAGAAAAAATCTCAATTATGAAGCATCTCTCAAAGTAAGACTTGAAATGCTTAATAAAGAATCATGAGAAATAAAAGAACAAGATGTATATATGGGGGGAATTCCTCTTATGACTAATACGGCTACTTTCGTTATCAATGGGATTGAAAGAGTAATTGTAAACCAAATTATTAGATCAACTTGAGTATTTTTTAATCTTTCAGAAACAGGACATACTCTTAAAATTATCCCAGCAAAATGATCTTGGTTTGAAATAGATATTGAAAAAAGAGGAATTATAAATGTAAAAATAGATAAAAAAAGAAAAGTTCCTATTTCAGTTATTTTAAGAGCTTTTTGACTTGAATCAAATGCAGAAATTTTAAATGAATTTAAGGATTTAGGAGATGATATTATAGCAACTTATATTAGTCCAACCATTGAAAAAGATAAGACAAATAATAGACTTGAAGCCCTTCATACATTGTATAAACTTTTGAGACCAGGAGATTTAGCAACAGATGAAAGAGTAGAGGATTTGTTTCAAGCAACTTTTTTTGATGAAAAAAGATTTGATCTTGGAGATATTGCAAGAATGAAAATGTCTACAAAGATGGGAATAAAAACAAAATATGATGATGAAAAGGGAATGTTTTTGAGTCTTGAAGATATTGTAAAAAGTTTAAAATATTATATAAATATTGTTACTCGAGTAAATGGATATAGTCTTGATGATATTGATCATTTGGAAAATAGAAGAGTGAGATCAGTTGGAGAACTTGTAATAGAAAAATTAAAAGTGGGAATTACAAGAATGGAAAGAATAGCAAAAGATAGAATGACAATTGTAAATCTAGATGATGCAACTCCTTGAACTTTTATAAATTCTCGTCCAATTATTGCTATTTTAAAAGAATTTTTTGCTTCTTCTCAGCTTTCTCAATTTATGGATCAATCAAATCCTCTTTCAGAACTCGCTCATAAGAGAAGAGTTTCAGCTCTATGACCTTGATGACTTACAAGAGAAAGAGCTTCATTTGAAGTCAGAGATGTACATCCAACACAATATGGAAGAATTTGTCCTATTGCTACTCCAGAAGGACCAAATATTTGACTTGTACTTCATCTTGCTACTTATGCAAGAGTAGATAAGTTCGGTTTTATTCTTACTCCTTTTAGAAAAGTAGACCATATCATTGCAAATGATGGAAAATCAGCAATTAATAAAATTGCTCTTTGAGATATTGTTTGAAAAGATGGAAAAGTAATAGTAAAAGATAAAGAATATATTACAGAAAAACAAGCAGAAGAATTAAAAAAACAAATAAGTGATAAAACTCTCAATGTAAGAGGATTTTTATCAAAAGATTATGATTACTTTGATGCATATCAAGAAAGAAAACTTGTTATTGCTGAAGCAAATACAAAAACAGATGAATTTGGAAATTTTCTTTCAACTCGTTTGAGTGCCAGAGCAAATACAGAACCAACAATAGCCTATATAAAAGAAATAACTCATATAGATATTTCACCAAAACAAATTACTTCAGTTGAAACTTCTCTTATTCCATTCCTAGAACATGATGATGCGACAAGGGCAGAAATGGGATCAAACATGATGAGACAAGCAGTTCCTCTTATTAGACCAGATGCTCCTACGGTAGGAACATGAATGGAAAGAATAGTGTGAGAAGGATCAGGATATGTTATAAAAGCAAGAGAAGATGGAGAAGTTCTTTGAGTTGATGCAAAACATATTACTGTACTTTATAGTTCTTGAGAAAAAATGCTTTATGAACTAAAAACATTTAAAAGATCAAACCATGATATGATTGTTCACCAAAAACCTCTTGTTTCAAGTGGGCAAAAAATACAAGCTTGAGATGTACTTTGTGATGGACATTCTATAGAAAATGGAGAACTTGCTTTATGAAAAAATCTTGTTGTTGCCTATATGCCTTGGAAAGGATACAATTTTGAAGATGCGATTATTATCTCTTCAAAAGTAGTAGAAAAAGATTATTATACATCTATCCACATTAAAGAATATTCTATAGATGTAAGAGAAACAAAACTTTGACCAGAACAAACAACAGATGATATTCCAAATGTTTCTATCAGTAAATTAAAAGACTTGGATATAGATGGTATTATAAGAGTTGGAGCCTATGTAGAAGGATGAGATATACTTGTTTGAAAAATTACTCCAAAATGAGAACAAGAATTATCTCCAGAAGAAAGACTTTTAAGAGCTATTTTTGGTGATAAATCAAAAGATGTAAAGGATAGTTCTCTTAGACTTCCAAGCGGACAAGGAGGAAAAGTAATAGATGTAGAAACTTTGAAAAGAGAAAATGGGGATAATCTTCCAACATGAGTATTTAAACAAATAAAAGTGTATGTTGCTCAAACAAGAAAAATGGAAGTGGGAGATAAAATGGCAGGAAGACATGGAAATAAATGAATCGTTTCAAGAGTTGTTCCAATTGAGGATATGCCATTTATGGAAGATGGAACTCCAGTAGATATTATTTTGAATCCACTTTGAGTTGTATCTCGTATGAATATTGGACAAGTACTTGAAGCACATTTATGAATTGCTGCAAAAAAACTTGGGATAAAAGTTGCAACTCCTGTTTTAAATGGAGTGCCTCTTGATACAATTACTGAATTAATGCTAAAAGCTTGACTTCCAGCAGATGGAAAAGTTCAACTTTTTAATGGAGAAACTTGAGAACCATTTAAAGAAAAAACAATGGTTTGAGTAAAATATATGCTGAAATTGCATCATCTTGTAGAAGATAAAATCCATGCAAGATCAGTTTGACCTTACTCTATGGTAACACAACAACCACTTTGAGGAAAAGCACAAAACGGATGACAAAGATTCTGAGAAATGGAAGTGTGGGCACTTGAAGCTTATGCAGCATCAAATATTTTACAAGAAATGATAACAATCAAATCAGATGATGTTGCTGGTCGTACACAAGCATATGAAGCAATTGTAAAAAATATGCCAATTAAAAAACCAAATATACCAGAATCATTTAATGTCCTTATCAAAGAACTTCAATCAATCGGACTTGATGTTGAACTTCTTGATAGAGAAGAATTATCTACAAGAGAGAAAGAAATACAAGAAAGATATGACAAAATTATAGAAATAGAAAATAAAATACTTAGCCAAGATTTACAAAAAAAAGAAGAAGAGTAAAAAGGAAAAGTACTAGGCTAAATAAAATTTAATTATTAATTAATCATTCTATGTTTGATAAAAATTTAGATAACTTTCTCAATGATAAGATAACAGACTTTTCCGAAATAGGAAAAAATATAGGAAGAAAAGATATTACAAAAGGAAAAAACCTTGATAATCTTGCTGGAATTGCCATAGGAATATCTTCTCCAGAAAAAATAAGATCCCTTTCGTATGGAAAAGTACTTATCAGTGAAACTATAAATTACCGTACACAAAGACCAGAAAGAGGATGACTTTTTTGTGAACAAATATTTGGACCAAGAAAAAATTATGAATGTGCTTGTGGAAAATATAAAAGGATAAGATATAAATGAGTTGTATGTGAAAGATGTTGAGTAGAAATCACAAAATCTTCAGTAAGAAGGGAAAGAATGGGGCATATTGATCTGTATGCTGCTGTTGCTCATACTTGGTATCTAAAATCTGTTCCAAGTAGAATTTGACTTCTTCTTGATATTCCAGTAAAAAAACTTGAACAAGTTGTATACTTTGCTTCTTATATTATTACGGATGTATATGAAGATAAACTTAAGGAAACATTAAAAGAAGTAGATGACAAATACAAGGTTTCAAAAACAGAAATGCAAAAAGAAGTGCAAAAAGAAATGAATACTTTGAAATTAAAAAAAGAATCAAAAGAAATAAGTGCAAAAGATTTTAAGCAACAAGAAGCTTTTTTGATGGCAAAAGTAGATAATCTTACTAATGATTATGATATTCTTAAAGCAAGATTAAAAAATCTTAAATTGGGAGAAGTTGTTGGAGAACTTGATTATAGAGTTCTTGCAGAAAAATTTCCTCATATATTTAAAGGAGGAACTTGAGCTGAATATTTAAAAATTCTTTTAGAAAGAATAGATTTATCAAAATTTATTGAAGATGTTGAAATAGAATTAAAAACAACAACTCAAGCAAAACAAAAAAAATTGCTTCAAAAGATTAAACTTGCTTCAAATCTTCTCAAATCATGACAAAAACCAGAATGGTTTATTCTTGAAGCTCTTCCAATTATTCCACCAGATTTGAGACCGATGATTCAGCTTGATGGAGGAAGATTTGCTTCTTCTGATCTCAATGACTTGTATAGAAGAGTAATAAATAGAAATAATAGATTAAAAAAACTTATGGAACTTGGAGCTCCTGAAGTAATTCTTAAAAATGAAAAAAGAATGCTTCAAGAAGCAGTTGATATGCTCATAACAGGAGAAACAAGAAGTAATAGATCAGGATTTGTTACTGCCAATAAGAAAAAATTAAAATCTCTTACTGAAATACTCAAAGGAAAACAAGGTCGTTTCAGACAAAATCTTCTTGGAAAAAGAGTTGATTATTCAGCTCGTTCTGTAATTGTTGTTTGACCAAATCTCAAAATAGATGAATGTGGACTTCCAAAATCAATGGCTTTAATTCTTTTTAAACCATTTATTATAGCTAAACTTATAGAAGATGGAATTGTTTACAATGTAAAACATGCAGAAAAATTTATAGAAAAAGCAGGAAAAGAAGTTTGGGATGCACTTGATGAGGTAATTCAAGGAAAATATGTACTTCTCAATAGAGCTCCAACTCTCCATAGACTTTCCATTCAGGCTTTTAGACCAGTTTTGATTGATGGAAAAGCAATACAGCTTCATCCTCTTACTTGTACAGCATTTAATGCGGACTTTGATGGGGATCAAATGGCAGTACATCTTCCTATTACTGATAAAGCACAAAAAGAAGCTCGTGAACTTATGGTAACTTCAAGAAATCTTCTTTCTCCAGCTTCTTGAGAACCAATTGTAAGTCCTTCACAAGATATGATTCTTTGATGTTATTATATTACAACTCTTGATGAAACAGAAGCTTGAGTAGGAAAAGTTTTTTCTAGTATGGATGACCTTTCTCATGCTTATGATGCAGGAGTAACAGGAATGAGAGCTCCAGTAAAAGTAAGACTTGATGGAAAACTTGTAGATATTTCATATGGAAGATTACTTTTTAATGAAATAATTCCAAAAGAACTTGGTTTTATCAATGAAACACTTAAAAAAGGAACTTTAAAGAAGATACTTTCAGCAAGTTTTGAAATTCTTGGACCAGAAGCAACTGCTCATCTCGTAGATGATATAAAAAACTTTGGATACAAATATGCTACATTATCATGACTTTCTATATCAAAAGATGATATGGTTATTCCAAAAACAAAACAAGCACTTCTTGAAGAAGCATCAGAAAAAGTAAAATATATCCAAAAAAAGCATTGGGCTGGATTTATGACAGAAGAAGAAAAATATTATCAATCAATTGTTGTTTGGGCAGAAGTAAAGAAAGTAATAGAATGAGAAATGAAAATGCTTTTTGATTACAAAAATCATGTATTTAATTTTATTGATTCTTGAGCAAGATGAAACTGGTGAAATATTACTCAGCTTTGTGGTATGAAATGACTTGTTTCTTCTACAACTGGTAAGACAATAGAACTTCCTATAAAATCTACTTTAAAAGAAGGGTTTTCTACTCTTGAGTATTTTATCGCAACTCATGGATGAAGAAAATGAAAATCAGATACAGCTCTAAAAACTGCTCAATCATGATATCTTACAAGAAGACTTGTTGATGCTTCTCAAAATATTATCGTAAAAGAAAATGATTGTCATACAGTGCATTATAAAACTATTTCAAGAAATGATAAAAAAACAAGTTTTTCTGATAGTTTTGATGATAAAATTTATTCTCATACTCTTGCATTAGATGTAAAAGATAAAAATTGAAAAACTTTTATAAAAGCAGGAACAATCATTGATGTTAATATTCTTAAATTAATTAATGATAATAATATTGATGAAGTAAGTATTCGTTCTGTTCTTACTTGTGAAACAGAAGGTGGAGTATGTCAAAAATGTTATGGACTTGATCTTGGACTTAATAAAGAAGTAGAAATAGGAACTCCAGTTGGTATTATTGCAGCACAATCTATTTGAGAACCTTGAACTCAGTTAACGATGAGAACCTTCCACTCGGGATGAGTTGCAAAAGAGGGATGAGATATGACTCAAGGTCTTTCAAGAGTAGAAGAGCTTTTTGAGGCAAGAACACCAAAAACAACAGCAGAAATTAGTGATTTAGATGGTATTATATCTATAAAACATAATGACAATGGAACAGTTATTGAAATAGTAGCACATACTCTAGAAGAGGAAGAATATTATTTTGATGAAAATTGTGAAATACTTGTAAAAGAAGGACAAGAAGTAAAACAAAAACAAGTAATAGCAAGACAAAAGAAAGAAAAACAAAGAATTTTTTCTAGTTTTTCTTGAATAGTAAAACAAATAGTTCCTTGAATGATTATCATAAAAGATAATGAACCAAGAAAATTTGAATACAAATTTGATCTTTGAAGAAATATTTTGGTAAAAGATGGAGATAAGGTAAAAAAATGACAAAAAATAGTAGAAGGATATATCAATCTTGGAAGATTAAAACAAGTTGCTTGAGTTCTTTCATCTCAACAATATATTGTTTCTGATATTAAATCTATTTATTCATCACAAGGGCAAACAGTAAACTCAAAACATATTGAGCTTGTTGTAAGGCAGATGTTTAGTAGAGTAAGAGTTATTGATAAATGAGATACTGAATTTTTCCCATGAGATATAGTTGATATTATCAAATTCAAAAAGGAAAATGATAGACTTCTTTCTCTTGGAAAAAGACCATGAATTGGAGAGAGACTTCTTCTTGGTATTACAAAAATATCTCTTTATACAGAAAGTTGGCTTTCTGCTGCTTCATTCCAAGAAACAGTAAGAGTACTTACAGAATCTTCTGTCAGTGGAAAAATAGATAAACTTAAAGAATTAAAAGAAAATGTAATCATTGGTAGACTTATTCCAGCAGGACAACAATATAGAAGAATTAATGGACAAGAATTACCAACAGATGACAAAGAAGAGCTTTATTTTGATATTCATGATGAACAAGTAGATATTTCAGAAGGACATATAAAGGAAATAGAAGAAGAAATGCTTACGGAAAGTGATTTTTAGGAAAATAGACTTTAAACAATAAAAAAGGACTTTAAAAGTCCTTTTTTATTATATTCTTTCTTTTTTAAGAAATTAAATATAATCAGTATAAATAATAATAATTATATTTTCTTTTTTAAGTTAATTATTTATGAGAAAATTTTCACAAGCTTTTACTCTTGTAGAACTGATAGTAGTAATAACAATATTAGCTATACTGGGAACAATAAGCTTTATAAGTTATCAATGATTTAGTTCATCAGCAAGAGATAGTAATAGAATTACACAAGCATCAAGTATTACAAGAGCTTTGGAATCATATAGAATTAATAAAACAGTACCTGTTCCAGAAAATAATGTAAGAGTAGAAATAAATGGGATACTTGTGTGATACCAATGATACCTCTGACAAAACTGACTCAATGCAATAGGATATAGTAAATGATGAAAAGACCCAAAAGATAACACATATTTTACTTACTATACGACAGAAAATCTCTATAATTTTCAAATACTCGTATATTTAGAAAAATGATGAATTGCATTTGTTCCTCAAACTTATGCAGATACTATAGATTATAGCAAGAGAATAGCAAAAGTGTATGGAGATAAACTTTGAATACTTACGGATACAAATAATATACCTATACAAGAAATAACAAGTATAAAAACATCAGGAGAACTAGATGTTGCAACAAATGTAACCACTTATAAAGCATCTCTTACAGATACAGAAATAATAAGTGGAACAGGAACAAAACTTATTTCCTGAGCAGTATCAAAACTTGCTTGAAATGATTATAAGAGTTGTAAAGATATATTAGAACATATTCCTTTGAGTAATTGACTTGATGGAATTTACACAATAACCCCAGACAAGACCTGAGCTTTTCAAGTTTATTGTGATATGACTACTGATTGATGAGGGTGGACAAGAGTGTCTTATTCAGTATGATGAAATTATACTGATGTAATTCCAAAAATTGATACAACCTCATTAAATGAAATGTATTATAGTTATGTAAGGAGTAATAATTATTCTCAAAAATATGCATTTAAATTTTTAAGGTTATGGACAAAACAATGTTGAGTTGAACATGGTTCATTAACATCCTTACCTATTTGAGTTAAAGATTATGTCGGTCATATATTACAAACAGTTTCTTGGTGAACTTGCGATCGGATTTCGACTTCTTGAGATGAAAATGATATATTAGTTGCGAAAATTATAGAATGAGCATATTGAGATGATTCTTGTTTGAATTGAAGTTTGAGAAAAAATGCTCCTCGGAATTTTTCTTGGTGACAAGTATTACTTAATTGAAGAACATTATGATCTTTTAAACATCGGATATCAAATAATACTATCCTTTTTTGACCGAGGGGAGAAGGGAGTTCCCGGTGTGCATGAAACAGTTCTTGACCTTGAGCTAATAATATAAGTTTATTTGTAAGATAAGTAGATTTTTCTTACTTCCTCTTCTTTTTTCCTCAAAATCTTTCTTGAAGTCTCTTGAAATTTTTTTCTCAGAGTTTTTCTTCAAGAACAAGATTTAATTGTGCCTCCTCATTAAAAAGACTCATATCCATATTGATACCATTTTCTAGTTTAAATTTGTAGTCTTCATAATTTCCATAACTGAGGGATAATTCACTCTCTCTTATAAACCATATATGACTCGCCATTTTATTTACAAAATACCTATCATGGCTGATAAAAAGTATAGTTCATTCATATTTTTTGAGAGCAAATTCAAGTGCTTCTCTTGAATCATAATCGAGATGATTTGTTGGCTCATCCAAAATAAGAAAATTTGTCTCTTTTTGTCCAAGTATAGCAAAATGGAGACGAGTAATTTGCCCCCCAGAAAGTTCTCCTACTTTTTTATGAATATCATCATAAGAAAAAAGGTAATGAGCTAAAATTGCACTCAAAACTTGATCAGCATAGAAAAATCAATGCTTTTCAAAATTTTGTTTTATAGTCTTTTTTTTATCCAATTCTTCATGCATTTGGCTATAATATCAAACTTGAAGAGATGAAGCTTTTCTAAAATATCCATCAAGTATTTCAAGTTGTCCTATAATACTTTTTAAAAGAGTAGATTTTCCGACTCCATTTTCTCCGACTATACCTACTTTTTGTCATTTGTAGAGAGTGAGTTCATTGATAAAAAATAGAGGGTCTTTTCTTCAGATGAAAACTCATTTAAAATTAAGAATCTTATCTCAAGAATCTTCTCAGTATAAAAATTGAAATTTTGGTTTTTGAGGAATATAGGGAGTTTCTATTTTATCCAGTCTTTCTATCATTTTTTCTCTTGATTTTGCCCATCCAGCACGACTTCCAGCACGAAAACGATTAACAAGCCCTGTCTGATCTTTTATCCATTCTTGTTGTCTCTCATAATCTTCAAGTAATTTCTTTTCCTTTTTTTCTCTTTCTATGACATATTGACTATAAGGAACATGATAAAAATTTATAGGTCTTGTAATTTGTAATTCATAAGTTTTATCACAGGTTTTATCAAGAAATTCTCTATCATGGGAAATAATGACAAAGCCTCAAAACCATTTTGTGTTGAGATAATTTTCAAGCCATTCTACAGAAGAAAGATCTATAAAATTTGTTGGTTCATCAAGCAGAAGTATATCAGGTTTTACGAGAAGGACTTTTGCAAGAGCAACTTTTGTCCTTTGTCCTCCACTGACTTCTACAAGTTTTTTCTCTAGTAAATCCAAAATTCCTATTCCATTTGCGACCGCATGAATTTCTTTTTCATAATCATAGCCTCAAATATTATTGAATTGTTCAAGAAGAGAGCTATACTCATCCAATATTTCCATATTTCAAGAAGCCATTTTTTCTTCATAATTTTTCAAATTTTCTTCCATTTCCAAAACTTGAAAAAAAGCATCTTTTAATTCTTCAAAAACAGTTTTTTCTTCATTATCAGAATAAATTTGAGCAAGGTATCAAAAACTCAAATTTCCTATATTATCTATGCTTCCTTGAAAATCTTGTATTTCTCAAGTGAGTATTTTCATAAGAGTCGTTTTTCCCGCTCAGTTTTGTCATACGATAGCTATTCTATCCATATGATTGAGAGTAAAGTGAATACTTTTGAGAATTTCTTTACTTTGAACTTCATATTTATCAATATGTATTTGCAGATGTTTCACAATATTTTCTTAAGATACTAATTTTTCATAGTATAAGAAAAAAAAAATTATTTACGAGTTTTTTAATAAAATATTAAAAATGTATTATATTAATTTGTCAAACTTATAAAAGCAAACCAAGCTATTTTATTTTGCAAAATAAGAGATTTCCCATAAAATCTCTTGGGTAAAAATATTTTATTAAGAAAAATTTAGGATTTTTATGAAAAATGAAAAAAATATAAAAGGATTTAATTTTAGCAAAAAACCAGAAAAAAATAAAAACAATTTTAAACCAATTATAATCTTACTTCTTCTTTCTTTTTTGGTTGCGAGCCTTATCCCATATATCCAAGAATGACAAGAGTTTGTTGATAAAGATATATCAATTACAAACTTGGAAAAAAACTTTTCTAAATGAATATATAAAGAAATACTCATAGATGGAAATAAAGCAATAGCAACCCTTAGCGGTGAAAAGATTGAAGAAAATGGAATTAAAAAAATACAAAGAGAAATTGCAATTCTTCCAACAACTGATTCACTTAAAGATTTAGGATTAAAAAATCCAAAAATTCAAACAGAAATATCAGTAAAAGACAAAACTTCGGAAGCTTTTTGGAATGAGATGCTTCCAACAATAGTTGCCTTTGTATTATTTTTTATTGTTTCTCTTTTCTTTATAAGTCGTATGGGAGGAATGGCAAATAATGCAATGACTTTTTGAAAAAGTAGAGCAAGACTTTTTGATAAAGATAAAGATAAAATTCTCTTTAAAGATGTAGCTTGAGCTGATGAAGAAAAAGAAGAACTTCAAGAAATAGTAGATTTTCTCAAGAATCCTAAGAAATATAAAGAAATAGGAGCAAAAATTCCAAGAGGAACTTTGCTTGTAGGTCCTCCAGGGACGGGAAAAACGATGCTCGCAAGAGCTATTGCAGGAGAAAGCAATGTTCCATTTCTTTCCATTAGTGGTTCTGAATTTGTAGAAATGTTTGTCGGAGTGGGGGCAAGTAGAGTAAGAGATCTTTTTACCAATGCAAAAAAGATAGCTCCAGCAATTATTTTTATAGATGAAATAGATGCAATAGGGAAAAAAAGAGGTCCTTGACTTGGTGGAGGACATGATGAAAGAGAACAAACACTCAATCAAATTTTGACAGAGATGGATGGTTTTGATAATGATACAAATGTAATTGTGGTATGAGCAACAAATAGAGCAGATGTCCTTGATAAAGCACTTTTGAGACCTTGAAGATTTGATAGAAAAATTACTGTAAATCTTCCAAATCAAGCAGATAGGGAAGAAATACTCAAAATCCATGCAAGAGATAAAAAAATGGCAAAAGATGTGGATTTCAAAGCCCTTGCTTCATCAACAGTATGATTTAGTGGAGCAGACTTAGGAAATATTATGAATGAAGCAGCAATTATTTCTGCGAGATACAATGAAAAAATGATTTCATGAGCAAGAGTTCAAGAAGCATTTGAAAGAATTGTTATGGGACTCAGGAAAAAATCTCTTGTAATGAATGAACAAGAAAAGAAAATAACAGCCTATCATGAAGTAGGGCATGCACTTGTGGGAAAAAAGCTTATTCATACTGATCCTGTTCACAAAATAAGCATTACTCCGAGAGGAGGAGCACTTGGTGTTACTTGGTTTATGCCAGAAAAAGATGAGATTTTGACTTCAAAAGCAAAATTTATTGATGAGCTTTCCACTCTCTATGGAGGAAGAGCTGCTGAGGAAATATTTTTTGGTAAAGATTTTATAACGACAGGAGCTTCAAATGATATAGAAAGAGCAACAAAAATAGCAAGAGCAATGGTAACAAAATATGGAATGTTTGATGAGATAGGAAAAGAAAATTTTGCTTGAGATATGATTGATGGAAATCATCTTTGAGTGGATGGGCAAAGACCATATATTTCTGATAAAACTCAAGATATGATAGATATAAAAGTAAAAGAAATACTGAATAATGCTTATGAAAAAGCTCGTGAAATTATCATAAAATACAAAGATTTACATATAAAAATATCAAATGATTTACTGGTAAAAGAGGAAATAAGTAGGGAAGAATTTGAAGAATATTTTGTTTCTTAATAAAAAATAAACTATGATGGCTCAATTTGTTGATAGTGTTGTTCACTGGGTAGGAAGTCTAGGATATATAGGAATCTATATTATGATGACGATAGAGTCAAGTTTTATTCCTTTTCCAAGTGAAGTAGCGATGATACCTGCTTGATACTTAGCAAGTACTTGAGAAATGAATTTTTTTCTTGCTCTTTTTGTCGGAACTCTTTGAGCTCTCTCTTGAGCAAGTATCAATTATGTACTTGGATATTATCTTTGATGACCAATTATAGAATCCCTCATCCATAAATATGGGAAATATATTTTCTTATCAGAACATCATTTTATAGAGTCAGAAAAATATTTTCAAAAACACGGAAGTATTACTACTTTTTTAGGGAGATTTATCCCTGCAGTGAGGCAACTTATAAGTCTTCCTGCTTGAATTTTCAAAATGAAACTTCTTCCATTTATTCTTTTTACTGCACTTTGAGCTTGAATTTGGAATGGAATTTTGATGACATTAGGATATGTTGCAGGTGAAAACAAAGCACTTATTGCAGAATATAGCAAAGAAATAACTATTTGAGTCATACTATTTTGTATTATAGTTGGAGTTATTTATTTTTTGAAAAATAGAAATTCAAAAAAAGTTTAGTTGTAAGTTTTTTCAAATATGAAAGAATTTGTAGTCCTTGTGGATGAAAATAATAATGAAATAGGAACGATGGAAAAATTGGAAGCTCATGAAAAATGAATACTTCATAGAGCAATTTCCATCTTTGTCTTCAATGATGCTTGAGAGCTTCTTCTTCAACAAAGAGCAAAACATAAGTATCATGCAGGATGACTTTGGACAAATACCGTTTGTTCTCATCCGAGACTTGGAGAAACATATGAAGATGCAGTACAAAGAAGGTTACAAGAAGAAATGGGATTTACTTGTCCTTTAGAAAAATTTTGAGAAATTGTTTATAATGTATGATTTCTTGAGTGAGATTTGAGAGAACACGAGCATGATACTATATTTATTTGAACTTATAATGGCGAAGTAAATCCAAATACCGAAGAAGCAATGGATTATAAATGGATAAATTTGGACGAACTGAAAAAAGATATTAAGGAAAATAAAGATTTTTATACTCCTTGGTTTGTAGAGATTTTTAAAAAATTTTATTCTTAAAGAAAAAATTTAAAAGATTTCTTGGTAAACTTGAAATAATAAAAAGTAGCTTTTTAAAAAAATTACTAAAAAAATTATGAAAATAAAAGAAATAAAAGTTTCAGATATTGCAGTATTTTGATTTGGGAGAGAGTGAAAAAGTACTCTTTTGTTTCTTTTTAAGCTTTGAAAAAAAAGAGTAAGTCTTTTTGATGAAAAAGAGGAAGTTCTTTTTGATTTCATTAAGTTTCTTGTAGATTTAGAAAATACACTTGATTTTGAAGTAAAAAAATGAGAATTTGGCTATGAAGGAAAAGTAAAACTGCTTTATAAACAAAAAAAAGTAACAATAAAATTTTATTTTTGAGATATTGATTATCGTCTTTTTACTGATTTTGATGCAATTATAAAAACTCCTTGAATTAGTCCTTATAATGACAAATATGCAAATTTCAGAGAAAAATTTATTTCTCAGACAACTATTTTTAAAGACAATTACAAAGGAAAAGTTATAGGAATTACAGGAACAAAATGAAAATCAACAATTTCAACTCTTATTTATGAATGTCTCAAAGAAGCAGGATTTGATACAAAACTTGTAGGAAATATAGGAAAACCAGTGCTTGATCAGATAAATATTTTGGAAAAAACAAAATATGATTATGTCGTCTATGAGATGTCAAGCTATATGCTTGAAGACCATAGTCCAAAAAATTATATTAGTATTCTCAATAATATTTATGAATGCCATATTGATCGGCATGGAAGTTTTGAAGCCTACAAAAAAGCAAAAGCAAATATTTTATCTTCTGCAAAATATAGTCTTATAAACTATGATTTTAGAGATATGGAACCAGTAAAAAGACAGGATAAAAGTATTGTTTTTCATTTTTGAAGAGCAGGAGATTATCGTTATGAAGATGGAGAATTTCTCAAAGGAAAAAATCGTATTCTCAAAGATAAAAATATTCTTCTCAAATGAGAACACAATAAGAGAAATATTACAGCTGTTTTATGAGTTCTTGATATTATTCTCAAAGATAAGAAAAAAGTAAAAAAAGTTCTTTCATCAGTCTTACAGACATTCTCTTGATTGCCTCATCGTATACAAAATATTGGAACATACAAGGGCATTACTTTTATAGATGATGCCATAGCAGTTGCTCCAGAAAGTACAATAGAAGCTATGAAAACTTTTTCTTCTGAGATAGGAACCCTCTTTTTATGAGGACAAGATAGAGGAGATAGTGAAAAGCATTTTGAAGAACTTGAGAAAAAAATAATTGAGCTTGATATCCAAAATCTTGTTTTGTTTCCGGATACAGGATATAAAATATTTGAAAAATATACAAAAAATCTCGAAGAAGAAAAATCTCATACAATAGAAATAGGGGATTATAAAGCAAAAATAATAAAAACAAGAACAATGAAAAAATGAGTTTCTTTTGCCTATAAGCATACAAAAGAATGAAAAATAGCACTTCTTTCTTGTGCATCACCAAGCTTTTCTCTTTGGAAAAATTATGAAGAAAAAGGAAATTTATTTCAACAAGAAGTCCAAGAACAAGGGAAAGAATAAAAAATCAAAAGAAATAGCTTGTAATTTTTTTTGAAAGAATATAATAAAATCACTTTATTTTTTATCATAAACAATATGAAAAAAACATATCTTTCGATTATCATCGGTGTTGTTGGTATCATTATAATAGGAGGAGTTATTTTTTTCCTTAGTACAAATAAAATCCAAGCTCCAACAGAACAAGAAATGGGAAATACAGGAAATACAAGCACTTGAACAGGATTTTGAATGACTGAAACAAAAAATCTTGGTGCTGACTCTGAAACACAAAGTGTTTTGGAAAAATATATGAAAAAGCAAATAGGAAATATCATGTGTGAGACAAAAGTAGAGGATGAAAATGGAAGCTTTGAACAGACTATGTATATTGCTTCTGATTTAAGAATGAGAATGGATTGAGTAGCTACTCATAAACAAGGAAGTGTTGATTCACATATGATAAGTGATGGAGAATATATGTATATGTGGGGAGGAAATGGACCTTCACTCAAAATGAAAATAGAAGAAGAAGACAAAGTTGCTCCAAATACTTGAGAAGAAGAACTTAGTGAAGAACAAAAAGATAAAAAAATGTCTGATTATCTTGAGGAAATTCCTTATAATAAATGTAGAGAATGGAGAGTTGATGATTCTCTTTTTAAGCTTCCAAGTGGAGTTGAATTTATGGATATGGCAGAAGCAATGAAACCAGAAAATATAATGAAATGAATGAAAAAAGAAGATGGAAGTCCTGCAATCAGTGATGAAGAGATGAATAAAATTCAGGAAATGATAAAAAATCAAGAGAGATGAGAATAAAAAAATAAATCTCCCAAAGTAATTTGAACACTCACCAAAAAAGCGGAATGGAAATAAAAAACCATTCCATTTTTTTTGTTTTATACAATACTTGCAAAAATTATAAATTTTTGTATATTCTATTTATATTTATTTATTTTTTATGAAAATGCTATACTCTGAATCAGATACAAGAGCAAAATATATAGACCCCGAGCTAAAAAATAGTAATTTATGAGAGGGCTTAGTTTTTAATTTTTAGAAACATGAAAATAATTTTTAATGAGAAATACTTATCAATAGAAAATTTCAATTCTATTGATACTAATGATTTTGTAATTTTAACTTGAATAAATTGAGCTGGAAAAAGTCATTTACTAAAAGCAATAGAAGAAAAAAAAGTTTTAATTGAATGATTGGAAAATTCAAATATTATTTATTTTAATTACGAAAATTTTAGATTAGAAAATGAGTGAATGTTTTCTGCTCAACAAATTACACAAGAAAAAGAATCTGCATGGAATTTATTTATTCAAGCAAACTGAAATAACATAAAAAATAGTATTGCAAACTGGAAAAATAGTTTAGGATGAAATTATAATTTTATTAAAGAATTAGCATATACTAAAAACAAACCATTATGGGATTTGACAAAAATAGATATTTGAAATGATTCAATCTATGAATTATTAAAACAATATAAAAATAATATAAAGACTTTTTTTAGAACTAATTGAAATATTAAAGATAATCATCTTGCACATTGAATTTTGTCTTTAATTAAAAAATTAAAATATAGTTTAGATGAAATTGAAAAAGAAGAGTTTATAGATAAATATTATCATTCACATTTTAAAAATGATTTTATTCCTCTTCAATTATGAAAAATAATTTGGGATTATTATATTAAGCAATCTCAAAATGAAATGCATGAATATCAAAATAAGAAATATTGAAAAAGTTATAAGTTTTTATCAACTGATGAATTTATTGAAAATAATTGAGAAAAACCATGGGAAATAATAAATATAATATTAGGAAAATTTAATACACTAGATTATAAAACAAATTCACCTGAATGAGAAGATGCTTTTTGAAGTTTTAAATTAAGTCTAATTAACAAAACTAATCCAGATATACTTTTAGATTTTTCTAATCTTTCATCATGAGAAAAAATCCTAATGGCATTAGTCGCATCTATATATAAATCATCTTCCGATAACCATTTTCCTGATATACTTTTATTAGATGAAGTAGATGCATCTCTTCATCCTTCAATGATACAAAATTTACTTGATGTAATAAAAGAGATATTTTTAGAAAAATGAGTTAAAATAATTTTAGTTACACACTCTCCAACTACAATTGCTTTATCTCCAGAAGAATCTATTTATTTAATGAATAAAAGATGATTAAATAGAATAGAAAAAGCAAGTAAAGAAAATGCTTTAGATATTTTAACTGAATGATTTGCAACACTTGATAAATGAATAAAACTTTTTGATGAAATTTCATCGCAGAATATATCTATTATAACAGAGTGAAATAACACAAATATAATAAAAAAAGCATTAGAATTATATTGAATAACAAATATTGATATAATTAATTGAGCTGAAGGTAGTTCTTGAAAAAATCAATTAAAAACATTATTTGAATTTTTTACAAAAGTATCACATGATAAAAAAGTAATTTTTGTTTGGGATTGTGATGCAAATGAGTATAGAAAATTACTTGAAAGTAATAACACTATTCCTTTTGTTTTTCAAAAAAATGAAAATAATAAAATTTGTTTAAAATGAATAGAAAATCTTTTTTGAGAAGATAAGTTTGAAAAATTTCTATCTATAACTACAAAAGCAAATTGAAATGAAATAAAAGTATTTGACGAAAGTATGAAAAGAAATTTTGAAGACAAAATAATTTCTAATTGATTAAAAGATGATTTTAAAAATTTTGAAACTTTAATTAATATTCTTAAATAAAGATACTTATTCCCTAACAAACCTAAAAATTAAATTATTTATTAAAAAAATAAACCTCTCTGTGTTATGTCCAACAAACTACAAGATAAAAGAATACTAAAGATACTTGTCTCAAATGCTTTTTTGAGAGCTGGAAGAATAGTCTTTAAACTCTTTTTAAATCTTTATATTTGGAAACAAACAGAAGGGGATATTAAATTTTTGGCTCTATTTAATATAATCTATCTTACTTTTCATTGAGCTACATTTATAGGATTTTCAAGTATTGTAAAACAATCTTCTAGGAGAAATCTCAGTCATATTATTTCTATACTTTGATATATCATCATATATAGTATTATAATATTTTTATGACCAAAAATTATTGATTATGCTTTTTTATTTGCTATGATTTTAGGATTTTTTAATGGGATTTATTGGATAAATTATCATACAAATGCTTTTGAATTTACCAATTTTAAAAATAGATGAAATTTTGAAGGAATCAAAAATACTTTGCAAATCCTTGTATGAATAATCGTTCCATCACTTATATGATTTATTATTACATTTGATTTCTTTTCTTTGGGATATGAAATAGCTTTTACTATAGGGGTTTTGTTTTTAATCGTTACTTTATTTACAGGACTAGAAAAATTTGAAGAAAGAGAAAAAGAAAAAACTTATTTTGTGGATACTTTTAAAAAATGTGTAAAAGATAAGGATATTTTTCGTTCTTTGTATACCTATACTCTTTCTTGATTTTCCTATTCAAATACTTTACTTGAAGTCCTTATCCCTGTTATCATTTTCTCTCGTGTAGGAAGAGAGCTTGATGTCGGACTTATAGTTTCTGTGTTTTCCCTTATCAGTATGTGAGGAGCTTATCTTTTTTGAAGATTTGTAAACTATACTTATTATAGAGGAACAATTATTGTATCGTGAATATTGTATGCACTTTGTCTTTGGGGATTTATCGCATTTCCATATACGAGTACTATGATTATATTTTCATCTCTTTTCAATTTCTTTTTAGTTTTTTTCAATCTTCCTCAAAAAGTTATTAGTGATAATGTGCTTCATAAGATAAAAGATTATAAAAATCGTAGAGTTGAATATATGGTAGTAAGAGAAGTATTTTTATTTGTTTGACGGATTTCTGGTTTTTTTCTCCTTTATTGTATTGATTCGTTGGATGTAAATAAAGTGAAATATATTTTTTATATGATGATATTTTTAACTTTTATAGCAGTATATAGTCTCTCAAGGATAGATTTGGATAGGGTAGAAAAAGACTTAAAAAAAGATGAAAAAGATTTTATTCCTGATTAGGTTTAAAATATTGACAATTAATTAATTATATATATAATAATATCTATTAATTTATAGATAATGATATATCTAAATATGTGATGAAAAAAAATAATTGAACTTCCTGAGTGATATGACATAAGGGATATAGAAAAACTTATAAAAGAAGACAAACAAGAAAAAAAGGTTAACCAATATAGAAGAGCTCTTTCTTTATTTATAGAAATAATAAAAGAGACTAAACATAAAGTTATAATCACTCTTGATGGTCGTGATACTGCGGGAAAATGATACACTCTAAAAAAAATGACAGAGTATTTAGATACAAGGGTTTTTAATATTGTTTCTTTTGGTGGTATTCCTAAACCAGAAGAGAGAAAAAATTGGTTTGAAAGATATTCATCTCACTTCTTTTCAGAAGAAAAGATTATTACTCTTTTTGATAGAAGTTGGTACAATAGAGCTATAGTAGAACCTGTAATGGATTTTTGTACTCTAGAAGAATACGAGGATTTTATGAAAAAAGTGATTGGTTTTGAAGAGTCTATTATATCAGATCAAAATACTCATTTTAGAAAAGTTTATTTATCTATATCAAGAGAAGTTCAGAAGAAAAGATTAGAAGAAAGAGAAGAAATAATGAAAAGGTGGAAATCGTCAAAAGTAGATGAGGTTGCTCAGCAAAAATGGGAAAAATATACTTATGCAAAAAGACAAGTATTAGAAAAAACAAATGTGGAATTAACTCCTTGGCATGTGATAGATAGTAATATAAGATATTTAGCAGTTATAGAGGTAATAAAACTTTTAATAAATTCTCATCAGGAAGTAGCTAATATTGTAAGTAAAAAACTTAAAGTAAATTTGAAACCAAATAAAAAAATTTATAGACTTTGAAAAGATGAACTTATTTTAATGAACAAGAGATGAGAATATGGAAAACCATTTAATTTGAGAAAAGCCGAATAGAAAGAATAAAAAATATTTCTTTTCAAAAAAATCTTTGATATATGGAGATCCTGTATGACCTGAATGACAGCAAAAGAGTCAAGAAAGGACCTCGGTATTGATATTAATTTAGAATATGGAATGATTAAGAGGTTGAATGAAGTAAAATTATAAAAAAATAATCCCATAAAAATTTGTTTTATGGGATTAAGACATCTCAGTCTATGAAACTTTTTTCATTTGGCAAGGAGTATAGGAATTGCACCTATGTCTATCGGCTTCGGAAACCGATCACTCTTCTAATTAAGCTAACTCCTTAGAGATTTTTTCGCTTGAATATTATATAAAAATCAAAAAAAATGTAAAAATTTATTTAAAAAATCCAAGTTTTGGAGGGGGGAAACTTGGATTTTTTTTTGGATTGAGATTATTTTTTAGCTTTTTCTTTTTCAATAAGTTTCTCAGTTTGTTTTGGAAATATATCTCATATATCATCAACAAACTCAAGAGTTTTTTCTCCAAATTGCTTTGCAGAAAAAGTTCCATACTTTTTTACACCATTTTGATAAATATTTCTTAAATTTTCAGGAATCATATTTTCATCAAATTCTTTTCCATTTTTTTCATAAGCTTCTTTTATCATTTGGATAAGTTCTTGTATCCCTTGAGGAGAATTTTCTTTTGGTCTTAATTCTTCATATTTTTTTCTCATTTCATCTCTATTTTCACAAGTGAGAGCAGTTGCTACAGATGCTAGGAATTTCCAAGGAGAAGCAGTTTCTGATACAACTATAGACTTTGTATTTTCAGGATTTTCTTCTTTATATTGTTCAGCTGCAAAGAAAGCATTGGCAGTATGCGGACAGATAAGTCTATTATTTTCTAACCAAACTTTTCTCATTGTGTATAATTCGTCTTCGGCCTTTACTGTATATGCTTTTAGTTTTAATTTTGTAATTTTTTCTCTTTCTTCATTTCCAAGTTTTATTCAAGCAGTATCATTAAAATAACTTGCAAAGTCATTTTCTAAGCTCATCATCATACCATAAACTTCCTGACTTTTCTGAATATTTTTTAAATTATTTAATAGTTTTCCAAGGATATATTTTTGATTATCCCATCATCTTGATTTATATTCTTCTTGTGTTTCTTCAATAGATTGTATTAGATTTTTTAAAATTTTATTAATATTTTCATTATTTTTAATTGAAATATTTCATCCTTGAGATTTTAATTCAGGAAGATGAATAAATTTATATAAATTTTCTGCAAGTTTTCCATCAAGTTCAAATTTTTTCATTAATTCTTCACATCTTTCAGGATTTGTAATTCTTCTTAAAAGTCTTTCTACATTACTTCCATATCTGATAATCATAGAAACAGAAGGATCTGATATTTCAGAGAGAGCCATTTTGTAGTTTCAATTTTTTATAAGTTGGTATATTGCATCATTTTCATTGGTAGAAATAATTATATCATCTATTCATCCCACCATATCTCTTGCTTGGATAACTCAAGTTGCATGTCAAAAATTTCCAGAAGGAATAGCCTCTATTATATCTCAGGCAATTTCAGGATTCATCGCTTTTGCTATCATAATTCAAGCAGAATGGTAAATAGATTGTGCATCTATTCTTCCTATATTGACACTATTAAAACTTCCAGAACTTACTTCTATATCAAAACCATATTTTTCTCTGAGAGTTTTAAATTTTTTCTCAAGTATTTCTTGAAGCTTTTGTTTAAAATCAATATTATTACAAGCTTTCATTTGTTCTTGGATTTCAGTAAATGCTTCTTCGAATGCAATGGAAGTAACATTTCATTCAAGATTTTTCATTTGACCTATTTGTCATTGAGTTGCTTCGTGAGATGGAAATCAGATAATATTTGCAACAAAATCCTTTCCTTGTATTCAGGCTCATCCTGCAGGTCAAGTATCTCCGCTTGTTGATGTTTGTGTTACGACAATTGATATTTTTGGACGATTTCCTTGTTCTTCATCAGAGGCTTTTTCTCAATTTATATATTTTACAAGTTTTTCTTCTCCACCTACTTGTTCTAATTTATAAGTTATTCCATTTTTTTCATTTTCAAGAGCTTGTTTTACAGCTTCTGTATTTTTTCTTCTTGTAATGATAGAAAGCATTGTAGGGATTTGTTGGAGAGCTAGGTCTTTAAATGCATCGGTCGGTCAGGTCGTTTCATTCATGAGATAGATATTACCATCTCATATTTTTTCTACTGGAACGATAAAAGGACTTTTAAAAGAATCAAGAGTATTAACAACTTCTTCTATCTCTTCATGAGTGAGTCCCGTTCACATCTTGGTCCAAAGAAAACGAAACATTGATTTTACGACTTTTCTTATAAGTTTTTCATCTTTTGTTTCTATTGCTTCTCTCAAAATTACTATAAATTCTTTTTGTTTTTCTTCTGAAAGTAATTTTTCACTAAAAACTTCTCTGTACCAAAGTCATTTATCATCAGGTTGTGCATGAGTGACAGCATATTCATAATCTTGAGGTTCTCATTCTCCTCTTGTAGAAGTGAGTTCTACATTTTTTTGTTTTTCTACTTTATTTTCTCCCGAGAAAACACCATTGAGTTCTGTAAGTAAACGAGAATGACTCATATTCCAAAAAATATTATTTATAGTATTTCAAAGTTCTGATACTGATTTTACTCATTTTTCATGTCATTCCCAAAGAATTTTTCAAATTTCTCCAAAAGTTTCTACTCACTTATTATGATTTTTTACTAGACCTCACAAAAATTTTTCAAGAGGAGATTGATTGTTGCTCATTTTTATGAATAAAAAAATAAAAATATAAATATAATATTAATTATTTATTAAAAAAGTCAATAAATTTATAAAATATTTCCGTCTCTTTCTAAACTTCATATATAAGCAAGACAAAGAGCATCGGCAGAATCGTCAGGAGTTGGTATTGCATCAAGCTTCATAATCATTTTTATGGCTTGTTGCATTTGTTTTTTATTTGCTTTTCCATTTCCAGTAATTGCTTTTTTGACTTGGAGGGGAGTATATTCTTTTATTTGAAGATTATGTTTTATACATTCATACATTATAACTCCTCTACACTGAGCAACATCTATAGCTGTCTTTATATTATTTGTAAAAAATAATCTTTCTATTGCAATCTTTTGAGGAGTATATTTTTCTATCAGTTTTTCCATATCACTGCCTATTTCAAGGAGTTTATAAGCCAGCTCAATTTTTGGAGTCGTAGAAATCACTCAAAAATCTATAAGTTTGATAGAGTGTCTTTCTTTTTCTATGATAGCATATCAAATGGTTGTACTTCACGGATCTATCCCTATAATTATTGACATAATTAAATATTTGACAAATTATAAAAAGTATTTTAAAATATTGTTGTGTGTGTAAATAGATTATTTTTTTAACTTATAGTTTATGATAATATAAAATTATGAGAAAAAGTAAAATAATATTTGATTCGGCTTTGCTTGATAAAATTGCTGAATCAAAAAAAATGGGAGAAGGGGAGAAGCTCAATATTTTGAAATATCTTGCTTACCTGACTCCAAAGGAACAAGTGCTTCTTGCACAATTAATCTAAAAACAAATCCCTCATTTGAGGGATTTGTTTTAGTGAGAGAAAATTTCATAGAGAATATCAAGATACTTATCTCAAAGTGTATTTTTCACATTTTTATTACTTACTCCAATCAAGGAGGCAATATCATCTATGCTTTTTTCCTTATCCATTCAATTACCTAAATTTTCAAAAGCTTTTTTTAATGCTTTCTTATATACACTTTCCTTTGAGTTTATTTCTTCTTCTATTGAGAGTAAATTTCTTAAAAATTTAGCAATTTTTAAAGCTAAGTTAGTTAAATATTTATTCTCTATATTTGCTAATCATTTACTTCAATCAATAAAAACTGAAATTTTTTCTATTAAATTTTCTTTATTTTCTCATGATAAAGCTATAATAGGACAATCACATATCACTATTTTGCATCATTGTCCATTTTCAAAAAAATAAACTTCTAAAGGTACAGAAGTAAATCCATTCCTCACTTCAATTGTTTCTTTTTTATATCATCATTTTTCATATTCTCCCCAAAAATCATAAGTTAAAGGATGATTTTCTTTGTCTCAAATACCTAAATTTCTAAGTTTTTCTGCTTTTTCTTGTATTTTTTTTACTTCTTCTTGGGTTGGAATTGTTATTTCTCAAGTATTATCTCTATGATCTCAACCAAAAATTTCTATATCATTTCCCATAAATATTTATTTAAAATAAAGTTTTAAAAATTATTCCCAAATACCATTAGAGACTTCATTTGTCGCTTTTATTCAGTGTAGATCTCTTAAAAAGGGACTCATAGCTAAATAATTTTCAGGTGGATTGTTAACAGTTTTAATAAGTTCAGTTAATCCTTCTTTTTCTTCTTTTGCAAGAATTCTTACATTTTTATCTTCTTCAAGATAAGCTTCTAAATATCAATCAGAAAGAGTTTTTATCAATACTTTGAATGTTCATTTATTTGTTTCTATAGAGGTTTCTTTTAGATATCATTTTTGTAAAGGAGTATCTTCTCCTGGATCTTTTTCTCCCCAAAATTCATAGGTTGAAGGATGATTTTTTCATATACCTACCTTGTCAATTCAAAATCCTTTATCCCCTTCAGTTAGACGAGCATCATCAGGATTAGTTATTTCATCAAAACTAACAAAAAAATTAATTTTACTATTAGTAAGAATTTCTTTATATTTTTCTTGTTTTGCTACTTCAATCAAATTATCTATTGCTCATTCTTCTGTTTCTCAAGTACCAAATAATCCATCTATATTTTCAAATCATGGAATTCTTGCAGTGTATTGATCTTTCTCATTTTTAGTAATTGCAAATCCCCAATTCATTGAGAGTCATTTTTCTCTCCAATTTTCAAGTCTTATTGTATAAGCTAAGGATTTAACAAAATCAGCAATTTTTTTAGTATTAGTAGAGTATTGTTTATTTTCCTCTTTCTCATTATTGGTATATGTTTTTATAATTTCTGAAAGTGCACTTGTGGCTTCTTCTAGAGTATTTTCATATGAAAATAAACTTATACAATCACATACAATTAATTCATGAAATTCTTGTCAATCTTGTTGAGATTTTTTATACCATACTTTCAAATGAAATTCTTTTTTTTCTTTATTAATAACAATAATAGTTTCTTTGTTATATCATTCTGCTTCAAATTGTTCAGGAGTTTCAGGAGTTTGTAATGGAATATCCGAATTTCTTTTTAATCACTCTGATAACATTCATAAAAATATAGCATAATTTTTAATTGTTTCTTTTACATCTCCTCATTGTCTAAAAGCATCTTTATCAAATTTCTTTTTTACTAATACTTCTTTTATTTCTTGTCATTTTCCTAAAACAGGAAGATCTTTATATTCATTATCTACACTCATTCATAATTCTTCTACAAATTCTTTTTCTGAATAAGGTCTTACTAAATATTTATTTCTATCTTCTCATAACACTACATATTTTTTTGTGGTTCTTGTTGAATCTCAATCTATCATATCAGCAAGTACTATTTTACCATTTTTTGTTTTTCCAAATTCTACTTTTCAATCATCTAATTCTAAATTCAAAGTAGCATAGAGAGCTTTTAGTTCATTTCAAACTTTCACAGTTTGATTTCTGAGAGTTTCATAATTATCACTGATTTCTTGGGAGTTTTTCTTAAATTCTTCTTCAGATAGTTTTTTCCCTTTTGTTTTTCATCAATCAAAAGAAGGAAGAGTTGCATAGGCAACATTTATTTCTTCTCATGTTTTAGGACTGAGAAGTACAAGTTTTCCATCGTTTAATACAACTCAATTTTCATCTGTTTTTATCATTGGATCAGTATAACAAGTTCACTCATTATCAAAAACATCATTTTTATAAAACATCTCAATGACTGGTGTCTCAAATACATCTCATTCTTTTATTTTTCCAGCATTTCTTTTAACATAAGATCCCATTGCTCTATGGCGGAATACACATTCAACATTAATCATATCACATTTCTGTGCAAGCATTTCAGTATCACTTATTTTTCTTATGAAATGAGTAGGGACTCATTGTTTTTCAAGATATTCAAAGAGAAGGGAACTTGTTGTATTTGAAATTTTTCCTTTATCTTGCTCAGTTTCCATTCTTTTTCAATCTCAGGCAGTTATGTCATCTTTACTTTCTATTATAACCGCATCTTCCGATCAAGGAGCAAAGCGAATTATTTTAGTTTTTCATTCAGCTAAAAACATACCTTTTCAAAGAACAGCTATTTCATAAAGTCTTCTCGCGAAAAGTCCTACAGAGTTAATAACACCATTAAAATTTTGCTCTGATTTTTCTTTAAACTCAGATCATATTCTAAGCATATCAAGAATAAAATCTTGTTCTTGTTTATCATTTTGAGTAGTACTAGTTTGGTTAGGTTGATTCATAAAATATTTAATTAAAAATAAAATATTAAAATTGTATTGTTATTTATATTTATTTATATTTTTTTGTCAATAAAAATTATTTTTGAGCAATAATTAAATGTCTATTTTGAGTAAGTTTAATTCACTTATCTGTCATATATTTTTTTTGGACTGATTCTAAAGCTCAACTATCCCTTTCTTCATTATAATCTTTTATACTTGGGGTCTGTTCTAGTAGTATTTTTATTCATTCAATTGAATAAAAAGTATTCCAAAATCCATTGGATGTTGATACAAGAGAAAAAAGTTTTCTAAATTCTTCTTCATATTTTTTCAGTCTTTCTCAAGGTCAAAACTCACAAAATTGTCATCTTAATGCTTCTCAAGAAGTATCAAATTCTTTTTTTAAATCAAATTTATCTCTATCTCCAATTTTTTCTAAAATAGCATAACCTCATTTCTTTAAAATCCTATGGACTTCTTTTGTTACATGTGGTGCAACCATACAAGTAACTATATCAAAAGAATTGTCATCAAAAGGTATTTCTTCTGCTTTTCAATCAGTTATAGTTATATTTCAAATATCAGAATTTTCTATATTTTCTATTGCTTTTTGTCTCATCTTTTTATTTGGCTCAATTCCAGAAATTGCCTTAACACAATCAGCTATTTGGATAGTTTTAAAAGCAGTTCAACATCATATATCCAAAAGAGTATCAGTTTTTTTACAATACCTTCTAATTACTTCTAATAAATCCCACGGACGAGTTTCATCTATTCCTCTTATTAAATTAGATTCATAAGAATTAGCATCACTATAAGTCATATTTATAATAAAATTATAAAAAAATATATCTTCATTATCAGAATAAAGATATATTTGTCAAATAAAATATTTGACTTTTCTTAAATATTCCAATCAAAATATTTTTCAAGCTCAAGTCTTTCATCATCAAATTGAAAGAGTTTTCCATTTTTTTGAAGTTTTTTGAGGACTCCATCAACAATTTTTTTGCTGACATTTTCTCCATAGAGATTTTCTTTTTTCATCTTTTTATTACCGATTGCTCATTTGATAATATCAGCAATCAGATTTGAATTGACTGGGGGAGCAATGATATTTGCTCCGGCAAGAATCGTTTCACTTCTATCACTTCCAAATCTCACAGTTACACAAGGAGTCCCTACAATATTTGCCTCTTCTTGCATACTTCCAGAGTCAGTTACTACTGCTCATGCTTGACTTATCATATCTATCACTTCATGATGATGAGCAAGAGCAGGACCATAAGCAAAATTATCTTTGTATTTTTTCTTGAGATGCTCTATATCATCTCTGAGACCATAGCTATCTATAGCAAATTCAGAAGCATAAAGTCCGAGAAAACAGACAGCTACTCAATCTTTGATAAGCTTTTTTATTCCATGATAGATGGCAAGAAATCTTTCCTTTTTTTCACAATTTTCTCTCCTATGAATAGTGATAAAAATAAAATTTTTTCATTTCATATTTGGATACATTCCAAAAGCTTTTGATTCATTTATTTTTTTTTGAGATATTTTTATTGCATCAGCAATAGTATTTCCCACAACTTCTATATTTTCACTAGGAAATCCTTCTGAGATGAGAGTTTTTTTATACATTTTTACAGGAGCTGCAAAATATCAAGTGCTTGGCTCTACTCCTCTTGTGTCAAATTGTTCAGGATAAGGTTCTATACTTCCAAGTTCATAAATTGATTCATCTTGAAGAGATTTATAGTATTCATTCCAATTAAATTTTCATGCTTCATAATCACTAAAAAGTTTGTGATAAAATTCTGCTTTTGGTGTGAGAGTTCTTATTCAAGCCTCTACATGCACGACAGAAAATTTATTGAGAAAAGCGGCTTTATCTGCAGTTGTCGCTGTGATAGTATCTCAATGTACATAAGGAATAGGGATTTTTTTGTAATCTTCAGAAAGTTCAAGAAGAAAATTTCCAAGTCTCTCGATAATCATAGAAAATTTTTGATGAAGTTTTCCGTGAATATTGAGATTAACATCAACTATCATATTAAATTCACCCAAAACTCAAGTACTCAAATTATAGTCATAATGTTGTCCTGTATGAATAAGAATGACAAGTTCTCCTCTTTCTTTGAGTTCGAGATAAAGAGGAGCTTGTTTTATGATATCTGGTTTTGTTGCAATCATAATGATATGAGCATATTTTTTTTCATTTTCTTGTATTTCTTGCCAAAATCATTCTCTTATAGATATTTCCATTTCTTTTTCTCCAGCCATTTTTAATTTTTTTATGTTGTAAAAATTTTACTTTATTATAAAAATCCATATAAAAATACAAATAAAAAGATAAATATATTTTAAAAATTAGTTTTTTAAAAATTTATGGAAAACAAAAAATATCTCGTGTATTTGCATAGTCTTGGGATAAGTCAAAAAAAACTTTTTTCAATATTTGAAAAAGAAAAAAATTATAAAGATTTTTTTGAAAATCTAAATTTATCAAGCCTAAAAGCATATTTTTCTCAAGATAATCAAATACAAAAGATTCTTGAAAAAAAAGAAAAACTTAAATATAAAGAAATAGATACAATTCTTGAAAAAAATGCTATCAAAATAATTGTATTTTGAGAACAAGAATATCCAAAACTTTTGCAAGAAATAGCAATACCTCCATTTTTTCTTTATGTAAGAGGAAATTTGGATAATAGTCCAAAACTCGCAATTATTGGATCAAGAAAAATATCTGAGTATGGAAAAAAAATAATAGAAAAAATCACTCCTTCACTTCTTCCATATTTTAATATTGTGAGTGGATGAGCTATAGGGTGCGATAGTCTTGCTCATGAAGAGACTTTGAAAAATGAATGAAAAACAATAGTTATTATCGGAACTTGAATAGATATATGTTATCCTGCAACAAATAAAAAAATGTATGAAAAAGTCGTAGAAAAGTGAGGAGCTATTGTTTCTATATTTCCTCTTTGAGAATGACCAAATCCATATAATTTTCCTATAAGAAACGAAATAATTGCCTGAATATCAAATGGAGTTATCGTTGTAGAAGCTTGAGAAAAATCAGGGACTTTGATTACAGCAAATCTTGCTCTTGAACAAGGAAAAGATTTGTTTGCAGTTCCATGAGATATATTTAAAGCACATTCTCTTTGATGTAATAAATTGATAAAGTCGTGAGAAGCAAAACCTGTCAGTATGGTAGAAGATATTTTAGAAGAGTACAATATTACAAATTTTTCCACAGCAAAGACTATAAATTTTTGTGAAAAATTAGAAAAAGATATCTATGATTTATTGATTGTAGAATCGCTTACTCTTGATGAAATAGCAAAGAGATTATCTATTTCTGTGAGTGAAGTTGCTATAAAAATATCATTTATGGAAATAAAGTGATACTTAAAAAAAACTTGAGCCTGAAAATATGAAATCATATAAAAACTTTGATTTTATAAAAAAACAATATAATAAAACAAGAAATATTATTTTATAAGAAAGAAAATTGTGGAAGGAACAATTATTTTTAAAATAGAAATACTTACATTTTTTTTATCTCTTTGATATCTATTCTATTATTTAGGATATAAGCTTTGGGAAATATATTTTAAAATAAAAACGATAGTTACACCAAAGTCAGGAGAAAAACAAGAGACAATTCAGGTTCAGATTGTCAGCGAAGACTCAGAAGAAAATCCTCAAGAAAATCTAGAATTACAAGATTTGCAAGAAGAAAATAGACCAATGCTTGTAGATAAAAAGGAAGAAAAAACAGATGTAGAAGCCTATACAAAAGAGAAAAATCTTACTTCAGAAGAAAAAGAGAAATTGCAAGAGATAATCAAAAGAGTAAAAATGAATACTTCAAAAGGATATTTTGATACAGCAAGAGGTCTTATAGTAGAGGGACTTGCAATAGATAAATATGATACAGAATTAAATCTTGAGCTTGCTCATATTTATGAACAAGAAAAAAATTATAAAAATGCTGAATATATTTATAAGGATCTTATTCAGGTTTGTAAAAATAATGTTGTTATATTAAGAAAACTTTGATATATATTTGCTCTTCAAAGAAGATTTATGGAATCTATAAGTATTTATGAAAAGGTATATGAAAAAAATGCAAATGATTTAGAAACTATAGATTTACTTGTTGATTTATATTATGAAGTCTGAAACTATGAAGAAACTTTTAAATTTCTTATAATTTCACTTAAAGAAAAACCAAGAAATGTAGAGAGAATGCTTCTTAAGGCAGAATTATTAAAAAGAAAAGGAAAAAATGAAGAAGCAATAGAATCTTATAAAAAAGTACTAGAAATTCAGCCCTACAATAGCGAAGCAATTGAAAGTATAAGAGATTTGGAAAACAATTAAAATGTTAAAAATTAATAATAAATCCCTTATAAAAACCAAAGTATTTGTTTTAACTCTCTTTCATCAAGAAAAAACTTTTTTACATTTACAAAAAGTTTTTTTTTTATACTCTATGCCTTTAGAAAGACCACTATATATTTTTAATAATTTTTTAGACAATGATAAAAGTTCCTCCACATAATATAGAAGCAGAACAATCAGTACTTGGAAGTCTTTTGGTAGATAGAGATTGATTTCTTGTTATAGGAGATTTACTTACTCCTGAAGATTTTTATGATGAATCAAATAAATATATCTATGATGCTATGTTGGATTTATATAAACACAATAGACCAATAGATATAATTACCGTAAAAGATAAACTTGATTCAAAAAAACTTCTTGATAAAGTAGGAGGGATTAGTTATATTACAGAACTTGTTGATATAGTGCCAACAAGTAGCAATATATTTGAATATGCAAGTATTGTAAAAAATAAATGAGTTTTAAGAAAATTAATAAAAGCTGGAAATGATATTATTTTTCAAGGATATAATGAAGAAATGCAAATAAATGAAACACTAGAAAAAGCAGAAAAATCACTTTTTGAGGTAACTCAAACATTTATTAGAAACAAACTTGTACATATTAATGAAATTCTTACTCAAAGATATGAAGAATTTGCAGAAATTCACGAAAATCCAGAACTTATAAAAAATCATAGACTTCAAATAGGATTTAGGGATTTAGACCATAAATTGAGTGGGTTAAAAGGATGAGATATGGTTGTTATTGCAGCGAGACCAAGTATGTGAAAAACTGCTTTTGCTCTCAATATTGCACAAAATTTATGATTTAAAAAGAAAAATGTCGCTATTTTTAGTCTAGAAATGAGTAAAGAACAACTGACTGATAGAATGATATCAAGTGCTATTGGAATAGATTCTTGGAAACTTGCAAAATGAGAACTTGAAGATGAAGATTTTGCAAGAATAGGTGATGCGATGGAACAACTTTCCGAAGCAAATATTTATATGGATGATAGTGCATGAGGAAGTCTCCTTGATTTGAAAAGTAAAGCAAGAAGGCTAAAAATGCAATCTTGACTTGATATAGTGATTATTGATTATCTTCAACTTATGACAAATGGGAATTCTCTCAACAGAGTGCAAGAAATAAGTGAAATAAGTAGAGGAATTAAAAATCTTGCAAGAGAATTAGATGTTCCAATTATTGCACTTTCTCAGCTTTCAAGAGCCGTAGAATCAAGACCAGATAAGAGACCAATACTTTCAGATTTGAGAGAATCATGAAGTATAGAACAAGATGCAGATATTGTAATGATGATGTATAGAGAGGAATATTATGATGAATTTTCAGAAAAAAAATGAATAACAGAAATATTTGTCAGAAAAAATAGAAATGGTCCGACAGGAAATACAGAGCTTATTTTCAAGAAAGAAACTCAAAAATTTCATTCAATAGAAAGAAATATTCACGAAACATAAAAATATTTTACTTTTTTGAAAACTTGTGAGATAATAAAAGAGTATTATTTTTTATATTCAAAAATTATGAGTCACAGAAAACACAAAAACAAAAAAGGGTATCATGAAAGACTTTTTGGTCCAAAAAATGGAGTTTCTCTCAATATTTCTACAAGAACAGCTCTTTATATGCTTGTTGTTATTGTTGCTTTTCTTACATTTATTATGAAGATGGAGGAACTAAAATCACAAGAAGTAGTAAAAATGCAACTTACTCTTCTTGAGCTCCGTCAAGATTGATATTTTTAATAAAAAAACAAAGATTTAATAAAGTTTATTTTTTTTAAAATAAACTTTATTTTTTGTTTATTTTGTATACTCTAATGAAAGTATTGTAGATTATAAGCATAAAAAAATACTATGAATGAGTTTGCAAAAAAATATTCCCCAGAATCTTTTGAAAAAGATATATATCAAAAATGGGAAAAACAATGAAAATTTCTCCCAAAAGAAAGTATTACCTGAAATACTTTTTATATTCCTATGCCTCCTCCAAATGTTACCAGCAAGCTTCATGTTGGGCATTCTGTTATGCTTGCTATACAAGACCTTATGACAAGATATCATCGTATGATATGAGACAGTACTCTTATGATTCCTTGAACAGATCATGCTTGAATTTCTACTCAAGTAAAAGTAGAGGAAAAACTTGCAAAAGAGGGAAAATCAAAACATACTATGACAAGAGAAGAATTTCTTAAAGAATGTTGGGATTGGAATAATATGTATGGATGAATTATTCAGTCTCAGTTCAGAAAAATGTGAACAAGTTGTGATTGGACAAAAGAAAAATTTACATTTGAACCATCAATGAACAAACAAGTCGTAAAAGCCTTTGTTGATTTATATAAAAGAGGACTTATTTATAAATGAGAATATATGGTCAATTATGACCCTGTTCTTAATACTGTTGTTTCGGATCAAGAAGTAATCTACAAAGAAGAAAAAGGAAAACTCTATTATATTACTTATTTTGTTTCTTGAAGTGATAGTGAAGTAGTTGTAGCAACAACAAGACCAGAAACGATGCTTGGAGATGTAGCTGTTGCAGTAAATCCAAAAGATAAGAGATACAAAAAAATTCTTAAATTATGAAAAAAATTAATTCTTCCTATTCTTAATAAAGAAATTCCTCTCATTGCTGATGATATGGTAGATATAGAATTTTGAACTTGAGCTGTAAAAATTACTCCAGCTCATGATCCAAATGATTTTCAAGTAGCATTAAGACACAAGCTTCCTATGGATGAAATTGTTCTTGGTAAGGATGGAAAAATGACAGAAAAAGCAGGAATTTTTTCAGGGCAAGATTTTATTACAGCAAGACAAAATATTGTAGAACTTTTGAAATCAAAAGGAAATCTTTTGAAAATAGAAGAACATACTGCAAGAGTTGGTTATGGAGAAAGAAGTCATGCAAAAATTGAAACTATTGTTTCAAAACAATGGTTTGTAAAAGTTCAGCCACTTGCTGATAAGCTTATTGCAGGATATAAAAGAAAAGATTTTGAAATACTTCCAGAGAGATATAATAAGGTTTTTGAAGATTGGATTTTTAATCTAAGAGACTGGTGTATTAGTAGACAACTTATTTGGGGACATCAAATTCCAGTTTGGTATAGTGAAGATGGAAAAATATTTTGTGCTGAAACAGAAGATGAAGCAATGGAAATGGCAAAAAAAGAATGTGGCAAAGAAATTACCCTTACACAAGATCCAGATGCTCTTGATACTTGGTTTTCATCTGCATTATGGCCATTTGCTATTCTTTGATATGATATAAATTGAAAAAAACAAACAGAACTTTTTGAAAAATATTATCCAGCTCAAGTACTTGAAACAGGGCATGATATTATTTTCTTTTGGGTTGTTCGTATGCTTCTTTTTTGATATGAATTTACTTGAAAAACTCCTTTTAAGACAATTTATCTTCATGGACTTGTGAGAGATAAACATGGAAGAAAAATGAGTAAAAGTGCAGGAAATGGAGTTGATCCAATTGATATGATAGAAAAACATTGAACAGATGCACTGAGATTGACTTTGACGATAGGAAATACTCCGTGAAATGATATAAAATTTGACGAAGAAAATGTAGAAAATAATAAAATATTTATCAATAAACTTTGGAATGCTTGTAGGTTTGTCTCTACAAATATTTGAGAAGAACTTAAAAGTCTTTCAAGTGATATGGAGGCTCTTGAAAAAAATCTCATAGATAATTATGAAAAACTCATGATTCATGAAAAATGGATATTGAGTAGAATAAGAAATCTTTCAGATATAGTAGGAAAATCTATGGAAGAATACAGCTTTTCTCTTGCAGGGCAAGAACTTCAAGTTTTTACAAAAAATGAATTTTGTGATTACTATATAGAAGAATTTAAACTGACAAAAGAAAATTCAAAATTTTGAAATGAGGTTATCACTTATGTTATTTCTCATCTTTTGAGATTATGGCATCCATATATTCCTTTTGTTACAGAAGAACTCTATCAAAAAATAGGGTTTTCTGGTATGCTTATTGAAGCACCTTGGTCAAAAGTAGCTATTAAGAGAAATGAACAAATAGAGGAAGAAAAGGAAGTTATGATGGATTTGCTGAGAGAAATAAGGAGTATAAAAGCAGAAAATGATGTTCCAAATAGTGGAACTATAAAGCTTTATATTTATGCAAAAGGAAAAAATCTTGAAATGATAGAAAAAACAAAAGATATAATTTCAGGAATAGTAAAATCAGAATATACAGAAATAATTACAAATAAAAAAGAAGATGAAAATCTTGTTTATGGGGTTATAAAAGCAGGAATAGAATTTTATATAGATATTTCAAATGCGGTTGATAGAGAAAAAGAAAGAGAAAGACTTGAGTTACAAATTATTGATATGAGAGAATATATTGCAATACTTGATAAAAAACTCTTAAATGAAAGTTTTGTAAGGAGAGCTCCTCAATCACTCGTAAGAGAAGAAATGGAAAAGAAAAGACTTGCTCAAGAAAAACTCAAAAAACTTGAAGAAAAATTAGATTCTATTTGTTAGTATCCTAAAAACCGTTATTCATTAAAAAGTATCGGTTTTTTTAGTTTCCAAGAAATCTTTGCTTTCAGTAATATTTTTTTTATAATCAAAACCATTATAATAATTTTAAGATACAATAATATGAAAGTAGGAATAGTAGGACTTCCAAATGTAGGAAAATCAACTCTTTTTAATGCTTTGACAAAAAGTTATTCAGCTGATGCTCAGAATTTCCCTTTTTGTACGATAGAACCAAATATTGGTATTGTTAATGTCAATGATGAAAGACTTGATAAAATATCAAAAACTTCTGGAAGTGAAAAGATTATTCCAGCTGTTTGTGAATTTATAGATATTGCAGGAATCGTAAAATGAGCAGCAGAATGAGAAGGACTTGGAAATAAATTTTTGGCAAATGTAAGGGAAGCAGATGCAATATTGCAAGTGGTGAGAGTTTTTGAAAATGGTGATATTATTCATGTTCACGGAAAAGTTGATCCAAAATTTGATATAGAGGTTATAAATTCTGAGCTTATTCTTGCTGATATAGAAACATTAGAAAAAAGAATTATCACAAATGCAAGAAAAGCAAGAGCAGATAAAGAAGCTGGTGAAGCTCAAAAAGTCTATGAAGGATTAATGGAACATTTTGGAAATGGAAATCTCGCTATCACTTATGAAATCAATGATGAACAAAAAGAATATTTGAGAGACTTACATCTTCTTACCAATAAAAAATTTGTTTATGCAGCGAATGTAAGCGAAGATATGATGGATATTCACGAAGATAATTTGAGAGCATTACTCGGAATTAGCTCAAAAGAAATAAAAGTTATTCCGATTTGTGCAAAACTTGAAGCAGAGATGATAGATTTAAGTCTTGATGAAAGAAAAAATTTTTTAGAAGAAATGGGGCTTATCACAACAGGTCTTGATAATCTTATCAAGGCTTCTTATGATTCCCTCGGACTTCAATATTATTTTACTTCATGAGAAAAAGAAACAAGAGCTTGGACAATCCATTCTGGATTTACAGCTCCACAGGCAGCAGGAGTAATTCATACAGATTTTGAAAAAGGATTTATCAAAGCTGAAGTGGTGCATTTTCAAGATTTTATAGATTTTTGAGGTTGGTCTGGAGCAAGAGAAAAAGGAAAAGTAAGACTTGAAGGAAAAGAATATATTGTCAAAGACGGAGATATAATGCTTTTTAAATTTTCTAAATAATTGAGAATAAAAATAAGATATGAAGGAATTGTAGAGATAATTCATGAATTATCTCTACAATATAAAATATGTCATTTCTAATGAAATGAGAAATCTTTTCAAAGAAAAAAAGTGTAAAACAAAATATAAATAACTAAAAACTGTCATTTTAAAAAAATGTTTAATAGATTCCTGCTTTCGCAGGAATGACAATAACTTAGTTTTTCATATATTTATTAAATTAATTTTGATAAAAATTATTGTCATCCTGAACTTGTTTCAGGATTATTAAAAAGGAAAAAATCCAAATTATAATTTCTTGATGTTGGGAAGAAGTTTTTCTAAATAAAAAGTTTCATATCTTGAAAGTTATCTCGACAAACTTGAGATAATAAAAAAATCTCAAAAAAATTATTTTTCGTAAAATTATACAGTGAAAATAGAAACACTTCATACATTTTCTTCTGCAATTTCCGTTTTTATGGAAACAGAAATTTTTAAGCAAAGTTTTTGACTCAGAAATTTTGAAGAAGATAAAAAAGATATAGAAAATATTTTTTATGGAGAAAATCAAAAAATTATAGGCTTAAATTCGGTACTTCATAGTAATCATATAGAGATTTTTTCGGCATCAAAAAAATACGAGGAAATAAAAAATGATATAAATATTTTTCCTTCTGGAAGAGATGGAATTATCATAAAAGATCTAAAACCAGAAAGTGAAAAATTTGCTTTGCTCCTCTGTGTTGCGGATTGTTCTGCTATAAGTTTTGCTGATAAAAAAGGTGATTTTATGGGAGTAGTTCATGCAGGACATAAATGAGTGGCTACCGGAATGATACAAAATCTTTGTGATTTTTTTGATAAAAATACAGAAGAAAAAAATGATGTAGAAATATTTATTGCTCCCATGCTTGGTAAGTATTTTGAATTTGGAAGGAAATTGTATGAGCAAAATTTTTCTCATATTTTAGATAGTCAATGACTTTCATTTGAAGAATATTTTTGTGGAGTAGATGATACAAAAGGCTTTCTTGATTTACGAGGAATGATAGAAGATATATTTATCAAAAGAGGATTTCAAAGCCAAAAAATTATTTTTGATAAACGAGAAACAAACAATCCTCAAAATAATCTTCCGAGTTATCGTCTATATACTCTGCACCATCATCTCCAAGAAAAGCTTAAAAATAATGAAAAACTCAATCTCCTTGAAAAAGAACTACAGAGTAGTCCTTTTTGTGATAATTATGTTGAACAGAGAAGAATATTAGTGGGAGTGAGGAATTAGAAAAATATACTATAAAACGAGCAGAAGTTATCAAAACTGATATTTCTATAGCTTTAAAAGAAAACTTCTATCTTTTCTATACAGTCAGAAATAATACTATCAACTAGTTGTTCACCTGTTTTAATAAGTTTTAAACTTTTTAATTTTTCAAGTTCATTATTTGATAGATTTCAAGAAGATTGTGCACTATTAAGGATACTTATAATTTCATCTGAAAAAACACTTTGCATATTAACTGGAGCAATATGGTATGCAGAAATTATTGTATTAAGCTCGGTTAACAATTCTAATAAAGTAATTTTTGAATTTTGGATTTTTTTCATTATTTCATATAGATTTTTAGTGTCTGATAAATCTATATAGGTATCTTTTTCTTTTAAAGTTTCCTTTAAAAAATTAATAAATTCTTGAGATTTTCAAGAAGTGGTATTACTTCTAGTTGGAACAGATTTTAAAGAAATTCATTGGTCTGAAATAATAATATTGGTATTCATTTTAGTCTGTGAAATTACTTCTCAAGGATTCTTATTACAAATCTCTTCTACCAATGGGATATTGTTACTTTCATTAAGATAGTTTTTTTGGAAAATATATTTTTTTAATATTTCTTTGTTAGATAAAAAATATTCATAAATATAATCCAAGTCATCATCTTTAATGTCTGAAAAATTTAATAAATCTCAAATTGAAGTAAAATTTTTAGACTTAGAAATATTTTTTAATAAATATAAAAAATGGATGAAACTAGATTTCAAGTCTTGATGTAGATAAGTTTTTACATATTCTAATTCACCTACTAGAGTATTCATTTCAAGTTGAAGTTCTTTTTGTTCTACTCACATATATAAAAATAATAAATAAATAATAAATATGCAATTATTATATCATAGATAATATTTTTTTTCAAATTGTCTATTTAATAACTTTTGAGTATCCAAGAAAAACTCAAAAATAATACAAAACTTAATCTCCTTGAAAAAGAACTACTCCGTAGTTCTTTTCGTGATAATTATGTTGAGCAGAGGAGGATATTAGTAGGAGTGGGGAATTTAGGATTTTTATACTATAAACGAGAGGAAGCTATTAAAACTGATGGGAAATTTTCATCCATTCATTGATAAAAATGAGAGATAGACTAATCATTATTAAACACAATAGGGGTATTTGTTATTTTAAAAGCACCATTATGAAAAGGACAATTTGTAGAAGGATTAGAATTACATTCTCCGGTATTATTATATTGTCAACAATGAATACTAGAAATTTTAAGATTTACATATTCAACATAAATTGGAAGCAATCATGTAATTGAACATTTTCCATTAAGTGCTATTCAATTTTGTGTTTTATTGGTACCTAGAAAATTTCCTCCTTGGTTATCTGGAACTTCAATTATTCATTGTGGAAATTCAACTCAATAAGGTAAAGGCATATAATTTTTATAAAAAATAAATTCAATATATTTATATATAATAAATAAAAATATTTTTTGTCAAACAAAAATTATATTTTCTTAAATTTTGCTATGAAAAAACCTTCCATTTGTTCATTGGGAAGTATTCTCAATGATTTTTCTACTCAAGAAGTGTAGATGTATTTTTTAAATTTTTTTATTCAAGCTTTGATATTTTTTAGCGGGATTTCTAGATCTTGGATTTCTAGGTCTTTGTGATTACAGAGAATATAATGCACAATCGCTTCATTTTCTTCTGGGGCAAGAGTACAAGTAGAATAAAGAAAAATTCATCATGACTTGAGAAGGGGAAGAGTTTTGTCTATGATTTCTTTTTGCCTCTGATAATTTCTTTTGATATGGGTTTCTGACCACTCAGAAAAACTTTTTTCGTTGTGAATATTGATATTTCCTTCTCAGCTACACGGAGCATCAAAAAGAAGAGCATCAAAATAGGCTTCTTCAAATTGTTCATTTAATTTTTTTGCATCTATATTGAGAAAAGATACATTTTCACAGTTGAGTTTTTTCATATTATACTCTAGTTTTTCACTTCTTATTTTTTGTATTTCTGTTGCAATAACTTCTCAAGTTTTTCAAACATATTCTGCAATTTGGCTTGTTTTTCCTCATGGAGCTGCCGCAATGTCTGCTACTTTTTGTCCTTCTTTGAGCTCCATATAATGGACTGGAATTTGACTTGAAAGAGACTGAATATAGATTTTTCCTTGTTTATAACATTCTAAACTCCAAAGTTCTTTTTCTTTTGCATTTTTGAGAATATAAGAATTTTTGGGAAATGATAATTTTTGAAATATAATATGGGCATTATTCAGTTCTTTTTCTACTTCTTTTTCTGTTCCATTTAAGCTATTGATACGGAAACTCGTTTTTCTTTTTTCTATCAAAAAAGATGGAGTAATTTTTTCAAATTCTTCACGAGAGTATATTTCTTTAAGTCTTTCTAAAAAAAGAGGATTGAGTTTTGTAAGCATTATTTTATATTATTATTTTAATTTTTCATCAAGTTCTTTATTTTTTTCTTCTATATATGCGAGAAATTGTTCTTTTTTGAAGAAATAAATATACAATCAAATAATCACGATAATTCCTAGGATAATATATTCAAAGTAGTCAATAATAGTTTCATAATAGGAAACAAAGACAACTCAAAGGAGAATAAATGTAATTGCCCGAACGATAGATCCAATGATATTATAAATAAAAAAAGATTTTTTATTCATCTCCATACTTCCTGCAATAAAAGGAAGAAAAGCTCTTGTTACATTATTAAATTTTCAAAATATTATTCCCATAGGACCCCATTTTTTTATTCCTTTTTTTAAATATCTCACTTCTGTCATTCCTATTCAAAACCGTATTCCATATTTTTTAAAAAAACTATCTCCATAAGTTTTTCCTAGAAAGTAACCAATATAATTTCATAAAATTGCTCAAATACTCGCAACAATTGTCACATAGATAAGATTTACCCTGCTCATTCAAGAAAAAAAACCTCACACAATAAGCATAATATTTTGTCATGGTATAACAATTCAAAGAATAGGAAAAGCCTCTATTAAGCTACTTAAAAATATAATAACATAGTTCCAATATCATAGATTAGCAATAATATTTTTTATAAATTCTATAAAATCTTTTACTAAATCAGGATAAAAGATAGAAAGTATTCAAAGAATAATCGTAAGAGCTATCAAGAATTTCATAATATAGTCAACTATTTTCAGTTTCATTTTTATTTTTTACTTTTAATATTTTTTGGTATTGGAATTATATTATTAAATTAACTTTTTCAAATAAATTTTGAATTTCTTTTATTTTTTTGATTTTTATTCTTTTTCTATACAATGTATAAATCTTAATTTTAAATATAATATATGTTGGATGTTATAAAAAATAGAGTTTCCTTTTATATAATAGCTCTTGTGTTGTTTGTTATTTCTCTTATTCCTGCGATTTTTATTCCTCTTAATTTGTGAATAGATATGACAGGAGGAGTACAGCTTGAATATAATTACACAAAAGATTTAAAAATAGAAGATATAAGAAAACAAATTGAAGAAATGAGCAAAAAACTTGTTTCTGGTGGGGAAAGTATAATTACTTCTATGCAAGTATACAAAATTTCTGGAGAAAATAAATTTTCTATTATTGCTTGATTTAATTCTGGAGATATGGAAGAAAAAGAATTAGATTCTATGAAAAATACTTTTAAAGCAGAAGTTTTAGAAACATTAAAAAAACAAGATAGTACTATTACTGAAACACAATATATTAATATAGGAAAGAATTTTTGAGATTATATTAAAAAAACTGCTTTACTTACTTTTGCTATTTCTCTTGTTTGAATAGGATTATATGTTGCATGGGCTTTTTCTTGATTTGCAACAGGTATAAGTCCTGTTTCTTTTGCTTCTATTACAATATTAACTCTGTTTCATGATGTTTTTGTTGCTGCAGGACTTTATATACTTGCATCATTTTTCTTCAAAGAGTTTCAAATTGATACTTTTTTTGTCACGGCAGTTCTTACAATACTTGGATATTCTATCAATGATACAATTGTTATTTTTGATAGAATAAGAACAAATATAGCAAAAAATGTAAAAACAAAGAAAAAACCAGATTTAAAAGATATTATAAATGAATCTATAAATGAAACTCTTGCAAGAAGTATTTACACAAGTTTGACACTTTTTATAGTTCTTGTTGCTATATTTTTCTTTGGACCAGAAGCTATTAAATGATTTATTCTTGTAATGATTTTTGGAACAGTTGTTGGAACTTATAGTTCTATTTTTATTGCTTCTCCACTTTTGTATGATTTTAATAAAAATCAAGAGCTTAAAATAGTTGAAAAGAAAAAATATAATCCGGATGACAAGATAGTTGTATAGCAACTTTTTTAAAAAATGAAAAAGACTTTTAAAAAAATATTTTCAAGTTTTATAGAAACAACAGGAAAAATAAAATTTATTTTTATCCTGTTTTTTTCGTTTTTTACAAGTATTATTGCAGTGATAGAACCAATTTTTTTTACTGAAATCATTAAAAAAATTGAAAATTTTTATAAAACTTGAATTTTTGATAAACAAGATATTTTGTGAGCAATATTTTTTTGGGCTTTATTTATTGTTTTTTCTATAGGAATTAATTATTTTTATAGATATTATCTTATAGGACTCAACAATATAAAAAATTACAAACATCAAATACATACATATTCAAAAAAAATTATAAATATGTCTTTTCCTGAATATTTATCAAGAAAACAAGGTGCTATTTATAAGATTTTTGATAGAGGAACCGATAGTCAATTTTTCTTTATTTTTATATTTTTTCTTGATATTGTAAAATGACTTCTTGGAATTTTCATCATTATAGGAATACTTTTTTATTTTGATTGGAGGATGACTTTGGTTACTCTTATTATACTTCCTATAATGATATTATTTTGATGGATTTTTTATAAAAAACTTGGTCCAATACAAAAAAAACTCAATGATCAATGGTATAGTGTCTTTTGAGATATAGGAAATATGCTGAGCAGTTTTCAGCTTGTAAAGATTATGACTATAGAAAATTCTTTTCTAAAATGATTAGATGAAAAAGTTGATGATGTCTTTAAAAAGCAAATTCAGGTTGATAAATGATGGAGTATTTCAGGTATTTATACTGTTACTGCTATTATGATAGCGAGAATACTTGTCATTGGATTTTGAATATTTTTTATTCTTGAGGGGAGTTTAAGTTTTTCTCTTTTATTTATGTTTTTTTCTTATATTTGATTTTTGTATACTCCTCTTTCTCAAATTTCTGAAAGACTGAGAACTATGCAAGAACAACTGACTTATATAGAAAAATTTTATAGTGAATTTGATGCAATAGAACAAGAACGAGAAGAAAAGAAATGAAAAAATATTGCTCATATTGATTGAAATATAATATTTGAAAATGTAGATTTTTCTTATACAAAAGATAAAAAAATACTTCATCTTCTCAATTTTGAAATAAAAAACTGACAAAAGGTAGCCTTTGTTTGAGACACAGGAGCAGGAAAAAGTACAATTATTCATCTTATTTTGAGGTTTTGGGAAGTGAGTGCTTGAAAAATAATGCTTGATGGAATAGATATAAGAGAAATTAATAAAAAATCTCTCCGAAATCATATTGGAGTTGTTTCTCAAGATAATTCTCTTTTTAATCTTTCTATCAAAGAAAATCTCCTTTTTGCAAAACCAAAAGCAACAAAAGAAGATTTAGAAACAGCACTCAAAAAAGCACAATGTAATTTTGTTTTTGATTTCAAAGATTGACTTGATACCATAATAGGAGAAAGAGGCTTAAAGCTAAGTGGAGGAGAAAAGCAAAGACTTTCCATTGCAAGGCTTTTTCTCAAAAATCCAGAAATACTTATTCTTGATGAGGCAACGAGTGCTCTTGATAATAAGACAGAAAAACTTGTTCAAAAAGCTCTTGATACTCTTATGAAATGAAGAACTTCTATTATTATAGCTCATAGACTTTCTACTATTCAGGATGCAGATATTGTCTTTGTTTTGGAAAAATGAAAACTCGTAGAAGTTGGAAAGTATGAAGAACTTATTGAAAAAAAGGGAAAATTGTATACACTCGCAAATCCTGATAAATTAATGCTTAACTAAAAAATAAAAATGATACAACATCTTTGAATTATTATGGATGGAAATAGAAGATGGGCAAAAAGAGAAGGAAAACTTACTTTTTTTTGACATAAAGCAGGTTTTGATAATGCTGTTAAAATTTCAGAGCTTGTTGCACAAAAATGAATAAAATATCTTACTTTATGGGCTTTATCTACAGAAAATCTTTATAATAGAGAAAAAGAAGAACTCAACGGAATTATCGGACTTATAGAACTTCTTCCAACTCTTCTTCCTATTTTTGAAAGAAATGGAACTCAGTTTCAAACAATTGGTGATATACAAAAACTTCCAGAAAGAACTCAAAAAATACTTGAAGATATAAAAGAAAAAACAAAAAATAATACTAAAACTACTCTTATCATTGCTCTTGTCTATGGAGGGCAAGATGAGATAATAAGAGGTATAAAAAAATATATTCAAGAAGGAGGAAATGGAAAAAATCTTGATACGAAGAAATTTAAAAAATATCTTGATAGTGCTCCTTATCCGGCTCCTGATTTGATTGTAAGGACATGAGGAACAGTAAGACATTCAGGATTTTTACTCTATGATTGTGATTATAGTGAGTATTATTTTTCATCTAAATATTGGCCAGAATTTGATGAAGAAGAGCTTGATAGGGCAATAGATTTTTTTGAAAGTACAAAAAGAAATTTCGGAAAATAAATTCAAAGGTTTTTTCTCTTTGTCATTTCGACCGAAGTGGAGAAATCTTTTTTAAATAAAAGTTTTGTATTTTGAAAGATCTCTCGATAAACTCGAGATGACAAAAGCTTAAAATTTAACATCTAACATTTCTCTTATGCTTCCAGTTTGGTATGAGGATTATCGTTTTCTCATTGAAAAAAATATAAAAAAAACTCTCAAAGAAATTTTTTCACAATTTGAATGAACAGTCTTAGAAGATTTCAAAGAAATAATTTTCTATGCAACTGAATGAGGGAAACGATTTCGTTCGGTTCTTGCTCTTGAAATATATAGTATTTTATCAGGAAAAAATATCTCTCAAATAGATGAAAAAGCAGATATATGGAAATGGTGTGTTGCCATAGAAATAATGCATAGCTTTTCGCTTGTACACGATGATTTACCAGCTATGGATAATGATGAATACAGAAGAGGAAAACCCACGGTTTGGAAAAAATATGGAGAATACCAAGCCATACTTATTTGAGATTTGCTCAATACCTTGAGTTTTGAGCTTCTTTCAATGATAGAAAATTGAGAATATTCAAAAAAACTCGTGAAACTTTTGTCTTCCACTATTGGATTGTATGGGATGATAGGAGGACAAATAGAAGATATGTATTTTGAAAAAGATATTTCTTCTCTTGATGAGCAAGGCTTGGAATCACTTCACAATAAAAAAACAGGAAAACTCATTCAGGCTTCTCTCATCGGTGGAGCAATCCTCGCATGAAAAGAAAATTTCATAGAAAATTTACAAGAATTTTGAAAAAATCTCGGTCTTGCTTTTCAGATAAAGGATGATATACTTGATGTAGAAGGCACAAAAGAAGAAACAGGAAAGAGTGTCGGAGGAGAAGAAAAAGGTTTTGTCTATATTTATTGACTGGAAAAATCAAAAGAAATTCTCGCAACTTTACAAAAAAAATGCCTAGAAGAAATCCAAGCATTTCCATCAGAAAAATTAGAGTTTATTGTTCATTATGTAGTTGAGAGAAGGGGGTAAGGAAACAATACAAAAAACTATGCTTTAAATTGTTTTTTCATTAACTCCTTGCAATAATATTTTGGGGGAGTATTTTATTTTTGTTTTGGTTTTTTTGCGAGTTTTTGTAGCAAAGAACCATTTCCTTAAAAAAAATGTTTCAAAATAATAAGTCTACTCTATTTATTTTTTATGATTTTATCAATAAGTCCGTATGCAAGAGCTTCTTCTGGAGTCATAAAATTATCTCTATCACAATCTTTTTCTACTTTATCTATCGGTTGTCCTGTATGATGAGCCAGTATTTTATAGAGAGTATGTCCTGTTTTTATTATATGTTCAGCAGCAAGCTTGATATCTACTGCTTGTCATTCAGCTCATCCGAGTGGCTGATGAATCATAATTTCAGAATGAGGAAGAGCATATCTTTTTCCTTTTGTTCCTCCAGCGAGGATGATAGATCCCATAGAAGCAGCAAGTCCTACACATACAACAGTGATATCACACTGAATGTGTTGCATCGTATCATAAATAGCAAGTCCAGCGGTTACATGTCATCAAGGAGTGTTTATATAGAGAGTGATAGGAGCTTTTGGATCTTGTTTTTCAAGAAAAAGTAGTTGAGCAATAATCGTATTTGCGACAATACTATCAATAGCATCAGTCAAAAAAATAATTCTATCTTCAAGCAGTCTCGAATAAATATCATACACTCTTTCTCCTCATCAAGGAACTTTATCAATAACCGTTGGAATGAGAGTACTTTGTATAGGTTTTGTTTTATTTTGCGATTGTATAAACATAACTTTTATTTAAAAATTAAAATTCTCTTTCATTATATCATTTTTTTGAATAAGGGAGGAAGAAATATTAAAAAATAATTTGACAAATATAGAAAAATAAATTTAATAATAAAAAAATATTATTTTATATTTAAAAAAAATATGTCTTTAGAATACCAAGAAAATTTTGATTGAAATCAATCACCCGAAGATGATTTTTATAGGAGATTATATAATTCTTTTAGTCCTCAAATGTTTTGAGATTATATACCAGAGTTGGAAACTCAAATTGTTTCTTGAAATACTCTTCAAAAAGAAAATATGAGAAAAAAGAATAATGAATTACCAAATAATAAATCTGCTTGATATAATCCTTGAGAAATCATTGAGGGAATTCCAAAAATGTTTGAATTAATTCAAACATTAGGAATTTGGGAAAAAATCAAAGAATATCTAAAACCATCAGATTCATTTGCAGAAAAATCAAGATCTAGTGATGTTGTTGAATTAAAACCCAAAAAAGAAACTTCAATATTCATAAAGAATAATACTCCTTTTAAAAAAGTAAGGCTTACATGATTTTGATATGAAAAATGAACAAAGTGATTAGAATTAGATGTTGTTGGTATATTAGGTATTGCAAGGCTTATAGAATGATTATTATATTGAAATACTACTGAATTAAGGCAAAGAAAGGAATTACCTATAGTTAAGGAAAGGCTAAAATAAATTGTATGCAAAAATTGCTAAAAAAATGAGAGACTAAAATAATTATTTCACAGGAGTTACAAGAAATATTATGAAAGAAAATAAATAAAAGATTAATAAACTTATTAAATTCTTTAGATTTTGAAGAATCTAGAGATTTTCAAACTTGTTCACAAATATTATTTTTTCTTTATAGGAATAAGTGAAATGTTTTACAGATTTTAGGAAGAAAGCAAAAAGAAGTTTCTAAATATAAATATTTATTCATTTTATCACAATATTTTTGAATATCACAAAAAAAATATAAACTTTTAATTGAAACAGTAATTAAAGAAGATAAAAAATCCCTTTCTCCTTTACAAACTCAATAAATTCTATACACTAAAAGCAAGTTTATATTTGCTAATTTTTTATTGATGACACAAAAGATTATAACAAGATTTGCTCCGAGTCCGACAGGATATGTGCATATAGGAAGCCTGAGAACGGTGCTTTATAACTATCTTTTTGCAAAAAAGAATGATGGGAAATTTATGCTGAGAGTAGAAGATACTGACCAAAGTAGATATGTAGAGGGAAGTATAGAAAATATGCTTTTTGTTCTTGCTTCTGTTTGACTTATTCCAGATGAATGACCAAATAATCCGTGAGAAAAATGACCATATTTTCAATCACAAAGACTTGAAATTTATCAAAAATATATTGCCGAACTTATCAAAAATGATAAGGCTTATTATTGTTTTTGTAGTAGTGAAAGACTTGATGAATTGAGAAATGAACAGCAAGAGCTTAATCTGCCAACAAAATATGATCAGAGATGTCGCTATCTTACAAAAGAAGAAATAGCACAAAAACTTGAAGCAAAACTTCCTTATACGATAAGACTCAAAGTTCCAAAAAATGAAGTGATTGTGTTTGATGATATGATTCGTGGAAAAATAGAAATCCATACAAAAGATATTGATGATCAAGTCTTGATGAAATCAGATGGCTTTCCAACCTATCATTTTGCAAATGTTGTAGATGATTATCTTATGGAAGTAACTCATGTTATCAGAGGAGAAGAATGGGTACCTTCTACTCCAAAACATATTCTTATTTACAATGCTTTTTGATGGACTCCTCCACTTTTTGCTCATTTACCACTTCTTCTAGGAAAGGATAAGAAAAAACTTTCCAAAAGAACCTGAGATGTATCTGTAGAATCATATTTAGAAAAATGATATATTGTAGAAGCTCTCATAAATTATATAGCACTTCTTGGATGGAATCCAAAGACAACAGAAGAATTTTTTACTATTGATGAGCTTATAACAAGGTTTGATATAGTAAATGTTCATAAGGCTTGAGCGGTTTTTGATACGGAGAGACTTGATTGGTTTTCTGGAAAATATATTGCAAGTATGGACAATGAAGAACTTTTTTCAAAACTTTTGAAATACTTAAACAAATATGATGAATCTTTTTATGAAAAAATTACACAAAATGAAGAATATGCAAAAAAAATACTTACAGAATTAAAAGGAAGAATGAGAAGATTTGATGAATTTAAGGAATTTTCAAAGTTTTTTTATGAAGAGCCAAATGTAAGACAAGATTTACTCATCAATGAAAAAATGAAGATAGAAAATTTTGACATTGTAAAAAAATGATTACAATTAGCACGAGACATACTTGGTGCTAAAGATAAAAAACTTACAAGTCCAGAAGAAATAAAAAATACATTTATAGAAGCAATACAAGAATCTTGAATGAAAAATGGACAAGTTTTGTGGCCACTAAGGGTAGCTCTCTCATGAGAAGAATTTTCTCCTTGAGCTTTAGAATTAATTTATCTCCTTGGAAAAGAAAAGTCAATACAAAGAATAGAAAAAATTTTGAATACTTTACAGTAATATGTTAGAATTATTTTTAGTTTAAAGAAAAACTTCTCTATTAATTTTTAATTTATAAGAAGATTATGAATTACCAAACACTAAAATGAATGATAGAAAATTTTATAAAGACTTATAAATGTCCTTGATGTTGATCAAGTGCAAATGATTCTCTTGTTGATATTATTGGAGCTGCTTGAAATACAATAAATATTGATATAGAATGTCCAAATTGTAAAAAACACTCTATGATAAAAGCAGAAGTTGCTCAAATAGATATAAATAATATTAATATAGCAAAGGATAAAATAAGTCATATAAAAAATATTTTGGAATCAATCGTTTCTACAAAAGAAGGAAAAGAAACAAAAATTCAAGAAACAATACAGGATTCAGAAATAGTAAATTTAAGCAAAGATTTGAAATCAAGAAGATTAAAAGTAAGTGATTTATTTTGAGCTGAAGCAGAACAAAACTCAGAACAAAATTAAGGAAACTCCAACAAATTTTTTTTAAAAGATTATTTTTTCTATTTTTATAGATTCCTATCTTCATAGGAATGACAAAAACTTAAATTTGATTTTTTATCATAATAAAGTATATTTTCTTCATTGAATTTATACTTTATTTTTTTCTTATGAAAAAATTTTTTTCTTTTTTGATAATATTTATTTTAGTATATTTAATGCTTGTTTTTGTAAAACCAAATATATCTGATACGATTGGAGGCTTTATTGGCTTGAAAGAATTAAATCAAAAAATAAGAAATTTAAAATCAGGGCTTGATAAAACAGCAACTTCAGATGATTTATTAAAAGGATATAGTGATACTATAGAATCTGCAAGAGATTTAAAAGATCAGATGTTTGAAAGATCAGAAGATGTAAAAAATAAAGTAGATGCAGTAAGAAGTACTCTTTCTTGAGCAGAACAAGTTGTAAATGAAGCCAAAGATACAGTTGACTCTGTCAATAAAACACTCAATGATGTAAATAAACTTTGAGAAAGCATAAAAAGCATTGTAAATACAGGTGCTATACAGTAATTTATTTTTATTATTTATTTTTATATGATACTTTCTGATAGTGCAATAAGAGCTCGTCTTGAGTCTGGAAGTCTCGTAATGGAGACGGAAAGCAAATATGATATATTTTCTCAGATTTGACCATCAAGTCTTGATTTTCGTCTTGGGAAAGTTTTTCGTTATTATAAAAGAAGTAATCTTACTTTGATTGACACAAAACTATGAGTTGCTCCAGAGCATATTCAAACAGTTGAGCTGGATGAAAATACTCCTTTTATCCTTCATCCAAGACAATTTATCTTGGGATCAACAATAGAAAAAATGAAGCTTCCAAAAGATTTACTTGCGAGATGTGAGTGAAGAAGTAGCCTTGGAAGACTATGAATTATTATCCATTCAACGGCAGGATTTATTGATCCGTGATTTGAAGGAACTATTACTCTTGAGATAACAAATATCAATGAAGTGCCTATTGCTCTCTATCCATGAATGAGAATAGGTCAATTTGCTTTTCAAACAATGCTTTGAGAAGTAGAAATTCCTTATGATAAAAGACAAGGAAGTAAATATATGGGACAAGAAAAGCCAGAAGTGAGTAAAATAAATGAAGATAAATAAAGCTATGTATGAAAAAATATTGTATTAAAACTTTTGGTTGTCAGATGAATGAAGCTGATAGCGAAAAAATTAATATGCTTCTTTTACAATCATGATTTTTAAAAGTTTGAGATTTTGAGCAATCAGATCTCATTATTTTTAATACTTGTAGTGTAAGAAAAAAATGAGAAGATAGAGTTTTTAGTATGATTCGTGATATTGAAAAACAGCAAAAAAATGGAAAAAAGACGATAATTTGAATCACAGGATGTATGGTGAGAAAAACTTGAATAAATGAAAAATATTGAGAAAAGCAGCAAAAAAGAGAAACAGCAAAAAAAATAGAAGCACTTAAAAAAATAAGTGAAATATTTAATAATGATGATAAGCTTTTTCCTCGTCTTAAAAATCTGGATTTTACCTTTAGAATAGAAGAAATAAAATATCTTCCTTTTATCCTTTCCCATATTTTTTGAGAAAAAATTGGACAAGAAGACAAATATGATGATTATCTCAAACTCAAACAACAAAGAGAAAATCCAAATTCAGCATCTATTATTATTCAGACAGGATGTGATAATTATTGTAGTTATTGTATTGTGCCATATACGAGAGGTCGTGAAATCAGCAGAGACAAAGAGGAAATACTGAGTGAATGTAGGGAAGCTATAAAAAATGGAGCAAAAGAAATAAGTTTGCTCGGACAAAATGTCAATAGTTATGGAAAACAAGCACAAAAAGATTTGTGGGATGAAGAAAAAAGTAAATGGAAAGGACAAAAAATATTAAAAATAGGGATAGATATAGATGAAGTACTGGTGAAATGTTGGGAATCTCATGTCATAGAAAATTATAATATGAAATATCAAAAAAACTTTCAATATGAAGATTTAAAAGATTTTGATTTCAATGGAGATGGAGTTTTGAAAAAAGAATGGTTTTGTTTTTTTGAAGAAAATTATATGCAACTCAAACTTTTCCCTTGAGTGCTTGAAATACTCAAAAAATGGAAAACAAAAGGACACAAACTTTTTATCATTACTTCAAGAACTCTTGCTATGAAAGAAGGAACTCTTAGATATCTTGAAAATATTTTTTGAAATGATTTTTTTGAAGAAATCCTTTTTACTCTTGAGCACGGAGAAGATAAAAAAAGTATCCTTGCAAAAAAAATACAATTAGATGTCGTGCTAGAAGATAATCCTCATCAAATCCTTGATTATAAAAAACATGAAGATTGGAAAACTATTATTTTTTCAAAGCCGTGGAATAGGGAAGAAGTCATTGATAACAAAAATCATTTTCGTGCAGAAAGTTGGGAAGAAATAGACACCATAATAGATTCTTTGAGTTTTGTATCTCCTTTTCGTGAGCTTCTCAATGAAGTAAATGCAATTCCATGAATTGAGAGAATACGATTTACATCAAGCAATCCGCACGATATGACTTATGATATTTTGGATGCACATTTTGAGCTTGAGCATAGTTGTAATTATCTTCATTTTGCTCTCCAGTCGGGAAGTAATACGATACTCAAAAAGATGAATAGAAGGCATACTTATGAAGATTTTAAAGAAATGATACAGTATCTGAGAAAAAAAGACCCACTTTTTGCTATTTCTACAGATATAATTGTTGGATTTAGTGGTGAGACAGAAGCAGATTTTTTGGCAACTTTGAGAGCTTTTGAAGAATGTGAATTTGATTTTGCTTATATTGCAAGATATAGTGTCAGACCTTGAACTCTTGCAAGTCGTCTTTATCCTGATGATGTAGCAGATACGATAAAAGCAGAGAGATGGCATATACTCAATAATGCTCTCAAAAAATCTCTCCAAAAGAGAAACCAGCTTATGCTTGGAAGACAAGAAGAAGTTTTTGTCGTCTGAGAGGCAAAAAATCAATTTTTTTGAAGGACAAGAAATTTCAAAGAAGTGTTTTTTGATACATCTCCTGACATACACATAGGCGATATGGTGCAAGTCAAAATAGTGTCTCTCGATGATTGGGTTTTGAAAGGGGAGAGAGTAGAGGAAAAAGGGAAATAAAGCTTGTATTTGGAAAATGTATAAATAACTTGGATTTTTAAATAAAAAAGATTATGATACGATAGTTTATTTCATAATCTTTTTTATTATGGAAAGTTGTAAAAATATTCAAAATTTGTATGAGGTTAGGAAAACTGTGAGGTTTGGGCTTACCCAACCAAATAAAAAATGAGAATTAAAAACTCATATAGAATTTAGTGATTTAGTAAATAAATCTTTTGAGAATATAAAAAAAGAGGTAAACTCAAAAGATAAATCAAAATTTGATACTAGAAAAGAATTGATTGATAAAATAAATCAGTTTATTTCTTGATTAGAAAATCAGTTATGAGACTGGAAGAATATGTATGAAAGATATGATTTAATATCTGTAAATAAAGATTATTATAAAATACTTGCAAGAAAAGCAAAATTTGATGCTTTTAAGAAAGATAAAAAATGAGTTAAACAACCACAAGCTAATCAAATTAAGTTGTCATCATTAAGATATAATAAAGAATTAATAATAAATTATTGGTGAAATATCATTTCAAGAAGTGATTATTTAATAAATGTTTTTAAACCAAAATTAGAACAATATCTAAATGCTGTTAATAATCCAAATAATAGTTCTCATACAAAACCTGATTTAATAGATTTTAGAAAAGTATTTTTACAACTGTTAAAAATAAGTGAAGAATATTTACAACCTTTATTTAATAAATCTATACAATTTGAAACATGAAAAAAAGAAAATTCTTGAGATATTAAAAGAGTGAATGATTTTTCTTGAAATGAAAATAATAAAGAAATTAATGATTTGCTTGATTTATGAAAAGAAATTAGAGAATACTTTGAAGCAAATTGAAGTCAAGTTCCTTATTGAAAAGTTAGTTTAAACTATTATACAGCAGTTCAAAAACCAAATAATTTTGATAAAGAAATCAAAGAATGAATTAAAGATTTATGAATAATAGAGTTTTTAAAGAAAAGCGAAGAGGATATAAAAAATTATTTAAAACAAGATTCAAAAGAAAAAATATATTTATTAAATAATTCAAAAAATCCTTACTCTATTGAGTTAATACAACTTTTTAAACCAAAAACAATTCCTTTTTCGGTAAAATATAATTTATCTAAATATTTAGAGAAGAATTATAATTTAAAATATGAAGATATTTTAAATAAATTTGATTTACTTTGAAAATCTGTTGATATTTGAAAAGATTATCTTGAATGCAAAGATAAAGAAAAATTTTCACTTGAAAAATATCCTATTAAATCAGCTTTTGATTATTCTTGGGAAAATTTAGCAAGAAGTCTAAAAAGAGATGTTGATTTTCCAAAAAATGTTTGTGAAAAATACTTAAATGATAATTTTAATATAAATGTTTGAAATTCAAGTTTTAATTTATATGCAAATTTACTTTTTATTGCTGAAAATTTAGCAACAATAGAGTATTGAAAACCAAATAATGAAAAAGAAATTATTGATAGTATTAAAGAAACTTTCTTAGAATTATCAGATGAAATAGAAAAAAATAATAAAAAAAATGAAGTTGAAAATATTATAAAATACTTAAATTTAAACACCGATGAAAGAAAAAATATTAAAGACTTACAAAAAAAGTATTTTAAAAATTTAGATACTAAAGAACAAAATATTCTAAATATATTTGATAGTTTTACAAAATCAAAGCAATCTTTATGACTTCTAAGATGACAACAAAAAAATAAAATTGATAAATATAGAAATTTAACACAAAAGTTAGTTGATAAAAAGGATTCTCATATTTGAATAGCAAGTTTTATTTGAAGAACTTTGGCTTCAATAAGGGAATGATTAAAAGAAGAAAATGAACTAAATAAAATTACTGACTATTGAATAATAATTGAAGATAAAAATCAAGACAAATATATTTTAACTCTAAAACTTAACGGAAAAGATACAAGAGAAAAAATAAAAAATAATTTATGAAATTGAGAATATAAAGTTTTTGAAATAAATTCTTTTACATCAAAAGCACTCAATAAATTTATAAAAAATCCTTTATGAGAAGATTCAAAGAAATTTCATTGATATTTTCAATATAAACATAGAGAAGTTTCAATATATGATGAAAATGAAAAATGGGTTTGATATAAAGAAGAGTTTTTGAAACATTTGAAACATTCTTTAATAAATTCTCAAATTGCAGTAGAACAAAATTGGAAAGATTTTTGATGGAATTTTGATAATTGTGATACTTATGAAAAGATTGAAAAAGAAGTTGATAAAAAATGATATAAATTAATAGAAACCTCTATTTCAAAAGAAAATTTAGAGAATTTAATACATAAAGAAGATTGTTTATTATTTCCATTGATAAATCAAGATATTTCTAGCAAAAAAGAGGAAAATAAAAATGACTTTACAAAAAATTTTGAAAAAGTATTTTTATGAGATTGATATAGAATACATCCAGAGTTTAGTATATTTTATAGACAACCAAATGAAGAAAATTTAAAACCAAACAAATCTTGAATTATAAATCGTTTTTGAAGATTACAATTACTTGCAAATATTTGAGTTGAGTATATTCCACAAAACAATGATTACACAACAAGAAAAGAACAAAATAAAATTTCAATAGATCAAACAAAACAAAATGAATCAGTTCAAAAATTTAACAAAGAAAAAGTAAATCCATATTTTGATAGTTTAGAAGATTATTATATTTTTTGAATTGATAGATGAATTAAACAACTTGCAACTTTGTGTATTACAAATAAAAAATGAGTTATTCAAAACTTTGATATTTATACAAAACATTTTAATGATAATTCTAAAAATTGGGAATATAAAAATAATAGAACAGAATGAATTTTGGATTTAACAAATTTAAAAGTTGAGTCAGACAAAGAATGAAATAAATATTTAGTTGATTTATCTTTATTTGAAGCAAAAGATGAAAATTGAAATCTAACTTGAACGAATAAGCAAAATGTAAAATTAAAGCAGTTAGCTTATATTAGAAAACTTCAATATCAAATGTCTTCCAATGAAGAATGAGTTTTAAGTTTTTTAAATAAATATAAAACAAAAGAAGAAAGACAAAATAATATAAAAGAGTTAATAACACCATATAAAGAGTGACATCATTTTGAAGACTTACCGATGAATATTTTTGAAGAAATGTTTGAAAATTATGAAAAATTGAAAAATAATAAAACTTTATCAGAATGAGAAAAACAAAATTTAATGAAACTAACAACTGAACTTGATGCAAGTGAAGATTTGAAAAAATGAGTTGTTGCAAATATAATTTGAGTAATAGTTCATTTAATGAAAGAATATGATTATAAAGTAAAAATTGCAATTGAAGATTTATCAAATGCTTGGTATTTTTCAAAAGATTGATTATCTTGAGATTCAATACTAAATTCCAAAATTGATGAAGAAATGGATTTAAAAAAACAAGATAATTTGGCTTTAGCTTGAGTTTGAACTTACCATTTTTTTGAAATGCAGTTATTTAAAAAATTATTTAAAATTTCTGTTGAAAAATGAATTTTACATTTAGTTCCAAGTTTTTGAAATGTAAGAAATTATACAGATTTATTGAAAGAAAAATACAAATACCAATATCAACAATTTTGAGTTATTTATTTTATAAGCCCAAAGTTTACAAGTTCAAAGTGTCCTATCTGCTGAAAATGATGAAAAAAACATATTAAGAGAGAAAACAATGTAATAACTTGTAAAGAATGCTGATTTGTTTCTTGAAAAGATAATTCAATAAATATTAAGAACAATAAAAAAGAATGACTAAATTTAGATTTAATTAAAAATTGAGATGATAATGGATCTTATAATATTTGATGAAAAATTAAGTAAAATAAAAATAATCATCAAGTAATACATAAAAACTATTAGATAACTTATTATTATTTTGTGTTTTTGAGGCAATTTTGCTAAAATTTTAGAAAAATTTTCTCAAACTTCAATTTTCATAAATAAAAATTAAAAAATAAATTAATATTGAAAACCAATAATAAATTTCTACTTTTGTAGATATATACCTCTCTAACCTCCAAACAAATGCAAAAATATAAAACTCTCCAAAATTTCCTTGATTCTCTTGAACCAGAACAAAAAGAAATCATTGAAACTTTGAGAAAACTTATTTTGGAAACAAAGCAAAATTTATGAGAAAATATCAAATGGAATGCTCCAAATTATGAATATAATTGACTTGATAGAATAACTTTTAATGTGCTAAACAAAGAACATATCGTGAAACTTATTTTGCACTTTTGAGCATCTATCAAAGAAAACAAAAAGGGAAGTCCAGTATATGACAAACACTCAGATTTTATTTATTGGAGTTCAGATATCAGAGGATATATGAGCTTTGAAAACAAAGAAAAAGTGCTAAAAAACTCTGAAAAAATTAAGGAAATCCTAAAAGATTGGCTTGAAATAAATATTAAATAAAATTTTATGCAAACCCCACAAACTATACAAGATTATATTTCCCAGTTTCCACAAGATATTCAAATAATTCTTGAAAATATCAAAAAACTGATTAGTGAGACAAATCCACAACTTACACAAAGCATAAATTACTGAATTCCTACTTTTAAACACAAATGAAAAAACTTTGTGCATTTTGGAGCTTTTAAAGACCATATTTGATTTTTTCCATGACCAAAAACCATAGAAAAATTTAAGTCAGATTTACAAGATTTCAAAATTTCAAAATGAACTATTCAGTTTTCTTTGGATAAAAAAATTCCCTATGATTTGATCCAAAAAATTGTAGATTACAAAAATAAGGAAGAGGCAAAATAAATTTGCTTTTTTGTCTATTTTTTATACTATACTTTTATACAAAAAGCTCTTTAAAATAATCTAAAACTTTTAATAAAAAATTATTAAAAGTGGAAGTTCCGTTGTGTGTTTTTTTAAAAAATGTAAACCTAAGTCTTAATTTTTAGACAAACCTATGAATAAGCCAAAAGTCATAATTTTGCAAGATAAATTATTTGTATCTTCTTGGCTTATTCTACAAAAAATCGCCCTTTAAAACCCATAATAAATTTCTACTTTTGTAGATTAATATACTCTTCTCAATCTGTAATAATTTAAAACCCATAATAAATTTCTACTTTTGTAGATGTGAGATAATATTAAATATTTATATTTTTATTTAAAACCCATAATAAATTTCTACTTTTGTAGATTCTAATGAAATAAATCAAGCAGAATAAATTTAAAACCCATAATAAATTTCTACTTTTGTAGATAGGAATAATAGAAATTAAATTATCTCAATTTAAAACCCATAATAAATTTCTACTTTTGTAGATAGCTATTCTTTTTGAGAATACTTGTCAATTTAAAACCCATAATAAATTTCTACTTTTGTAGATATTGTTTTATATGTTCCTCTTCAGTTATTTAAAACCCATAATAAATTTCTACTTTTGTAGATTGTTTTTCTTAGCTCTATTTTAAGGAATATTTAAAACCCATAATAAATTTCTACTTTTGTAGATTGAGTTTTTTAAACTCTTATTTTGAGTATTTAAAACCCATAATAAATTTCTACTTTTGTTTTTTTTGTCATTCCTAGGAAGCTAGGAATCTATAAAAAAGTAATTCCATTTTTATGATTTTTATAAGGAATAAAAAAATAGATTCCTGCTGGAGTTTATACTCGGAACGAGTGCAGAGGAATGACACGAGGAGAAAACCCATAATAAATTTCTACTTTTGTTTTTTTGTCATTCCTAGGAAGCTAGGAATCTATTAAAATAGACAAAGTCCTTTTTTTATATAATGATTTAATCTTATAGATTCCTGCCTTCGCAGGAATGACACGAGGAGAAAACCCATAATAAATTTCTACTTTTGTTTTTTTGTCATTCCTAGGAAGCTAGGAATCTATTAAAATAGACAAAGTCCTTTTTTTATATAATGATTTAAGCCTTCGCAGGAATGACACGAGGAGAAAGCTCATAATAAATTATTAAAATTTACAAAAAATAACATTTGTCAAAAATATTTTTCACTTTCTCTTTTCAACTTTTAAATTTGAAAAAGAGAATAAAAGCTTATAATGGGATTATTATTTATTAAATACTTTTTTATGAGCGAAATAAAAATCGACCTGAAAAAGCTTATCAAAGACAATATCATAGATGAGAAAATAGCACAAAATATAGAGGCTTGGTATCAAAAAGATTCACGAGAAAATAGAGGAGGAAGATTTATGATGATATTTATGACAATAGGAGCAATTGCTATTGGTCTTGGGCTTATTTTACTTATTGCATCAAATTGGAGTAATTTTACAAGTCTTGTAAAAACAATATTTATTATTGCTATCACTCTCTTATTTTATGGAGTTTGATATTATTTTGCATACAAAAAAGAATGATTTAAAAAAACAGGACACTCACTTATTTTTCTCTGAAGTATAAGCTATGGAGTTGCTATATTTCTTCTCGGACAAATATACAATGTAGGAGGAAATTATTCCTCAGCACTTTTACTTTGGATGATTTGAGTCATTCCTCTTGCTTTTTATACGAGATATACTTCTATTTTTTCTCTTGGTCTTGTTTTGGTCTATGCATTTATCTTTTCCTATATTTGAGAAAATTACACTCTTTCTTGATTTCTTATAGCACTTTTATTTGTTGTGATAAGCTTCTTTAATCTCTCTCTTGTGAGATATTATGAAAAATTTGATTATAAACAATTTTGACTCGTAGGTTCTGCTCTTGGAATTGTTTGACTTCTTTGAGGACTTTTTGCCTTTACTTTCAAAAGTTTCTGGATGTATGGAAATTACTGAGAATTTAATATAAATATTCTTATCATAACTCTTATTTTTCTTGTATTATGAGTTTTTTGAGTAGGAATATCAAATATTCAAAACAAAAAAATTGAAATTGATAGAGATTTACCTTTTTATCTTGGAAGTATTATAGTTCTTGCTTTGATATTTTTTGCTTATTTTAATACAAGCTTAACAAGACAACAATATAATGGACTTGAGCCTCAATGAATGATTTTTGTTGATTTTTGGGGATATTTTTATGTTGTAGGGATGAACCTCGTTTACCTTGCTATAGTTTGAGTTTTTGTATTTTTGTGAATAAAAAAAGAAAAAGCAGGATATATAAATCTTTCTATGATATTTTTTGCTATTTATCTTATAGGAAGATATTTTGCATTTTTGGAAAATAGTAAGATGGAATGAGCAATTGTTTTTATTACTTGAGGAATTGTATGTCTTGGAGTTGGATGGTTGTCTGAATCTATCAGAAGAAGAGTTTTAAAAAATATTAACCAATAATTTTTGATTATGAAAAAAATAAATATTTTTCTTCTTTTTGTACTTTTTCAAATTTTTATTCTCTTTTGAGTTATAGGAAATTATGAGTACATAAAAACTACTTGAAAGACTGCTTATATAGAAGTAACAGGATATGATCCTGTGGATATTTTTCGTGGAGATTATGTTAATATTGCTTATAAATTAAAATTAAACGAAATACAAGCAACAGAAATACAAAAAATATCTTTACCACTTGGCTATGCTAGCTCCTCTTTTTATATCATACCAAATCAAGTAAATAATCTGATTATTTGAGTAGAAAAAATACTTACAGAAAAACCAAAAGAAGGGGATTTTATAGAGATAGAAAATCCTTCAGTTCAATCTTCTAGAAATATAAAAATAAGAGGAGATAATAATCAGGAATATATATATGCTCAAGATTGGTGTAGTGAAATTGAAAATAAAAAAGAAACATATTTTTCATGACAGAGGGTTTCTTTTTATACAAATAATAATTCTAAATTTCTTAGTTATATAACTATCGTAGATGAATTATGAAAAATAGATGGAAACCAAAAATGAGTGATAGAAGATGTATGAATATGTGAAAAATTTTTGACTTTTAGAGCACTCAGTGCTGACAAGTTTTTTGTAAGTGAAGGGACAGGAATTCCTCTTGAAGAAAAAATAAGAAAATGAGGAATGTATGCAAAACTAAAAATTATAAAAAATGGAAAAGTTTTGCTTCTGGATATAGTTGAAAAATGAGATATAAAATAGGAGATTTATTTTGTAAAAAAGTGTTTATAAAAAATGCAAATCATTGCTTATTTATTTTTTCTTGCTTATTTTTTCTTACCGACATTTTTTGCAAATGGAGCTCCTGTCGTAGCAAAAAATATAATTTTTTTTAGTGATTGGAAAGCTCCAATATCTGAAAAATATTTATGAAAAAATAAAACTTATAGGGGACTTGTTGTTTGAATACTCATTGCAATAATAATGAGTATTTTACAGTATTTTTTGACAGATTTTTTATTTTTTAGAGGAGTTGTTTTTTCTTATTATCATATAGTTTATTCTTTTCCTGTTGCTCTTTCAATAGGTTTTTTTCAAGGATTTTGAGCTTTGTTTTGAGATATAGTAAAAAGCTTTGTAAAAAGAAAAGTAGGAATAAAACCATGAGAAGCTTGGCCTGTTATTGATGGGATTGATTATGTTATAGGAAGTTTGGTGTGTATGACTCCTTTTTATATTCCGACATTTTTTGGAATTATATTTATTGTTTTTATTTGACCACTTTCAAGCCTTGTAGCAAATACTATTGCTTATTTTTTATGATGGAAAGATGTCTGGTATTAAAAAAAAGTGTATTGAAATATTTTTGACGATTTTTTATATAGGAAAAATCCCTTTTGCTCCGTGAACTTTTGGGAGTTTTTTTTGACTTTTAGTTGCTTATTTTTTTTATTTTTTTCAGATTCATTTCTTTTTCTTTTTTTTCTTTTCACTTGTGTTTACTGTGATTGCTATTCCTCTCGTTGATGTGTATGAAAAAGACTTACAAATCCATGATCATAAAAGTATAGTTATAGATGAATTTATAGGAATTTTTATAAGTTTTTTTATGATAGGATGGCTTGAAATAAATATTTTTAATCTTATTCTTACTTTTGTATTATTTCGTTTTTTTGATATAAAAAAACCTTGGATTATTAAACAAGTTGATATGAATGTTTTATGATGATTATGAGTTATTTTTGATGATATTCTTGCCTGAATATGAGCTTGAATTTTGGGAATTATTTTAATTTTTTCTTTTTCCTTGTTATGATAAGTGAAATAATTTTTTGATGAATGACGATAGGGATTTTGAGTTTGATTATTATTTTTTGAACTCATTTTCTTGTCGCAAATGAAAAGAGAATATCAAAAGTTCAGAAATTATTTTTCCTTCATCCAAATACAATTAGTTTTTTGAGAATTCCTATAGGGGGTATTTCTCTTGTTTTGTTTCATTATGAATATTATTATATAGCCCTTATTATCTTTACTTTTGCTGTTTTTTCTGATTATAGTGATGGAGTTATAGCAAGAGCCTGTAATCTGGAAACAGAGCTTTGAAAAAGCCTTGATCCTATGGCTGATAAGATTGTTTATTTTCTCCCACTTCTTTATTTCTGATATATGGGAAAGATAAATATGATTTTGGTAATTGTATTTATTTTGATAGATAGTATTGGGCAGTTTTCTAGGATATTTCTCAAAAAAATACAAAAAGAAACCAAAGCAAATAGCTTTGGTAAGGTAAAAACAACTCTTGTATTTATTTTCTTGTTTTATTTTTTTCTTCTTGAGAGGTTTTTTATCTTGCCGAGTATTATTTCCTCTATTTTCTTGATTTTATTTAGTTTGTTGGCTATTGTTTCAATCTTGAGGAAGATTATTTAGGGAGTAATATATTTTTCAAAGAATTAATAATCCTATCAACCCTACTTTTCAATTGTATTAAAAAATCTTCATCATTTCATTTTATTTGAGAAAGCTCTTTAAGTTTATTTAATTTTTCAAGATGAAAATCCATTTTAAAATAATTTAATATTTTATTTATTTCTTTAAATATATCTTCTAAATTTTCAATTTCATTAATATTTATTTTTTCTAGGATTATTAAAGCATTTTTTATTTCGCTGGGTTCTATTGGTATACAATTGGGTATATAATTTATATTTTCCTTATTATTATTTTTTTTATTAATAATTATTTCTTCTGAACTTACTGTTAAAGATAAAGTATTATTTCAATCTCCAATAATATCTGCAATTCAATAATAAAATTTTCAAATATCTCAGTAAAAAACTCCATTATTTATTTTTTGTAACTGCCCATTTTTATTTACAAAAACAAAATAAACTGTTTTACTTATATCTTGCACACAAAAAAGTGGAATTTCCGTATTTCATTCTTTAGGGATATTTTCTCTTATATGATAATGTTTTCTTTCAATTCAATCTGAATATTTTAATGTTTTTCAATTTTTTGTAAGCCATTCTCTTCAATTTTCTCTACATATTTTTATCCCAGCATAAAATGTTTCATATGTTTTTTGAGATTTTTTTAATGATTCATTTGGAATACTAAGAGCATTATTTTCAAAATTATCAGAAGTTTTTACACTCTTTTGTTTTTTCTCAGGAGATAAATTCTCTATAGCTTTTAAAATATCTCTAATCTCATATCATGTTTTTAATAGATTATTATAAAAACCAGCGACTATAGTATTAGCATTATGTATTCTTGGATCTAAATATCCAGTTCATATCTTGATATTAAATAATAACCTTTCATAGTAATCTTTTTTTCCTTCTAATAATTTTTCAAGTCATTCTTTTCCCCATCCGGAATATGTTTGATTTATTTCTTTGATTTCTAGGTATTGAGACAATTGGTCATTTTGTTCAAATATCTTTGTAGTATATTCAAAATGATTTTTAATTTTTTCTCAAGATTTTATTATTCTTTCATAGTCTCTAGATTCTATATCTTTTTTTGCTTCTTCCAAAAGATCTAATAATTCTTTTTTTAGGGTATTTTTAGCAGTATCATCAATATAATCTTCAGGAATAGGATTTTTAAGGATTTTTATAGTTTCAATACTAAAAGCATTATTTATTACCATTACTAATCCCTTTATAATTTTTTTTGTTCCTTCTGGATTATCATTGAGGGATATTCAAATTTTTATATTTGTCATATTATAAATATATAAAGTTATTAATAATAATTAACTATAAAACTATTTAATAATAAGTCAAATTATTTTATCATTAATTTAAAAATTTCTCTTCCGACAAGTTGATTTGATCGCTTGTAAAGGAGACTTCAAACTTTTGTCTCTCTTGCGAGATGATTATCTCCTATCATTTTTTCTATATGACAATATGATTTGATGAGAGTATATATTTCTTCAAAATAAATATATTTTCTTTTTATTTCCCAAAAAGGAAATGAAATCACAATAATTCAAGCAAATCGAGCTTTTTTAAGTCATGCAAAAAAATCTTTGTAAAGATCAAAAAGTTTTTTCCTTTCATCTTCTATTTTTTCTTGTTTTATACTATCAATTGTAAAAATTTCTCACAAATATCATTCGGTGATAATAGCATCTATTTTTGATGTTTTTAATATTTCTGAATTTTGTATGTTTCTTGCATCAAGATTTTGGATTTGATATTTTATACTTGTGAGAAAAGAGCTTTTTATTGTAAAATCAAGATTTTCTTTTGTTGCTTGTACCATTTCTTCATTTTTATCACTTCAAAAAACTTCTTTGTTTCCCATAATAAGAGATTCTATAAGGATGGTTCCAAGTCAGCAAAAAGGGTCATAAATTTTTATATTTCCTTTTTTTCCAGCTCCTCAAATATTTATCATCATTTGAGCAAGTTTTGGTGGAAGCATACCAATTTGCATATCCCTCTTTTTTCAAAAATCTCTTTTACTATAAGCATTTATATCTTGAACCCAAAGAGTTTTTGTGAGATATATTTCATTTTTTGTTGTTATAATATTTATATCACTTCCTTTTTCTACGAGATTTTCTCCAATTATTTGTGCAGAGCTCAGGTTTTGAAAATCTTTATTTACAAATCGTGAAGAAATATTTTGTTCTTTTAAAAACTTTTTTGCATCAAGTAAAAATCTTTTTGCATCAAATTTGCTTTCTCCAAAAAAACTTATTCAAAAATCTTTTTTCCCTCAGACCAATTTTTCCAATTCTTGACGAATAAAATCAAAAATCTCAAGAGATTTTGTTGATTTTGAGAATATATTTTTTATTTCAAAAATTTTTATTGTTCCTCCTGCTTTTTTTGTAAAATCTTTTATTTCAAAATCATTCAGATTATCAAGAAGAAGAATTTTTTCATCAAGATATATTATTGTATAATCTTTAAAAAAAGAAAATATTTCAGCAAGAGAAAGTTTAAATTCTCTCCCAAGTTCAAATCAATACATATTTTGGAGTTAAGAAATATTTTTTAAAAACAAGTTTTTTCAAAAGACCGGTCTTTGAACCCCGGGATTTTGATTTTTTAATCCCGGGGTTAAGTCATGATAATTATTCAAGTCAAAGTTTTTGTACTATTTCAGCAAATACTTTTTCTACTGTTTGGTCTGCATTTATTTCTATTACTTTTCCTTCTTGTTTTTGAATTTCTACGATAGGAAGTGTATTTTCTACAAAAGCATTAATTCTTTGAAGAATAGAATCTTCATTATCATCAGCTCTTTTTATGAGGGGAGTATTTGTTTTTGGATTGTGAGTATATGAGCTTGGAAAAGTTTCACCTGTTTTTGGGTCATACATTCTTCCAAGAAGTCTTTCTATTGCTTTTTCTTTTGAAAGATTAAAAAATACGACTTTATAATCAGGAGCAATTTGATCCATAGTTTCTTTATTCCCTTGATTTCTTACAAAACCATCAAGGATGAGTTTTTTAGAAGATTCTCTCGAGATAACTTCTTGTATCACTTTTCCTACAAATTGAGCACTTACAAGATTTCCAGAATCAAGAGTTGTTTTTATTTTTCTTCAAAGTTCATTATCTTCTTTTGCTATTTCTCTCAAAGCTTGCCCCATTTCTAAGATTTTAAATCCATATTTTATTTCAAGCATTCTTGCTTGAGTTCATTTTCAGCATCACTGTATTCCAGTAAAAACGAGTTTCATAATTGAAAATAAAAAATAATATAAAACAAAAGTAAATATAGTTTTTTTTTTCTAAAAAACAAATAAAAAAATCCCAAAAAAATTTGGAATTTTTTTATACACTACAAAAAGTAATAAGCCGGATTTTGTACTTCTGTATCAATCTATCTAGACTTTGAGTCACCTCAAAGTTCAAGCTCGGTATATTTTTAAAAAGCAATAGGGAAAAATAACTTTATAAAAATACCATTCCGATTGCACCAACTAGGGTTTTCCAAAAACTAAAAATTAGTTTTTCATCTGTAGCAATTTCTTACACCAGATGACTTTTCACCTTTGCGAAAATTACTTTTCGTTTTATTGTCTCTGTGGCACTTTCCGTACTTGAAATTTATTGTTTATATTTTCAAGCCAAAGCCGTTAGCTTTTAATCTTTTCCCGTGGTGTCCAGACTTTCCTCTTGCAAATTTATTCCTGCAAGTAGATACATGCTTTTTGTAGCTTTTTTATTATATGAAATATTGATTTTTAGCAAAAGAGTTTTTTATTTGAAGATTTTATATATAAGAATCTTGATTAATTTTAAAGTAATTTTCTTATAACTTTTCATAACTATAAAAAGCTTAAAACTTAGCTCTTTTTTTTATTTCTTCATAAAGTGCTTTTGTTTTTTTATTTTTTTCAAATACTTCTTTTTGCTTTAAAAAAAGATCATTCAATACCTTTTTTAACTATTTCTTTAAATTTTTTTTCTTTTTTCTGTCTTTCTTGTTTTGTCATAATATTCATTTTAAAGAATTAAATAAATTTTTTATATAAGAGATTATTCAATTTTTCCACAATACTTTCAAATAATTCTTGAATTCATTTTTCTGTATGAGTGAATTTATGAGACATATTGTAAAATTATAAAAGATATTATTTCAAAATTTTTACTTCCCAGTCTCATTCAGGGAGAGTCTCTCCAAGTATCCAAGGATTGAGAATTTTTATAGTGTTGTAGTTTTGATTATTTTTTGTAGCCCAGATTCCAATATCATCTATTTTTTTTACTTTTATAGTTGTCGTTGTAGGATTTTCATAATTTCATCCAATGAGAGTGCTTACGATTTTTTCTTGTTTAAAATAATTTTCCACAAGATATTTTATTGCAAGAATTCTAAAAATATATCGTGAAGTTTCTTCATTGAGATAGAGATCATAATAACTTTTTACTCCTTGTTTTTCCATTGCTTTTGATAAGCCATTTTCTCCTCTATTGTAGGCAGCAGTAGCGAGAGTCCAATTTCAAAATTTATCATAAAGAATCTGTAAATAATCAAGAGCAGAAAGAGTAGATTTTTCAAAATTATACCTTTCATCTACATTTTCATTGACAATAAGTCAAAATCTTTTTGCTGTTTCAGGCATAAATTGCCATATTCAAGCAGCTCAAACACTTGAAACAATATCATTTCTAAGAGCACTTTCAGCAATAGGAATGTATTTGAGATCAAGGGGCATATTTTTTTCTTTGAGTTTTTCTTCTATAAAGGGAATGTAAAGAGGATATCTTTTTATATAGAGATAAAATTGATAAAGAGTTGTTGAGGTAATTATATATTCTTTATCAAACCTTTCTTTATTATAAAAATGTTTTTCATCCATTGGTACTTTTTCATTTGCAAATGAGATAGTATTTATATCTGGATAGGAAAAAATAAGTCACTGAGAAAGAGAATTTTTTCTCTGTTGAAAAAATAGAAAAACTATTATAAGAGTAAGAAAAAAGATAAAAAAATAAAAAAAATATTTCTTTTTCATAATGATTTTTTGGAATTAACTATCCCATAGTATTTATTTATTTTAAAATATCAAAAAAATCTAATGTATACCATTTTTGAACAAAAATTAAGTGTCAAGGAAAAATAATATTTTGACTTTGAAGAGAAAATGTTTACATTTAGGGGTACAATTATAAAAGATATAGACAATTTTAATATTTTTATGTTAAATAATAAGAATGGATAAGTACTACAAATTAAAAAATATATTGGGACATCTTACAGAAATGATAAAAAAACAAGATTTTCTTGTATATTTTAGAAAAATATCTATATTAGAAATGACAGATGATGAAATAGTTTTTTGAGTCGTGTCATCTTTTATGAAAGATAATATAGAAGCAAAGTTTTATAATCAAGTAAAAGAGGCATCACAAAAAGAAATTCCAAACTTAACGAAAATAAATTTTAGGGTAGATCAAAATATTGATACACCTTCAAATAAGAATGTAATTGATTGTATAAAGTTTCATAAAGATAATTCTAAAGAAACAAAAAAGACTTATAAATTACAAAATTCTCTTACTCCTATGGCTCAAATAATGTCTCAAATGAAGACGGTAAACGAACGATATACTCTTGATAATTTTATAGTTTGATCAGATAATCAGCTTGCTTATTCTGCATGTGAAGCCGTTTCAAAAAATCCATGAAAATCATATAATCCACTTTATATTTATTGAGATGTAGGGCTTTGAAAAACTCATCTTCTTCAATGAACAGGAAATGAAATTTTGAGAAAATTTAAAGATAAAAAAGTTTTTTATACGACAGCAGATAAATTTATTACTGAATATGTAGCAAATGTAAGAAAAAGAAGTATAGAAAAATTGAGACAAAAATTTACAGAAATAGATGTACTTATCATTGATGATGTCCAATTTCTTGCAAAAAAAGAGCAAACACAAAATGAGCTTTATAATATTTTTAATTTGCTTTATGATGCAAATAAACAAATAGTTATAAGCTGAGATAGACCACCAAAAGATCTTACCGAGCTTGAACCAAGATTAAAAAGTAGGTTTGAATGGGGAATAACTGTTGATATAGGAAAACCAGATTATGAAACAAGGCTTGCTATATTACAAGAAAAAGCAAGAGAAAGGGAATTTATGATTCCTCAAGATGTAGCAGAGTTTATAGCGACAAATGTAACCGAAAATATAAGAGAATTAGAATGAGTTTTGAATCAGATGATTGCAGAATACGAGCTTGATGGAACAAACCCAACCCTTACAAAAGTAGCAGCAAAATTGAAAAAATTAAGTTTTACGAGTGATTTACTTGGTCTCAATAAAGCAAATTTAAAAACAACAATTAGAAGTTATGAAGATATTATTGAAGCTGTTTCAAGACATTTTGGGATAGAAAAAGAAGGAATACTTGGAGAAAATAGGAAAAAAGAATTTATGATACCAAGACAGGTTTCAATGTATCTTCTTAAAACAAAAATGAATTATACTTATGAAAGGATTGGAAATATTTTTTCTGGAAGAAATCATGCTGCAGTGCTTTATTCTTGCAATAAGCTTGAACAAATTATGAAAAAAGACAAAACTCTTCTCCATGAAATAAATATTATAAGGGATGGTATAGGAATATAAAAATGAAAAAATTAAAACTTCCAAATTATTTGGAAGTTTTTTTTGAGTGGTATTTTTTAGAATGAAAAATTTTTGATAAATTATTAAAAATAGTATACAATAGAACTTATATTATGTAAATATATTTATATATGCAAACTTGATTTTCAAGCCAAAATGACAAAAAAGAAACTAAAAATATTGTTATTCTTGCAGGTCAAGATATAGGAAAAGAATCTAAAAATATTGTTTCTAAGTATTTTCGTGAGGTGAGAGAATTGATGACCGATGGAGAAACTTATATTGATACATATAAACCAACATTAAAGCTTTGAGGGAAAACTATTATAGAAGCACAACTTAAGACTCTTTTAAAATCATCAAAAGTTGATAATGTTATCATTGTATGAATACAAGATAAATTACAAACGGAAGTAGATAGGATTTTGGGAGAAAATCCAGAATTAGGAAGAATGAAAGAGAGAATACATATAGTTGAACAGTGAAAAAATTACTGAGAAAATGTTCGTTTATGACTTGAAACATCTAAAAAATTATCTGAAAAATTATCAAAAAAATCTATAAATGATTGAAAACCACATATGGAACAATTAAAAAAAAGTAGAAAGTTATCGAATACACCAACGGTATTTATTACCTGAGATTTACCTTTTATCACTCCTGAATGAATAGATGAATATATAAAAAACATAGAGGATAAATTTAATGAAAATCAATTATTGAAAATACTTTTTTCTATAGTGCATAAAGATAATTTAACAGATGTGGAGAGAAAATTTTTTGAATGATTATTTGATGATATATTTTCAGATGGACAAAAGAAAGGGACAAAAGAACAAAATATTTTTGCTATCACCAATGATACAAATCCAGAAAAAATACAAGAATTTTTTAGCCTAAGAAAACTCAGAAATCCTGTAAATATAGTCAAATTAATTCTTCTTTTTGAAAAATATGTTCCCAATGAATTCCATACTGCATTAGAAGAACTTATTAAAAATAAATGAGTAAGATTATCTGTTCTTGAAAAAGGTCTTAATAAGATTTTTGGAGAAGGATTAAATAAAGTTCTTGGAGAAGTTGCTTTTTTATTGTGAGAAAGAGAGGAACTTTCAAAAGATGTAGATTCTACAAAAGATTTAGAAACATACATAAATAATCTTTATAAATTAATAATAGAGCGAAAAAATATAAGACTTGTTCCTTTAGATAAAGAGGAAGAAAGATATAATATTGAGAAAAAAAGACTTGGTTTATTAAATGAAGATCCAAAATTTTGGCATAATAAAACTTCAAAAAATAATACAAAAGAATCTAGACTTAATCCTTTAAAGTTAAAAAAGAACTTTTGAGGGAGATTTAAATAAAATCTTAAGAAACTATTTATTATTTTTTCTTTTCTTTTTATTTTGAAAAAAAATCATTTTTGGATAGGATAGAGAAAAATTATATATATTTTTCTTTTTTTATGTCCCAAAAACTTAATGATATCTATGAAGATTTAGAAAAAAAAATAAATATGAGACATATTTTTTCTTTATCAAGAGTAAAAACTCTTTTTACTCTCAAAGAAAAAAATACAAAAGATATTCATAATAAATGAAAAAAAAGAATAGATATTTCAAAATCTCCTTATGTAAAAATAATTAAAAATACGACAAAAAATTTTGATGCTTTGAGAAAAAAAGGACTAAAAAATAATATTGTCCTAGCAAAAAAGAAGTATGATTTTCGTAATAAAATATTTTTTTATTATTGAGAAAAATTTCTAAAAAATATGAGGAAAAAATTGTCTGATATATATCATAATCCTCGTTCTCTTCTTCCTTTTTTTATTTTTCTCCTCCTTTTTTATTTTTCTTTCTGATATTTTATTATTCAAAATAGAGTCAATGCTTGATTTCAAAAAATAATATCCCTCAAAGATTCTCCTTTTCGTATTGATAATCTCCAAAAAGTAGCATCTTCTTCTGCAAGGGACTTTCAAATAGCTTATTTTTTCTTTTTCCCTTATTTTCTTATTCCAAGTGAACAAGTTGATAATGCTGAGCATATAATAAATTGAGGTCTTGGTATTACAAAAACAATGAAAGATTTTTACAGGCTTTATCAATCAAGTGAAAAATTTATAAATAAAAAATGAATAAAAGAAATTATGTTTTCTCAATTACTTGAAAATATTCATCCTTCTTTTTCAAAAATTATTCAAGATTGAGAAAGAGTTTTGAAACAATTTGAAGAGGTAAAAAATCTAAGTAATAAAGATATACAAAAAAAAATAGAGGAACAAGTGAAAAATCTTACGATTGTTATGCAAATTGCAAAAAAGTTTGACTCCAACTATATGACTTTTCTTGATATACTTGGACATAGTCAAGAAAGAAATTATCTTATCATTTTTCAGAATTCTGATGAAATACGACCAACTTGATGATTTATGGGAAGTATGGGAATTGCTTCACTTTTTAGAGGAAAATTAAAAAGCTTTGAAAAAAATGATGTTTATGCTTATGAGTGGAATTTAAAAAGACAATATTTGGAAAAAGAAATAGCTCCTGAATGAATTGATAAAATTACAGAAACTTTTGGATTAAGGGATTCAAATTATTTTATTGATACCAAAGAAAGTGCCGAAAAAATAAAATTTTTTATGGAAAAGTGAGGCTATAAGATAGATGGAATTGTTTTTCTTAACCAAAATATCGTTTTAGAATTTTTAGATACTATAAAATGAGTAGACTACAAAAATCTCTGAGAAAAAATTACAAGTGATAATTTTTCTGAAATTATGTCATTGTTGGTAGAATCAAAAGTAAGAAAAGAATGAAATCTTGGTTCTCCAAAACAAGCACTTTTTGATTTTATAGATGATTTTTCAAAAAAGCTTGTAGAAGAAAAAAAATATAAAGATTATCTTTCTATAATAGGGAAAAATATAAAAAAGAGAGAATTAATTTTTTATTCTTTTCATCAAAAAGAAAATGATTTCTTGCATTTATTTGAGCTTGATGGAAATATAACATATCCTACAAGTCTTGATTTTGCTTATCCTATTTTTACTTCAATAAGTGGAAATAAATCGGATAGATATATAAAAAGGAACTTTGAAAAAGAAATAAAAATAAATGAGAATTGTTCTATTGATACAAAGATGACAATTATACAACGACATAGTTTCACAAAGGGAAATGAAGATTTTCTCAAATATGTGATGAATAAATATGAAATACAAAATCAAGATTATCTTTTATGAATTCAAGGAAAATGACCAAATTATCAATATATTCGTGTCGTTCTTCCTTGAAATTCTATCATAAAAGAAAAAAAGGATATAAATATATCTGAGCAACAAGGGAAAAAAATAGTAAGTTTTTATACTCAAACTCAAGTATGAGAAGAGACAAGTTTTGATATAGATTATTCTCTTCAAAATACAGAATGTAAAAATTATGATTTTATTTTTTTGAAACAAGCGGGAATAAAAGAATATGATATAAAAATACATACAAATAAAGGATGAATAGAGAAAAAAGGAGTAAAAGAAGATTTTGTGTATGAAGGGAAAAATCTTAAATAATACAAAACTTATTTATTTTTTTTGAATTTTAGAATATTTTTTAAATCATAGATCCATCTCTATAAAATGAATTATTATATCTAATATATTTTTTAAGTCTTCTAAATCTTGTTCAGTATGTTTTACTAAATAGTGTCAATGGTCATTTCATAACCAAGCACATTTTTCCGCAATTTCCTTTAATTTATTATTATTTATATATTTATTAATTAAATATGTCAGACTTGTATTTGATATTATTTCTGCCTTTTCTTCCTCATTTTCTCTGTTATGTATCAAATAATCCTTTAATAAAAATTCAAAAGCTTTTCTATATCATATTCAGGCAATTTCTTCTAATTGATTTTCTTCAGCTATAAAAGATTGATTATATATTTTACAAAATTTTTCAAATATTTTTTCTATTTCCTCATTAAAAATTTTCAATTTTGGATGGTATATAATATTAGAATTTCTTTCAATTGTATAGGTCGGAAAGAAACTATGCTCATATAATGTAGTAAATGTCCTATTACATTTTTTATTATTACATGTAAATATACCTTCAAAAGTTTCTTTTCCTCACCATTCATTTAGCTTAGTTTCAGCTAATTTTTTAGGATTAATTTTTTCTCAACAATAAGGACATGTATTTGGGTAATTATTTTCTTTGATTATATCTTCCATAATTTATTAAAAATAGTAATATAATTATATCTTATATTTGTAGTATATTAAATATATTTTTTAGTCAAATACTTATCAAAAAACTAAAGGCAAAATGTTGAGAAAGAAATGATAAAAAAATACTTCTTGATAATAATAATTAATTTTATAATTTACTAAAAATATGAAGTAACTATCTACATCTTCTTCTAATATTTAAAATATATCTTTTTTTATATTTACTTTTTCACAATAAAAATTTTCAAAAAAAAGTCTTTTCATTACAATAAGGAAAAGACTTTTTTATTTATAATCTACTGAGAAAAATTATGCTCCAAAAATTGAAAAAAATGATAGCTCTTGATAATCCGTTTCGTTTGTATTATCATCAATTACAAGCGATGATAGCTGTTGCAATCAATCATAATCCATCAAAAAATATGATTATCATCTGAGTAACAGGGACAAATGGAAAAACAACCACTTCAAATATTATAGCTCGTTGATTAAGACAAGCAGGAAAAAAAGTATTTTTATTTTCTACGGTTAATATTATTATTGATGATCAAGAATTTACAAATAATTCAAAAATGACTTCTCCAAATCCTTTCACACTCCAGAAACTTCTTGCTGAAGCTCGTGAAAAATGATGTGAAATAGCAATTATAGAAACGAGTTCACATTCTATTTTTATGCATAGGAACTGGGGACTTGATTATGATATAGCTGTTTTGACAAATATTACTCAGGATCATCTGGATCTTCATAAGACAATGCAAAAATATGCAGAGACAAAACTCAGGCTTTTTAAAGGACTTATTATTTCAAAAAGGAAAAAATGAATCAAAAAAACAGCTATTATTAACTTAGAATCAGATTATAAAGATTTATTTTTGGCAGAAACTTATGATTCTCTCTATACTTATGGAAAAGATATGTCTGCAAATATAAGACTTGAAAATATAACAAGTGATATAGATGCTACAAATTTTGATGTAAAAATTGCTGGAAATATAATCAAAATAAAAACAAGCCTAAGAGGAACTTTTAATGTTTACAATATTTTGGCAAGTATATGAGTTTTTATAGCTCTTAATTTGAAACCGAAAGAGATAGAAAAAATAATTGCATCTATTTCATGAGTTCCTTGAAGAATGGAAGAAATAAAAAATAAAGAAGGATTTAAAATATTTATAGATTATGCTCATACAGGAGATGCCTTGACTCAAGTATTGAATAATTTGAGAGATATACAAGGAAGAAAAAAAATAATTACAGTTTTTTGAGCAACAGGGGATAGAGATAAGACCAAAAGACCAGAAATGGGAAGAATTGTTTCTGATTTATCTGATATAGTTGTTCTTACTCAAGACGATGATTATACAGAAAAAACAGAACAAATTATAAAAGATGTAGCTCATGGAATAGAAAGAAAAGAGTGAGAAGATTTTTGGATTATTCCAGATAGAAAAGAAGCAATAAGAACTGCTCTTATTATGGCTTCTCTTAATGATATTGTACTGATTGCTTGAAAATGAGATGAACATACCCTTATGACCAATTTTTGACCAATTCCTTGGCATGATAAAGAAGTAGTTTTGGAAGTATTGCAATGAATTGATGAAAATAGAATGATTTCAAACGAATAATTTTTTAAATAATAATGTATGAAAAAAATAATTATTATGGGAGCGAGTAGTGGCTTATGACTAGAACTTTCAAAAGTTTTTATGGAGAAATGATATGAAGTCATAGGACTTTCAAGAACAAAGCCAGAATTGGCAATAACACATATTCCTATAGATTTTACAGATAAAGAAAGTATTATCATAGCATGAAAAAAAATCAAGGAAAAATATTCAGACTTTTCTTGTATTATTTCTTGTGCTGGAATTTGATATATAGAAAAACTTGATAATATTGATTTTGACCATAGTGATGAGATGTTTAGAGTAAATATTTTATGACAAAGTTATTTACTTTCCGAGCTTTCGTTATTGATAAAGGAAAATAATGCGGACTTGGTTTTTATAGGAGCGACAATTGCTTATAAATGAGATGAGTTTATGCCAATGTACAGTGTGACAAAATGGGGATTAAGAGGATTGATAGAAAACTGGAAACTCCAATTTAAACAAACTTCCTGCCGAGTTATGGGAATTCATCTTTGATGACTCAATACAGAATCAAATATTTGAGAAAATGGGAGAGGAAAAAATATTAGTCAACTTACTTGAAAAACTTTGTGAATAATGCTGGATACAAATACGATTTCAAACTTTATATTTTCATTGACTCAATTACCAAAAAATATGGAAGTTTCAGAAATAATAATCAATAGAAAATAATTTTTAAAACAACCATTTTTATGAGTTTATACTTAAAATACAGACCACAAAACTTTGATAATCTTGTCGGACAAGATTTTATCAGTGAAACACTGAGAAATGCTATTTTGCAAGATAAACTTGTTGGAGCTTATCTTTTTACTTGACCGAGAGGAACAGGGAAGACCAGCACGGCAAGAATATTTGCAAAAACAATTAATTGTCTCAATCAAAAAGATTGAAATCCGTGTTTACAATGTGAAATTTGTGAAGCTTTTGCAGAAAATAGATTGATTGATATTATAGAAATAGATGCTGCAAGTTATACAGGAGTAGATAATATAAGAGATATTATTGAAAAAGCTCAATTTACACCAAGTCAAGCAAAATATAAGGTCTATATCATTGATGAAGTCCATATGCTTTCAAAAGGAGCCTTTAATGCTCTTCTCAAGATTTTAGAAGAACCACCAAGTCATGTAAAATTTATTCTTGCAACAACAGAAATAAATAAAGTTCCAGAAACAATCCTTTCAAGATGCCAAAGATATGACTTTAAAAATATTGATAATGAATCAATAGAAAAAAGATTACTCTATATTGCAAAAGAAGAAGATATAAAAATAGAAAAAAAGGCTCTCTATTATATAGTAAAAAATGCTTCTTGAGGAATGAGAAATGCTATCAATCTTTTTGAGCAACTTATTGTTGGAGATAAAATAACTTACGAAAATATAGTAGAAAATCTCTGAATAACTGAAGAAGATACACTACAACAATTTTTCCAAAAACTCTTGGAAAATGAAAACTCAATTATTCAAGATTTTGATACACTTCTTTCTTCTGGGAAAAATATAAAACTTTTTCTTAAGGATTTAATTTTTTATGTAAAAGATGAAATTTTACTTCTTTTGAGAGAAAATAAAAATTATACAAAAGAACTTCTTATTCTTGAAATACTTGATGAAGCTTATGCAAAGACAAAAAATTCTCTTGATGAAAAAATCACTTTTTTAAGTGCAATTCTTAAAATAATCTCTTCTTGAAAACAAAATATTGAAATAAAAGAAATAAAAAAAGAAAAACAAAAAACAGAAGAGGTTTTTTATAAAAAAGAGACAAAAAAAGAAGAAAATATTACAAATGATATGATAGAAGATATTTTTTGAAACCCTTCGGATGAAATATTTGTAAAAAAAGAGACAAAAAAAGAAGAATTTGTACAAGATGAATCAGAACTAAAGAAAAATCTTATTCAGGAATTGAAAAAAATCTGAGGAAAATGAGTAATAATCCTTGGTCTTGAGTGAGCAAATTTCAAAAAAGAATGAGAGACTTTTATCATTGTTTTTATAAAAAAAATGCCTTATAATAGCATAAATAATACAGAATCTCTTTCTTTGATACATCAAGCATTAGAGAATCTATGACACCAATGAAAAATTGAACTAAGACTTCTCAGTTAAAAAAATAAATTTTAATAATAAAAATATGGAACTTAAAAATTATATTCGTGATATAGTAGATTTTCCTCAAAAATGAATAGTATTTAAAGATATTACTCCACTTTTATCTTCACCAGAAGCTTTTTCTTTTGTGATAGAAGATATGGCAAAAAATTTAGTTGATATAGATGTAATAGTTGGGCTTGATGCGAGAGGATTTATTTTTGCAAGTGCACTTTCTTATGCTCTTGAAAAACCACTTGTATTAATTAGAAAAACAAGCAAACTTCCTTACGAAACTATTACAGAAAAATATAGTTTAGAATATTGAGAAGCAAGTTTTGATATACATACAGACAGTATAAAAGCATGACAAAAAGTAGCAATTGTGGATGATGTACTTGCAACTTGAGGAACTATGTGAGCAGCAATAAAACTTGTAGAAAGGCTTGGAGGAAAAGTAGATTCTCTTAATTTTTTGATGGAACTTTCTTTTTTAGATGGCAAAAAAAATATATCTTCCTATTCAATTAATTCTCTTATACAATACTAAATTATGTATCTACTTGTTGCTCCATTTTCTTGAACTTTTGATGATATTGGACTTACTTATAGTGTTCCTGATTTGATTCAAACACAAGATATATGTGAATGAACTATTGTAGAGATACCTTTGAGAGAGAAAAAAGTTTTGGCAATTGTGCTTAAAATATTGAAAAATGAAACAATTAGTTTTGAAAAAGAAAAACTCAAAGAGATTATAAAGAAAAAATGAGATATTTTTATTTACCCATATCAGATTACATTATTAGTGTGGATTTCTTCACATTATATCACTCCTATCCACAATAGTGCTTCTCTTTTTTTTCCAAGAAATTTGAGAGAAAAAATAGAAAAAGAAAAACTTAAAGCAAGACAAGAGCTATATAATTACCAGTGTAAAAACATAAAATCTCTTTCTTCAAAACAGCAACAAGCTTATGAAAAGATAATTCAAAGTGAAAAAAAGGAATTTCTTTTTTGGGGACTTACATGATCTTGAAAGACAGAAATATATATCCATCTTACAAATTATTTTTTAAATCTTTGAAAACAGATACTTATCCTTGTTCCAGAAATAATTCTTTGAAATCAGGTTGGGCAGAGATTTCAAGAAGTTTTTTGAGATAATGTAATTATTATTAATTCTCTTATTTCAGAAGCAACAAAGACAAAATATTGGCAAGATATACATTCTTGAAATGCAAAAATTGTTGTATGAACAAGATCGTCACTTTTTTATCCTTATAAAAATCTTGGACTTATTATCCAAGATGAAGAGCATGATTTTAGTTATGATTCTGATAGTTCTCCTCGTTATAGAGGAAGTGAGGTTGTGCAAAAAATTTCAAAACTCACAGGAATAAAAGTCATATATGCAAGTGGAACTCCCAGTATAGACAAGATGTATAAAGCAAAAAAATGAGATGATGATATGGAACTTATAAGTTTGTTGGAAAAGTATAAGTAGAAATTAAATTTTGTCATTCTGAAATAAATTCAGAATCAATAATGGTATTTTCTCATTTTTAATGTTCCTGAAATGAGTTCAGGATAACAAAGAATAAAAATATTTAAAATTATTTGACTTTTTATTAAAAAATGCTAATATAATAAAACTTTATCTATTTTGTAATTTACAAAAGTATGGATCCAAATAAAAAAATTAATTTATCTTCTCATTGAGAAGATAAATTGGATACAATTGAAAAAATTTTCTCCTATTTATATTTAAAAACGAATGATAGTTGATTATCTTATCGAAGTTGGGAAAAATCAAGAGGAACTAATTTATGAGTTTCTGAGAATGAAATAGCCTCTATTTTTATACCTGCTCCATGAGAAGATAACAATACATTAAGGTTTGAATATACTTGAAATTTCGTGGATTTAAAAAACCTTCTAAAATGACCCAATGTAGAATTAATTGAACAAGATGATATATCAGAAAAAATAGCTGAAAACATGATTGCTATAAATATTATTTGAAAAGAGAGAAAAATTCTTATAGTTCAAGGGAATTTACATAATAATCTTTATAATGTTTTTGTTGTTACTCCAAATTGAAAAGAACTATCTATTCCTTGAGTAACTTCAGCTTGAATACAAGATTGAGTACAAGAATCAGCAAAAGGTATAATTTCCTCAGATAAAAACTAGATTTTTCATTTTAAAAACTCCCAAGACTTCAATTTTCTAAGTCTTGGGAGTTTTTGTGAAAAAGAAATTTTTTACCTTAAAAACAAAACCCAGAAGAGACTGAAAAGCCCTCATCAAAGAACTATAGTAATAGGAAGAGTAAGAATCCAAGCAAGAAGAATATGTTTTACGGTATCTTGTTGTACTCATGGCTTCTTTCCTGTCATCATACATCAAGCAATACTTGATGAAAATATATGTGTTGTACTTACAGGGAGTCAAAGACGAGAAGCAAAAGTAATAGTCATAGCAGTGATAATTGCTGAACTTGCAGATTCTGCATATTTAAGCTTATGATTTCCTATTTTTTTTCCTATAGTTTTTACTATTCTTTTCCGTCAAAACATTGTTCCAAGACCAAGAGAAAGAGAAATAAGAAGTATAATCCATTTAGGAGCATAATCTATAACTTTTGAAAGATTATCACTATGAATAATGAAATCTTTTGAGTCTATTGAAGTTCAAATTTCTCAAGCATTTGCCTGAGCAATAAGACTTTTTTCTTTTTTGATATTTTTTATATTTTCTTGTATTTTTAAGATATTTGTTCTTACATTTTTTCCTTCTTGTTTTTGGTTTTCCAAGCTTCATAAAAGATTTTTTATGTTTTCTTGAGCAAGAATGAGTTTTTGTTTATATTCGTCATTTTTTGTTTGATTTATATCATTTTCTATACTTTGAGAAATATAGCTTATATCTTTTTTTATATCAAGCATATTAACATCAGGGTTTATTCAAAATGTATTTGGAGCAAGAGAAATAAGTATAAGCATAGCAAGTCATACTCATTTTTGACCATCATTGCTTCCATGAGCAAAACTTACCCAAGAAGAAGAAGCGATAAGAAGAGAACGAAGTCATGTATTTGGAACTTCTTTTTTTTCAGGTTTAGAAAAAAATCTTTTACTTTTTATAATCTTATATGAAATAAACATTATTAAAAAAGCAAGTCCAAATCATATAAGTGGAGAAATGAGAAGAGATTCTATTACTTCTATAATCTTGTGCCAATTAAGATCTACTTTTTCGGAAGCATGTATTGGAAGAAAAGAAATAGCGAGACATACTCAAAAAATAGAACCAATAAGTGTATGAGAACTTGATGCAGGAAGTCCAAGATACCAAGTTCCGGCATTCCATAGTATTGCAGTAATAAGAAGTGAGAGAACAACAAAGACTCAAAATAAATTTTCTTGTTCTGAAATTATTTCAAGAGGAAGAAGATGGATAATACCAATAGCAACACCTATTCCTCAAAGTAAAACTCATAAAAAGTTCATCACAGTAGCAAGAAGTACAGCTCTTCTTGGTTTAAGCGAATGAGAATATATTACAGGGGAAATAGCATTTGCAGTATCATGTGATCCATTTACAAATTCAAAAAGAGCAACAAGTCCAAGGCAAATAAAAATAAGTAAAAGAGTTGTTATATCAAGTCAAAATAGCATAAAATTTATTTTAAATAATAATTTGACTTTATTGTATCATATTTATTACTTAAAAAGCAAGAAAATTAGAAGAGAAAAATAAAAAGTGTTTTTCTTAAAACACTTTTTATTAAGGAAGCTCTGAAAAACTATCTTTTTGTCATTTTTCTGTGCTTTTTAAGAGTATAAACTCCAACAAGAATCTATGAAAATAGAAAAAATTAATTTAAATCTCTATTCTTATTATTAAAATTATAGACTTCTTCTAATATTTTTTGAGCATTTTCTCTTGTTTTTTTATCTATGTAAGGATTTTCATTTACCTCACTAAAAGTTCTTATTCAAGTAACATCTCTGAGAAAATGTTCTTTTTTTCTTGGATTATAAGGACATCAAGTTTGCATAGTTTATGAAATTTAGATTATAAAGTATAAAATATAATATAAATATATTTCAATTTGTCAAACCTTTTCTATATTTCTTCTTTTATTTCACCAAGACTTGGTTTTTTATCAAGATAGTCGTGAAAATCTTTTTTTATTTCTGAAAGGATAAAAAGGACATCATTCATATTTTCTACGGTAACAAGTTTTCTTCTATAGAGTTTTACTCAAGGAAAATTATGCAGATATTGTACAAGATGCTTTCTTATTTCTAGGCTTCATTTTTTTTCTCCTTTTGTTTCTATAAGTTTTTGAGCATGAAACTCCATTATTTCTAGTATTTCTGCAAGAGCTGGATGATAATCTCAAGCAAGAAAACACCAAGGATTTCCGAAACTTTTTCTTCCTATCATAAATCCATCAAGATTTTGTAATTTATTTATTCCATCATCATAATCCTCTATATCACCATTACAAATAATAGGAATAGAAAGATGTTTTTTTAGCTCATATATTTGTGTAAAATCAGCTTTTCCAGTGTATGCTTGTTTCGCTGTTCTTCCATGAATGGTAAGGAGATTTGCTCAAGCATTTTCTAATCATTTAGCAAAATCTATAAGGCATTGGTTTCCGTCAAAACTTAATCTTGTTTTGACACTGATAGGCAGATGAGTTGAATTTGCAAGAGTTTCTACGATTTTAAAAGCAATATCTTGATTAATAAAAAGACTTGATCCATGACCACTTCTTACTACTTTTTTTGCAGGACAACCCATATTAACATCAATTCCAGCAACATCATATTGCTCTATAATTTTTGCTGCTTTTCAAAACATTTCAGGATCTTTTCAAAATATCTGTATAATAAGAGGTTTTTCTATTTTTTGATGAGGCAAGACGGAATCAGCAAGAAATTTTGAATGAACAAGTCCATCAGCACTATAAAATTCACTTACACAAAGTATATGGGGAGCAATTTTTTTCATCGTTTGGCGATAGGCACTATCTCCATAACCATCCATAGGAGCAAGAAAACACATTTTTCCTTGTTTTTTTAATTCTTCAAAAAGGTTTTTATTCATAGAAAATAAAAGATTTAAAATATATGCTTAATTTTTAACTATATTAGTTTCATTGTCAATTTATTTTATTTGGAACTTTTATTCATTATGTGCTACAATACTTATGTTATTTTACTTCCTTGTTACTTATATGATTAAAACTGAAGTATTAAGTGCTAAAAGACAAGCTTCTGAAAGACTTGTAGAGAAATTTAATTTTCCAAAAAAAAATAAGCTTTTAGGGCTTATAGTTCTCAGTAATGAAAAAGTATTAGAAAAACTTTTGACTTGAATTGTATGACTTTGAGCAAATTTTGTCGTTATCTGTGATAGAGAACTTTCTACAAAATGAGATAATATAGTCTATTTACAAAAAAAAGACGGACTTGATTTAGACTGATTTAATTTTATTATTTGTGATAATGATTTTCCAAATTTGGAAAAATTGTTTTCAAAATGAGTTGTTCCTATCGTAATAAGAGATAATTATTTAAGTTCTATTCTCCAAGAATTTAATCCTATGAAATGAGAATGAAATGCTTTTATTTATGATATATATGATGAGTGGAGTATATTTTATGCTCTTGTAAAATATGTAGAAAATACAAGATTTCCTTTTGATAATAAAATATTAGTAGAAAATGTTTTTAAGATATAGAAAAAATCAAGTAAAATAAAACTCCTCCAAAATTTTTAAATTTTGGAGGAGTTTTAAATATTTATAGTGCTTTTTGAGATATTTCTATTATATTTCATGGTACTATACCTTCAGTTTTTGGTTTTTTATCACTTCCACTAAGAATATTTTCTATAGTATAATCTCCTTCAGGATAATTATCTTTTTTAATTTTTATATTTGCGAATATAAGTTCTTCCCTACCATCACCATTTATATCTCATTTCTTTATTTCTTTTTCTAACTTGACTTTGTCTCAAATTTTTCTACCTTCAACATTAGAAGGATCTACTTCTATTAATAATAATCATTTTGTTATTTCATTAATATAACTTACTTGTACTTGAACAGGTTCACTATACTTACTACAAGCTTGTTGTGATAATAGACTTCAAACAAGAGATAAAGTAGTAATCAATCTTCATCATGGAATTTGCATATTTATTATTTAGCATTAAATTAATAAATAGACTATAAAAAATATTTTATATTTGTCAAATAAATTTTTCACAAAAAAATAGAAGTAATATTATTACTTCTATTTGATTATTTTTTGTTATTTTTTACATATCATTAAGCATTTTTAATACATCATCTGGATTTTGTTGTTCTTCATTTTGTTCTTCTGCTTTTGCTTTTGCTATAACCTGCTTATTTTGTTTAATTTGGAATTCTTGCCATTCAATAAGATGTTTTTCATTGAGAGATTTTATTTCTTTTTGATATTTTACCTCAAGGTCTTCTAACTTTTTTTTCTCAGTTTCTAGAATATTAAAAAGTCTATCAATTTGAGAATCAGTCATAGAAGGCATAATATCAAACCAATATTGTCTCTCATCATCATCCATTGATTCCGTATTGAGTATGAGTTTTATCAGCTCAGGATATTTTGCTTGCATCTCATCTGAGATATTGAAAGTTTTACCATTATTTTGTATAGTAGCCATAAATAATTATTTTTAATAAATATTTCACACACTTCTATTGTATTATAAAAAGTAAAAATTTGCAAAAAAAAAATAAAAAATATAATTAAAATAGACTTTATTATTAAATATATTTTTATGTTTTTACTTTACATAGGAGCATATTCTCTCATTCTTCTTGTGATTTGGTGATTTTTTATTGTTGCGAGACTCCATTCTTATAAATTTAAAAATTTCAGTACTCATATTCCCAAAGCAACAAATGCACTATTTTTTATTCTTCTTTTTCTTTCACTTCTTGGCTTATTTTTTATTTTTGTTATAGATGGAAGAGTAAATTCAGTAAATGTATTTCAGTCAAATGATGAAGAAGCAACAATAGAAGAAACTTATTATTAATATATTTTTTATGAAGAGTATTTTTACAAGAATTATTGAAAGGGAAATTCCTTCTGATATAGTATATGAACAGGATAATATTATCGTCATAAAAGATATTGCTCCCAAAGCAAAAACACATCTTCTTATTATTCCAAAAAAAGAAATTCCAAGCATCAATGAAATACAAAAAGAAGATAGTGACTTGATAGCAGAGTTATTTTTTGTAGCAAAAAAAATGGCTTATGACTTAAATATACAACAAGGGTACCAATTGAAATTCCATGTTTGAGCTTTATGAGGACAAGAAGTTATGCATCTTCATCTTCATTTACTTTCTAATATATAATTAATAACTTTTAAATATATGAATCTTCCTATAAATAAAAATAAAATTATTTTTGCTGTTATTTGAGTTTTAGCTCTTATTGCTCTTATTTATTTGGTATCTTTGATGAATGGAGCAACAAAAAAATCAAAAGTCCCACAAAAAACAACTTCATCTAATTTTAGTATATGGATAGTTGAGGATGAAAAAGAAAAATTTACTGAGATACTAAAAAAATTTAAAGATAAAAATAAAGCTTATACAAATATAAATTTTGTTGTTGAAAACTTTTCTGATTATGAAGAATATTTTTACACACTGCAAAGTGCTATTATTGCAGGAAAAGAACCAGATGTATTTATGCTCAATAATAATGAAAAATCAGGACTTGAAGAACAAGTATCAGGACTTGATCCAGCAATTGTTAATGCACAAAATTTTAGAAAAGAGTTTAAAACTTTTTTTGGAGAAGATCTTATTAGAACAACAAGTATCAAAAATCCAGATGATCCAGAAAAAGAAGAAATAGTAGAATTTCTTGCTTGAATTCCTCTCGGATATGAAACTCTTTGAATTTTTTATAATAGGAGATATATAGAATCAAAAGATGTTGCTTCTTGGGCATCTATTAGTGATGCTACAAAGCAACTCAAAGAGACAAATAGTGATATTATTCCTCTTGCTCTTTGAAATGGTTCTACTGTTCCATATTCTTATGATATTTTGACTCAATTTTTTATGCTTGATGATATTGTTTCTTTTGAAAAAGCAGAAGGAAATAAAATGAAACAATGACTTACGACATATCTTCTTTATGGTGATGTAGAGTGAAATAATGCCTATAATACAAGATTTGCTGATCTTATAAGTTCTTGAAAAAATGCAATTGATCTTTTTTCAAAAGAAGAAGTTGCTATGCTTATAGGTTATCCAAGAATGCTGAATGATATAGATAAAAAATGATTTAAAAAGACATTTCTTATGGCTTCTCCTTTTCCTCATTATTTTATAGGAAATGGAAAAAGTCTCGTAAATTATAATTATTTTGTTATAAATAAAAATACAAAAAATTATAATCTAGCAAATGATTTTCTTGCTTATCTCATAAGTGAAGAAGGACAAAATGCTTACCTTGATGCTTATCCTTATTATCTTCCTGCAATGGTAAAATTAGAAGAAAAAAGACTTGAGAAAAAAGTAAATACAAATTTTAATATTGCTTTAAAAGATTTTATGGATAAAGAATTTATTTTTTCTTCTTTTGATAAGGGATTAAAAGCTATGTATGACAAAGAAATAACTAATATTTTGGATGATGAAACAAATGCTACGAACTCTTTTGAAAGATTAAAAAATGTACTTCTTTGTAAATACAATAAAATGGTAAAATTTGAAAAACTCTCTACTGTTTGTAAATAAAAAAACTTATTTATTATTTTTTATATTTTGCATCTTTATATTCATATTCCTTTTTGCTCAAGTAAATGTAAATATTGTCGTTTTTCTTCTTTTGTAGAGCAAGAAGAAATAAAAAGAAAATACTATATAGAATATCTCAAAAAAACTATAGAATCTTATAAATGATGAATACGAGAGATAAAAACTATTTATTTTTGATGATGAAGTCCGTCTTCTCTTACTTGAGAATATATACGAGAAATTATGTTTTGCCTTGAAAAAAAGTTTATTATTTCAAAAAATAGAGAAATTACCCTTGAAGTAAATCCAAAAGATATCACTCAAGAAAAATTACAATTTTATTTGTCTATAGGAATAAATAGATTTTCTCTTGGTATTCAATCCCTCAATTTTCAAACTCTCAAAGAAATAGGAAGAGATAAAAAGAAAACTATATTTTTTGCTTTGGATAATTTTGAAAAACTATACAAAAAAAATATCTCTCTTGATTTTATTATAGGTCTTCCTTATCAAAAAAAATGACAAGTGAAAAAAGATATACAAACTTTGCTCAAAAAATACCCGTTTATCAAGCATATTTCGCTCTATATGCTGGAAGATTATTATTATTCAAAATCTTGGAAAAAAATATCAATCAAAGAAGAAGATTTTCTCAAAGAATATACTCAAACAAAAAATTTTTTGGAAGAAGAAGGATTTTGAAGATATGAAATTTCAAATTTTGCAAAAAAATGATATAAGTGCAAACATAATCTTGCTTATTGGAATCATAGTGATATGATAGCTTTTTGACTTGGAGCTCACGGATATGAGCAGGGGAAAAGATATGCTTATCCAGATAATTTTACTGATTATTATAGAGGAAAATTACAATTTGAAGAAGAGCTAGAAGAAAAAGAAAAAATACTCGAAACAATTATGTTTTCTCTTCGCACGACAGGAATACAAAAATCATATTTTTGCTTTCTTGATGAAAAAAAACTTGATTATTTTTTTGAAAAATGATTTTTAGAAAAGAAAAAAAACAAGATAATTGTGAGCGAAAAATGAGTTTTAGTTATAGATTTTATTCTCAAAGAAATTATTAAATAAACTTTATGAAAAAAAATATTCTTTTTGTTTCTGCTTTGAAGCTTGAACTTGATGTGATAAAAGAACAAATTTCACAATATAGTGAAAAAGATTTTTGCTTCAAATTTTTGCTGACGGGAGTAGGGAATTACAATGTAATTTATACTTTACAAGACTACCTCACAAAAAACGAGATAGATTTTGTCGTAAATATTTGAGTTTGTGGAGTAAAGAAAGAAACAAATAAAAAACTTTTCCAAGTTTACCGCATAAAAAATTTGGCAAATGAAAAAGAAGCTTTGGTGCCAATTTATTTTCAGCTTGGGGAACTTATTTCTCTCGGAAGTAGCGAAAAAATACTTACAAATCAGGAAAATACTTGAGAAGAATTTGTTGATATGGAGAGTTTTTGAATTGATTTTGTTTGTAGTAAAAAGAAAATTCCTTATATAATTCTCAAAATTCCCTTTGATACGATTTCAGAAGCAAGTAAAAAAGTAGATATTTCTGAGCTAAAACAAGTAATGCAAAGCTTTGATGTATCACAACTTATAAGTGACCTTCAAAAGTTTTTTTATTTTCTTCCGATGGAAAAATCATTTGAAAAATATAAAAAACATTTTTCACTTACTTTTGCAGAAACTGAGATTTTAAAAAAGAATTATTACAAATTTCAAGCCTTTCATATTGATTTTGAAGCTTTTTTTGAGGAAAATAAAATGAAGACAAAAAAAGAATTTTTACAATTAATGGAAAATACAAAAGATGAATAATCAAATAGGATTTAATTTTTGAGACAATAATGATTCTATAAAACAGGATTTTATCGTATTTAAAGAAATTATCATCGATAGGAAGTCAAAATATAGTGCTTCCGGAGGAAAAATAAAATCTGAAGAAGATATAAAAAATTTTCTTGCCAACCTTAAAAAAGACATCTATTTCCAAAAAGCAGATCACAATTCCTTTGCTTACCGTTTTGTATGAGAAAATAATATCTTGATAGAAGGGAAAAACGATGATGGAGAAACTTGAGCAGGAATGTGTATTTTGAGGGAATTACAAAGAAAAGATATGAAAAATATCATTGTGGTAATAACAAGATATTTTTGAGGAATTTATCTTCAAAATGATAGATACAAGAATGTTATTGAAGCAACAAAGATATTTATAGAAAAATGTGAAAGTATGGATTTTTAAAAAATATTACTACAATTTTAGCAATATTCTAATATTTTTGAATAAATTATAATTTTTTTTATATATATAATTGTGTAATTATTTAATTTATGATATTATAATTATATGACTTAAATATTTTTATATTAATAATCTTTATAATTATGTTTGCAAAAAGTGTAGAGGACATGTCTTTGAACTCACTTATAAAGTATATCACTAAAACTTTTCATGAACCATTAAGAAAAGATTTAAAAAAAATAGAATTACTTGTTCCTTATATAATAGAGAATTATTCAAAGAAATATCCAGAAATTACTCATTTATCAGAACTATTTTCTCAATTTAGAAAGGAAATTCTAAAACATATAACCAGAGAAGATATTGTAGTATTTCCTACAATTTTAAAATTTGAGAGATTATATACAGATAAATTAATTAATTTATCTGATAATTTTGAAATTATTAATAGTTTGGTAAATGATATTCAAATGAAAAATCAACATATGGAGTTTAATTTATATCTTGATAGTATTGTTCAGCTTTTAGAGTGATTATCTATAATAGATGATGAGAAAATAAAAGATTTTAAAGAATTTCAATCTATTTTTGTAAATATACAAAAAAATAATGTAATTCATGCAAAAATAGAAAATGAAAATTTGTATTCTAAATGAATCCAATTACAAAATGAATTAAAAGAAAAATTAGCTCATATTTCAAATGATTTATAGTAATAATTTTATTTTAAAAATTATCTAAAAGTTAGTTTTTTTATTGATTTATTCCTCACAATGATAGATTATTTTTAGTTTAGATTTTAATTTTTGGATTATGAGCATTGATATTTTATCTATTGGATGATTTTCATTTTTTTTGCTAATATTCTTATTTTGATACATTTTTGTTGAAATTATTTTTGGTGAAAATTATTTTTTTGCAAATTTATTTAAAAGATATGATAATAATCTGTTTGATAGAATGATTCATTATATTTTTTGGGGAATTATCTTAAATATAGGAATGTTCTATTTCAACTTTTTTTTGGATAAAGGACTTTCTTTAATTAAATTCTTTGATAATTGAATAAAATTAGCTAAGTCTTTGATTCCCATATTTGGTCAGAATAATTCATTTGAATTCATTTATTTTAGTTTATTTTATTTTCTTGAATACTTATTACTTGTAGTATCTATAATAATTCTCAAATATGTTTTATATTTAAATTTTTCTAAAGATAAAAAACCAGAAAGGAAAGTTAAAAAGTTTGGTTTTCATAAAGAAACTGATTCTAAGAAATAAATATTTTAATAAAACTCTCCAAAAAGTCATTCTGAACTTGTTTCAGCTCCCCCTTAATCCCCCTCATTTGAGGGAGAAAAACGACGAAGGAGTGGGGGAGTTTTTATTTATAACAAAGCTAAAAACTATAAGATAACAAAAAAAGTCTCATACGAGACTTTTTATTTATTACTAAGTTCTTGCTTAAAATGGTCAAATAAGTGATTGATGAGATCATCAAGATTTGTGTAATCTTCTCTTTCAAATCTAAAACTATGTCCATCAATATGAGCTTGAATGACTCCATTAAATAAATTTTTTTTATTTTTATCTCATTTAAATTCAATTATTCCTTCACTATCATCTTTATCAAATTTGTTGAGATATTGGTCAAGTTTTGTAGATATGTTTCTTTCTACAAGTCTTTGTACTACTTCTTTTGATCCCTCAAGATCACTTCCTACATGTACTATTATTTTTAGTTCCATTTTGTTTTTTTATAAAATAAGCTTGTAAAAAGATATTATCATTATTTTTTTTTAAATCAAGTTGTATTTGCTATATTTTTTATTATTATGGCTCCATAGTCTTTATAATATAAAAAAAGAGAATGGAAAAATACGAAAAAGTTATCTGATTAGAGATACATGTGAGAGTAAAATCACAAACAAAAATGTTTTGTTCTTGTAAAAATGCAGTAGAACTTGCTTCCGATCCAAATATGAATGTTTGTCCTGTGTGTATGGGATTTCCTTGAATGCTTCCAGCACTGAATGAAGAAGTTGTAAGATTGGGAGTAAAAGCTTGAATGTTGATGAATTGTAAAATAAATAAAACTTCTCGTTTTGATAGAAAAAGTTATTTTTATCCGGATTTGCCAAATAGTTTTCAAACAACACAAATGTATGAAACGATTACTGGAGCAGGAAGTGTAAAAGTAATGGTAAATGGAGAAGTAAAAGAGTTTTTAATTCATCATATGCACTTAGAAAATGATGCAGGAAAATTGATTCATGTATGAGGAAGAACTCTTTGTGATTATAATAGAGCCTGAAGTCCACTTATGGAAATTGTAACAGAGCCAGTTTTTTATGATAAAGAAGAAGTAATGGAATTTTTAAAAGAATTGCAAAAAATGTTTCGTGCCTATGAAATAAGCGATGCTGATATGGAAAAAGGACAACTCAGATGTGATGTAAATATTTCTATCAGACCGACAGGAGAACAAAAACTTGGAACAAGAGTAGAATTAAAAAATCTTAATTCATTTTCTTCTGTTGGAAGAGCAATAGAATCAGAATATGCAAGACAAGTAAGAATAAAAGAAAGCGGAGGAACAATAGACCAAGAAACAAGAGGTTGGGATGATACAAAAGGAATGAGTGCAACTCAAAGAACAAAAGAAGATGCGATGGATTATAGATATTTTCCAGAGCCTGATTTGCTTCCAATAGAGATAAGTGATGAACTTATAGAAGAATGTAGAAATTCTCTCGGAGAATTGCCAATAGAAAAAAGAGTAAGATACCTCAATGATTATTCACTGAGCCAAGATGATGCAAGAATTTTGACTGCTGATGTGGAGTTGGCAAAATATTTTGAAGCATTATTTGCCCTTACTTGAGATGCAAAAAAATCATGCAGTTATATTACGACTATATTACTTGCTCTTATAAACGAAAGTGATGAAAAAATACAAATAAGTGAACTCAAATTTGATATTCGTGAACTTGCTTCTGTGATTGATATGGTAAATAAAGACGAACTTTCTTCTATCAATAGCAAAGAAGTTGTTGCTGAACTTTTTAAAAATGGTTGAAATGCTTGAGAAATTACAGACAAACTTTGACTCAGGCAAAAAAATGATGTAGATGCTTTGATGAAAATAGTTGAACAAGTGATAACAAGCTTTCCTTCTCAAGTGGAAGAATACAAATGAGGAAATGAAAAAATATTTTGATTTTTTGTTGGGCAATGTATGAAACTTTCTGCTTGACAAGGAAATCCTAAGATTTTTAATGATTTAATCAAAAAGAGAATATAAAATAATTTTTGAATTTTTTAAAAGCTTTTATAATTAAAAAAAAGGGGATAAAAGATGTTCCATTTTAATAAAAGAAAGATAATTTTTATTTTTCTTTTATTTTTTTGCTCTCTATAAAAAATTGTGTTATGATAGTGTAAATATTAAAAATAAAAACAAAAATATGATTTTTTCTTTTATAAAAAGACATTGTAACAAAAATAAAAAATTTATTTTTTCTCTCGTTCTTTTTCTTTGAATTTTCTTTTTATTGAGAGATTTTGCTTTTGCAACAGATTCAGCAAATTCAACTCAAACAAATGTAACTGATTGGAAAAAAACAGCTGATTGGTTGAAGCTTATATTTTCAGTTTCTGCAGCACTTATAGGAGTATTAACCTCATTAGTTTCACTTCTTCTTTTTCCTGGTTGGACAAGTGGAAATATAATAGGATTGGATACATATATGAAAGAAATATGGATACTTGTCTCAAATGTAGTTTATTTTATCTTTGCCTTCATTCTCATTTATATTGCAGTAATGAATATTGTCTGACAAGGAAAAGATACATATCAACTTAAAACAGCACTTCCTCGTTTTATTATTTGAGTATTAATCGTTCCTTTTTCTTGGTTTTTTGTACAATTTATACTTTCTATATCAGCCTTTTTATCAGTTGCAAGTCTTTCTCTTCCTTATAGTACTTTTCAATGAATGGATAGTTTTACTGAAGCAATAAAAGATAAAAAAATATGTAGTAACTATCAACTTCATCTTTCAAGTTGATCATGACAAACGACAAAATGAACTTCATCATGAGCTTATGATATAGGAGATATACTTATATGTAAAGAAGGTAGTTTAAAAAATGTAGAAGAAGTAGTGAATGGAAAAGATCAAAAATCACTTTATGGACTTATATATTTATATACCTATGGAATATTATCACTTGATAAATTAGATGAATTTGATTCGGATCAAGTGAATAATTTTCAAACTTTTTTTGATGCTATACAAAAAGTACTTTTTGATATGATATTTATAGTGGTTTATGCTATATTGATGTTTGCTCTTTTTATAGCTCTCTTTGTAAGAGGATTTATGTTTTGGCTATATGCTATGGCTTCACCAGTTATTTGACTTTCTTATTTTCTCAAGAAAAAAGATGGGTGAGGAATAATGAAACATTTTAATATAACCCAAATAATTCATCTTGCACTTGTTCCTGTCTATGTCTGTCTTGCTCTTTCTTTTTGATATCTTTTTCTTCTTGTGGCATGAGAGTGAATGGAAACATGAAAAATTAATACTATTATAAGGGATTGAAAATATGAATTTGCTTGATTTACTCTTGATATAAATGGTGCTTTTTGAAATACAACAGAAAAACAAGTAGATAATAAAGTACTTATTACAAAGTTTTGATCTATCATGGGAAAAATTATTATAGAATTATTTGGGATAGCAATAATCCGGTTGGCTATTATGGCAGCATTAAAAACAGCTGATATTACAAAGGAAGCTACAGCATCTATTTCTAAACTCTGAGATGATGCAGGAAAAACTCTTGCCAGACTTCCAGCTATTACTCCAATACCTGGGACATGACTTAGTGCTGACTGACTTTCTCATATTTCAGGGAGATTAAAAACTAAAGTTGATGAAATTAGCACAAGTAAAGCAGAAGATTTTATAGGAAAAAACTCATTCTTAGATGGTGTTTTAAATGATCCTGCTAGTAGAGAACTTACAGATGCTTTAAGAGGTCTAAAAAATGAAATTGCAGCTAAGAATAAGCCATGAATTTCACAAAAATCTTGAGAAATTATGTTTAATTTAGGAACCGTTGAAAAAGTTATGGATAAAAAAGAATATGTAGCTCAGATTGCTGAAGGAGTAAAACAGCAGTGAAGTCCAGAACTTGCAAAAAAATTAGTGGATGCAACAGATCATCTTGCATTTGAAAAAGCAGTTATGGAAATACAGAATCGGCAAGTAAAAGAATTTAAAAAATGAATGCTTTGAGATACATCGATTTCTAGTCCAAATGAAGTTGAAATAAGAATTGGAGAAGGTCATACTTCTACGGAAAATAATAGAAACAATGATAAAAAAACTTGAGATAAACCTGAAGATAAACCTGAAAATTCACCAGCAACTCCTTCATCAGCAAACCCACCAGCATCTTGATGAACTTGAGCTTGAGCCTGATGAACTCCACCAGCAACTCCACCAACTCCACCAACTCCACCAGCAAATCCTTAAAAATTTTCTCTTCCTCAAAAAAGCCCATTCGGGCTTTTTTGCTTGTATTGCTGAAATTGATAAAAAATTTCTTCTTTTCTATTTTAAAGAGATTTTAGAAAATATAGAAAATTGTCATTTCTACCAAAGTGGAGAAATCTTTCTTTGCAATAATTTAGTTATAAATAAAATTCTTTGGTTTTTTCTTTCTTCCCCTGATAAGTGTAGGTGAGGAGGAGGTTTATTTTTTTCCAAAGAAAAACTTTGTTTCAGTAAGAAGTTTTTATCGCTCGGTACCGCTCAATATTTTTAAAGTTTTTACTTTTATTTTTCGTTTTATTCTTTCTTCTCCGAGAGTTCGGTACCAAATACAATTTTGTTAAATAAAAAATATTCTCCTTTTTCATATTCTTTTTTTGCTTTTTTGAAGCTTTTTTATAAGATAAAGGAAATTAAAAGATACTTATAAAAACTATGAAACAACAAATAATTTGAGAATTAAAAAAAATTATCCAAGAATTATATAATCTCGATTTTAGCGAAATATCGCTTGATACTCCGCCAAAAAAAGAGCTTGGAGATTTTGCTTTTCCTTGTTTTTTACTTGCCAAAGAACTCAAAAAATCTCCTCAGATGATAGCAAGCGAGATAAAAGAATATAGAGAACAATCAAATAATCTTTCAAATATTTTTTCTCAAGTTACTCCTGCTTGAGCCTATCTCAATATAAGTCTTTCTCCTTCTTTTTTGACAAAAGTATTTTTTGAAAATCTGGAAAATCAAAATATTTTTGCAAATTTTCCAAAGAAAAATGAAACAATAGTCGTTGATTATATTGGAACAAATGTCGGAAAACCACTTCATATTGGTCATATGTGCACTCCAAATATCGGGCAAACTCTTGTAAATCTTTATGAAAAACTTGGTTACAATGTCATCGGCGATAGTCATATTGGAGATTGGGGAATTATTTTCGGAAAATTAATTCTTGCTTATAAACTTTGGTGAGATAGGGAAGAGTTAGAAAAAAATGCAGTAAAATACCTTTTTGATCTCTATGTAAAGATTACAAACGAAATAGAAAAAGATATTTCTAGGTATAAATTTTTTATTGTTCTTTATAAAGAAACTATTGATAAAAAATTTACAAATTATTCTAGCTTTTCAAATAAAGAAAAAAATATTTTAAAAGATATTGATGAGCTTCAAAAAAATATAAATTTAGAATCTTTTTTATTATTAAAAAATATTGTTGACTGAATTTCCTTTGATGAATATACAGATGATTTAAAGAATCTTTTAAGTACAAATATAAGGTTTCAAAATCTAGAACAACAAACTCGTGATGAATTTAAAAAACTTTCTGAGTGAAATCCTGAATCAGTGGAATTGTGGAAAGAATTCACTTCATATTCTATCAAATCAATGCAAACAGAGCTTGATAGATTGCATGTAAAAGCAGATTACAATATAGGAGAAAGTTTTTATGAGGGAATAGGAATTCCAAAATTGTGAAATTATCCAGATATACAATTTACGATGAAAGATATTGTAAAAGAGCTTATACAAAAATGAATTGCAACTCAAAATGATGATGGTTCGGTAGGAATTATTTTTCCAGAGGAGACAAAACTTCCAAGCTGTATTCTCCAAAAAAGAGATGGAACTCACGGATATTTTGCTTCTGATCTCGCTACGATAAAATATAGAACAGAAAATTCAAAGAAAAAAAGACAATGAGCTGGTGAAAAATCTTGGGAAAATTTGAAAAAAATAATTTGTTGTGCCGATGTGAGGCAAGAACTCCACTTAAAACAAGTTTCATATACTACAAAAAAAGCTTGATGGCTAGAAAATTCTGTCATTCCTGCAAAGGCAGGAATCGATAAAAATTATGAAAATCAAAAAGAAATAGAATTTTTTCATGCAGCAAATGGATTTATCAGCCTCAAAGATGGGGCGATGAGTACAAGGACTTGAAAAATTATTCCTCTCAAAGATTTACTTGATGAAGCAGAAGTGAGAGCGGAAAAAATTATTCTTGAAAAAAGACAAGATATACAAGGATTAGAACTAGCAAAACTCAAAAAAATTATCTGAATTTGAGCAATAAAATACGGATATTTGAGTAAAAGTCGTCTGACAAATGTCGTTTTTGATTGGGATGAATTTATGACTTTTGAGGGAAATAGTGCTCCATATATTCAATATGCCTATGTCAGAGGAAAATCAATCCTTGCACAAGCAAATTTTGAGAAAAAAGAAAAAAGTTTTGGCAAAAATTCTTTTGAAGAAAAAGAAGAAATAGAGCTCATAAAAGAACTTTTTAATTATAGAGATATTCTCATACAGTCAGCAAAAGAAAATATGCCTCATATCATCGCAAATTATGCCTATGAGCTGACAAAGAAATTTGGAAGTTTTTATAATGCTTGTCATATCTTGAGTGAAAAAGATGAACAAAAAAAATATATGCGATTACAACTCGTTGAAACTTTTTGTAAAATCCTAAAGGATACTTTTGATATTCTTGCTATTGAAATGCCAGAAAAAATGTAGGGGAAAAATAGTTAAGAATGAATAGTGAATATTTGTAGAGACAACGATTTATTGTTTCTAAAATTTTGTGGAGATGAGAATAAAAAATAGTGAAAAGTTAATAGATTGCCATTGAGAGGATGAATGACAGAGGAAATTTACTTTAAGCAAAAAACCAAGAGTAAAATTTATAGAATTTTTTCTAATTAATAGATTCCTGCTGAAGTTTATATGCCCGGATGGGTACAGGAATGACAAATAATCTAAGGCTTATATTGTTTGAGAAATTCTTTTTTATTCTCTTTCAAAAATTGTCATTTCTAGCGAAGTAGAGAAATCTTTAGAATAATTTTTACTTTATTTTTTGTCATTGCGAGGAGGAACGACGAAGCAATCTAAAATATTTTATAATTTTAAAAAATGCTTGATTATAATAATTTTGCAAAAACTTTTTCTGCTTCAAGAAAAAATATGAAGTGGGAAGAAATAGAGTATTTTATACAATATCTTTTGAAAAATGGAGATATTGAAGATAAAAGAATACTTGATGTATGATGTGGAAATGGAAGACTTTTAGGAGAATTGAAAAAATATTTTGAAATAAAATGAGAAAATTATCTTTGAATTGATCTATCAGAAGAACTTCTAAAAGAAGCAAAATCTTTTTTTCCTTGATATAATTTTCTTGTTTCAAATATGCTTGATGTAAAAGAATTGAAAAATGAAAAAGTTGATATCATTTTTTTTATTGCATCATTTCATCATCTTGATAGCTTTGAGAAAAGAAAAAATGTTCTTTTGGAAGTGTCTAAACTTCTCACAGAAAACGGAATAATTTTTATGACAAATTGGGACTTACAAAGTCCGCTCAATACAGAAAAATATCAAAAAAGTGAAATTCTTTGAACAGAAAATGAATTTGGAAGCAAAGATTTTTCTATAAAAATAGGGAAGTATCAGAGATTTTATCATTCTTTTTCTTTGCTTGAATTAGAAAAATTGTTTACTGAGACTTGATTTTTTATAGAGGAAAATAGACTTTTTGAAAATGAAAGAAATATCATCAGTATTATCAAAAAAAAATAATCTCTTGAAATTTTTCAAGAGATTATTTTTTTGATTCTTTTAATTATTGAGCAAAGTCAGTTACAGCATAAGGAATACCATAATTTACTTGGTCGCTTCATGCAGTTTGTTCACTTCCATCTGTAAGTCCTATAAGACTTGCTGGACATAATGCAGAATCATCATAACAAGATTCAGCATCATAATCACCAACAATCTTTGTAATATATTTATCACTTCCATCTTTTTTTATGGTAAAGGCAATGTTATAATTTACTCCATTATAATTAGAACTCCAGTTTCATACTCAAGTATTTTTCTTTAAAGTTGCATAAACATATCTTCCTATTCATAAATCTATCATTTTTCCTTGTAATCAACCACCAATGTCATTTACTTTTATATCTCCAATTTCAGGATCATAGAGATCTTTACTTAAATATTTTTTTCCAAGACTTTCTCTTGAAATAGTTCATTTTGCTCCTATTTGTCTTTGAGTTGGTGCAACTGCCCAAGTTCAAATTCCATATATTCTTCCTCATCCTATAGAATCGGTAGTGTTTATACTTTGGATTTCTTCACCATTATACACAACAACTATTTGGTTTGAAGCATCAGCTATTTGTGTGTTATCATATCCCCAAAGATTAGTAGTTCCACTATAGGTATCTGCTGGAGGATAAAAATTATTATCTACTTTAAATTGTTGAAGAGCTGTTTCTATAGTAGAAATATCATTTATTTTTCTTCAAGAAACTGCTTTATCTACTGCTCAACCAAAATTTTGATAAGCAATAACTGAGATAATTGCAAGTATAGTTATAACCACAAGAAGTTCAACAAGTGTAAATCATTTCCATGTTTTTTTCATAGGAAAATGGTAAAAAAATAAATTTCACAACACAATAATATTTTTTTTATAAAAAAAGTAAAGATAAAATTTTTACAAAATGGAAGAGAGTTTTATAATAGAAGTAATAATGAATATTTTAAACCTTATTAAAAACAAAAAATATGTATGATTATACTAAAATAGATAAAAAAGTTTTTTTAATAATTAAGAAAGTAATTTCTTATTTGTGAAAATATGTTTCTGAAGAAACAATAAAAGAAGAGATACTTAAAGCTTATGCTTATGCAAAACAAGCTCATGAATGACAATTTAGACATTCTTGAGATCCTTATATAGTTCATCCTATTTGAGCAACCTTTCATCTACTCTCCTTAAAACCAGATATTCCTACTATACAAGCTTGTATTTTACACGATGTTATAGAAGATACAGATGTTTCTCTAGAAACCATAAAAAATGAATTTTGAGAAGAAGTAGCTTTTCTTTGTGCAGGGATGGAAAAACTTTCAAAAGTAAGATATCATTGAGAAGAAAGAGAGGTATGAAGTTTAAGAAAAATGTTTGTTGCTATGGCTCAAGATTTAAGAGTTGTATTTATTAAATTAGCTGATAGACTTCATAATATGCAGACTCTTCGTTATCATCCAAAAAGAGATAAAAGAGAAAAAATAGCTTTAGAAACATTAAATATTTATGCTCCTATTGCTGATAGACTCGGTCTTTATAGTCTAAAAAATGCCTTAGAAGAAGAATGTTTTAAAATTTTAGAAGCAGAAGCTTATAAAAAGATAAAGAAAGAAATGGCGGAATTAAATGAAAGTATAGATTCTTTTTCAAAAAATGCAGAAAAAGAAATCAAAGATGTTCTTATAGATGGATGAATAAAAAATTTTGAAATAGATTATAGAGTAAAATCTATTTATTCAATTTATAAAAAAATGAAGAGAAAAGGATATGAAAGCATAAAATCACTCTATGATTTATTTTGAATACGAATAATAGTAAAAGATGTAACAACTTGCTACAAAGCCTTATGAGTGATACATAATTATTGGACTCCACTTCCAAATAGATTCAAGGATTATATAGCTCTTCCAAAGCCAAATGGATATAAAAGTCTTCATACAACTATTATATGACTTCTAAAAAATTATAGAAAACAACCGACGGAAATACAGATAAAAACTTATGAAATGAAAGAATATTCTGATATTGGAGTTGCTGCTCATTTTGAATACAAAGAAAGAGGAAGTAAGGTAGCTCATGATATAGGATGGGTAAAAGATTTAAAAGATATTACAGAAAGTTTAGAAAATCAAGATTTTATGACTTCTATAAAAATAGATGTTTTTAAAGATAGAATTTTTGTATTTACTCCTAAATGAGATTCTATAAATCTTCCTCAATGATCTACTCCCGTTGATTATGCTTATGCTATCCATACAGAGTTATGAGACCATATTTCTCTTGCAAAAGTAAGTGGAAAAGTATATCCTCTTGATAAAGAACTAAGAAATGGTGATATTATAGAAATAATAATAGATAAAAATAGAAATCCAAGTCCCTTTTGGCTTTCTTTTGTAAAAACAGCAAAAGCAAGAGATAAAATAAAGGCTTATCTCAGAAAGGATAATAAATATCAAAATAGAGATAGAGGAAAAGAAATAGTTAATAAATATTTACAAAATGCATGACTTTGAATACTTGATAAAGATTTAAGTATTTTAAAAATTCTTGATGGAAGAGAAAACAGTGTAGATGAAAGAAATTTTATTTTAGAACAAGTAGGAAATTTTAGCCTTTCTCCTTGAGCACTTATGAGAAGGATTTTAAAGGCACAAAATAAAAAAATTCCTTCGACAAGAAACAAAGAAAATTTTTGAACAAAAGAAAATCAAATAAAATCATCAGAAGAAAATCAAGAAATTATTATTGGGGGGGAAAAAAATATTCCTTATAAGCTTTGTTACTGTTGTAGAAGAAAAATTCCAAGTAAAATAGTAGCTCATATCAATTCAAAATGAATTATTACTCTTCATAAAAGAGATTGTAAAATATTAGAAAATGTAAACAAGGAAAGACTTCTTCCAGCTTATATAAAATGAGAAGAGACAAACTCAATAACTGCTCATATAAATTTTCTTTTTCAAAACAAAATATGAGTATTAAAAGAAATTTCTGATATTTTGTATTCCATGCACATAAATGTAGAACAAATTTCTTCTAAAAAAGAGGCAGAAGAAAAAACACTTCTTTCATTTATATTAGAAATTCCAGATTATGATTATCTCATAGTAGAGAGACTTATAGAAAGGATAAAATTTCATTTTTGAGAAATGCTTCTTGATTCTCAAGTTTTGAAAATAGAATCATAAAAAAAATCCGAAAACTTTTAAGTTTTCGGATTTTTTTTATTTTCTTATTTCTAGTTTTTTAATTACTTCATCATATTTTTCAGGATTTTTTCTTTTTAGATAAGTAAGCATTTTTCTTCTTTTAGCAACCATAAGGAGAATTCCTCTTCTTGAATGATTATCTCCTTTATGATCAAGGAGATGAGCCTTTAGATTTTCTATTTTTGCTGTAAGGATAGCTATTTGCACTTCAGGAGAACCAGTATCATCTTTTTTTTGAGAAAAATCTCAAATAATTTTTTTCTTTATTTCTTTTGTAACTGCCATAATTTATGTATTTTTAAGTAATAAAATCAAAAACCAGAAAATACACTAGTCTTTGTGGAGAGGATTATATAATTTCTTTTATTTTTTGCAAATTTTATAGCATTTTTTTGTATTTTTTAGAGAAAAGTGCTAACATAGAGGTAATATAATATTAATTTTAGAATTATGTGAGCAGAAAATCCAGAAAAAATAGAATTTACAAAATCAGATAATTTCAAACAAGCTATTGATGGAATGTTTGATGATGATAAAATAACTCCAGATGAGCTAAAAAAACTCAACGATTTAAAAAAAGATTATGAAAAAGAAAAAGGAATTTTAAAGAAAAGAAGTAAAATAAGAAGATGAGAACTTACAAGAGAAATGATAATTTTAGCTATAAAAGAACTTCCAGAGTATAAAGATTATCATGAAAATTTCAATAAACTTAGTTTAGAAAATAGAAAAAAGAGACAACAAGAACTTTGGTATGATTTAAAAGAACATATAGATGGTAAATTTTGACCAAAAACATTTTTTAAGATGTATCAATACGGAAAAAATACATGAAAGCTTACAAAAGGAGATATAGAAAGTTTAAACAATTCTATTAATAAACAAAAACTAAATCTAAATCCCCTTTTACCTTTTGGTATAGATAATTTAGATACTCCTTTCCCTCAAACAAAAATCCCTAATCCTTCTGATCCTACAACTTGGGAACTTCCTAAAGATTCAATTAATATTTGATTATCAGAGATTCCGAAAAAAATAGGAGCTTATGATGTATACAAAATAATAAACAATTTAACTCATCTTTCTCAAAATGAAAAAAAAGCCATAGAATTAGCTTCTCAAGAATTTTGAATTTCCACTACACATATACTTGCAAAAATATCAGTAGAAAGTACTTGAAGAAAATGAAGCATAAGTTGAGCTTGAGCAAAATGACTTATGCAGGTTATGCCTTGAACACTTGCTGGTATTAGAAAAAATAAAGATTTTAGGGAAGCTATAAAAAGAAATAATATACCTTCTTGAAGCAGTGCAGAAAATATTTTTGCAGGAACTTATTATCTTTTTATGCTAAAAAGTCAACATCCTAATTGGGATTTTGATAATATAAATAGGGCATATAATGCTTGACCATGAAAAGTATTAAAATGAGAAGCTTTTAGTAGTGAAACAATTAAGCATGCATGGAGTGTAAATGCATTTGCTAATAAAGTTTTTACCGAAAAGGTTCAATTAAATATTTGAATTAATCCTAATTTGATATGAATTACAACCCCTAATATAACATAAATATTTTTTGAATTTATAAAATATACTTTTAAAAAAAAAATAATTTTTTATAATCATCACAAGTATTAAATAGTGATGATTTTTTATGCAAAATTTTGAAACATTTTATTTTGAGTGATTTGAATTTGATATAGGAACTTGAAGAGCTTCTTTTTTTTACAGTTTTGATAAAAAAGAGTTTTTTGAAGAAAAAATATATTTTTATGATTTAAATTTTGAGATTACAAGAAAAAATCAAGAGTTGCAAGAATATGAAACCTTTTTATTTTCACTTTCTCTTGCTTTATGAGTAAGTTATTATAAGCTTTTCCCAACAAAAAAACTTATTGTTGAGACTTGATTTCTTGATGAATATCAAAAAGATTTTTGGAAAAATTTTTACATACAATGACTTGGTGAATTTTTTTATAGAAATCAACTTGATTATAGGGAATATGGAAATTTTGAATCAATACACCAAAAAAAATTACAAAAAAAATTACAAAAAAATTTGCAAAATAAATCACTTCTTCCTATAGGATGAGGAAAAGATAGTATTGTTTCTTCTGAAATACTTGAGCAAAATAATAAAAATTATACTCCATTTATTTTCTGAAAAAGAGATATTATAAAAAATGCACAGCTTGATATTCTTAGGAAAGAAGCTCTTTTTATAAAAAGAGAACTTTCTCCTAATCTTTTTAAACTTACAAAACAAGGATATTATAATTGACATATTCCTATTTCTGGAATTATTTCTTTTGTAAGTCTTTTTGTTGCTTATCTTTATGATTATAAAAATATAATTTTTAGTAATGAAAAATCAGCAAATATTTGAAATACTTTTCTTTGAGATTTGGAAGTAAATCATCAGTATTCAAAAAGTATTGATTTTGAAGAAAAATTGAGAAAATATATAAAAAATTATATATCAGATGAAATAGAATATTTTTCTCTTTTAAGATGATGGTATGAGTTAAAAATAGCATCAATTTTTGTAGAAAAAGGGAAAAAATATTTTTCTTCTTTTAGTAGTTGTAATGCAAATTTTAAGCTTAATCAAACAGAAAAAAATCAAAATCTTTGGTGTAAATCTTGCCCTAAATGTGTTTTTGTATATAGTATATTGAGACCCTTTTTGACAGATGAAGAAAATATGCAAATTTTCTGAGAAGAGCTTTATCAAAAAGAGGATTTAAAAAATTTATTTTTGGAAATTTGGTGATGGAAAGATTTTAAACCTTTTGAGTGTGTAGGAGAAGAGGAAGAAGCAAGACTTGCAACATATTTGTTTTTACAAAAAAATCCAAATTTTAAAGCAGATATTTTAGAGATTTTTAAAGAAAAAATTGCTCAAATTTGACTAAACTATTTCCAAGATTTGCAAAAAAAATATTTTAGTTTTGATGAAAATAATTTCTCTTGAGAAGAATTTAAAACAATTTTAAGAAACATATAAAAAATGAAACAAAAAAATATTCTTAATACATTTTTTGATTTTTTTGATAAATATCCAAGAGAGTATTTTATTTTTGCTTTTTTTGTTGTTTTTGCTTTGATAAATATTTCTGTTGTTTTTTCTCATACAGTTGTTCATCATAAATTTTATAATGATCTTGCTTTTAAGCAACAAGTAGGAAAAGTAAGTGTTCCTGTAACAAGAGGAACTATTTATTCAGCTACCAATAGTGGAACTGTTTTTTCTACATCTGTAAGTCTTTATGATATTGCTGTTGATCCACAAATGCCTTGAGATAAGGGAAAGCTTTCTATTTTTTTGAGAGATATTGTTTATAAACAGACATGTTACCTCCAGTCAAAAAAAGATTGTTATCAAAATATTTTGAAATTTCTTAAAGTTCCAGAAATAGAAGATTTTTCATCGGAAAAAAACTCCATTAAAGAGTTAATTTTAAAAAATATTCAAGAAAAACTTGCAAAGACAAAAGTTACGAGTGTTTTACTCGCTGAAGAAATAGATAATGAAAAAATCATATCCTTATCCAATCTCAATATGAGATGAGTGTATCCAAATGGAAATGTTCTTTATGTAAATCCAGAAGAAATAAGTGATGAAGTTTATGTTGCTTCAAAAATTTCTTCCATAATTTGAGTAGAAGAAGAAACAGTAAAAGAGCTTATCAAAAAAAGAGAATTACGATATATTCCTATAATTAATAGAATTTCTATTTCTCTTTCGGATGAAGTAAAAAAATTTATAAATGAAGAAAATGAAGCTATAAAAAAGTGAGTACTTGATGAAGATAAATCTATAGGAGGATTTATTATTCTTGATGCACATCCAAGTAGGTTTTATCCAGAAAAACAAGTTGCATCGCAGATAGTTTGATTTGTAGATAGTGAATGAGTAGGGCATTATGGATTGGAATGATATTTTAATGATCTTTTAAAAGGAAAAAATGAAGAAAGAGTAAGTAAAAAAGATATAATGGGAAGAATAATAGACCCTATAAATCTTGATGAAAGTGAGTTAAATTGAGAAGGGGCAAATATTTATACAACTATTGATAGAAATATTCAAAGTAAAGTAGAACAAGTTTTGGAAGATTGAGTAAAAAAATATAGAGCAAATAAAGGAACTATTGTTGTAATGGAGCCAAAATCTTGAGAAGTTCTTGCTATGGCAAACTATCCTTCTTTTGATCCAAATAGTTCTTGAGATGTTTATGAACTTGAGAAAGTAACTTATGGAAAATATCCAAATCCTGCAATAGATTTGCTTGGAAAAGTTGTACTTGTAGAAGATAGTGAAAGAGGAGAAGAATTTTTTTATGATGGGAAAAAACTATATTTAAGACTTGCAGAAAGGGAAGAGCTTGGAAATCCTGCACTTGTAAAGTATAAATATAAAAATGATTTTGGAGCATGAGTCTACAAAAATGATGCTATTTCTTGACTCTATGAGCCATGAAGTATTATGAAAGCAATAACTGTTTCTGCTGGTATAGATACATGAGAAATAAAAAGATATGATATGTACAATGATACTTGAGAGCTTAAAATTGATACATTTACCATTAAAAATGTTTCCAAAGAATGTATTTGATATAAATCTTTTAATAATGCCCTTAATTTTTCTTGTAATGTTTGAATGATTAGAATTTCTCAAAAGCTAGGAAAGGCTTTATTTTCACAATATTTAAGTGATTTTTGATTTTGAAAAGCAAGCTGAATAACTCTTGATGGGGAGGTGTTTTATCCTATTCAACCATATCAAAAATGGTCAATTGCACAACTTTTTACCACCTCTTATGGACTCTGAATTAGTGTAACTCCAATACAAATGGCATCAGCATATAGTGTAATTGCAAATGGTGGATATTATTTAAAGCCAAGAATTGTAAAATCTATAATATTTCCAAATGGAAATACTATAAACTATAAACAAGAAGTAGTTTCAAAAGTACTAAAAGATACAACATCAAAAACAGTAACAGATATGCTTGTAGATGGAGTAGAAAATTGAGTTGCAAAAACTTGATGAGTACCATGATATACTCTTGCTTGAAAAACATGAACTTCTCAAATTGCTTATAAATGAGGATATGAAACATGAGTAGGAAGCACCGTTGCTTCTTATGCTTGATTTTGACCAGCAGAAGATCCAAAATTTGTAATCATTGTTAAACTTGAAAGATCAAGAGTAGATATTTATTGATGAACAACAGCATCAAAAATGTTTGCAGAAACTGCAAAATATTTATTTGACTATTATTGAATACCGAGTAAAATAAAAAAGTAATTTTTTAGTTTTATTAAAATTTTTTATGCTAAAACCTTCTCTTGAAAATGAAGAGAGTAAATCAATTCAAGAAAAAATTAGATTATTTCAAGAAAAAATTAGATTATTTCAAAAACAGCTTAAAGAAAAAATACATAGTCTTTTAAGTCCAAATTTTAGAAAGGATTCAAATGTAATAAAAAAGTATGGATGAAAAATAAAAGGGGAAAAGTATCTTATTTTAATTATCCCTATTAACAATCTTTTTGATAAAGATATTAAATTAGAAAAAGAAATAAATATTACTTTTTATTTTGTTCCTAATGATGATAATTCAAATCATAAAAAACCATTATATGAAAAAAAAGATATTCCCATAAGACTAGAAAAAGGAAAAGAAATTATATTGGTAGAAAAAAATGAAGCTCAATTTTATAATTGAAAATTAAGAGATATTAATTTATATAAGATTTTATATGATTGACAAGAAATTTTTTTAAATAAAAATGAACTTGAAATAGTGTTTAAAAAAATTCTTTGAATTAATTTTTCCTACTTCTCACTTGAAGAAGAAAATAAATATAAAAAACAAAGCGAAACTTTTTAGGTTTCGCTTTGTTTTAATTTATTCTTTTTGGTGCCCGGGGGGGGACTTGAACCCCCACACCTTGCGGCATACGAACCTCAATCGTACGTGTATACCAATTTCACCACCTGGGCTTTATTATAATTAAGTCTGGAATTTATTGTGAAATAAACCAGACTTTTTTGTTTTTTTTAAATAATGGTGCCGAGAGCGAGATTTGAACTTGCGACACAAGGATTTTCAGTCCTCTGCTCTACCCCTGAGCTATCCCGGCAAAAAATTTGCTTTGTCATTATATGAAGTTTTTTAAATAAGCAAATATTTTTTTGTATTTTTCATAAAATGTGTAATATAGGGCTATTATTTTTTTATGATGTCTGTATGAAATTACAAGTGTGTATGGGGAAATCTTGTAAAGAAAGATTTGGTGAATATGTATTAAAAAGGTTAGAAAACGATAAAAAAAATTATCATCTTGATAATGTAATTATAGAAACTTGTACTTGTCAATGAAAATGTAATGAAGCACCTGTTATTGTTATAGATGGGAAAATAGAAGTAAAAATGACTGGAATAAAGGCTTCTAAAATCCTTATGGAAAAAATAAAAGGAAAACATAGAAAAATGTCTGAATCAAAAAAAGAACTTCATAGGGAAGATACAGATAATGACTTAGAAAATATGTATATATGAAAATAATTTATAATTTTAAAAAATGCTACAAATATATAATACTCTTACAAGAAAAAAAGAGATTTTTAAACCAAAAAATAGTGAAAATGTAAAAATTTATTATTGTGGACCAACTGTTTATAATTATGCTCAGATAGGAAATTTTAGAACCTATATTTTTGAGGATATTATTATAAGAACTCTTCAATTTCTTGGTTACAAGACAAATACCGTAATGAATCTTACTGATGTAGATGATAAAACTATTAGAGAAAGTCAAAAAGCGAAAATGAGTCTTTCAGATTTTACCAAAAAATATGCTGATATATTTTTGACTGATTTAGAAAAATTATGAATTAAAAAAGCAGATAATATTGTCCCAGTAACGAGTTTGATAGATGAAATGGTATCAATGATAAATGTTTTACTTAAAAAATGATTTGCTTATATATCTGAAGATGGCAGTATTTATTTTACTATAGCTAAATCACAAAATTATGGACAACTTGCTCATCTTGATTTTTCTGGAATGAAACAAAGTGTAAGAATAGATAATGATGAATATGAAAAAGAATTAGCTTCTGATTTTGTTCTTTGGAAAGCTTGGAAAGAGAGTGATGGGGAAAATTATTGGGAAAAAGAATTTATTTTTTGAGAAGAGAAAAAAGTTTTAAAATGAAGACCATGATGGCATATAGAATGTAGTGCTTGTAATCTTAAATATTTTTGACCAGAAATAGATCTTCATATGGGGGGAATTGATCTTATTTTTCCTCATCATCAAAATGAAATTGCTCAAAGTGAAGCAGTAACAGGAAAGAAATTTTCTCGTTATTGGGTCCATTCTTGACATCTTATGGTAGATGGAAAAAAAATGAGTAAAAGTCTTGAAAATTTTTATACATTGAATGATATAGAAGAAAAATACAAGAATACAAGAAAAGAAATGCTTTTTAGAGCATTGAGACTTCTTTTTATCAATGGGAAATATAGAGAGAGTATTGATTTTAGTTTTGCTAAATTAGAAGCAAATATAAATACAGTAGAAAAAATAGATGAGCTTGTAAAAAGACTTGCTATGGCAGAAAAAAATAATAAGAAAAAATGAGTAAGAAGAGATTTTAGTCAAGAATTACAGTATTTTATTGCTGATTATATAGAAAGCCTTGAAGATGATATCAATACTCCTGAAGCTCTTTCTATATTTTTTAACTTCATCAGTTTTGCAAATAAAGAACTTGATACAAAAAATATAAGCAGTGATGAAGTAAAAAGTATTATTGATTTTTTAAAGACTTTTAATCAAATATTGGGGATTGTAGATTTTTCCTTTTTAGAGGAAAATACTATTCCAAAAGAAATAGAAGAAAAATTTGAAGCAAGAAATACTGCTAAAAAAGAAAAAAACTTTTCCTTGGCTGATTCTCTTAGGGATGAGCTTCTTACACTTTGATATAAGATAGTTGATAGCAGGGAAGGGACAAGACTTGAAAAGCTCTAATTTCTTGAATTTTTCAAAAAAGTATAGTACAATAGACTTATTATTTAATAAGTCTATTTTTTATGTGATTAGATGAAAATTGAGATTCTGGAAAACAAAAACAAGAAACTAATAACTATGATAGTTTATATATATTAAAAAAAAATATCCTTTTATGAGCTCCAGAAATGAGAAAATATATAGTACTTTTTTGACAAAAAAAAATTTCTAATTTTATTGATGAATATCTTTATGAAAAAGAAAAAGAAATAATTTTTTCTGTATTTGAAGAAGAATTTAAAAAGATTTGAATTTCAAAACAAAATAAAGGATTAGATTTACAAGAATCTATAAAATATGTTTGATCAAAAAAAGAAATTCTTGAATCCTCAGATATTCAAGATTCTATAAAATCTTCTTGAAAAGAGGAAGTTTCATTTTTTATAGATTTTTTTGGTATAGGAAATTATTTTCAATTTGAACAAAAAGTAAAAGAAATACAAGTAAAATATTGATGTGAAAAAGATGGTACTTTATGATGAGAGACATTGAAGCAAATATATCTTAATTATTATAAATGAGAAGAGAAAAATAAGCTCCCTGATTTTATTTTATATAGATTAAATATTTATGAAGAAATGAGTCTTTATAAATCAAAAAATAAAAAAGCATTAGCAGGAAAATTAAATATTTTTAAATATGAAACTTATTATTGAAAATGAGAGTGAGAAAATACCAACAATACATTTATCAATGAAAATCTTGAATGAAAAGTAAGGAAAAATTTAGGAAATTGAAAAAATACGATAATTTTTTCTCAAATAGATTGAAAATCAGTACTAACATTTTATGAAAAATGAAATCTTTTAATAGCTACTTATGTATCTCCATGAACAACAAATTGACATAGTACTCCAAAATGAGTTTTTAAATGAGAAAGAAATCTTGATATGTATCATATATCTTCAACTTATCCAAAATGAAAATGAAAAACAAAAGAAGAAATAATAAAAAATTCTTGAGGTGCTATTATGCCTTATGCAATTCATGTAGTTGGTGATGTTCGGATTCATTGATCAGATTGACAAATTAATTGAGAACCACAATCACATTGATGTATAAGAGCTCCATTATTTTATATAAGAGAACTTCATATGAAAGTAGAAAAAATATGAAAAGATAATATTTCTATTGATACAAGAAATATTTATTAAAATTTGAAATTATTTTAATTTCTTTTAAGCTTATCAATAGAGTTATTGATAAGCTTATTTTTTTACTATTTTTTTGATGGAAACAACTATTTTTTATGCAATTATAGGAATTATTATTTTTGAATATCTTTTATCAGAATTTTTGTGATATCTCAATGCAAAAAATTATTCTCCAGAACTTCCTCATGAACTAAAATGAATTTATGATGAGGAAAAGTACAAAAAATCTCAAAAGTACGAAAAAGAAAAATATAAATTTTCACTTATTGAATGATTTTTTGATATAAGCATTTTACTTATAGTATTATTTTCTTGATTTTTTTGATTCTTAGATGATTTTTTGAGAAATATTTTTTCAAATACTTTTCTTATTTCTCTTTCTTTTTTTGCGATAATTTCTTTATTACAGAGTTTTATTCATCTCCCATTTTCATATTATTTTACATTTGTGATAGAAGAAAAATATGATTTTAACAAATCCACAAAAAAATTATTTTTTCTAGATTTTTTTAAATCTCTTTTACTTTGATTTTTTATTTGATGAATTTTACTTTCTCTTATTATTCGGATTTATACTATATTATGAACAAGTTTTTGGTTATATGCTTGGTGAATTATCACGATTTTTTCTCTTTTTATGATGATGTTTTATAGTAATATTATTGTTCCTCTTTTCAATAAACAAACACCACTTGAAGAATGAGAACTTAAAACAGCTATCCAAGATTTTTCATCAAAAGTATGATTTCAACTTGATAATATTTATGTGATTGATGGATCAAAAAGAAGCTCAAAAGCAAATGCTTATTTTTCATGACTTGGTCCAAAAAAAAGAATAGTGTTGTATGATACTCTTATCAAAGATATGACAACAGATGAAATAGTAGCGGTTCTTGCTCATGAAATAGGTCATTATAAAAGAAAACATACTTTTCAAACTCTTGTTTTTTCTATAATCCAAACTGGATTTATGCTCTATATTCTTTCTCTTACTCTCTGAATCAAAGAAGTATCATTTGCTCTTGGAGTGAGCGAAGCAAGTTTTCATATTGGTATTATTGCTTTTTCTTTCCTTTTTACTCCTTTATCACTTATTTTATGAGTATTTGCAAATATTCTTTCGAGGAAAAATGAAAGAGAAGCAGATGAATTTGCATGAAAAAATTATAATCCAGAAAGTCTTCAAAATGCTCTAAAAAAGCTTTCTATAAACAATCTTTCAAATCTGAGACCACATAAAGCTTATGAATTTTTTTACTATTCTCATCCAACTGTTTTAAAAAGATTACAATTTTTAGAAAAAATAAAACAAGAAAACTAATTTTTTTCGTATTTTTTCAAAAAGAATGTTATAATATTGTTGATATTTAATATTCTAAACTATGTTTTGAAAGCTTTTCAAAAAAATTCCAAACAAAGTTTTTCTCAAATATGATAGAGAAAAATATGAAAATTTTTTAGAAGATCCAAATAGTCTTATTGGACAAAATGTGAATTCCTTTATTCTTGCACTCGTTTTATTATCAGTTGTAAGTCTTTGTCTTGAAAGTATTGGAGATAATTATTATGTCTATGCTGAGCAATTCTTCTTTATCAATCTTATTGTTTCTGTTGTCTTCTTACTTGAGTATGTGTATCGTTTTTTGAGAGCAAAAAAGAAGATAGAATTTATTACAGATGTTTTTAATACGATTGATTTATTATCTTTTCTTCCTTTTTTTATTCATCTTTTGAGTGGAACTGAATTTTTAAGAGTTTTGAGACTTCTAAGAATTTTGAGACTTTTTGATTTTATGAAGCATACTCCTGTACTTTTTTGGTTTGTAAAATCAATGAAAAATTATAAAAAAGAATATGAAGCAATTACTTCACTTATTGCTATTATTCTTGTCGTAGTTTCTGTTTTTGTTTATCATTTTGAAAATGGAATAAATCCAAAATTTTCTTCTATTCCAGAATCATTTCGGTGGGCTGTCGTAACAATGACAACGGTTTGATATGGTGATATTTATCCTATTACTCCTATGTGAAAAATACTTGGTTCTATCATAATTTTTCTTTGACCAGCTCTTGTTGCAGTTGTTTCATCTATAACTATCTTAATTTTTATGGATGTAGCAGAAGTTCAAAGGAAAGTAAAAAATATATTAAAATCTTGAGTTATATGTCCTACTTGCTGAAATGATAATTCTCCAAATGCAAACTATTGTGGAAAATGTTGAACAAAAATAAAAGATATGGAGTATTGAGAAGAGAAAAAAATAGATATAGAATTGATGTAATAATTGATAAAGTAAAAAAATCCTCATTTTTGAGGATTTTTTTTATAAACATTGATAATTTTATGATTTTTTTTACAATAAAATCATTATTATTATCAAGATAAAATATGAACGAAGATAAATTTTTTATAACAACACCGATTTATTACACCAATGGAATCCCTCATATTGGTCATAGTTATAGCTCTATCATCGCCGACACAATTGCACGATACCAAAAAATAAATGGGAAAAAAGTAAAATTTAGTACTTGAGTGGATGAAAATAGCCAAAAAGCAATACAAAAAGCAGAAGAGCTTGGAATGGAAATAATGCCTTATCTTGATATGATGGCTTCCAAACACAAAGCGGTTTGGGACGGATTAAATATAGAATATACTGATTTTATAAGAACAACAGAACAAAGGCATCGCGACCTTGTACAAAAAGTTTTAAAAATTTGTCGTAAGAGAGGTGATATTTATGAATGAGTGTATGAATGAATGTATTGTATTGGTTGTGAAGCCTTTAAAAAAGATGATGATCTTATTCACATTGATAAAGAGACCGGTCTTAAAGTAGAAAGACCGGTCTCTGGAAAAACAAAAGCAGTTTGTCCAGATCACCTCACTGAGCCACAAAAGATAAAAGAAAAAAATTATTTTTTTCGTCTTTCTGCTTATCAAGATTTTCTACTTGATTTTTATACAAAAAATCCTGAATTTGTTGTTCCTCAAGATAGATTCAATGAAGTTATTGCTTTTGTAAAAAGAGGACTTGAAGATTTTTCTATTTCGAGAGAAACAAATACTTTTGGTATTCCACTTCCTCACCCACCTTTTGATGAAAACCAAGTCGCTTATGTATGGTTTGATGCTCTTTTTAATTATGTGACTGTTTGTAAAGAAAATCAAGAATGAAAAGATGATAGTAAATTTTGGCCAGCAGATCTCCATATAGTTGGAAAAGATATTATCAAATTTCATGCTATTTATTGGCCAGCAATGTTGAAATCGGCTGGGTATGAACTTCCGCATCAAATTCTCACGACTTGATTTTTTACAGTGAATGGGCAAAAAATTTCAAAATCTCTTGGAAATGTCATAGATCCAGTGGAATTTAGTGAAAAATATAGCAAAGATTTATTGACTCTTTATCTTCTTTCAAGCTTCAATATCTGACAAGACTGAGATTTTGACGAAAAACAAGCAATTTTTACTTACAATGCAAAACTTGCAAATAATCTCGGAAATCTTGTAAATAGGGTGGTGGTTTTGAGTTTAAAGCTCTGATGAATACTTAAAAGTAGTAAGGATATTTTAAATCAAGTAGTAAACTTTCCAATTTGAAGTGAATGAAGTGTTACTACAAATTTAAAATCAGTTTTTATAAATTTTTACAATAATGTTAAAGAATGATATGAAAACTATAATTTAAAATTAATCCTAGATGAATCTTTTTCTTTTCTTGATAAACTTAATAAATTCGCTGATGAAAAACAACCTTGGCAAATGATAAAATATGAATCAAAACAAGAAGAAACAAGAGATATTCTTTTTACAATCGCTGAATGACTCAGACAAGTAGGACTTGCACTTTACCCATTTTTTCCTGAGAAAATAGCAGAAATGTTTGTAAAACTTGGGCTAGAAAAATATGCTGAAAGACTTGAAAAATGAGAATTAGAAAAATTAATTTCAGAAAAACCAACTTTTGAAATAAAGGAAAAATGAGAAAATTTATTTAATAGGATTGAAATTTTATAATCTAATTTTTTGAAAATATGATTTTTAAAGTAGGCGAAAGGGAACTTCACTTTGATGAAGAAAAAAAAGAGATTTCGTATGAAGATAAAGTTTTTACTCCGAGTGTGAGAAGTTATGGGGATATGAAATCGCTTTATAAGCTTTTGGATAATTCTTTGGAAGATGATTTTTGATTGTATTATATGTTTAGAGATGTTTATTTTTCAGCAGAAGATAGAAATATTTTCAAAGAAAATTTGTTGAGATATGATATTACTATTTTAGTTCCAAAAATTATAGGAAAAGAACAAAATAAAACATACGGACATTTTCATCCTGTGAGCAAAGATGAAAATACTTTTCAAGAAGTGTATGAAGTTTTATCATGACAAGCAATTTATTTTGAACAAAGCAAAGAGAAATGTATCTTTACTCCGACATTTGCTTGAGAAAAAACAGTGATGAAATCTTGATTTTGACATGTGAGCATAAATCCAAGCTCTGATAATTATCTCGTTATGGCAAATATAATAGATGATACTTTTTCTGCTAACTATGGTGAATACAAAGACAAAAAATGATGAAATTATTATTATGAAAATGGCGATTGGATTCTCAATCCTGCTTATCAAGATATTTGAATAAGTGAATCAAAAGAAAAAAGTTCGTGAACAAATATGTATGATGATTTTTTGAGTCATCCAGAAAAATATAATTTCCTCCATTTTTAGATTGATTTGTTTTATGCGAGGAATAAAGATTTTTTGTTATTCTATTTTCTCCTGTCATTCTGAACTCGTTTCAGAATCATAATTTGGATTTTTACCTTTTAATAAATTCAGGATGACGAGTGAATATTTTTAGATTTTTTACTTAATTTTTATGAAATTTTTTATCCATCTTGGGACAAATCTTGAATATTTTAAATTACTTAATGAATGATTTTTGCTTTCTCAAGGAAAAAAAGACAGAGAAGTTGCAGATTTTTTTGTTCAAAATTTTCCATGAGAACTTGCAGAAACTATTTCTCCTCAATATGAAATAAATTTTATGTCTTTGAGAGAAATAAGAAAAAAATTTTGAGTTGATGCTTTTAATAAAATAGAGGGAATTTATTATGGAAGTGATAACTGTGAATTTTTACTTGCAAGAAAAAAAGAGCTTGTAGAAGCAATAGAGCAGTTTAGAGAATTTGATAAAAAATATCCACCACATACAATAAGAACTTTTGTTTTTGTTACTCCCTATATTTGAAATGCTCTTCTTCCTGCTTTGGAAGAATCTCTTGATTATCTCAATAATTTAAAAATAAAAAATCCGATAGAAGTTGTCGTCAATGATTTTGGAACTCTTCGTCTTCTTACAACAAAGTATACCAGATTAAAACCTATTTTTTGAAGACTTATTCATAAACTTCTCAAAACTCCACTTATTGATAGTTTTTGATATGATGTGCATCCAAGTGGTGAAGCAATAAAAAATAAAACAAGCCAAGAAATAGAAATTATGAAAGCTGAAATTATAAAATGGCAAATAAAATTTTATAATAGTGCAGAAATAAGTCTTGAGGAATTACAAAATTTTTTGAAAAGGTATGATATAGAAAGAGTTGCTCTTGATTATATTGAAAAAAGGGGAAATCTCTATGATAACAAAAGGTTTTGAGATTTTGGAATAGATTTGTACTATCCGTGGAGTATTGTCTTTACATGAAGACTTTGCGATACAGCATCAATAGAAAATCCAAGTAAAGGATATTATGCAACCGATGATATTTGTCCAAGGACTTGTAATAGGTATGATATCTTTTACAAGATAAAAACTTCTTATTATAAGCTTATTCAGAGGGGAAATGCTGGATTTAGAAGTAGTATAAATCTTGATTATCTCAGCGAAGATTTTGTAAAAAATGAAAATAATAGATTTATTTATGCTCCTTTTGTGAGTGTCTAAAAAAAAGACCTTTTTATAGGTCTTCTCAAGTTTGTTCTCATAGACTTGCTTTGTAGGTTTGCTCATCAAAAATTATGTTCATTTTTTGTAATAATTCATCTCAAGAGTCAGGGATTACAACAAAAGAATCTTTTACCAAAATATCTTTATTATTTATAAGAGTATCAAGAAGTACTTTGTTGTATTCATTTAAAAAAGTATATTGAGATATAAATTTATTTACAAAGATTATATAAGTTCTTGCATAAGTATAATCATTTTTTAAAAGAATATATTCATTAATATTTTCAAGAGTAGAAGCTGTATCAAATTTAGAAAAATCAGTCCCAATTTTTATTTTTAGATTTTCTACATTTGTATCATTTCTTGTCATGACTCCTTCAAGGCTTACTCTTTGACTATTGAGAGTAAGGAGTTTTTGATTTCATTCTTTGTATCTAAGGGAAAGTTGATTTATAAATTCATCAAGAGTTTCTTCTCTGTTATAAGAATTATCAAGTAAAGAAGGAACTTTTGTTCTCAATAAATTGTAATAATCTTTTACAAAAAGCATATTTCAGCTAATTATTTGATTATGCACTATTTTTTCATCACCTGCACTTGCTCCTATTTCAAGAGTATCACTATAAGAGTTTACTGGGAGAGTAGATCTTTGAGTATATCTCATACCAATATTACTACTAAGAGCAACTCCTATTCCTCATAAATTAGCATATTCAGCACTTTTTAGTTCTTGATTTTTTATAGAACTCGTAAAAAATGATTTTCCAGCAAGAATTATCACAAAAAATAAAGAAGTAAAAATAACTAATTTAATACTATTTTTTAGGATTTCTTTTCTCATTTAAGTTTTTTAATACTAATTTCTTTATTAGTATAACATAAAAAATAAAAAAAATAAAAAAAAAGTATTAAATAAATAAAAATAAATATTTATAAATATTTATTTTTATATGTAAATGGAAAAAGTCTTTTCAATATAAAATATTATCTATAATAAGTAACATATATCTAATAAAATAATTTATCACTATGCAAAATAAGAAAATAAATTTTTGATTTACTTTTGTAGAGCTTATTGTTATTACTGTAATTCTTGTAATTCTTTCAGCTATTGGTTTTGTATCTTATACTTGATATTTAGCATGAGTAAGAGATTCAAATAGGATATCTCAACTTAATTCTATGAGAGATGGGCTTGAAATGATAAAGTCTACTTGAAGTCTTCCTCTTCCTGAAGATTCTGTACAAGTAGTTGCTTCTGGAATACAAGTGGGTTATCAGTGATATGCATGAGATTCTACACTTTCTCGTATTGATTTTAAAGAAGGGGGGAAAGACCCTAAAGATAAAACTTATTATAGTTATTATGTTACAAAAGATAAAAAATATTTTCAATTGATGTTATTTCTTGAAGATAAAGAATCTAATCAAACAAGTTTCTTAATTCCTTCTACTTATGCAGCAACACTTATAGATTATTCAATAAGAAGTCCTTATGTGACAGGAAATAATCTTTGAATATTCACAGATATGGATAATACTCCTATTCAAGAAATATCTTCTATTAAATCTGTAGGAATCCTTGATATAGTAAGTGTTTGAAGTTCTTATATTTCATATATTTCAAATACAAAAAAACTTACTTGAAATGGGACAATTTTATCCCAAAGTATTCCAAATAAATCATGTAAAAGAATACAAGAATCTTGATCAAGTAATGGTGATGGAGTCTATATGATTAATCCAACAGGAGCGATGGAAATAGAAGTTTATTGTGATATGACAACAAATGGTGGTTGACGGACATTGGTACATAAAACAACAAGTAGTGAAGCAAATCTTGTTTGAAATCTTGATACAACAGAATGATATCCAAATTGGAATGCTGACAATGAGTATAGATTAAATATTGATTTTTGGAAAGATCTTTCAACAGAAGCAATTATGGCAAAAAATATTAGAATTGATGGAGTAGCTTGGGATGATATTACAGATGCAACAATTACTTCTATTGATACAAATCAGGTTATTTTAAATATAACTGATCCGTATTATATTTTTAATGAATGAAGTCAAAATACTTGTACTGATGGAACTAATTACTGGAATTTTGGATGTTGTTATAGATGTGTAAATTATTCAAATGATATTTCATCTTATTGAGCAAATAAACAACCTATGGTATATAAACCTTATACTTCTTATTCTTGATCGGCAATAGAATGAGCTTGATGAACTGATGATGCAGATTGGCATGTACTTGCAAAAATGGGAATTTTCATAAAATAGTTTTTTTAAAAAAGTTTTTTGCTTTCTCTTATATATTCTTTATAATGAACGATTATATTTAGTGCATAAAATAAAGAGAAAATGTTTAAACTTGTATCAAATTATAAACCAACCTGAGATCAGCCAAAAGCAATAAAAGAAATACTCTCTTATCTAAAGAAATGACATAAATATCAAACTTTATGGGGAGTAACTTGAAGTGGAAAAACTTTTACAATGGCAAATATTATAGCTGATGAACAGAAACCAACTCTTATTATTGCTCATAATAAAACTCTTGCGGCTCAGCTTGCAACAGAATTTAAAGAATTTTTTCCAAATTCAGCCGTACATTATTTTGTTTCATATTATGATTATTATCAGCCAGAAGCTTATGTCAAAAAAACAGATACTTATATAGAAAAAGAAGCAACTATCAATGAAGAAATTGATAGACTCAGACATGCAGCAACTCAAAGTCTTATTACAAGAAAAGATGTTATTATAGTAGCTTCAGTATCTTGTATTTATGGTATTGGAGATATTTCAGCATATCAAGAAGCAACTTTTGATATCAAAGTAGGGGAGAGTTATAAAACAGAAGATATTTTAAAAAATCTTGTAAATTTACAATATAGGAGAGCAGGATCAGATTTTAAGCCTTGAACTTTTCAGATAATGGGAGATTTACTTGAAATATTTCCTGCATCAGAAGAAACTATTTTTTCCATAGAATTTTGGGGAGATGAGGTGAGTCAGATAACGAGAAGAAATTATCTTACGGGAGAAATTTTTGAATATTTTCAAGAAGTACAAATATTTCCAGCAAGTCATACAATTACAAACAAAGAAACAATAGCAAGAATTGTTCCTCAAATTCAAGAAGAATTAAAAACAAGACTTGCTTATTTTGAAGAAATGGGTGATGTTCTCAAATATGAAAGACTGAAAGCAAAAGTAGAATATGACCTTGAAATGATGCAAGAAGTTGGCTATGTAAACGGAATAGAAAATTATAGTCGTCATATTGATGGAAGAGCTCCTTGAACTTCACCAGAAACTTTGATTGATTATTTTCCTTCAGATTTTCTTTGCTTTATAGATGAATCTCATATGACCATTCCTCAGATATGAGGAATGTATAATTGAGACAGATCAAGAAAAGAAAATCTTGTAGAAAGTGGATTTAGACTTCCTTCTGCTCTTGATAATAGACCACTTAAATTTCACGAATTTGAAGAAAAATTACAACAAGTAGTCTGTGTTTCTGCAACTCCATGAAAATTTGAAATAGAAGCTTCAAGTAATAAACCACAATTATTTTTTGATTTTGATCCTATTCGTGGAGATATATGGAAATCAAGTGAAGAAAATAGAATCATTGCTCAACTTATCCGTCCAACAGGTCTTCTTGATCCAGAAATAGAAGTAAAATCTATGGAATTTATGGTAGATGATATTATGACAACTCTTTCTTGAGTCATTGAAAAAAATCAAAGAATGCTTATTACAACAATTACTAAACGATCAAGTGAAGAGCTTGCTGATTATCTTCTTTGAAATGGGATAAAAGTGAGATACCTTCATAGTGAAATTGATACATTAGAACGACTAGAAATTTTGAGAGATTTGAGAATGGGAACGATTGATGTTATTGTATGAGTCAATCTCTTGAGAGAAGGATTAGATTTGCCAGAAGTATCAAAAATTGCTATTCTTGATGCCGACAAACAAGGTTTTTTAAGAAGTAGTTCTGCTCTTATTCAAATAATTTGAAGAACTGCAAGAAATAATGAAGGGAAAGTTATTATGTATACAGAAAAATTAAAAAAGTTAGAAAATATACATATTCTTGAAAGTGAAAACATATTTTTATGAAATTTTGAAGAATATAAAATAGGGAAGATGGATAATGGAAGATGGATAATAGAAAATGAAGGACTGACTATTTCTGAAGCGATGAGGAATGCTATTGCTCTCACTTATTATAGAAGAAAATTACAGAATGAATATAATGAAAAAAATAATATAACTCCAACAACGATTTTAAGCTCTATAAAAAATATAGGTGTAAAATCAAAAAAACAGGATTATTGAGATATTGATACAAAAAATATAGAAAAAGAAATCAAAAGACTTGAGCTTGAGATGGATATTGCTTCAGCAAATCTTGATTTTGAAAAAGCAGCAGAACTCAGAGATATGATTATTGATTTAAGGAAAGGGAAGAGGGAGAAGGGAAAAAAATAAAAATTGTAAAAAAAAATTATTATTTCAAAAATTGTATTTCTAATGAATAAAAATATTACTGTTATGACTTTTTGAACATTTGATATTCTTCATCCATGACATATATTTTTTTTGAATGAGGCAAAAAAATATGGAGATAAACTTATAACTATTGTTGCAAGAGACGAAAATGTAGTAAAATTTAAAAAACAAACTCCCCTAAATAATGAAAATATAAGACTTAAAAATGTAGAAAACTTATCTATTGCTTCAGAGTTAAGGCTTGGTGATAAAAAAAATCCTCTTTTTTGGATACAATATTATCATCCAGATATTATTTGTCTTGGCTATGATCAAAAATGATTTTTAAATCTTGCAAATGATTATATAATGAAAGAAAATATAAAAATAAAAAGGATAGATTCTTTTAAAGAAAATATATATAAGTCTTCGCTCTTGAGAAAAGAAATGGTTTAATTTTATATTATAATTTTTATATTATGAAAAATAAAAAAATTTTTGCTTTTATCTTTTTATTTATTTTTTTAAGTTCTTGTTCTATCACAAATATAAAAGATATTGCTAAAAAGAAAGAAGCAAATCAAAGCTGACAATTAATAGAAACAAATATTACACTTTCTTCTATTCCGAAGAAAAAAAAAGTAATACTCTATAATTTTGAAGTTTGAATGCCTATAGTATGAAAATTTTTATTAAAATGAAAGGTTCCAACAAATTGGGTATTTGAAGGAAGTTTCCCAATAAAAATTTTGAGTTCTACAGGGGGAATTATTTATCAATGACAATGAAAAGCAAATATATTTGATACATCTTGAGCAGTTATTGAACCAAGTGTAGAATTTGAATCTGATATAGAAATCCCAAGTGTATTATCTCAATGAATTCATATTTGAAAACTTATACTTTCTGCTGATAATCCAAGTGCTTTAGTTGAAAATGATGATAGGGTAGAAGTGGATATTCTTATAAGTCAGTAGTTTTTATTTTATCAAAAAGTAAATCAAATTGTAAATATCAAGAATCTTTATTAAAATGTCATGCATTTTTGATGAGAATTAATTCATTTTTTAAAAAATTACTAAGCTTTTGAGCTTGTTCTATTTTTACATAAGGATCATTATCTGAATGAAAAATATAAAAATTTCCTCAATTTTTTCTTATTTGTTCAAAATCAAACTTTTTTGATACAAAAGTACTTATTCAGCTATCAAATTCATTTCCTAATAAATCTACAAATCAAGATATGAAAAAAGAGGCTTTTATTTTTATTTCCAAAGTCTCAAGAAAAGAAAGTAAGAAGGGAACTCATAAACTATGTCCTATAACTATAGAATCTTTATTTATATATTTTTTGTAATTTTTAAATGTTTGTATCCAAGCATCCAGATTTTGATTTTTTGGAGTAGGAAAATAGGGAATAAATACATTATACCCTAGTTTCTCTAATTTTCCCTTTATCCAAGGAAACCAATTTTCTTCTGGATGTCCATAAGCTCAGTGAATTAAAAAAACATTTGTCATATATATAATTATTTCTTATTCTTAATTTCTTCTTTTATTTTTTGTATTTGAGATTTATTATAATTTTGGAGGGCATTAATAGTATATAATTTTTTTAATATATTTAAATTTTCTATTTCTATCTTATATCATACAATACTTTGATTATCATCATAAATATCATTACTATATTTAGTATAAATAATTCCTCTTGCATCTGTAAGTTTTTTATCAATGTTTTCAAGAAGAGTAAGTTTTGTTTCTAGGCTTTTTTTGTTTATTTTTGAAAGTATTTTTTGAGATAGCTTCTTTGCTTCTTCATTTATTTCTTTTACATTGAGTCATTTTCTTTCTATTATAAGTCCATCAAGAATATTTCTTTGAGGTCATACAAGATATCTACCATTATAAATAAAAGCTGTTGATTTTCAGGCATCAAGATTAAGGGCATCATAACATCAAAATTTACTTAAAACTGTTATTAAATCATCAAGGCTTACTCCATATACAAGTCAAAAATAAATATTTTCTTTTTTCTCATCATTACAAACAAAATTTCTTGTTGATACAGCTCTCATTTTTTTATCTATAAGACCAACATCATAATAATGTTCAAGCATATTTTCTCAATCTTTCATAAGAAGAGGGAAGTTAGCAAATCCTTCAAAGATTTCATTTTCTTTATCTGCATTTATTTTTCCTGTCTGAAAAAGCATTGGTTCCTTATTTTTGTTCCATCAATAGACAACTCTTTCCCCAGTATCATCATAAAAAGCTATTTTTTCACCTTGCACATATCTTTCATTTATAGTAAAACTTGTTCATTTACATTCACTATAATCACTTGGACAGAAAAAAATACCATTTACAGCACTGACTCAATTATTATCAAGCATTAAATTTTCTAAAGTTGTAGCAGTGTCAGAAACTCATACCTTAAGTTCATAATTTTCTGAAGACAAATCATACTGAATAACTTTGAGTGTAATACCATCAATTTTTGTTTGTAAAAAAGTATTTGCAAAAGTATGACTTGGAAATAAAAATATTAAAACAAAAAGAAAGAAATATTTTTTCATAATTATTAGTTTTTATAAACAATATAAGATTACTGATGATTATATTGTTTTATTTGAAAAAATCAAAAGATGCCTTTATTATTATTTGACAAAAGAGAGGAGATAAAAGAATAATTTAAAATACTTAACATAATATAACTTATGTGTAGTAATTAAATAAAATCGTTTTTAATCTCAGTAATTAGTTTTAAGATTTTCAAGTTCTCTTACATAATATTGTAATCACTGATATATTTTATTGGACCAGATTTTTTATAAGGTTTCATAAAAAATTATATTTCAGTTTAGAACTTATTTTGTAAATATTGACTTCTAAAATATATGTGATAATATACTATAAAATATATTAAAACATAAAATATAAATATGAATATAATATCAATAATCTTTTTTATAATAATTTTTTATCTAATAATAAAATTAATATTCCCTACTACAATAAAAAAAGAAAAAAATTCTACAATAAGATGAAATTTAAGTATTAAAGATATTAATTTCCCAAAAGAATATAATGAATACATCCTTGAAAATAATGATTCTGAAATTAATCAAATTAGAAAAATACCAAAAATAAATAATTTTGAAATCAAAAAATTATTTACAAAACAAGAATTACTTTTATATAACCAACTCAAAAATTTTACTCAAGAAAAAAAAGTTTTGTTATTTTCAAAAGTAAGAATTGCTGATCTGGTAGAAATAAAAAATTATAGTAATAATAGTGAATTTTATAGTTTATTTAGAAAAGTAAGTCAAAAACATATAGATTATATAATAACAGACTATAACGGACAAATTCTTTGTCTTATAGAGTTAGATGGAAAAAGTCATAATAACTACAACACAAGAAAAAATGATATGTTTAAAGATAAATTATTCAAAGATATAGGTATTCCCCTTATACGATATAAAAATTATGAATATCATGATTTAAAAAAATTGCAAATATCATAACTTTGAAAGATTACAGTAATGCATAATTTTTTTTTAATCCCTTATTTTTAAATTGTATCATAAACGATATTCATATTGATTATCTCAAAAATTCCATTTTAAAATATAGATTCAATCTATATTAAAATTTTTTGCTTCAAGCATTGGTTCTAAATCATCATTTTTTTCGAATTTTATATATTCTAATTGATGTATATATCTTAATCTTTCATTTATAAGAATACTCCAATTATTATTATATACCTCATAATATGGAATTACTACATTTTTTAATATATCTTTTGTTATTTTTTCATTATATTTTAAGTTATACTTTATACGGAAATAATAAGCTTTTAGAAGCTCATAATTATTGTCTTTATATTTTAAGGCAAGATTATAAAAATTCTTTTTTACTATATCATTTCTTTCTTCTAGTGAAAGAGTTTTTATATTTTCAGCTAAATATTCATAATCATATCTATCTGCATACATTAAGTCTTTAGGTAGTTTAAAATATTTATATTTTTTTTCTTTGATTAGATTTAAATTTTCTTGTTTTTGTCAAATAATAATAGGATCATCAAAAGTAGGATCATAGTAGTAATTCCCTATTCTTAGCCAAGAATGTCAAATTTTTAAGAAATCTTTTGAATTTGTTACCCATCCATCAATATCTTCAATATCTTTTATCCCTGAAAAAAGAAGCATATAAATCATAAGATTGACATATCATTCACATACTCATGTTTTGTTTTTATAAGTTATAATTCAAGAAAAGATATCTTTATTTTTTAAATCATAGTCTTTCAAATATGATATATTATCAATAATCCAAGAATAAATTTTTTGTATTTTTTCATCATCAGTTTTCATATTTTTTGTAAGAGATTCTGATAATTGTTTTATTTCATAAAAAATTTTTTCTCTATCTTCATAAAAAAAAGCTTTATCATTATGGATGATTTTTATAAAATTTTCCTTATCTTTTACACTTGAAATTAGATTTATTCAAATAAATTTTGTTTTTTTGAATTCAGTTATATAAAAAATTTTTCCTTCAAAATCTTTAAAAAAAATAATATTTTTATGTCATAATTTTTCTAAACTATAAGGATAATATCAATAAGAATTATTGGGATCAAAATATCTTTCAAATTGTATGAGGTAATAATTATTTCATTCTTTTTTTATAATATAACTCATTCCTTTTTCATCAATACTAAAGTTATTTTTAGTATCAATTATATTTATGGAATTTTTATAAAAATTAGAAAAAGGAGTTTTTGTTATTATTTTATAACTTCAATTATCAAGAAAAAACATATATTTATCTTGAGAAATATTATACACAATAATTCATTGCATATTATAAAAACTTTTATAAGTAGATGCACTGATGTTATAATAATTTGTATTTTTCTCTAAAAAAAATTGTTTTATAATATTATTTTCTACAAATTCAAAATTTTCATCTACAGAAATAAGAGTTTTTCAAGAATCTTGAAGATCTTTTATAAATGGAGGAATCTCTCCTATTTTTGTTATTTGTTTGAGGCGAAGAATATACTTTAATTCTTCAGTTTTTTGAGTATTATAAAGCTTATTTTTTTTATTTATAAAAGCTTTTAATTCTTCAATTTTATCTTGATTAATTTGTTTAAAATATTCAAGGAGCTTTTTTTTGTTATCTGAAATATTTTTATTTGAAAGGAGAGATTCTATTTGAGGAGTAATAGTAGAAAGAAGCTTTATTTCATTTTCTTCATTATATTTTGTTTCTATTTTATCAATAAAATTAAAATAACTTACTTCTAGGCTTTGAAATACATCATTATTTGCAAATGATACTAAATTTCCAAAAAAATAAAAAATACTGATGAAAAATAATATACATTTTTTAAGTCTCATTTTATTTATTTAATTTCTAAAGCCTTTTCAAGCTGATTATCAATTCCTTTTTTATACTTTTCTTCATCAAGTTTTAATTCAATATCTGGTTTTATTCCTACTCCATCTATTCCAATTTGAGTTCTTCATGTAAACCATTTTGCAACAGTAAATTTTAGACTTGATCCATCAGAATAAGCTTTGATAGTTTGAACAGATCATTTTCAATAACTAGTTTCCCCTATGATACTTATATTTTCAAAATAGTCTTTCAAAGTTCCTACCATTATTTCAGAAGCTGATGCTGTTCAAGAATTTTGAAGAATTATTATTTTATATTTTGATAAATCAAGTCCTTCCTCATACCCTTTTGATTTATTCATAAGAGAAAGAGTTGTATATTTTACGACAGAAACAGCATCTCATTTTTGTATGAATAAAGAAAGCATATCATTTACTTCATCAAGATATCATCAAGGATTATTTCTCAAATCAAATATTATTTTTGTAATTTTTTTGTCTTCTTTTATTTCATTAAGTATCATTTTAAATTCTTCAAACACATTATCTCAAAATTGTTTTATTTGGATATAATAAGTTGTGTCATTATATTTTTTTGCTTCTACTTCTTTTATAATTATTTCGCTTCTTTCTACTTCTACATTAAAAATTTCTTGTTCTTCCCTCTTTACACCTAGCATAACTTTTGTTCCTGCTGGTCATTTTATCCAACTAATGACTTCATAAAGAGAATTTTTTTCTGTTACTTCTTTTTCTCCAACTTTGGCAATGATATCTCATCATTTTAATCCTGCTTTTTCTGCAGGAGATCAAGGAATTGGAGAAATAATTTTTAATATTCATGGACTTTCCATATCTACATAAGCTCCAATTCATTGGTATTTTCATGAAAGAGAATCTTGAAAACTTTGATTTTCCATAGGAGGAAAGAAATTTGTAAATTTATCTCCAGTCCCTTTTGTAAGTCATTCTATAGCCTGATAAATCATTTCTTTTTCATCAAGAGTTTCTTTATCAAAATGATTTTCTTTGAGTGTATTATAGACATCTAAAAATATTTCTTTTTCTTTTGTATTTGTATCTAAATCTCAAAAAGTTTCTTCTTTTTTTATTTTATTATCAATAATTTCTTGAAGTTTTTCTAAATCAATTTTATTTGCATATCTCTTTTTTAAATCATTTGTAGTATCTTCTTCAAAATTACTTATATTTATGTGAAATATTTTCTTTGCATATTCATAAAAAGAGTAAGCACTTATATTTTTATCGGCATAAATTTTTCCTTCTTTATTTGGAATAATATCAAGATAAACAAGTTTTTGTAATGTATCATAAAGACTTGAATTTTCTTTTACATCAAGAAAATGAAGTTTTATATATTTGTAACTTGGAAGTATATTTTTATCAAATGACTGAGCAATATATTCAAAAAAATCTTGTCTTGTAAGATTTTCCGTTTCTTTGTTTTGAGAAATTGTAATTTCTGTTGTATCAAAAGTATTGGATGCAAGATTGTCTTCTAGAGCATAAGAAGGAAAATATCAAAAACTATAAACACATAAGCTTATAAAAATAAGGACTTTTTTTATCATAAAATTTTTCTAAAATAATTAAATATCAAAAGAAGCATAATAAAAAAAAGAAAAAACTCTAATTATTTTTTAAATAAAGTTTCTCAAATAATGATTTTATTTTGAAAATATGAAGTCAAGTCATCAAACAGGATATAATACCCCTACAAACATAAGGAAGAATCAAATAAGAATAAGAACAAAGTAAGTTCAACCCATTCAGAGATATCTCTCAGCCCAGACAAAATTTCCCGTCCAAGACTTTACTATTCTTCTGTATTTTATAAGAGCAACTCAAGTAAAAAATAATAAAATTCCATAAAATATTTTTACTAAAATCATAGTTTAAAAATTTATTTATTAAGATGTTTTTTTAATATATCATTTACGAGAGTTTCATTTATTACAACAGTATTTCAAGATAAACTTGTTCAAGAATTTAGATTATTTTCTTGTGAATTATTATTTATTTGATTATTTTCTAATTGTTGCTGTTTTAGAGTGTTTGTAAAATTTGTTATAATACTTTGATAATCTATATTTTGCATATTGGCTGTATTTCAAGATCATCCTAAAAAAATGTTTACATATTCTTTCATCATAGGAATAAAAATAATAAAAGCATAATATAAATATCCTATAAAAAGAAGTAATAATGTTACTTTATAGTAAGTTCTTCTTGCTTGTCTTTTTTCATCCTTTTTCGCCTTTTTGTAAATATAATCTATTTTTTCTTCAAGTGTAAAAATTTCTTCTTGTTCACCAATTCAAAACATAGTTTTGTATATTAAAAGATAATTTTGTTTTTATTTTTTATAAAAAGAGATTTTTTCCTATTCTTAGTATTTCAATTCATTGTTCTAAAGCTATTTCCCAATCTACAGAAGTTCAAAACGATATTTTTAGATAAGGGTAGTTTTTTTGAATACTTTTTAAGAGAGCTATTTCTCTTAGTTTCTCTTCCCTACTAAATTCATATTTTCCTATTCCACTTATTCCAACAATTTCTATATTTTTGTATTTTTTTGCTTCATTTAGATAAAAATCTACTTCATTTTCTAGTATACCATTCTTTTTTTCATTATCCAAATAAATCTGCAAAAAAATTTGGATTTTTTTATTTTCTTTCTCTGCATATTTATCAAAGAGTAAAAAGTGTTCTTTTTTTGAAAAAGAATGAACAAAATCACAATATTTCACTATATCTTGGATTTTTTTTGACTGAATATTTCCTATAAAATGGACATATTTTGCAAGAATATTTTTTTCTTTTATGACTTCTATTCTATTTTCTCCTATTCAAAAAAACACTTCATCATCTTTGAATTTTTCTATAACATCTTTTGTAAATTCACTATCAAAATATTTTGTTACAAAGACAAGTTTTGCTCATCGTTTTCTTATTATATCAAGGATTTTGTTATTAAAATTCATTATTCAAAAAAATTATGTTTTTCTAAAGCTTTTAAAAGATTTTTTCCGATTATATTATTTTTGTCATTTTTAAATACTTCAAATTCTTCACGAGAAAACCGTTTTATTTGTTCTACTTGATCTTCTTCTAGGATAAAATCTTCCTCTTTTTTATCAAGAGTTGCTTCATAAAATACAACAAAATATTTATGCTTTCCAACAGAACGGAATTTCATAATTTCTTTTATAGAAATATTATTAATTCAAAGTTCTTCAAAGAGTTCTTTTTCTATATTTTCTTCATATGTTTCTCATTTTTCTACTGTTCAAGCAGCACTGACAGACCAAGATCAAGGACTATTTCTTTTATGAAATCCTCTTTGTGCAAGTAAAATTCTTCCCTTTCCATCTTTTAAAATAATGGCAGAAACTCTATAAATTTCATCAAGTTCTACATCTTTTCTCATTTTATACATAATAATGGTATCATTTTCATCAACTATTGGGATTATTTCATTTCCTAAAGACATATTTTTTTAGTTAATTATAAAATTGTATTTTTCTTTTTAATTATTCTGATCCTGATGTCGGGACAGAATGACAAAGAAAGGAAATTATTTTGCTTCTTTCCAGTTTTTTCAAATATTCCATTCTACAAGCAATTTTATATTTTTATTTGGAAGGATATTTTCCATTATTTTTTGTATTTCAGGAATTATTTTTTCTTTTTCTTCTGAGACAAGATCAAAAACGAGTTCATCATGTACTTGCATAATAAGTTTTGTTTTATAATTCCCTTCTTTTAAAAAATTGTGTATTTGAATCATCGCAATTTTTATGACATCAGCACTTGTTCCTTGAATAGGCATATTTATTGCTTCCCTTTCAGCAGATTGTTTTATAATTCTATTTTTATCATTGATGCCATTTATATATCTTTTTCTTCAAAATATTGTTTCTACATAGCCATTTTCTTCACAACTTTTGATGATAGCATCAAAAAAATTGCTTACTTTTGGATAATTTTCATAAAATTTATCAATATAATTTTTTGCATCACTTCTTGAAATACCAAGCATTTCAGAAAGTCAAAAAGGACTAATTCCATAAATGACTCAAAAATTGACTGTTTTTGCTATTTTTCTCTCATATACAGAAATATTTTCTTTCCCAAAAATAAATTTTGCAGTATTGTAGTGAATATCTATTCCATTTTGAAAGGCAGAAATAAGATTTTCATCTCCAGACATAAGAGCAAGAATTCTTACTTCTACTTGAGAATAATCAAAAGCAAGAATAAAATCTTCTTCCTTGTAGGGTATAAAAGCAGTTCGTATTTCCCCAGCAATTCATTCTCATATTGGAATATTTTGGAGATTTGGATTCGTGCTTGAAAGTCTTCCTGTTGTTGTCACTGTTTGATTATAGTTTGTATGAATAATATCATTTTCATCCAATTCTTTTATCAGTCATTCCACATAAGTAGAAAGAAGTTTTTTATAATGCCTAAAATCAATAATATTTTGAGCAATAGGAAATTTGTGGGCAAGACTTTGTAAGACATCACTATCTACAGAAAAACCAGTTTTTGTTTTTTTTGTTGCCTGAAGTCAAAGTTTAGAAAAAAGTATTTCTCCTACTTGTTTTGGAGAACTAATATTAAAATCTTCTCCTGCAAGATGATAGATTTCTTTTTCAAGTCTTTGAGTTTCATTTTCTAGCATTATTCCTATTTCTTTGAGTTTATCTCTTTGTATTTTTACTCAAGTTATTTCCATATCTTTCAAAACTTCTAATAAAGGAATTTCTATTTCTTGGAGTACTTTATTTTCATTTATTTTTTCTTGTTTTTGTTTTTCATAAATTTTATGAGTCATATAAACATCTTCGCCTGAGTAAACACTTGCCTGAGAAAGGGGGACATCCCTAAAGTTTATTTTTCACTTTCCTGTTATTTCATCATAAGTAATCATTTTGTAATTGAAATAATTGAGAGCAAGACTATCAAGTCCTATTTTTTTTTGTCATGGATTTTTTATATATTCGCCAAGGAGTGTATCATAAAATTTTGCCATAAAAAAAAGTTAAACTTAAAATTGCTTTCAAGTTTAACTTTTGTCTTAGTTTTGTAAAGATTTTTTTGTTATTTTAAAACGAGTGTGAAAAATTTTTGTCATTCCTGTGTAGACAGGAATCTATAAAAAGGAGAATACATTTTTATGATTCTGAAACATCCCCCAGAGGATCCTCTTTTGCTTCGCAATTCACCTTAAGTTCAGAATGACATTTTTTTAACTCCCTTTTTTTTAAAGAAGATTGCTATCAATTTTATTGTAATTTAAAACCTCCTCTTCCTTAAAAAATCTTTTTATTTCAGCAACTGCTGCTTCTTCTCCATCAGAAGCATGAATAAGATTAAATCCAATAGAAAGAGCATAATCTCCCCTAATCGTTCAAGGAACTGCCTCAAGTGGATTTGTTGCTCCAAGTGTATTTCTGAGTGCTGCAATTGCATTTGGACCTTCTACAATAAGAGCAACGACAGGACAAATTGTCATGTAGCTTACTATTTCTGGAAAAAATGGTTTTGATGCAAGATGTGCATAATGTTCTTTTAAAATAGTTTCATCAAGTTGCATAGTTTTCATAGCAACGATTTTTAAACCTCTTTTTTCAAGTCTTGCAATTATTTCTCCTACGAGTCCTCTTTGAATTGCATCTGGTTTGAGTAAAACTAAACTTCTTTGCATAATTTTTTGAATAATGTAATAAAATAAATCTGCTTTTGGATTATATTTTTTTTCTCTAAAAATCAAATTTAATTTATGAGTCTTCTAAATGTTTTGCACAATTAAAGAGAGACATTTTAAAATTTCCGTTATCTCATTTTTCAAAAATACTTATATTTGTATTTTGTAAGTTTTCTATTTGTTTAAAATCTTTATTGAGCAATTTAGATATAATTGCTCTATTTATTCAATTATGTCAAACAAACAAGATAGTAAGATTTTTATCTCAATATTTTTTATCAATTTTATCTAAAAAAATTTTAGCTCTTTCTAAAAGATTTTCATTTGTTTCAATATTATTTCAAGAAATTGTATTAAAAGAAATTCATTTTTCATTTTTTCCTTGTAATTCCACAAAATATCTTCCTTGTAATTCTCCAAAATATCTTTCTCTTAAGTCTTCTGAGAGTATGAGAGGAATATTTTGATGATATTTTCTTATTTCAAGAGCTGTATTATGTGCTCTTGTTAAATCACTTGAATAGATATAATCAATTTTTTCATTTTTTAGTCTCAAAGCAACTTTTTTTGCTTGCATAATTCACTCAGCAGAAAGACTTCAAGGAAGTTGTCATTGAATAATTCCAGCTTTATTTTCTTCTGTTTCTCAGTGTCTTGTTATTATAATTTTCATAGGCTTTGTTAAGATCTTTTTAATAATTTATAAGATTATTATGCATATATATTCACTTTTATAAAAAAATCAAAAGAACTTTTTTTACTTTTAAGTTAAAATAAATATACTTCAAAAAAAGATTTATTAATCAAGATATTATGAAAACTTTTGCTATTCGTCTCACAGAATGACAAGACCTAAAAAAAGAAATACTCATTTTTACTAGAAAAAATAATATTTTAGCTGGTTGTATTCTTACTTGTGTTGGATCTTTAAAAAAGATACATGTAAGAATGGCTGATGAAAAAATTAGTAAAATCTTTGAAAAAAATTATGAAATAAATTCACTTGTAGGAACTTTTTCTCAAGATTGAATTCATCTTCATATTTCTATCTCTGATGAAGAAGGAAAACTTTTATGATGACATTTACTAGAATGAAATATCTTTTATACAACAGCTGAAATAGTAATAGGATCTTTAGAGGATATGATTTTTTCAAGAAAATTTGATGAAAAAACATGATTTAAAGAACTTATTATTGATAAAAAATAAATTATTATGCACATAGTTATCACTGGGACAAGTTCAGGAATTGGTAAATTCCTTGCAGAAAATTTGGGTAAAAAACATAAAATATATTGAGTTGCAAGAAGAAAAAATACTATAAATACCATAGATTTTTTTGAATGAAATATTTGTGATAATGATTTTTTAGAAAAATTAACTGAAAAAGTAGGAATTCTTGATTATATTATTTTTAATGCTTGAGTTGGCTATTTTGGAGATTTTGAAGCAATAAGTGAAGAAAATCATAGAGAGATTCTTGAAACAAATCTCCTCTCCCCTCTTTTGCTTGCTCATAAACTTCTTAAAAATAAAAAAATCAAAACTTGAATTATTTTTATTGGAAGTATTGCGAGTAAAAAATCACTCAAAAATGGGGCAAGTTATATGGCGAGTAAATTTTGACTGAGAGGTCTTGCTATGGGACTTAAGAATGATTATAAAAAATTGCAAATTCAAATCATCAATCCGAGTATAGTAAAAACAGATTTTCATAAAAAAAATAGGCTTGATATGAGTAATTACAGAGAAAATTCTTTAGAGGAAATTTTAAAAATTGTTGAAGATATTATTTCTTGAAAAGAAAAAAGATTTGAAGTGGATGTGTAAGTATTAATTTTTATCAAATTTTTTTAATTTTAATAATTCCAACAAATCTTCTCTTTTTATCATGTCAGCAAATAATTTTATATGTTCTAAAGTTTTTTCTTCTGAAATAATAGGTTTTTTTCAAATAGATTTACATTTATATACTTTTTTAATTATATGCAATATTATATCATAATTTGAAAGTTCCTCAATATTTTTATCCTTAAAAAATTCTTTAATTTTATGAATTTTAATTTGATATTTAAAATGTAGATTTCATAAAAAAGTTTCAATATTTAATTTATCCATAAATTCGTTTGAAAGTTCAAATCTAAATATTTCTTGTTCTTTCTCTGAAAAATACTCAAAAATAATATATTTTATTATTCTATTATCAAGTATTTTTTTAAAATCATCAATACTATCAAAAATAACTAATTTTTCAATTTTATCTTCTGATGAAAATTCTTTATGGTGTATAATTTTAAGAAGGTTAGAAGATAATTCTTTAATTTCTCATTCTGATATAAATCAAAGTTTAATTGTATCTCATACATTTACTTCTTCTATAAATCATTTTTTATTAAATAATGGATCAATAATATAATATTTTCAAAATATATTTGCAAGAACAAAAGAATGATTAGAAATAGGATTACAAAAAATAACTTTTGAATCAATTCAAAGGATATCAAAAAAATCTTTAAAAACCATACTATAATTATGACAAGATCATCATGTACTTGTATTTAAAAAAGGTAATTCAATTCACTTAGGGATTACCAGTTTTAAAAATCTTTCACTTAGTTCCATGTCATAAAAATCGGAAAAACTATCTCTCGGAGAAGTATTATATAATTTTCTGACTCTTAAAAATAAAAATAATAGATTTATATATTTTACAAAGTTTTCTTTTCATATATTTCACTCTTCTCATTTTACTATAGAATCATAATAATTTTTTGCATTTAATATAAATACATTAAAAGAGTCGGATATAAATTCTTTATAATTGTCTAAATTTAATATTTGATTTATTGAATTATTAACTAATTTTATAGCACTTAACATTTCAGGAACTTCTTTTTTTAATGCTCCTTCAATTTCTCAAGCATGTTTTTGAATTAAAGCAGGAAATAAATTCATTCTTTCAGTAACTAAATCTCAGTAAGTTTTAAATCAATTTTTACTCATTTTTGATTTGTAAAAAAATAGTTTTCTTGTATATTAATTTTATTTTAGTTATCTTAAAAAGAAGTTTATCATATAATATTCCCTTATGCAAAAAAAACTGGAACTTTTGATGCCTGCTTGAGACTTTGAAAAATTGAAATTTGCTTTTGCTTACTGAGCTGATGCTGTATATGTTGGAGCTCCTATGTTTTCACTAAGAGCAAGAACCAATACTTTTACTTTGGAAACTTTGGAAGAATGTGTAAAATATACAAGAAGCCTCCCTTGAAATAAAAAAATTTATTTTACGACCAATATCTATGCTCACAATGCCAAAATAAAACCATTTATGGCTCAGTTTAAAACAATGCTTGATATGAAGCCAGATGCTTTTATTATGGCTGATCCTTGACTTATTTATCTCGTAAAAAAAGAATTTTGAGATCAAGTAGAAATGCATCTTTCTGTCCAAGCCAATAATACCAACTGGGCTCAAGTGCAATTTTGGAAAGAAATAGGAATAAAAAGAATAATTCTTAGTCGTGAAATCAGTATAAAAGAAATCAAAGAAATTCACGAAAAAGTTCCTAATATCGAGCTGGAAGCTTTTGTACATGGAGCGATTTGTATGGCTTATAGTGGGAGGTGTCTTATTTCAAATTATCTTTCTTATAGAGATTCAAATCAATGAACTTGTAGCCATTCGTGTAGATGGGAATATAAAGTTTTTAAAGATAATTCAAGTGAAGCAGAGCTAGAAAAAGCTACTTGAAGACCAGAAGATTATAAAGAATTGACAGGAAATTATTACCTAGAAGAAAAAGAAAGACTATGAGAACTTATGGAAATAGATGAAGATGAATATGGAACTTATCTTATGAATAGTCGTGATCTTTGTGCGATTGATTATATACAAGATTTAGCAGATGCTTGAGTAGTGAGTTTCAAAGTAGAAGGAAGAAATAAAACGGTAAATTATCTTGCATCTGTTGGAACTGCTTATAGAAAAGCTCTTGATGCAGTTGAAAAATGAGAAAAATATAATTCACAAAGTCTTGCTTGAGAACTTTTTTCTATTGCAAATAGAGGATATATTCCTTGATTTCTTGCAGGAAATCCAAATACAAATGCTCAGTTTTATGAAAAAAATTGAGGGTTCCAGACAAAAATATTTTTATGAATTGTGAGAGCTTATGACTCTGAAAAAAAACTTGCTCGTATAGAAGTAAAAAATAGATTTGGACTCGGTGAAGAAATAGAATTCCTCACTCCAGAAAAAATTTGGACAACAAAAGTAGATAAAATTTACAAAATCAACAATGTAAATCATTCTGTAGAAAAAACTTGAAAAACAACAGATATATTTGTAGAAGCAGTTGCTGAGAATGTAGATACTGCTCATGGAGGAAGTTATGAAACTTGGATACATTCCCCTTTTGATCCGTGAGAATTTGCAATCATCAGAAAACAAGCAAGTGAATGTGAAGAAGAGAGCTTTTAAATTTTTAATTTAGTGCATTATGTCAGAATCTAATAAAAAATTAAATATAAATAATATTCCTATCATTTGAACAGCAGTTTTTGTCAGAAATAATTGAAAAATATTATTATGAAAAAGGAAGTCTACTCATTGAGATTGAAAATGGTGTTTACCTTGATGATTATTAGAGTTTTGAGAATCTATAGAGGATTGTGCAATAAGAGAAACCAAAGAAGAATTTAATGTAGATATTAAAAATTTGAAATTTCTTTGAATAGGAAATGATGTTACAAAAGATAAACACTATGTGACGATTTTTATATTTGCAGATTATTTATCTTGAGATATAGATATTAGTATTTTTGATGAATTTTATGAATGGGTATGGGTAAAATTAGATAATTTTCCCAATAATAAATTTTATATTTTAGAGAATTTTTTAATTAAAAACTTTGCTTTAATTGAGAAGTTATTGAAAAGTAATTAATCAATTGTTAATTTTGTTATAATTCAAGCATGATCAGAAGGTCATAGAATAATTTCTATAGAATTTTGTGTTACTCCTCTTCCAATTATCTTATCTGGAATTTTTAGAAAAAGATTTGAAAATATTTCTAATCATTTGGAATATGGAAAGGTTCTTTCTTTAGGACTTAAATCTTGATAATCCTTTCATAAAAAAGGATATGTTTGTAAGAGTTTTTCTAAGTTTCCCATATTGAAGTCTCATACTATTATATGTGGATTTTTATTTTGTAGATGATCTGTAAAATAGGAGAGTAAATTTGGATTATCAGAGTGAAAATGAGTATAGGAAAAAATAAAATCTCATAAATCAAAACTTGTAATTTGTCAATCAAGTATTCATTTTGATAGTCTTTTATAAAGATTTATTCACTCCTGAATTCCTTCTTGTCATTTTTTCATAGTTTGTAACATATAAGCAAGAGAAATAAGAATTCATTCTACTTTTCTTTTATTTTTTATTTCAGTTTTTTTGATAATTTGTGCATTTCTATCTTTTATTCAAACTATATTAGAAGGATTATTTTCTTTATTATTTTGACTCCACATTTCTGTAGATATTTCACAAAAAACTGTATATCCTCTTTTTTCTAACTCCTCTTGTACAATATAACATTGTTCTTTTCATAATACTTCATTGAACCCTATAATATCTCATCATCTTTCTAAAATAGGATTGATAGATTTTTTTATGTTAGAAATTTCCATAATATAGTCGTTATATTTTGCGAGGAAAAAAGCGACACTTCAATAAAGGGAATGAAATAATTTAGTTTCATAATTTATTCCCATTCCAGTATTTTGATGCCCTATTTGGATTTCTTTATCTTTTCAATTCATATTTAGTTTTGTAATATATTATATATATTATAAAATTAATATAATAAAAAGCAAGTTATTTGTTTTTTATAAAAAAATATCCTTTCAAAATTTGACACCAAAAAATTTATATAGTAAAATATATTTACTTTATTATTTTATAACTATATAAATATGGCAAAAATAGAAATAGGAACACTTGCTCATGCCTTTAGAACAGAAATGTCACAAGTAATTCATTGGTCTCTTGTTTTAGCAACATCTGCTATTATAGCAATACAACTTCTCCAAGTTTAATGGTTTATTTGTGATAGTATAAAAGTTATAAAAAACTAGAGATGATATATCATCTCTAGTTTTTTATTGTAAAAAATGATTTTTCAAAATACTTTTTTCAAAATAAGAAAAAAGGAGTATAATCGTTTGCACATTTTTCTCTGGAAAATAAGTTATTTATTTTTTTAAAAATTTAAGATTATGGAAAAAAGTATTGAAATGTTTTTGGAAAATGTTTCTCCGAAAGAAATAAAAGAAGTACTAGAAAATCATCTTTCTAAAATAGTAAAAGATGATGAAGAAAAAGATATTACTCTCGTAGTTAATAAAAGATATGCTATGAATGAACTTCATAAGTCAAAAGATATCCAAGCACTTCTTCATACCGTGCATAAAGTGTATTGAGAAGATTACACTTTGACACTCAAACTTCAACTAGAAGATCTTAGTGTGCATCAAGATGATGAAGAAGTTTTTGTTCCACATATGGTTCGTTATTAATAAAAAATCCCTCTAGAACTAGAGGGATTTTTTTTATTTTATAGCTTCTAATATCAAGTTTACTGCATCTTGAGCGGTTCAGATATTATTTTGTATTATGAAATTTGCAGTTCCCTTATAGATTTTTTGTCTTGATTCATATAATTTTCTAAAGTCGCTTTCATTAAAAGGTTTTCTATTGTTTTTTCATTCTCTTTCTGCTTTCAGTATTCTTTCTGCTAAAGTATCAAAATTACATTCAAGATAAATTATTCCATAATGAGCTTCTCTTAGCATTTGAACATTTTGAGCTATTGTAATGGCTCATCATCAAAGAGCTAAAACTTTTGGATTTACTCATAATATTTCTTGTATAGCCTGAGTTTCAATTTTTCTAAATATATCTATTCAATTTGTTGTAATAAAATCTCCTATTGCTATACCATTTGTTAATCAATTATCAGAGATATAGGTATCACTATCATTAAAATCTCCTCATAATTTTTCTGCTAATCATTTTCAGACTTTGGTCTTCCCTGCTCCCATAAATCAAGAGAGTGCAAAATTTTCAAATTTCATTTTTTTAAATTATTTAGTAAAATAAGATTATAATAATCAAAAAAAATCTACTTATCTTTAATTTTTCTTGCTTTCATAATAATTTTTGTAAGCTTGTTTGGATTTTCTCAAGTAAAGACCCTGTAAAATACTTTTGATGCTTCGTTAGAGTCAATAATAATTTCGTTTTCTCTCAAAAATTTATCAACTCGTCTAAAATTTGGAGTTTTCCATTGTTCCAAATTTTGCATAATATCTTCTGTAAAAATAGACTTCCATGCTACAGATATATTTTTTCAATTACTTTTAAAATGAGATAAAAAAGATTCTGTCACCTCTTGCATATATTTATTTCTCAAAATCATATCTACACAAGTAGAGACAGGAACATTATTTTTCCATGGATTTTCTACTTCAGGAGGTAATATTTCTCCCACAGCAGAAAGTACAGCTAGAATACGATGAGGAAGTCATTGTACATAAGCCATTTTTTCATCGTGTTCCTCTGGATTTGTTTCAATTATTTCCATTCATAAGTTTCGTACCTTTTTAATGATTTGTTGTATTGATGGTGGGAGATCCTCAATATTTCTTCCATTTGTAGAAAGAGCAATTTTTAAATCTTTTTCTGCTCATGCTCAAAACAGAAAATGCATATTTATTATATTATCAGGACATTTAATAGGAATATCTTTTCATATAATTTTTGGTTTCATTAGTCCAGCAAGAGATAATAGAGTGATATCTGGATTATCGGTAATATGTCTTACTTGTTTTGCAATTACTCGAAGAGTAGTTGTTAGAATTACAAGGTTTTCCGGAATACCATTTGCTGATTTTCATCTTGATATACCACGAAGATTAAATCACTCAAAAACTCACCTAGGATAAAGATCCGAAAAATGTTTACTACTTTTTTCATCATTTAGGTTCCATCAGAATACACAGGCATCATAAGAAGGCTTGGAAAGTGTCATAAAGTATGAAACTTACAAAAATAATAATTTATATTATAATAGTATTTTGTAATTGTCAATAAAAAAATTGTATGATTTATTAAATAGTTTATTAGTACAAAAATATAACTAAGAATCAATGTTGATATTAGAAGAATAAACTATTATGCTTCTATATTGCATTTTATCCCATTTTCTCATCAAAGCTTTAGCGAAAAATGGAGGGAAAACCTGAGTGTTGTGGTCTAAATCGTTATATTTAGTATGTCTTGATTGTCTTGAAGAATTAGAGAAGAGTTTGAAAAATTAAAAACTATTTATTAAATCAAAATAAAGATTTAAAATTCTCAAATTCTGATTTATCAAAATTTTTACATTCATTTAAGAAGTATGAGAAAAAAAGAAAAAGAAAGAAAAGTTATAGAGATTTTTTGAGATAAACCAATCTATAGAGATACTATTGTTAGGATTTTTAATATTGTATTGAATTCAAAGGGAAAATAATAAAAAAGCTATTAAACTAGATTAATAGCTTTAATTTTTCTATAATTTTTTCTTTATCTCAACTTCAATTGGTAGATAGTCTAAGATATGGAATATTATACTTTTCTAGGATACTATTTTTCTTTTTATCTCTTTCTATTTGATCTAAATTATTTTCATGAAATGAAACTCAATCTACTTCAATAACAAGTAAAGGAGTTTTTCAAAATTTCTGATAGATAAGAAAATCTACTCTTGAATTATTATTTATAAACTTCTTTTCAATATCATTCAATTTACTTGTGTCATTTACAAGATTTTTTAGATAATATTCTCTACTAAAATGTAAATTAGAAAATTCTTCATCACTTGTTAATATTTCCTTAATTAAAGTATTTCCTATATTTTCAGAATCATATCTAGAAACTTTTTCTAAATTATTTTTATTGATAGATATTTTATCAGAGTAATTTTTATATAATAAATCAAAAACTCAAACTATTTCACTATTTATAATAGTTTCATCTAATGAGCTATATTCAACATATTTTACTAAATCCTTAATTTCTCTTCATTTTTTAAAGAATAATTCATGATCCGTTACTACTATTAATTTATTTTTAGCTCTAGAAACTGTAACATTTATTAAATTAGCTTGATCTGCAAATTTAAGAGTTAAATTTCAATCCTTTGAATTATCTAGTACTGTAGAAAAAATAATAATATCTTTTTCTCTTCATTGAAATTTATGAACAGTATCAATATCTATTGTTTTTCAAAATACACTATTTAGTTTTTCTACTTGTTTTCTAAAAGGAGTTATAATTCATATATCATCTTTTTCAGTAATGTTCTCTCTTTTATTATTAAAAATATCCTGAATAATATCAATTTCTCTTTGATTATATTTTCATGTACTCTCTCACTGAGTTATACTTCTCATATGATTTCATTCTGGACTACGATAAATAACAAGTGGATTTTTATTATCTCACTCAGAAGTATAAATAATAAGTTCTCAATTATAATATTTTTGATTACAAAAATTAATTATTTTTGGATGACATCTATAATGTTCTTTTAATAATGTTACTGGAATATTATCTTCATAAATACTTAAAACAGATGATAAAATATTATGCTTATAATAATCAAAATCCTCATCAATATTTGCATGAACCATTTCTCAATTAGCGATATGGGTAAGTTGTTTTCTATCTCAAACTATTATAATATTTTTACAACATGAAAATATAAGCATTCATGTAATAAGATCTACTTGAGAAGATTCATCAACTATAACATAATCTAACAAAAATCATTTTGGTATGGAATTCAATAATGTATAAGTTGAACTTAAAATTACAGGAAATCTATCTCTAAAGTTTGAAGATCTTTTTAAATAATCTTTTTGAGTAAAAGAAACATCCTTATTTTTTTTAAATTTTGAATTTAATTTATTCTCAAAAAATATTTTAGAGTATTTGGTATATTCAGAAACTAATTTATCATATTTATTATCATTAAGTTTCTTATCTAATTCAAATATTAAATCTTTTAATTCTCATATTTTTAATTCATAAAATTTTCTTTGATATGATAATATCAAATCTATTTCGCTTGTATCCAACTTTTTAAATTCAGTAAATCAAAATTTTATAAATAGCTCTATTTTATAAAACCATCATTTATTTTTTCATTGTTTAGATTTTTCAGAATTTAATACTAAAAAATTCATTATTTTATCAGAATTTTTTGCCCAAAGTGGTAACTTGAAAATTTCTTTTATTTCTTGTTTATTAAAGTAATTTTCAAAATGTTCTTGTTCTAGAACATAATCTGATAATTCTAATTCTAATCTATGTTTTTCATTATCAGTATTCATTAAATTAGAAATTTCTTCTAATTTTGAAGTATAATTTCAGATTTTATCTACTTTAAATTCTTTTACTTCAGGAATATGAGAAAAAAAGTAATCTTTATTTTCCTTATTTCATAACATTGCAATAAAAAAATCATATCACTCTTTTTCTAGCTTTTCTTTAACATTTGCTATTGCAGAATTATTGTTTGAGACAATAGCAATAGTTTTATCTTGCATTATTGCTAGATTTGCAATTATATTTAAAATTGTTTGAGTTTTTCAAGTTCAAGGAGGTCATTCAATAACTGATATGTTTGAATCAAATATACTTTCTAGTGCTTTCTTTTGACTGAGATTGAAATTAAAAGGATAAATTAATTCTTTAGGTTTTAAAAAATTAGATTTATTTATAAACTTTCTAAAAAGAAAATCTCATAAAACACTATCAGGTAATATAGTATCTAACTTTTCATATTCTCTTTTTAAATATACTGTAATCTCATCATTTTTTATATTGTTTAGAACTAATTTCAAGTAATCTATAATGGATGAAACTTTCTCATTTTTCATTAGATTTTCAACAACTTTTATTTTATTACTAGTAATAACTCAACCTTCTTTTAAAAATACTCTATAATATTTATTTCAAAAAGATAAAACCTCTTTAATATTGAATAATAATGTTTTTTCAAAATAAAATAAATTACTATTTATATCTATATTTTCTGGATCTTTTAAAATAGTTATAGAACTAGATTTATATGGATAAACTTTATTTCAATTATTAAAGTTAATATTTATTATTTTTTGAGCAAACTGAAAATATGAAATCTTTTCTAATATTTCATCGTTTTCATTAATAATTAAATGTTTTTTGGTGTTGTAATAAGTTTTATCCATGTTTTTTAAATAAATCTCATATTATTTCCTCAACCTTTTATGTTTGAAAGATACATTACACTAAATATTACTAATTAAAATTACTTATAATATAATAAATATTAGAATAAAGTAAATTAGTTTAAACATATAAAAAATAACTTAAGTTAAACCTAAGCTATTTTTTATCTTTTAATCGTAACCTCTATTTCTAAATAATAAAAGTTTGATTCAGTTATTTTTATTTGGTGGAGTTATCCAAAGTGGAAGTAATTAAGTTTTCCCTTTTAATAAGGGTTATTATATCTATTAACTCCATAATTTTTGTTATAAAATAACATATACTCTATTATAATAATTTTTTTTTATAATTCAATGATAAAATATTATTTAAATTCATTTATTTTATTTGTAAAAATTGGACATAATTCTCATAAAATATTATTTATAAATTCAGCTATTCACTTAGTATTTGCTAAAAGTTTATCTCTATGACCTCTTTTATATTTTTTAAATTCTAATTTAATAAATAAATTCATAGCTCTTTTTGTTTCTTCATCTAAATCCTTACCATGACTTAATAAAAATTCATAGGTACTTATTTTTTGTAATTCTACTATATCTAAAGTTCATTCGTGTTTTATATAATTTTGTGATTTTCTTAATTCTGTGATTTTATTATTAAAATTTTCTAAAGTTAATAAAATATTGTCTCCAATTTTATTAGATTTCTTAATGTTATCTATTTTTAAATTTAATCAATTTAATTTTAAATCATATAATAAATTTATAAGATGTAAAAATCTATCAAATAAAGCTATAATTTTAATAAGATATACTTCTGTGTGATACGAATTATATTTTTTAATTGGAAAAATTTTTCTATATGTTTTATTATTTGGATAATTCAATATATGTAAATATGAATAATTTATATCATCAAATTTTTCACTAATTTCACAAAAATACTTGAATACTTCCATTATGAAATTATCTTTTAAATCTAACTTATCTTTTATCACAATATTTTGTGCTAATATAAGAATTTCTTGAGAAAATTTATTTTCAAAAATTATATTAGAATCTAAATAATTATTTTTCATTTTCAAATTCATTAAGAAGTATTTCATCTCTATCAATTTCATCTTGAACTTTTATTGCTTCTTTTCAAGTACTTATATCAAGTCAAATTAAGATTTTTGTAAAATACAATAAAATTATTTTATTTTTAATATCTTTATCGTCTAATTGTTTAATAAAATCTATTAAAATAAAAGTAGCTCATTTCATTAAAAACATAGTAGTATTTTGAATTGGGTCTATTAGTCATATATTACTAGGTCAAATTAAATTTAAATCATCATTTCTTTTTCATAAATTATCAAACGACTTTGATGAAGAGTGAATAGACCTAGATGATAAACTGAAATAAGGTTTAAAATGTGCCATATCTACAATTTTTTCAATTTCTGTAAAGTTTTTATTTTTTAAAATATCATCTGTAATCCATCAATAATCTCAAAAAAAGCTTTTTCAATATTTCTTTAATAATCTTTCTTTTTCTTCTTCTAATTCTTTAAAATTATCTTTTCAATATCATCTGTGTTTTAACTTTTTATAACTATCTTTATATTTTAAAGATTCTTTATAATTAAAAATATTTTTATGTTCTAAAAATCTTTTAGCTAATTCATTTCAATTATTAGATATAAATAAAGTAATAACTACATTTTCATATAAACTTCTCCACCTAGCATTTGCTCATTCTCAATATCAATTTCTCAATAAAATAAGTATTTCTTTTGCAAGTAAAATTTGTTTTGAATGTAGTTTAAGTAAAACATGATTTCTAACATTACTCCTATCAATAAATTGTTGTCATTCATAAATACTATAAAATGAAAAATCTATAATATAACTAATTTTATTGAATAACTTTCACCATCTAATATCTAATCTTTTAGAAAATCAATCTTCTTCTATTCAATTATAAAGTCTATTTTTTTCTAAAGTTTCAATTATGTCTATTAAGTCTTTCTTTTTAATACTCTTTTTAAAGTTTTTTTCAATATCTTTAATATCAAAATTAGAATTGATAAAATCCTCAACTTTTTTATCTAGTAATCAAAAATCAATTTCTCATTTTTTCATATTTAAACTCATTTAATACTAAACTTAATGTATTCTTTTAAAAATTCTTGAGGTAATTTAAATTTTATTTTCATTTTATAAGGGATTTGTTGTCAGTCTGGCTTTTGTCATCTGATTACATCAGTATCTAGCCTATCTCTTGAATATAACACAATATCTTCGATTATAAATTCTAAAAAGTTTCAAATTTTTTCTTTATCTTTAAACAAAATATTTAAATCTTCTTGAACAATAGTTTTTAAAATTTTTAATCATTTTTGATATTTATCAGAATTGAAAATTTTATCAAAACTTTTCTCTAAAACTCTTAATTTATTTTTAACTTCATCTACTTTATTCTTTTGGTCTTCATATTTTAGTTTAAATTCTTCTCAGCTATAAAGTCATAAGGTAAAAGCTCAAATTTTAATATTTTCCAAAATATTTTCTGCCTTTTTTACTTCATCGTTTAACTTACTTAAATCATTTTCTTTTCTTTTTAATATATTTGGTAAATTATTTTTTTTATTTATATAAGAATTAAGTACATCTAAATTATTAAATATTGATTTTATTTCATTTATTACTAATTCTTCAAGTTCATTTTTATCTAATTGTGAACATTTACATAAATACCCATTTATAGAATTTCTTGATTTCTTTCAATTACAATGATAATAAGAATATTTACCAGCTCATCAAGTTCAACTCCATCAAATTGAACCTCATGGTCTATGTTGTTCACAATATCAACATTTTAATAATCAACTTAAAATATAATTTTTCTCTGACCTATGAAAATTTCATTTTTTTAGTCAAATCATCTCTTGAACTTTTTTAAAATCATCTTCTAAAATTAAAGGACTATGAAATACTGGTGAAAGTTTCCATTTTGACTTATCTAAATGAACTGTTTTTTTCTTTCATTTTTCATCTTTTATTTTTCTTGATTTATTATAATAAAGTTTTCAAATATAAAATTCATTTTCTAATATTCATCTAATAGTTTTATCTTCCCACTTATATGAGTCTTTCATTCTTGATAAATGAGAAGTATCAGAACCACTAGCCGTTGGAATTGGTATTTTTCTTTTTACTAAATCTCTAATAATTTCTGGTATAGTACTTCACAGAATTATTTTATCAAATATTTCTCTAATAATTATTGCCTCACTTTCATATATCATAGGTCTTCAATTTGCATCTTTTCTATATCAATATGGAACTTTTTTTGCTTTTCAATCTTTAAAACTTTCAATCATTCAAAGCATAGTTCTTTCTTTAATCATTTCTCTTTCTAATTCTGCAAAAACTCATAAAATTCATAACATAGCATTTCAAAAAGGAGTTGATGTATCAATTGATTCTTGTGTTGAAACAAATCAAACTCAAAATTCTTTTAATCTATCTGATATTTCAAGTAAAACTTTTAAATCTCTTGCAAATCTATCTATTTTAAAAACTATAACAATATCAAAGGGTTTATTTTCTTTTCAAGAATAGTCTAATGTGTGAAATAACCTTGTTAACTCTTCTCTTGATTCTATTTTATCTGCTCAACTAACTCATCAATCATAAAAAACAAATGGATCATCAAAATTTAACTCTTCTCAAGCAAATTCTAAATCATCTTTTCTAGCTTCTAAATATTTTTTTATTCTCTCTAATTGCAACTCATCTCAATACATTTCTGTTTGCTCTACGGTACTAACTCTTATATAACAAGCAACTTTTAATTTTTTCTTTAATATAATATTATCTTCTTCTAAGAAAATATCATCAAAATCATTTATATCATTTTCCATATTATTTACATTTCAATATATTTTATTTGTCCAAAAATTAGTTGATTTATGAACTTTATTTTTCTAAAATTATTATATGAATTTTAAAGGAATTTTCAACTCGGGTTTTTCATAGTTTTTTTGGACAAAAACTTTACACTTGATTTAACTTGTATGAGTTGTATTTATTATAAACATTAGATTTTTTTAGCTTCATTTTTTCTGCTATATCTCTAAAAGTCATTCAGCTTTCTTTTAATTTTACAATCTTTAAAATATCTGTATCAACTTTAGGTCTTCATAAAGTTTTTCATTTTATTCTTGCTTTATGTATTCAAGCTCTAACTCTTTCTTGTATAATTGATTTTTCAAATTCTGAAAATGCTGAAATCATTGTAAATAAAACTTTACCAACTGGAGTAGATGTATCGATATTTTCATTATATGAAATAAAGTCAATTCATAAGTTATTGAATAATTCAAGTGTATTTATTAAATGTTTAGTCGAACGACTGAATCTATCAAATCTAAAAACTAAAACTCAGTCTATTTTTCTTTTTTGAGCATCTTCCATAAGTTTATCTAACTCTGGTCTATTTTCTTTTCATCAAGAGATTTTATCAACATATTCATTATAAATAAAAAATCATCTTGCTTTTGCAAATTCTCTTAATGGAATTAACTGAGTATCTAAATCCTGCTTGTCGACTGTTGAAGTCCTTCAGTAAATTGCTATCTTTTTCATAAGTAAATATTAAAATATAATATCTATTTATTATAACAATTTTTGTTTTAAATACAAGTAAAAACGGCTTAAAATAAATAAAAAGCAAAGTTTTTAATTTTGCTTTTTATTGTAATATTTATATGTTATTAAAATTTTAATTTTCGTATATTTCACAATTTATTTTATAAGCATTTTTATCTTCAAAATCATAAGTTACAAAACATACAAAGTTTGTTCTAATCATTGTTCAAAATCAATTTTGAGAATCTACATAAGATTCAAATTTATGCCTTTCTGTTGACGGAATATATTTTGCATAAGAACAAGATTGAAATTTTGCTGTACTTGGAGCTTTTAATTTGTCTTTTATTTCTAATTGAGAATATGAACAACTTTCAACAAGCCTATCTTTTTCTAAAAATTCTCTTTTTTCTTTCTTTTCAGCAAGTTCTTTTTGTAATAATTTTTCATCTTGTATTCTTTTTTCTTCAGCAATTTTTTCATTATTTATTTTTTCTAACTCTTCTTTTGTAACTCTTTTAATCATATTTTTATATAAATCTGTTTCATCTCAAATTATACTTATATTATTTTCTCATAATTTTAAATCAATTGAATAATCAAAATGATTATTTTTTAATGGTATTTCATTTCAATTTATTCTAAGTACTTTAATATTTTCTACTGTTCAACTTAATGATAACTTATCTTCAACTATAATAGCTCAACTTGAAATTTTAGGTATCATATCAAGTTTTAAACTTGGAGAAGGAAAAAATATTGAAATTCAAATGGAAAAAACTATAAATATCAAAAATAATCATCATAAAGGCTTTATAACTTTTTTTGATATAAAACTAGCATCTTCTTTATTTTGAAGCTTAAAAGCTAAAATTACATCAATTAACCACCAGATTCAATATCATCAAACAGTAATAAGTTTTAATAATCAAAGTATGTATTTTCATTGATAAAATTTATCTAATCAAAATAATCATCAAAAAAGAGAAAAGTAAAAAAGAGTTCTTGGGTTTATATTTTTCATAATGAAAAAAGAGTAACAAAATAAAATTTTTATTACTCTTTAATTTGGATTTTATAATTGAGAGTAATAATTCTAAATATTGTTACCACACAAATAACCCTTAAGTATCCATTAAAGATAGATGAGGTGAATTACTACTCTCTTCTTATATTTAATGGAAAAATTTTTAAAAGTTATTTGTGTGGTAGATTTATACTATTTATTTTTTATAAAAAGTAAAGAAAAAAACTTGATATATTTTAATAAATCAAGCTCTTATAGTTGCTAAAAATAGCATTTTTATAAATGAATGACCTTAAATCATCTTATTTCTAATTCTGGTGTTATCTTATAAAATCTGTGGCATTTTTTATAATCTTTTTCAGAACAAAAAAAGACCACAATATGGTCTTTTGCAATATTAGACAATTTTTCAATTCAATACATAAAAATATCAAAAGTTATATCATCATCCATTCATCAAAGAGTATCTCACATAAAAATATATTTACTTCAAAATAATTCTTGAAGTCTATTTTTATTATATTGAGGAACAAAACGAGAGTAAGGCTTTGAACGAACATCGATTAAATAAGCAAATTCTACAGAATTTATTTCAAATAAAAATTCTTCAATTGTTCTTGTTGAATGACCTATACTATAAATTACTTTCATTTTGGCTTTGATAAGAGATAAATAAGTGATTTTATTATACTTATTTAATCTCAAAAACAAAATGTTTTTTGGCTTATTTAAGATAAAAACTAATCTATGAAGCTATTTATGAAATTTTGGAATTCTTCATGTTCAATATCTTTTATATTTATTTTTTCTAAAATTTTTTCATATTCAAATGATGTTAATTTTTCAAAATCATCATATTTAATATAATCTTGAAAATTATCTAATAAATATTTAGCCAAATGTCTTTCTATTCCTAAATTCTGTAATTCAATCATTTTCTTATTATTTGTACCATATTCTAAAAATTCAGCCCAATTACTTCCAGCATTATTTTCTCATAATTTTTCAACTAAAATAAGATAATAATTATTAAAATATTTTTCTAATTTATATCTCAAAACATAGTCAATATCATTCATTAAATCATTTATTATTTGATTTATATGAATAGGGTTATTCTTATCAAAAGTTTCAAATATTTGGTTTATATAAATAAGTCAATCTTTTTCTTGCTTATATTTAATGGTACTAGATATAATTTTTTTTAATGATGCTGAATTTAACCATTTTTCCATAATTGTAGCATAATATTCAATTTTCTTGTCGTGAGAAATATAATCTGGAAACATTGCTTTTTTTCAACAACTTTCTTCTTCTTTAAAGTTATAATCTTTATATAATTTTTTTAGTAACATTTTACAATTATCATAACTTATTTCATTTGGAAATGCTTCGTAGGTTTGTTCATTATTTTTATAAATATTATTTTGATATTTTACTTTTATATTTGAAGATATTAAGAGTAAATCATCTGGAACCGATACTTCTTTCGCTATTTTTTCAAGTTTAGAATTATCTTTTAGTTTTTTAGTATAGTTTGTAATTAAATTACTATCAAATCACTTTTTATGATGATATAGTAATATATTTCAATAGTGGTCCCATATTTCTTTTTCTGTAGAAGAAAAGTCTTTTTTTGTAAAATTTTCTCAAGAAATCGAGTTGTTAATATTTTTATAAAAATTATTTCATCACTTTATAACTTGTGATTCTAATTTTTCTATTTTTTTATTTTTTATAATATCATGATCTACAGCTTTACTAGTATAATCTTTAACCCATTCATTTATATCTTCTCTAATACAAATTATATTTCAAGATAACTCTTTTGTTAACCTTCAAGCTCTTCAAGCTAAATTCCAAAAATCTATACTTTTAAATTTATTTAATCAAATTTTATTATTTAAAATAAAAATGTTTTTTGCTGGAAGATTTATTCATTCTAATAATGTTGAAGTTGTAAAAATATAACTTATAGCTTTATCTTGAAATAATTGTTCTATCATATTTCTAATTCTTTGAGGAATTGCTCAAAAATGAAATCAAATTCACTTTTTTAAACAAGGAATTAAATAATAATATTCGTGTAATTCTTTTTTTATTAAATCTATAAGTTTATTTATTTGAATTAGTTTTTCTTCATCTGAAACATCATTTAAAAGTTTGGAAAATTTCAATGAATAATTTATAGTATTTTGAACTGTATTACAATAAATTATATTTTTAGTATTATTTCATAACTCACGAATTATCTCAAATGTGCTTTTTAAAAATATACTATTATTTTCAATATTATATTCATTTCATAAATCTGAATAATATGTAATATTTCTTTGTACTAAGTCTATAAAATATCTATTTTGAGTTACTGTTGTTTCAGTAACTGTTAAATTATCTTCTGGACTAGCTCAAAATACTTTTAAAAATATATCTGGATTTGGTAAATTTGGAGATGCAAAAAATAAGTTTATTCATTTTTTTTGTGCTTGATAAAGTGCATGATAGTACAAAGGAGAACGAGAATCATTTTCCGATATTACTTTATGTGCTTCATCAACAAATAGATAAGAAATTTTAGGGTTATTTTTATTTCATAGATATGTTATAAATCTTTCTGGTGTAAATATGAAAATAAAATTGTTTTCTTTGCTGTATAGTAAATCTGGCACTACTGGGTGAGTTAAAATCTTATATTTTTCTAATCTATCTTTAAATTCTGTTTTCAACTTATTAGATACTTGATTTATTAAAGCTCTTGTAGGAACAATAAGAACAATATTTTCTTTTTTTGCTTTAGCTATTTCAAAAATATAAGATTCTATTAAAAATGATTTTCAAAGTGAGGTTGGTCAAGAAAAGCTAAAATTATTATGATTTAATAACTCTTTATAAATTTTATATTGAGAGTCGGTAAATACTTTATCTCAAAATGGAGAAACTTGGTTTTCTTCTTTAAATTTTTTACTTATAAAAATATCAAATGGGATTTCTTTTTCTATAGTTCATTCATTATCAATAAATTTTATTGATGGAAAGTTTCATAATCTTGTTAGAATAGATACAGAATATATTTTAAAAGCACTAAAAAAATCTTCTATTTCATATAGTAAAGATACAATTTTTAGAGATAAATTTTTATCTTCAGATTTATCTGAAAATGATAAAATATCTGAAAAACGAAATAAATCATTGTATTCTTTTTCTGTAAATACAATGTTATTAGTTCAAAATAGTTTACTTATAGAGTATTCTTCAGCTTTTTTAAAAAGTTCTAAAAAATATTCATCTTCTATAACTTGTTTAGCCCATTCTTTAATCATATTTTAAGTTGTTATATGTTTTGTAATTTCTTCACGAGTTTCATTTAATCTTGAAAATGGTAAAAAATAAAAATAAAGATTATGTCATTGTAAATTTTTTGTCTTTATTTCTTCTAAAATATAATCTTTCTTTTTGTTTATTTTTTCTTTTAATACTTCTTCTAATTTATTTGAAAATTCTACATTTGATAAATCTTGAAATTTACTTATATCCATCTCAAATCAAATAAAAATTGCAAAACCAGTATTTACATTGCAACTATTTTCTCTTGAAGGGTAAATTAAAGACTTAAAAAATTTTTCTTCTTCCTCTGTAAAAGTTTCTTTTCATAAATTATCTGAGATTAAAGCTTTTTCATATCAAATTCAAAATTTTGAAGTATTTCTATCTGTCTCTTTTCAGTCTTTATTTCTTTTTATTCAATTTTTAAAATCATATATTGATAGTAATGCACTATCTATTCATCTTTTTAATTCTATAATTGTTTTTGATTCTCCGAATAATAAAACATAATCATCTCATATTTTTTTATAATGAACTCAATCAGCTCATTTTACATAATCGTTAGGAGATGTTTTAAGTTCTAGTTTACTTAATATTTTAGGGGCTTGTAAGTCACTTTCAAGAAAACAATAAAGTAAATATTCTCATAGCTCTCAAGTATTTGAAAGATAATCTCTTATCTTAGATGTAGCTTTTTTTACCGCTGATACAGATACTCATTTATATTCACTAAGTGTTTTTCTTGATAATGAATATCAAAGAATAGGGTCTAATAGCTTTTCTTTTAAACTTAAATAATCAAAGTCTTTTGAATCTATTTGAAGCATAAAAATTTTTAAAGATTTTTCTCAATTTTTGTCTAATGCTATATTATCAATCTCTTTAAAGATAGATAAAAACTCATTACTATCTGAACTAAATGATGAATCCATTTACAATTTTATTAAACATATAAACTTTACAATTACTATTATTATAATTATTTTCTTTAAAATATCAATTTACTTTAAAGTATTATTTATATATGAAAAACTATAAAGACATATTTTAAAACTTAATTTTTCTATCAAATTTTGATTATTTATAAATAATGATTTTAAAAGCTAAATAATTTCTATTTTTTTATTTTTCAAAAGTGTAGCGAGAAAATGCAACATTTTTGGGGTTTTCTATGAAAAAAAACTTTACACTTTATAGTTTCTCTAAACGGAGCAAAATTACTTTTTCTGTAGCTTATGTAAAATGTTACACTTTTAGGCTTTTTTAGTAAAAAATCAACAAAAATGTTACACTTTTGGAATGACTAAAATACTAGAAAAAATCTAGGAATAATTGCTATTTGCTTTAATTTATGACAGTTACTTCATCTAACTCTAAGTATTCTTTTACTTCTTTATCAAACATAGGAATTACTTTAACTGACTTATCTTCAAAGCTTATCTTAATTCATAAAGTATGAATAGGTTCTTTTACTTCTGGTAGGAATATAATTTTTCAAAAACAAAAAGAGACATAAAAACAATATTTTATATCTCTTTCTTATTATATATATTATAATTACTTCTTTCTAGCTCTATTAAAAAAAATGATTTAATCTTCTTCAAAAGTCCTTTTCATCTTTCAGAGGAATTCATTGTATTTCAATTTCCATATTTGAAATAACAGTGCTAGTGCTTTTATTTCTACAATTAGCTATTTTAAAGGATTTATTAAAATCAATAATTGAAGAATTTTCTACAAAAGTTTCATTTCAAACTTCATTTTCAGTTAAATCTAAAAATATTTTTTTCTTCTTAGATTTTATAAAATTTTCATCAATTCAAAAATCTAGTCATATTCATCTAGTAATCTCAATATGAATATCTTTTTGCTTATTAGTCATAAAATTTTACTTCTTAAAGTTAAATTCTATCTCAAATTCTAAATGTATATCTGAACTTATTTCATTCAGAATTACTTCCAGATTGGATAGATTGGTGGACAGATAAGAAAAATTTCGAACACATTTTTTGATTCATTAAAAAAAGCCCTATTAGATTCGCTAAAGGACTTATTGCATTTTATATTACTGAGATGTGATGAAAAGAAATAATTTCAAATAGATTAACTTTAGAGCAAAAAGAAGCTTATTGAATTAAATTATAAATTAAGTATACAAGCTAAAACTAATGTTATTTTATATAAGCTAACCATAATTGAACAATGATATTATAGTAATAATATAAATAATAAAATAATGTAAGATTTTAATAAGATAATTTTAGAAAAATCACAAAGTGTAAACTATTTGAAATTTATAATAATAATTATTCTGTTAAATTTAGACTTATCACATATTGTAAAGTTATTTTATTTGAAATACCTTAAAAGTGTAAGGTTTTTACTTTACACTTTTAGAAAATTCCAAAAGTGTAACATTTTGCATCATTTTTTTCAAAAAAGTCCAAAAGTGTAAACTTTTATATATAATATAAGAATAATAAGTTTGCTAAATTTAGACTTATTACATATTGTAAAGTTATTTTATGTAAAAAGTACTAAAAAATGTAACTTTTTATGTTACACTTTTAGAAAAACCTAAAAGTGTCGCATTTTGTATCATTTTTTCAAAAAAAAGCTAAAAAGTGTCGCATTTTAGACAAAGTAATAAAAAAGTAATTTAGCTTCGTTTAGAGAAGCTATAAAGTGTAAAGTTATTTTATGTAAAAAGTATTAAAAATGGTGTATTTTTATGCCACACTTTTAAAAAAGTAAAAATCTTTATTATTCTACTTATTTTAATTATAAAATAATAAATCAATAAAAACTTGATAGAAAATTTAAAATCTAAGATATGTATTTATAGTTTTTCATATATAAAAAGTAAATTGATATTTTAAAGAAAATAATTATAATAATAGTAATTGTAAGGTTTATATGTTTAGTTATAAATAAATATTATGAATATAGATAATAAAATTACATTATCTGATTTAAATGATGTCCTTTTTAAATATAGTTTTGAGTGAGATGATAAATATTATTACTTTTCTAGAAAAAACAATATTTGAAATTTAGTGTATGATCATTTTTTTAAAAGACTTTATCATATATTAAATAATGATGAAATTTTAAAAGACGATGAATGAGTAAAAAATTTTATACAAGCAATTGAATATTGTAATACAGATTATTTATATGAAATAAATGATGTTAAATCTAACTTAAATTTTTCTGAAAGAAAATTTAGGATTACAAATTTGTATAATGTTTTACTATATGAAATTTATGTAACTAAAATTTTTAAATTTATACTTCATTTAATTCATAAACATAATTTAACTAATTTTTTAATTGATTGAAAATTTTTTGGTTATTTTTCAAGTATAAGCTACGATGTAGATTCTGATTTTAATATTTTAAATTTAAAATACCAACATTATGACTCAAATTGGATAAAATTTGAAGATTTAAAGGCTGAGTTATTAGATAAATATAAATACTATATTGAAACTGATATAAAATGATTCTATGATAATATAAACCATGAAATTTTAATATGAAAATTAAAATATTTTTTTAATAAATATTGAATTGAAAATTTAGATAATTTTTTATACATTTTTTGAAATATTTTATATAAGGTAAATTGATATAATAAATCGTGATTGCCTCAGTGAGTAATTGCTTCTGATATTTTAGCTAATTTATTTTTATGGCTAATTTTTTTTATTGATAAAGACTACACTTGATATAAGCAAAGAAATTGAGCTTCTGAAATATTTTGACTTGATTATATTAGTTATAATGATGATTTTATATTTTTTACAAATAATGATAATTTAGACAGTATCTTTAATTCTAAAGTAAAATTTTTATATCAAGAAAATAATTTACCATTAAGTTTAGAAAAGACTAGTTTAGTTTCATTATCAGAAAATTATAAAAGATATAATGAAATTGATTTTGAGAAGATTAAAAATAAAGATACTTTAGAATTAACTAAATTAAAAAATGTTTTTTTAGAATATTTAAAAAAAGATATTTCTATTATTGATATAAAATGATTGAAAAGATATTTTAAATGGATTCATAATTTAAAAAATGCAAAAAAACAAGTTCAAAAATCATTTGCATTAAATCTTTTTAAAATATTATTTGAAGATATAGATTGAAGTAAACAACACGAAAAAATAAAAAAAAATTATTTGTTGTTAGTTATCTCCCCTAGTAATTTTGTATATTTAGTAAAAATAATGGAAGATTATTTTCAAGAAAAGTATAATAAATCATTTGAAAATTTATTTTTACAAAAAATTTTTAAGAAGTATCATTATTACATAACAGATTCAATATTAGTAAAGTTTTATATTGATTTAGATTCAAAATATTATGATTTAGAATATAAGAATACTAAAAAATATATTATAGATTTAATAAAATGAAATAATAATAAAATTATTAGATCTTTTTTAAATAGTAAAACTAAACCATTGGACTTAGTTTTAAAAGATAATGGTTTAGTATGATTGTATGATTTAATTTACACACATAAAAACATATCTAAGTTTAAAGAAAATATTATTTGAATTAAGTTTTTTTCACTTTTCTGAATAAATATAAATTACGAAAATATAAATATTTATCTAGAAAAAAATAAAACGGATTTAATTTCAAAATTAAAATTAAAATTAAATAATATAATGGACGATATGTTGATTATAAAAAATATTTCCCCAAATTTTTATTTAAAACACCCATCTTTTATTGCAGATTTGTACTCCATATTAAATATATTATTAACTATTCTTTTTAATATTATTGATAAAAAAAATATAGATATCAAAATAAATGGAGGTAATGAAGAGTGATATATTACTATAAAACAAATAAATAAAAATAATCAAGAAATAGATAAATGAAAGGAATCATTAAGGAAGCATATAGCAAATTTTGATTTAAATCATATTCATTTATTGTTTTATATTTCAAAAAAAAGAGCAATTTATAATCATAAAGAAAGTGATATAGATAAAGATATAGATTTTTTTATTTATAAAAAAAATAATGATTTAATTACTTTTAATTGATGAATTAACAGTTTAATTACATATATTTTATGATTGATAGATAAAGAATTATTATGAAAAACTGATTAAATAACCCAGATTTTAAGCCAAAAAACATTTTGCTTTTGAGATAAAATAAGTATAATGAAATCACTTATTTATCTCTTAACAAAGCCAAAATGAAAGTAATATATAGTATTTGACACTCTACGAGAACTATTCAAGAATTTTTATTTGAAATAAATTCAGTAGAATTTACTTATTTAGTTGATGTTCGTTCTTCACCCTATTCTCGTTTTGTTCCTCAATATAATAAAAATAGACTTCAAGAATTATTTTGAAGTAAATATGTTTTTATGTGAGATACTCTTTGATGAATGGATGACGATATTTCTTATGAAAGTTTTATGTATTGAATTGAAAAATTGTCTAATCTTGCAAAAGACCAAATTGTGGTCTTTTTTTGTTCGGAAAAAGACTATAAAAAATGTCACAGATTTTATAAGATAACACCAGAATTAGAAATAAGATGATTTAAGGTTATTCATTTATAAAAATGCTATTTTTAGCAACTACAAGAGCTTGATTTATTAAAATATATCAAGCTTTTTTCTTTACTTTTTATAAAAAATAAATAGTATAAATCCACCACACAAATAACTTTTAAAAATTCTTCCATTAAATATAAGAAGAGAGTAGTAATTCACCTCATCTATCTTTAATGGATACTTAAGGGTTATTTGTGTGGTAACAATATTTAGAATTATTACTCTCAATTATAAAATCCAAATTAAAGAGTAATAAAAATTTTATTTTGTTACTCTTTTTTCATTATGAAAAATATAAACCCAAGAACTCTTTTTTACTTTTCTCTTTTTTGATGATTATTTTGATTAGATAAATTTTATCAATGAAAATACATACTTTGATTATTAAAACTTATTACTGTTTGATGATATTGAATCTGGTGGTTAATTGATGTAATTTTAGCTTTTAAGCTTCAAAATAAAGAAGATGCTAGTTTTATATCAAAAAAAGTTATAAAGCCTTTATGATGATTATTTTTGATATTTATAGTTTTTTCCATTTGAATTTCAATATTTTTTCCTTCTCCAAGTTTAAAACTTGATATGATACCTAAAATTTCAAGTTGAGCTATTATAGTTGAAGATAAGTTATCATTAAGTTGAACAGTAGAAAATATTAAAGTACTTAGAATAAATTGAAATGAAATACCATTAAAAAATAATCATTTTGATTATTCAATTGATTTAAAATTATGAGAAAATAATATAAGTATAATTTGAGATGAAACAGATTTATATAAAAATATAATTAAAAGAGTTACAAAAGAATATTTAGAAAAAATAAATAATGAAAAAATTGCTGAAGAAAAAAGAATACAAGATGAAAAAATATTACAAAAAGAACTTGCTGATAAAAAAGAAAAAAGAGAGTTTTTAGAAAAAGATAGACTTGTTGAAACTTGTTCATATTCTCAATTAGAAATAGAAAGAAAATTAAAAGCTCCAAGTACAGCAAAATTTCAATCTTGTTCTTATGCAAAATATATTCCGTCAGCAGAAAGACATAAATTTGAATCTTATGTTGATTCTCAAAATTGATTTTGAGCAATGATTAGAACAAATTTCGTATGTTTTGTAACTTATGATTTTGAAGATAAAAATGCTTATAAAATAAATTGTGAAATATACGAAAATTAAAAACTTAGTAACATATAAATATTACAAGAAAAAGCAAAATTAAAAACTTTGCTTTTTCTTTATTTCAAGCCATTATTACTTGTATTTAAAACAAAAATTGTTATAATAATTAGATATTATATTTTAATATTTACTTATGAAAAGAATAGCTATATATTGAAGGACTTCAACAACCGACAAGCAAGATTTAGATACTCAGTTAATTCCATTAAGAGAATATGCAAAAGCAAGATGATTTTTTATCTATAACGAATATGTTGATAAAATATCTTGATGAAAGGAAAGTAGACCTGAATTAGACAAGCTTATTGAAGATGCTCAAAAAAGAAAAATAGATTGAGTTTTAGTTTTTAGATTTGATAGATTTAGCCGTTCAACTAGACATTTAATAAATTCTTTAGAGTTATTCAATAACTTATGAATTGATTTTATTTCATATAACGAAAATATCGATACATCTACTCCAGTTGGTAAAGTTTTATTTACAATGATTTCAGCATTTTCAGAATTTGAAAAATCAATAATACAAGAAAGAGTTAGAGCTTGAATACATAAAGCAAGAGTAAAATGAAAGACTTTATGAAGACCTAAAGTTGATACAGATATTTTAAAGATTGTAAAATTAAAAGAAAGCTGAATGACTTTTAGAGATATTGCAGAAAAAATGAAGCTAAAAAAATCTAATGTTTATAATAAATATAACTCTTATAAGTTAAATCAAGTGTAAAGTTTTTGTCCAAAAAAACTATGAAAAAACCTAGTTGAAAAATCCCTTAAAATTCATATAATAATTTTAGAAAAATAAAGTTCAAAAATCAACTAATTTTTGGACACAATAAAACATAATTATTATAAAATATGATAACAGAGCAAAAATCATACAATATTCCAGAACAAGTAAAATTGATGGATTATATAGAAAAAAATAAAAAAAATTACAATCTTATATTAAGGTTGATGGAAATTAACTCTGATAAGAAATTTATAATAAATTTAGAAGAATATTGATTTGATAGAAAAAAATTTCTTATTGTATGCTTAAGAACTTGATGATTTTATGAAGATAATAAAGATTGAACTTTTACTGTTTGATATATAAGTTGATTTTACTTTTTAATGTTTTATAAGCTTTATGAATTGGTAAATGAAGAAATTTTTATAAAAATAGCAAAAACATTAAAACAACAAGAACACATAAAAGAATTATATTTTTCAGCTTGTTTATTTGAAAAAATCGACTTAGTATTGGTTTATTATAATTGAAATGTAGAAATAATAACAAATACTTTATTTAATTTACTTTTTAATTCTTGATGATACAATAGTTGATTTATAGCTTTTAGATTTAATGACATAGCCTTAAATGAAAATATTAAAAATCATATATGAAGTTTTATTGATAAGGTTTACGATCCAAATTATTCTGAAATCAAAATTAAAAAGAAAAAATGAGAAGCTTATATGATTGAATGAAACTTAGATTTTGATTCATCAAATACAAAATATGTAGATTTAGAACAAAAATTTGCTCATGCAGAAATAACATCAAAAATATATAAAAATAAAACTAAAACATACAAAGTAAAAGAATTAACAAAACTTAATAATGATGATGAATAAAGCATAAAACAATCACAAAAAAATGAAGATAAGTTCTTCATTTTTCTTTTTGCTTTTTTATCAAGTCTAGATATAATAAAAATGATTATTTTATGATAATAAGATATGAATACAAAGCTAAATATAACTACTTTACTTGAAAAGAAAGCTAAAAACTTAAGATGGCTTGAAAAAGAAACTTGAATAAGTTATCAAGCTTTATGGAGTATGAAAAATGGTAAAACAAAAGCAATAAATTTTGATACTATTTGAAAACTGTTAGAAGCTTTTAAATGTAAGCCAAATGATTTATTTATTATTAAATAATTAAAATGACTAAAAAATCTGAAAATGAGGTAGAAGAAAGTGCTTATTACCATAAAGAAGAGCCTATAATTAAAAAATGAAAAATATCTTGAAAAAAACCAATTGTATTTGAAGCTTTTTGTTGATGTTGATGAACTTCATTATGATTTGAAATGGCTTGATATGAAATATGATTATGAATTGATATATTAAAACCAGCAATAGATACATTTAAAAAGAATCATCCTAATTCATATTCTATCTTATGAGATATAAGAAAAGTTAACTCCTTGGATATCAAAAAAATTACTTGAGTAAAAAATATCGATGTTTTAATTTGATGAGTTCCTTGTCAATGATTTTCATTGAATAACAAAAAAAGAAATGAGTTAGATAAAAGAAATTTTCTTTATTTAGAGTTTGTAAAGCTAATTAAACAACTATCACCAAAAATAGTAGTATTAGAAAATGTTTCATGAATGAAGAGTACCGCAAATTGAAAATTTGTAGATGATATATCAAAATCAATTGAAAGCATATGAAATTATAAAGTTGTTCATAAGATGCTTTATGCACCAGATTACTGAGTCCCTCAAAAAAGAAATAGACTAATTTTTATTTGAGTTGATAAAGAATTATGAGAAGAATTTAACTTTGATGATATAATAAAAACTCATTGACCATGAACAGATAAAGAATATGTCAATATAAAAAATGCAATTTGAGATTTACCTGAATTAGAACCAGGAACTGAAAAAATGAAATATAATAAAGAAGCCTTTTCTGATTATCAAAAAACAATGAGAAATAATTGAAATATATTACTTAATCATAAAGCTCCAAATCACCCTCAAGATACAATTGATAAAATAAAAAATACTATACCTTGAGAACCTATCTATGAAAAATATAAACAAAGAATTAGGTTATCTTGGGATATATTAAGCCCCACTCAAGTTTCTTGATGAATTAGACCACAATTTCAGTTTTGACATCCATCAGATAATAGATGATTAACTATAAGAGAGAGATGTAGACTACAAAGTTTTCCAGATAATTTTGAGGTAATGTGATGAATAGTTCAATGAAGAGTTCAAACTGGAAATGCAGTTCCCCCATTATTAGCAAAAGCTGTAGCAAAAGCACTTTTTAAATATTTTAAATAATTTTACTATGAAATATAAAATATGGTATAGTACTGAAAGTTTTGCAGACTATATAATAGATAATACAATACTGAACTGAAAAAATATATCTAAATCAAAAATGTATGAAAGTGATGCAAATAATTCTGCTAACTTTCATACTTTACCAGATCATATAAAAAAAATATTATATTTAGATGCACCTGATATTATTGTTGAATTTAATTCTGAACCAATATTCTCAATAGAGGTTTCAACAGAAGCTTGAACATGACATAATGCTTTTCAAAGATTTGCAAGGTTAGCTGCATCTGTTGAAAATAATGTACCAGCATTCTATATTTATCCAGAAGCTGCTATAATTACAAGAAAAGATAGTTTACCAAAATGGGATAAAATAAACCCTTTGATTTTCAAGGCATTAAACGATGTGATGTCAATATATAAAATTCCTGCTGTTTTATATTATTTTCCTTCAGATTATAGATTATTTCCTAATGATGCATCTAGTTCCCCAAATTTAATGAATAAATGATTAAAATTTGATACAAGAATAGACTATGCTTGAAGTCCAGAATGAACAGATTGAGAAATGATAAGTATGTTCAATTCAATAAATGAAATAATACAAAGTATAGAATTAGATTGAATAATTAACTGAAGAGAAAAGTTATTATCAAAAAGAACATTTATTGATAGATGTAGCATTATGAATAGAGAATTTATTGAAAAATGATGAAGTATTGATTCATCACCTATTACAGCTACAAAAAAAATACCTACGGAATATCTTTTAAATTATTTATCAAATTATGAAGATAGTAATTACAAAATATGAAATTTATTAAAAAGTAGAAATGAAACAATAATTTATCAAGTAGATGCTAAATTTAGATGAGACCCCTATCCTTGAGCTTTAGCAGCACTTGATTATTTATTATGTAGAGAATGAAAAACTTTTGAAGACAGAAAATATAATCTAATACTAGCTTGGTGAGAAGTTATAATAAATAATGAAAATAAAAGCATATCTATAAACAGTAATAAAGCCTCTATAGAGGATTTTACTATGGCTGTAAAAGCTAGCGAAAATAAAAATATACTAAATAAAAATTATACTGATTTAAAAAACTCAGAAATTTCTAGATATTATATGCAAGTAAGGTATTGATCTACTTTTTCTAAAGTTAAACATATAAGAGTTTATTCTTATTTTGCAGACTGAATTTTATTTAATGATTGAGCTTTATGGAGAGATGCATAATTACTGAAGAAAAAGTTACAAAGAATATAATAAAATGGCTACAAAAAAATGAATGGCATATAGTATGTTTTGATTTTCCTCAAAGTTGAACTGGTTATATTCTGCATTCTGATAATAAATGAGATTCAAAAAATAAAAATTCTTTTATCCCAGATATAGTTGCTATAAAATGAGATATTGTCTTATTTTTTGAGAATAAGGATAGATTTTATCTAAAAGATTTTTATAAGGTTAATGAATTAAGAAATAATGATTTTTATATTGAATCAATAAAAAGACTATTAAAAAATTTTCAATATAAAAATATTTTTTATTGAATATGACTACCAAAATCAGATAAAATAAAAGAAAAATACAATAAATATTTAAAATTTGTTGATTTTATTATTGAATATGATTGAGAGAATATTGAAATAGCTTACAGTTTAAATAATAATATAATTTAATTACAAAAGCATAAAACTTTATTTATTTTAAAAATTATTATAATAACATTGCTCTTATCGTATATAAGAGATTCTTACAGAAGTAGAAATAGTCGCTTTGAAATACAAGTAGAACCTCTACGAAATGTAGAAATATGGTACAAAGTACTAACGAGTCAATTTGAAAAGCTTTATATGAATTATCTAAAGTTTTTCTAGAAATTGATGAAGAAATTGAAGAAGAAGATGAATAATTTTCTTCTTCTTTTTTATTGTATTTTCGTTCAAAATAGATATAATAAACTTAAACTATATTACTTACAGTTTGAACAAAATGTATAATGAAAATGATAGTAACATTGAATATGTTATTTATTGTAGAAAATCATCTGATGAAACTTCAGATAATCAAAAACAATCCATACCAGACCAAATAAGGGCTTGTGTTGATTATGCTAAAAGAGAAAAATTAAAAATAAAAGAAAAACCAAAAGATTTTTCTATGTTTGAAAGTGAAGGAGAAATTGATAAAGAAAATAAAGAACCCGATATATTAAATAACAGAATTTTTAAAGACACTAGACATCTTTTTATAGTAAAAGAAGAAAAAACTTGAAAAATTCCTTGAGCTAGAGAAAAATGGAAAAATATTATTAAACTAGTAAAAAAAGGACAAATAAATTGAATAATTAGTTATTCCCCAGATAGACAAGCAAGAAATATGCTAGAAGGTTGAGAACTTATTGATTTAGTAGATAAAAATAAATTACCAGAAAATAAAGAAAAATGACTTACTATACTAGATTTAAAATATACAAATTTTCATTTTCAAGATAATGCAGCTTGAAAAATGATGTTATGAATTTGGTTTGTTTTCTCAAAACAATATAGTGATAAATTAGCAGAAGATATAGCTAGATGAAATCAAAATAAAGTTAAATCGTGAAAATGAATTTGAATTTATAAACACGGTTATTTTATAAATGAGCAATGATACCATGAACCAGATGAAAGAAACTTCCCTTTAATCAAGGAAGCTTTTATGATGAAATTAGATTGAGAACCAGAATTAAATATTTTAGAGTTTTTAAATGCTAATTGATATGCTAGATATTATAAAAAAACAAAAGAGTTTAGATCTATGAATAAGACTTCTTTAAATAATATGTTTAAAGATGAATTTTATTATTGAATGTTAGTAAATTGAGATACAATTACAGATTTAAGAGATAATCTATTAAATCCATATTATAAAGCAATTATAACAGAAGAACAATATCAAATTTTACAAGATAGATATTATAACAATCCTAAAGTAGCTAATAAAAGTGTAACTAAAGATGAACATGATGATATAAAAGTTTATAGTACTGATTTTATATTAACCGAAGATTGATATTGAATGACTTTTAATATTCCAAATAAATTAAGACATAGAAAAAAAATAGAAAAAGAAGCTCAAAAATGAATCCATTTAGAACTAAAAGATGTAATTAGTCCTAATCAAATAATTTATGAGTGCAAAAGAAAAGAAAGTAAATATTATTTAACTAGAATAACTCAAGAAGATATTGATAAAGAAGTTTTAAATGCTTTATCACATTTTAAAGTTTGAGAAAAAGAATTTAATGAATATGTAAGTTTTACCAACACAGAATTAGATAAAATAAATCTTACAACTAAAGAGAAAATCTCAAGAAAAAATCTTGAAATATCAAGAGTACAAAATCAAAGAAACAAATTTATTAAAGATAATATGAAATTCAAAAAAGAGTGATTAGAGTGAGAGATATATCAAAAAGAAGTTGATAGTTATAATTGAAAAATTCAATTTTTAAGAAAAGAAATAGAAGCATTAGATGAATGAGAAAGAAATCAAATACTAGAACTAGAAATCTTTATAAATGTGCTTAATAATGCGAAAGAGTATTATAAAAAATGAAATTATGTTCAAAAGGGTAAAATTGTATCAATATTGTTTTCGAACATACTTTTAAACAACAAAAAAAGGCTTCAATTACAGGTAAAACCTGGTCTTGAAACCTTATTTAATCCTATTTGGTGGAGCTAGTGGGATTTGAACCCACATCTTAGGAGGCTAATCAGATATTTCTACTATCATAGTTTATCTTGGTACTCATAGATATCAAAGTAAACAAAAAGTATCTATAAGAAAGTTTTTTTA